>NZ_JOEH01000035.1 GCF_000719095.1 Streptacidiphilus jeojiense | reverse complement strand
TGCCATCTTGACCTTGAGATCGCAGAGGGCTCGGACGCGAGTGCGGCACTGGAGCGGCTACGGGCGGTGCTGTCCGAGTTGGGGGTCGCGGACTGCGCGGCCTTGAACGTCAGTGAGTGATTTGGACGGACGTCTCCGCCCATCCAACCGCTCCAACCACCAACCCGGCGAACCAATGTGGTCAGAGCACTAGGCCTACTCCGTTCCTCGGCGGCTTCCGCCACCTGCTTGCCGATCCGGATCGCGCGTCCGAACTCGACGGCCCTTCGCGTCGAACTCCCCGACCGTGAGGCGTCCCCATACGACTCCCATCCGCCCTTGGCCGAGCGGACCCTGGCCGATCAGGGCAGGGGCGGATGGCCGCTCTCGTGGGCCGGGCCCACCGGAGCGGGATCGTGCTTCCCGTGGGATACGTCGACTGGGCGCGCTACCGCAACCTCAACGCGCAGCGGGGGGTGCTGCTCGTCCATGTCCAGGAACAGAAGCGAGCGGTCTTCAGTCGCCCGATCGGACAGATCCCCAACTATCGGCTCTTCCTGCTGACGGTGAAGACGTTCCGCGCGTCCTAGGTAGCTGATTGCTCTGACAAGGACATATCTCTGTTACCGACGGGTACCCAAGCGGCTGGAAACGGCCTACGCTGCACGTCATGACTGACATCAGCACCAGCAGTGCCGCCGGTGAGCGCAACCCCGTGGCGGTGGCCGGGACCCGTACCGCAGCCGACGCTGTGACGCCGGAGCTGGTCGCCCGGCTGGTCGAGGGGATCACGGTGGGGGCCGAGCCCGCTGTGACGCAGAGCTTCAGCCCGTTCACCGGGGAGGTGCTCGCGGAGATCCCCGAGTCGGGCCCGGAGGCCGTCGCCGATGCCTTCGCCCGGGCCCGGGTGGCCCAGGCGGCCTGGGCGCTGCGCCCGCTGCGGGAGCGCGCCGCGGTGCTGCTGCGCTTCCACGACCTGCTCTTCGCCGCGCAGGCGGAACTGCTGGACCTGGTGCAGTCGGAGACCGGGAAGACCCGCGCGCACGCCTTCGAGGAGGTGAGCGCCGCCGCGCTGGAGGCCCGCCACTACGGGCGCGCCGCTGCCAAGTACCTGAAGCCGCGCCGTCGCGGCGGGGTGTACCCGGTCCTCACCCAGGTACGCGAGGTGCGCCAGCCCAAGGGCGTGATCGGTCAGATCTCGCCGTGGAACTACCCGTTGGCGCTGTTCGTCGGCGACGCCATCCCCGCCTTCGTGGCCGGCAACGCCGTGGTGACCAAGCCCGACACCCAGACCGCGCTCACCGCGCTGCGGGCCCGCGAGCTGATGGTCGAGGCCGGGCTGCCGGCCGAGCTGTGGCAGATCGTCATCGGGGACGGGCCGGTCGTCGGCCCCGAGGTGGTCGCCCACGCCGACTACGTCTCGTTCACCGGCTCCACCAGGACCGGACGGGACGTCGCCCAGCGCGCCGCCGCCCGGCTGATCGGTGCCTCCATGGAGCTCGGCGGCAAGAACGCCATGCTGGTGCTGGCCGACGCCGACCTGGACAAGGCCGCCGAGGGCGCGGTCCGCGCCTGCTTCTCCTCCGCCGGACAGCTCTGCATCTCCATCGAGCGGCTGTACGTCGCCGCCGAGGTCGCCGACGCCTTCCTGGAGAAGTTCGCCGCCCGCACCCGGGCCCTGCGCCTGGGCAACACCCTGGCCTGGGGCGCCGACATGGGGTCGCTGGTGGCCCAGCGCCAGCTGGACACGGTCACCCGGCATGTCGAGGAGGCCGTCAAGAACGGCGCCAAGGTGCTGGCCGGCGGGCAGGCCCGGCCGGACGTCGGCCCGCTGTTCTTCGAGCCGACCATCCTGGACGGCGTCACCGAGGAGAGCGCGGTCTGCACCGAGGAGACCTTCGGCCCGGTCGTCTCCGTCTACCGCTTCGGCAGCGAGGACGAGGCTGTCGAGCGCGCCAACGGCACGCCGTACGGGCTGAACTCCAGCGTCTGGAGCCGCAGCACCCGGCACGCCGTCGCCGTGGCGCAGCGGCTGCACTCCGGCACCGTCAACGTCAACGAGGGCTACGCGCCCGCGTACGCCAGCGTGGCGGCCCCGATGGGCGGCATGGGCGACAGCGGCATCGGCCGCCGGCACGGCTCCGAGGGCATCCTCAAGTACACCGAGCCGCAGACCATCGCGGTGCAGAAGCTGATCAGCATGTCGCCGTCGTTCGGTATGGACGACGAGGGGTATGCGAAGTTCCAGACCCGGGCGCTGGGGGCGATGAAGGCGCTGCGGCTCAAGTAGGTCGGCTCTTACCGGTACCAACGGCCCATCAGGATTCACAGGATTCAGGAGAGCTGCGTCAATGGCGACGACGGAAGAGACGGCCGAGCCGGGTTTCGACTACGACGTGGTCGTCGTCGGTTCGGGCTTCGGGGGCTCGGTGTCCGCGCTGCGGCTGACCGAGAAGGGCTACTCGGTCGCGGTGCTGGAGGCCGGTCGGCGCTTCACCCGCGAGACGCTGCCGAAGAACTCCTGGGACACCAGGAACTACCTCTGGGCACCGGCCCTGGGGATGTACGGCATCCAGCGCTTCCACGTCCTCAAGGAGGTGATGGTGCTCGGCGGGGCCGGGGTCGGCGGCGGCTCGCTGAACTACGCCAACACCCTCTACGTCCCGCCGGAGGCGTTCTTCCAGGACCCGCAGTGGAAGTCCATCACCGACTGGGCCGAGGAGCTGGCGCCCTTCTACGACCAGGCGAAGCGAATGCTGGGGGTGCGCACCAACCCCACCGTCACCCCCTCGGACGTGGCGCTGAAGGCCTCCGCGGAGAAGCTCGGCTACGGCGGCACCTTCCACCTGGCGCCGGTCGGGGTGTTCTTCGGTGACGGCCAGGACGTGGGTGGTGAGGGCGCCAAGGTCGCCCCGGGCACCGAGGTCGAGGACCCCTACTTCGGCGGGGAGGGCCCGCGCCGCAGGTCCTGCACCGAGTGCGGCGAGTGCATGACCGGCTGCCGGCACGGCGCCAAGAACACCCTCACCGAGAACTACCTGTTCCTGGCGGAGAAGAACGGCGCGCAGATCCTGCCGATGACCACGGTCACCCGGATCAGGGAGGACGGCGAGGGCTACGCGGTGGACGTACGGGCCACCGACTCGCGGTCCAGGAATCCCGCGAAGAACGCCAAAGGAAAAAAGGGCTGTCGGACGATTCGGGCCCGGAAGGTCGTGATCTCGGCCGGGACCTTCGGCACCCAGAAGCTGCTGCACGAGATGCGCGACGAGGGGCACCTGCCCCGGATCTCGGCGAAGCTGGGCGAGCTGACGCGAACCAACTCCGAGGCGCTGGTCGGCTCGATGACCACCGACCGGCGGCTGGGCCGCAAGGCCGACTTCACCAAGGGCGTGGCCATCACCTCGTCGGTCCACCCGGACCAGCACACCCACATCGAGCCGGTGCGCTACGGCAAGGGCTCCAACGCGATGAGCCTGCTGTCCATCATGCAGGTGCCCGGCGGCAGCAGGGTGCCGCTGCTGCGGTTCGCGAAGATCGCAGCGAGCAGGCCGCAGTTGACGGTGCAGATGCTGAACAAGCGGCGCTGGTCCGAGCGGGTCATCATCGGTCTGGTGATGCAGTCGCTGGACAACTCCATCATCGTGTCGCGGAAGAAGTCCGGCCCGGGGAAGGGGCAGTTGACGTCACGTCAGGGGCATGGCGCGCCCAACCCCAAGTGGATCCCGGCGGCCGAGGAGTCGGCGCGGGCCGTCGCCGCCGAGATCAACGGCGTGGCCGGGAGCGGGGTCAGCGACCTGCTGGGCCGCACCCTGACCGCGCACTTCCTCGGCGGCTGCGTGATCGGCGACTCCCCGGAGCGCGGCGTCATCGACCCGTACCAGCGGCTCTACGGCTACCCGGGCATCAGCATCGCGGACGGCTCCACGGTGTCGGCCAACCTCGGGGTGAACCCGTCGCTGACCATCACCGCCCAGGCGGAGCGGGCGGTGTCGATGTGGCCCAACAAGGGCGATGCGGACCCCCGCCCGGAGCAGGGCGAGCCCTACCGCAGGGTCGCCGCGGTGGCACCGCAGGCGCCGGCCGTGCCCGCGGGGGCCTTCGCGGAACTGCGGTTGCCGCTGCTGGCTGTGCCGGTGGTGCCGCCGAAGCGGGAGCCGGCGGATGAGTGATGACCGTCCTCGGCTGAGCGACGTAGGTCACATTTGCTGGAAGCGGCGTTGATCGCGATCACCGGCCGCTAGGTTTCCGATCAGAACCCGCCCGCGCCGACGGACGAACCCTCGGTGCGGGCGGTGTCATGCCCGGGGCCCCGAAAAATCCGGGCGGGACCGACACAGCCGCGGTTAGGTTCGCGGCTGGACCGGCCACACACCCTGGGGACTTCGATGCGGTACGACAGCCAGACGCTCGTCTTCGACGCGGACGACACGCTCTGGGAGAACAACGTCCTGTTTGAGCGGGTCATCGACGACTTCCTGAGCTGGCTCCGGCATCCCACGCTGGACCGGCTGCAGCTGCGTGCCGTCCTCGACGGCATCCAGGCGGCCAACGCCGTCGCCCACGGGTACGGCAGCCGGATGCTGCTGCGCAGTCTGGCCGACTGCGTCCAGGAGTTGCGCGGTCGGCCGGCCACCGCCGGGGAGCGCGCCGAGATCGAGGAACTGGCGGCGGCCCTCGTCGACCAGCGGGTGGAGCTGATCCCCGACGTGGCGGAGACCCTGGCGGTCCTCGGCGGCCGGCACACCCTGCTGATGCTGACCAAGGGCGACCCGGAGGAGCAGCGGCGCAAGATCGAGGCGTCCCGGCTGGCGCACCACTTCCGGGCCGTCGACATCGTCCAGGAGAAGGACAGCCGGACCTACCAGGGCTTCCTGGCGGCGCACGACCTGGTCCCGACGGCCAGCTGGATGATCGGCAACTCGCCGAAGTCGGACATCCTGCCGGCCCGCGCGGTGGGGATGAACGCCGTCTTCATCCCCAACGACAACACCTGGGCGCTGGAGCACAGCGAGCTGGACCCCGCCGACGGGGGAGTGCTGCACCTGCGCGCCTTCCGTGAACTCCTCGACCACTTCTGAGAGTTGCGATGAACCACGTCCCGTCCGAAGGGCCGTCCGAAGGCCCGGCTGAGAGCTCGTCAGAGGACCCGTCGGAGGGCTCGTCAGGGGGCCCTTCCGCACGTCCGGCCGAGCGGGCGCTGACCGCGCCCACGGTGTCCTGCGTCTTCGTCTGCCACGACGGGCGCGGCCGGGTGCTGCTGGCCAGGCGCAGCGCGGGTGCGCGGGACGAGCCGGGGGCCTGGGACACCGGCGCCGGGGCGCTGGAGCACGGGGAGTCCTTCGAGGCGGCGGTACGGCGCGAGGTCCGCGAGGAGTACCTCGCCGAGGCCCTGGCCGTCGAGACCCTGGGGGTGCGCAACATCCTGCGCGGCGACCCGGTCTCGCACTGGGTCGCGCTGCTCTTCGCGGTACGGGTCGACCCGGACCGGGTCGCCATCGGCGAGCCCGACAAGTTCGACGCCCTCGGCTGGTTCCCCCTGGACGCCCTGCCCCGGCCGCAGCACTCGCAGCTCGGCGAGACCCTGGCGCTCTTCGGAAGGTCTTTGGCCACCCCGGCGTAACCCCCTGTCGTGCTGGAATAGACGGGCACGTCATCTCGACCGTGCATGCTGTGAGTGGAAACACCTCCCTGAACGCAGAAAGGCTCGCGCAGCCGATGCCCCGTCTCTCCGTCGTCGTCCCGATCTACAACGTCGAGCGCTACCTCGAGGAATGCCTGGACTCGATCGCCGCTCAGACCTTCGGGGACTTCGAGTGCGTCCTGGTCGACGACGGCTCCACGGACTCCAGCGGTGCGATCGCCGAGGCCTACACGGCCAAGGACGCGCGGTTCCGGCTGGTCCGGCAGGAGAACCAGGGCCTCGGGGCGGCCCGCAACACCGGCTGGCGGAACATCTCCCCGGACACCGAGTACCTGGCCTTCGTGGACAGCGACGACACCCTGCCGCCGGACGCGTACCGGCTGATGGTCGGCACCCTGGACGAGACCGGGTCGGACTTCGTCGCCGGCAACGCACTGCGGTTCAACGCGGCGGGGTACTCCCCCTCCGGCGTGCACATCAAGCCGTTCCGGGAGACCCGGCTCAAGACCCACATCACCGCTGTCCCGGCCCTGGTCACCGACCGCACCGCGTGGAACAAGGTGTACCGCCGCAGCTTCTTCGACAGCGCCGGCGTGCTCTACCCCGAGGGCATCCTCTACGAGGACGCCCCGGTCAGCGTGCCGCTGCACTTCCTGGCAGCCTCGGTGGACGTCCTCTCCGAGTCGATCTACCACTGGCGGGTGCGCGAGACCGGCGAGGTCTCGATCACCCAGATGACCGACCCCAGGGGCCTGGTCGACCGGGTCCGCTCGATCGAACTGGTCCGGGAGTGGCTGCTGGCCCGCCCGGAACCCGAGTTCGCCCGTGACTACCTGCGCTCCTACGACGACAACACCCTGGTCGAGGAGATCCCCAAGTTCTTCTGGCTGGTGGCGGACGGCGACGCGGCCTACCGGGCGGCCTACCAGCAGCACGTCAGCCAACTGCTGCGGACGATCGGCACCGACCGCCTCGACCGCCTCAGCGCCCCGCTGCGGATCAAGTACCGCCTCACCCTGGCCGACCGGATGACCGCCTTCATCACGGTCCACCGCCTGCACCGCAGGTACGTCGCCCTGCGCAACCGCCTCCGCCGCATCGGGCGCTAGGGCAGTGGGGTACTCGAAGAACGCGGTCGGATGGGCCATGCTGCTGCTCGCCTGCTGCGGGACGACGGTAGGGTGCACCGGCACCGCAGGGCACTCGCGCACCTCGAGCGGCACCGGGACCATCAGCGGCACGGTGGTGAGCGTGGGCGGACCGTATCCCGGCAGCATGGCCGAGATCGCCGCCGAGGTGACCGGCTCGGGGACGAGCCGGTTCTCTGTCAGGTCGAGCGCCACCGACGGGTTCTCGCTGTCGGTCCCGGCCGGCGACTACGCGGTGAACGCGCATCTGGCCGGCCCGTGCACGGCTGCGCAGGTCTCGGTTCCTCCAGGTGGCACCGGAACGGCGCGGATCGTCTGTCAGGTCAAGTGAGCATGGCACGATGCCCCCAGGACGGAGGGGGACCAAGTGAACGAGTCGGGCCGGGTGGAGGCGTTCAGTGACGGCGTCTTCGCCATCGCCATCACCTTGTTGATCCTGGACGTCAAGAAGCCGCTGACGACCACCGGCCAGAGCCTGGCACACCAGCTCGCGCATCAATGGCCGGAGTACGACGCCTACGTGGTCAGCTTCCTGGTCATCGGCATCATGTGGGCCAACCACCACCAGGTCTTCAGCCTCGTTGCCCGGGTGGACCGGGTGCTGCTGTTCCTGAACCTGATGCTGCTGATGGGGGTGTCGGCGCTGCCGTGGGCGACCTCGGTGGTGTCGAGCTACCTGAACCAGCCCGACGGCGCACAGTTGGCGGTCGCGCTCTACGGCGGGTTCATGGTGGCCCATGCGCTGACGTTCCAGGCGTTGTGGTGGTGGCTCACCCGTACCGGGCACCTGTTCGACGCGCGGGTGGACGAGTTGGGGGCCAAGGCGACGCGGACGCGGTTCGCCCTGGGGACGGTGGTGTACCCGATCCTGATGGGCCTGTCGTTCGTGAACGCGCTGGTGACGCTGGCGCTCCATGGGATCGTCGCGATCTACTACGCCTTCAACCAGCTGCGCGTGCCGACCAAGGCGGACACGGAGTCGGCGGAGCCGGGCGAGGTGGCGCCGGCCGAGTAGCCGCCGGGCAACGACCGAGGGCCCCGCGGGGGAAGACGGGGCCCTCAATCTGCGGCAACCGGCGTCAGGGCAGCGCCGGTGCTGCGGGAACGGCACCGGGGGAGGGGTGCCGCTTGTCAGTTGGTCCTGGGTTCACCTGGGCAGGGGGCGCGCGCATCAGGCATGCGCCTCTGGGCAGGGACGGCGAAGTGGGTGGCTGGCCCACCGGGCCGGTTTGACTACTTTGAGTGACTGTCGGGAGTCCGTATCGAGCGGGTCCCGGGCCCGGCGGAGGTTCTGTTCCCCGGTGCCGTTCCGCTACCTCAATGCCACCCCCTCACCAGCATCGTGGGGGATATGGCCGGTGTTGCGCAACTGGTTCGGCATACATCGGCATAGTCGTTTTCTGTGAACCGGTATGCGCTGGTGCCTCTGGGGACGGTGCGGTGCCGACGTTACGCTCTGCGAGGGGAAGCGCGAGGGGGTGCGCAGTGGGATGTGCGCCGGGGGACGGGTACTGATCCGGGGCGGTCGGACCCGAGCGTCCCCGGTGCCGACCGCCCCTTCACAACAGATCACTTCAGTCATGACCGGGCGGCTGTCCCCTGCTGCCCGGTCGGGCGTCGGCGCGAGGTCCCACGACACACCGGTCAAGGTGCGTCTCATCGCGCCGGCGGACTGTTGTGACACTCCACGCGTGGTCCTGCTCGCCGCACACGTCCCCCGGAAGGGGGCTGGGAGCACGTCACTGGCCGGGACGTGAACCCCGTACGGTCATGGGGAACAACGATTCTCCTGATGAGGGGTCACGGTTTCTGGTATCGGGCGAACGAGTGAAGCCGCTATGATGGCCGCCATGTTCTGCGCGGCATTCAACTTTAGCTATGGCACCGGAAGCTCCGGTCGCCATGGTGATGCCGTCTGACATCAGGACAACAGACATCACGCAGGCGCCCCGGGCCGACGGCCCGGGGCGCCTGTCGTCTCCCCGGACCCGGCCAGGCCCCCGCCGCATCCGAGGGAGAACCGCTCATGGACATCAGCACCAGCACCACCGCCGGCAGCACCGCCCCCGGCACCACCGGCACGACCGGCACCCCCGGGCTCACCGTTGAGCAGGCCACGACGGTCATCGCCGAGGCGCGCGGGCGCATCGACGAGCTGGACGAACGCATCATCGAGCTGATCCGGCAGCGGACGGGCGTGTCCGCCGAGGTCCAGACCGCCCGGATCGCCACCGGCGGCCCCAGGCTGGCGCTCAACCGCGAGCTGGAGATCCTGGCGCGCTACCGCGCCGCGCTCGGCCCGCAGGGCACCGAGGTCGCCATGCAGCTGCTGGAGCTGTGCCGGGGCCGGGCCTGAGGTGCTTCTTAACAAGGGGCAACCTTCCGGGGAATAGCTGAACGGAAGTGGACGGATTGCTTTCCATGCCTACACAAACTTGCTCAGCTTGGCCCGGCTGTACGGAAGTTGTGAGACGCGGGTGGAGGGGGAGGCATGGACCGGCCGGAGCAGGAGCGCGAGCGCGCGCAGTCCTCGCGGAGCAGCGGGGAGCAGGCCGCAGGGGCCGTTCGAGGAGGTGCCACGGGTGCGGCGGGGGTCCCCGGTGGCAAGGGCAGATGTGTTGCGGAGAAGTCGGTGAACGGAATGTACGAGTGGCGGTTGAAGGCACCCAACGGACGGGTGGTCGCCGTATCGCCGGCGCACTTCCGGACGGCCGAGGAAGCCGTCCGGGCCTGTGCCGAGCTCCGCGACGGCGGTGCGGAGCAGTTGGCCAGGATCACCCATGAGAACGAGGGGATCGGCTGGGTGTGGTCGGTGCCGGGGCCCTACGGGCGGCCGCTGGCCAGGTCGCCGCGGGCCTACGAGCGCTATGCGACCTGTCAGAACGCCTTCCGGAAGTTCATGCTGCTGCTGATCGGGCCGGGCGAACCTGCCGGTTCGGCCGGGCCCGGCGAGGCGGAGCCGTCGCACCAGCGGCGGTCACCCTCCTTACCGGGCCCGGGGGAGCGGCCGTTACCACGGCCGCATCCCCCGGCCGAGGATGAAAGCGCATTCCGGTACCGGACCTGACCGGGCGCGATCCGGGCGGGGACCGGCCCCCCGCGGTGGACCGGATGTGTCGTCCCATGCACCCGCCGTTCGTCCGGCCGTGCCATCGGCCGGGCGATGCTGCTTGTCGAGCAGCGAACCCCGGCGCGGCCCGGCGGGCGGGTGCGTGGGCGGGGGCGGAGGTGACGAGGGTGATGACGTACGAGTCCGGCCTGCTGGACGGGGCGGGCACAACCGATGACGCCGGCAGAGCAGTCGAGGCGGCGGCCCGCGCGGCAGCGGGCAGGGCCCAGGGCGGAGGCGCCGCAGGCGCCGGTCGGGCCGCCCGGGAGCCGCGCAGACCGCGCCTGCTGGCGCTGCGCTCCTCCGGTGGCCCCACCGGCCAGCTGGGCTGGTCACTGGTGGCGGGCAACGGGCGGCAGTTGGCGCGCTCGGCGACGCTGTACCGGAGCGGTGCCGAACTGCTGGACTCGCTGCGGGAGCTGAGGGCCGACCGGCACGCCCTGCGCTGCCTGCTGAGCCAGCGTCAGGGCCGTTCCTGGCTGTGGACGGCGCATCTGCCGGCCCGGCGCTCCGGCGAGCGCGAGGGCGCCGCGGTCGCCTGCGGGGCCCGGACCTATCTGCGCCAGGACCAGTGCCGCAAGGGTATGGCCGGCTTCCTGGCGGCGCTGGACCTGCTGCCCGACGAGGCCTGGGCACTGGTGCTGCCGGTCGATCCGAAGTGGTGAACGGGAGGTGGCCGAGGGGCGCTCGACCCGCCACCTGGGGAAGCACGCCCGGTGTTGCCGGGTGCACCGCCGGACGGACCCACCGCTTCGACAACACACCCCCTGACCTGCGGCGACGGTGGCCTCGACAGAGCCGCCGACGCCGTCTCGGAGCGGCCCGACGGTGCCGGGCGGCCCTTGGCGGGGGCACAGCCGCTCGGGGAGGGTCGTTCCCGCCGGAGGCCGCGCCGCGCAGCACCGCAGCACCGCAGTTCCGCAGCGCGACGGCCGAGGGCACCGGACCCGCAACCGGGTCTTGGTCCGCCATGTACGTCACTCCTCCCGGAGGAACCGCAACATGCGTAAGACCACTGTCGCCAAGCTCGTCTCCGCTGCCGCGCTCACCGCCTCCGTGGTGTCCCTCGCCGCCGGTCCGGCCCTCGCCGACCCGCCGAGCGGCACCACCCCCGCCGCCACCGACATCGTGGGCGTCGGCTCGGACACCGTCCAGGCTCTGTTCAACCAGCTCTCGACGGACTACACCGGCACCCCCAAGCTCTACAGCTGGGACGCCACCGGCACCTCCCCGATCACCACCAAGACGGGTGCGACCTCGATCACCCGCCCGAACGGTTCCGGTGCCGGCATCACGGCGCTGGGGAGCACCACCTCCAGCACGGTCGACTTCGCCCGCTCCTCGCGCGGCCCGCAGACCGGCGACCCGACCACCGACGACTTCATCGCCTACGCGAAGGACGCGGTGTCCTGGGCGGCCAAGTCCGGCGGCGACGCCCCGGCCAACCTGACCAAGGCCGACCTGCAGGGCATCTACGCCTGCACGATCACCAAGTGGAACCAGATCACCGACATCTCCGGCTTCACCGGCTCGGCCAACACCATCCAGCCGTTCCTGCCGCAGAGCGGTTCCGGCACCCGGTCCTTCTTCCTCAGCTCCACCGGCATCACCACCATCGGCAGCTGCGTGAACCAGACGGTGGAGGAGAACGAGGGCAGCAACACCCTGCTGCAGACCAACGACTCGGTGGTGCCCTACTCGGTGGGCCACTACATCGGCCAGGTCTACTTCAGCCACGGCTCGGGCACCGACGTCCAGGGCCCGCTGACCGTCCGCAACCTGGACGGCATCGTGCCGATCGACACCACCAACAAGACCATCTCCAGCGCCTACGCCGTCAGCGCGTACTCGCGGAACCTCTACAACGTGGTCCGTGCCGGTGACTGGAACGCGGGCGACTCCCACGCCACCGCGCTGAAGGCGATCTTCAGCTCGACCGGCTGGATCTGCAAGAACGCCACCGCCCAGGCCGACCTCAAGAGCTACGGCTTCCTGCCGCTGGCCCTGTGCGGCGTCATCTCGCACACCTGACCGACCTGACCGTCACCGCTCCACGGCTCCATCGCTCCACCGCGTGATCCCTGCTTTGCCACGCCTGCAGCGGGTCGGCCCCGGATTCGTCCGGGTGCCGGCCCGCTTTCCCCGAGGAGACACTCATGCATGCACGCAGGTTCCTGCCCGTGGTCGTCGCCGCCTCTGCCGCCCTGGCCCTCGGCCTCACCCTGCCCGGTTCGGCGACGGCCGCCACCGCCGCCTCCGGCAGCGCGGTGATCACCGAGAGCAGCACCTTCTTCCAGCAGGCCGCCGCCCAGGGCGTCTTCGCCGCCCCGCTGCCCTCGGCGACCGGCGCATACAGCTCCGCCAACGGGCTGACCTCGACCTTCCCGGTCACCGGTGGCACCGGCAACGTGGACCAGATCACCGCCGACCTGCAGCTCGGCGGCGGCCTGCTGATCGTCGACGTGAAGACCGGCCGGGCCGCGGCCTTCACCAACCTGGACTTCAACACCTTCCTGGGCCAGTTCACCGGCGTCCCGGTGGGCGGCAGCACCCCGGTCGCGCTGCTCGACCCCGCCGGGGACCTCAGCGTCGGCGGCGACGGAACGGCGCAGACCCTGACGTCCTCCGAGCTGGACGTGGACCCGGCCGGCGCCGCCTACCTCAACGCCCACCTGCAGACCGGCTTCTTCGCCGGCCAGTCCGTCGGCTCCTTCGCGGTCAGCTACACGCCCGCCTCCTGACCTGGCCGGGGGCCCGCCCCGGGCGGAGTTGTCGTCTCGTACATCTGTTGGACCGTCATCAGTCATGGCGGACAGGCCGAATGGTTGGGGCCGCCGTGTGGCCGGGCCGGAAATGCGCTGAGGGGAACGGGTTGTGATGACGGTGCGAGCGAGGCGGATCTCCTCGGCGCGGAGGGGGTTCCGCAGGGGCGCCGCGGTCGTCCTGACGGCGCTGCTCCTGCTCGGCGGGCTGGGGACGCTGCCGCAGAGCGCCCATACGCTCACGCAGGCCCAGGCGGCCTCCGCGGTGACAGTGGACGGTCCGCCGGTCTGGCAGCCCAACCCGGGAGACCCGACGACGGGCAGCTACGGGCCCAAGGGTTCGGTGACGGTGAGTCAGACCACGGAGCTCACCGACCAGGTGCTGCACGTCTCCTGGACCGGGTTCACCCCCACCACGACCGGCAGCGGCGCCGGGACGTCGGCCTGGACGCCCAATGTGACGCCGGGCAGCCTGACCACCTTCTACCCGGTGCGGGTGTACGAGTGCCGGGGCGCCAATCCGAAGATCACCGACTGCTACGGAAGCACCCTCTACAACGCGGATCCCAAACTCGGCTTCCAGCAGCCGGAACCGGCGTCCGGGACCACCACCCCGGAGTTCCCCTCCAACATGCGGTTGATGGCCACCCGGCCGGACGGCACCGGCTCGGCCGACATCGAGGTCTGGACGGCGGAGCAGAGCCAGTCCCTGGGTTGCGACGTCTCGCACGCCTGCTCCATCGTGGTCGAGCCCAACTACGGCGGGGACAGCCTCAGCGCCGCGCAACTCCTCGGCACTCCGGGCGGGTGCACCGACCACAGCGCGGACCCGCTGCTCGGGGAGGGCGCCGACGGCGGGCTGCAGATCCAGGACCTGGTCACCGGCAACTGGGACGGCGAGACCTGCGCCTGGTCCGAACGGACCGTGGTCCCGCTGAGCTTCGCGCCGACGCCGAGCGACTGCAAGGCCGCGACGGCGTCGTTCACCGCCCAGGGGCTGGAGATCTCCGACCGGGCGATGCAGCTCTGGCGGTCCGGGCTGTGCCAGGGCACCGCTCCGATGAGCCTGCAGTACACCTTCGGCGGCGGCGAACCGCAGGCCCGGGCCGCCTTCCTGGCCGGCACCGGGGCCGATGTCGCGCTCACCGCCTATCCGGACACCGGGGCGGCGACGCGCCCCTACGTCTACGCGCCGCTGGCGACGACGGCGATCAGCGTGGCCTTCGTGGTGGACAACGGCGGGATCTCCGGTCAGAGCGTGCCGGTGCAGGGGCAGCAGATCACCCGGATGCGGCTGAACGCCCGGCTGCTGGCGAAGCTGCTGACCCAGTCGTACTCGGACGGAGCCGGAAACGGCTCGCTGCCGGGCTTCGCCTCGGTCGCGGGCAACCCGGCCTGCATCTTCCAGGACCCGGAGTTCCTGCAGCTGAATCCGGTCGATCCGGTGAACGGCCCGGTCTGGCCGTCCTGCGACTACAGCCAGTACCCGATCGTGACCGGCGGGACCACCGACCTGGTGCGCCAGCTGACCACCTGGATCCACGCCGACCCCGACGCCCGGGCCTTCCTGCAGGGCGCGCCGGACCCGTGGGGCATGCACGTCGACAGCTACTACCTGCCGAAGACCTTCTCCGGCTACCCGGTCGACTCGCTGGTTCCGCAGGACTCGACCGGCACCTACCAGGGCGCCAACGGGACGATCCACCGCAAGCAGGAGGACTGGATCCCGCTGCTGGGCGGGCTGACCCAGGTGGACCGCAACGTCATCCAGGCCCAGCCGAGCTGCATCCACGACGACACCGGCTCGGTGGCGCTGACCTCCAAGTGCGCCCCCGAGGCGCCGGGCATCAGGTCGGTGTTCGCGATCACGGACGCCGCCACCGCGCAGGCGTTCTCGCTGCCGACCGCCCAACTGCAGAACCCGTCCGGCGCGTTCGTCGGCCCGGACCTGCACAGCATGCAGGCGGCGGTGGACGACATGCCGCTGGACGCCAGGACCGGGACCCAGGTGCTTCCCTACGGGACCCCCGGTACCGCCTTCGCCTCGGACGCGGCGGCCTACCCGCTCACCCAGGTGTCCTACGCCATGGTCCCGACCCGGGGCCTGAGCGACGCCAAGGCCGGCAGCATCTCCCGCTTCCTGACGCAGGTCACCGCCTCCGACTCGGGACAGGTCTACGGGTTCGACCCCGGTGAACTGGCGCCCGGGTTCCTCGATCTGACGTCCCAGCAGCAGGAGCAGGCCGCGTCGGCCGCGGAGCACGTGCTGGCGCAGGACGGGACGCTGCCGGGCAACCAGGGGGTCGCCCACGAAGGCGGTTCGACGACCGGTGCGACCTCCCAGGGCACCTCGGGCGGTTCGACGACCTCGACGTCCGGCGGAACGGGCGGCGGCAGCGGCGGTGCCGCGTCCGGCGGCACGGCAGGGGGTACCACGTCCGGCGGCACCGGCGGGACGTCGGCCGGCAGCACCGGAGGCGCGTCGGGCGGACAGTCACCGAACCGGGCCGGCTCCTCGGCGACCCCGCTCGCGGTGCAGAACGTCGCGGCCGGGCAGGCCGATCCGGACCGGGCCGGAGCGCAGCGGCTGCTGCTGCCGGCGCTGCTGATCGCGGGAGCGGCGCTGCTCATCGGCGGTCCGGCGGTGCTGCTGCTGGGCGGTACCGGGGCCGGCGCGGGGCTGCGACAGGGTTGGGGCAGGACCGCGGCCGCGGCGCGGCGCGGGGTCCGGCGGATGGGAAGGCGCGGGTGATGGCCGACTTCGTGACGGCGGACGACGGCCAGGGCACGGGCCTCGACGCGAGCTCTGACGCGGGTTTCGACGCGGGCGAGGACCGGCCGCGGCGGATCACCGCGCCGGTGTCGGCCGGGGACCGCATCTTCCGCGGGTTGCTGCGCGCCGCCGGGCTCTCGGTCTTCGCGATCATGGGCCTGATCGCCTTCTTCCTGCTCTACCGGGGTCTGCAGGCGCTGAGGTCGAGCGGCTGGTCGTTCTTCACCGAGCAGAACTGGCTCACCCAGGCGCATGTCTTCGGGATCGCCGCGGTGCTCCCGGACGGGATCATCATCGCGCTGGTGGCGCTGGCCATCGCGGTGCCGGTGGCGCTGACCGCCGCGGTCTTCATCTCGGAGTACGCGCCGGTGCGGATCAGGTCCGCGCTGGTGTCACTGGTGGACCTGATGGCGGCGATCCCCAGCATCGTCTACGGCCTGTGGGGGCTGTTCTTCCTCCAGCCCAGGATCGTCGGCTTCGTCCGCTGGCTGACCATGCACCTGGGCGGCGTGCTGCCGTTCCTGAAGGTGCGCACCGGCGACATCGACACCTCCTACACCTCGTCACCGTTCATCGCCGGCACGGTCGTCTCGCTGATGATCATCCCGATCATCGCCTCGCTCAGCCGCGAGGTCTTCTCCCAGGCCCCGCAGGGCGAGCGGGAGGGCGCCTACGCGCTGGGCAGCACCCGCTGGGGGATGGTGCGGAAGGTGGTGCTGCCGTTCGGCCGGGGCGGGGTGATCGGGGCGGTGATGCTCGGCTTCGGCCGGGCGATGGGGGAGACCATCGCCGTCGCCCTGATCATCTCGCCGAAGTTCCTGGTGACCGGTCACATCCTGGAGAACGGCGCCAACTCCATCTCGGCCCTGATCGCGCTGCGCTTCGGCGAGTCGGACGCGCTGTCGCTGTCCGCGCTGATGGCCGCAGGCCTGGTGCTCTTCCTGCTCACCCTGCTGGTCAACATGGTCGCCTCGGTGGTGATCGGGCGGTCCCGCTCCGGTGCCGCGACGGCGGACTGAGGCAGCGGTGGACCGAAACGACTCACGAGGGGCTGGGATGCAGTGAGTGTCATCGAGCGTACGGCGCAGGCCGTGCCCACCGCGCCGGCGGAACGGCGGGTGCGCCTGGGCGGCGTCACCAGGGAGAGCGTGCTGACGCTGCTCGGCGCCGCCGCGGGCTCCCTCGCGCTGGACTGGGTGCTCTACGAACGGGTGCTGCCGCTCAGCGGCGCCTTCGGCTTCCTGGTCGTCTGGTACCTGCTGTTCCTCGCCATGACCTGGGGCCTGGGCCGGCTGCAGTGGGACGCGCGCACGGTCCGCGAGCGCCTGGTGCAGACCGTGGTCGGCAGCTCCGGGGTCCTGGTGGTGGCGCTGATCGTCGATCAGATCGTCTATGTGGCGATCCGGGGCTCGCACGCGGCCTCGCACAGCAACTTCTTCACCCAGTCGATGGAGACCACGGCGACGCTCTCGCCGATCACCTCGGGCGGGGCGCTCAACGCGGTGGTCGGCTCGCTGGAGCAGCTCGGCCTGGCGACCCTGTTCGCCGTGCCGCTGGGCATCGCGGCGGCGGTCTTCATGTCCGAGGTCGGCGGCAGGTTGGCCCGACCGGTCCGGACCGTGGTCGAGGCGATGACCGCACTGCCCTCGATCGTGGCCGGGCTGTTCATCCTCGGCGTGGTCATCCTCTCGCTGGGGGTGCAGAAGTGCGGCTTCGCCGCCTCGCTGGCGCTGACGGTGATGATGATGCCGATCGTGACCAGGGCCGCCGAGGTGGTGATCAGGCTGGTGCCGGGCACCCTGCGGGAGGCCTCGTACGCGCTCGGCGGCAGCCAGTGGCGGACGGTGCTGAACGTGGTGCTGCCGACGGCGCGGCCCGGTCTGGTCACCGCGGTGGTGCTGGGGATGGCCCGCGGTGTGGGCGAGACCTCGCCGGTACTACTGACCTCAGGCTTCACCTCGGGGATGAACGCCGACCCGTTCTCGGACCACCAGGTCAGCCTGCCGCTCTACATCTGGAACTACGTCAGGTACCCCGCGCCGGACATGGTGGCGCGCGGTTTCGCCGCCGCGCTGACCCTGATGGCGATGGTGCTGGTGCTCTTCGTCACCGCCCGGCTGATCGGCGGCCGCCGCCCCGGTGACCTGAGTCGCCGTCAGCGGCGGCGGCTGCAGCGGGAGATGGCCGCGTCATGAGTCGAACCGATCCTGGAGGAACACCCATGTCAGCGACACCCCCCGGGGCCGGTCGCCTGCTGCGCCGACTGCGCCTGTCGGCCGTCCTGCTCTGCGCGGTGGCCCTGGTGCTGGTGCAGAGCGGCACCGCCGGCGCGGCGACCTCGCTCAACGGCGACGGCTCCAGCTGGGCGGGGCCCGCGCTGGACCAGTGGCGGCAGGACGTGGGTCCGCTGGGGATCAACATCAACTTCTCGCCGGTGGGCTCGGCCGCCGGGCGCCAGCAGTGGAGCCTGGGCCAGGACGACTTCACCGCCTCGGACGTGCCGTTCCGCACCCACGCCGACGCCGGCATGCCGACCAACGGCGGGCAGACCTTCAACGGCGCGGAGAACCCGGTCTACGACTTCTCCTACGTCCCGGTCACGGCCGGCGGCACCGCCTTCATGTACCACCTCACCGTCGGCGGCAAGCTGGTCCGCAACATGCGGCTGTCGCCCGCCACCATCGTGAAGATCTTCACCGGGGCGATCACCTACTGGGACGACCCGGCCATCGTCCACGACTACGGCAGCGCGCTGCCGCACACCCCGATCACCCCGGTGGTCCGCTCCGACGGGTCGGGCGCGACCGCCCAGTTCACCCGGTACATGGAGCACACCTACAAGTCCCAGTGGGACGCCTACTGCCGGGCCCAGGTCCATGCGACCTGCGGCGACTACACCGAGTTCTTCCCGCCCTCGGGCCGCATGGTCGCGCAGAACGGGTCCGACGTGGTGGCCAACTACATCCAGTCGCCCACCGGTGAGGGCACCATCGGGTACGACGAGTACGCCTACGCCAAGCGCGCCAACTGGCCCGTCGTCAAGGTGCTCAACCCGGCCGGTTACTACACCCTGCCGACCGCCTCCAACGTGGCCGTGGCGCTGACCGCCGCCAAGATCCGCGGCGTGGACGACAACACCTCGCCCAACGACCCCAACTACCTGCAGCAGAACCTGGACGGGGTCTACACCAACAGCGACCGGCGCTCCTACCCGATCTCCAGCTACAGCTACCTGATCGTGCCGAGGTCCGGAGAGTCGCGCGGGGTGCCGCCGCGGTTCAACACGGCCAAGGGGTCGGCGCTCAGCCGCTACATCGGCTACATCCTCTGCGCCGGGCAGGGCGAGGCCGACCAGTTGGGGTACTCGCCGATCCCGCGCGGGCTGGTGAAGGGTGGCCTGCTGCAGGTCGCGCACATCCCCGGGAACGCCAGCGGGGTCAATCCCAACACGCTCAGCAACTGCCCCAATCCGACCTTCAACTCGGCCGGACAGCTGACCGTGCTGATCAAGGCCCCGCAGCCGAGCCCCTGCGACAAGGCGGGCGAGCCGCTGACCTGCACCGTGCAGGCCAACGGGCAGCCCAGCAGCGGCAGCGGCAGCGGCGGCGGTTCCGGCTCCTCCGGCGGTTCCGGCTCGGGGAGCGGCGGCAGCGGCTCGTCCGGCACGTCCGGCGGAACGGGCGGCAGCGGAACCGGCGGCAGCGGGGCCGGTACCTCGGGGAGCGGCGGGGCGGCCGGCGGCAGCACCGGCGGCGCCAGCGGTTCGACCTCCGGATCCGCGGGGTCCACCGGCGGCAAGATCGATCCGGACACCGGCCAGGTGGTCCCGGCCTCGGGCACCGGGACCGGCGGAGGGGACGCCGGGAACGGGGCTCCGGCCACCATCGTCTCGCTGGCCGGACGGCACGACGACGCCCTGCTGAGCTCGCTCACCGCGGTCGAACTGCTCGCCGTCGTCAGCGTTCCCCCCGCTGTCGGCGGCTACCTGGCCCGGCGACGGCGCCTCCTCGCCCTCGGCACCGGCGCCGGGCCCCACCCCGGCGGCGGGAGCGGTGGCGGCGGCGGTGGCGGCGGTAACAACGGGGGCAACGGCGGCGAGGGGGCCGGCTCATGAGCGCCCCACCGCTGGACCGCCCCGCGGTCACTGCCCCTCCGGCGCCGCCGGAACCCCCCGCGGTCCCGGCCACCGCGGCCGACCCGGCGCCGGTGCGTCCCCGCCGGCCCCCGGCGACACCGGGGCGCCGCCGGCTGCTGCGGACCGCCACCGCGGTCAGCCTGCTGGGCTTCCTGCTGGTCGGATTCGCGGTCTTCCTGCTCGCCTTCGCGGGCCTGCAGGAGCAGCACTTCCAGTCCACCTCCTACAAGTCCTTCGCGCTCGACCTCGGCAACGCCGTCGCGCCGACCGGCAGCGCCCCCGACGGCGCGCCGGTCGCCGTGATCGACATCCCGGCCATCGGGCTGCACTCGACCGTGGTGGTCGAGGGCACCACCGGGCGGGACCTGATGCGCGGCCCCGGACACCGCAGGGACACCGCGCTCCCGGGCCAGCAGGGCGTCAGCGTGCTCTACGGACGCACCGTCACCTTCGGTGCCCCGTTCGGCGCCATCACCTCGCTCCGCACCGGCGACAAGATCTACGCCACCACCGGGCAGGGCCGGTTCAGCTACACCGTCGACGCCTTCGGCGACGGCAGCCACCCGATCACCGACACCGCGGCCTCCCGGCTGGTCCTGGTCACCGGGAACTCCAGCTGGATCCCCACCGGTACCACGACCGTCGGCGCCCGGCTCGACGGAACCGCGGCGCCCAACCCGGGCGGCCGTCCGGCCGTCGTCGCCCAGGACAAGGCGCTGGCCTCCGACGACTACGGGCTGGCGCCGCTGCAGCTGTGGTCGCTGGCGCTGCTGGGCGCGGTGCTGCTGGTCACCCTCGGCTCCAGGCTCTGGCACCGGCAGGCCGCCTACCTGGCCGGGGCCCCGGTGGTGCTGGCGCTGCTCTGGAGCGTCTACGAGAACGCGGCAGCGCTGCTTCCCAACCTCTACTGACACGGAGAGACGCGATGAGCGACACCGCAGCTGCGGACCCGACCGTCCCCATGGCCGCGATCGACGCCGCCGACGCGACCGACACCATCGTCCTGCCCGGCGTCGAGCGCCCGTCCGGGGGAACCCCGCTGTACGGGCTGGAGAGCCGGGGCGTCTCGGCCTGGTTCGGCACCCACAAGGTGCTGGACCGGGTCTCGCTCACCATGCAGCCGGGACAGGTCACCGCGCTGATCGGCCCGTCCGGCTGCGGCAAGTCCACCTATCTGCGCATCCTCAACCGGATGCACGAGATGGTCCGCACCGCGGGCCTGGCCGGCGAGGTGCTGCTGGACGGGGAGGACGTCTACGCCCCGGGCCGGCGCCCGGCCGACGTCCGGCGCCGGATCGGGATGGTCTTCCAGCGGCCCAACCCCTTCCCCGGCATGTCGCTGTACGACAACGTCGCCAGCGGGCTGAAGCTGGCCGGGATCAAGGTGAGCCGGGACCACCGCGACCACCTGGTGCAGTCCAGCCTGGAGCGGGCCGGGCTGTGGAACGAGGTCCGCAACCGGCTGCGCACCCCCGGCGGCTCGCTCTCCGGCGGCCAGCAGCAGCGGCTCTGCATCGCCCGCTCGCTGGCGGTCTCCCCGGACGTGCTGCTGATGGACGAGCCCTGCTCGGCGCTGGACCCCACCTCCACCCGCCGGGTCGAGGAGACCATCGCGGAGCTGCGCGGACGGCTCACCATCGTGATCGTCACCCACAACATGCAGCAGGCCCAGCGGGTGTCGCAGTCCTGCGCCTTCTTCCTGGCGACCCACGACACCCCGGGGCGGATCGTCGAGGCGGGCGACACCGAGCAGGTGTTCGGAGACCCGGCGGACCCGCGCACGGCGGACTACGTCAACGGGCGTTTCGGCTGATCGCGCGGGCGACGGTAGGATGGGGCTCCCCCCATCGCACCGCCGGAAGGCCGCCCTGTGGCAATCGCGACCCCCGACCACCAGACGACAGACACCGTGCTCGTCGTCGACTTCGGCGCCCAGTACGCCCAGCTCATCGCGCGCCGGGTGCGCGAGGCCCGGGTCTACAGCGAGATCGTCCCCTCGACCATGCCGGTCGCCGAGATGCTGGCGAAGAAGCCGGCGGCGATCATCCTCTCCGGCGGGCCGTCCTCGGTGTACGCCGAGGGTGCCCCGGTGCTGGAGCGGGCGATCTTCGAGGCCGGGGTCCCGGTCTTCGGCATGTGCTACGGCTTCCAGCTGATGGCGGTGGCGCTCGGCGGCACCGTCGACAACAGCGGCGCCCGCGAGTACGGCCGGACCGAGCTGACCGTCTCCCGCCCCGGATCGACCCTGTTCGAGGGCACCCCGGCCGAGCAGTCGGTGTGGATGTCGCACGGCGACGCCTGCTCCGCCGCCCCTCCCGGGTTCACCGTCACCGCCTCCACCGGGGTGGTCCCGGTCGCCGCCTTCGAGGACGACGCCCGCAAGCTCTACGGCGTCCAGTACCACCCAGAGGTGCTGCACTCCACGCACGGCCAGCAGATCCTGGAGCACTTCCTCTACCGCGGCGCCGGCATCGCCCCGTCCTGGACCACCACCAATGTGGTGGAGGAGCAGGTCGCGCTGATCCGGGCCCAGGTCGGCGACAAGCGCGCCATCTGCGGCCTCTCCGGCGGCGTGGACTCCGCGGTCGCCGCCGCGCTGGTGCAGAAGGCCATCGGCGCCCAGCTGACCTGCGTCTACGTCGACCACGGGCTGATGCGCAAGGGCGAGTCCGAGCAGGTCGAGAAGGACTTCGTGGCCGCCACCGGCGTGCAGCTGAAGGTCGTCGACGCCGAGGAGCGCTTCCTGACCGCGCTGGCCGGGGTGTCCGACCCGGAGCAGAAGCGCAAGATCATCGGCCGGGAGTTCATCCGGGTATTCGAGCAGGCCGCGAGCGAGATCGTGGCCGAGGCCGGCGCCTCCGGCGAGTCGGTGGAGTTCCTGGTCCAGGGCACCCTCTACCCGGACGTGGTGGAGTCCGGCGGCGGCACCGGCACCGCCAACATCAAGTCGCACCACAATGTCGGCGGCCTCCCCGAGGACCTGCAGTTCCAGCTGGTCGAACCGCTGCGCAAGCTGTTCAAGGACGAGGTCCGGATGGTCGGCGCCGAGCTCGGCCTGCCCGACGAGATCGTCCAGCGGCAGCCGTTCCCCGGTCCGGGGCTGGGCATCCGCATCGTCGGCGAGGTCACCAAGGAGCGGCTCGACCTGCTCCGCGAGGCCGACGCCATCGCCCGCGCCGAGCTGACCGCGGCCGGGCTGGACCGCTCGATCTGGCAGTGCCCGGTGGTGCTGCTCGCGGACGTCCGCTCGGTCGGCGTCCAGGGCGACGGCCGCACCTACGGCCACCCGATCGTGCTGCGCCCGGTCTCCTCCGAGGACGCCATGACCGCCGACTGGTCCCGGGTGCCCTACGAGGTGCTGGCGAAGATCTCCACCCGGATCACCAACGAGGTCGCCGACGTGAACCGGGTCGTGCTGGACGTCACCAGCAAGCCGCCGGGCACCATCGAGTGGGAGTAGCCGCCTTCGGCTGCTCCCGCAGGGCCCTGCCGTCGCCGTCGTCCGCTCAGCGGGCGGCGGCGACGTCGCGTTTCCGGCCGTGGTCGGCTCTGGTCATTGCTGGTACTCAGGGGTAGCTTCCAGGCTCAGGACACCACCATGAGGAGAGCCGCCGTGACCAACCCGCCGCCGGGGCCCGTGCCCATGGACCAGTTGCAGTTCGCGCTGCCGCAGAAGTTCGCGACCGTGGAGGAGGAGCGGCAGCACCGCAAGGAGCGGCTGGTGGTGGCGCTGCGGCTGTTCGGCAGGTTCGGCTTCGAGGAGGGCGTGGCCGGGCACATCACCGCCAGGGACCCCGAGTGGACCGACCACTTCTGGGTGAATCCGTTCGGGATGTCCTTCAAGCGGATCACGGTCGGCGATCTGATCCTGGTGAACCACGACGGCCAGGTCGTCCAGGGCCGCCACCACGTCAACGCCGCGGCCTTCGCGATCCACTCGCAGGTGCACGCGGCCCGTCCGGACGTGGTGGCGGCCGCGCACAGCCACTCCCTCTACGGCAAGACGCTGTCCGCGCTGGGCGAGCTGCTGGAGCCGATCACCCAGGACGTCTGCGCCTTCTACGAGAGCCATGCGCTGTTCGACGACTACACCGGGGTGGTGCTGGACCAGGAGGAGGGCCGCCGGATAGCCGTCGCCCTGGCCGGCCACAAGGCGGTGATCCTGCGGAACCACGGGCTGCTGACGGTGGGCGACTCGGTGGACGCGGCCGCGTGGTGGTTCATCACCATGGAGCGGTCCTGCCAGGTGCAGCTGATGGCCAGGGCGGCGGGCAAGCCGGTGCTGGTGGACCACGAGAACGCTGTGCGCACCAGGGATCAGCTGGGCAACGACCTGGTGGCGTGGATCAACTACCAGCCGCTGGTCGCCGGGCACGGGGATGCGTTGGTCGGGGCGTTCGAGTAGGGGGTTTCTGTTCCGCTCTCTGCTGCGGGCCGTAGTTGGCTGGTCGCGCAGTTCCCCGCGCCCCTGGGGGGCTGCAACTGGCTCAGTTGCACATGGCAGGGGCGCGGGGAACTGCGCGACAAGCCCGGCACATGCTGCACCCGCGAACTGAACCTTGCGTTGCACCCGTGCGTAGGGGACAGATGTACGAACGGTCAGTTCGAGAGGTGGAGACCAGCATGGATCTGTCAGAGAAGGCGACCCGGTACGCGCTGCTGCCGCTCCGGCTCTTCCTGGGGGTGACCTTCATCTATGCGGGGCTGGACAAGCTCACCGACTCGCACTACCTGGCCGGGCTGAGCGATCCGACCTCCTTCGCCTCGATGACCACGGGCGTCAAGGCCGGCAGCCCGATCGGTCCGCTGCTTGACCTCGCCCTGAAGGCGCCCACCGGCTTCGCCCTGGCCATTGCGATAGGCGAGCTCGCGGTGGGCCTCGGGGCTCTCTTCGGGCTGCTGGGGCGGATCGCGGCGTTCGGCGGGGTGCTGCTGAACCTGAGCTTCTGGCTGACCGTGAGCTGGCAGGTGCACCCCTACTACCTGGGCAACGACCTGATCTACCTGATGGCCTGGGTGCCGCTGGTGCTGGCCGGGACGCCGTACCTGTCGCTGGACGGGTGGCTGGCGTCCCGGCGGCGCCATGCGGCCGGGGCTCACAGCCTGCGTTCGGGGTCCTCGTCCAGCAGCCCGAGCGAGTCCAGGTCGGTGGAGAGGTCGTCGTAGCGGTACGGGTGCTCCCCGGAGGGTGAGCCGGCCGCAGGGGTCCCCGCGGGCTCCTCCGGCAGGTTCTCGCGCTGGCCCCGCGCTATCCGGTAGATGGCCCCGGCCAGTCCGGCCACCCCGAGCGCGACCAGCAGCAGCGGGATCACCAGGCGGCCGTTGACGCTCAACTGCCCGGCGGCGTCCAGCAGGTAGAGCACGGCGATGGCGACGAAGGCCAGCCCCGCGATCAGCGAGAACAGGTCGAGCTGATGGCGCTTCACTGGGTGACCTCCAGGTCTCCGACGCCGACGTTCAGGTCGAGGCTGACGGTTCCGTGCTTGGCCGCGGCCTCGGGGGCGATGTCCGCGGTGCGGCTGGTCGAGACGCCTCCGGCGCTGCTGTCGTCGGGGAGCCGGATGCTGCCGATGCCGACGTGGGCGTCGATCCTGAGCTCGGTGCCCGGCGGCACGATCACGGTGAGCTTGCCGAAGTCGAGATGGACCCTGGTGCTCACGGTCTGCCCGGCGGCCGGTGCGGCGGCGCTGAGGTCCAGCGTGGCGTCGCCGCCGTCCAGCTGATAGCTGGGCTGCACCGTGCCGGCCGTGACCGGGGTCCAGGTCATGTGCTGGTAGGCGGTGCGCAGGTGGACCGGCCCCGCGCCGACGGCGGTGACCGCGAGGGTGAGCAGCGTGGCCCACACCGCCAGGCTGCGGCCCCGCCCCCAGAAGGAGCAGACCACCAGGCCCAGGCCCAGCACCAGCAGCGCGGCGGCCAGTACCGCCAGCACGTTGACCGGGCGGTTGTCCTTGGCGGCGACCCACCACACCGCGCTGCCGGTGATGAGGGCCAGGAAGAAGAAGGCCGAGCCGAGGAAGGACCGCTGGCGGGTCCGCCGGCGGGCGGGGACCGGCGCGGGCGCCCGGGGCGCCGGCGGGGGCTGCGGCGGGGTGTACGGAGGCAGCGGCTCGGTCGGGTCCGCGTCGCGCGGAGCGGCGTCCTCGGGTTCCTTGAGCAGGCCGACGGTGGGCGCGCCGTCCTGCGGCGGCGGGTCGCCGGCGGGGCGCTTCTCCATCGGGTCGGCCCTCTGCCACCAGGCCGGGGCCGACGGCGGGACCGGCACGGTGGGCTGCTCCGGGGGCGCCGACGGCGGGCTGGTGCGGAACTTCAGGCCGAAGACCGAGCCCTCCACACCGCCGCCGGCCGACTCGGCCTCGTCGGCCGCGCCGATGACCGGCTGCTCCCAGCGGCGCGGGTGCTTGGCCGGGTCGTAGCGCAGCGCGGCGAAGGCCAGCAGGGCGATCAGGGTCAGCGGGAAGATGTGGCCGGTGCTGCCCATGTAGGAGAAGAAGATGCCGGTGCCCAGCACGGTCACCAGCACCGCGCCGAGCGACTGGCCGTCCACCCGTCCGGACAGCAGCCGCTGCAGCTCGTTCCGCCTGGTCCGCTCGACCGGGACGATCAGCCAGGCCAGGCCGTAGATGAACAGTCCGACGCCGCCGGAGAGGCAGAGCACGGCGATCACCACCCGGAACACCACCGGGTCGATGTCCAGGTGCCGGCCCAGGCCGCCGCAGACCCCGGCCACCACGCGGCGGTCGCGGCTGCGTTCCAGCGGGGGCCGTGCGGCGCGGGCCGGCTGCGGGCCGGCCTGGGGTGGTGCCGGTGGCGGAGGCGTCTCGTCCTTCATGCCTCCATCCTGCTGCCCCGGGAGCCCGGAGCCCATCAGGCATCTCCCTGACCGGACCCTGAGATACCCCCTCGGTAGATACCCGCAGCGCTCCGGACGTGTGACGATCGTGGTGTGGCAGCCACCGACTTCGACCCCGATCCCGCGCAGGCAGCGGCGTCCGCGCCTGCGCCCGGACCCGCTCCCGCGCCGGAGCCTGCGCCGGGACCCGCGCCGGTGCGCAAGCTGTACCGGATCCCGGACGGGCGGATGCTCGGCGGGGTGGCCAACGGGCTCGCGGCGCACCTGGGTGTCGGCCGGTTCTGGGTGCGGGTCGCCTTCGTGGTGCTGCTGCTGGGCAACGGGCTGGGGGCGCTGCTGTACGCGGCCTTCTGGTTCGCGGTGCCGATGGGGCTGCGCGCCGGTGCGGCTCCCGCGACGACCTGGCAGGTCGGCAACATCGGCCCGTACTCGCTGGAGAAGCAGCAGCGCGGGCTGCGCCGGGTCCGCCAGCTGCTGCAGCAGACCATCCAGGGCGAGCCGACCGTGGACGGGCAGAGCGCCCCCGGCGCCGGCTCGACCCGTCCGGCCACCGGGCCGGGCTCCGCGGAGGACGAGGAGCACCGCGGCCCGCTGCTGGCGCTGATCGCCGTCGTCGCCGGACTGCTGGTGTTCCTCAACACCGTGACCAAGCAGGCGACTTCGCCCTACGTCTGGCCGATACTGCTGGCCGGCCTGGGGGTCGCCGTGGTCTGGCGGCAGGCCGACGACGCGCGCTGGGCGCGCTGGTTCTCGCTGGGCGAGAGCAAGCGCGGCTCCACGGTGCTGCGGACCCTGGCCGGGGTGCTGCTGGTCGCGGCCGGTGTGGTCGGCTTCCTGTTCGTCTCCGGGACGCTGGCCGACTTCGCCAAGGTCGCCCAGGCCGTGCTGGCGGTGCTGGCCGGGGCGCTGCTGCTGGGCGGCCCGTACCTGCTGCGGATGTGGCAGGACCTGGGCACCGAGCGCGGGGAGCGGATCAGGGCGCAGGAACGCGCCGAGGTGGCCGCCCATCTGCACGACTCGGTGCTGCACACGCTCACCCTGATCATGCGCAACGCCGAGGACCCCAAGGAGGTGACCCGGCTGGCCCGCGCCCAGGAGCGGGACCTGCGGCAGTGGCTCTACCGGCGGCCGAGCGACGCCGACGAGGCCGAGGCGGCCGCGGACACCCTGGCCGAGTGCGCCCGCAAGGTCGCCGCCGAGGTGGAGGACCTGCACGGGGTGCCGGTGGAGGTGATCGTGGTCGGCGACTGCCCGATGGACGAGAAACTGGTGGTGCAGTTGCAGGCCGCCAGGGAGGCGCTGGTCAACGCGGCCAAGTACGGTGGCGGCGAGCCGGTCTCGATGTACGCCGAGGTCGAGGGGAACACCGTCTGGGTGTTCGTCCGCGACCGCGGCCCCGGCTTCGACCTGGACTCCGTGCCGGAGGACAGGATGGGCGTGCGCGGATCGATCATCGGTCGGATGCAGCGCAACGGCGGGCACGCGCGGGTACGTCCGGCTCCCGCCGGCGGTACCGAGGTCGAACTTGAGATGGAGAGGGCGAGCGAGCAATGACGACGGGCGGGGACGAGATGGCTGCCGGGACCGGGACCGCCGGGACCGAGGGCGCCGGGGCCGAGGGCGGTCGCCGGGCGCGGGTGGTGCTGGTGGACGACCACCGGATGTTCCGCACCGGCGTGCGTGCCGAGATCGGGCAGACCGAGCGCACCGGCGTGGACGTCGTCGGCGAGGCCGCCGATGTGGAGCAGGCCGTCGCGGTGGTCACCGCCACCCGGCCGGACGTGGTGCTGCTCGACGTCCACCTGCCCGGCGGCGGCGGGGTGGAGGTGCTGCGGCGCTGTGCCCCGCTGATGCCTGGCGGCACCGCGCCGGCGACCTCGCCCGAGGGCGCGGAGGCGGTGCGGTTCCTGGCGCTGTCGGTCTCCGACGCGGCCGAGGACGTCATCGGCGTGATCCGGGGCGGCGCCCGCGGCTACGTCACCAAGACCATCACCGGCACCGACCTGGTCGACGCGATCTTCCGGGTCGCCGACGGCGACGCGGTCTTCTCGCCGCGGCTGGCCGGCTTCGTCCTGGACGCCTTCGCCGCCACCGACACCCCGCCGGTCGACGAGGACCTTGACCGGCTGACCCAGCGCGAGCGCGAGGTGCTGCGGCTGATCGCCCGCGGGTACGCCTACAAGGAGATCGCCAAGCAGCTGTTCATCTCGGTGAAGACGGTGGAGAGCCATGTCTCCGCGGTGCTGCGCAAGCTGCAGTTGAGCAACCGTCACGAACTGACCCGCTGGGCGACGGCGCGACGGCTGGTCTAGTGCAACTTGCCCACGTCGGTTCAGTTGCAGCCCCATAGGGGCGCGGGGAACTGCGCGACAAGCCATGCACGAGCCGCACCCGACAACCCCGCCCTGCCCCTACCCGGGGCGGACCGCACCGCTGATCGGCATCTCGTCCACCGGCGCGTACTCCACCGACGCGCCGGGGTGCGGAGCGTGGATGATCTGGTGGTTGCCGACGTAGATGCCGACATGGCTGATGCCGGAGTAGTAGAAGACCAGGTCGCCGGGTTGGAGCTGGCTGACGGAGATCCGCTGCCCGGCGTTGATCTGCTCGTAGGTGGTCCGTGGCAGCGAGACCCCGGCGGCGGCCCAGGCGGCCTGGATGAGCCCCGAGCAGTCGAAGGCGTCCGGCCCGGCCGCACCCCAGACGTAGGGCTTGCCGAGCTGGGCCCGGGCGAAGGCGACCGCGGTCGCGGCGCGGCCGGAGACCGGGGCGGGAGGTGCCTCGGCGGCCCCGGGGGCCTGCTCGGCGGCGGCCTGCTGCGCGGCGGTGAGGGTGCCGAGCAGCTGACGGGCGGCGGCCAGCTTCGCCTGGACCTGGGCCCGCGCGGCGGAGATGCGCTGCTGGGCGGCCTGGAGCCGGGCCAGTTGGGCGGTGGCGGCGGCCTGCTCCTGGTCCAGGGTGCGGCGCTGGGTCCCGTACTGGGTGAGCAGCTGCTGCTCGGAGGCGTTGAGCCGGCTGAGCGAGCCGGCCTGCTGCAGGAAGTCGTCCGGGTGGGCGCTGGTGAGCAGCTGGATCAGCGGGTCGACCCCGCCGCCCCGGTACTGCGCGGCGGCGACCGCCCCGAGCCGGGTCTGCAGCGTGGTCATCGCCGCCTGGGTACGGGCCGCCCGGTCCTGCAGCTCGGCGGTCTGCTGCTGGAGCGCCGCGGTCCTGGCGACCGCGCCGTCGTAGTCCTGGGTCGCCGCCTCGGCCTGCTGGTAGAGCTGGTCGACCTGCGACTTCACGCCCTCGGCGGTGGGTCTGGGATCGGCGTGCCCGGGGTGGGCGAACACGGTGACTGACGCGGCGGCGGCCGTGGCCAGGGTGACCGCGGTGCGGGTGGTGGCCCGGGTGGTGACGGCGGCCAGCGGGTTCGGTCTCGGTTTTCGGTGCGACGCCATGGGCCGGGACGCTAGTCCGGCGGGGACCGGCGGCGAGGGGCGGAGTTCGAGGCTGGTCGAAGTTCTGCGGAACTGATCGTTCCGATTGATGAAGTCCTGGCTGATTGGGCAGCGGATCCGCCCGTAGTTGAGCGAAACACTGATCAATCGGATCATCTGACCGTGCTCGGCGGCAGCGGTCCGCGGATAGCGGCCAGGAGTGTCGGTGCGGACGCCTAGACTCGTTGACGATGAGCAGCCTCTTTGATGACATTCCCCTGCCCGGTCTGCAGGGTTCCGCCGCGGAGCCGCCGGCCGACCATGCCGGCCATGCCGACGACGACCTCCCCTACGAGGAGGAACTGCCCGCCGACCTGTTCGCGGGCAGCTTCGACGCGCCCCCGCCGCAGCGCGAGGGGTACTACCGCGACGGCGCCCCGCGCCCGGTCGCGGACCCGGCCGCGCTGCTGGACGGGATGAACCCGCAGCAGCGCGAGGCCGTGGTGCACGCCGGCTCGCCGCTGCTCATCGTGGCCGGCGCGGGTTCCGGCAAGACCCGGGTGCTGACCCACCGGATCGCCTACCTGCTGGGGGCGCGCGGGGTGCAGCCGGGCGAGATCCTGGCGATCACCTTCACCAACAAGGCCGCCGGCGAGATGCGCGAGCGGGTGGAGGCGCTGGTCGGGCCGCGGGCCAAGGTCATGTGGGTGTCCACCTTCCACAGCGCCTGCGTCCGGATCCTGCGCCGGGAGAGCAAGAAGCTGGGCTTCACCTCCAGCTTCTCGATCTACGACTCCGCCGACTCGCAGCGGCTGATGGCGCTGGTCTGCCGGGACCTGGACCTGGACCCCAAGCAGTTCCCGCCGAAGTCCTTCACCGCCAAGGTCTCCAACCTCAAGAACGAGCTGGTCGACGAGGAGACCTACGCCGGGCAGGCCGCCAACCCGATGGAGCGCAAGCTCGCCGAGGCCTACCGGCTCTACCAGGCGCGGCTGCGCGAGGCCAACGCCCTCGACTTCGACGACATCATCATGACCACGGTGCACCTGCTGCAGGCGTTCCCGGACGTCGCCGAGTACTACCGGCGCCGCTTCCGGCACATCCTGGTGGACGAGTACCAGGACACCAACCACGCCCAGTACATGCTGGTCAGGGAGCTGTCCGGGGGTGCGGCCGGGTCCGCGCCGAAGAAGACGGTGGACGGCGAGTTCGTCAATCCGGCGGCGGCCGGGCTGGCCACGGTGCCGCCGGCCGAGCTGTGCGTGGTCGGTGACGCGGACCAGTCGATCTACGCCTTCCGCGGCGCGACCATCCGCAACATCCTCGACTTCGAGGAGGACTACCCGAGCGCCACCACCATCCTGCTGGAGCAGAACTACCGCTCCACCCAGACCATCCTCAGCGCCGCCAACGCGGTGATCGAGCGCAACACCAACCGCCGCGCCAAGAACCTGTGGACGGCCGGCGCCGACGGCGAGCTGATCACCGCCTACGTCGCCGACGACGAGCACGGCGAGGCGCAGTTCGTCGCCGACGAGGTGGACCGGCTGACCGACTCGGGCGCGGCCCGTCCGGGCGACGTCGCGGTGTTCTACCGCACCAACGCCCAGTCCCGGGTGTTCGAGGAGGTGTTCATCCGGGTCGGGCTGCCCTACAAGGTGGTCGGCGGGGTGCGCTTCTACGAGCGCCGGGAGGTCCGGGACGTGCTGGCCTACCTGCGGGTGCTGGCCAACCCCGAGGACACCGTGCCGCTGCGGCGGATCCTCAACGTCCCCAAGCGCGGGATCGGCGACCGGGCCGAGGCGATGATCGAGGCGCTGGCGTCGCGCGAGCGGATCTCCTTCGCCCAGGCGCTGCTGCGCGCCGACGAGGCGTACGGAATGGCTTCGCGCTCGCTCAATGCGGTGAAGAAGTTCAACGATCTGCTGGCGAAGCTGCGCGGGGTCGTAGAGTCGGGTGCAGGACCGGCGGCGGTGCTGGAAGCCATCCTGGAGGAGACCGGCTACCTCGCCGAGCTCCAGGCGTCGACCGATCCCCAGGACGAGACCCGGGTCGAGAACCTGCAGGAACTCGCGGCCGTGGCCCTGGAGTTCGAGCAGGAGGAGGCCGCGGCGGAGCCCGCGGACCCCGAGGCGGAGCCGGTCGCGACCGGTCTCGCCGCGTTCCTGGAGCGGGTGGCGCTGGTGGCGGACAGCGATCAGATCCCGGATGACGACGACGGTGAGAGCAAGGGCGTCATCACGCTGATGACGCTGCACACGGCCAAGGGGCTGGAGTTCCCGGTGGTGTTCCTGACCGGGATGGAGGACGGGATCTTCCCGCACATGCGGACCTTCGGCCAGGCGAAGGAGCTGGAGGAGGAGCGCCGACTGGCCTATGTGGGGCTGACCAGGGCGCGGGAACGGCTGTACCTGTCCCGGGCGGTGCTGCGCAGCGCCTGGGGGCAGCCCTCGTACAACCCGGCGTCGCGCTTCCTGGAGGAGATCCCGCCGGCGCTGGTGGACGAGAAGCGGTCCTCCGCGGCCGCGGTACCGTCCGCCCGCGGCTCCTTCGGGGGCAGCGGCGGGGCCAACGGCGGCGGTGGCAGGAAGTCCTCGGCGCCCGCGGGTTGGGGCCGGAGTGCGGGGCGGATCAAGGAGCGGGCGGCGGTGTCACTGGCCGTCGGCGACCGGGTGACGCACGACCGCTTCGGCCTTGGCACCGTCGTGGCCGTGGGCGGACCGGCGGACGATGCCAAGGCGACGATCGACTTCGGTGCGGAGGGGACCAAGCAGCTGCTGCTGCGCTACGCCCCGGTGGAGAAGCTCTGATCCTGGGGCTGGGCCGGGTCCTCGGGCTGGGCCGGCGGTTGCGGCTGTGACGCGTTGCGGCGCAGCAGGTAGAGGCCCAGCCCGACGGCGGTGATGACGGCGGTGAAGACGACGGCGCCCCACTGGAAGTACCAGTGGTCGTTGCCGTAGACGGCGGCCCGGGGCCAGGCGAGGTTGACGGTCATGGCCGCGCCGTACAGCACCGCGAAGATGTTCACCGGCAGGCCCCAGCGGCCCAGGTTGAAGTGCGGGCCGTGGTTCTCGCGGGGCCACTCGCCGCGCAGGCGGCGCAGCAGCATGGGCGCGGTCACCATCAGGTAGGGGATGTAGAAGAGGATGATCGCGACCGAGGTCAGGATGTAGAACACCCGCTGGTTGCCGATGTTGACCAGCAGCAGGGCGATGGTGAGCACCCCGGTGAGCAGGGCCGGCACCATCGGCGTCTTGGAGCGCGGGGAGACCCGGGAGATGGCGGCGGACCAGGGCAGCCGTCCGTCCCTGGCCATGGAGAAGATCAGCCGGATGGCCGCGGTCTGCACGGCCAGGCAGCAGACGGTGATGGCGATGGCGGAACAGACCAGGAAGGCGTCGCCGAGGCCGGTGCCCAGGGTGCTCTTGATCAGGTAGGGCATGCCCAGGGTGCCGATCTCCTTGGCGTTGATGTTGCCGACGGCCATCATGCCGACCAGCATCAGCAGGCCGCCGGCGATGAAGGCGGCGGTCAGCGCGCGCAGGATGGCGCGGGGGGCGTGCAGCCGGGGCTGCTTGGTCTCCTCGGCCAGGGCGCCCGCGGTGTCGAAGCCGTAGAAGACGTAGGCGCTCATCAGTGAGGCGACCAGGAAGGCGCCGAGGTAGCCCCAGGAGTGGCCGGCGCCGGTGCCGGCGGTGTGCAGCACCACCTGCGGGCCGCGCTTGATGTGGACGGCGAGCATGATGATCAGCAGGGTGACGCCGATGAGCTCCACGGCCACACCGAGGTTGTTGAGCTTGGCCATCAGCCGCACGCCGATGATGTTGACGATGGTGGTGAAGACGACCAGGCCGAGCGCCAGCAGGATGGCGTTCCTGGCCCCGTTGGGAGTGCTGGTGAGCCCGGCGTCCGCGGAGCCGCCGACGATCTGGAAGGCCAGCGACACCTGGGGAAGGATGATCTGGTAGGCCACCGCGACGGCGGCTGCGGTGACGATCGCCCCGATGGACATGATCCATCCGGCCATCCAGGAGGTGCCGGGGCCGGCGATCTGCTTGGACCACTGGTAGACCGAGCCCGCCAGCGGGAACTGCCCGGCCATCTCCGCGAAGCAGAGGGCGACCGCCAGTTGGCCGACGAAGACCAGCGGCCAGGTCCAGAAGACGGCGGGGCCGCCGCTGGCGAAGCCGAAGCCGAAGAGCTGGAAGACGCCGGTCATGATCGAGATGTAGCTGAAGCCGGCGGCGAAGCTGGAGAAGGAGCCGAGCGAACGCTCCAACTCCTGGCGGTAGCCGAAGCCGGCCAGGTCGTGGGTGTCCTCGGAGTGGGTGGGTGTGGGCGGCGGGCTGAGGGTGCTCATGGTCGCTCCAGGTGCGGGCGGGGGTCGGGGAACGCACGTCTGGCGGGAACGCAGCAGCAAGATTTCGTTGCGCCATGAGAGACAGTCGCCTTCATCTGCAACGAGGTGTCGCCAAGCATGGGAGCGCCTCGATGCAGCGTCAAGTACTACACGTGAACGTGGTGTTACTTGCCCGAGGTGCTCTTGACACCCCCTCGCGGTGCGAACACCCTGGTGCTCAGTTCCTCATCGTGAGTTGGGTTTCTCCATACGCAACAATTCCGGGAGGGCGGTCCTCGGCTATGACGGCACAACCCGCAGTAGTGATCATCGGAGCCGGGATCGTCGGCTGCGCGCTCAGCGACGAGCTGTCGGCGCGCGGTTGGACCGACATCACGGTGCTGGAGCAGGGCCCGCTGTTCGCCACCGGCGGCTCCACCTCGCACGCTCCCGGGCTGGTCTTCCAGACCAACGCGTCCAGGGCGATGAGCGAGTTCGCGGCGTACACGGCCCGCAAGTACGCGGCGCTGTCGCTGGACGGGCGCCCCTGCTACCGGCCACTGGGCGGCCTTGAGGTGGCCACCACGCCGGAGCGGGCGGAGGAGCTGAAACGCCGTCACGGCTGGGCCACCGCCTGGGGGATCGAGTCCCGACTGGTCGACACCGAGGAGTGCGCCCGGCTCTACCCGCTGCTGGACCGCGACCGGGTGCTGGCCGGCTTCCACACCCCCGGGGACGGGCTGGCGGACGCCGTCGCGGCCGCCGCGGCCCAGGCCCGGACAGCGAGCGGACGAGGCGTCAGATTCCTTGCGCACCACACCGTCACCGCCATAGAGCAGCACGCGGGACGGGTCAGCGCGGTGGTCACCGACCAGGGGGTGTTCCGGGCCGACATCGTGGTCTCCTGCGCCGGGTTCTGGGGTCCGCTGATCGGCCGGATGGTCGGCGCCGAACTACCGCTAGTCCCGCTGGCGCACCAGTACGTCCGCACCACCCCGGTGCCGGCGCTCACGGCACCCGGAGGGGCGGCCGGCGGGGTGGCCGAGGACCTGCCGATCCTGCGGCACCAGGACCAGGACCTGTACTTCCGGCGGCACGGCGACCGGATCGGCATCGGCTCCTACGCCCACCGGCCGCTGCCGGTGGACCTGGACCGGCCGCTGGGCGGGGGCGGCGGCCCTGACATGCCGTCGGCGCTGGCCTTCACCGAGGAGGACTTCGAGCCCTCCTGGCAGGAGTCCCGGCGACTGCTCCCGGCCCTGGGCGCGGCCAAGGTCGAGGAGGGCTTCAACGGGGTGTTCTCCTTCACCTCGGACGGCTTCCCGCTGCTGGGGGAGGATCCGGCGCTGCCGGGCTTCTGGCTCGCCGAGGCGGTCTGGGTGACCCACTCCGCCGGTGCGGCGGCGGCCGTCGCCGAGCTGATGGTGGACGGGCGCTCCCGGTTCGACCTGCACGAGTGCGAGATCGGCCGGTTCGACCAGGTGCAGCTGGCGCCCTCGTACACCCGGCAGCGCGGCTGCCGGAACTTCGTCGAGGTCTACGACATCCTGCATCCGCTGCAGCCCGCCGAGCAGCCCCGCCCGCTGCGGGTCAGCCCCTTCCACGTCCGCCAGCGCGAGCTGGGCGGGTACTTCCTGGAGGCCGGCGGCTGGGAGCGGCCGCACTGGTTCGAGGCCAACGCCGGGCTGCCGGAGGTCGCCGAGGTCCCGGGCCGGGGAGAGTGGGCCTCCCGCTACTGGTCGCCGATCGCCGGGGCGGAGGCGCTGGCGACCCGGCGCCGGGTCGGGCTCTACGACATGACACCGCTGCGGCGGCTGGAGGTGACCGGGCCCGGCGCGCTGGCCCTGCTCCAGGGCGCGACCAGCAACCAGCTGGACAAGCCGGTGGGCACGGTGACCTACACCCTGCTGCTGGACGAGGGCGGCGGCGTCTGCAGCGACCTGACCGTGGCCCGGCTCGGCGAGCAGCACTTCCAGGTCGGCGCCAACACCCCGCTCGACCTGATCCGGCTGCAGCGGCTGCTGCCCGAGGACGGCAGTGTGCAGCTGCGCGACAGCACGGCCGGCACCTGCTGCGTCGGCGTCTGGGGCCCGCTGGCCAGGGAACTGGTCCAGCCGCTCACCACGGCCGACTTCTCGCACCGGGGCTTCGGCTACTTCAAGGCCCGCCGGGCCTGGATCGGCGAGGTCCCGGTCACCGCGCTGCGGGTCTCCTACGTGGGCGAGCTGGGCTGGGAGCTCTACACCGACGCCGACTGCGGCCTGCGGCTGTGGGACACCCTGTGGCAGGCCGGGCAGCCGCTCGGCGCGGTCGCCGCCGGGCGCAGCGCCTTCAACAGCCTGCGGCTGGAGAAGGGCTACCGCTCCTGGGGCGCGGACCTCACCGCCGAGCACCACCCCTACCAGGCGGGATTGGGCTTCGCGGTCCGGCTCGACAAGGGCCCCTTCACCGGCCGCGAGGCGCTGCTGCGGCTGAAGGACGCCCCGCCCGAACGGCAGCTGTGCTGCCTGGTCCTCGACGACCCGTCAGCGGTGGTGCTGGGCAAGGAACCGGTGTACGCCGACGGCGCGCCGGCGGGCTACGTCACCAGCGCGGCGTACGGGTACAGCGTCGGCGCCTCGATCGCCTACGCCTGGCTGTCGGCATCCTCGGCCGCGCCCGGCAGCCGGGTCGAGATCGAGTACTTCGGCGAACGGCTGCCGGCCCGGGTGGCCGCGGAGCCGCTGTTCGACCCGCGGATGGAGGCCATCCGGTGCTGAGGCCATCCGGCGCCGAGCAGGACGTCCCCACCGAACGGAAGGCAGGCATGACCGTCACCGAGCACCCCGCCAGTCTGCTGCCCACCCTGCCCGGGGCGGCGTACACCGACCCCGGGGTGTTCGCCCGGGAGCAGCGGCTGATCCTGGAACGGATGTGGTTCTGCGCGGTCCGCGCCGCGGACCTGGGATCCCCCGGCGCCTTCCGCACGGTCCAGGTCGGCCGGGAGAGCGTACTGCTGACCCGGGACGCGACCGGCGCGGTACGGGCCTTCCTCAACCTCTGCCGGCACCGCGGCGCACTGGTCTGCACCGAGGAGTCCGGCCAGGTCAAGCGGGCCTTCCGGTGCCCGTACCACGCCTGGACCTACGGCCTGGACGGCAGGCTGACGGCCGCGCCCAACCTGGTCCGGATGCCTGACGTGGACCGCACCGCATACGGGCTGCTCCCGGTCCGGGTGCGGGAGTGGCTCGGCTACGTCTGGGTGTGCCTGGCCGACGACCCGCCCTCCTTCGAGGAGCAGGTCGTCGGCGCGGCGACCGAGCGGCTCGGCGATGCCGGGGCCATCGGCCACTACCAGGTCGAGGAGCTGGCCGTCGGGCGGCGGATCCGCTACGACGTGAAGGCCAACTGGAAGCTCATCGTCGAGAACTTCATGGAGTGCTACCACTGCGCCACCATCCACCCCGAACTCACCCAGGTGCTGCCGGAGTTCAGCAACGGCTACGCGGCCCAGTCCTATGTCGGCCACGGCGCCGAGTTCTCCGGCGCGGCGCAGGGGTTCACCGTCGACGGCAGCCCGGGCGCGGACCGGATACCCGGCGTCTCGCCGGAGCAGGACCGGCGCTACTACGCGATCACGGTGAAGCCGCAGGTCTTCGTCAACCTGGTGCCCGACCACGTGATCGTGCACCGGATGTACCCGCTGGCCGTGGACCGGACCGTGGTGGAGTGCGACTGGCTGTTCCTGCCCGAGGTGGTGGAGTCGGGACGGGACCTGTCGCTGTCGGTGGAGCTGTTCCACCGCGTCAACGTCCAGGACTTCGACGCCTGCGAGCGCTGCCAGCCGGGGATGGCCTCGCGCGGCTACGCGCGCGGCGGCGTCCTGGTGCCCAGCGAGCACCACATCGGGGAGTTCCACGCCTGGGTCACCGCCGCACTCGCCGAGGAGGAAGAGCGATGAGTTCCTACGACTTCGTGATCGTGGGCGGGGGTTCGGCCGGCTGCGCCCTGGCGGCCCGGCTGAGCGCGGACCCGGCCAACCGGGTGCTGGTACTGGAGGCGGGCCGTCCTGACTACCCGTGGGACGTCTTCATCCATATGCCGGCCGCGCTGACCTTCCCCATCGGCAGCCGCTTCTACGACTGGAAGTACGAGTCCGAGCCCGAGCCGTTCATGAACGGGCGCCGGATCTACCACGCCCGCGGCAAGGTGCTCGGCGGCTCCAGCAGCATCAACGGCATGATCTTCCAGCGCGGCAACCCGCTGGACTACGAGCGCTGGGCCGCCGACCCCGGGATGGAGGACTGGGACTACGCCCACTGCCTGCCGTACTTCCAGCGGATGGAGAACTGCCTGGCCGACGACGGCACCGACGGCGGGTTCCGCGGCCACGACGGACCGCTGGTGCTGGAGCGCGGACCGGCGACCAACCCGCTGTTCGGGGCCTTCTTCGAGGCGGTCCAGCAGGCCGGCTACCCGCTCACCGACGATGTCAACGGCTACCGGCAGGAGGGCTTCGCGGCCTTCGACCGCAATCTGCACCGGGGCCGCCGGCTCAGCGCGGCCCGGGCCTACCTGCACCCGGTGCTGAACCGGCCCAACCTGGAGGTCAGGACGCGTGCCCTGGTCACCAGGGTGCTGTTCGAGGGGAAGCGGGCCACCGGCGTCGAGTACCGGCAGGGCCGCGGCGGTGCGGCCCGACAGGTGCGCGCCGGGCGGGTGGTGCTCTGCGGCGGTGCGATCAACTCGCCGCAACTGCTGCAGCTGTCGGGCGTCGGCAACACGGACGAGCTGGCGAAGCTGGGCATCGACCCGGTGCACCACCTGCCGGGCGTCGGCGAGAACCTCCAGGACCACCTGGAGGTCTACGTCCAGCACGCCTGCACCCAGCCGGTGTCGGTGCAGCCCGCCCTGAAGCTGTGGCGACGGCCGTTCATCGGTGCCGAATGGCTGTTCCTGCGCAAGGGACCGGGCGCCACCAACCACTTCGAGGGCGGCGGCTTCGTCCGGGGCAACGACCGGGTCGACTACCCCAACCTGATGTTCCACTTCCTGCCGATCGCGGTGCGCTACGACGGCTCGGCCCCGGCCGGCGGCCACGGCTACCAGGTGCACATCGGCCCGATGTACTCGGACGCCCGGGGCTCGGTCCGGATCGTCTCCACGGACCCCCGGGTGCACCCGGCGCTGCGCTTCAACTACCTCTCCACCGAACAGGACCGGCGCGAGTGGGTGGAGGCGATCCGGGTCACCCGCAGCATCCTGGGCCAGGACGCCTTCGCCCCGTTCAGCGGCGGCGAGATATCCCCCGGCCCGGCGGTGGAGACCGACGAGCAGATCCTGGACTGGGTGGCCCGCGACGGCGAGACGGCCCTGCACCCCTCCTGCACCTGCCGGATGGGGACCGACGAGATGTCGGTGGTGCACCCGGACTCCATGGCCGTGCACGGCCTGGAGGGGCTGCACGTGGTGGACGCCTCGGCGATGCGCTACGTCACCAACGGCAACATCTACGCCCCGGTGATGATGCTCGCCGAGAAGTCCGCGGACCTGCTGCTGGGCAACACCCCGCTGGAGCCGCAGCGGATCCCCTTCTACCGGCACCGGGAGGCCGCGGAAGGGCATACCGTTGCGCCATGAGCAACAACACGGCTGTCACTGCACCGACTGCCTCCCCGGTGCAGTCGGTCGACCGGGCGGTCAGCATCCTGGAACTCGTCGCCCGCCGCGGTGAGGCCGGGGTGACCGAGATGGCGGCCGAGCTGGGTGTGCACAAGTCCACCGCCTTCCGGCTGGCCGCGGCCCTGGAGCAGCGCGGGCTGCTGGAACAGCCGGGGGACCGGGGCAAGTACCGGCTCGGCCTCGGGCTGGTCCGGCTGGCCGGTGCGGCGACGGTGCGGTTCGACCTGTCCCAGCAGAGCCGCCCGGCCTGCGAACGGCTGGCCGCGCAGGTCTCGGAGACCATCAACCTGGCCATCCTGGACGGCGACGCGGCCGTCAACATCGACCAGGTGCTCGGCCCCTCGGCGGTCACCACCCACAACTGGGTAGGACAGCGGACGCCGCTGCACGCCACCTCCAGCGGCAAGGTGATGCTGGCCCATCTGCCGGAGGCCGCGCTCCAGGAGCGGCTCGCCCCGGGGCTCGACCGCTTCACCCCGGGCACGGTCACCGACCCGCGGTTGCTCCGCACCCAGCTGCGCACCGCGCTGGAGGCCGGATTTGCCTACTGTGTGGAGGAGTTGGAGACCGGACTGAACGCCGTCGCCGCGCCGGTGCTGGCCCAGGACGGGCAGCTGATCGCTGCGATCAGCGCCTCGGGCCCGTCCTACCGGTTGACCGAGGAACGGATCCCGGAGGTCGCGGCAGCTGTGAAGGCGGCGGCCGCGGAGGCGTCGGCCCGGCTCGGCTTCCTGCCGATCCGTCGCTGACGCGGCGTGAGCCGATGGCTCGTCAGCGCGGGTCGAGGCCGTGGGCGAGCAGCCAGGGCAGCGGGTCTATCGCCGCGCCGCCGTCCGGGTGCACCTCGAAGTGCAGGTGTGGTCCGGTGGAGTTGCCGGTGTCGCCCGAGTAGGCGATCACGTCGCCGGCCTTGACCGAACCGCTGCGCACCTTGTAGGCGCTGAGGTGGCAGTACCAGGTCTGGGTGCCGTCGGGGGCGGTCAGTATCAGCATGTTGCCGTAGTAGGCGTTCCACTTGGTGCTGACCGTGCCGTCGGTCACCGCGTGCACGCTGGTGCCGGTGCTCACCGGGAAGTCGATTCCGGTGTGCAGGGACATCCAGTGCGTGCCGGCCTGGCCGAACAGCGCGCTGAGGCCGACGTGCTGGGTGATCGGCAGCACGACCTTGGGGGTCTCGGCGGCCTTCTTCTTGGCCGCCGCGGTACGCAGCGCCAGGGCCTGCCTGGCATGGTCCCGGCTGGCCTGCTCGGCCGAGGCCTTGGCCTCCTGCGCGGCGAGCGCCTGCGCCTTCTGGTCGGCCGCGGTGAGCGTCGAGTTGGCGTCGCTGGCAGTGGCGTTGGAGTGGCCGGAGGCGCTGCTGCCCGGTGCGAGGGTGGCCGCCGCGGCCCCGGCGATGCCGAGAACGGCCACCGAGGGGACGGCGATGGTCAGGACGGCGGAGCGGCGCCGGCTGGTGCGCTTCTGCGCCGCGCGGGCCGCCGCACGGCCACCGGGACGTGCCTCCGGCAGGGCGGCGAGGGGCCGCTCCGGCAGCTCGGGGTTGTCGTCCAGGTCATCCAGGTCGTCCAGCGGCTGCGGGTCCTCCAGCAGGTCCTCCGGCTCCTCCTGGTACGGGGAGGGCTCCTCGGCGACCGCGGAGTCCTGGTACTGGAGGTAGGCCAGGTCCTGGGGGGTCAGCTCGTCGAGGACGGCCGTCATGGTGCTGGTCGCCTGGTACGCGGGGTACTCGTAGCCGACCTCGTACGGCTGTGCGTACTGCTGCTGCTCGTAGGGCGGCTGGTACTGCTGCTGGGCGTACTGCTGGGGGTAGGGCTCGGGTTCGGGGGTCCAGTAGTACTGCTGCGGTGGCTGCTGTTCGTAGTAGTACTGCGGTTGCGGCGACTGCGGGTAGTAGTACTCCTGTTGCTGCGTGTGGTCGTACCAGCCGGTGTCGGCGGTCATGCACGCCCCCCGCTCGGCGCACGATGCGGAGCGTCGTCGTCCACCACAGCAGTCCCAATCCTCGAACCGAAGGAAATTGAGCGTGACTGTATCCCTCGTAACGGGACGGCCACAATCTCCCGGGAAAGGTATCCACTTATGGGGGGAATTGTCAGGCGGTGAGTCGTATCGGTCCGTCCAGGACCCCCAGCTGTGGTCCCGTCAGCACCTCCCGCACCTGTGTGATCACGGTGCGGTGGACCGGCAGAGTGACATGTCCGGAGCCCAGGACCAGGACGTTCTCCGCCCACAGGTCCGGGTGGCGGAGTGCGGCGCTGCGCTGCGGGAGGATCAACGGGTCGTGTTCGCCGCGGAACGCCACGAACCGGGTGGTGCAGCCGGGCGCGGGGGCGCCCAGCTCCTGGAACACGCCGCTGCCGGGCAGCAACTGACGGGATATCGGCAGCGGGTGCAGCAGATGGGCGCTCAGGGTGCCCTCGTGCGGCGTGGCCAGCGTCACCACGGTGTGGACGTGCTCGTCGCCGCCGAGCCGCTGCACGTAGTAGCGCGCGATCAGGCCGCCCAGGCTGTGGCCGACCACGGCCACCCGCTCGCCGCCGTAGACCTCGCGGGTGTGCCGCACGTGCCTGCCGAGGAGATCGGCGGCCTCGCGCAGGTCGACGGTGATCGGGTTGTAGTTGAGCGCGTGCACATGCTCCCAGCCGTGGGAGGCCAGCGAGCGGCGCATCCGGCTGAACACGGCGCGGTTGTCGAACAACCCGTGCAGCAGCAGGACCGGGGTGTGCGGTGCGGCGTCCGCGCTGTGCGCACACGCGGGGGCGGGCAGCGGCCAGCGCTCCGGGGGTATCCCGCTGGGGTACAGCAGCAGGTGGCCGACGAGCGCGGACCCCTCCTGGCCTGCGGCTCTTGCCAGGGTGACGGCACGGCAGAACGGGATGCCCATGGCCTGCACCTCCCCGTCGAGGTCCTTCGGAGGGTGACGCGGATGACACGCTGGGGTGTCGGCAGGTCGGCTCCGGGCCCAATACGCAGTGAACGTCTGTTCTGAAGGGATTCTCCCCTCGCCCATGCCCGCGAAACGGCAGGCGACCGGCGCGGGGAGTAGCGTTCGCCCATCGGATGGGAACGATCGTTAACATGCGAGGGCGAGCGGCGGCGAAATCGCGGCGGCGAAATCAAGGAGGCAACGATGGGCGTGTCCGGACCTCTCCGCGTGGTGGTGGCCAAGCCGGGCCTGGACGGCCACGACCGGGGCGCCAAGGTGATCGCCCGCGCGCTGCGCGACGCGGGCATGGAGGTCGTCTACACCGGCCTGCACCAGACGCCCGAACAGATCGTCGACACCGCGATCCAGGAGGACGCCGACGGCATCGGCCTGTCGATCCTCTCCGGCGCGCACATGACCCTCTGCGGACGCGTGGTCGCGCTGCTGAAGGAGCGGGAGGCGGAGGACATCACCGTCTTCGTCGGCGGCATCATCCCGGACGACGACATCCCCCTCCTCGCCGAACTCGGCATCAAGGGCATCTTCACTCCGGGCGCGACCACCACCGAGATCGTGTCCTGGGTAACCACCAACCTCCGCTCCACGGCAACCGCGTAGCCATGCACGGACCTCAGGGGCGCGGGGAACTGCGCTGCCAACCATGCACCTCCGTAGTGGGCTGGTCGCGCAGTTCCCCGCGCCCCTGGGTGGTCACGGGTTGAGCTCGGAGAGCATGGTGGCGCGTAGGCGGAGGGTTGCGGCGAGGCGGGTGAACATCTCGGCCCAGGCCGAGTCCGCGTCGGCGGCCAGCGCGTCCAGGCGGTCCGCCGTCTCCGGGGGCAGCGCCCGCTCGGCCACGCCGAGCACCCCGCTGTGGCTCCACGGGTAGCCCCCACCCGCGGCCACCCGGGTCAGCGCCCGCAGCACCGCCTCGGCCAGCGTCGGCGGCCAGGGGGCCGGGCAGGCGACCAGGAGCTGGAAGACGTCGCCCAGCCCCTGCGACCCGCTCAGGAAGTCCGCCGTCCAGCGCGCCCGCTCGTCCGGCGGCAGTACCGCCAGGAGCTTGGCCGCCGTGCCGGCCCCGGGGCCGATCCCGGCCAGCAGGGCGCGGGCCCAGGCGGTGTCGTTCTGGCGGACCGCCGCGCGGGCCCAGGCGTCGTGCAGGTCCTGGGCCCACTCCTCGGAGACCGGCAGGGCGAGTACCTCGGCCGGGGTGCCGAACCCCTCGCACCAGGTGCCGAGCGGGGTCGCGGCCACGATCTCGCCCAGCCAGAACGCCCGTGCGGAGCGTCCGGTGGGAGAGGTCGCGGGTATGCCGTCCCGCTGCATGGCGGCGTCGCAGGCGGTCGGCGGGTGCACGGTGAGCCGCGCACCCCCACCGGCCGTGGTGAGCGCGACCGCGGCGCGGGCGCGTTCGGCCATCCGGCCGGCCAGGGCGGAGCCGGGGAGCGTGGAGAGCAGTTCGGCGGCGGTCAGCCGGACGTTCTTGGAGCGGTCGCTGAGCGCGGACTCCAGGAAGGGCTCGTCGGCGGCGGAGAGGTTCTCCTGGAGGGCGTCCAGGAACAGCAGCCGGTCCTCGGCCCGTTCGGTGGACCAGCTGCCGACCAGCAGTTCCCTGGCCCCGGCCGGATCGCGGCGGCGGTACCGGGTGAGGTAGGTCACCCGCTCGGCGAACAGCCCCTCCTGCCACAGCCGTTGCTCCTCGTCCTGGCCCCCGCCGTCACCGCGGACCGGGGTGCGCAGCACATAGCGCCAGTCCGGGTTGCGTTCGGCGAGCCAACGCCCCAGCGGGCCGGCCAGCTCCACCGCGTCGCCGCGCAGCTCGCTGCGGGCGCGGGCGGCGTCCAGCAGCGGCGGCACCAGCGGTGCGGGGGCGCGGTAGCCGTGGGTGTTGGCGGCCGCCAGGTACTGCGGCAGCAGCTCGTTGACATTGGCGAGGCTGCCGGCCCCGCTGCTGCTCCCGGGGGCGGGCAGCAGCATGGCCAGGCGCTGCGACGCGCTCTCCGGCAGGGCCGGCCTGGGGTCCTCCGGGGCGGGCGGCGTCGCTGGTGCCGCCCGTCCGGGGAGCAGGCCGGCCCGCCGGCCGACGGTGTGCAGCGCGGCCCGGTCCAGCAGGGCGGTGGCGGGGTCGGTGGCCGGGTCGGTGTCGGCCGCGCCGGGCAGCGGACGGCGGTCGGTGCCGAGCAGGGCGGTGGTGACCAGCTCCGGCCAGTCGGTCCCGTCGATCGCTGTGGTCATGGCCGGCCTCCGAACTGGGCGACTGTGAGCGGGCGGACGGTCCCGCCGTCCTGGTACCAGGCGGTGACCGGGGTGAAGCCGCGGTGGCCGCACTCGCCGAACAGCGTGAGCGGACGGCCGCCGGAGGCGGCGAGCAGCCGCCACAGGCCGGAGTCGGGGACCGAGCGCCGGTCCACCGGCAGGGACTGCTCGGTGGCGGGGTCGGCCAGCTCCCAGCCGATCGCGGTGGGCGCGGGTATCACCCGGCGCAGCACCACCGGCCAGGACTCCAGCCAGGGGTCGTCGCCCAGGGCCCGCCCGTAGGCGTCCAGCGCGGCGGTCAGATCCAGGCCCTCGGGGGCCGCCCCGGTCGGCTCCGGGGTCTCCGGGGCGGCGTAGCGGGTGCCCAGGGCGGCGCGCAGCGGGCGTACGCCGGGATGGAAGGCCAGCTCGGCGTCGAGCAGCAGGCCGGTGGGGAGGGCGAGGTCCGGGGCCGTCCCGGGGCGGCCGAAGGCCAGCAGCAGCGCGTCCCGGCCGCTGCTGCTGCCGCGCAGCCAGATCCGACGGGTGATCAGCCGGTCGTCGGCGCTGTCCCTGCTGCCGAGGACCAGCCACCGGTCCCGCAGCAGCGGGCCGCGCAGCAGTTCGGCGGCGTCCACGGTGAAACCCACCCGGGAACGGACCGTGGCCGCCAGCGGCGCGGGCAGGAGGTCCACCTGCCGGTAGCCGGTCGCGAGCAGGTGCAGCAGCCCGTACTCCTCCAGCAGCCGGGCCGGCCAGCCGCTGCCGGAGCCCGGTACCGCACCCAACTCCCTTGCCCTGGAAGCCAGTCCCGGAGCCTGCGCATCGACCATCCGGGCTGCGACATCGCCCCAGCCGGCGTAGCCCTGACCGGGGGCGTCGGCCAGGCCGGAGCGGATCCGGTCGGCGAGCCTGGCCTCCAGCTCGGACGCGCCCGCGGCGACCCGCGCCGCCCGGCGGGACAGCCGCCGTTCGGCGGCGGCGCGCGCGTTGTCGTCCGGCTCGGGCTGCGCCTCCCGCTCCTGCTGCTGCCGCTCGGACTTCAACTGCCGTGCCGCCAGCCAGCCCTCGGCCCAGTCCGGTACCTCCGACGGGTCCCCGACCTGCTCGGCGGCCCCCTGCGACCAGCGCAGCAGCAGCGCCAGCGCGTGTTTGCAGGGGAACTTGCGGCTGGGGCAACTGCACTGGAAGGCGGGCCCGGAGAGGTCCACCACCGTACGGTAGGGAGTGCTTCCGCTGCCCTTGCACTCGCCCCAGACCGCCGTCCTCGCGGCAGCGGAGACGGAACCCTCGGCCGACCACGGCGCGGGCGCGGAGAGCTTGCCCGCGGCCTTGCGTGACGGTGCGTCAGGGGCGAGTGAGAGAACGTGCTCGGGTGTCCACCGATCCTCCATGGCCACGACGGTAGAGGGAGGGTCCGACAATCGCCCTCCGCCGTGCATCGCCGCAGGTGGGACGGGGCAGGTGCGGATTGTCAGTGGGTGGGTGCAGAGTGGGTTCCGCAGCCGGCGTCCCGCTGCTTCCAGGCTTTCGCCCCATTCCTCAACGACCCTACGGAGTCCGCATGTCCGTATCCGCTGTGCCCCCGGTCGAGGCCCCCGCCGAGGAGGCCCTGCGCCCGCATGCCGAGACCGCCTACGCCGCCGAACTCGCCGCCCTCGCCGCCGCCGACGACCGGCCCCGTCCGGCGCGCTGGCTGCTCTCGCCCTGGGCCGTCGCCACCTATCTGCTCGGCGGGACGCTTCCGGACGGCACCGTCGTCACCCCCAAGTACGTGGGCCCGCGCCGGATCGTGGAGGTGGCTGTCACCACCCTCGCCACCGACCGCGCGCTGCTGCTGCTCGGTGTTCCCGGTACGGCCAAGACCTGGGTGTCCGAGCACCTGGCGGCCGCCGTCAGCGGTGACTCCACGCTGCTGGTGCAGGGCACCGCGGGCACGCCCGAGGAGGCCGTCCGCTACGGCTGGAACTACGCCAGGCTGCTGGCCGAGGGGCCGAGCCGGGGCGCGCTGGTGCCCAGCCCGGTGATGCGGGCGATGGCCGAGGGCCGCACCGCCCGGGTGGAGGAGCTCACCCGGATACCCGCCGACGTGCAGGACAGCCTGATCACCATCCTCTCCGAGAAGACCCTGCCGATACCCGAACTGGGGGAGGAGGTGCAGGCGGTCCGCGGCTTCAACCTCATCGCCACCGCCAACGACCGGGACCGGGGCGTCAACGAGCTCTCCAGCGCGCTGCGCCGCCGCTTCAACACCGTGGTGCTGCCGCTGCCGGCCTCGCTGGAGGAGGAGGTGGACATCGTCTCCCGGCGGGTCGGCGAGCTGGGACGCTCGCTGGACCTCCCCGCGGTGCCGAGCGGCTCGGCCGAGATCCGACGGGTCGTCACCGTCTTCCGGGAGCTCCGGGACGGCGTCACCGCCGACGGCCGCACCAAGGTCAAGTCCCCCTCCGGCAGCCTGTCCACGGCCGAGGCCATCTCGGTGGTCACCAGCGGCCTGGCCCTGGCCGCGCACTTCGGCGACGGCGTGCTGCGGCCGGCCGACGTCGCCTCAGGCCTGCTCGGGGCGGTCGTCAGGGATCCGGCCGCGGACCGCCTGGTCTGGCAGGAGTACCTGGAGAGCGTGGTGCGCGAACGCGACGACTGGAAGGACTTCTACCGCAGCTGCCGCGAGGCCGCACAGCGCTGACAGGCCGTCGACCATCGAGAATCGGAAGGAGGCGCGGCACTATGCCTACGACACAGCGACGGGTCGAGGACGTAGCCCTGCTCGGCGTGCGTCACCACGGACCCGGATCGGCCCGGGCGGTGGCGGCTGCGCTGGCGCAGTACCGGCCCGACACCGTACTGATCGAGGGACCGCCCGAGGCGGACGCGCTGCTGGAGCTGGCGGCGCATCAGGACATGGTCCCGCCGGTGGCCCTGCTGGCGCATGTGGTGGACGACCCGGCCCGGGCCGCGTTCTGGCCCTTCGCCGCCTTCTCCCCGGAGTGGGTCGCCCTGCGGCACGCCCTGGACCACGGCGTACCGGTGCGGTTCATCGACCTGCCCGCCGCGCACGGCTTCGCCAGGGAGCGCGAGGAGGAGCCGGAAGCGCCGGGGATCGACCCGATCGGCGAGCTGGCCCGGGCGGCCGGGCACGACGACCCGGAGCAGTGGTGGGACGACGCGGTGGAGCACCGCTCCGCCGACGATGCGGACGCGCTGGGCCCCTTCCGCGGCATCGCCGAGGCCATGGCCGAACTGCGGCCCCCGGGCTCGGAGCCGTCCGGCGCCCACGAGGCCCGGCGCGAGGCCTTCATGCGCCGGCAGATCCGGGCGGCCCGGCGGGCCGGCCACCAGCGCATCGCCGTGGTCTGCGGCGCCTGGCACGTACCCGCGCTGGCCGCGCGACCGCCGGTCGCCGCCGACGACGCCCTGCTCAAGGGGCTGCCCAAGGCCAAGGTCGAGCTGACCTGGGTGCCCTGGACCCACCGCAGGCTCTCCCAGCACACCGGCTACGGCGCCGGCATCGCCTCACCAGGCTGGTACCAGCACCTCTTCGAGTCCACCGACCGCGGCACCGTCCGCTGGATGACCAAGGTCGCCGCGCTGCTCAGGGCCGAGGACCACTCCGTCTCCTCGGCCCATGTCATCGAGGCGGTCCGGCTGGCCGAGACCCTGGCCGCGATGCGCGGCCGCCCGCTGCCCGGCCTGGCCGAGAGCACCGACGCGGTGCGGGCGGTGATGTGCGAGGGGTCCGACGTCCCGCTGGCGCTGGTGCAGGACCTCATGGTGGTCGGCGACCGGATGGGCCAGGTGCCGGATGAGGCGCCGACCGTGCCGCTGCAGCGCGATCTGACCAGGCTTCAGCGGAGCCTGCGGCTGAAGCCCGAACCGGGCGAGCGCGACCTCGACCTCGACCTGCGCAAGGACACCGACGCCGCCCGCAGCCGGCTGCTGCACCGGCTATCCCTGCTCGACATCCCCTGGGGCCGTGCCGCGGCCTCCCGCACCGGCAGCACCGGGACGTTCCGGGAGAGCTGGCGGCTGGTCTGGGAGCCGGAACTCGCCATCAAGGTCGCCGAGGCGGGCATCTGGGGCACCACCGTCGAGTCCGCGGCCACCGGCCGGGCCCGGGACCTGGCCGCCCACTCCGGCTCGCTGGGCGAGGTCACCGCGCTCGCCGAGGGCTGCCTGCTGGCCGACCTGCCGGACGCGCTGCCGACCGTGCTGCAGGCGCTCGCCGACCGGGCCGCCCTGGACGCCGACGTGGCCCACCTCGCCGAGGCGCTGCCGGCCCTGGTCCGCTCGCTGCGCTACGGCGACGTCCGCGGCACCGACGCCACCGCGCTGCGCGAGCTGGCCGAGGGCCTCGCGGTGCGCATCTGCATCGGCCTGCCCCCCGCCTGCAACAGCCTGGACGCCGAGGGCGCCGGCGCGATGGCGGGCCATCTGGGCTCCACCCACGCGGCGGTGGCCCTGCTCACCGACTCCGATGCCGACGACCTGCGCCGGCGCTGGTCGGCCACGCTGCGCACGCTGGCCGAACGCGACACCATCGCCGGCCTGCTGCGCGGCCGGGCGGCCCGGCTGCTGCTGGACGACAACCAGTGGGACGCCGCCGAGGCCGCCCGGCAGATGCGGCTCACCCTCAGCCCGGTCACGCCCCCGGCCGAGGCCGCCGGCTGGATCGAGGGCTTCCTGGCCGGCGGCGGAATGCTGCTGGTCCACGACACCCGCCTGCTGGGCCTGGTCGACGACTGGCTCACCTCGGTCCCCGACGCGGCCTTCCCGGACGTCCTCCCGCTGCTCCGCCGCACCTTCTCCGGCTTCGAACCCGGAGTCCGCCGCACCATCGCCGACCGCATCCGCAGCGGCACGAAGGCGGCTGACACCCCGTCGGACGACCGCCCCGGCTTCGCTCCCGACCTCGACCCCCTCAGAGCCGCCAAGGCCCGCAAGACAGCAACTTTGCTGCTTGGGCTCAGCCATGCACAACCTGGGGGCGCGAGGAACTGCGCGGCCAACCACCCACCCACGGAGGTTCGATCATGACCACCGACACCGAGGAACGCCTACGCCGCTGGCGACTCGTCCTGGGCAGCGAAGCCGACGCGCCGGCCTCCCGCCTCACCGGCCGCGACGCCGCCATGGACCGCGCCCTCTCCGCCCTCTACGGCCATGCCGCAGGCGACCGCTCCGCAGGCCTCGGCGGCTCCGCCCCGCAGGTGGCCCGCTGGCTCGGCGACATCCGCGAGTACTTCCCCACCAGCGTGGTGCAGCTGATGCAGCAGGACGCCATCGAACGGCTGGGCCTGGCCCAGCTGTTGATGGAGCCGGAGATGCTGGAGGCGGTCGAGCCCGACGTGCACCTGGTCGGCACGCTGATCTCGCTGGGCCGAGCGCTCCCGGAGACCACCAGGGAGACCGCCCGTGCCGTGGTCCGCAAGGTGGTCCAGGACCTGGAGCGCCGGATCGCCACCCGCACCCGCTCGGTGCTCGGCGGCGCCCTGGACCGCAGCGCCCGGGTGAACCGGCCCCGGCACCGCGACATCGACTGGGACCGCACCATCCGCGCCAACCTCAAGAACTACCTGGAGCCCACCGCGGAGCGGGACCACGGCACCGTCGTCCCCGAGCGGCTGATCGGTTACGCCCGGGCCCACAACGCGGTGAAGAAGGAGGTCGTCCTCTGCATCGACCAGTCCGGCTCGATGGCCGCCTCGGTGGTGCACTCCTCGGTCTTCGGCGCGGTGCTGGCCTCGATGCCCTCGCTGAGCACCCGGCTGGTGGTCTTCGACACCTCGGTGGTGGACCTCACCGAGCAGCTCTCCGACCCGGTGGACGTGCTCTTCGGGGTCCAGCTCGGCGGCGGCACCGACATCAACCGGGCGCTGGCCTACTGCCAGTCGAAGATCACCCGTCCGGCCGACACCATCGTGGTGCTGATCAGCGATCTCTACGAGGGCGGCATACGCGACGAGATGCTGAAGCGGGTGGCCGCCATGAAGGCGTCCGGCGTCCAGTTCATCGCGCTGCTCGCACTCTCGGACGACGGCGCCCCGGCCTACGACCGCTCGCACGCCGCCGCGCTGGCCGCCCTCGGCGCGCCGGCCTTCGCCTGCACCCCGGACCTCTTCCCGGACGTGATGGCGGCGGCCATCCAGAAGCAACCCCTCCCGGTCCCCGAGGACTGAGGCACTCGAACCGGGGGGACGCGACCGGGAACCCTCACTCCTCCGAAAGGGCCAACGCCGCCCAGACGGTCTTGCCCTCGGTCCCCGGCCGGGGCACCGCGCCCCAGGCCGTGGCGAAGCTGTCGATCAGCAGCATCCCGCGCCCGTGCTCGTCGTCCGCGTCGGCGACGCCGAGTTCCGGGAGGTCGCCCCGGTCCTCGTCGTCCACCTCCAGGAACAGCACCCCCCGGGCGCTCCAGAGCCGGCAGTGCACCCGGCTGCTGCCGGTGTGGGTGACCGCGTTGCAGACCAGTTCCGACATGCACAGCTCGGCGTCGGCCAGGGTCTCCCGGGAGAGCTGCCACATGGCGGCGGTGATCCGGACGAAGCGTCGGGCCAGGGCCACCGAGGAGGGCGCCCCGGGCAGGGTGGCCGCCGCCTGGCGGTCCATCTCCCAGGTGTTGCGGGCGGTACCGAGCTGGGGGATCTCGACGCCCAGTGCAGTGGGAGCAGGGGCGGCGGGGGCAGGGGCGGCGGGAGGGGCGGTCGCCCCGTCGTGCGGCGCGTCCGGGTTCTGGACGCGGTGACGTGCGCTGTGCATCGAGCATCCGCTTCTTGGACGGTCGTCGCTACGGTCTGTGCGTGCACCGTTACCAGAACACGTTCCTGGAGTCGGGGGGCAAAAGCAATGAACTTCGTCGGATTCGCCCCGGAGGAGTGCCATGTGCGGGAGCGTGGTGAGGTCGTGCGCCCCCGCTGTGACGGTTATCACCGGCCACAGTCCGGTCGGCGGCGAAATGTGCACCTCGGACGGGGATAACCTGCGAGACGGACATGCCTGCCCGTCTGACGCCAGGCCGTGTGCTCCCCGTAGCAGATGGCGTCGGCCGCGAGAAACCTCCGGGATTCCGCGTACCGACCGCCGCGACGGCCACAGCGGCGACCTTTCGGGCGGCACGCTGGGAAGATAGGAGTGGCCGGCCCTCCCGTGACCGACCACTTCCGAAGTCGCGATCACAAGGACGGACGCGCGTGGACCTGTTCGAATACCAGGCGAGGGACATCTTCGCCAAGCACGGTGTACCGGTGCTGGGCGGTGCAGTCATCGAGAACGCCGAAGAGGCGCGAGCGATCGCTGAGGGTTGGGGCGGCCGCGCGGTCGTCAAGGCGCAGGTCAAGGTCGGTGGCCGTGGAAAGGCCGGCGGCGTGAAGCTGGCCTCCGACCCGGCTGACGCGGTCGCCAAGGCCGAGGCCATTCTGGGCATGGACATCAAGGGCCACACGGTCCACAAGGTGATGCTGGCCCAGACCGCCGACATCAAGGACGAGTACTACGTCTCGTTCCTGCTCGACCGCACCAACCGCACCTTCCTGGCGATGGCCTCGGTCGAGGGCGGCGTGGAGATCGAGGTCGTGGCCGTCGAGAACCCCGACGCGCTGGCCAAGATCGCGGTGGACGCCAACGAGGGCGTCACCGACGCCAAGGCCCGCGAGATCGTCGAGGCGGCCAAGTTCCCGGCCGACGTCGCCGACCAGATCGTCGAGGTGCTGAAGAGCCTGTGGAAGGTCTTCATCGCCGAGGACGCCCTGCTCGTCGAGGTCAACCCGCTGGTCAAGACCGGTGACGGCAAGATCGTCGCGCTGGACGGCAAGGTCTCCCTGGACGAGAACGCCGACTTCCGCCAGCCCGAGCACGAGGCGCTGGTCGACCACGCCGCGGCCAACCCCCTCGAGGCCGCGGCCAAGGCCAAGAACCTCAACTACGTCAAGCTCGACGGCGAGGTCGGCATCATCGGCAACGGCGCGGGTCTCGTCATGAGCACCCTGGACGTCGTCGCCTACGCGGGCGAGAAGCACGGCAACGTCAAGCCCGCCAACTTCCTCGACATCGGCGGCGGCGCGTCCGCCGAGGTGATGGCGAACGGCCTGGGCATCATCCTGGGCGACCCGGACGTCAAGTCCGTGTTCGTCAACGTCTTCGGTGGCATCACCGCCTGTGACGAGGTCGCCAACGGCATCGTCCAGGCGCTGGAACTGCTCGCCGCCAGCGGCGAGGCCGTCACCAAGCCCCTGGTCGTCCGCCTGGACGGCAACAACGCGGAGCTGGGTCGCAAGATCCTGTCTGACGCCAACCACCCGCTGGTGCAGCGTGTGGACACCATGGACGACGCGGCCGACAAGGCCGCCGAGCTGGCTGCGAAGTAAGGGACGAGGACTCCACAACCATGGCTATCTTCCTCACCAAGGAAAGCAAGGTCATCGTCCAGGGGATGACCGGTGCCACCGGCATGAAGCACACCCGCCTCATGCTCGCTGACGGCACCAACATCGTCGGCGGCGTCAACCCGCGCAAGGCCGGCACCAGCGTCGACTTCGACGGCACCGAGGTGCCGGTGTTCGGCTCGGTCGCCGAGGCGATCGAGAAGACCGGCGCCGACGTCTCCGTGATCTTCGTGCCGCCGGCCTTCGCCAAGGCCGCCGTGGTCGAGGCCATCGACGCCGAGATCCCGCTGGCCGTCGTGATCACCGAGGGCATCGCGGTGCACGACTCCGCGTCCTTCTGGGCCTACGCCGGCGAGAAGGGCAACAAGACCCGGATCATCGGCCCGAACTGCCCCGGCCTGATCACCCCCGGCCAGTCCAACGCGGGCATCATCCCCGGCGACATCACCAAGCCGGGCCGGATCGGTCTGGTGTCCAAGTCGGGCACCCTGACCTACCAGATGATGTACGAGCTGCGCGACATCGGCTTCTCCTCCGCCGTCGGCATCGGTGGCGACCCGATCATCGGGACCACGCACATCGACGCGCTGCAGGCCTTCCAGGACGACGACGACACCGACCTGATCGTGATGATCGGTGAGATCGGCGGCGACGCCGAGGAGCGTGCCGCGGCCTACATCGCCGAGCACATCACCAAGCCGGTCGTCGGCTACGTGGCCGGATTCACCGCGCCCGAGGGCAAGACCATGGGCCACGCCGGCGCCATCGTCTCCGGCTCCTCCGGCACCGCGCAGGCCAAGAAGGAGGCCCTCGAGGCCGCCGGGGTCAAGGTCGGCAAGACGCCGTCGGAGACCGCCCGCCTGGCCCGCGAGCTGATCGGTAAGTAGGCACGGCAACACGTAGGCACGGCAACACGTAACAGGCAGTCAGGCAGGCGCCCTGCACCGGACGATCCGGTGCAGGGCGCTTCGCTGTGCGGGTGCCGGGACGTCAGTGGTGCCGGTGGCAGGGCAGCGCGAACAGCCGGCACAGGGCGCCCGGCAGCGACGGCCGGTGCATCGAGCGGTGCGCCACCGGGTGGCCACCGGAGTGCACGGCCGCCGCGGTGGGGCCGGTGGCGCCGGTCGGCAGCGCCGGCAGCAGCAGGCCGGAGGAGATCGGCCGGGCCAGTGGCTGCCGCCGGGCGCCGGGCGCCGTGAACAGCCGCACCGGGAGGCGGCCGGTCCGCGCCGCGGACGCGGTGAACAGCGACAGGTTCGGCAGCGCGGCCGCGGCAGACACCGGGGCGGGGGCCGACACGGGAGCCGACACCGGTGCCGGGGCCGTCTCCGGAGCCGGGTTCGGCAGCGCCTCCGACACCGGCACCGGGTTCTGCCCCGCCGCCTGCCCCGCCGCCTGCCCCGCCGCCTGGGCGGAGTCCGCCGCCACCCGGTTCGCCGGGTGGTAGGCGATGAACGGCACCGTCCGCGGATGCCACGGCGTGCCGACCACGGCGCCGGCGACCAGCGCTCCGGCCATGCCCAGGGCCAGCACCCCGGCCGCCGCGGTCACCCCGCGCTCGTGCAGCCGGGAACGCTGCCGTACCACGCCCGGTGACGGGACCTCAGGCAGCGGGCAGCCGCGGACGGCGGCGCCGCGCAGCAGCACGCCCAGCTCGCGACCGAAGCCGCGCCGGCGGGCGTCCTTGCCGGCGACCGTCGGGGCCATCCGGGCCAGGCCGAGCCTGGCGCGGACCACCCTGCCGTAGGCGGCGGGGGTGCTGGACTCGATCTCGGCGGCGGTCTGCTGCCAGTCCAGACCCAGGGCGTCGTGCAGCACCACGGCCCTGCGCTGGGCCCGGGGCAGGTGCAGCAGCGCCGTCAGCAGCTTGCGGTCGTCCCGGGTCAGCCGGGCGCTGTGCTCGGGGTGGCGCAGCGGGCTGCGGTGCCAGGGGGACAGTGCCAGGTCGAAGGCAGCGGCGCGGATCCACCCCTCGGGGGAGGGGTCGGCGGACACCACGTCCCACTCGCTCCAGGCGAGCTGGAAGGCCCTCCGTACGCAGTGGGCCGCCCGGTGCCGGTGGCCGACCAGCAGGTAGGCCTGCCGGGTCAGCCGCTGGTAGCTGTCGCGGTAGAGCGCCTCGAAGGATTCGGCCGAGCGCCGTTGATCAGCAGAGCCGATGAGAGACATATAGGAATTCTTCGGCGAAATGCTGATGTCTGCCATGTCGTTGGTCAAAACGGGTGGCACCCGGAGCATGGTGGGGCATGGCCTTCTTGATGGAGCGGTTGCGCCCGGCCGCGGTGGTCCTCGGCGATCCGGCGGCGGCCAGGACCGGGCTGGTGGGCGGCGCCGCGGCGGCCGGACTGGGCTTCGCCGGGCTGGCCGTCCCGCTGTTCCTGCTGTGGATCGTGACCCCGTACGTCCAGGTCGGGCCCGGCGGGGCGCTGCACCTGGCCGCGTGCCTGTGGCTGCTGGCGCAGGGAGCCGGGCTGCTGCGGCCGGACGGGGCGCCGCTGGCGCTGCCCCCGCTGCTGGTGACGGTGCTGGTGCTGCTGCCGCTGTACCGCTTCGCGCTACGGGCCGGTACGACCCGGACGGACGCGGCCGAGCGGGCGGAGGGGGCCGAGGAGTTCGACGACTTCAGCGACGACTTCGGGGACGACTTCGGCGACGAGACCGGGGACGAGTCCGAAGACGAGGCCGGTGTACGGGAGCCCGGACACCCCGGTTCGGCGCTGCTGGGCCTGGCGGCGGGCTACCTGCTGGCGACCCTGGCCATCGTGGTCGCAGCCGCGGCGGACACCCCCGGCGGCCTCCGCGCGGCCGACCCCCTCGCCGCTCTCGGGCACACCGCGCTGCTGGCCCTGCCGGTCGCTGCGGTCGGCGTGCACCGCGGCTCGGGCGCCCGCGGCCTGCCCGCCTGGCTGCACCTGCCCGTCCGCCCCCGACTGCCCGCCTGGGTCCGGTGGCCAGACCGGGCCGGTCTTCCAGGCTGGGCCCGCAGATTCGCCCCGAATCCGGACGACCCGGACGGCCCGGAAGACCTGGACGGTCCAGATGCCTCGGGCCGCTGGGGCGCCCTGCCGACCCCGAACGCTCTGGAGGCCCTGTACGCCCCCGGCGGCCCCGCCGTCGCCCTCCGGGCCGCCCTCTGCGCCGGCGCGGCGCTGCTGGGCGCCGGTGCGGTCCTGCTGGCGGCCGCCCTGCTGCTGCACTTCGGCGCCGCCGGCGGCCTCGCCGCCCAGACCGCGCCCGATCTGGCCGGACGGCTGTCGCTGCTGCTGCTCTGCATCGTGCTGCTGCCGAACGGCGCCGTCTGGGCGGCCGCCTACGCGCTCGGACCCGGTTTCCAGCTGGGCGGTCGGCTGGCCCCGCTCACCGTCGCGGTGCCGCCGGCTCCCCCCGCGTTCCCCCTGCTCTCGGCGTTGCCGACGGCCGGAGGCGGCCTGTCGGCGCTGCTGGTGCTGGCCGTCCCGGTGGCGTCCGCGGCCGCCGTGTCCGGCTGCGTGGGCCGGGCGGCGGAGCGGTGCGGGTGGCGCGCCGTGGCCACCGCCGGGGTCGCCCTGGGCGCGGCGGTCGGCACCGGCGTGCTGGCGGCGGTGTGCGCCGCGGCGTCCGGCGGCTCGCTGGGCACCCGGGCGCTCGCCGCCGTCGGCCCCTCCCCGTGGTGGACCGGGCTGGCCGCCCTCTGCTGGGCAGCCGCCGGCGTGCCCGGCGCGCTGCTGGTACGGCTGGTGCTCAGCCGCCGATCTGCACCAACCACTGCGGAGGCTTCGGCGTCACCGTGGTGGCGCAGCTGTTGTAGGCGGCCTTGGTGAGCGCGTTGTTCTGGCAGTCGTAGAAGCTCTTGTAGTACAGCTGCACCCCGAAGACGGTGGCGACCATCGCCAGTCCGACGATGGCGGCGATCAGTCCGCCCATCGCGGCGGGCACCTGGGGCCGGGTCTGGTACGGCGGCACGTACCCGGGGCGGTAGCCCGGCATCCCGTACCCGGGCGGGGCGGGCGGTGCCCCCGGCGCGGTGGGTGCGGTCGGGGCCGGGGGAGCGCCGGGGAACGGCCCGGCCGGTCCTGCGGTCCCGGCGCCGGCCCCGGTGCCGTCCAGGGCGGAGGTCGGGGTCTTGGCCGTGCCGCGCAGCGAGCTGATGGCCCAGTACAGCGCCAGCGACGCCAGCAGCAGGGTGATGTAGGGAACGCCGAGGATCAGGAAGAAGATCCCCCACATGCCGCTGAGCAGCGCGTAGCGAGCCCTGCGCTGCACCGGGTCGGTGGGGTCGAAACGGGGGGCCTGCGGGGCCGGGCTGTACAGCGGACGGGGCGGCTGCTGGCCCTGGTAGCCGGGGCTCCAGGGGTGCGGCGGCGGTACCACCGGACGCGGCGGCCGACCGTCCTGCGGGCCGTCCTCGGAGTCCCCGCCCTGCTCGTCCGGCGGGGTCTCGGTCGCCCAGCCGCGCTCGTCGTTCCGGTGCTGGCCGGGGTGGCCCGAGTGGCCGGAGTGCCCCGAGTGCTGGGAGTCCTGCGGGTGCTGCGGCTGCCGGGGCTGCCAGGGGCGGTCCGGCGCGTCCTTGGACGGCGGGGCGAAGGGGTCGCGGGGCCCCTCGGGGGGTGTGCCGCTGTCCGATTTCTGGACCATGGTCTTCGCCGTACTCCTGACTGTGGGCTGCTTTCCCGCTGTCCCTCTGAGAGGACACCCGTGAGGACACCCTCTCACTACGTACCCCGCTCTGGCTCGTCCCCACCCCATGATCGTCGACCACGAGTGCGGGGCCGCTGTCAGGGCCCGGTATCGTTGCTGACGACCGGCGGCCCCTGTGGGTTCCTGGTCGGCCCTCGGCGCCGTCGTCGGCCCCTTCGGCGGACACGGATGCCGGTCACGAGATGACACCCCGTGGCTGCCCCCAGATAGCCCGGTTTGCCCTGGATGCGCAGTGTGCCGTTCGGCCGAGTACGCCTCAGGGGCAGCCGTGCCGTGACGTGAGGACCGTGCTTTGGCGTACCTCGATGCCCAGGCGTCCGACTACCCCGCTCCCGCTGCTCCCGCGCGCCTCGTCGTCCTGGTGTCCGGCTCCGGGACCAACCTGCAGGCCCTGATCGAGGCCTGCGCGGACCCGGCGTACGGAGCGGTGATCACCGCCGTCGGCGCCGACCGCGACTCCATCGCCGGCCTCGAACGCGCCGAGGCGGCCGGCATCCCCACCTTCGTGCTCCGGGTGAAGGACTTCGCCGTCCGCACCGACTGGGACGTGGCGCTGACCGAGGCCACCGCCGCGCACGCGCCCGACCTGGTGGTGACCGCGGGCTTCATGAAGATCCTCGGCGGCGGCTTCATGCGCCGCTTCGAGGGCCGCATCGTCAACACCCACCCCGCCCTGCTGCCCTCGTTCCCCGGCGCGCACGGGGTTCGGGACGCCCTCGCCTACGGCGTCAAGGTCACCGGCTGCACCGTCCACCTGGTCGACGAGGGCGTCGACACCGGGCCGATCATCGCCCAGGGCGTGGTCGAGGTGACCGACGCCGACCACGAGGACGGCGGCGAGGCGCTGCACGAGCGCATCAAGGCCGTCGAACGCGGACTGCTGGTCGAGGCCGTGGGCTGGCTGGCCCGCGAGGGCCACCGGGTCGACGGGCGCCGCGTCCTCTCCCTCCCCGCCCCGCCCCCTCTCTCCTGACCTCCTCCTGACGGACCACCACACACCGAAGGATCAGCAATGAGTTCCGGCAGCACCCAGCCCGCGCCCGTCTCCGAAAACCAAAGGCCGCTCCGCCGCGCCCTCGTCAGCGTCTACGACAAGACCGGACTGGAGGAGCTGGCGCAGGGCCTGCACGCCGCCGGCGTCGAGCTGGTGTCCACCGGTTCCACCGCCGCGCGGATCGCCGCGGCCGGCGTCCCGGTCACCCCGGTCGAGGAGCTGACCGGCTTCCCCGAGTGCCTGGACGGCCGGGTCAAGACGCTGCACCCGCGGGTCCACGCCGGAATCCTGGCCGACCTGCGGCTGCCCTCGCACCGCGAGCAGCTGGACGAACTGGGCGTGGCCCCGTTCGACCTGGTGGTGGTCAACCTCTACCCGTTCAAGGCCACCGTCGCCTCCGGCGCGAGCCCCGACGAGTGCGTGGAGCAGATCGACATCGGCGGCCCGAGCATGGTCCGCGCCGCCGCCAAGAACCACCCCTCGGTCGCGGTGGTCACCTCCCCGACCCGCTACGCCGACGTCCTCGCCGCGGCCTCGGCCGGCGGCTTCGACCTGGCCACCCGCAAGCGCCTGGCCGGTGAGGCCTTCGCCCACACCGCCGCCTACGACGTGGCCGTCGCCTCCTGGTTCGCAAGCGAGTACGCCCCGGTCGACGACGAGGCGTTCCCGGCCTTCCTCGGCGCCACCTGGGAGCGCGAGAACGTGCTGCGCTACGGGGAGAACCCGCACCAGGCCGCCGCGCTCTACGTGGACGGCAGCGGGACCGGCCTGGCCGCGGCGGAGCAGTTGCACGGCAAGGAGATGTCGTACAACAACTACGCCGACACCGACGCGGCCGTCCGCGCCGCGTACGACCAGGACCAGCCCTGCGTCGCGATCATCAAGCACGCCAACCCCTGCGGCATCGCGGTCGGCGCGGACGTCGCCGAGGCGCACCGCAAGGCGCACGCCTGCGACCCGGTCTCGGCCTACGGCGGCGTCATCGCGGTGAACCGCGAGGTCACCGTGGAGCTGGCGGAGCAGATCGCGCCGATCTTCACCGAGGTCGTCTTCGCCCCCTCCTACGCGGACGGCGCGGTCGAGGTGCTGGCGCAGAAGAAGAACATCCGGGTGCTGCACGGCACCCCGGCGGCCGCCCCGATCGAGACCCGCGCGGTCACCGGCGGGGTGCTGCTGCAGCAGGCCGACCGGATCGACGCGGCCGGTGACGACCCGTCGACCTGGACCCTGGCCACCGGCGACGCGCTCTCCCCGGAGGAGCTCGCCGAGCTGTCCTTCGCCTGGCGCGCCTGCCGGGCCGTCAAGTCCAACGCGATCCTGCTGGCCTCGGGCGGTGCCTCGGTCGGCGTCGGCATGGGCCAGGTCAACCGGGTGGACTCGGCCAGGCTCGCGGTCGAGCGGGCCGGCGAGCGGGCGGCCGGCTCCTACGCCGCGTCGGACGCCTTCTTCCCCTTCCCCGACGGCCTGGAGATCCTGCTCGCCGCGGGGGTCAAGGCGGTCGTCCAGCCGGGCGGCTCGATCCGTGACGACCAGGTGGTCGAGGCGGCCAAGGCCGCCGGGGTGACGATGTACCTGACCGGCACCCGGCACTTCTTCCACTGAGCTGATGAACGCGCGAGGGCCCGCTGTCCCCACCAACGGGACAGCGGGCCCTCGCGTGCTGTCAGGGCTTGATGACCAGGGTGTTGGCGGCCCGGTCGTGCCAGCCGCGCAGCTTGCCGGTGTTGTCGAAGAACGGCGAGATGTAGATCAGCACGGCGCCGAGGCCGCAGGTGATCAGGCCCAGGCCGATGGGGAAGCCCCAGCGGGTCAGCGCGCCGCCGAAGCTGGGCTTGACGCCGGTGCGCTCGTCCACGACCAGCAGGCCGAGGATCATCTTGCCCGGGGTTGCGCCCTTCCAGGCGACGAACACGACGTCCCAGGCCAGCAGCACGACGTAGAAGAAGATGTCGACCAGGAAGAGCACGCCGATGCCGGCCCCGCTGGAGCTGCCGTTGTTGATCGAGCTGATCATCGCGGTGAGGATCACGGCGTAGATCACGCCGAAGATGATCCCGACGAACACCATGTCCAGCAGCCGGGCGCCGAAGCGGGCGCCGTAGGAGGCGATCTGGAAGGTCCCGGTCGGGATGGTCACGTAGCCCGAGGCGCCCTGGGCCACGCCCGGCACCGGCTGCGGCTGGTAGCCGTAGGCGTTGGGGTCGTAGCCGGGCTGCTGGGGCGGGTAGCCGTACTCGGCGCCCTGCGGCGGGACCGGGGGCTGCTGCGGGTAGCCGTACTGCGGCGGCTGCTGAGGCTGGCCCTGCGGGTAGCCGTAGCCGGGCTGCTGCGGAGGCTGCTGCGGCGGCACGCCCTGCGGAGCCTGCTGCGGGTAGCCGTAGCCGGGCTGCTGCGGTGGCTGTTGCGGCTGGCCATAGGGGTTGTTGGGGTCGGGAGGATAGGACACGGTTTGCCTCCGGGCAGGAAGGGTGAACGAGGTGCACGCTCCGGGACGCCGCAGGCACGGGCCGTACGGGTGAGAACGCGGCGAGATTATCGGACGGGTATGACAGTGCGGTCGGTGCTCTCCGTGGAATCCCCGGTGTGGGTCGCCAGGGTCCACTGATGGGACGTCATTGGCGACTGCTGATGACCGCGCACTGTCTCCCCCGAGTTCCGACCGCATCCTGACGCCGCTGTCTGTCGTGACAGGCCATCAGGGCGGACCACATTGCCGTGCCCATCGTTCCGGTCCCGTGCCGCGCTGTCCAGCCACTTCGCGTTGCTGTGCGTAGTTGTGGCGGATCTGCAACCGGATCCCCGCGCTCCGCCGGGTGCGCGTCGGGAAGCACCTGGGTAACGACCTGCCGCCGGGATCCGCGAGAATGGGGCCATGACCGCCCAGATTCTCGATGGCAAGGCCACCGCCGCCGCGATCAAGTCCGAGCTCGCCGTACGGATCGACGCCCTGAAGGCCAAGGGCGTCCAGCCCGGCCTCGGCACCGTCCTGGTCGGCGACGACCCCGGAAGCCACTCCTACGTCCGCGGCAAGCACCGGGACTGCGCCGAGGTCGGCATCGCCAGCATCCAGCGCGAACTGCCCGCCGACGCCACCCAGAGCGACGTCGAGGAGGTCGTCCGCGAACTCAACGCCAACCCGGCCTGCACCGGCTACATCGTCCAGCTGCCGCTCCCCAAGGGCCTGGACGAGAAGCGCGTGCTGGAGCTGATGGACCCGGCCAAGGACGCCGACGGCCTGCACCCGATGAGCCTGGGCCGGCTGGTCCTGGGCATCGAGGCGCCGCTGCCGTGCACCCCCAACGGCATCGTCGAGCTGCTGCGCCGGCACAAGGTGGAGACCAACGGGGCCCACGTTGTGGTGGTCGGCCGCGGGGTCACCGTGGGCCGCTCGATCGGGCTGCTGCTCACCCGCCGCAGCGAGAACGCGACGGTCACGCTCACCCACACCGGCACCCGCGACCTGTCCGCGCACCTGCGCAGCGCCGACATCATCGTCGCGGCGGCCGGTGTGACGCACCTGGTCAAGCCCGAGGACGTGCGCCCCGGCGCGGCCGTGCTGGACGTCGGCGTCAGCCGCGACGAGAACGGCAAGCTGCTCGGCGACGTGCACCCCGGCGTGGCCGAGGTGGCCGGCTGGCTGTCGCCCAACCCGGGCGGTGTCGGGCCGATGACCCGGGCGATGCTGCTGAGCAATGTGGTCGAGGCGGCCGAGCGTGCCGCGGGCTGAGTCCGGGCCGGGCCGGCCGTCGCGGCCGCAGCACTCCTCGGGCAGGCGTCGCTCCGACGCCACCACCGGCACCTTCCCGCCCGAGGGGTCCGCAGCCGCGGCCGACCGGAGCCATCCGGTCCCGGTCCGGCAGTGGCCGATAGTGGTGGTGCTCACCCTGGTCGCGGTGGGGCTGGCGGTGACCTCGTTCAACGCCTTCCGGCCCGGCGTGATCACCATCGGCGCGGCGCTGCTGCTCGGCTGCGCGCTGCGGATCGCGCTCCCCGAGGTGGGGATGCTGGCGGTGCGCAGCCGGTTCACCGATGTGCTGGTCATGGGGGTGCTCGGGGTGGCGATCGTGGTGCTGGCGCTGGCCTCGGAACCCAATCCGGTGATCACACTGCCGTTCGTCAATGACATCGCCCGCTTCTTCGGTCGGGCACAGGGCTGAAATACCGGCATGAGCTGGACTTATGCTGAATCGGTATAGGCGTGTGGCAAACGTGACGAAGGACGCCCCGGGAGGTCCGCCGGGGCGTCACCAGGAACCCCCCTCCTGGGATAGCCTGTCAGCGGTCTCTTGAAGTCAAGAGACCGATCAGGTGCTCCGACGTTCGAAAGAAGCTCCTGACCACCCAAAGGCACCAGCAGGAGACGTCAACCATGACCAGCACTCCCGTCAACGTCACCGTCACCGGCGCAGCCGGACAGATCGGCTACGCGCTGCTGTTCCGCATCGCCTCCGGCCACCTCCTCGGCCCCGACGTGCCGGTGAAGCTGCGTCTGCTGGAGATCCCGCAGGGCGTCAAGGCCGCCGAGGGCACCGCGATGGAGCTCGACGACTGCGCCTTCCCGCTGCTGGCCGGCATCGACATCTTCGACGACCCGAACAAGGGCTTCGAGGGCGCCAACGTCGGTCTGCTGGTGGGCGCCCGCCCGCGCACCGCCGGCATGGAGCGCGGTGACCTGCTCTCCGCCAACGGCGGCATCTTCGGCCCGCAGGGCAAGGCCATCAACGACAACGCCGCGGACGACATCCGGGTCCTGGTCGTCGGCAACCCGGCCAACACCAACGCGCTGATCGCCCAGCGCAACGCCCCGGACGTACCGGCGGACCGCTTCACCGCGATGACCCGCCTGGACCACAACCGCGCGGTGGCCCAGCTCTCCAAGAAGCTCGGCGTCTCGGTCTCCGAGATCAAGAAGCTGACGATCTGGGGCAACCACTCCGCCACCCAGTACCCCGACGTCTTCCACGCCGAGGTCAACGGCGAGAACGCGGCCAAGGCCATCTCGGACGACGCCTGGCTGTCGGACTTCTTCATCCCGACCGTGGCCAAGCGCGGCGCCGCCATCATCGACGCCCGCGGCGCCTCCTCGGCCGCCTCGGCCGCCAACGCCGCCATCGACCACGTCTTCACCTGGACCAACGGCACCGCCGAGGGCGACTGGACCTCCGCCGGCGTGGTCTCCGACGGCTCCTACGGCGTGCCCGAGGGCATCATCTCCTCCTTCCCGGTCACCGCGAAGGACGGCAGGTTCGAGATCGTCCAGGGCCTGGACATCAACGACTTCTCGCGGGCCCGGATCGACGCGTCGGTCGCCGAGCTCATCGAGGAGCGGGACGCAGTGGCTGGCCTCGGCCTGATCTAGTCACATCCCCTTCGCAACCGACAGCCCCCACCCGTTAGGGTGGGGGCTGTCGCGACTGGCGCACGTGGAAGCAACCACGAGGGAGCGACGGAGCACCGCCGCCGGAGTGCCGTACGCCTGGGCACCCGGGTCACCATTCGATGGACGACCCGGAGGACGCCGCATGAGCGCGTTGCAGAGCACGGACCCCGAGATCGCCGCCCTGGTCGCCGCCGAGGAGCGGCTGCAGGCCGACACGCTGCGACTGATCCCCAGTGAGAACTACGTCTCCGCCGCGGTGCTGGAAGCCTCCGGCACGGTGCTGCAGAACAAGTACTCCGAGGGCTACCCCGGCAAGCGCTACTACGAGGGCCAGCAGAACATCGACCAGGTCGAGACGCTGGCGATCGAGCGGGCCAAGGCGCTGTTCGGCGTCGAGCACGCCAATGTCCAGCCCTACTCCGGCTCGCCCGCCAACCTCGCCGTCTACCTGGCCTTCCTCAAGCCCGGCGACACCGTGCTGGGCATGGCGCTGCCGATGGGCGGCCACCTCACCCACGGCTGGGGCGTCTCCGCCACCGGCTCCTGGTTCCGCGGCGTGCAGTACGGGGTCCGGCCGGACACCGGGCTGACCGACCTGGACCAGGTGCGGGAGCTGGCGCTCAAGGAGCGGCCGAAGGTGATCTTCTGCGGGGGCACGGCGGTGCCGCGCACCATCGACTTCCCCGCGTTCGCGGAGATCGCCCGCGAGGTCGGCGCGGTGCTGGTCGCGGACATCGCGCACATCGCCGGGCTGGTCGCGGGCGGTGCCCACCCGTCGCCGGTCGGGTACGCGGACGTCATCTCCACCACCACCCACAAGACGCTGCGCGGGCCCCGGGGCGCGATGCTGATGTCCACCGAGGAGCACGCCCGGGCGCTGGACCGGGCGGTCTTCCCGGGGCTGCAGGGCGGTCCGCACAACCAGACCACCGCGGCCATCGCGGTCGCCCTGCGGGAGGCCTCCGGCGAGGAGTTCCGCGGGTACGCCCGACAGGTCGTCAGCAATGCGCGTGCGCTGGGGGAGGAGCTCGCCGCGAGGGGGTTCGACCTGGTCTCCGGCGGGACCGACAACCATCTGCTGTTGATCGACCTGAGCAGCAAGGGGGTGCCCGGGAAGGTGGCGGCCAAGGCGCTGGACCGGGCCGGGATCGTGGTCAACTACAACAGCGTGCCCTATGACACCAGGAAGCCGTTCGACCCGTCCGGCATCCGCATCGGGACTCCGTCGCTGACCTCGCGGGGGATCGGGGCGGATGCGATGCCGCAGGTGGCGGAGTGGATCGATCGGGTGGTGACGGGGGACGAGGAGGTCGTCACCAAGGTGCGGGCCGAGGTCGCCGAGCTGATGCAGGCGTATCCGGCCCCGGGGCTGTCGGCTCTCCGTCCGTAGCGGGTTGCTGTTCGCGCAGTTCCCCGCGCCCCTGTCGGGGCGCGGGCCTTCCGCTCCGCCGCCTAAACTGCCCGCGTGAGCGCAACGCTGCAGGATGCCGGGCTGGTCCTGGTCTTCATCGTCATCGGCGGAATCTTCAATGTCGCCGAGATCTCGCTGATCTCGCTCCGGGAGGGGCAGATCCAGGCCCTGGCCGAGCAGGGCACCAAGCGTGGGGCGCGGGCCGCGCATCTGGCCGGGGACCCGAACCGGTTCCTGGCCGCGGTGCAGGTCGGGGTGACCTGCATGGGGTTCCTCTCGGCGGCCTTCGGCGCGGACACCCTCGCCGTCAAGGTGGCGCCGATCTTCACCGGGATGGGGCTCAGCGACGGGGTCGCCGACGCCGTCTCGCTGGTCGGGCTGACCCTGCTGATCTCCTACGTCTCGCTGGTGCTGGGCGAGTTGACGCCCAAGCGGATCGGGCTGCAGCGGGCCGAGTCCATCGCCCTGCTCGCGGCGCCGCTGGTGGACTTCATCTCGGTGGTGCTGCGCCCGGTGATCTGGCTGCTGTCGCGCTCCACCAATCTGATGGTGCGGCTGCTCGGCGGCGACCCCGGCGCCGGACGCAACGCGATGAGCTCGGAGGAGCTCCGCGGCCTGGTCGCCTCCAACACCGAGCTCAGCAGCGACGAGCGGCGGCTGATCGGCGAGGTCTTCGCGGCGGGGGAGCGGCAGCTGCGCGAGGTGATGGTGCCGCGCACCGAGGTGACCTTCCTGGACGCCTCCCGCCGACTGGAGGAGGTGCGGCAGGAGATCAACCGCTATCCGCACTCCCGCTACCCGGTGGTGGACGGCTCCTACGACGCGGTGGTGGGGTTCGTCCACGTCCGCGACCTCTACCAGGAGGCCAACGGCGCGCAGACGGTGCGTGACCTGGCCCGTCCGGTGAAGCTGCTGCCCGCGACCAAGAGCGTGCTGCCGTCGATGTCGGAGATGCGGCACGAGGGCCACCACCTGGCGATCGTGGTGGACGAGTACGGCGGCACCGCGGGGATCGTCTCGCTGGAGGACCTGGTGGAGGAGGTCATCGGCGAGATCAGGGACGAGTACGACTCGCAGGAGCTCAGCACCACCCGCAGGCTGGCCGGCGGCAGCATCGAGGTGGACGGGCTGCTCAACCTCGCCGACTTCACCGAGGAGACCGGGGTCGAGCTGCCGGAGGGGCCCTACGAGACGGTGGCCGGCTTCGTGGTGTCCCAACTGGGGCACCTTCCGGAGCCCGGCGAGCAGGTGGAGGTGGGCGCGGGCTACCGGCTCGCCGTGGCCGCGCTGGACGGCCGCAGGGTGGACCGGGTGCGGGTCACCCGGGTCGTTACCGCCCAGGCTGCCCAGGCCGCAGGATCCCCAGCCGCTTCCCCAGACAGCGCAGGCGCCACCGCGCCGCCTTCCGCAGACTGACCGGGGCCAGTCCGATCAGCAGCTCGCCGTCCGGGCCGGCCTCGGTGGACACCTGGTAGGGCCGTCCGCCGCGCCAGATCCGCAGCGGCGGTGGCAGCTCGGCCCCGTCGCCGGGGCGGGCCGGAACGGGCAGGCAGACCTGGCTCCCGGCGTGGTCGGTCTCCAGCCGGAGCGACCATGTGGCCGCCGGTACGGCCGGTCGGCGGGGTCCTGGCACTCCTGGCACCAGCCCGCGCAGCGGAACGGTCAGCAGCGGCCCGGCGCCCGCCGGGACGGTCAGTTCCGGATCGCCTCCGGACGGCACCAGGCGGGCCGTGAGCGGTCCGGTGAGGCGATCGAGGGCCGGCGGTCGCCGGGTGGCGATGGTGAGTGCGCGACCGTCGGGTGACCAGCCCAGCCCGGAGAACTCGACCGCCTCGGGCAGCCGGCCGGTCTCCTGCTCGTGCCTGACGACCGCGACCAGTTCGTCCAGCAGCCCGTGGCTGACGCAGTGCAGCTTCAGGCGCTCCTCCGGAGTGCAGCGGGCCAGCGCCCCCTCGGTCCGGTGGGTGCGCAGCAGGCGGGCGGCGATGTCGAGGATCCGCTGCTGCTCCGGACGGTCCAGGAGCTCGAACCCGGACCGGAACAGTCCGACGACGTCGCAGCGCAGGTGTCTCGCGTTCACCAGGTCCCGCTCGGGGCCGGCGTCGGAGAGGCGCGCCGTGAGGTCGAGGGCGGCCTCGATGGAGGGCAGCCGGTCGCCCGGGGCGGCCTGCGAGGTGATGTTCCCCCGGTCGGGGCGCAGCGACTGGAAGTAGTAGTCGTAGTCGCCCAGCACCGAGACCCGCCCGGCCCGGTAGTAGGCCTCCAGCACGAAGGGCCCGTCGCTGTAGACAGGGAGGTCCTCGCGGAACCACATCCGGGGCTCCCGGACCAGGTCGTGCCGGAACAGCTTGGAGGGGGTCAGCGACCAGGCGAGGTCGCTGCCGGGGAACCGTACGTCGGGGTCGCTGCGGTACCAGATGAAGTCGGGTACCCAGCGGCCGTCCACCCCGACCACGCGGCCGACGACGATCCCGCTGCCCCGGGCGTCGGCCACCGCCACTATCCGGGCGAGTGCCTCGTCGCCCAGCCAGTCGTCCGAGTCCAGGAAGAACAGGTACCGGCCCACCGCGTGCTCCATCCCGCGGTTGCGGGCCCGGCCGGGGCCGCCGCGGTCCGGCAGCCGCAGCACCGTCGTCCGCAGGCCGGGGTGGGCGGCGGCGAGTCGCTCGACCGCGTCGGCGCAGTCGTCGTCGGAGCCGTCGTCCACCACGATCAACTGCAGCCGCTCGGTGCCCAGCGACTGCCGTACCAGCGAGTCGAACCACCGTTCGAGGTACGGGCGGGTGTTGTGGATCGGAACGATCACGCTGACGTCCGGCGGAACATCGTCGGGCAGTGACACCGCAGCGGCTCCCATCGTCGGCCTCGAACCGATCAACGGTCCTCGGCACGGAGTGGGTACGGCTTCCTGAGAGAATGGCCGCATGGTCACTGATCGCCCCCGCGTCCTCTCCGGCATCCAGCCCACCTCCGGGTCGTTCCACCTGGGCAACTACCTGGGCGCGGTGCGCCAGTGGGTGGCCCTGCAGGATTCGCACGACGCCTACTACATGGTCGTGGACCTGCACGCGATCACCGTCGAGCAGGACCCGGCCACCCTCAGGGCGAACACCAGGGCGTCCGTCGCGCAGCTGCTCGGGATGGGGCTCGACCCGGAGCGCTGCACCCTCTTCGTGCAGTCGCACGTGCCCGAGCACGCCCAGCTCGGCTGGGTGATGAACTGCATGGCCGGCTTCGGCGAGGCCGCCCGGATGACCCAGTTCAAGGACAAGTCGGCCAAGCAGGGCAGCGACCGCACCACGGTCGGCCTGTTCACCTATCCGATCCTGCAGGTCGCCGACATCCTGCTGTACCAGGCCGACCAGGTGCCGGTGGGCGAGGACCAGCGGCAGCATGTCGAGCTCACCCGGGACCTGGCCGAGCGCTTCAACCACCGCTACGGCCCGCAGCCGACCTTCACCGTCCCCAGCCCGTACATCCTCAAGGAGACCGCCAAGGTCTTCGACCTGCAGGACCCGACCGCGAAGATGAGCAAGTCGGCCTCCTCGGCCAAGGGCCTGGTCAACCTGCTGGACGAGCCCAGGGTCAGCGCCAAGAAGTTCCGCAGCGCGGTGACCGACACCGGCACCGTGGTCTCCTTCGACGAGAAGGAGAAGCCGGGCGTCTCCAACCTGCTCGGCATCTACTCGGCGATCAGCGGCCGTTCGGTGGCCGAGCTGGTGGAGCACTTCGAGGGCAAGATGTACGGGGCGCTGAAGACCGAGCTCGCCGACGCGTTCAGCGAGTGGGTCGCCCCGATCCAGGAGCGCACCCAGGCCTACCTGGACGATCCGGCCGCCCTGGACGAGGTGCTGGCCCGCGGCGCCGAGAAGGCCCGCTCGGTGGCCTCGGAGACGCTGGCCACGGTGTACGACCGGATCGGCTTCCTCGCGGCGAAGCGCTGAGATGCCCGGCAGTGCGATACCGGCAGCGGGGCCGGGGCGGACCGTGATCGGTGTGTCGATCGCGGTCCCCGAGCCCTGGGCCACCGAGATCCAGGACGCCCGCGCCGATTACGGCGATCCGCTGGCGCGGGCGATACCCACGCACATCACCCTGCTCCCGCCGACCGAGGTCGACACCGGGGCGCTGGGGCGGATCGAGGAGCACCTGTCCGCCGCCGCGGCCGGCCACCGGCCGTTCCGGGTGCTGCTGCGCGGCAGCGGCAGCTTCCGGCCGGTTTCCCCGGTGGTGTTCGTCCGGGTCGAGGCCGGGGTGCGCGAGTGCCGGGAGCTGGAGGCCTCGGTCCGCCGCGGTCTGCTGGCCAGGGAGCTGAGCTTCCCCTACCACCCGCATGTGACGGTGGCGCACGGCGTCGATCCCGCGGCCCTGGACAAGGCCTTCGCCGACCTCCGGGGCTACCGCGCCGACTTCGAGGTCCCCGGTTTCAGCCTGTACCGGTTCGGTGCCGACGAGGTGTGGCGACCGCTACGCTGCTTCACCTTCGGCCCCGGGCCCGGGTGAACGCAGTCTGACCGGGAACGTGACGGGATGTGAAGTTTGGATACACGAAAGTTAAGAGACTGAGCAAACTTAAATAGACGTGAAGAACACCGATCGATTAACGTCAGGTGTGGAATCAAGGGGCGGTAGGGGCTCGCGGCGCTGCGACGTGCACTTACCCAGGACTTGAATCCCGGTTCCATGCCCACTGATCTGATGGATGATCATGCCCCGCTTCAGCATCGTAGTACCCCACACCGAGGACGCCACGTACCTGCGTGACGTCCTCGACTCCGTACTGACCCAGGTCTTCACCGACCTGGAGCTGATCCTGGCGGGCAGCGCACCCGGCAGCGACGCGGCGGCACTCATTGACGAGTACGCGCAGAAGGATTCCCGGCTGGTCAGGATCGAGGTCCCCGGGAATACACCGGCCGAGGGCGATCTTTCGGTGCAGCGGGACCACGGCGCGGCCCGGGCCGTGGGCGACTACCTGCTGCTGTTCGACAGCGATGTGCTGCTGGTGCCCGGTGCGCTGGAGGCCCTGGACGACCGGCTGACCGAACTGGGCAGCCCCGACCTGCTGCTGTTCGACCACGAGCGCCGGGACTGGCTGGCCCGGGTCACCCCCAGCCTCGACGGCGAACTACTGGCCGAACTCGAAGCCGTCGGGGACGGCAGCTTCACCGCCGCCGCGGTCCCCTCGGCGGTCCGGGTCGCCCCGCTGCTCTGGAACCGGGTCGTGCGCCGGGACTTCCACACCCGGCACTTCCACCCCGAGCAGGCCGAGGCCGCCACTGCGCTGCCGAACCTGGTGCTCGCCGAGCGGGCCCTGCTGGCCGCCCGGAGCGTCGGCGCCCTCGACGCGATCTGCACCCAGCGGCTGCGCCGCCGCACCGTCGGCCGCTGGATGGAGATCGTGCTCAACGAGGGGCTGCTCACGGTGCGGGGCTACCGGCAGCTGCTGGAGTCGTTCGCCACCCCGCAGGGCCGCCCGGCCGGCACCGAGGACGAGCTCCGGGCGCTGGTCTCGGCGCTGTACGACGAGATGTTCCTGTCCGCGCTGGCGACCCTGCAGCGCTCGCTGGAGGCCCCCGACTCCTCGCGGCGCCGCTTCCTGGTCGCCGCCGCCGAGTCCCTGCGCGCGGCCCGCCCGGAGGGCTGGACCCGCCCGGCCGAGGCCGACGGACTCCGCGCCGCCGCCCTGGAGCAGGGGTCCTACCTGCGCTTCCGCACCGTCGAGCGGGCCGGCACCACGCTGGTGAAGGGGCGCAAGCAGCTGCGGCTGCGCCGGCACAACACCGCCCGCAGGGCGATCAAGGCGATCTACCGGGCCAATCTCCGCCGCCCGGTCGAGAAGGGACTGGTCGCCTACCAGGCGTACTGGAACCGCCAGATCGCCTGCAACCCCGAGGCGATCTACCGCAAGGCCAAGGAACTGGCCCCGGGCATGCGCGGGGTCTGGGTGCTGAACAAGGAGGCCGCCGCGCTCGCCCCCAAGGGCGTCCGGACCGTGGTGGCCGGCTCCCGCGCCTACTGGGAGCTGATGGCCAGGGCCGAGTTCCTGGTCACCAACGCCAGTTGGACCGGAGACATCGTCAAGCGCCCTGAGCAGACGTACATCCAGACCCACCACGGCACCCCGCTGAAGAAGATGGGCCTGGACCAGCGCGACTACCCCGCGGCCACCATGAACTTCGGCCGGATGCTGGACAGCATCGACCAGTGGGACGTCAGCCTCAGCTCCAACCGGCACTCCACCCAGGTCTGGGAGCGGGTCTACCCGAGCGGCTACACCACCCTGGAGAGCGGCTACCCGCGCAACGACGTCTACCAGCACGCTACCGCCGAGGACGTCGCCCGGATCCGCGCCGAGCTGGGCATCGAGCCCGGCCAGAAGGCGATCCTCTACGCGCCCACGCACCGCGACTACCGCAAGGACTTCGTCCCCCCGCTGGACCTGGAGGCCTTCTGCGCCGGTCTGGGCGACGAGTACGTGGTGCTGGTGCGCGCGCACTACTTCTACGGCGCCAACAAGCGGCTCCAGTTGCAGAGCCGCCGCGGCGTGCTGCGGGACGTCTCCGCGCACCCCTCGGTCGAGGAGCTGGCGCTGGCCTCGGACGTGCTGCTCGCCGACTACTCCTCGGTGATGTTCGACTACGCCAACCTGGACCGGCCGATCGTGGTGCACGCCCCCGACTGGGACGTCTACAAGGAGTCCCGCGGGGTCTACCTCGACCTGGTCTCCGGCGATCCCGGCGACACCCCCGGGGTGGTCGCCACGGACGTCGAGGGCCTGGTCGAGGCGTTCCGCTCGGGGGCCTGGGACAGCGAGCGGTCCACGAAGCTGCGGGCTGCCTTCCGGGAGCGGTTCTGCCAGTTCGACGACGGCAGGGCGGCGGAGCGGGTGGTCCGCCGGGTGTTCCTGGGCGAGAAGGCCGACATCCCGTTCATCCCGCTGGACGAGCGCACTCCCGCGCCCCGGCCCTCGGTCGCCCGGTCGGACCTGGACGAGAGCGCCAAGGCGCACGCCTGACGGCGGCTCAGCACGCCGCAAGAGGCCGGTGGCCGGAACCCCGAAGGGTTCCGGCCACCGGCCTCTTGAGCTTTCGTTCCTAGCCCTGGTCTTCCAGGAGGGCGTCGATGACGCGGGTGGTGGCTTTGCCGTCGTCCCAGGGGCTGTAGGCCTGTTGGTAGGCGGTGTAGGCCTCTTGGTGGGGTTGGGTGGCGGCGTGGATGTCCTGGAGGGCGTGGATGAGT
>NZ_JOEH01000034.1 GCF_000719095.1 Streptacidiphilus jeojiense | reverse complement strand
GGGTGGTCGCTCTGGGGCCTGCTGCAGAACGGGTCTGTAAGCGTGTCCGCGGCGTTGACGTCGATGACCCGTTCTTCGCTTTGACGGCCCCTGCCGCGACCACCCCGCCCCGTCCCACCCCCTCCCGTGCGGGGAGGGGGAAAAGACAGGCGACGCCGTCTCTCTTGCTTTTCAGGGGCGCGGGGAACTGCGCGACAAGCCACGACGGGCCGTCACTCCTTCGACCGAGCCGTACCCCCGCTGTGGGGGGCTCCTCAGTCCTTGATCTCGCAGATCGCTGCTCCGCTGGTGACCGTCGCGCCGATGGCTGCTGAGAGGCCGACGATCGTGCCGGCCTTGTGGGCGTTGAGGGGTTGTTCCATCTTCATCGCTTCGAGGACGACGATCAGGTCGCCCTCGTTGACGGTCTGGCCCTCTTCGACGTTGATCTTGACGATGGTGCCCTGCATCGGGGAGGCCAGGGTGTCGCCGGAGGCGGCCGAGCCGGCCTTGGAGGCGGTGGCGCGGCGCTTGGACTTGGCGGCGGGCTTGGCCGAGGTCGCGGCGAGGTTCGCCGGGAGGGAGACCTCGATGCGCTTGCCGCCGACCTCGACCACGACGGTCTCGCGGGTGTCCGGCTCGTCGTCGTCGGCCGCGCCGCCGGCGAAGGGCGGGATGGTGTTGACGAAGTCGGTCTCGATCCAGCGGGTGTAGATGCTGAAGGGTTCGCTGGTGAAGGCCGGGTCGACGACTACGGCGCGGTGGAACGGGATGGCGGTGGCCATGCCCTCGACGTTGAACTCGGCGAGCGCGCGGGCGGCGCGCTGCAGGGCCTGGGTGCGGGTGGCGCCGGTGACGATCAGCTTGGCCAGCAGGGAGTCCCAGGCCGGGCCGATCACGCTGCCGGTCTCCACACCGGAGTCCAGGCGGACGCCGGGGCCGGTGGGGGGCTGGAACACGGTGACGGTGCCGGGGGCGGGGAGGAAGCCGCGGCCCGGGTCCTCGCCGTTGATGCGGAACTCGAAGGAGTGGCCGCGGGCGGGCGGGTCGTCGTAGCCGAGTTCCTCGTTGTCGGCGATGCGGAACTGCTCGCGGACCAGGTCGATGCCGGTGACCTCTTCGGTGACCGGGTGCTCCACCTGGAGGCGGGTGTTGACCTCCAGGAAGCTGATCGTGCCGTCGTTGGCGACCAGGAACTCGCAGGTGCCGGCGCCGACGTAGCCGGCCTCCTTGAGGATGGCCTTGGAGGCGCTGTAGAGCTGGGCGTTCTGGGCGTCGGTGAGGAAGGGCGCGGGGGCCTCCTCGACCAGCTTCTGGTGGCGGCGCTGGAGCGAGCAGTCGCGGGTGGAGACGACCACGACGTTGCCGTGGTTGTCGGCCAGGCACTGGGTCTCGACGTGGCGCGGCTGGTCGAGGTAGCGCTCGACGAAGCACTCGCCCCGGCCGAAGGCGGCTACGGCCTCGCGGACCGCCGAGTCGTAGAGCTCGGGGACCTCTTCGAGGGTGCGGGCGACCTTGAGGCCGCGGCCGCCGCCGCCGAAGGCTGCCTTGATGGCGATGGGCAGGCCGTGCTCGCGGGCGAAGGCGACCACTTCGTCGGGGCCGGAGACCGGGTCGGGGGTGCCTGCGACCAGCGGGGCGCCGGCGCGCTGGGCGATGTGGCGGGCCGCCACCTTGTCGCCCAGGTCGCGGATGGCCTGCGGCGGGGGGCCGATCCAGGTCAGCCCGGCGTCGATGACGGCCTGGGCGAACTCCGCGTTCTCGGACAGGAAGCCGTAGCCGGGGTGGATCGCGTCGGCGCCGGAGTCGGCGGCGGCTTTGAGGACCTTGGCGATGTCCAGGTAGCTGGTCGCCGGGGTGTCACCTCCGAGGGCGAAGGCCTCGTCGGCCGCGCGGACGTGCAGCGCGTCCCGGTCCGGCTCGGCGTAAACGGCGACGGCGGTGATACCCGCGTCACGACAGGCCCGGGCGACGCGGACTGCGATTTCTCCGCGGTTGGCGATGAGCACCTTGCGCACAATGGCTCCCTTCTTGAACCGTGGATGAGTTTATGGACTACCAGGGCGTGTTGGTGAGCCCGGCCCCGGGGTGAGCTTGCCCACACGGAGGGTGATTGTCTCCGTACACCGTACGCCCGGGTGTCGTGAGGGGCCGTTTCGGCGTACCTCTTCCGGACGTGTCTACCCGTCAGTAAGGTGCCGTCATGAGGACCTGGACGGCAGCGGTGGCGGTGTTCCTGCTTGTGCTCGAAGCCCTGTTCTTCGCTGGTGTGGGGCTGCTTCTGGGGCTGGCCGTGCGCCATCAGAACATGTCCCTGGGTGGGCTTTCGACGGACGCCATGGCGAATGGCGCCTGGGTCGGAATGGGGCTGCTTGCGGCATTCCTGATTGTCGTCGCGGTGCTGCTGGCGCGCACGGCCTGGCGCGGTGGTGCCATGGGGCGGCCCACAAGGATTCTGCTGATTGTCTGTGCGGTGCTGCACGGGGTGTTGGCCGCCGCCCTGTTGGCGCTGAGCGGGGTGGTGGCCTTTCTGGCGATGCTGGTGATGGTCGGGGTGATGGTTTTTGTGCTGCTGACTCCGACCGTGACTGACGCACCGCCAGGGGCTGCCTAGACCCAGAGGTCGGTGATCCGTACTCCGAGCTTTCCCAGCAGTTCGCGCAGCAGCGGGAGGGAGAGCCCGATGACGTTGCCGTGGCTGCCGTCGACGCTGTCGACGAAGGGGGCCGAGCGGCCGTCGAGGGTGAAGGCGCCGGCGACGTGGAGGGGTTCGCCGGTGGCGATGTAGGCGTCGATCTCGGCGTCGGTGGGGTTGCCGAAGCGGACCGTGGTGGAGGCGGTGGCGGAGGCGCGGTTGCCGCTGGCGGTGTCGATGACGCAGTGCCCGGTCTGGAGGACCCCGCTGCGGCCGCGCATGGACTGCCAGCGGGCCAGCGCCTCGGCGGCGTCGGCGGGCTTGCCGAAGGCCTGGCCGTCCAGTTCCAGGACCGAGTCGCAGCCGACGACCAGGGCGGGGGCGGTCAGTCCTGCGGCGACGGCGGTCGCCTTGGCCTCGGCGAGGACCAGTGCGAGCTCCGCGGGGGTGGGGGCGGAGAGTGCGTCCTCGTCGACGCCGCTGACGATCACTTGCGGGTCCAACCCGGCCTGACGGAGCAGGCCCAGGCGGGCGGGGGAGGCGGAGGCGAGCACGAGTGGCAGGGTCATGGGCTCAGCCTAGACACCGGTCAGACCATCACGATGACCAGTAACAGGATCGCGAAGGCGGCGATGAGCAGACCGACGCGGCGGAGCAGTGCGTTGGCACGTCGCTTCTCCTCGGCGGTCTCGTCTACGGGGTCGGACCAGAGCATGCCTTCCAGGGTGCAGCTCTGGTCCTGGCTTGCGCCTGAGTACGGGTACTCAACTTTGGGCCCAGGAGGAGGTGCGCCAGGTGGTGGGGCCCGGGTGGGCCGGGGCGTGCAGGTTGCGGGCGCGGTCGGCCCACTGGGAGGCCGGGGCGCGGTCGGGGGTCCGGGCGGCGTTGGCCGCCGCCCGGGCCGAGACCACGGCCAGGACGGCGGCTAGCTCCTCGGGGCTGGGGTCTCCGTGCAGGACCTTGATCGGTGCCATGGCTGCCTCCTAGAGGGGGATGTTGCCGTGCTTCTTGGGGGGCAGCGTCTCGCGCTTGTTGCGCAGCGCCCGCAGGCCCTTGACGATGTGCTGGCGGGTCTCCGAGGGCATGACCACCGCGTCGACGTAGCCGCGCTCGGCCGCGACGTACGGGTTGAGCAGGGTGTCCTCGTAGGCCTCGATGAGTTCGACCCGGCGGGCGTCGGGATCCGGGGACGCGGCGAGGTCGGCCCGGTGCAGGATGTTGACGGCGCCCTGGGCGCCCATTACCGCGATCTGGGCGGTCGGCCAGGCGAGGTTGAGGTCCGCGCCCAGGTGCTTGGAGCCCATCACGTCGTAGGCGCCGCCGAAGGCCTTGCGGGTGATCACGGTGATCAGCGGGACGGTGGCCTCGGCGTAGGCGTAGATCAGCTTGGCGCCGCGGCGGATGATGCCGTTCCACTCCTGGCCGGTGCCGGGCAGGAAGCCGGGGACGTCCACGAAGGTGAGCACCGGGATGTTGAAGGCGTCGCAGGTGCGGACGAAGCGGGCGGCCTTCTCGGAGGCGTCGATGTCCAGGCAGCCGGCGAACTGCATCGGCTGGTTGCCGACGATGCCGACGGCGTGGCCCTCGACCCGGCCGAAGCCGGTGATCATGTTGGGTGCGAACAGCTCCTGGGTCTCCAGGAACTCGCCGTCGTCCAGGATGTGCCCGATGACCTTGTGCATGTCGTAGGGCTGGTTGGCCGAGTCCGGGACGATGGCGTCCAGTTCCAGGTCGAGTGCGGTGACCGTCAGGTCCGCCTCCTCGGGGAAGGCCGGGGCCTCCTCCAGGTTGTTGGAGGGGAGGTAGGAGAGCAGCGCCTTGACGTAGTCGACGGCTTCCTTCTCGTCGGCGGCCAGGTGGTGGGCGTTGCCGGACTTGGAGTTGTGGGTGCGGGCGCCGCCCAGCTCCTCCATGCCGACGTCCTCGCCGGTGACCGTCTTGATGACGTCGGGGCCGGTGATGAACATGTGCGAGGTCTGGTCGGCCATCACGACGAAGTCGGTGATGGCGGGGGAGTAGACCGCGCCGCCGGCGCAGGGGCCCATGATCAGCGAGATCTGCGGGATCACCCCGGAGGCGAGGACGTTGCGGCGGAAGATCTCGCCGTAGAGGCCGAGCGAGGTCACGCCCTCCTGGATCCTGGCGCCGCCGGAGTCGTTGATGCCGATCATCGGGCAGCCGGTCTTCAGGGCGAAGTCCATCACCTTGACGATCTTCTCGCCGAAGACCTCGCCGAGGGAGCCGCCGAAGACGGTGAAGTCCTGGGCGAAGACCGCGACCTGGCGGCCGTCGACGGTGCCGTAGCCGGTGACCACGCCGTCGCCGTAGGGGCGGGTCTTCTCCTGGCCGAAGTTGGTGGAGCGGTGCCGGGCGAACTCGTCGAACTCCACGAAGGAGCCCTCGTCGAGCAGCATGGCGACGCGCTCACGGGCCGTCAGCTTGCCCTTGGCGTGCTGCTTCTCGATGGCACGGGCGGAGCCGGAGTGCGTGGCCTCGTCCAGCCGGCGCCGCAGGTCTGCGATCTTGCCGGCGGTGGTGTGGCTGGCCGCGCCCTCGTTGGCGATTTCGGCTTGGGACATCCGGCGCGACTCCCGTCAGGAGGGGGTAGTGCAGTCCAGGTCCCCTGGGGGGATCCCGGCGGCACCAACGGGTGAGGTTTCCGTGTCGTAGCGTAGCCATGACGGGCGCGTGGCGGATATGCAGAGTGACCGGCGTCATAGGCTGCGGAGCATGAGTTCTTCGCAGTGGAGTGACCTGGACCGGCCGCCGTTGCGCGGCGCCGCGCTGGAGCGGGCCGTGCTGCGGCCCGGCGGGCTGTGGACCTCGCTGCGGGTGGTGCCGCAGACCGGTTCGACCAACAGCGACCTGGCGGCGGAGGCGGCCCGGGGCGCCGCGGCGGGCGCGGTGCTGGTCGCCGAGGAGCAGACGGCGGGGCGCGGGCGGTTGGAGCGCCGCTGGAGCGCGCCGGCCCGGTCGGGGATCTTCCTGTCCATGCTGCTGCGTCCGGACGGGGTGCCGAAGCCGCGCTGGGGTTGGCTGCCGCTGCTGGTCGGCGTGTCGGCGGCGTCCGCGCTGAGCCAGGTGGCCGGGGTCGAGGTGCGGCTGAAGTGGCCCAACGACCTGCTGGTCGACGTCGGCGGCGAGGAGCGCAAGCTCGGCGGGATCCTGGCCGAGCTGGCTGGGGACGCCGTGGTGGTGGGCATCGGACTCAATGTCAGCCTGCGCGAGGAGGAGCTGCCGGTGCCGGCCGCGGGCTCGCTGGCGCTCGCCGGCGCGGCGGTGACGGACCGGGAGACGCTGCTGCGGGCGCTGCTGCGGACCTTCGACGAGCTGTACGCGGACTGGGCCGGGGCGGCCGGCGATCCGGAGGCCAGCGGGCTGCGGGCGGCGTACGCGGCGCAGTGCGCCACGCTGGGCCGTTCGGTGCGGGTGGAGCTGCCCGGCGGCCGGGAGCTGCTCGGCGAGGCGGTGGCGGTGGACGGCGACGGCCGGCTGGTGGTGCGCGACGGTGCGGGCGAGGAGCGCGCGGTGGGCGCCGGGGATGTCCTTCATGTCCGTCCCCAGCAGGCGTGATGGCCCGGATCGGGTGAATCCGTGCGAGGATTCGTGCGGGCGGTGGTGTGAGCAAGGCCACAGGGCAGGACGCGGCGAGGGTGGAGAAGGTGGGCGACGAGGACCGGATGGCGGGCTCGGCCGAGGACGGCGCGGAGTCCGCGCCGACCGGCTCCGAGGACTCCGTGCCGCTGCAGTTGGAGCGGCTGATCCTGGACTCCGAGCGCCAGTACACGCCGTTCCAGGCGGCCCGGGCGGCGGGCGTCCCGATGGAGCTGGCCTCCCGGTTCTGGCGGGCGATGGGCTTCGCGGACATCGGCCAGTCGCGGGCGCTGACCGACGCCGACGTGATCGCGCTGCGGCGGCTCGCCGGGCTGGTCGAGGCCGGGCTGCTGAGCGAGCCGATGGCGATCCAGGTGGCCAGGTCCACCGGGCAGACCACGGCCAGGCTGGCCGAGTGGCAGATCGACACCTTCCTGGAGCATCTGACCACCGGCGCCGAGCCCGGGCTGACCCGGGCCGAGGTCGCCTACCCGCTGGTGGAGCTGCTGCTGCCGGAGCTGGAGCAGTTCCTGGTCTACGTCTGGCGGCGGCAGCTCGCGGCGGTCACCGGCCGGGTGGTGCAGGCCGCCGAGGACGAGGACATGCAGAGCGGCAGGCTCGCGGTGGGCTTCGCCGACCTGGTCGGCTTCACCCGGCTGTCGCGCCGGCTGGAGGAGGAGGAACTCGGCGAGCTGGTCGAGAACTTCGAGATCAGCTGCGCGGACATCGTCGCCGGACGCGGCGGCCGGCTGGTGAAGACCCTGGGGGACGAGATCCTCTACGTCTCCGAGGACGCCGGGACCGCCGCCGAGATCGGCCTGGCGCTGGTGGAGACCCTGGGCAAGGACGACTCGATGCCGGCGCTGCGGGTCGGCATGGCCTTCGGCACGGTCACCACCCGGATGGGCGATGTCTTCGGCACCACGGTGAACCTGGCCAGCCGGCTCACCTCCATCGCACCCAAGGACGCGGTGCTGGTGGACGGGGAGATGGCGGCGGCGCTGGAGCGCGAGGGCGCGGTGCCGCCGGCCGCAGGCAGCTACCCGGGCGTGCCGCCCGGGGCGGCTGACGCCCTGTCGGCGGTCGCCTCGGTGGGGATCTCGGCGGGGGACCGGGCACCGGTCGAACCGGTGCCGGACGAGGACGGGCCTGCCGGGGCCGAACCGTCCTACCGGTTCGCGCTGCAGCCGATGTGGCGGCGGCCGGTGCGCGGGCTGGGCCTGGTGGAGCCGTGGCAGCTGACCCGGCGTCCGGGACCGGGCTGACCGTACGTCATTCGGGGCGATATGTCCGCTCTGTACCTAAAGTGGTCTTCACGGCCACGGACCTGGCCCGTCCTGAGCCAGGAGGATCAGCGTGCACGGCGCGGATGTGCGGTTGCGGGCCGTGGTGGGTCTGGCCCAGGCGATGTCCGGTGCACAGACGCGGATCGAGGCGGTGCAGGCCGCGGCACTGCGCTCGCGGGAGGCGCTGGGCGCCGACTTCGCCGCGATCTCGGTCTGGGAGCGGGAGACCGGACGGCTCCGGGTGCTGGTCAACGACGGTCTGCTGGCCCCCGGCGAGGAGGAGCTGCCGGAGGACGAGTCCTACGCCGTCGCCGACTACCCGGAGATCGCGCTGTTCCTGGAGCAGCGCGGCCTGGGCGCCCCGTGGACCGTGGACGGCCTGCCGCGGGCCTGGGTGCAGACAGCGGACGGCGGCGGCGCCGACGCCAACGGACCCGCCTGCCGGGAGCGCGCGGCGTCGCTGCGGCGGCGCGGTCGCGGCTGCTGCCTGGTCGCGCCGATCGTGCTGCGCGGCCGGGCCTGGGGCGAGCTCTACCTGGCCCGCGGCGTCGGCGACCCGGTCTTCACCCAGGACGACGCCGAGTTCGCCACGGTGCTGGCCGCGCAGACCTCGGCCGGGCTGGCCCAGAGCGAGGAACTGGAGGAGGTGCGCAGGCTCGCCTTCACCGATCCGCTGACCGGGCTGGCCAACCGCCGGGCCGTGGACGCCCGGCTGGACGCGGCCCTCAGCGAGCACCGGGAGCACGGCACCGTGGTCTCCCTGGTGGTCTGCGACGTCAACGGTCTGAAGCGGGTCAACGACGAGCTGGGCCACGAGGTCGGCGACCGGTTGCTGGAGCGGTTCGCCAACCAGCTGTCGCTGTGCGGGGCGATGCTGCCCGGCAGCGTCGCCGGGAGGCTCGGCGGCGACGAGTTCTGCCTGGTCGCCGAGGGCGCGCCGGCCGACGAGGTGGTCCGGGTCGCCGAGGAGCTGTGCGCGCAGGCGCTGACGCTCGATCAGGGCGACGGCGTGGCCTGCGGGGTCGCCTCGACCGGTGACCCGATCGGCCCGGTCACCACCGCCGACCGGCTGTTCCGGCTGGCCGACGCCGCGCAGTACCGGGCCAAGGCGGGGCAGGCGTCCCGCCCGGTGGTCGCCGGGCGCGGCGAGCTGCCGGACCCGACGGTGCAGTTGGCCGAGAACGGGGAGGGGCCGCGGCCGCCCGGACGGCGGGGCGAGCGGCGGCGGTTCCGCGGGGCGCGGCACAGCGCGGACCCCGGGGTGCTGATCGCCGCGGTGACCGCGGCGATCGACGAGGCCCGGCGCAGGGACACCCTGGGCCGGCTGGAGGTGGTCGCCGAGACCACCGCCAGGATGCTGGACGCGGTGTCCTGGTGGATCTCCTACGTCCCGCCCGGGTCGCTGCAGATGCGCACCTCGCACTACGGGGTCCGCAGGATGACCCGTGGGCCCGGCAACGTCCGGGCGCAGGTGCAGCGGGCCGTCAACGAGGCCCCGGACGCGGTCTTCGACCTGCGTTCCTACCCGCTCACCGCGGAGGCGGTGCGGGGGCGGGCCTTCACCATGCGGGCCGGGGTCCCCGGCAACGACCCGGCGGAGGAGGCGGTGCTGCTGGTCGGCGGGTACCGCGCGGTGCTGGCCGCGGGCGGCAGTAACGCCGCGGGAGGCTGGCTGGTCGAACTCTTCGCCGACGAGTCCACCCTGTCCTACGCAGCCCTGGGCCCCTCCCTGCGAGCGCTCATCGCCATCGCTCTCTCCGGCCCCGCGTCGCCGCCGTGAAGGTGCGGGCTGGTCTGCAACTGGCTCAGTTGCACTTGCTAAGGGGCGCGGGGAACTGCGCGAACAACCATGCACCGGCGTGCACCCGGGCTCACGCCAGTGCCACCCGCTGGGCTCCCGCATAGACGTTCGCGCTGCGTCCCCGCAGGAAGCCAACCAGGGTGAGTCCCAGCTCCGAGGCCAGGTCCACCGCCAGTGAGGACGGCGCGGAGACGGCCGCGAGCAGCGGTATCCCGGCCATAGCCGCCTTCTGGGTGAGCTCGAAGGAGGCCCGTCCACTGACCATCAGCAGATGGCCCGTCAGCGGCAGCGCCCCCTCCCGGAGGGCCCAGCCCACCACCTTGTCGACGGCGTTGTGCCGCCCCACGTCCTCGCGCAGGCACAGCAGCTCCCCGTCGGCGGTGAAGAGCCCCGCCGCGTGCAGCCCCCCGGTGGAGTCGAAGACCTTCTGTGCCGCGCGCAGCGCGTCCGGCAGCCCGTAGAGGGTGTCCGGCGAGACCCGGAGCCCGTCGGCCGCCAGGTCGTGCGGCACGCGCATGCGGATCGCGTCGACGCTCTCCCGCCCGCACAGCCCGCACGCGCTGGAGGTCAGCAGATTGCGGTGGGCCGAGGCCGGCACGGCCGCCCCGTCCCGCAGCGAGGCGTCGATCACGTTGTAGGTCTGCAGCCCGTCGGCGTCGGTCCCGGCGCAGTACCGCAGCGCGGTGAGGTCCTCCGAGGAGGCCGCCAGGCCCTCGCCCACCAGGAATCCGGCGACCAGGTCGAAGTCGTGGCCGGGGGTGCGCATGGTGACCGTGAGCGCCTCGCCGTTGATCCTGATCTCCAGCGGTTCCTCCGCTGCCAGCGCGTCCGGGCGGTAGCTGCCCTGCTGCTCCCGCAGCCGCAGCACCCGGCGCCGTTCGGTGGTCCGTCCCATACCGGACACGGTATCTGGCCTGGCCTAGTTGTCATATCGCCATTCACCTGATCTGATTCCGCATATGGATATGCACAACGTGGTGGACGACGTGGTCGTCGTCGGCAAGTCTGATGTCGCCCCGGCGGATGTCATCGCCGTCGCTCGCGGCAACGCCCGGATCGAGCTCTCGGCCGACGCGCTCGCCGAGATGGCCGGTTCGCGCGCCCGGATCGACGCGCTGGCCGCCGAGCCGCGCCCGGTCTACGGGGTCTCCACCGGCTTCGGCGCGCTGGCCGTGCGCCACATCGAGCGGCCGCTGCGCGCGCAGCTGCAGCGCTCGCTGGTGCGCTCGCACGCGGCCGGGATGGGGCCGCAGGTCGAGCGGGAGGTCACCCGTGCGCTGATGTTCCTGCGGCTGAAGACGCTGGCCTCGGGCCGCACCGGGGTCCGCCCGGTGGTCGCCGAGACCATGGCGGCGATCCTCAACGCCGACATCACCCCGGTGGTCCGCGAGTACGGCTCGCTCGGCTGTTCGGGTGACCTGGCACCGCTCTCGCACTGCGCGCTGACGCTGATGGGTGAGGGTCTGGCCTACGGCGCCGACGGCGAGGTCCGCCCGGCCGGCGAGCTGCTGACCGAGGCCGGGATCACCCCGATCGAGCTGGCCGAGAAGGAGGGCCTGGCCCTCATCAACGGCACCGACGGCATGCTCGGCATGCTGGTGATGGCCATCGCCGACCTGGGCCGGCTGTTCACCACCGCCGACATCACCGCCGCGATGTCGCTGGAGGCCCTGCTCGGCACCGAGAAGGTGCTCCAGCCGGAGCTGCACGCCATCCGCCCGCACCCCGGCCAGGCCGCCAGCGCCGCCAACATGCTCAAGGTGCTGGAGGGCTCCGGCCTCACCGGCCACCACCAGGACGACGCGCCCCGGGTCCAGGACGCCTACTCCATCCGCTGCGCCCCCCAGGTCGCCGGCGCCGGCCGGGACACCCTGTCCCACGCCATGCTGGTCGCCGACCGGGAGCTGGCCGCCGCCGTCGACAACCCGGTGGTGCTGCCCGACGGCCGGGTCGAGTCCAACGGCAACTTCCACGGCGCGCCGGTGGCCTACGTGCTGGACTTCCTCGCCATCGCCGCCGCGGACCTGGGCTCGATCGCCGAGCGCCGCACCGACCGGCTGCTCGACAAGAGCCGCTCGCACGGCCTGCCGGCCTTCCTGGCCGACGACCCGGGCCTGGACTCCGGCCTGATGATCGCTCAGTACACCCAGGCCGCCCTGGTCAGCGAGAACAAGCGGCTCGCCGTCCCGGCCTCGGTGGACTCCATCCCCTCCTCGGCGATGCAGGAGGACCACGTCTCCATGGGCTGGTCCGCCGCGCGCAAGCTGCGCCAGGCGGTGGACAACCTGGCCCGGATCCTGGCCGTCGAGCTGACCGCCTCGGCCCGCGCCCTGGAGATCCGGCTGAACGCGGGCAACGGCCCGCTCGCCCCGGCCACGGCCGCGGCGCTGGCCGGTGCCCGCGCGGCGGGTGTGGTCGGTCCGGGTACGGACCGCTTCCTCGCCCCCGACCTGGAGGCGGCCGAGGCGTTCGTCGCCGGCGGCGGCCTGGTCGCCGCCGTGGAGTCGGTCACCGGAGCGCTGGTCTGACGGAGCGTCGGTCTGACGGGGCGTCGGGCCGCGCCGCGACGGGCACGGGACTCAGTCGTCCCACTCGTCGCGGCGGGTCCGGCGGCCGTCGGCGTGGCGCCTGCTGCGCAGCTGGACGAAATTGAGGCCGACGATCCCGGCCCAGGCGACCAGCAGCCCGGGCAGGTGGGACACACCGGCGCCGATCGCCGACAGCGGCACCGCCAGCACCAGCGAGGCGTACTGGAAGGCGTTGGGGTGGTCGACGCGCTCCTTCCGGGCCGGACGGCGCACCTCCGGGTTGGCCTCCAGCTCGCGGCGGACCCGGACCGCGATCTGGGCCTCCAGCCGCTCGTCCAGGCGGTGCAGGAAGCCGTCGATGACCTCGGACTCGTAATCGGGGCCGAGCTCCCGCAGGGTGTGGGCCGCGGCCCGCAGGTCCTTCTTGGTCTCGCTCTCGACTGGGTTCATAGCTGTGAGCGTAGGGACCCGGACGGGTCCGGCACCCCCGGGCGGCACCGATCTCGGGGTCGTCTCAGGGACAAATCAGGGACGCCCTGACGGTGTCCGGCGGGCAAGACGGCACTTGCCGACCCTGCATGGAGTCATGCAGAGTCAACGGACAGTGAATGCCCCCGCTGCCCGCCCCACCCGGCGGCCAGGGGGAGAGGAGATGCGATGAGCAAGGCTGCGACGCACAGGACGCCTCCCGCCGCCCCGGGCGAGGCCGCCGCAACCGGTCCGTCCGGCAGGCTGCTGCGCCTGTTCGACGGTCACCGGTTGACGCCCACTCAGCGCAGGATCGCCCACTGTCTGGTGCGCAACGCCGCCGAGGCGCCGTTCCTGTCCAGCGTCGAGGTGGCCGAGCTGGCCGGGGTGAGCCAGCCCTCGGTGACCCGCTTCGCGGTGGCCCTCGGCTTCGACGGCTACCCGGCGCTGCGCAGGCAGCTGCGCGAGCTCGGCCTGGGCGAGCCCGGCGAGGCCGGTGCCGGCCGGGAGACCGAGCGGGACGTGGTGCGCAACGAGCAGCAGCAGGCGGTGCTCTCGGAGATCGCCAACCTGCAGCACCTGGCGGCGGTGCTGGCCGATCCCGAGCCGGTGCTGGAGGCGGCGAAGCTGCTGGCCGCCTCCCGTCCGCTGCTGGTGCTCGGGCTGCGGGCCGGCTCCGCGCAGGCGCACGGCTTCGCCTACTTCGCCGCCAAGGTGCACCCGGACGTGCGGCTGCTCGACGAGGGCGGCAGCATGCTGCTCGACCGGATCGAGCAGGCGGCCAGGGCCGGGGCGACCACGCTGATCTGCTTCGCGCTGCCGCGCCACCCGCGCGAGCTGCTGGACGCGCTGACGGCGGCCAAGCAGTCCGGGCTGACCGTGATCACCGTCGCCGACAGTGCCTTCGCCCCGGTGTCCGGGCTGACCGACCTGATGCTCCCGGCGGCGGTGGGCTCCAACCTGATCTTCGACACGGCCTGCGCGCCGATGATGCTGGGGCGGGTGCTGCTCCAGGCGATGTGCGACGAACTGCCGGGATCGGTCGGCCGGCTGGAGGAGTTCGAGAACGCGGCGGCGGTCCGGGGCCTGTTCGTGGGTTGACAGTGCCGGACGGTCGATGTGGTGCCGGTGTGACTGGAATCGAGCGGAACCGGTCCATTCCATGCGAACCCGTCCCGGCGGCGGCGGGCGGGCGTAGTTTCCAGCTGACGCTCGTCCCTTCCCCACGGTTGCCCCGTGCGCTCTGGAGGTGCAGGCATGGCCGCGAAAACCTGGCAGGACCTCTACCCCGCCCCACCGCAGGCAGGACGGGACGGTGCGGTCGCGGCGACGCCCTACCCGGCCGGGCCCGCCGCCCGGGAACGGCCCGCCGTGCCGGTGGAGCCGCTGGTGCTGGACGAGTCCCTGGTCCTGGAGGAGCCCCTGGTCCTGGAGGAGCCCCTCGTTCTGGAGGAGCCGCTGGTCGCGGAGGAGCGCACGGTGGTGCTGGCGCCGGAGTACCGGTCCCCCGGCCCTTCCGGCGGCCGCCGGGGCGCCGCTGCGGCGCGGAGCCTGCTGGGTGCCCGGCACCGGCCGCTGGTCCACCGGGACGTGAGCGGCGGCTGGCTGCGCCCGGCGGTCTTCGGCGCCATGGACGGCCTGGTGACCAATGCGTCGCTGATCGCCGGGGTGGGCGGCGGTGGCGCCGCCAACCACACCATCGTGCTGACCGGGCTGGCCGGTCTGATCGCCGGAGCCTTCTCGATGGCCACCGGCGAGTACATCTCGGTCTGCTCGCAGAACGAGCTCACCGAGGCCGAGGTGGTGGTCGAGCAGTTGCAGCACTGGCGCAACCCGGAGGGGGAGGAGCGCGAGCTGGCCGCGGTCTACGTCAAGCGCGGCGTCGCCCCCGACCTGGCCGAGGCCGTCGCTCAGCAGATCTCGGTCGACCCCAAGGAGGCCGTGAAGGTGCACATCCGCGAGGAGCTGGGGATCGACCCCGACGACCTGCCCTCGCCCTGGACCGCGGCCGGCGCCTCCTTCGCCTCCTTCACCGTCGGCGCGCTGCTGCCGCTGCTGCCCTACCTGTTCGGCGCCCCGGCGGCGCTGGTGCTGGCGCTGCTGCTGGCGGCGGTGGCCTCCTTCGCCGGCGGCGCCGCGGTCGCCCAGCTCACCGGGCGGCCGCCGCTCAAGGGCGGGCTGCGCCAGTTCGGCCTGGGCGCGCTGGCGACCGGCATGACCTTCCTGACCGGGATGCTGGTCGGGGCCCACGTCTCCTGAGGACCTACTGACTGAGGAGCCACTGACTGAGAACCCACCGTCGCCTGCGGTGTTTCTCATACGTGTCTCACAAGTCCGCGCTACCGTCCCGCCAGGACATCTCGGTTGGGAGGACAGGTATGCGCGGAACCTATGCACTGGCTCGCGTGGTGGTCATCCGCGCGACGGTCGCCCGTACGCTGCTCTGGATCGGCGTCGTCGGCATGCTGGCCGGCCTGCTCATCCCGAGCGTCACCGGGCGGCGGCACGGCGTCATGATCGGGGCGGCCGCGGGCGTGCTGGCCGCCCTGCTCGGGCTGCTGCTGCGCAGCCGCTGGTACCGCGCCAGGATCGCCGCCGCCGACAAGGCGGCGTTCGCGGTGACCCTGGAGCCGCCGCAGGCGACCCGCCGGCGGCTGGCCCGCGACAATGCGCTGTGGCTGCTCGTCGGCATGATCGCGGTCTGCGCCGCGGCCCTGGCCGCGGCCCCCGCCGCCGGGATGGCGGTCTTCGGCTACGGCTTCGGCCTGTTCCTGGCGACCCGCCTCACCGCCCGTTGGGAGCGGGCCAACGAGACCCTGGTCTGGGCCCGCACCGAGGACGCCCGGCTGCTCGGCCGGCGCAGCCGGATCGGCGCGTTCGCCACCACCGGACCGGCCGCCGGTCAGGTCCGACCCGTGGTCAAGGGCGCGGCCCGGACCCGGGGCTGAGTCACCGGGGTTGAGCTGTGCTCCCTCGCGCAGACACGGGGGAGCACAGCTGTCAGGGGGTGGCGGCGCTCAGCCGCCGGTGCCCAGCAGCCGGGCCTTGGCCGCGGCGAACTCCTCCGGGGTGAGCAGGCCCTGCTGGACCATCCCGCCCAGCTGGGAGAGCTTGGCGGCGATGTCCTGGCCGCCCGCCGGGGGCTGCTGGACGTAGGGGGCGGCCGCGGGGGCGGCCGTCTGCTGCTGCGCCTGGAGTTCGGCGATGGCCTGGTCCTGGGCCGCGTCCTGCTGGGCGTTGCGGGCGTTGCGCCGGCCCACGCCGTAGGCGGCGCCGCCGATCAGCGCGCCGCGCAGCAGCGGTGCGCCCACCGGGCGGCGGACGACGACGGGTCGCATCGGTCGGAACATGACGGCTGTTTCCCTACTGTGCGGTGGCGAGCGCCCGGTGCGCCTCGGAGACGAACTCGGGCGGGATGCGTACGGACGCGGCGACATGCCCGCCCGCCCGTCGGAAGGCCTCGGCGGCCGCGGTCGCCCAGAGGTGCTCGACCAGCACCAGCAGCGCGCTCGACCCGGGCTGCAGCAGTTCGGCCGCCTCCGCGGCGTCCTCCTCGCCCATCAGGTTGACCTCGTTCCCGGCCGGGTCGACCAGACCCCGCAGGTGTTCGAGGTCGACCAGTTCGGCCGACGCGACGGTGCCGTCCGCGGCCTTGGTGACCACCATGGTGTCGATCACCCGTACCCCGCCGGAGTCGCGCAGGGCGGTGAGCGGGGCGATGACGTCGGCGCCGATCGTCTCGCCGGGGAAGGCGAGCACCAGGAACTCCACGGGACCCACGGGCATCTCCTCTCGGTTGTCCGCCGGTGCGGAGGTAGTCGGGGTCAGCATATGGTCCAAAACATATTGAAGCGGATATAAGGGGCCAGTTGGGTCTGGTGCCCCTCCGTATGATTGGCTATCTTCAGAGCTGAAGAATCTGAATGGATGTATCCACCGCTTCTCGAGAGGCCGGAAGTCATGACGCAGCACCAGAGCGGCCCGCGCCCCGTGCGCGCAGCCCGCGGCACCACCCTCAGCACGCAGGGATGGCAGCAGGAGGCCGCCCTGCGGATGCTCATGAACAACCTCGACCCCGAGGTGGCCGAGCACCCCGACAAGCTGGTCGTCTACGGCGGCACCGGCAAGGCCGCCCGCGACTGGCGCTCCTTCGACGCCATGGTCCGCACCCTGCAGACGCTCAAGCAGGACGAGACCATGCTGGTCCAGTCGGGCCGTCCGGTCGGTGTGATGCAGACCCACGAGTGGGCCCCGCGGGTGCTGCTGGCCAACTCCAACCTGGTCGGCGACTGGGCCAACTGGGAGGAGTTCCGCCGCCTGGAGCACCTCGGCCTCACCATGTACGGGCAGATGACCGCCGGTTCGTGGATCTACATCGGCACCCAGGGCATCCTCCAGGGCACCTACGAGACCTTCGCCGCCGTCGCCGCCAAGAAGTTCAACGGCACCCTGGCCGGCACCATCACCCTCACCGCCGGCCTCGGCGGCATGGGCGGCGCCCAGCCGCTGGCGGTCACCATGAACGACGGCGTCGCCATCTGCATCGACTGCGACCAGACCCGGATCGACCGCCGGATCGAGCACCGCTACCTGGACGTCGAGGCCAAGAACCTCAAGCACGCGCTGGAGCTGGCGGTCGAGGCCCGGGACCAGCGCAAGCCGCTCAGCATCGGCCTGCTCGGCAACGCGGCTGAGCTGGTGCCGCAGCTGCTGGCGATGGACGCGCCGATCGACATCGTCACCGACCAGACCAGCGCCCACGACCCGCTCGCCTACCTCCCCATCGGCGTGGACTTCCACGACATGGCGAACTACGCCGCCGAGAAGCCGGCCGAGTTCACCACCCGCGCCCGCGAGGCGATGGCCAAGCACGTCGAGGCGATGGTCGGTTTCCAGGACAAGGGCGCCGAGGTCTTCGACTACGGCAACTCCATCCGCGGCGAGGCCCAGCTTGCGGGCTACACCCGGGCGTTCGACTTCCCCGGCTTCGTCCCCGCCTACATCCGGCCGCTGTTCTGCGAGGGCAAGGGCCCGTTCCGCTGGGCCGCGCTCTCCGGCGACCCCAAGGACATCGCCGCCACCGACAAGGCCGTGCTGGACCTCTTCCCGGAGAACGAGTCGCTGGCCCGCTGGATGAAGATGGCCGGCGAGCGGGTGCACTTCCAGGGCCTGCCCGCGCGGATCTGCTGGCTCGGCTACGGCGAGCGGGACAAGGCCGGCGAGCGCTTCAACGAGATGGTCGCCGACGGCACCGTCTCCGCCCCGCTGGTCATCGGCCGCGACCACCTCGACTGCGGCTCGGTCGCCTCCCCCTACCGGGAGACCGAGGCGATGCTGGACGGCTCGGACGCCATCGCCGACTGGCCGCTGCTCAACGCCATGGTCAACGTCGCCTCCGGTGCGTCCTGGGTCTCCATCCACCACGGCGGCGGCGTCGGCATCGGCCGCTCCATCCACGCCGGGCAGGTCACCGTCGCCGACGGCACCAAGCTGGCCGGTGAGAAGATCCGCCGGGTGCTCACCAACGACCCCGGCATGGGCGTCATCCGGCACGTCGACGCCGGCTACGACCGCGCCGTCGAGGTCGCGGACGAGCGCGGCGTGCGCATCCCGATGCGTGAGGGCGAGTAATCAGGTGACTTCCGTCGAGGAGCAGCTCGGGTCCGCTGCCGACAGCCACCGCCGGATGTGGTCCGAGCTGCTCCCGGTCGGCCGCTTCCAGGCCTCCGGCGGCTACCGGCGGCACGCCTGGACCACGGCCGACGCCGAGTGCCGGGCCTGGTTCGCCGAACAGGCCGCCGCCCGCGGACTGGCCTACGAGGTCGACCGCAACGGCAACCAGTGGGCCTGGTACGGCGACCCACAGGGTGAGGGCGCCATCGTCACCGGCTCGCACCTGGACTCCGTCCCGGACGGCGGCGCCTTCGACGGGCCGCTGGGCGTGGTGTCCTCGTTCGCGGCGCTGGACGCGCTGCGCGAGCGCGGCTTCCAGCCGGTGCGCCCGCTGGCCGTCACTAACTTCGTGGACGAGGAGGGCGCCCGCTTCGGCGTCGCCTGCGTCGGATCGCGGTTGACAGCAGGGGTTCTGACGCGGGAACAGGCGTACGAGCTGCGGGACGCGAGCGGGGTGCGACTGCCGGACGCCATGGAGGCGGCCGGGCAGGACCCGGCGCTGATGGGCAAGGACGACGAGCGGCTGTCCCGGGTCGCCGCCTATGTCGAACTCCACGTCGAGCAGGGCCGCTTCCTGGCCGGGACGCCGCACCCGGTCGGCGTCGCCTCGGCGATCTGGCCGCACGGCCGCTGGCGCTTCGACTTCCACGGCGAGGCCAACCACGCGGGCACCACCCGGCTGGAGGACCGCCGGGACCCGATGCTGACCTACGCCAACACCGTGCTCGCGGCCCGCAAGAAGGCCAGGCTGCACGGGGCGCTGGCCACCTTCGGCAAGGTCAGCGTGGAGCCCAACGGCACCAACGCCATCGCCTCGCTGGTGCGCGGCTGGCTGGACTCCAGGGCGGCCGACGAGGCCACCCTGAGCGCACTGGTGCAGGAGATCGAGACGGCGGCGCGCGAGCGGGCCGAACGGGACGGCGTCCGGGCGGATGTCGTACGCGAGTCCTACACTCCGGTTGTCGACTTCGACGCGCCGCTGCGGGACCGGCTCGCCGCGCGCCTCGGCGCCGGCACCCCGGTCCTGCCGACCGGCGCGGGCCATGACGCGGGCATCCTGTCCGCCGTCATCCCCACCGCGATGCTGTTCGTCCGCAACCCCACCGGTGTCTCGCACTCCCCGAGCGAGTACGCGGGCGAGGCCGACTGCCTGGCAGGGTCGGCGGCCCTCGCCGACGTCCTGGAGGAGCTCACATGCCGTCCGTGACCCAGTTCTGGGCCCCGCACGCCTGGATCGACCCGGTCGTGGAGTCGGACGTCCTGATCACCGTCTCGGAGGGCCGGATCACCGCGGTCACCCCCGACAGCGGCCCGGCCCCCGCGGGGGCGACCGTGCTGACCGGGCTGACCCTGCCCGGCATGGCCAACGCCCACTCGCACGCCTTCCACCGCGCGCTGCGCGGCACCGTCCAGGTCGGCAGCGGCACCTTCTGGACCTGGCGCGACACCATGTACCGGACCGCCGACGCGCTCACCCCGGACAGCTACCTGGAGCTGGCCACGGCCGTCTACGCGGAGATGGCGCTGGCCGGGATCACCGCCGTCGGCGAGTTCCACTACCTGCACCATGCGCCCGGCGGCGCCCGCTACACCGACCCCAATGCCATGGGCGAGGCGCTGATCGAGGCCGCCGCCCGGGCCGGGATCAGGATCACCCTGCTCGACACCTGCTACCTCTCGGCCGGCTTCGGCGAGCCGCCCAACCGCCACCAGCAGCGCTTCAGCGACGGCGACGCCGACGCCTGGGCGGCGCGGGCCGGCAGCCTCAAGCCCCGCGCGCACGCCCGGATCGGCGCCGCGGTGCACTCCGTGCGGGCGGTGCCGGCCGAGCAGTTGTCCACCGTGGCGGACTGGGCGGGGGAGCGGCAGGCCCCGCTGCACGTCCACCTCTCCGAGCAGACCGCCGAGAACGACGCCTGCCAGCAGGCGCACGGGGTGACGCCCACTCAGCTGCTGTCCCGGCACGGGGTACTGGGCCCGCGCACCTCGGCGGTGCACGCGACCCATCTCACCGACGCCGACGTCAAACTGCTGAGCTCCTCCTCGACGGTGGTCTGCATGTGCCCCACCACCGAGCGGGACCTGGCGGACGGCATCGGCCCGGCTCGGAGCCTCGCCCGGGGCGGAAGCCCGATCTCGCTGGGCAGCGACAGCCATGCGGTGATCGACCCGTTCGAGGAGGCGAGGGCGCTGGAGCTGAACGAGCGCCTCGCCACGCAGCGGCGCGGCCACTGGACGGCGGCGGCGCTGCTTCGCGCGGCGACGGAGGACGGCCATGCGTCCCTGGGGTGGCCCGAGGCGGGCCGGCTGGAGCGGGGGGCACTCGCCGACTTCTGCGCGGTCGCCCTGGACACGCCCCGTACCGCCGGCCCGGCTCCGAGGCTGGGGGCGGAGACGGCGGTCTTCGCCGCGAGCGCGGCCGATGTCCGCGAGGTGGTCGTGGACGGCCGGGTGATAGTCCGAGACGGCGTGCACCAGTCGGTACCCGACGTCGGATCAGCACTCGCAACGGCGATCAGGCAGGTCACCACCTAGTCGGAGCGGTACTCGCGATGGCGATCAAGCACGTTACTACCTAAGGGGCGCGGGGAACTGCGCTGCCAACCATGCACCTTCGTAGAGGGCTGGTCGCGCAGTTCCCCGCGCCCCTCAGGTTTTGCAACTTTGGGAAGGTGTGTATGCGCAGCACAGTGATCTCGGGGATCGGCAGCCTGGTGACGAACGACCCGTCACTGGGCGGTGGCCCTCTCGGCCTGCTGAGCGATGCCGCCGTCGTCGTCGCCGACGGCCGGATCGCGTGGGTCGGGCCCGCCGCTTCGGCGCCCGCTGCTGACGAGGGGTTCGACGCCGGCGGTCGCGCGGTCATTCCCGGGTTCGTGGACTCGCATTCGCACCTGGTGTTCGCGGGCGACCGCACCGCCGAGTTCAACGCCCGGATGTCCGGTGCCGCGTACACCGCCGGGGGCATCCGTACCACCGTCGCCGCCACCCGTGCCGCCTCCGACGCCGCGTTGGACGCCAATGTCGCCCGCTACTTCGCAGAAGCCCTGCGGCAGGGGACCACCGTGCTGGAGTGCAAGTCCGGCTACGGCCTCACCGTCGAGGACGAGGCCCGTGCGCTCCGTATCGCCGGGCGCCACACCGACGAGACCACCTACCTCGGCGCGCACGTGGTCTCCCCGGACTACGCCGACGACCCGGCGGCCTACGTCGATCTGGTCACCGGTCCGATGCTGGACGCCTGCGCCCCGTACGCCCGCTGGGTGGACGTCTTCTGCGAGCGCGGCGCCTTCGACGGCGACCAGGCCAGGGCCGTGCTGACGGCCGGGGCCAAGCGGGGACTGGTGCCGCGGATCCACGCCAACCAGCTGACCGAGGGCCCGGGCGTGCAGCTCGCCGTGGAGCTGGGTGCGGCCTCGGCCGACCACTGCACGCATCTGTCCGACGCCGATGTGGCCGCCCTCGCCGCCGCCTCGGGCACCACCGTGGCGACCCTGCTGCCCGGTGCCGAGTTCTCCACCCGCGCCGCCTACCCGGACGCCCGCCGGCTGCTGGACGCCGGGGCGACGGTGGCCCTCTCCACCGACTGCAACCCGGGCTCCAGCTTCACCAGTTCGGTGCCCTTCTGCATCGCCGTCGCGGTCCGGGAGATGGGCATGACCCCGGACGAGGCGCTCTGGTCCGCCACCGCCGGCGGCGCGGCCGCCCTGCGCCGCACCGACGTCGGCCGGGTGGTGGTCGGCGCCCGGGCCGACCTCGCCCTGCTGGACGCGCCCTCGCACGTCCATCTGGCCTACCGCCCGGGCGTGCCGCTGGTGGCCGCCGTGTGGCGCGGCGGCGAACGCGCCGCCTGATCCCCGCGCCGCCTGATCCTCCCACTGCTCACTGAGAACATCCGTGCATGGCGGTTCCGCCCGCACGCCTTTCGGCGTACCGTCAGCTGGAATCTGACGAACCGTCAGCACGGGAGTTGCGGGAGCGAAGGGCGGGGGACATGGTCGCACGGGCCCGGGCGGATGCCTTGACTTCTAAATCTGACGGGTCGTCAATGATGGGCACCGTCAAGGCGGTGAGCACAACAACGGCACATGTGCAGGAGGCCGGCCGCCCCCGTCAACGGCAAGGGAGACAGGGGGCGGCCGGCCCGCACGGCACCGTAGCGCCGATCGAAGGATAGTCCTGGTGCAGCTTGCCCGGGCAGGTCGGCTCCGGTGGTCCCGACGGCTGTCACGCAGCGGGCGTGGCGGTAGCCGCAGCCTTCACCGAAAGGGGCACCACGATCGTGTTCCACAGTTTGCAGAGACCCGGGACGACCCGGACGCCGCGGCGCAGACACCGCGGCCTCCAGGCAGGTCTGGTCGCGCTGGTCCTGGCGGCGCCGCTGGCGTTGGCCGGTCAGGCGCAGGCGGACACCGCCGGTACCTCGGTGTCCTACGCCACCACCTGTACGCCCCCGGCGAGCCTCGGCCTGTCGCCGATCCACGGCAACACCACCTCGGAGATCACCGTCTCCAACGCCGCCCCCAAGGTCGGCGACACCGTCACCGTCACCTACGACGTCACCACCCCCGCCGCGGGCAACCCCACGGCGACGGCGCTCCCCGCCGACGTCGTGCTGCCCACCGGCACGGTGACCCTGGGCGGTGCGCAGACCGGCTCGGTCACCGTCACCGGCACCCGTACCAACCCGCCGGTGGCCGGCAACGCGGCCTTCCCGGGCTTCACCATGACCGGCACCTTCACGGTCACCCAGGCCGGGGCGATCACGCTGAGCCCCGGCAACTACAACATCAACTCCAACTACATCATCACCATCGACATCCCCTGCACCATCGACACCCCGCCCGCGGGCGTGTCCAACACCATCACCGCCAGCCCGGCGACCGCACCCAACGGCCGGGTCGCGACCGTCAACCCCAGCTCCGGCGCGCCCGGCGCGAAGACCACCGTGACCGGCACCGGGTTCACCCCCGGCGCCGCCATCACCGTGGCCGGCTTCGCCGGGACCAGCGCGACGGGTGACGCCACCACCGCCACGGCGGACAGCACCGGCGCGTTCAGCGTCCAGCTGACCGTCAGCGCGGCGGCGACCACCGGCATCATCGCCTTCGAGGGGACGGCCTACGACGCCGGCACGGCGGCGCCGCCGGTCGCGTACACCGTCATCCCGGTCACTCCGCCCGGGGGCGCGTCGCAGACCCTGAACAGCTCGGTCAAGAGCGGGACGCTGAGCATGACCCAGGCCGGTGACACCGTCACCATGACCCCGGTCGACTTCGGCACCGGCGGCAGCTCCACCGGGTCGCTCAACGCCATCACCGTCAAGGACTACCGCGGCGGTGCCAGCGGCTGGTCGCTGACGGCCAGCAACACCAACTTCGTCGGCCCGTCCGGAAGCACCCTGCCGGCGGCCAACCTCAGCTGGACGCCTGCCTGCAGCACCACCTCGGGCAGCCCCAGCACCTGCGCCGCCGGTTCGGCGGGCACCGTCGGCACGGCGGGGGCGACCCTGGCGAGCACCCCCGCGGCGGCACTGACCGGTGGTCAGTTCAGCGCCACGGCGGACCTCTCGCTGAACGTCCCGGCGTTCACCGCCCCCGGCAACTACACCTCCACGCTCACGCTGACCCTGGCCTGAGCCCGCAAGGCGCCCGGTCCCTCCACGGCGCCTGAACCCTCAACCGACCCCGCACCGCTGGAGGACCGCCGATGTACCACCGTCGACCACTGACGCCCCGTCTGCTCAGGGTGCTGCTGGCCGCACTGCTGGCCGTCGGCGGCCTCCTCCTCGGTGCGGGGACGGCCCCCGCCGCCGCTCCGGCCGCGGCGCCCGCGGGCGCGCCCGCGTTCGCCCCCGCCGCCGACAACGGGAGCTGGGCGGTCTACCCGGTCCCGGCCTCCAAGGCGAAGAACGCCCTGCCGGACCGCGAGTACTTCTACCTGGAGGCCGCCCCCGGGGCGTCCGTCAGCGACACCGTCTCCGTCTTCAACACCTCCGCCGCGCCGATCACCTTCCAGCTCTACGGGGCCGACGCCTACAACACCCCGCGCGACGGCGGGTTCGCCCTGCGCGCGGCCGACCAGCCGCAGCTCGGCGTGGGCGCCTGGGCGCACCTCAAGGTGAACCGGCTGACCGTCCCCGCGCACCACCGCGCCGACATCCCCTTCACCATCACGGTGCCCAAGGGCGCCGAACCCGGGGACCACCCCGGCGCCATCGTCGCCCTCGACACCGCGACGGTGGGGACCAGCAGCAACGGCAAGGTGGCGGTGGGCATCAAGCGCGCCGTCGGCGCCCGGGTCTACCTGCGAGTGTCCGGGCCGGCGGTGCCGGCGGTGAGCCTGCAGGACGTCTCGGTGAGCCGCAAGGCCCCGCTGGTGCCCGGGATCGGCTCCTCCTCGGCCACCGTCCACTACACCCTGGTCAACCGCGGCAACACCACCGTGCACCCGACCCTGGCGCTGAAGGCCAGCGGGTGGTTCGGCGGCACCGTGCTCAACTCGGTGCCCAAGGACCTCGGCATCGACCTGCTGCCGGGCCAGTCGGTCACCCTGACCGCCCCCTGGCCGCATCCGCCGCAGTTCGACCACGTCAGCCTGAAGCTGTCGATCGCGGGCACGGACATCTCGGCGACCGCCGGCACCAGTTTCTTCGCCGTGCCCTGGTTCCTGGTCGGACTGGTCCTGCTGCTGATCGTGCTGCTGGTCGGCGCGCGCCGGCTGCGGTCCCGGCGGCGCCGGGCGCAGCGGGGCGGCGGGTCCTGGCGGCGCGGGCGGGTCAGGGTGGAGGCCGCGGCATGACGGTCGGTCCACTGCCGCGACTGGCGGCCCTGCTCGCCGGAGCGCTGCTGCTGGCGCTGGCGCTGCCGGTCCTGCTGCCGCAGGCCCCCGCGCGCGCCGCCGGGACCGGCGCCACCGCGAAAGCGACCCCCGGCACCGCGGCACCCGGTGCGACCGCCACCATCCTGGGGACCGGATGGCCGGTGAACACCCCCGTCACCGTGCTGCTCTGCGGTCAGAACGCGGTCAACGGCACGGACAGCTGCGCCAACGCCACCGGACGGGCCCTCACCACCAGCGCGGGCGGCGGCTTCGCGGTGCAGCTGGCGGTGGTCAAGCCGCCCCAGCCGTGCCCGTGCGTCATCCACGCCACCACCGTGACCGGGGCCAACGTCACGGTGGACACCCCCTTCCCGGTGATCGGCGTCGCCAGCGTCCCGATCAAGCAGACCCCGGGCACGATGCTGCCGCTCACCGCGTCCATCAGCGGCGGCGGCTCCCTGATGACCTGGTTCGGCGCGCCCCCGCACCGCACCTTCAAGGCGATGATCGCCAATGTGGGCAACTCCGCCATCACCGATCCGGTGTTCCGGATGGGGACGTCGCACTCGGTCTACTCGACGGACTGGCAGGAGTACCAGTGGAGCGGGGTGATCGCCCCGGGCGGCCGGCAGGAGATCGACGTGCCGCTGGACTTCGCGGCCGGCGCACACGGCGGCTACTCCGTCGAACTCGACTACGGCGGGACGGAGTTGACGGTGCAGCAGGTGCGCCTGCCGCAGCCCTGGGGGGTCACCCTGTTCTGGCTGCTGCTGTGCGTGGTGGTCCCGGTGGGCCTGTTCCGGACCGGCCTCGCCGTGGTCGACCGGGTACGGCCGGACCCCGATCCGGCCCCGGCTCCTTTCCTGGGCCGGGCCCGGCGGCGCGCTGCTCCCGGAGCCGCGCCCGGCCGGGAGTACGACACCCTGGCGCTTCCGCCGATGCCCGCGCATCCGCCGCGGGCCGTACCGCTCGCACCCACGCTGCCGTGGTTCGCCCCCGGTTCCGGCCCTGTGCTCCCGAAGGCCGACGACGGCCCCGCCCCGGCCGACCCCCTTGTCCGCACTGCCCAGGCCCGCACCCCTGGTTCCTCCACCCTCCTCGACAAAGGAATCGACGCGTGAACAGAAACAGGCTTGCCTGGGTAGCGCTGCTGGCCACGGTCGGCGCGGCACTGCTCTCCGGCGTGGAACCGGCCGCCGCGGCCGACCTCTCCTTCGCGACCACCTGCATCCCGCCCGCCGGCGTGGGGCTGGGCACGGTCCACGGCACCTCGATCGCCGATCTGACCAGCTCCAGCTCCTCGCCGAAGGTGGGCGACACCGTCACCGTCACCTGGACGACGGTGAAGGCCGCGTCGAACAACCCCGGCATCATCGACCTGCAGCCCAACACGGTGAAGCCGAGCGGCACGATCACGGTGGGCGGCGCCCAGTCCGGTTCGGTGTCGGTGAGCGGGCCGATGACCAATCCGGCGATCCCCAAGAACTCCCCGATGGTGATCTCGGCGATGACCGGCACGCTCAAGCTGACCAAGGCGGGCCAGGTGACCCTCAGCCCGGCGGCGTACACGATCACGGTCCTGGGCACCGACACCAAGTGCACGGCCGACTCCCCGAAGGTCGGCCTCACCCTCACCGTCGCGGCGGGCTCCGGAAGCAGCAGCGGCGGCTCGACCGCGTCCAGCTCGCCCAGCAGCACCACCTCGACGACCGGCAGCACCTCGACCACCGGCAGTACCTCGACCACCGGCGGCTCCTCGTCCAGCTCGTCGTCCTCCGGCTCCACCGGCTCCTCCTCCACCGGCGATCTGGCCAGCACCGGTGGCGACAGCGGCACCTTCCAGGCGCTCGGCCTGCTCGGCGGCAGCATCCTGCTGGTCGGTGCGGCGGTGTTCGTGCTCACCCCCTGGCGCCGGCTGCGCCGGTCGCGCTGAGCGGGCTGCACACGGGCGACGTGGGCCGTCGGCTCAGTTCACGTCGCCCATCAGCGCCCGGATCCGCCCGGCCGCCAGGTAGAAGGCGATGGCGCAGACCACCGCCAGCGCCCCCTGGCTGTAGAAGTAGGCGTTCTGGCTCATCACCTTGGTGAGCTGGGTGGTCCAGCCGGCCACCGCGTCACCGGTGGCGACCGCCAGGAACCACAGCCCCAGCATCTGGCTGACGAACTTGGCGGGCGCCAGCTTGGTGGTCACCGAGAGTCCGACCGGCGACAGGCACAGTTCGCCGACGGTCTGGATCAGGTAGACCGAGCACAGCCACAGCGGCGACACCAGCTTGCCGCCGTCCGCCGCCAGGCTGGCCAGCGCCATCACCCCGAAGGAGATCCCGATCAGCAGCAGCCCGGTGGCGAACTTGTTGGGGGTGCTGGGGTCCCGGTCGCGCTTGGCCAGCGACTCCCACATCCAGGCGAACAGCGGCGCCAGGATGATGATCAGCAGCGGGTTCACCGACTGGAACCAGCTGGACGGGAAGTGCCAGCCGAAGACCGAGAGGTTGGTCTGGTTGGTGGCGAACAGGTTCAGGGTGGATCCGGTCTGGTCGTAGATCATCCAGAAGACCGCGGCGGCGATGAAGAACCAGATGTAGGCGCCGATCCTGGTCCGGTCCAGCGGCGTCAGGTCCTTGTCCAGCCGCATCCGGGTGAAGTAGTAGACCGGCAGTGCCACCCCGAGCACCGCCAGCACGTTCACCACCTGGTGGATCGAGAAGGTGCCCAGCAGCCCGTCGATGCCGAAGGCCACCACCGCGATCGCGGCCCAGAGCCCGGCCAGCCGCAGCACCCTGCGCCGCTCGTCCGGCTCGGCCGGCCGGCTCGCGTACCGCCCGGCGCCGCCCAGGTGCCGCGCGCCCAGCACGTACTGGAGCAGGCCCAGGCACATGCCCACGCCGGCCAGCGAGAAGCCCAGGTGCCAGCTCACCTTCTGGCCCACCGTGCCGATCACCAGCGGCGCGAAGAAGGAGCCGATGTTGATCGCCATGTAGAAGATGGTGAAGCCGCCGTCCCGGCGCAGGTCGTGCTTGGCGTACAGGGCGCCGACGATGCTGGAGACATTGGGCTTGAGCAGCCCGGTGCCGATCGCGATCAGGATCAGCCCCAGGTAGAAGGACTGGGTCGCCGGGATCGCCAGTACGAAGTGCCCGGCGGTGATCACCACCCCGCCGATCAGCACCGCCTTGCGGGCGCCCCAGAGCCGGTCGGCGATCCAGCCGCCGGGCATGGACAGCATGTAGATCAGGGAGTTGTAGACGCTGTAGACGGCCAGTGCGGTCGCCGAGTCCAGGCCCATACCGCCCTGGTCCTTGGGGGTGGCCAGGAACAGGGTCAGCAGCCCGCGCATCCCGTAGAAGCTGAAGCGCTCCCACATCTCGGTGCCGAAGAGGGTGGCCAGACCGCGCGGATGCCCGAAGAAGCCCTTGTCCTCAGAGGCCGGAGCTCCGGCTGCTGGGGCCCCGTCCTCGCCGTTCACCGCGTCCTGCGCCATCCGCCCGCCTCTCCCGACCCGTCCCTGATGCGACGTTAGGTGACGCGCTGTGACCTCGCCGGTCGAGAGGGCCGTTCGTGCATCGTCGGGCACTACGATCAGGGCATGACCCGTGTACTGCTCGCCGAGGACGATGTCGCCATCTCGGAACCGCTCGCCCGCGCACTGCGCCGGGAGGGCTACGAGGTCGTGGTCCGGGAGGACGGCCCCTCGGCCCTGGAAGCCGGTCTCGAGGGCGGCAACATCGATCTGCTGGTGCTGGACCTCGGCCTGCCCGGGATGGACGGCCTGGAGGTCTGTCGGCGGCTGCGCGCGGACGGTCACGGCTTCCCGGTGCTGGTGCTCACCGCCCGCGCCGACGAGGTCGACACCGTGGTCGGCCTGGACGCCGGGGCGGACGACTACGTCACCAAGCCGTTCCGGCTGGCCGAGCTGCTGGCCCGGGTCCGGGCCCTGCTGCGCCGCGGCACGGTGGACCTCACCACCGGGGCCCACGGGGTGAAGATCGACGTCGAGTCGCACCGCGCCTGGATCGGCGAGGAGGAACTCCAGCTCTCCGCCAAGGAGTTCGAGCTGCTCCGGGTGCTGGTACGGGACGCCGGACGGGTGGTCACCCGCGAGCAGATCATGCGGCAGGTCTGGGACACCACCTGGTGGACCTCCACCAAGACCCTGGACATGCACATCTCCTGGCTCCGCAAGAAGCTCGGCGACGACGCCGCCAGCCCCCGCTACATCACCACCGTGCGCGGCGTCGGCTTCCGTTTCGAGAAGGGCTAGCAGTCAGACGTGCAGCGCCGGCTGATCAACTCCACCCTCGCCGTCGTCCTGGTCGTGGTCGCGCTGTTCTGCGCCCCGCTCGCCCTGGTCGAGAAGCGCAGCATCGAGAGCAACGCCCAGGAGCAGGTCACCTCGGAGGCGCTGCACCTGGTGGGGGTGGTGGAGAACCGGCTGGTCGCCGGCGAGCCCATCGACGCCGAGGCACTGTCCGGGCTGACCAGCCAGAACGCCCAGCGCTACGCCGTGGTCGAGCTGCCGGGGCAGCCGACCATCACCCTCGGTGACAAGCCGGCCGGCGACGACCCGGTCAGCGCCACCGAGACCGGTCCGCACGGCGAGAAGGTCACCGTCCAGGAGTCGCGCGGGCCGCTGAACCGCAATATCCGCAACATGCTGCTGCTGCTGGCCCTGGTCGCGCTGCTCACCATCGTGGCGGCGGCCCTGCTCGCGGTCTGGCAGGCCAAACGGTTGGCCCGCCCGCTCACCGACCTCGCCGAGACCGCCGAACGGCTGGGCTCCGGCGACCCGCGCCCCCGGCAGCGCCGCTACGGCGTGGTCGAGCTGGACCGGGTCGCCGAGGTGCTGGACGCCAGCGCCGAGCGCATCGCCAGGATGCTCACCGCCGAGCGCCGCCTCGCCGCCGACGCCTCGCACCAGCTGCGCACCCCGCTCACCGCGCTGTCGATGCGGCTGGAGGAGATCGCCGAGACCGACAACCTGGCCACGGTCAGGGAGGAGGCCGCGATCGCCCTGGGCCAGGTGGAACGGCTCACCGACGTGGTGCAGCGGCTGCTCACCAACAGCCGGGACCAGCGCAAGAGCTCGGCGAAGCCGTTCGAGCTGGACGAGGTGATCAAGCAGCAGGCGGAGGAGTGGAGCCCCGCGCTGCGCCGCGCCGGACGCACCCTCTACCTGGAGGGCCCGCCCGGACTGCTGGCGCTGGGCAACTCGGGGGCGGTGGCCCAGGTACTGGCGGCACTGATCGAGAACTCGCTGATGCACGGGGACGGTGCGGTCACCATCCGCACCCGGGTCCGCGGCTCCTCGGTGGTGCTGGAGGTCCAGGACGAGGGCGCGGGCGTCCCCAGCGAGCTGGGCGCGCGGGTCTTCGAGCGCGCCGTCAGCGGCCACAACTCCACCGGCATCGGCCTGGCCGTCGCCCGCGACCTCGCCGAAGCGGACGGAGGCCGCCTGGAACTGCTGTCCCAGCGGCCTCCGGTGTTCGCACTCTTCCTCGGCAGGGCCGAGCCAAAAGGAGGAAGCCTGGGGCGCCCTGAGGGCTCCGGGAGTGCGAAGTGAGTAGGTAAGGAAAGTGAGGGTCAGAGCTCCTTGGCCCGGGCCTTCAGCTCGGAGTGCTCGGTGCTCAGCTTGACCTGTTCGGCGGCCAGGATCCGCTCGGCCTGGCCGACCGCGTCGGCCGCCCCGATCACGTCCGCGGCGGCCTCGGGGATCGCTTTGAAGACCCAGGTCCGGTAGGACCAGAAGCGGAAGACGGTGGCGACACCGATACCGACGACGGTGCACACCAGCTTCTCCAGCTTGGTGTCCAGGCCGAGGCCGTAGGTCAGCGCGTAGAGCACGGCGTTCTGGATCAGCAGGCCGATGCCGCTGAAGATCAGGAACAGGGTGATCTCGCGCGACCTGGTCTTCTTGTCGGCGTTGCGGTACACCCAGTACCGGTAGCCGATGTAGTTGGTGCCGATCGCGATCAGGGTCGCCACGATGTTGGCGCGCACCGTCTGCATCGAGTCGAGCAGGATGCTGAAGGCCACCAGCTGGACGACGACGCCGACTATGCCGACGATCCCGAACTTGGCCAGCTCATGGACGAGCCGGCGCAGAACGTTCGGCGCTGCGGGCGCGGGATCGGGGCTCGAAGTCATCGGTGTCCGTCTCTTTCAGGGCTGTGGGGGGAGCGCATCTCATGCTAGTTCGCGTACCCGCTCCGTCGCCGGGCCAGCGCAGGCATCTCATGGGACTCACACATGAGTCCTGGCTGCAGAACTTCAAGGTTCCACGATAGACGATCCCTGTGGGACCTGGACGGGCCGTCTCGGCAGGGGGCCGGGCCGGAACTGTGCCCACCGTCCTGGCCTGCGGTGATGTCGATCCGCGGGCACCTATATCCTCAGGGGTGTGACTTTTCCAGTAGTCGGCATGATCGGCGGCGGGCAGCTAGCCCGAATGGCTCACCAGGCGGCGATCCCGCTGGGTGTGAGGTTCAGGCTGCTCGCGGACACCCCGCAGGACTCGGCAGCGCTGGTGGTGAACGACGTCGTCCTCGGTGACTACCGCGACCTCGACACCCTGCGGCGGTTCGCGGCCGGCTGCGACGTCATCACCTTCGACCACGAACACGTCCCCACCGAGCACCTGCGGGCGCTCCAGGCCGAGGGCGTCGCGGTCAGGCCGGGGCCGGACGCGCTGGTGTTCGCGCAGGACAAGGGGCTGATGCGGGCCCGGCTGGACGCCCTGGGCGTGCCCTGCCCCCGGCACCGGCTGGTCGCCGACCCGGCGGACGTCGCCGCCTTCGCTGCCGAGGGCTCCGGGTTCCCGGTGGTGCTGAAGACCACCCGCGGCGGCTACGACGGCAAGGGCGTCTGGGTGGTCCGCGACGAGGCCGAGGCGGCGGAGCCGTTCCGGGCCGGCGTCCCGGTGCTGGCGGAGGAGAAGGTCGACTTCGTCCGGGAGCTCGCGGCCGACGTCGTGCGCTCCCCGCACGGGCAGGCCGTCGCCTATCCGGTGGTGGAGTCCTGGCAGAAGGACGGCATCTGCCACGAGGTGACCGCCCCGGCCCCCGACCTCTCCGCGGACCTCGCTGCCGAGGCCCAGGCGCTGGCGCTGCGGATCGCCGGGGAGCTGGACATCACCGGCCACCTCGCGGTCGAGCTGTTCCAGACCCGCGACGGCCGCATCCTGGTCAACGAGCTGGCCATGCGGCCGCACAACTCCGGCCACTGGTCCATCGACGGTGCGGTCACCTCGCAGTTCGAGAACCACATCCGGGCCGTCCTCGACCTGCCGCTGGGCGACCCCAGGCCGCGGGCCCGCTGGACCGTGATGGTCAACGTCCTCGGCGGCGACTACCCGGACATGTACCACGCCTACCTGCACTGCATGGCCCGTGACCCCGGCCTGCGCATCCACATGTACGGCAAGGACGTGAAGCCCGGTCGTAAGGTTGGCCACGTCACAGTCTTCGGGGACGACCTGGACGACGTCCGGGAGCGCGCCCGCCATGCCGCCGCCTACCTGCGCGGTGACATCACCGAATGAGACTGAATAAGTCAGACAAGGGGACAACGCATGCCTGAGCAGCCGTTGGTCGGCATCGTCATGGGGTCGGACTCCGACTGGCCGGTGATGGAGGGCGCAGCCAAGGCCCTGGACGAGTTCGAGGTCGGCTACGAGGTCGACGTGCTGTCCGCGCACCGGATGCCCCGCGAGATGGTCGAGTACGGGGAGCAGGCCGCCGGCCGCGGCCTCAAGGCGATCATCGCGGGCGCGGGCGGCGCCGCCCACCTGCCCGGGATGCTCGCCTCGGTCACCACCCTGCCGGTGATCGGCGTCCCGGTGCCGCTGAAGTACCTGGACGGCATGGACTCGCTGCTGTCCATCGTGCAGATGCCGGCCGGGGTCCCGGTGGCGACGGTGTCGATCGGCGGGGCCCGCAACGCCGGGCTGCTGGCGGTCCGTCAGCTGGCCGCGTTCGACCCCGAACTCGCCGAGCGGATGCGGGACTTCCAGCAGGAGCTGAACAGCCAGGCCACCGACAAGGGCAAGAAGCTGCGCGCCAAGGTCAACGGCGGCAACAGCTTCGGCTTCGGGAGCTGAGCGGACGGATGAGCGAACCGACGGTCTGGACCGCCCCCGCGCCCGAACTGCTGGACCGGGCTCGGGCGCTGCTCGCCGAGCACCCCGTCGTGGACGGGCACAACGACCTGCCCTGGGCGCTGCGCCGGCAGGTCGGCTACGACCTCGACGCCCGTGACATCGCCACCGACCAGAGCGCCCACCTGCACACCGACCTGGCCCGGCTGGCGGCCGGAGGTGTCGGCGCGCAGTTCTGGTCGGTGTACGTGCGGACGGACTTCACCGGCGACCGGGCCGTCAGCGCCACCCTGGAGCAGATGGACTGCGTGCGCGCGCTCGCCGCCCGCTACCCGGACCGGCTCCGGCTCGCCTTCAGCGCCGACGACATGGAGGCGGCCCGCGCGGAGGGCCGGATCGCCTCGCTGATGGGAGCCGAGGGCGGACACTCCATCAACGGCTCGCTGGCCACGCTGCGGGCCCTGCACGCCCTGGGCGTCCGGTACATGACGCTCACTCACAACGACAACCTGCCGTGGGCGGACTCCGCCACCGACGAGCCGGCCGCCGGCGGACTCACCCGCTTCGGCGAGGAGGTCGTCCGGGAGATGAACCGGCTCGGCATGCTGGTCGACCTCTCGCACGTCTCCGCGGACACCATGCGGGACGCGCTCAGGGTCACCCGCGCGCCGCTGGTCTTCTCGCACTCCTCCTCGCGCGCGATCTGCGACCACCCGCGCAACATCCCGGACGACGTGCTGGAGCAGCTCGCCGTCAACGGCGGCGTGGCGATGGCCACCTTCGTACCCAAGTTCATCCTCCCCGAGGCCATCGCCTGGACGAAGGCAGCCGACGCCAACCTGGAGTCCCACGGCTTCCACGCGCTGGAGACCACGCCGGAGGCGATGGTGGTCCAGCGGGCGTTCGAGGCGGCGAATCCGCCGCCGCGGGCCTCGGCGGCGACGGTGGCGGACCATCTGGACCACATGCGCGAGGTGGCCGGCGTCGACCACATCGGCATCGGCGGCGACTACGACGGCACGGCCTTCACCCCTGACGGCCTCCAGGACGTCTCCGGCTACCCCAACCTGATCGCCGAACTCCTCGGCCGGGGCTGGTCGGAAGCCGACCTGTCCAAACTGACCTGGAGCAACGCTGTCCGGGTGCTGCGCGAGGCCGAAGGGGTCGCACGGTCGCTCGTCGGGGAGGCGCCATCCATCGCCACGATCGAGCAACTGGACCACTGAGCCCGGGTGCGGTCCTGCATGGTCGGTCGCGCACGCTTTTCATCAAGCACAGCCCCGCGCCCCTGGGGGCTGCAACTGGCTCAGTTGCAAACGTGCAGGGGCGCGGGGCTGTGCTTGTTAAAAGCATGCGCGACAAACCAAACGCCCACGTAGAGCGCACCACCCTGGAGATCGCATGCCCACCCCCCACGCCGACCTGGTCCTCACCGGCGGCCCCGTCCTCACCGTCGACGGTGCCCGCAGCCGCGCCCGCTCCGTCGCCGTGACCGCAGGCCTGATCACCGCCGTCGGTCAGGACGAGGTCCGCGAGCTGATCGGGCCGAAGACGGAGGTCGTCGACCTGGCCGGACGGCTGCTGCTGCCCGGCTTCCAGGACGCGCACGTCCATGCCGTCTACGGCGGTGTGGAGCTGGGGGAGTGCGACCTCACCGGCACCACCGACCCGGACGAGTACCGCCGCCGCATCCGCGCCTACGCCGAGGCCCACCCCGAGCGGGAGTGGATCACCGGCGGCGGCTGGTCCATGGAGAGCTTCCCCGGCGGCACCCCCACCCGGCAGTTCCTGGACGCCCTGGTCCCCGACCGCCCGGTCTACCTGCTGAACCGGGACCACCACGGGGCCTGGGCCAACACCCGCGCCCTGGAACTGGCCGGACTCGACGCCGCCACGGCGGACCCGTCCGACGGCCGGATAGAACGCGAGGCCGACGGGACCCCCAGCGGCGCCCTGCAGGAGGGTGCGACCGGCCTTGTCGCCCGCCTCGTCCCGCCGACCACCCTCGCCGACCGGGTCGCCGGGCTGCTGCGGGCGCAGCAGTTGCTGCACTCGCTGGGCATCACCGCCTGGCAGGACGCCCTCCTCGGCGTCTTCAACGGCCAGCCCGACCCCGCCGAGGCCTACCTGGTCGCGGCGTCCGAGGGCCGGCTCACCGCACGGGTCAACGGCGCGCTGTGGTGGGACCGTTCGCGCGGCGCCGAGCAGATCCCGGAGCTGGTCGAGCGGCGCCGGCGGCTGCGGGTGGGCCGGTTGCGGGCGGACTCCGTCAAGATCATGCAGGACGGCATCGCCGAGAACCACACCGCCGCGATGACCAACCCCTACCTGGACGGCTGCGGCTGTCCGACCGCCAACAGCGGCCTCAGCTTCGTCGACCCGGACGCGCTGCGGGACTACGTCACCGAGCTGGACGCCCTCGACTTCCAGGTGCACTTCCACGCCCTCGGCGACCGTGCCGTGCGCGAGGCGCTGGACGCGGTCGAGGCGGCCCGCAGGGCCAATGGATTCCGCGACACCCGGCACCACCTGGCCCACCTCCAGGTGGTGCACCCGGACGACGTCCCGCGCTTCCGCGCGCTGGGCGCGGTCGCCAACCTGCAGCCGCTGTGGGCGGCGCACGAGCCGCAGATGGACGAGCTCACCATCCCCTTCCTCGGCGGGGACTCGGCGCAGTGGCAGTACCCGTTCGCGGACCTGCTGCGCGCCGGAGCGACGCTGGCCGCCGGCAGCGACTGGCCGGTCAGCAGCCCGGACCCGATCGAGGGCATCCACACCGCGGTCAACCGCAGGGGGTACGGCGACGACGACGCCCGGGTCTTCCTGCCGGACCAGCGGCTGGACCTCGGCACGGCGCTCGCCGCGTACACCGCCGGATCGGCGTACGTGAACCACCTGGACGACAGCGGGACCATCCGCGTCGGCGCCGTGGCCGACCTGGTCGTACTGGACCGGGACCCCTTCGCGGGACCGGCCGAGGAGATCGGGGCGGCGAAGGTCGAGCAGACGTTCGTATCAGGTGAGCGGGTCTGGTGCGGATAGTGCATGGCTGGCCGCGCAGTTCCCCGCGCCCCTACACGTTTGCAACTGAGCCAGTTGCACTTGCTAGGGGCGCGGGGAACTGCGCGCTCAACCAAGTGCCTGCCTATAGCGCGCAGCTGACCGCACCACGACACCCCCACAGACGGCCACCAGGAGCAGAGCCGTCAGCACCGGCCACCACGGGAAGGCCGTCGGACCGGGTGACGCCGCGTCACGAATCGCCGCGTTCACCGGTGACCACGGCGCCACCAGCAGCACCACCGACGCCGCCGCCAGCGTGAGCACGCTGGTCGCGGGCCGCCGCACCAGCGGCGGTGCGCAGAGGGCGCCCAGCGCCACCCCCACCAGCAGCCCCACGACGATCGCGGCGGCGCCGTCGCGGGCAGTGGCGGCGAGCGCCACCGGGGCGCCTCCCGGTGGCGGGCTGCTCATGGTCCACTCGAACGCCCCGGCGACCGCCGCCAGCACCGCGCCCAGCCCCAGCGCGACGCCCAGCGCAGCACCCTGCACCCGCCGTGGACCCGCGGCAGCGGACACGCAGGCGCGGGCCGCGGCCGGCTCCCCGGTCAGGACGGTACGGGTGAGCCAGCCCGCTCCGGGCACCAGCATTCCGGCGCACCAGCCCAGCGAGTCCCCGTACTGCTGGCCGCCGAAGACCCCGGCGACGATCAGCACCGCGAAGAACAGCGCCGGCGGCAGCCACCGCTGCGAGCGCAGCAGCAACGCGAGTTGATAGCGGATCAGATCGCTCACCGGCCGGCCTCCACCCGGGCGATGTGGACCACTGGCTCGGCGAGCAGGGCCCGCAGGACCTCGTCGCTGTGCCGGGCGTCGGCGGTCAGCCGGACCGTGTCCGGGGACGGTTCGCCGACCGTGCTGACCCCGACCAGCTCAGCCAGGCCCTTGGCGCCGCCGGGCCGACCGGTCACGGTGATCACCACGTTCGGACTGCCCGGACCGGAGCCGTCGGTCGTCACCGAGCCGTCCCCGACCTGCCAGTGCAGCGCCGGCAGCCCCGCCAGCCGGGTCGGGTCGTGGTCGACGAAGAGCACGGTGCAGCCCTGCTCGACCCGCTCGGCGACGGCCGCGTCCAGGGTGGCCCTGGCGTCCTGGTCGAGCCCGGTCCAGGCCTCGTCCAGGACCAGCAGCTCCGGGTCGCCGACCAGGGCCTGGGCGACGGCGACCTTCTGGCAGGTCCCCTTGGACAGTTCGGCGAGCGGGGTGCCCGCGAAGGCCGCGGCCCCGAGCCGCTCCAGCATCGCCGTGGCCCGCCGGGCGGGCTCGGCACCGTGCAGACCGTGCACCCGGCCCAGATGGCACAGGTAGTCATGGGCGGTGAAAGGGAGCGCGGCCGGGAACCGCTCCGGCACGTACGCCCGGCGGGCGGGCCGTTCCCGTACGGCGCCCCGGTCGGGCTCGCACGCCCCGGCGACCAGCCGCAGCAACGTCGACTTACCGCCCCCGTTGCCACCGGCCGCCCGGACCAACTGCCCCTGGTCCAGCTCCAGGCTGACGTCCCGCAGCACCCAGGGCTCACGGCGGCCGTAGCGGACGGCGATGCGGTCGAGTCGCATGCGGCACAGCGTAGATCCCCCCGGACCGAATGTGTCCCCGTTCCGGGGACAAGACGGGCGAGAGGGGCTCCGACAGCAGCGCACGCTCTGCCCTTGCCGCTCGGCTTGTCGCCGAGGGCGCGTGCGTAACACCAGCCGCACTCGCCTCGCTGCTGCGTGGATGACCGTGGAGCCTTGGCTTCGCAGGCTCTGGGTCCGGCCCGCTATCGTGGAGCCATGACGGAGCAGTCGATTTATCAGCACTTGCGTGAGTTTGCTGAGCACTTCGAGCCGCCGGCGCCGTTCGGTCCGCACATCGAGATCAGCGACGGCAAGATCGTCATGATGATAAGTCCGTCAGGGGCTCATGACCTGGACGCGATGCGTATTGCCAACCAGCTCACCCGGCAGCTGCCGGAAGGCCTCTTCGCGGGGGGATTCGACATCGAACATCCGCTTGCGGCGAAGATGCGCCGTCCCGATGTCGCCGTTGTGGACGAGGACGCCGCAGTCACGTCCGAGGCCGTCGACGCCACCGCTGTCCATCTCGCGGTGGAGATCGTCTCTCCCTCCAATCCGGAGAACGACTACATCGACAAGGTCCGGGACTACCCGCTGATGGGCGTCCCCCGCTACCTCATCGTTGATCCCCGCAACGGATCCTGCCTCTACTACTGGGACAGCGACGGCAAGACCTACCGCGAGTCGCGGCCGTACACCTTCGGCGATGTGATCTCCGTGGGCGACTGGACGGTCGACACCTCCGAGCTGGTGCTGTACCCGCCCAAGCGGCATCGCTGACCCGTGCTTCAGCGGGACAGGCGGGGGATCTCGATCGCCGGGCAGCGGTTCATCACCATGGTCAGGCCTGCGTCGCGGGTGCGTCGGTAGGCGTCCTCGTCGATGACGTCTAGCTGGAACCAGACCGCCTTGGCGCCGATGGCCACCGCCTCGTCGGCGACGGCTCCGGCCAGGCTGCTGTTGACGAAGACGTCCACCACGTCCACCGGGAAGGGCACGGCGGAGAGCGAGGGGTAGCCCTGCTCGCCGTGCACCGTCTCGGCCGACGGGTGCACCGGCACCACCCGCTTGCCGAAGCGCTGCAGCACCCTGGCCACCCCGTAGGCGGCGCGTGCGGTGTTGTTGGAGAGCCCGACCACCGCCCAGGTGTCCCCGGTGCCCTCCAGGATCGCGCGGACGGTGGCGTCGTCGCCGTAGCTGCTCATCGGTGTGCTCCCTGGCCGTAGGCCCTCGGTCCCGCCGGTTCTCCCGGTCACTCGGGAGAACCGGCGGACCGGCGGGTGCATTCCTGGCGCGGTTTGAGCTGGGCCGGGGTTCAGCTGGGGCGGCCCAGGGCGCGGTAGGTCCAGCCGGCGTCGCGCCACCGCTGCGGGTCGAGCACGTTGCGGCCGTCCAGGATCCGCGGTTCGGCGACGACCTCGGCGAGCTCGTCCGGGTCCATGGAGCGGAACTCCTGCCACTCGGTGAGGTGCAGCACCACATGGGCGCCGGTGACGGCCTCCAGCACCGACTCGGCGTAGTTCAGCGCGGGGAACATCTTCCGCGCGTTGTCCATGGCCTTGGGGTCGTAGACGGTGACCTGCGCGCCCTGCAGCTGGAGCTGTCCGGCCACGTTGAGCGCGGGGGAGTCGCGCACGTCGTCGGAGTCGGGCTTGAAGGCCGCGCCGAGGACCGCGATCCGGCGACCGAGCAGCGCGCCGCCGCACTGCTCGCGGGCCAGCTCGACCATCCGGGAGCGGCGCCGCATGTTGATGGAGTCGACCTCGCGCAGGAAGGTCAGCGCCTGGTCGGCGCCCAGCTCCCCGGCCCTGGCCATGAAGGCGCGGATGTCCTTGGGCAGGCAGCCGCCGCCGAAGCCCAGGCCGGCGTTGAGGAACCGGCCGCCGATCCGGGTGTCGTGGGCAAGAGCCCCGGACAGCTGCACCACGTCGGCGCCGGAGGCCTCGCAGACCTCGGCCATGGCGTTGATGAAGGAGATCTTGGTGGCCAGGAAGGAGTTGGCGGCGGTCTTCACCAGCTCGGCGGTGGGGAAGTCGGTGACGACCAGCGGGGTGCCCTTGTCGATCAGCGGAGCGTAGAGCTCGCGCAGCGTGGCCTCGGCCTCGGCGCTGCGGACGCCGATGACCAGCCGGTCCGGGTTCAGCGTGTCGTCGACGGCGAAGCCCTCGCGCAGGAACTCGGGGTTCCAGGCGACCTCGGCGGCGGCGCCGGCCGGGGCGGCCTCGGCCAGCCGGCGGGAGAGCCGGTCCGCGCTGCCGACCGGGACGGTGGACTTCCCGACCACCAGGGTCGGCCGCTTCAGGTGCGGAGCCAGCAGGTCGAAGGCGGACTCGACGTAGCTCATGTCGCAGGCGAACTCGCCGCGCCGCTGCGGGGTGTTGGTGCAGATGAAGTGGACGTCGCCGAAGTCGCCGACCTCCTCCCAGGAGGTCGTGAAGCGCAGGCGCCCGGTGGAGCCCTCCAGCCCGTGCAGATGCTTGCGCAGCAGCTCCTCCAGGCCCGGCTCGTACATCGGGACGTTCCCGGAGGCGAGCGCGGCCACCCGTTCGGGAAGGATGTCGAGCCCCAGGACCTCGAAGCCGAGCTCTGCCATGCAGGCTGCGTGGGTGGTCCCCAGGTAGCCGGTCCCGATGACGGTGATCTTCACGGCGCTGAACGTCCTTCCGCCGGATGGATTGTGTGGAGCAAGTAAGACGGGCCTGCGGATACTACCCGCGAAGTCTGAACGCTGTTGCGGAGGTCACGCAACGCACTGAACGCCGGAAGCTCTAGAATCTGGAGTGAGCAGATGTTACTTAACGGTAGATAACTTGGGGTGAGGCGCATGGCGTCCAATGGTTCGTCCAACGGGTCCGCGGACTTCGACCTGTTCCGGGTGTCCGAGGAGCACGAGATGCTCCGGGACGCGGTGCGTTCGCTCGCCGAGTCCAAGATCGCCCCGTTCGCCGCGGAGGTGGACGAGCAGGCCCGCTTCCCGCAGGAGGCGCTGGACGCGCTCACCGCCAACGACCTGCACGCGGTGCACGTCCCCGAGGAGTACGGCGGCGCCGGCGCCGACGCGCTGGCGACGGTCATCGTGATCGAGGAGGTGGCCCGGGTCTGTGCCTCGTCCTCGCTGATCCCGGCCGTCAACAAGCTGGGCTCGCTGCCGGTGATCCTCTCCGGCGACGAGGCGCTGAAGCAGAAGTACCTGGCCCCGCTGGCGGCCGGGCAGGGCATGTTCTCCTACTGCCTGTCCGAGCCGGACGCGGGCTCCGACGCGGCCGGGATGAAGACCCGCGCGGTGCGCGACGGCGACTTCTGGGTGCTCAACGGGGTCAAGCGGTGGATCACCAACGCCGGGGTCTCCGAGTTCTACACGGTGATGGCGGTCACCGACCCCGAGAAGCGCTCCAAGGGCATCTCCGCGTTCGTGGTGGAGAAGGGCGACGAGGGGGTGTCCTTCGGCGCGCCGGAGAAGAAGCTGGGCATCAAGGGCTCGCCGACCCGCGAGGTCTACCTGGACAACGTCCGGATCCCGGCCGACCGCATCATCGGCGCCGAGGGCACCGGCTTCGCCACCGCGATGAAGACCCTGGACCACACCCGGATCACCATCGCGGCGCAGGCGCTGGGGATCGCCCAGGGCGCGCTGGACTACGCGGCCGGCTACGTCAAGGAGCGCAAGCAGTTCGGCAAGGCGATCGCCGAGTTCCAGGGCATCCAGTTCATGCTCGCCGACATGGCCATGAAGCTGGAGGCGGCCCGCCAGCTCACCTACGCGGCCGCGGCCCGCTCCCAGCGCGGCGACGGGGACCTGACCTTCTTCGGCGCCGCGGCGAAGTGCTTCGCCTCGGACGCGGCGATGGAGATCACCACCGACGCGGTACAGCTGCTGGGCGGCTACGGCTACACCCGGGACTATCCGCTGGAGCGGATGATGCGCGACGCCAAGATCACCCAGATCTACGAGGGCACCAACCAGGTCCAGCGCATCGTGATGGCACGGAACCTGCCGTAACCACTCTTGAGGGGCGCGGGGAACTGCGCGGCCAACGCCCTACGAAGGTGCATGGTTGGCAGCGCAGTTCCCCGCGCCCCTGGAGACAAAGGACTCAGGCGGCGTGGATGATCTCGATGCGGCCCATGTTGCAGGGCTCGCTGGGGCCGCAGTCGGCCTTGAGGCACAGGCTCACCAGGGAGACCAGCAGGTCCCCGTCGGCGTCGCAGTCGAGGTGCACGGTGGCCCAGGCCGAACCCGGATGCAGCCGGAAGGCGGTGGAGCGCTCCAGCTCGTCGTGGATGCGCTCGATCACCGGGCGGGTGAGCAGCACGTCGGCATCCCGCTCGGTGTGCAGGTGCACGATCTCGCGGCCGTCCGCGAAGATCGCTGATCCGGTGCCGCAACTGGCCGGTGCGGTGCTGAGGTCGGGCCAGGTCGCTAGCTGCTCGACGGCACGACGCGTGGCGGTCATGCAGCCATCATCCCCTGGACGCCCGGGAATTCACCACCCTTCAGCAAAAGGTTCGTCCGAAGGTGCCGAACGGTGCCGAACGGCCCCGGCGGACCGCTACGGGCGGGCGTCCCGCGGCGGGGGCTGAGGCTCGGTCCGGGCAGGGTCGGGGGCGGGGGGAGGCGGCGCGTCGTCCGCGCGGGGGCCCGGGCGCAGGCGGCCGAAACGCAGCATGCGGCCTACCAGCAGCCCCAGGAAAAGAGAGCCGACGAACCAGGCGCCGAGCACCACCAGAATCGTCCCGGTCGTTCCCACGGCATATCCCTACTTCTTCTGCGTAACGGGTCGCACCTGCTCGGTGACGGCCTTCCCCCATCATCGCTCCTCCGGGGTCCTCCGCCCCAACTCCGTTCGCCTGCAAGCCTTCACAGCAAGGGCCGGGCCAACAGCGCGGCTGCCGCCTCGACGTCCGGGGTCAGGTCCCGGTCGGCGGTCCCGGGGTCGAGGACGGCGCCGGCGTCGCGCTGGAAGCGGCCCAGCTCCGTCGCCGGGTCCAGGATCACCCCGTTCATCCGCAGCGCCCGGACGGCGGCGACCAGTTCGCAGGCGAGGACCAGTCGGAACAGGGCGACGCTGTCCAGCAGGTGCCGGGCGCCGCCGGCCGCGAAGCTGGCGTGCTCCTCGACGCCGCGCGACAGCACGGCGTGGCCCAGGGTCACCGGCTGGGCCAGGGTGCGCAGGTCGGCCAGGGCCGACTGGGCGGCGTACTCGGTGATCATGACGCCGCTGCTGCCGTCCTCGTCCTGGGCCAGGAAGGCCGGCAGGCCGGTGAAGACCGGCGAGACCAGCACCCCGACCCTGGCCGTGGACAGCTGGGCCGTCCCCAGCACGGCCAGCCGGAGCTGGTCCCCGGCCAGCGCCAACGAGGCCTGGTGGAAGCCGCCGTGGTGGTGGTAGTCGGCGGGCTCCAGGGAGAGCAGGGGGTTCTCCGAGGCGGCGTTGATCTCGATGGCGAGGACGGACTCCAGCGCGTCGGCGGCGTCCAGGGCCGCGCCGTGCACCTGCGGCAGGCAGCGGAAGCCGTACGGGTCCTGCACCAGCGGCGGTTCCCAGGGGAGCGGGTCGAGCAGGTCCCGCATCCGGGCGGACAGCCGGGTCGCGCCGGCGTGCGGGCGCAGCGCGTGCACCACCGAGGAGTAGGGCTCGGTGGAGCCGTGGACCACGGTGAGGGAGAGCGCCGCGATCAGTGGGACGGCGTCCAGCAGGGCGTTCAGGTCGTGGTGCGCCAGCGCCGCCTGACCGATGGTCAGGGCGCTGCTGGACATCAGCGGCAGCGCGTCCCAGAGGTCCAGGGCCAGCGGTTCGGGGGCGGGGCCGCTGCCCTCGCCCTTGCGCCAGGGGTGCTCCCCGGCCAGGGCCAGGCCGAGTTCGCCCAGCGCGGTCAGGTCCCCGGTGCCGATCGAGCCGTAGGTGTGCACCTCGGGGACGTGGCCGCTGCCGAGGGCCTCGGCGATCCGGTCCACCACGTCGGCGCTGATCGCCGAACCGGCCCGCAGCAGCTGGTTCAGCCGGACCGCCAGCATCGCCCGGGTCTGCTCGACCGGGACCAGCGGGCCGATGGCGCCGCTGTGGCTGCGCAGCAGCCGCATGCCCTGCTCGTCGGCGGCGGCCTCGCTGATGTCGGTGGTGCGGTTGGCGCCGACCCCGGTGGTGTACCCGTAGACGCGGCGGCGGGTGACCACCTCCTCGGCCGTCCGGCGGGCCTGGAGCATGCGGTCACGGGCGGCGGGGTCGATCCTGGCCCGGGCGGTCCGCCGGGCCAGGGCCACGATCTCGGCGGAGGTGAGCGAGGCGCCGTCGAGGGTGAGTATCGGGGCGTTCAAGGGTGGTGGATGCCTTCCTGGGTGGATGCGTGCTTGGTCTCGGGGGCCCAGGCGAGGCTCGCGAACAGGCCGAGCGCGAGCACGCCGGCGAGCCACACCATGGACCAGCCCACACCGAGGGCGCTGAGGCTCACCGGCAGCACGAAGGTACCGACTGCCGAGGCCACCCTGCTGGTGCCGTTCAGGAATCCGACGCCGGAGGCCCGCAGGGCGGTCGGGAACAGCTCGGGCGGATAGACCTGGGTGATGTTGGAGGCGCCCGACATCACGAAGGTGTAGAGCAGGAACGGGATCATCAGCAGCACCGCCGAGGCGTCGCTGAGCGCGGCCAGTGCCAGCAGCGAGGCGGTGAGCACCGCGAAGGAGCCGATGGTGAAGCTGCGCCGGCCCATCTTCTGCACGAACCACAGCCCGACCACGCCGCCGAGCAGCAGGAACAGGTTGAGCAGCAGGTTCTGCAGATCGGGGTCGGAGACCTGGAGGCCGGACAGGATCGTCGGCACGAAGGTGTAGATGGCGAAGTACGGCAGCACCAGGGCGCTGTAGAAGGCGACGCCGAACCAGGTGTTCCGGGCCTGCCCCGGCGCGAACAGCTGTCCGTAGCCGTGGACCGGTGGGGCGGCCTCGTGCGGCAGGGTCTGTGCGGCGATGGCGGCGGCGTCGACGTCGAGCTCGGTCTTGAGGTAGCGCCGGCTGATGGCCTGCGCCTCGGCCACCCGGCCCCGGCTGACCAGCCAGCTCGGCGACTCCGGGGTGCCGATCCGGATCAGCAGCACCAACAGCGCGGGTAGCGCCGCGCTGGCCAGCAGCCAGTGGGCCGAGCTGTCGCCCTCGGAGAGGTAGGTGCCGAGGATGTTGGCGGTGACGTAGCCGACCGTCCACAGCACGGTGAGCGAGCCGAGCAGTACCCCGCGCAGCCGGCGCGGGGCGAACTCGGAGAGCAGGGTGGGGCCGACGGCGTAGTCGGCGCCCAGCCCGAAGCCGATCAGCAGCCGCAGCGCGAACAGCACCGCGGGGTCGTGGCTCCACAGCTGCAGCGCGGAGGCGACGGTGATCAGGATGAAGTTGTAGAGGTACAGCTTCTGGCGGCCGATCAGATCGCCGACCCGGCCCAGCACGATGCTGCCGAAGAACAGCCCGATCAGGGCGGAGGAGCCGAGCAGGCCCTGCCACACCCCGGACAGCCGCATGGTGGTGGTGAGCGTGGGCAGCGCCGCGCCGATGATGCCGAGGGCGTATCCGTCGGAGAAGTTGGCGCCGAAGGTGGTGGCGGTGATCCGCAGGTGGAAGGCGCGCAGCGGTTCCCGGTCCGCTGCGGTGCCTTCGGGAGGGGCGGTGGGGCCGGCGGCCATGTACGTGCCTCCTGGTGGTGGCCGTGCGTGATAGCCCCTCATCCTGCATGAATGTCTACAGTCGATCAATGAGCGACTGCATGAATTTCATCATTCGGACCGGGTGATCCGGATCTGCTGCTCCCAGACGTTCAGGCCGACGACCAGCGCGGCGAGCAGGCCGAGGGTGGCCAGCGCGGGCAGCAGGGGCACGGCGGGGAGCAGCAGCAGGCAGACCCCGGCGGGGAGCAGCAGCAGGCAGACCCCGGCGGCGATCAGACGGGTCGTCGAGAGCCGCCGGAACATCCGCCAGCGGGTGTAGCCGAAGGTGGCGAGGTAGAGCGCGCAGCCGCCGACCAGCAGCGAGCCGCTGCCGGTGCCGAGCCGCAGGCCGGGGTGGGCCACCGACTCGGTGAGGCCGACGGCGACCGCGATGATCCCGGCTATCAGGCTGAGATGGGCGTACGACAGCACCTGCCGGACGATGTCGACCCGGACCGCGGCGACGGTCACGGCGTGCCGCATGGCGTCGGCGGCGTAGGCGAAGTAGACCCACCACAGTCCGCCGATGAGCACGAACGAGACGGCCACGGCGACCAGTTCGGCGGCGGTGAGGTGGGCCGCGGCGGCCAGCGGGGCGCCGACGGAGATGACCGTCTCGCCGAGCGCGAGCAGCAGGAACAGGGTGAACCGCTCGGGCAGATGGGCCGGGTGGACCTGAACCCCCAGCAGCCGTCTCCGGGCCAGCACCGGCGTGGCCAGGTCCAGCGCGGCCGCCACCGCCCACAGGACGGTCCTCGCGCCCCCGTGCAGGGCGCCGCCGATCACCATCATCGGCCCGGTGACCAGGGCGCCCATGCCGAACGGGCTGACCAGCTGGCCGCCGATGGCGGCCACCCGGCCGGCCAGCACCAGCCGCGCGGCCAGGTAGGAGCAGCCGAACAGCAGCCCGCGGGAGCCGTAGGCGTGGGGCACCGAGAGCGCCATGAACAGGCCGCAGAGGCCGACCGCGAAGATGGTGAGCCGGTCCACCGGGTTGTCGATGTCATGGGTGCTGGCCTGGACGCTGGTGCCGACCCAGGCCCAGTAGACCGGGACGAAGACGATCAGCGCGTGGCCGACGCCGGCCCAGCCGTGGTGGGCGTGCAGCAGCGCCGAGACCTGGGTGACGCACAGGGCGAAGACCAGGTCGAAGAAGAGCTCGGCGTTGGTGACGCGCTTCTCGGCGACCTGCGCCGCCGCTTCCGGGTGGTCGGCGTCCTCGAGTTCGGCCGTCTGCTCGGTCACGCGTCGATAGTGCCATGGCGCCCCGGTGCTGATGGAACGTCAGTGCGACGCCCCGCCCAGGTTGAGCGCCACCACCCCGGCGATGATCAGGCCGATCCCGGCCAGCTTGAGGGCGTTGACTCCCTCGCCGAGGAAGGCGAAGCCGACCGCAGCGACCACCGCGGTGCCGGCTCCGGACCAGATCGCATAGGCGGTGCTCACCGGTATGTGCTTCAACGCCTGGGCCAGGAACACGAACGAGAGGCCGTAGCCGACCACCACCACCAGGCTGGGCAGCAGCCGGCTGAAGCCCTCCGAGTACTTCAGCGAGACCGTCGCGCAGATCTCACTGCCGATGGCGAGGGCGAGCAGCAGGTAGGGCATGGGTGGCGGGATCCTCACGGTCGACCGGGTCGCTCTTCCCCCGCGCTGACCAGGGCACGCAGCAGGGCAAGATCTACTTCCAGCAGGCTACCCACCACCAGGCGGCCCGGTGCCTGCTCGACCGGGGCGGTCGAGGGTACGGCGAGGACGGCGCAGCCGGCCGCCTCGGCCGAGGCGATGCCGGTGGGGGTGTCCTCGACCGCCACGCAGTGGGCGGGCGCCACGCCCAGCGCGGCCGCGGCGGCCAGGTAGGGGTCGGGGGCGGGCTTGGTGCGCGGGGTCTCCCCGGCGGCGAAGGAGACCGCGAAGCGGTGCCGGCCCAGTGAGTCCAGCACCACGTCGACGACATGCCGCGGCGAGGCGGAGACCAGGGCGGTGGTTACCCCGGAGGCCACCAGCGCGTCCAGCAGCGCCAGGGCGCCCGGCATCGGGACCACCTCGGCGGCGACCAGCACCGCGAACCGCTCCTCCAGCGCGTCGGCGAGCCGGTCCAGCGGGAGCGGCCGGGCGGCGTCCTCGGCGAGCAGCCGGCGGTGCAGGTGCTCGGCGGTGTCCTCGACCGCGCGGCCGAGGATGTGCGGTTGGTCCCGCTCGTCCAGGGCCAGGCCCAGTTGTTCCGCCTGCCTCCTCACCGCCTCCAGCCAGAGCTTCTCGGTGTCGACCAGGGTGCCGTCCATGTCGAAGAGGACGGCCTGGAGCTGGTCGGTGGCTTGGATCGGCGGCACGTGAGCTGCTCTCTGCAGGGGGTGGAATGCGGGCAGGCTGATGCTGCGGGGCCCCGGGGGAGCTCCGCAGTGGGCCGGTCGGGCCGGTCGGCCGGGGTCAGTCGGTGGCGCGGGCGTCCACCAGGACCGGGCGCTCGGGGAGCGAGACGGTGACCCCGCTGCCGGCCGGCAGGGCGGCGGCCTCGTGGGTGGACAGGTCGACCTTGATGCTCCGTCCGTCCGGGAGCTGGACACCGAGCCGGGTGACCGCACCGAGGAAGGTGCTGCCGGTGATGACCGCGCCGCTGCCTCCCTGGGCGCTGAGCAGCACGTTCTCCGGGCGCACCAACACCTCGACGTCCTGCTGCGCGGCGGTCCGCTCACCGTCCACCGGCAGCCGCTGGCCCAGCACCTCGACGGTGCCCGGGTCCTCGCCGACGCGTCCGGGGATGCGGTTCATGGTGCCGACGAACTCGGCCACGAACGCGGTGGTCGGGCGGGCGTACAGCTCGGCCGGCGTGGCGCACTGCTCCAGCCGTCCGGCGTGCATCACCGCGACCCGGTCGGCCATCGACAGCGCCTCCTCCTGGTCGTGGGTGACGAAGAGGGTGGTGATCCCGAGCTCCTGCTGGAGCCGGCGGATCTCCTCACGCAGCGTCAGCCGGACCTTGGCGTCCAGCGCCGACAGCGGCTCGTCGAGCAGCAGCACCCGCGGGCGCAGGGCCAGGGCCCGCGCCAGCGCGATGCGCTGCTGCTGGCCGCCGGAGAGCTGGTGCGGGTAGCGGTCGCCGTACTGGGGCAGGCCGATCAGCTCCAGCAGCTCGTCCGCGCGCTTGCGGCGCTCGGCGCCGCCGAGAGGGCGGCGCGAAGCGCGTCGAATAGGGGTGGTGGTCGGGTGAGGGGCCGGCCGCATCTTCAGGCCGAAGGCCACGTTGTCGCGGGCGTTGAGGTGCGGGAACAGGCTGTAGGACTGGAACACCATGCCGGCGTCGCGGCGGTGCGCCGGTATGCCGGTGATGTCGCTGCCGTCGACCAGGACCGCGCCCGAGTCCGGGGTCTCGAAGCCGGCCACCATCCGTAGCGCGGTGGTCTTGCCGCAGCCGGACGGGCCCAGCAGGGCCAGCAGTTCGCCGGGACGGACGGTCAGGTCCAGGCCGTCCAGGGCGGTGGTCGCGCCGAAGCTGCGGCGCAGGCCGCGGAACTCGACGGTGGCCCCGGCGCCGCTGTCGGCGGCGGCCGGTGGGACCGGATCGGTGAGGGACGGGGTGTCGGCTGTGGGGGCCGTCTCGGTCATCTGGGGCTCCCTGGAGCTTGTGGTCTTCATGGGGTCACTGGTTCGCGGGTCACGGGTTCGCTGGTCACTGGTTCGCGGGGGCGGCGGCGCCGCGGCGTCCGCCGCCGGCCGACAGGACGAGCAGCAGCAGCCAGGTGAGCACCAGGCTGACGATCGAGACGGCGACGGTCACCGGCCCCTGGCCGGCGGCGTTGCCGTTGACGATCCAGACGGCGAAGGGCACGAAGCCGAGGATCGAGGAGACGGTGAACTCCCCGAGCACCAGCGCCAGGGTGAGGAACGCGGTGTTCAGCAGCGCGCCGCGGAGGTTGGGCAGGATCACCGTGACGATGGCGCGGGTCCGCCCCGCCCCGTTGTTCTGCGCCGCCTCCAGCAGCGTGCGCACGTCCAGCGCCCGCATCCCGGCGTCCAGGGTGCGGTACGCCAGCGGCAGCGCCATCACCACGTAGGCGAGCAGCAGGATCACCGGGAAGCTGGGGTTCTGGATGTCGATCAGCAGTTGCTGGATGAAGGTGGTCTGGCCGGGGACCATGTTGTCGCTGCCCCAGCGGAGCACGCTGGTGATCCCTGCGGTGAGCGCGATCGAGGGGACGACCAGCGGCAGGGTGCAGACCAGCTCGACGAAGGTGCGCAGCCGGGGCCCGCCGAGCCGTACCGCGACGACCGCGGGGATCAGCAGCAGGTAGACCACGGCGATGGTGGCCACCGCGAGCTCCAGCGAGAGCCGCAGGGCCGGCCAGAGGCCGGCGACGCTGAAGATCTGGCTGTAGGCGCTGAGGCTGAAGCCCTTCACCGGGTCGTCGACGGTGAACAGGAAGGAGGCCAGGATCGGGACGGCGAAGTACAGCCCGAAGATCACCAGCACGGCGGCGCGGCCGAAGCGCGGCCGGCCGCGGCGGCGCGCGGAGGCCTGCTCGCCGGGGGGCGGGTCGATGGACGCCGTGAGCGTCGCCGCAGTCATACCAGCCATCGGGCGCTCCTCCGTTGCAGGGGCAGGTACACGGCCATCACCAGCACCGCGATCACCACCATGTCCAGGCTCATGGCCAGGGCCACGTTGCCGGCGTCGGCGGCCACGTTGCCGTTGAGGGCGTTGGCGATCTGAAGGGTGATCAGCGGCACCGAGGCGCCGACCATCGCGGCCGCGGTGGCGTACGCGGCGAAGGCGGTGCCGAAGAGCAGCACGAAGCCGCCCAGCAGCGAGGGCGCGAGCACCGGCAGCGCCACATGGCGCCAGTACTGCCAGGTGGTCGCGCCGTTGTTCTGGGCCGCCTCGCGCCACTGCCGGCGCAGCCCGTCCAGCGAGGGCAGCACGCTGAGCACCATCAGCGGCACCAGGAAGTAGAGGTAGACCAGGTTGAGGCCCCAGAAGGTGTAGAGGCTCCAGCCCGCGTCCTTGAGGTGCAGGTGCGTGGTCAGCACCCCGGCGTTGCCCAGGGTGGCGATGAACGCGAAGGCCAGCGGGACCCCGCCGAAGTTGGCCAGCACCCCGGAGGCGCTGAGCACGGCGTGCCGCAGCGCCTGGAACCGGGAGGTGACCACGGCCTGGGCCAGCAGCAGCCCGCCGACGGTGCCGATCAGCGCCGACATCGCGGACAGCTTGACGCTGCCGATCAGCGCGGTCAGGTAGCCGCCCTGGAGCGAGGCGCTGAGGTTGCCCGAGGTGAAGGCGGAGGGCGTGCCGGGGGTGCTGGAGGTGTTGGTGGTGAACGCACCGTAGGCCATGGCGACGGCGGGGATGCCGAAGGCCACGGCGACGAAGAGCAGCAGCGGAACGACGGCGAGGCGCCCCGCCGCCGCCCGGCGCAGCAAGCTGCCCGGACGGCGGCGGGGCGCGACGGCCCCGTCGTTGGTGGCGGGGGCGGCGGTGCTCACCCGGAGATGGCCTTCGACCAGCCGGCGGCCAGGGCGGCCTTGGCCTTGGTGATCTGGTCCTGGGTCGGGAAGGTCGGGGTGCCGCTGACCGCGGGCAGCTTGGCGGCGGCGGCCGTGTCCAGGGTGCCGGCGGTCTTCATGGCGTCCATCTCGACCGGGCGGGCGAAGCCGCCGAGGAAGAGGTTCTGGCCCTCGGTGCTGTAGAGGTACTCCTCCCACAGCCGGGCGGCGGCCGGGTGCGGCGCCCACTTGTTGATGGCCTGGTTGTAGTAGTTGGCGTACAGGCCGTCGGTCGGGACGTTGACCTGCCAGTTGATGCCCTTGGACTTGAACTCGGCGGCGTAGCCGGCGTTGAGGTAGTCCCAGTCGATGGTGATCGGGGTCTCACCGGACTCGACGGTGCTCTGCTTGGCCTGCACCGGGTTGAAGTTGCCGGCCTTCTTCAGCTTGTTGAAGAAGTCCAGGCCGGGCTGGATGTTGTCGAAGCTGCCGCCGTTGGCCAGGGCCGCCGCGTAGACGCCGGCGAAGGCCGCACCGGCCTGGGTCGGGTCGCCGTTCAGTGCGACCATGCCCTTGTACTCGGGCTTGAGCAGGTCGGCGAAGGTCTTGGGGCAGTCCTTGACCTTGGTCTCGTTGCAGCCGATGGAGACGTAGCCGCCGTAGTCGAAGGTCCAGGAGCCGTCGGCGGCGGCCTGGCCGGTCGGGATGGAGGAGAAGGTGGCGACCTTGTACGGGGCGAACAGGCCCTGCTGGGCGCCGCTGAGGGCGAAGGCGCCGCCGAGGTCCAGCACGTCGGGCGCGCGGCCCTGGCCCTTGCGGGTGGTGACGGCGTTGATCTCGTCCTGGCTGGAACCCTCGGGGTTCTCGTCGTTGATCTTGATGCCGTACTTCTTGGTGAAGCCGTCCATGATCGCGCCGTAGTTGGCCCAGTCACGAGGAAGGGTGATCGCGTTCAGCGTCCCCTCCTTCTTGGCGGCCGCGACCAGGGCGTCCATGCCCCCGAGGTCGGCCGCGGAGGTCGCGGTGGCAGCGCTCTTGGTACCGGCCGTGGAACCGGCTGCAGCGGTCTTGGAGGTCGAGGAACCACAGGCGCTGACAGCGAGCGCTGCGGCCACCAGGACGCCGGTGAGGGCGGCGGCCCGGGTACGGGAGGGGGTCACGAGGTCTCCTGACGAGGCGTCTGAAAGGCGAGACTTGTTTGGACAAGCTGGTGACAGTACGCCCGAGGATGATGACCGCATGGTTAACACGACGTAGACACTTGCGCTCCTCTGGCTGTCGTTATCCCGCCTGCCGGACCGGTGTTTCACGTCCCGTGCAGGTAACGGTACGATCACGCAGTCGGCCGCCCCAGGGCGGCGCTGGCGCCCCTCCGGTGACAGCACTGTGCACAATCCAACCGCACTGAAATGGAGGTTCACACGGTGGCAGCACGCCACGAGGAGATCGCCGAGGAGCTCCGCCGCGCGATAGACCGCGGCGAGTACCCCGTCGGCGGGACCCTTCCCACCGAGAGTGACCTCGCCGCCCGCTACGAGGTGTCCCGGGGCACGGTCCGCCAGGCCGTCGCCGCACTGACCTCCGAGGGCCGGATCGGCTCCCGGCAGGGGGCCCGCCGGGTGGTCCTCGGCAACCGGCGCAGCCAGAGCTTCGCCGAGCTGCGCAGCTTCGCCCAGTGGGCCAGGGCGATGGGGCGCACCGCCACCGGGCGGGTGATCGAGCAGTACCGCCGCCCGGCCACCGCCGAGGACGTGGAGCGGCTGCTGATCCCGCCGGGCTCGGACGTGCTCCAGGTGCTCCGGGTGCGCGGTCTGGACGGCGAGCCGGTGCTGGTCGAGCGCAACGCCTACCCGATCTGGGTGGCCGAGGCGGTGGAGCGGCTGCCCGCGGACTGCGAGTCCGTGGTCCAGGCCCTCTACGACGACATCGGCATCATCTTCGCCTACGGCGAGCACACCATCGACGCCGTCGCCGCCGGCACCCAGGACGCCGAGCTGCTGGGCATCCGCCGGGGCGGACCGCTGCTGCGGATCCGCCGCACCACCACCACCCATGCCGGGCGGCCGATCGAGTGGTCCGACGACCGCTACCGGCAGGGCTCGGTCAGCTTCGCCGTGGCCAACTCCATCGGCTCCAACCCGCTGGCCCGGCACGTGGGTTGACGTACGGTCAACTACCGGTCGTGCCGGACGGGTTGGTCTTGGTGGTGACCGGCCGGTCGTTCTGGATCTCGTCGAAGAGGGTCGCCGAACCGCTGGACGACCACAGCACCGCCGAGGCCCCGCTGGGGGTGGTGTAGTCCTGGGTGGCCAGCGGCACCGTCACGGTCTTCCCGCCCGAACCGCTGACCTGGTACATCTGCCGGCCGAACTGGGCCAGCGTCCACATCCCGGTGCCCTGGTCCACGGTCAGCGAGTCCAGGGCGGCGTTCAGGAACGGGTAGAGCGTGAACGGGTTCAGCCAGGTGCCCGGTCTGACCACCTGCTTGGCCATGGCCTGCAGGAACTGCTGCTGGTTCTGGATCCGGCTGAGGTCCGAGTCCGGCAGCGAGTAGCGGGTGCGCACCAGCTGCAGCGACTGGGTGCCGTTCAGGGTCTGGCAGCCCGCCTTGAGGTCGGCGCCCGACCGGGAGTCCACCACCGGCGCCGACAGGCAGATCGGCACCCCGCCCAGCGCGTTCACGATGTTCACCACCCCGGTGAAGCCGACCTCGGTGTAGTGGTCCAGGTGGATGCCGGTGGTCGTCTCCACGGTCTTCACCAGCAGCTGCGGACCGCCGGAGGCGAAGGCGGCGTTGATCTTGTCCTTGTGCGCGGCGTGCGCGGTCCCGCCGCTGTCCGTGTACGCGGGGATGGTGACGTAGGAGTCGCGCGGGATGCTCATCAGCACCGGGCCGTTGGAACCCTTGTGCAGCACCATGATGGTGTCGGTGTTGACCCCGGTGTCGGAGCCCACGTGCAGCTCCTGCTGCTGCTGTTTGCTCAGCCCGGCCCGGCTGTCCGAACCGACGATCAGCCAGTTGGTGCCGGGGCCGTTCGCCGGGCGCCCGCTGTAGTCGGTGATCGCGGCCACCTTGGTGAGCCTGCCGTCGGCCCAGATCCAGGTGCCGGCCACGACCAGCAGCACCAGCACCACCAGCACTCCGAGCGCCAGCAGCAGGGTCTTCCAGCGGCTGCGCCGCCGCTTCGGCCCGCCCGCGGCCTTCCGCCGGCCCCGCCTCCCGGCCCGGTAGGCGCCGCCGGCCGAGGGGTCGGCCTGCTCCTTGGGCACCCCGCCGAGTCTGGCGGCCTGCGCGCGCGGCGACAGCTCGGGCGGCAGGGGGTCCTCGGGGCTGGTCATGATCCGATCATCGGCCCCGGTCGGACGAAAGCGCGCGCGGCGCACGGCGGTGGGCCGCACATTGGCCCGTCCGCCGTACGCCCCGCGCGCCGGTCCGCGTTCGTCCCCCGCCCGTCCGCGACCGCCGGTCTCAGCTGGAGAAGGTCGGCACCGTGGTGTCGTTCTTGAAGGCGTCGAAGACCTGCTTCGCCTCGGTCATGTTCCACTTCACCGCGTCGCCGTCGGCCGGGGTCGGGTAGTTGGCGTTGGCGATCGGCACGGTGATGGTCTTGCCCTTGCCGCCCTTGACGTCCTTCATCGCGAAGAACATCGAGCCCAGGTCGGTGAGCCCGGTGTTGTTGTCCACGGTCAGCAGCGACAGGCCGCTGTCCAGGGTCGGGTAGAGGGTGAACGGGTTCAGCAGCGTGCCCGCCGAGGTCGCCTTGTGCGACAGCGCGGCCAGGAACTGCTGCTGGTGCTGCATCCGGGCCAGGTCCTGGGTGGCCTCCTGGTGCCGCTCGCGGACGAAGGCGAGCGCCTGCGCGCCGTTCAGGGTCTGGCAGCCGGCCTTGAGGTTGGCGCCCGACGCCTTGTCGACGATCGCCTTGTCCAGGCACATGTCGATGCCGCCGAGGTCGTTCACCACGTTGACGAAGCCGGAGAAGCCGATCTCGGCGTAGTGGTCGATGCGGATGCCGGTGTTGTACTCCAGCGTCTGCACCAGCAGCGCGCCGCCGCCCTCGGCGAAGGCCGCGTTGATCTTGTGCTTGGCGGCGCTGTGCTTGACGCCCTTGCTGTCGGTCCAGGCCGGGATGGTGACGTAGGAGTCGCGCGGGATGCTCATCAGCGTGTTCCCGTTGGAGCCCTCGTGCAGGATCATCATCGAGTCGGTGCGCGCGCCGGTGTCGTACCCGGTGTGCAGCGCCTGCTGCTGCGCCTTGGTCAGGCCCTGGCGGCTGTCCGAGCCGATGACCAGCCAGTTGGTGCCCTTGCCTGCGGCCGGGCGGCCGGCGTAGTCGACCAGCACATTGCTGTGGGTCAGCTTGGAGTCGGCCCAGAAGTAGGTGCCGACGCTCACCACCAGCAGCGTCAGCACCACTGCGAACAGGGTGAACCTGATCTTGCGGCTGCGGGACCACTTGCGCCGTCCGGAGCCCGGGCCGGTTCCGGCGCCGTTGCCGCCGCGCCCCGGCCCGCCGGGACCGGTGGAGCGCCCGGGACCGCGCGGGTCCAGCTCCGGCGGCAGGCCGGAACCGGGCGAGCCCTGCTTGCCGTAGGAGGGCTGGCCCCCGTACGACGGCTGCTGCTGTTGCGGCACGGGCCGGCCGACCTGCTGCCCCCCGGACCGGCGGCCGGCGCCGGGACCGCGCGGGTTGAGCTCGGGCGGCAGCGGCTGCTCGCCCTGGCTCTGCGCCCGGGGAGCCCCGGGCCAGCCGTAGCCGCCGCCCGGGTAGCCCGACCCGCCCTGCCCGGCCCGGCCGTCCTGGCCCGGCCGGCTGGTGCGGGTCTCCCAGCCGCTGATGTCGCCGGCGTCCCGGCGTCCGCCGGTCCCGTTGTCCCACCCGTCGTGCGTCGTCATACGCCAGAGGATGCCCTGTTTTGCTGTCCGTCAGGGGCGGAGAAGGTCGATTTGGGCAGGCTGTAGCAGTTTTGATGCACGTCGGTGAAGGGTCCGTGGCGCTGTCCCGGGGATCAGGTGCAGACCACGGTGTCACCGCGGGTGGCGGCGATCGGCGGCGCACCGGTCGGGGCGGCGGTCGGGGCGGCGCTGCTCGCGACCGGCGCGGGGGTGGTCGCCTTCGGCACGGGCACCTTGGCGACACCGGTGAAGTCCTTCCCCAGCACCACCTGCATGGTGCCGCCGAGCCCGGCCACCGGCACCAGCTGGGCGCCAGGCAGCGCGGCGGCCAGGGTGCGCACCGACTCGTCCCAGCGCGGGTCGTACCGGACCACGGTCCGTGCCGCGGCGTCCGGCCCGGGGGCGTTGCTGGCGTAACCGCTGGTGGCGAAGCCCTCGGCGCGCAGCAGCCGGTCCGCCCTGGCGCCGAGGCCGGCCACCCCGGAGCCGTTCTGCACCTGCACCCGGACCCGCCCGGGCGGGACGGTCGGCTGCGCCTCGGCCTTCCCGCCCGCCGCCGAGCCCGCCGACGAGGGCGACCGGGACGGCCTGGGGGCCGGCGGCGTCAGCGGCCGGTCCTCGCGCAGCGCCGTGAACAGCGCGGCGGCCCGCGGCTTGTCCCACAGCACGGTGGAGCCCCAACCGGGCACCACGTGGTTGAGGTCCGCCAGCGGCACGGTCGCGAAGGAGGCGGAGGAGGGCCGCAGGTCCTTCATCCGGGTGGCCAGGGCCAGCAGGTCCTTGTCGCTGAGCCCCTCGTCCGCCTTGACCGAGGCCAGCACCGAGGAGAGCACCCGCTGCAGCCGCAGCGGGTTGAGCAGCGTCCCGGAGCCGGTCGCCTGCTGGATGACCTGGGCGACGAACTTCTGCTGGCGCTGCATCCGGCCCAGGTCGGCGGTGGGGTCCACATAGCGGGCACGGACGTACTTCAGCGCCGTCGCGCCGTCCAGCCTGGTCGTCCCGGCGGGGAGGTCGAGCCCCGACTTGGGGTCGTGCAGCGGCCGGTCGGTGCAGACCGGTACCCCGCCCAGGGCGTCGACGGTGGAGACGAAGCTGAGGAAGTTGAGCTGGAGGTAGTGGTCGATGCGCAGCCCGGTGGCCTGCTCGACGGTCTCCACGGTCAGCGGCGGCCCGCCCATCCCGTAGGCGGCGTTGATCTTGCCCATGGACTCCGGCACCGGCTGCCGGGTGGCCAGGTCCTGGTGGGCCGGGATGTCGACGTAGCTGTCGCGCGGGATGCTGACCACGCTGGCGCCGTCCCCGGAGGCGGACAGGTGCACCAGCATCATGGTGTCGGTGCAGTGGCAGGCCTCCCCGCCGGCGTGCAGCGACTGCAGGATCCGCTCGGGCACGCCGTCCCGGTCGTCGGTGCCCACCACCAGGATGTTCATGGCGTCGTCGTCGGCCGGGCGGTGGGTCAGCCCGCCGAAGACATTGACCCGGCCGATGGAGTCGCCCACCCCGCTGACCACGGCGCGGCCGATCCCGCTGGTGGCCAGCACCGCGCAGGACAGCGCCGAGGCGGTCCACAGCACCCGCCGGCGCAGCGGCGAGGCGGCGGTGCGGGCTGGTTTCCGGGGATCGGCAGGCATCCTTCGGATCGTAGGACGGGACGGGCGGCGCACCGCGCAGCACCGCCGGGGTGTCGTCGCTGTCCCCCCGTCAGGTGAATTCATTCTGATGATGTGACCATTCCGCTGCCGGGGTTCGGCGCAGCCCGGCGCCCGACGGTACGGTTGGCCGCATATGAACGCCAACGCCGCCTCCAGCGCCTCCGGGGCGCAGCCGCTGCCGCCCGTATCAGTGATCATGCCGGTGCTCGACGAGTCCCGGCACCTGCGTGACGCCGTCCGGGAGATCCTCGCCCAGGACTACCCCGCCCCGATCGAGGTGGTGATCGCCCTCGGACCGTCGAAGGACGACACCGACCGGATCGCCGCCGAGCTGGTGGCGGAGACCGCGGGCAGCGACCGCGAGGTGCGGACCGTCGCCAACCCCAGCGGCCGTACCCCTGCGGCGCTCAACGCCGCGATCCGCGGCTCCCGCTTCCCGGTGGTGGTCCGGGTCGACGGCCACGGCCTGCTCACCCCCGGTTACATCGCCACTGCGGTGCGGCTGCTGGACGAGAAGGGCGCCGCCAACGTCGGCGGGATCATGCACGCCGAGGGCGAGACCGCGTGGGAGAAGGCCGTCGCCGCCGCGATGACCTCCCGGATCGGCGTCGGCAACGCCGCCTTCCACACCGGCGGCGAGGCCGCCCCGGCCGACACGGTCTACCTCGGGGTGTTCCGCCGTACGGTGCTGGAGCGGCTCGGTGGCTACAACGAGGAGTTCCTCCGGGCCCAGGACTGGGAGCTGAACTACCGGATCCGTCAGGACGGCGGCCTGATCTGGTTCACCCCCGAGCTGCGGGTCACCTACCGGCCGCGTCCCAGCGTGCGCGCGCTGGCCCGGCAGTACCGCGACTACGGGCGCTGGCGCCGGGTGGTCTCCCGCTACCACAGGGGCTCGGTCAACCTGCGCTACCTGGCCCCGCCGGCCGCGCTGCTGGGCGTGGTCCTCGGCCTGGTCGGCGGCGTGCTGCTGCACCCGCTGCTGTTCGTCGCCCCCGGCGGCTACGCGGCGATGATCCTGCTGGGGTCGCTGCGCGAGGGGCGCGGGCTCCCGCTCGCGTCCCGCGCCCAACTGCCGCTGGCCCTGGCCACCATGCACATGTCCTGGGGGTGGGGCTTCCTGACCAGCCCCCGCTCGCTGGCCCGCCGCGTCATCGCCAGCGCCGTCCCGGTGGCCGGTGCGGTCGACAGCTGGGGCGCGGCAGCGCGCTGAGGCTCCGTCAAAGCTTGGGCTGCGACGGCGGAGTGCTGCCCTTCCACTGGTAGTTGGGCATGACGTTCATACAGCCGCTGTTGTCGTCGGCGTTCTTGGCGTGCGAGTCGGTCGGCACCGACCCCTGCTTGGGCAGGGTGGTGCGGAAGTCGTCACCGCTGGGCCAGTCCAGGCCGATGTCCAGGGTGACCCCGGTGGCGTCGGCCGACTGCTTCAGCGCCCCGGCGGTCAGGTGCAGCGCCGTCGCCACCTCCGTGGCCTGGGCCTTCAGCGCGGCGGGGTAGGTCAGCGTGCTGGTCTTCGCGGCCGTGGCCGGGCTGTTGCCGACCTTCGACCCGGTGAAGCCTAGGCCCTTGAGCGCGGTCACCATGCCGGAGGCGCGGTTGTCGAAGCTGCCGCCACTGGCGTTGACCACGGTGACCGTGAAGCTGCCCTTGGCGGGCGGCGGGGTCGCGCTCTTGGACGGGGCAGGCGAGGGCGTCGCCGAAGCCGATGCCGATGCGGCGGGGGAGGCCGTGCTGCCGTCCAGCGGGATGTCGTTGGCGATCATCGAGAAGAGGTGCTGGGCCTTGACGGGTTCGGGCACCAGCCAGGCCGTGGGGTTCTTCGGATCCGCGATGTACGGCATGGTCACCGACTCGATCCGGTCCGTCTTCACCCCCTTGAGCTGGTCCGCCAGCCCCAGCAGCTTGGTGACGCTGTTGAGGTTGTCCGAGAAGATGATGCTCTTGATCGCGCTCTGCGCCAGGCTCAGCATCTTGCCCGGGTCGGTCACCGTCCCGTTCGAACGCAGGGTCCGGATCAGCGAGTTGAGGTACATGTGCTGGGCGTCGGCGCGGCCGATGTCGCTGCCGTCCGGGGCGAAGGCGTGCCGGGTGCGCAGCCACTCCAGTGACTGCATCGAGTTGAGCACGATGTGCTTGCCCGCGGCCAGGATCAGGTGCGAACCCTGGTCGTGCAGACCGGTCTTGTCGCGGTAGACGTAGTTGTCGTCGATGTTCTGGGCCAGGCAGACCGGGACGCCGCCGACGGCGCCGGCCATCTTCACCACCCCGCTGAAGTCCACGGTCATCGTGTCGGTGATGGAGATGCCGGTCAGCTGCTCCACGGCGGCCTCGGTGCAGCCCGCGCCGCCGCGGCCGAAGCTGGAGTTGATGATGTAGTGCACCGGCGCGTACCTGGTGCCGTTGCTGCCCGTGCACGCCGGTATGTCGGTGTCGGTGTCGCGGGGGATGCTCAGCATGGAGGCGTTGCTGCGGTCGGCGGAGACATGCAGGATGATCTCCACGTCCGCGTTGCCGGGGCCGCTCTCGTCGCAGGAGCCGCCGAGTGCGCAGTCCTCCGCGCTGCTGCGGGTGTCCGTTCCTATCAGCAGGATGTTCAGCGGGGTGTGGCCGCTGGCGTCGGCCTTCGGCGGCGGGAGTTTGTGATCGCCTGCGAAGTGGCTGGTCCTGATATTCCCGTTGAGGTACGAGACATAGGCGAAGGCGGAACCCGCTCCGAGTACCAGAATTCCGGCACTTCCGTACGCTGTGTACTTCAGTATTCGTTTTCGGCCGGTCGCTTTCGCCCGGCCGGGCCGTCCGCGCCGCCCCGAACCTGCGGCCTTGCGGGCTGCCGCCCGACCTCCCCAGGGTTCCTCCTGGCCTCCTCGGCCGGTCGATGACGACGATTGTGCATTTCGACCGGAACGGCCGTTTTCTGGCGACAAGGGACAGCACACCCCCGCAATTGTGATGGCGCGGCCCGCTGCACCCCCGGTGCGGAGCCTGACGGCCTACTTCACCCCCGGTAGCCGCTGGGGATCGACTCTATCCATTCGTGATCTGTCGTCCAGCTGTCGAGGTTCTGAGAATGGGAATCCGGACAGTTCTGGAACATTTCGTCACCATGCGTAAACGGGGTTCACCTTTGCGCATTTGCTCTGGTCCCCGCTCTGCTGCGCCGCGGTGGTCGGTACCGCGCCGGCGGAGGGGGTGGCCACGGCCGGGAAGGTGCTGCCGGTCGGCCAGTCGGAGCCGACCACCAGCAGCGGCTGCGCCGCCGTCGCCGACTCGTGCAGGTCCGCGGCGGGCAGGTGCAGGGCCCTGGCGACCAGTTGGGCCCCGGCCAGGTCCGCGGAGGGGTAGCTCAGGGTGGTGCTGTGCTGGTGCTCGGGCGCGTTGAGGCCGTTGCGGGTGCGGGTGAAGCCCTTGGCCCGCAGGGCGGAGGTGAGCGCGGTGGCCCGGCCGGCGATGCCGCTGCCGTTCTGCACGGTGAGGTGCACCTCGGCCGGGACCGCGGGGGCGGCCGGGGCGGCGCTCGGCGCGGGCGGGGGCGATGCGGGGGCGGAGGCCGAGACAGAGGCCGAGGCGGAGGCCGTGCCCGCCGGGGCGCCGTGGGCGTCCAGCGGGATGTCGCCGCGCACCATCGAGAACAGCCGCTCCGCGTCGCCCGGCATCGGGATCACCCAGGCCCTGGGGTTGCTCGGGTCCTCGGCGTAGGGCATGGTCACCGTGGTCAGCCGGTCCGGCTGCAGCCCCTTCAGCTGGTCGGCGAGCCCGGCCAGCCTGCCCACGCTGTCCAGCCCGTCGTCCACGGTCAGTGCCTTGGTGGCGGCGTCGGCCAGCGAGAGGATCCGGCCCGGGTCGGTGAGCGTCCCGGCCGAGCGCAGCTGGCGCAGCAGCGAGGTCAGGTACATGTGCTGGACCTGGGTCCGGTAGAGGTCGCTGCCGTCCCCGAAACCGTGCCGGGTGCGCAGCCACTCCAGCGCCTGGACGCCCTTGACGACATGGGTGCCCCTGGTGAGCCGCAGGTGCGAGTACGGGTCGGCCACGTTCCCCAGGGTGCAGACCGGGACCCCGCCCACCGCGTCGGCCATGCTCACCACGCCGCCGAAGTCGACCATCATGTAGTGGTCGATGTGAATGCCCGTCAACTGGTGCCAGGTGTAGACGGTGCAGCCGGGGCCGCCGTGCGACAGGCTGTCGGTGATCTGCTCGTGCGGCGACTCGGGGTAGGTCTTCCCGGTCGCCGGGTCGGTACAGGCCGGGATGTCGACCATGGTGTCGCGCGGGATGCTGATCAGCGAGGCGTTGCTGCGGTCCGCCGAGACGTGCAGCAGGATCTCCACGTCGGCGTGGACCGGTCCGCCGACGCTGGCCCGGGCCCCGCCCAGGGAGAGGTCGGCGGCGGTGTCCCGGGTGTCCGAACCGATCATCAGGATGTTCAGCGGGGTGTGCCCGAAGGCGTCCTGGGAGGCGGCGCCCTGGTCGCCGAAGCTGAGCGCACCGTGCTTGATGTTGCTGTCCAGGTACTGCACGTAGCCCCAGGCGCAGCCCGTCCCGATCAGCAGCAGCAGGGCGCAGCCCAGTGCGATCCGGCGGATCCGTACCTGCGGGCGTTCGGGCCGGCACCTGCGTCGCCGTCCCTGGGGTTCGGCCCGGCGGCGGCGGTTGCCGGTCTGGTTGCTGCCTGGCTGGTTGCTGCTCATCGGCGGTGGCCTGCCTTCGTGCTCGGGCGTCTGCGCCCGGTGCGCACCGGGCTAATGGCTGCCGCAGGCCGCCTTCGTCTGACTGCCGGCAGCGGCTGCGGGGGAGGGGGCCGCGAACGGCTTGCCTATGCCGTGGAAGTCCTGACCCAGCGTCAGCACCATGGGGTCGCGCAGGCCGGTGGTCTTCCCGTCGCCGTGCAGTGCGGACGCGGGCAGGCCCATCGCCGCGGCCACGGTGCGGGCCTGGCTGACGTGGTTGGGCGCGTACACCAGGGTGGTGGTCGGCGTCCGGTCCGCGGGGCCGCCGTTGCTGGTGCGGAGCCACTTCTCGGTGTTCTGCATCCAGCTGAGCACGGTCTCGGCCTCGCCGAGGACGCCGCTGCCGTTCAGCACGGTCACCCGGGTGTCCAGCGCGGCGGCCTTCTCCCCGGCCAGGAAGCTGCCGGAGACGGCGGGTTCGGCCACCGGGACGGCGGCCCTGGTCGGCGCTGCGGAACAGGTCGCGCTCGGGCTCGCGGCGGCGCTGCCGGTCGCCGCGGCCTGGGCGGAGCCGCTGTGGGCGTTCGCGGCCAGCACGTAGATGCAGCCTCCGCCCACGGCCAGCAGGAAGCAGGCCACCCCGGCCAGCCAGGGTCCGCTGCGTGCCTGCTGCCGACGCCGGGCGGCCCGGCGGGGGCCGACGGGCGGCTGCTCCGGACCGGCCCCGGGTACGGGTGCGGCTGCCTGTGCGGACGTGGGCACCGGCGCCGGCCGGGGCGCTGCGGGCGGTGGCAGCTCGCCGGGCAACCGCATCCGGTACTCGCCGGTCGCCGGATCCAGGACCCAGAGGTCGGCCGGGTCGACGGCTCCGACGCCGTCGGAGCTGTCGAAGCCGGGATCCGCTCCGGTCCCATGGCCCCTCTGCACGTGCCGCTCCGCTCTGCTCCGCTCAGCATTCTTCCGAGTCGGCCACACTAGCCGGTCTGTTCGTGGGGGTGGTGCGAAGGGAGGTGAGAGTGGTCAGGATGATGCGCAGATGTCCTGGTTTGCGGTACGTCCGGTGAAGGTCGGTCCGGGTGTCGCGGAGGACGGTGCGGCACTGGCGGAGGCCGATCCGGTTGCCCTGCCCTGCACCCCGGCCGCGGCGGCTCGGGACGCGGAGGCGGAAGGGGATGTGGACGGGGAGGCGGACGCGGACGGGGAAGCTGACGCGGAGCCGTCGGTCGCCCCGGAGACCTGTACCGGCTCGTCGTTCCTGATCCGGGCGAACAGTTGGTCCGCCTCGGGCTGCTGGAACTGGTCCCGGTTGGAGTCGTTGACGTACGGCTCCCTCGGTGCGGTGAGCAGCACCAGCTTGTCGCTGGGCAGGTCCTTGAGGCTGGTCGCCAGGTCGTACAGCTTGCCGACGGTGTTCAGGCCGGGGTCGACGGTGATGGCCGAGGTTGCCGCGTCCAGCAGCGGGTACAGCTTGGTCGGGTTGAAGAGCACCCCGTTGCTCTCCACCTTCTGCACCAGCGAGGAGAGGAACTGCTGCTGGCGGCCGATCCGCTCGGTGTCGCTGCCGTCGCCGATGGTCTCCCTGGCCCGGACGAACCCCAGGGCCTGGTTCCCGTTGATGGTCTGCCGTCCGGCCGGCAGCACCAGGTGCGAGTCGGGGTCGTTGACCGGCTTCGCCAGGCAGACCTGGACCCCGCCGACGGCGTTGACCATGTTCTTGAAGCCGTTGAAGTCCACCACCATGAAGTGGTCGATCCGGATCTTGGTGAGGTTCTCCAGGGTGCGGATGGTGCAGGCGGTGCCGCCGAACTCGAACGCCCAGTTGAACTGGGCGAACTGGGCCTTGGTACGGCTGCCGTCGGCGAGCTGGCAGGCGGGGATCTGCACCATGGCGTCGCGCGGGATGCTCATCGCGACCGCGCTCTTACGGTCCTGGGACAGGTGCAGCAGGATCGTGGTGTCGGACCGGGCGGTGCCGTTGGGGTCGCCGTAGGCGCTGTTCGCGCCGTCCCTGCTGTCCGAGCCGATGATCAGTATGTTCTCGGCGTTGTAGGCGACCGGGGCCACGGTGGGGCGCAGGGCCGGCGGTCCGAGCAGCTTCTCGGTGGTGGTGTCGGTGTGGATGTTGTGGTTGAGCTTCCGGTAGCCGAGCCACACCGTCACCGAGGCCCCGACCAGCACCAGGCCCAGACCCAGCGCCACCCAGCGGACGATGCGCCAGCGGCGGCGGTGGTGGCGGTACGGGATCGCCGAGGCACCCGGGTCGGTCCCCTCCGCACCGTCCTCGACCCCGGAGGGCGGATTCTGATCCTGTTCGTCCCCAGGACTCTCGGGCACCGGCGAACCACCCCCATGCAGAACAGAACGTGCGTTCACCTGTCAGACGCGCGAACGGTGCAGGTAGTTGCACAGTTTCTCCATGATCACCGCAGAACCCGACGATCATGCCGCAGACGGCACGCCGACTGCTCCGAAAGGGCGGCGGGCCCGCGCCGAATGGTCCACTCCGGGGGGAGGGCGGACCGTCAGCTGATCCTGCGGGTCACCCGCTCCGACGCCATCCGCTGCTCCAGCACCTCGTCCGCCAGCTTCTCGCTGTTGCGGCACAGCACCACCGAACCGCCCGCCGCCAGCGGCGCCAGCAGGCCGCCGCCGAGGCCGGCCCAGTCGTCGAAGGACAGCGTGCTCAGCACCCGGTCGCCGGGGCCGAGCTCCAGCCGGGCCGCCTGCTCGGCGGCCAGCGACACCACCTGGGCCCCGGTCAGCTGCTCGCCGTCGATCACCAGGGCCGGACGGTCCGGGTCCACCGGGGCGTAGGGGACGAACCGGTCGCCCTGGGCCGGCACCTCGGCCGCGTAGTCCAGGAACCCGGCCGGCAGTTCGGGGAAGCGCCCGCCCAGCGGCCGCAGCGCCAGCGCCACCCGCTCACCGGGGCAGGCCAGCGCCTGCTCCAGGGTGTCGGGTCCGCTCACCACCAGCGAGGCCTCGGCCGGATCGCCGCCCGGGAGCACCGTCAACCCCACCGACCAGCAGGCGAACAGCCAGATGGCGGTCTGCCAGTGCGCGGGCAGCAGCAGCGACGCCCGGTCGTCCGGGGCCGCGGCGAGATCGTCCTGCAACAGATTGGCGGTCTTCGCCACCCAGTTGTCGAAGGTCTTGACGGAGAGTTCGACTCTCTCGCCGGTCGCGTCGTCGTAGTAGGTGATCAGTGGACGGGCAGGGTCGGTCGCGAGGGCGGAGCGCAGCAGATCGGCGGGGGTCTCTGCGCCGCTGAGGGGTGTCTGGCTCATGGTGGTGCTCAGCCTATGCCCTGGGGATCGCGAGATTGCGACCCCATCCAGCACCGGTCGGAGAAACCCGGTCAGGAAACGACAACCTCTGCTAGCTCCGCAACCTCGCTCCCCACCCCCGCCACACCCCGTACCCTGGCGGGATGCGTACGGACGAGGCTGCTGAGGCCCAGCGGGTCTGGCGTCCGGAAGGGGCGCTCGATGTCGCCGGCACGCTCGGGGTGCTGAGGTTCGGTCCGCGCGACCCCGCCTACCGGCGCACTCCGGACGGCGCGCTCTGGCGCTGCTCGCGCACCCCCGGCGGGCTCGGCACGCTGCGAGTGGCCGGCACCCCGACCGAGGTCGAGGCCAGGGCCTGGGGCCCCGGCGCCGACTGGCTGCTGGACCGGCTGCCGGCGCTGCTCGGCGCCGAGGACGACCCCTCCGGCTTCGACCACTGCGGCAACGCCCTGCTCCGCGAGGCGCACCGGCGCAACCCCGGGCTGCGGATCGGCCGCACCGGGCTGGTCATGGAGTCCCTGGTGCCCGCGGTGCTCGGCCAGCGGGTCACCGTCGGCGAGGCGCACGACGCCTGGCGCACCCTGCTGCTGCAGCACGGCGCGCCGGCGCCGGGACCGGCGCCGGCCGGGATGCGGATCATCCCGTCCGCCCGGGACTGGGCCGTGATCCCGTCCTGGGAGTGGCACCGCGCCGGCGTCGACGGCAAGCGCTCCGCCGCGGTGGTCCGCGCCGCGAGGCTGGCCGCCCGCCTGGAGCAGGCCTCGGTGCTGCCGACCCCGGAGGCCACCGCGCTGCTCACCGCGGTCCCCGGCATCGGTGTCTGGACCGCCGCCGAGACCCTGCAGCGCAGCAACGGCGACGCCGACGCGGTCACCGTCGGCGACCTGCACCTGCCCAACACCGTCGGCTGGGCCCTGGCCGGGCGCGAACGCAGCGACGACGCGGTGATGCTGGAACTCCTGGAGCCCTACCGCGGCCACCGCCACCGCGTCTGCCGACTCCTCCGCGCCGCGCGCCTCCGCGCGCCCCGGCATGCACCGCGGTACGCCCCGATCGACTACCGAGGGATCTAGGGTGCGGCGTGTGCATGGCTGGTCGCGCAGTTCCCCGCGCCCCTGCACGTTTGCAACTGGCCCAGTTGCAGCCCCCTAGGGGCGCGGGGAACTGCGCGACCAACCCACCACAGCCCGCACCCGAAGTCCCGTCAGGAACCTGCTTCAGCGCACCTCGATGAACGCCGCCTCATCCCGCCGAGCCCGCTCCGCCGCGCCCCCCGCGGGGTGTCCCACGGCGACCGCCCCCATCGGATCCCACCCGTCCGGCAGCGCCAGCACCCCCCGCACCACGTCCCGGCAGAACATCGTGGAGGACACCCACGCCGTCCCCAACCCCTCTCCCGCCAGCGTGACCAGCAGATTCTGCACCGCGGCGCCCATCGCCACCACGAACATCTCCCGCTCCGCGGCCGCCCGGCCGGCGTCGGGATAGTCGTGCGAGCCGTCCATCACCAGGCAGGGCACCACCAGGTACGGCGCATTGCGCAGCACATCGCCCCGGCGCACCCGGGTCGCCACCCGCTCCTCGCTCCAGCCGTCGAGCTCCCGGAGGTCCCGGTTCCAGGCCGCGAGCATCGCGTCCAGCAGCCGGGTCCGCACCTCCGCGCTCTCCAGCAGCACGAACCGCCACGGCGTGGTGTGGTGCGGCGCCGGCGCGGTCACCGCCGCCGCCACCGCCCGCCGCACCGCGGCGCCGTCCACCGGCTCCGCCGTGAACGTGCGCACCGTACGGCGCCCGAACACGGCCTCCCGCACCGCCTCCGAGGTGCCCAGCCGGAACATGTCCTCGGCCGCGCTGCGGATCATCGGGCGGACGCCAGCGCCGTCCTGCTCCGTCACCAGCCGGCCCAGGCCGCGGACCACGGCCACCGGGAGGCCGCCGGCCTTGCCCTTGACCAGGTCGGCCGCGGCCGCCAGTTCGTCGGCGGTGGCGGTGACCGTCATCGACAGTTCGTTGCCGTGCGAGTCCAGCCGGCCGCGGTGGTCCTCCAGCACGTCGATCCCGGCCGCGCCGATCGCGACGTCCGTCAACCCGTTCCGCCAGGGTCGCCCGAAGGTGTCGGTGACCAGCACCGCCACCCGACGGCCCGTCAGTTCGCCGACCCGCTTGCGCAGCGCCCGGGCCGAGGCGTCCGAGTCCTCCGGCAGCAGCAGCACGGTCCCGGCCGGGGTGTTGGAGGCGTCCACCCCCGCCGCGGCCATCACCATCCCCTGCCGGTTCTCCACGATCCTGGTCCGTCCGCGCCGGGCGACCACCCGCACCGTCTCGGCGTCGATCGCGGCCTCCCGGTCGTCGGCCCGCACCGTCCGGCCCTCGGCCTTGCTGACCACCTTGGACGTCACCAGCAGGACGTCGCCGTCCGCCAGGGTGTCGCCCACCGCCGCGGCGACCAGCTCGCCCAGGTCGTCGCCGGCCGCGATCTCCGGCAGGCCCTCGACCGCCCACACCCGCAGCGCCGTCACCGGGCCCGCACCGCCTCCGCGAACGCCAACGCCTCCCGCGCCATGGCCGCGCTGGCGTCCACGTCCGTCATCCACAGCGGCACCGCACGGCACGGGATCCCGGCGGCCTCGACCTCGGCCACCGCTCCGGCGTCCGACTCGTCCACCAGCCACCCGTCCAGGAGTTCGCTGCCGTAGTGCCCGGCCACCGCGGCGGCGGAGGTCTCCACGCCGACCGCGGCCAGCACCTTGTCCGCCATCCCGCGCACCGGCGCCCCGCCGATGATCGGCGAGAGCCCGATCACCGGGGCCTGCGCCGCGACCACGGCCTGCCGGATCCCGGGCACCGCCAGGATCGTCCCCACGCTCACCACCGGGTTCGACGGCGGCAGCAGGATCACGTCCGCCTCGGCGATCGCCTCCAGCACCCCCGGCGCCGGGGTCGCCGTCTCCGCACCTACCGGAATGATCGCCAGGGCCGGCACGGTGGCATGGTGCTTCACCCAGTACTCCTGGAAGTGCACCGCCTTGCGCTCCCCGTCGATCTCGGTCAGCACATGGGTCTCCACCCGGTCGTCCGACATCGGGATCAGCCGCACCCCCGGCTGCCACCGGGCGCACAGCGCCTCGGTGACCGCGCTCAGCGGGTACCCGGCGCCCAGCATCTGGGTCCGCACGATGTGCGTGGCGAAGTCCTTGTCCCCGAGCCCGAACCACTCGGGCCCGACCCCGTACGCCTTCATCTCCTCCTTGATGGAGAAGGACTCACCGGCCCGGCCCCAGCCCTGCTCCTCGTGGATGCCGCCGCCGAGGGTGTACATCACGGTGTCCAGGTCGGGACAGACCTTCAGCCCGAACAGATGGATGTCGTCGCCGGTGTTGCCGACGACGGTGATCTCCCCTCCCTGGACCGCCTGCTTCAGCCCGCGCAGAAAGCGCGCGCCCCCGATTCCTCCGGCCAACACCACGATGCGCATGGCGCCATCCTCGCAGGTACCTCTGACGATCCCCTTACGTGACCCCGCGGCGCACCCCGTCGCGCCCGCCCGGGTCCTAGCGTCGGCGGCATGGATGTCCTCCTCACCGGCGGCGCCGGTTTCATCGGTTCCGCCGTCGCCACCGCCCTCACCTCGGCCGGCCACCGCGTCCGCGTGCTGGACGCGCTGCTGCCCGCCGTCCATCCGACCCGGCAGCCGCCGCCGTTCCCCGACGGGGTCGAGTTCGTCCGCGGCGACGTACGCGACCGCGCCACCGTGGACGCGGCCCTCGACGGGGTGTCAGCCGTCTGCCACCAGGCCGCCATGGTCGGCCTCGGCCTCGACTTCGACGACGCCCCCGAGTACGCCGGCTGCAACGACCTGGGCACCGCCGTGCTGCTCGCCGCCATGGCCAGGGCGGAGGTGACGCGGCTGGCCCTGGCCGGATCCATGGTGGTCTACGGCGAGGGCCGCTACCGCTGCCCCGAGCACGGCGACGTCGCCCCCGGACCGCGCCGCCCGGCCGACCTCGACGCCGGCCGCTTCGAACCCCCGTGCCCGCGCTGCGGCGCCACCCTCACCCCGCACCTGGTGGACGAGACCGCGGCCGCCGACCCCCGCAACGTCTACGCCGCAACCAAGCTGGCCCAGGAGCACCTGGCCTCCGCCTGGGCCCGCGCCACCGGCGGCAGCGTGATCGCGCTGCGCTACCACAACGTCTACGGCCCCAACATGCCCCGGGACACCCCCTACGCGGGGGTGGCCTCGATCTTCCGTTCCGCCCTGGCCCGCGGCGAGGCCCCGCAGGTCTTCGAGGACGGCGCCCAGCGCCGCGACTTCGTCCACGTCGCCGATGTGGCCTCGGCCAACGCGGCGGCGCTGGCCGAGCTGACCCGGTGCGGTCCGGGCCACTTCCGGACCTACAACGTCGGCAGCGGCACCGTGCACACCATCGCCGACATGGCCGGGGCGCTGGCCGAGGCCGCCGACGGCCCCGCGCCCGTCGTCACCGGCCGGTACCGCCTGGGCGACGTCCGCCACATCACCGCGGACTCGCGCCGGCTGCGCGAGGAACTGGACTGGCAGCCGCAGATCTCCTTCGAAACCGGCATGAAGGAGTTCGCGACCGCCCCGCTCCGGTCCTGACCGGGCAGGACCGACCTGCTCCGGGCCCCTCGGAACGGCCCTGTCGGCGAGCGGATCTCAGCCGCCCGCCGGCAGGGCGATCTCGAAGCAGCAGCCGCCCATCACGTTGTGCACCGAGGCTCGGCCGGCGTGCGCCTCCACGATCCCGCGCACGATCGCCAGCCCCAGCCCCGCGCCGGTGTCCCCGTGGTGCTGCACGGCTCCGCCCTGCACCGTCCCGCCCCACGGGGCACGGGGGGTCCGGGCGCTGCCGCTGCGCCACCCGGTCTCGAAGACCCGGGCGAGGTCCTGCTCGTCGATGCCGCCGCAGCCGTCGGTGACGGACACCACGACCTCCCGCTCGTCCCGCCGGGCCGCCACCGCGACGGTCCCGTCCGCCGGGGTCGACCGGATGGCGTTTATCAGCAGATTGCCCAGCACCCGGGTGATCTCCCGGCTGTCCACCTCCACCGGCGCCGGCGCCACATGGCCGCCGATCAGATGGACCCCGCGCTCCTGCGCCAGCGGGTACGCCCCGGCGATGGCATCGCCCACCAGGTCGTAGACGGACACCCGGGACAGGCTGAGGGTCAGCGCCCCGGCCTGGATCCGCGACAGCTCGAACAGGTCGTCGACCATCCCGGTGAGCCGGTCGACGTCGATCCGCATCCGCGCGTGGTACCGGCCCGGGTCGTCGGCGACCCCGTCCTCCAGGGCCTCGGCCATGGCCCTGAGCCCGGCCAGCGGTGTGCGCAGGTCGTGCGAGATCCAGGCGATCAGCTCGCGCCGTGAGTGCTCCAGGGCCCGCTCGCGCTGCCGGGACTCGGCCAGCCGCGCGCTGGTCGCCTGCAACTCCGAACTCAGCGCCGACAGTTCGGAGTTCAACGGAGCGGCCGGGGCGGTGAAGCCCTCGTCGCTGCCGACCGTGCGGGCGGCGCGGGCGAGGGCCCGGCTGCCGACGACCACCTGCCGGCTGAGGAACGCCGCGACGATCAGCGAGACCACGCAGCCCATGCCCAGGATGATGGTCACCACGACGTAGTCGTGCTTGTCCAGCAGCATGGCCTGGGCGACCGCCACGGTGCTCGCGGTCAGCGAGGCCGCGGTCACCAGGGCGACGGTGAACAGCGACAGCGCCAGCGACCGCCGGCGCAGCAGCACCACGGCGGGCCAGCCCAGCAGCCCGGCCGAGGCGGCGCCGAGCGCGGCGTAACAGGCCATCGTCACGTAGTCGTTCATGCCGCAGCCTCCACGACCGGGTCGAAGCGGTAGCCCACGCCCCACACCGTGGTGATCAGCTGCGGGGCGGCCGGATCGTCCTCGACCTTCTCCCTGAGCCTGCGCACATGGACCGTCACCGTCGACATGTCGCCGAAGTCCCACCCCCACACCTTGTTCATCAGCTCCTCGCGCCCGAAGGCGGTGCCGGGGTGCTGCACCAGGAAGGCCAGCAGGTCGAACTCCCGCAGCGTCAGCGTCAGCTCCCGCCCGGCCCGGTGCGCCCGCCGCGCGGACGGGTCCAGCACCAGGTCCCCGGCCTGCACCGGAGCCGTCGGCTCGGCCGCCTCCGCGGTGCCGGGCGTTCCGGCCGTCCCGGACGCCGAGGACGCCGCGCTGCGCCGCAGCACCGACTGGATCCGCAGCACCAGCTCGCGCGGCGAGAAGGGCTTGGTGACGTAGTCGTCCGCGCCCAGCTCCAGTCCGCTGATCCGGTCCTGCTCGTCCCCCTTGGCGGTCAGCATGACGATCGGCACCCCGCGGGCGCCGGGGTCGGCGCGCAGCCGTCGGCAGACCTCCAGGCCGTCCATCTCGGGCAGCATCAGATCCAGCACGACCAGATCGGGCCTGCCGGCGGTGGCCTGCGCCAGGGCGGCCACACCGTCGGCAGCGCGCTCGACCGAGTAGCCGGCGTGGTGCAGATAGCGGGTGACGACCTCGGCGACGGTGGGGTCGTCGTCGACAACCAGAATGCGGGAAGGGGACACAGGTCGAGGGTAGAAGGCTCCGGGCCGTGCCGACCGGGTTCGGACGGACGGCGTAGGACTTCCGTAAGGATCCATTGAGGCATTTGTCCCCCTTGTCGCTCATACCGTGAGCGCCATGACCAATCCTCATCAGCCCCTCCAGGCAGCCGCCCCTCGGGTAGATGTCGTGCTGCCCTGCCTCGACGAGGCGGAGGCCCTTCCCTGGGTCCTCGACCGGATGCCGCCGGGATTCCGGGCGATCGTCGTGGACAACGGTTCGAGTGACGGTTCCGCGGAACTCGCGCGCAGTCTCGGCGCCCTGGTGGTCCCCGAGCCCCGGCGCGGCTTCGGCGCCGCCTGCCACGCCGGGCTGCTCGCCGCCACGGCGGAGTACGTCTGCTTCTGCGACTGCGACGCCTCGCTGGACCCGGCCGAACTGCCGTCGCTGCTCGATCCGGTCCGCGACGGTACGGCGGACCTGGTGCTGGGGCGCCGCCGCCCCACCGCGCGCGGGGCGTGGCCGCTGCACGCCCGGCTCGCCAACGCCGAACTGGCGCGGCGGCTGCGGGCCCGCACCGGCGCGCCGCTGCACGACCTCGGGCCGATGCGGGTCGCCCGCCGGCGACGGCTGCTGGACCTCGGACTGGGCGACCGGCGGTCCGGCTACCCCCTGGAGATGGTCCTCGGGGCCGCGGCCGCCGGCATGCGGATCGCCGAGCGGGAGGTGGCCTACCGTCCCAGGGCGGGCCGCTCCAAGGTCACCGGCACCCTGCGCGGCACCCGGCAGGCGGTCCACGACATGGGCGCCCTGCTGGCGGCCCCGGCGCCGACGCTGCTGGTGCTGGCCAAGTCGCCGGTCCCGGGCCGGGTGAAGACCAGGCTCACCCCGGCCTGCACGCCCGAGCAGGCCGCCGCCCTGGCCGAGGCCGCCCTCGCGGACACCCTGGAAACCCTCGGCCGGGTCCCGGCCGGCCGGCGGATCCTGGTCCTGGAGGGTGCGCCGGGACGCTGGCTCCCCCCGGGCTGGGAGGTCTTCCCGCAGGCCGGCGGCGGCCTGGACGTACGGCTGGCGCAGGCCTTCGCGGCGGTGGCCGGCGGTCCGTCAGGTGACCGGACGCCGGCCCTGCTGGTCGGCATGGACACCCCGCAACTGAGCGCCAGGACCCTGGCCGAGGCACTCTCCGCACCGGCCAGGGCCGGGGTCGACGCCTGGTTCGGCCCGGCGGTCGACGGCGGCTTCTGGGCCCTGGGGCTGGCCCGCCCCGACGCCGAACTCGCCCGCCGGCTGCTGGTCGGTGTCCCGATGTCCACCGGGACCACCGGAGCGGTGCTGCGCGGACGGCTCGCGGCCGAGGGCCTGCGCGTCGCCACGCTGCCGCCGCTGACCGACGTCGACACCGTCGCTGAGGCCGCGGAGGTCGCCGGACTCGCCCCGAACACCCGCTTCGCCGAGACCTGGCGCGGGCTGTCCCCGACGGTCCCGTCCCGGTCGGTCCCGTCCCGGGCCGCTCTGCTCCCGCCCGCCGTTCCCCGCTCCGCCGTCTCTGCGTCAGCTCTCTCCTCGTCCGCATTCTCTTCGTCCGCTGTGTCCGCATCCGCCCTGTCCACGACGCCCGCCCCTGGGGGTACGACCCGGTGACCCCGACGACCACCGCCGCCGCTCCGAGCCAGATCCACACCCCGACCCCCACCCCGATCCCGACCGTCACCCCTGCCCTGCACCCCGCCCCCACGCCCACGCCCACACCCTGGGCGGCGGACCCCTTCGCCGAGGCGATCCGCCGCGGCCGCGGCCCGCTCTGGCTGCGGCGCACTGACGGGCACCGCTACCCCCTGGACGTGGCGCGCTGGTGCGCCGCCCCGGACGCCGCCGATCGGACCCTGCTGCGCCGCTGCCTGCACCGGGGCCTGCCCGCCATCGACCTGGGCTGCGGCCCCGGCCGCCTGGTCGCCGAACTCCAGGCGCACGGGCTGCCCGCGCTGGGCGTCGACATCACCCGCGCCGCCGTCGCCCGCACCCGGGGCCTCGGCGGAAGCGCGCTGTGCCGCTCGGTGTTCGACCCGCTGCCGGGGGAGGGCCGCTGGGGCACCGCCCTGCTCGCCGACGGCAACGTCGGCATCGGCGGCGACCCCGGTGCGCTGCTGGCCCGCGCCGCCGACCTGCTCGGACCCTGCGGCCACCTGCTGGTCGAGGTCGAGTCGGAGGAGTTGGAGGAACGGGTCACGGTGGCCGTCGAGGACGCCTCGGGCCGCCGCGGGCCGACCTTCCGCTGGGCCAGGCTGGGCGCCGCCGCGACCCTGCGCGAGGCGGTCGGCCGGTTCGACCTCGCCGACTCCTGGACTGCCGGCGGCCGCAGCTTCCTCGCCCTGGAGCGGCTATGAGCTCCGGCCCCCGAAGCCTCCGCGGCCGCCGTGGCTTCCGCGACTCCCGGCGCGCCGGGACGGTATGGACCCTGCTCTGCGCCGCCACCCTGGCCGCCCTGACCGCCTGCCTCGCCAGGACCTTCACCAGCGGCGCCACCCTCTGGCAGCTCGGCCCGCTGCACCACCTGTACGTCGCCGACGGCCTGCTGTTCGCGCTCGCGGTGCTGCTGCTGCGCCGGGTCCCGCTGCGGCACACCGCCGCGCTGGTGCTGGCCGGCTCCGCTGCCGTCGCCCTCACCGGACTGCTCGCACCACCCCGGACCAGCGACGACGCCTACCGCTACCTCTGGGACGGCCATGTCCAGGCGGCCGGGATCTCGCCGTACACCTATGCCCCGACCGACCCGGCGCTGGCTCACCTCCGCGCCGCCGATCCCGCGCTGTTCCCGGTCACCGGTTCCTGCCAGGGCTGGGACCTGCACCAGGCCGGGTCGGTCTGCACCCACCTGAACCGGCCGACCGTGCACACCATCTACCCGCCGGTCGCCGAGGTCTGGTTCCTCGGCCTGTACGAGGCCGGCCGGCTCACCGGCGGCCACGGGGTGCGCACCGCACAGGTCGGCGGAGCGGCGCTGGCGGTGACCACCACGGCCGCGCTGCTGCTGGTGCTGCGCCGGAACCGGGCGCCGCTGCACCGGGCGGCGCTCTGGGGCTGGTGCCCCGGGGTGGCGATGTGGGCGGTCAACGACGCCCATGTGGACACCCTGGGGGTGCTGCTGGTGGTCTGCGGACTCGCCGGGGCGGCCCAGGGCCGGAGAACCGGGGCCGGGGCGCTGCTCGGGGCCGCCGTGGCGACCAAGCTCATCCCGGCCCTGGTCCTCCCCGGCGCGCTGGCCGGGGTGCTGCGCCGGCGCCCGGCCTGGCGCGACGTGGTGGTGCCCGCCGTCGCCACGCTGACCTTCCTGCTCTGCTACCTGCCCTACGTGCTGCTCTCCGGCCCGGCCGTGCTCGGCTACCTGCCCGGCTACCTCCAGGAGGAGGGCTACGACCAGGGCACCCGGTTCGGCCTGCTCACCCTGCTGGGACTGCCGCAGCGGGAGCTCCCCGCCCTGGTCGCGGCGGTGCTGCTGGCGGCCGTGCTGCTGGTGCTGCGCTACGGCGACCCGGCCCGGCCGTGGCGCGGGGCGCTCACGGTCACCGGCACGGCACTGTTCCTGGCGGCTCCGGGCTACCCCTGGTACGGGCTGCTGGTGGTGGGCCTGGTCGCGCTGGACGGCGGCTGGGAGTGGCTGGCCCTGCCGGCGGCGGCCGAGGTGATGATCGTGCTGGGCCGCGGTATGCAGCAGCCGGCCTACGCCGGCGCCCTGTGCGTGGTGCTCGCGGGCACCGCCCTGCGGCTGCTCGCCCGGACGGCGGACCGGGTCGGTGCGATCGGTGCGGTCAGTGCTCCGGGAGCGCCTCGGCCACCGCTTGCTGCGGCTGTGCCTGGGTCGGCGCCTGCGGCTGTGCCTGCTGCTGCCGTCCCCAGCCCGATCCGTACGGGGTCATCTCGGTGAGTCCGGGGAAGTAGACGTGCAGGCTCACGGCTGGCTCCAGCGAGGTGTTGACCATCTCGTGCAGGTAGCCGGGGGCGAACACCCGCTGCGCGCCCTCGGCGAGCAGCCGTTCCGACTGCCCGGCGCCGGTGAGCGAACGCTCCGTCAGTTCGCCTTCCAGGACCGTGAGCACGCCGGACGAACGGCCGTGGTCGTGCCGTCCGCTGCCCTGCCCGGGCAGCCAGCTGAGCAGCCACACCTCGTACCCGGCCCCGGTCTCCAGCCGCGCGTACCAACGGGTCAGTGCGTCGTAGCGGACCAGCGGGCGCCAGCGGTCGCGGTCGGCGGCGACCCGTCGGGCCAGGGCGGCGAAGTCGCCGACGCTGACGGGGTGGGGCAGCGGTGCGGGCGCGAGGTGCGGCCAGGCGAGCGGGTCGCCGGCGATGCTGACGTCGCTGAGCCCGTCGGCCCAGGGCGAAACCGTGCCGGAACCCGGCACCGGGGGTGGGAACGAAGACATGGGGTGATGTCCTTGCTGGCGCTGCGGCTGGGGGTGGGTGCTTCCCTAAGGGGCCGCACGCGGCGACCGGGAGGTTCGGCACCGGGAACGACCACAGGGCCCGACCGGAGGTCAGGCCCTAGCTACAGCGGCAACAGAGCGCACTGGCGGCACGGCGGAGCTCAGTGACGAGGCTCTCGGAGTGGACGCGCTGCTCTGACATAGCCGACAGCACATCCTTTTCTCCTACCCGCTGTCAAACCTGACCCTCCGGACAGTGGCTGACATCACCCGATCGGGGGATAAATCACCTCTCGGGTTTGCCGGTCAAGATCGCCGGGAACGACGCGCTCAACGCCCGTGTTTCGGCACTGCCTCCTGGGGCTGCTGTGCAACCGGGTTCTTCGCAGTCCTCGTCCTCCCCTCCGTGGGGTTGCACGGGACGCGAATGACGGCTCATCCGGTTTGCCCGGTTATGCACACTTATGGTGGCGGCTTGGTTCCAGGGAGTGAATCCCGGGCCCAATACCAGAGCATGGCTTGACTGGGCCAGAGTTGCGCACTTGTAATTTCACTCGTGTCGTTCAGTCGCAAAGGCAACGACCGCACCACGGGGACGCACGCTGAAGAGGGGCAGGAGGCGCGCTGATGAGCGAGCTCTTTGAGTTGATGATCGCCGACGAGGACGCCGGCGAGGAAGAGCTTGGCTGGCAGGAACGCGCCTTGTGCGCCCAGACCGATCCTGAGTCGTTCTTCCCGGAGAAGGGGGGATCGACCAGGGAGGCCAAGAAGGTGTGCCTCGCCTGCGAGGTCCGTTCCGAATGCCTGGAGTACGCGCTGGCCAACGACGAGCGCTTCGGTATCTGGGGCGGCCTCTCCGAACGGGAGCGGCGCCGCCTCAAGAAGGCCGTGGTCTGATTCGAACCTCCGCAGAGCCCCGCCGACCATCCCTGGTCCACCCAGGTCGGCGGGGCTCTGACGCGTCCGGAGCGATGACCGGGTACCGGGCCCGGCCCGGGAGCACATCCGGAACCCCTGCCGCTGCTATTTCCACACCGGCACTCAACGCCCTCAGTCGCAACCGTTAGTGTGGGGCGCTCATCCAGCACTCAGCCACTCAGCGAACCGGGGCCACCCACCGCGATGACTGCCACAGCGACGAGTCCCTACGGCCAACCCGCTCCCCAGCGGCCCCCCGCCTACCCGAGGCACCTGGTCACCGCCGTCCTGGTCAGCCACGACGGCGCCCGCTGGCTGCCGCAGGCCCTGAACGGGCTGCTCGGCCAGGAGCGCCAGGTCCAGCGCGTCCTCGCGGCCGACACCGGCTCCGCCGACCAGTCGCTGCAACTGCTGTCCGACGCCCTCGGCCCGGACGCCGTGCACCAGTTCGGACGCCGCACCGGCTTCGGCACCGCCGTCAACGAGACCGTGCGCGCCACCTCGCCGCTGCGCCCCCACGACCTGCCCTACGCCATCTCCGCCAGCGGCTACGACCCGGTCGGCGGCGCCGCGCACGACCAGTTCGGCGACCCGCTGGGGCACCACGACGAGCTCGCCGACGAGCAGTTCGGCGCGGGCACCTCGGTCGAACCGGTGGAATGGCTGTGGCTGCTCCACGACGACTGCGAACCCCGCCCCGACGCCCTGCTGAAGCTGCTGCAGGTGGCCGAGACCACCCCCAGCGCCGCCGTGGTCGGCCCCAAGCTGCGCAGCTGGTACGACCGCAGGCAACTGCTGGAGGTCGGCGTCAGCATCGCCCGCAGCGGGCGCCGTTGGACCGGCCTGGACCGGCGCGAGCAGGACCAGGGCCAGCGCGACCAGGTCCGTCCGGTGCTCTCGGTCTCCAGCGCCGGCATGCTGATCCGCCGCGACGTCTTCGAGGAACTGGGCGGCTTCGACCCGGTGCTGCCGCTGATGCGCGACGACGTCGACCTCTGCTGGCGGGTCGCCGCCGCGGGCCACCGCACCGTGGTCGCCCCCGACGCCGTGCTGCGGCACGCCGAGGCGGCCAGCCGCGAGCGCCGCCCGGTCGACTGCGCCCGCTCGGACCGCCCGCACCGGGTCGACAAGTCCGGCGCCGTCTACACCCTGCTGGTCAACTCCCGTACCGCGCTGCTGCCGTACCTGCTGCTGCGGATCACCCTCAGCACCGTGCTGCGGGCCCTCGGCTACCTGCTCGGCAAGACCCCCGGCCAGGCCGTGGACGAGTTCGCCGGGCTGGCCCAGGTGCTGCTGCGCTTCGGCCGGATCCTCGGCGGCCGGGTCCGCCGGGGACGGACCCGCAGACCGGACGCGCTCGACGACCGCAGCCTGTTCCCCGCGCCCGGCGCCACCACCCGGGCCGCGGTGGAGAACCTGGTCGCCGAGTTCGCCGGGAAGACCGGCAACGAGGCCCAGTCCAGCCGGCACGGCTCGGTCGAGTCGGGCCCGGTCGACGACGACTCGGAATTCCTGGAGATCGAGCAGTTCGCCAGGATCAAGCGGATCGCCCGCAAGCCCGCCCCGGTGCTCTTCGCCGGACTGCTGGTGCTCACCCTGATCGCCTGCCGCGGCCTGCTCGGCAGCGGCACCCTCTACGGGGGCGCGCTGCTGCCCACCCCCGGCGGCGCAATGGAGCTGTGGCGGCAGTACGCCGCCTCCTGGCAGGCCACCGGCGTCGGTTCGTCCGGCGGGGCGCCCCCGTACCTCGGCGTGCTGGCCGCGCTGGGGACGATCACCCTGGGCAACCCCGGGCTCGCGGTCACCCTGCTGCTGCTGCTCTCCGTGCCGCTGTCCGGGGTCTCCGCCTACCTGGTCTCCCGGCCGCTGATCGACTCCCGGCTGGTCCGGGCCTGGGCCAGCGCCGGCTACGCGCTGCTGCCCGCCGCGACCGGCGCGCTGGCGCAGGGCCGGCTCGGCACCGCGGTGCTCGCCATGCTGCTGCCGCCGCTGGCCCGCGCCGCGGCGATCGCCGTGGGCCTCGGCATCCGCAGCGAGACCGCGGCCAAGGGCGGCCGTCCCGGCTGGCGCAGCGCCTGGGTCGCCGCCCTGCTGCTCACCCTCACCACCGCCTTCGTGCCGCTGGCCTGGCTGCTGGGCCTGCTGCTGGCCCTCGGCGCGCTGCTCGCCGCGTTCCTGCGCGGCGGCGCCTTCGGACAGGGCCCGGACGTGCTGCGCAGCCTCGGCCCGCGCTGCCTGGCCATCGTCGGCACCCCGCTGCTGGTGCTCGCGCCCTGGTCGCTGGGGCTGCTGACGCACCCGGCCCGGCTGCTGCTGGAGGCCGGCATCCCCGGCGCCGTCGGTGCCACCGCGACGCCCACCGGACTGCTGCTGCTCGACCCCGGAGGCAGCGGGGCCGTGCCCGGCATCCTGGTCGTCGGCATCGTGCTGGCCGCCCTCGCCGCGCTGCTGCGCGCCGACCGCCGCCGCGCGGTGGCGGTCGCCTGGGGTGCCGCCTCGGTCGCCATCCTCGGCGCGGTCCTGGTCGGCACCACCAAGGTCGTTCCGGGACCGGGGGCGCAGGCCGTCTCCGCCTGGGCCGGACCCGCCACCCTGATCGCCGGGATCGCGCTGCTGTCCGCCGCCGCCATCGGCGCCGACGGCGCCCGCGCCCGGGTCGCCGGTATCGACTTCGGCTGGCGCCAGCCGGTCGCCGCGCTGGTGCTGGTCACCGCCGGACTGGCGCCTGTCGCCGCCGCCGGGTGGTGGCTGCTCAACGGCGCCGGCGGCCCGCTGCACCGCGGCAACGGCCAACTGGTCCCGGCCTTCATCGCCGAGCAGGCCGACACCGTCGACCAGATCCGCACCCTGGTGCTCAGCACCAGCAATAACGGAGGGGTCGTCAGCTACTCGCTGGCGCGCGGTGCCGGGCCCACCGTCGGCAGCGCCGAGACCACCATCGCGGCCGGACCCTCCAGCAACCTCAACGCGCTGGTCGCCAACCTGGTCGCCGGGGCCGGCGGCGACCAGGCCGACGCGCTGGCCGGGTACGCCATCCAGTACGTGCTGGTGCAGGCGCCGGTCAGCACCAAGGTCAACGACACCCTGAACGCCACCGCGGGACTGACCCGGGTGAACCAGCAGCAGGACGCCAGCATCTGGCGGATCACCGCCAATGTGTCCAGGGCCGTCATCCAGACGCCCGGGGCCGCGGACACCGCCGTCCCCGCGGGTGCCGTCGCGGTCGACGCGACCATCCCGGCCGGGGCCGAGGGCCGGGTGCTGCGGATCGCCGACGCGGCCGACCCCGCCTGGCGGGCCACCGTGGACGGCAAGGCGCTGACGGCGGTCACCGTGGACGGCTGGGCGCAGGGCTTCCAGCTGCCGGCGGCCGGCGGCCGGCTCGCGGTCAGCTACCACGAGAGCCCGGTGCACCTGGCCTGGATCGCCGGGCAGGGCTTCCTGGCCCTGGTGGTGCTGGTGCTGGCCCTTCCCGGGCGGCGCGACCACAACGACGACGACCTGCCGGACGAGGGCGACGTGGACCAGCAGGCGGCGGCCGAGCCGCCGCTGCCCGGTTCCCGCCGGGCCCGCCGCCTGGCGGCCGAGGACCCGGGCGCGGACGCAGGTACGGACGGCCGGGCCGGGGAACCGGCGGAGGCTCCGGCCGCGGCGGCTCCGGCGGGGGCTCCGGCCTTCGCGGAGGCGGCCGCCTTCCAGCAGCAGCCCGCCGCCGAGCCGCCCCCGTACCAGCAGCCCGTCCCGGAGCAGCCGGTGTACGCGGCCTACCCCGGGCAGCAGTACCAGGACCCGGCGTACGGAGACCCGGCGTACCAGGACCCCGGCTACGCGGCACAGGGCTATCCGGACGCCGGTTACCAGGACCCGGCGTACCAGGGCCCCGGCTACCATGACCCGGCCTACCAGGGGCAGCCGTACCCGCCCTATCCGGAGCAGCCGCCGCAGCCGTACTACGACGAGCAGGGCTACCCGGTCCAGCCGCAGCAGTACGCCGATCCGCAGCAGTACGCCGACCCCCAGTACGCCCAGCAGCCCGCGCCCCCGCACGGCTACGACTGGAACGGCGGCGCGGCTCCGGCGGCGGTGCCCAACCAGGCCGGGGCCGCGCACGACGCGCCGGCCGGCGCCTACGGTTCGCTGCCGCCGGACGACCCGTGGCTGCAGGCGCAGCAGCCGGTCCGCCACCCGAACGACGAAGCCGGGAGCTGAGTGATGATCAGCCGTACCACCCAGTCCCTGCTCGCCGCCGTCGGTGTGCTGGCCCTCGCTGTCGGCATCGCCGAGGTGCATCCGCCGACCGGGCAGGCAGCGGTCACCGGGGCCACCGTGCTGACGGCGGTTCAGCACAGCACGCTCATCTGCCCGCCGCCGCTGCAGGGCGGGAGCGGCAGCACCGGCTACAGCCTCGCCGTGCCGGGCGGGCTCGCCGGCGCCGGTTCGGCGGCCGCGAGCGGTTCCGGCAGCAGCGCCTCCGCCTCCAGCACCGCCAGCGGTGCCTCGCTCGGCAGCCTCACCGCCGGCGGGAACGGCTCCAAGGCGCTCGTCAAGCAGACCGCGGCCGGTGGCAGCACCACGGCCAAGGCGGTCGGCGGTGACAAGGCCCCGGCGCTGCTGGCCGAGTCCGACGGCAGCACCGCGCCCGGCTTCACGGTCCAGCAGATCACCAGCGGCATCGGCACGACGCTCTCGGGCACCGGCTGCACCGCCCCCGGCACCGAGTTCTGGTTCTCCGGGGCGGACACGGACAAGGGCAGCACCGACTACCTGGAGCTCAGCAACGCCGAGGCGACCGCGGCCGACGTGGACATCCAGATCCTCGGCCCCAACGGCGAGGTGGACAACACCACGGCCGCCAACATCAATGTGCCGGCCGGCGGCACCGCCTCACTGCTGCTGTCCACCCTGATCGGCCCGGGCAACGAGAACAGCTCGCTGGCCGTGCACGTGCTGGTCCGCAGCGGCCGGGTGGCCGCCGCCCTGCACGCCGACAGCGGCTCCAAGGGCGCCGACTGGATCCCGGCCACCACCGCGGCGGGCACCCAGGTCGTCTCCGGGCTGCCGGGCGACCTCAGCGACGCCACCCTGGTGGTGGCCGCCCCGGGGACGGACGACGCCGACCTGAAGGTGCAACTCGCCTCGCAGACCGGCTGGATCACGCCGGCCGGGCATGAGACCGTGCACGTCAAGGCAGGGATGGTGACCACGGTCGACCTCGGGAACATCACCCGCGGCCAGCCGGCGGCGCTGCGGCTCACCCCCACCGACCCCAAGCAGGCCACCCCGGTGGTCGCCGGGATCCAGGTGGTCCGCGGCGGCAAGAGCGGGACCGACACCGGCTACCTGGCCGGCAGCGGTTCGATCGGCCAGCGGGCCACAGCAGCCGGCAGCACCGGCAGCGACACCACGCTGCTGCTCACGGCCACCGACACGGCGGCCGTGGTGAAGGTCGGTACGGTCGGCTCCGGCTCCACCCCGACCAGCACCAGCGTCTCCATCCCGGCCGGGGCCACCGTGGCGGTGACCCCCAAGGCACCGGGCAACGGAACGTACGCGGTGACGGTCGAACCGGTGTCCGGCGGCAGCGTCTACGCGGCGCGCATGATCACTCGTAAGAGCGGCTCGGTCCCGGCGTTCACCATCCAGCAGATGGTCGACGACCGCAGCACCGTGCAGATCCCGCACGCCCTGCAGGACAACTCGATCCTGACGCGCTGACAGCTCGGGGCGTCGGGGTCGGGTGGGGGCGGGTCAGTCGCCGTCCGGGGCGGGGTCGACCGCGTCGGGGTCCATCCCGAGCAGCTCGGCGACCTGCTCCACGACGATCTCGTGGACCAGCGCGGCGCGCTCGTCGCGTCCCTTGGCCCGGGTCTCCACCGGCCGCCGGAACACCACGATCCGGTCCGGCCGGCCCTGGCCTGCCGGGATCAGCCGGCCCAGCGGCACGTCCTCGGCGCGGACGTTCTCCAGGTCCGCCTCCGGCTCCCCGGGCAGCGGGGCCGGGACGTCCTGCACGGCGAACTCCACCGAGGTCAGCTGCGGCCAGCGTCGCTCCAGCCGCTCCACGGACTCGCGCACGTAGTCGTCGAAGAGCTCGGAGCGGCTGAGCGACAGCGGCACCTGCGGGGGCGCGAGCGGCCCGCGCAGTCCGCGGCCGTGCCGGTCACGTCGGCGAGGGCGACGGCCCGAGCCTGCTGGTCTGTCCATCCCGGCAGCTTAGAGGCTCCGGGGACCGCTGAACTCCGGCGACGCGGCGCCGGATTGCGGCGACACGGGGCGAGTCGTCGCGGACAGGTCGCCCGGTGAGGTACCGTCCATCGTCGTGAGCCCTGTACGTCGCTGTTCGCGCACCGCGTGCGGTCGTCCCGCCGTCGCGACGCTGACGTACGTCTACGCGGACTCGACCGCGGTCCTCGGCCCGCTCGCGACCTACGCCGAACCGCACTGCTACGACCTCTGCGCCGAGCACTCCGAGCGGCTCACCGCCCCGCGTGGTTGGGAGGTGGTACGGCTCACCGTCGACTCCGGCCCGATCCGGCCCAGCGGCGACGATCTCGAAGCCCTGGCCAACGCGGTCCGTGAGGCGGCCAAGCCCCCGGTGCGCCGTCAGGACGGCGGCAGCCCGGCCGACCCCACCGAGGTCGGCCGACGGGGCCACCTCCGGGTACTGCGGTCGCCCGACCCGCAGCAGTAGCCTGCTCACAGCCCGTCCTTAACATGCACCGGGTAATCTCCCCCTACCAGCTGTGACCGCAGACCTGTGACCGCAGACCAGAATGGCGGAGATCCCGAGTGCGTGACCTGAAGCAGATCGTGAAGGCGTACGACGTGCGCGGCGTCGTCCCCGACCAGTGGGACGTGCCGCTCGCCCGCGCCTTCGGTGCCGCTTTCGTACTCGTCACCGGTGCGGACGCGATCGTCACCGGACACGACATGCGCCCGTCCTCCCCGGGGCTGTCCCGCGCCTTCGCCGAGGGGGCCGCGGCCCAGGGCGCCGACGTGGTCGAGATCGGTCTCTGCTCCACCGACCAGCTCTACTTCGCCAGCGGCAAGCTCGACCTGCCCGGCGCCATGTTCACCGCGAGCCACAACCCGGCCCAGTACAACGGCATCAAGATGTGCCGGGCCGGCGCCTCCCCGGTCGGCGAGGACACCGGCCTGGTGGAGATCCGCGAACTGGTCGAGTCCTGGACCGCCGAGGACGACACCGTCACCGTCCCCGCCTCGGACGCCGCTACCGGGACCATCACCCAGCAGGACGAGCTGCAGCCCTACGCCGACCACCTGAACGGGCTGGTCGACCTCAGCGGCATCCGTCCGTTGAAGGTCGCCGTGGACGCGGGCAACGGCATGGGCGGCCACACCGTTCCCACCGTGCTCGGCGGCCTCCCGCTGGAGATCGTGCCGATGTACTTCGAGCTCGACGGCACCTTCCCCAACCACGAGGCCAACCCGCTGGACCCGAAGAACCTGGTCGATCTGCAGGCCAAGGTCCGCGAGGTGGGCGCCGACATCGGTCTCGCCTTCGACGGCGACGCCGACCGCTGCTTCGTCGTCGACGAGCGCGGCGAGCCGGTCTCGCCCTCCGCCATCACCGCCCTGGTCGCCGTGCGCGAACTGGCCCGGGCCAAGGCGGACGGTGAGGAGCAGCCGACGATCATCCACAATCTGATCACCTCCTGGAGCGTCCCCGAGGTCGTCCGCGAGCACGGCGGCAAGGTCGTCCGGACCCGCGTCGGACACTCCTTCATCAAGCAGGAGATGGCCCGCACCGGCGCCGTCTTCGGCGGCGAGCACTCCGCGCACTACTACTTCCGCGACTTCTGGCGCGCCGACACCGGCATGCTGGCCGCCATGCACGTGCTGGCCGCCCTCGGCACCCAGCAGGGCACCCTGTCCGAGCTGGTGGCCGAGTACGACCGCTACGCCGCCTCCGGCGAGATCAACAGCACCGTCGCGGACCAGGCCGCGAGCAGCGCCGCCGTCCGCGAGGCCTACGCCGCGACCCCGGGGGTGACCTTCGACGAGCTCGACGGTATGACCGTCACCGCCGGGGACTGGTGGTTCAACCTCCGTGCCTCCAACACCGAGCCGCTGCTCCGGCTCAATGTCGAGGCCCGCGACGAGGCGACCATGGCGAAGGTCCGCGACGACGTGCTCGCCATCGTCCGCGGCTGACGGCCCGTCGATCTGACGGTCCGTCGGTCAGTCGGTCCGGCCGGGTCTACCGGTCTTTCCGGGCCGGCCGGCCCGGCCCGCGCCGAACTGCTGTGTCCCGTACCGCCGCCGTGCCCCTGCCGTCCCGGCCTGCCGGGCGGCGGCGGTACGGTAGCCACCAGGGGCGGAACGCCGCCCCTGTCCCCATCCCTCCCGTCCCCTCTCGGAGCGCACCGGCCATGAGCATCGACCCCGCCCTGCTGGAGATCTTCGCCTGCCCGCAGTGCCACTCCCCGCTGCGCGAGTCGGAGCAGGAACTCATCTGCACCTCCGCCGACTGCGGCCTGGCCTACCCCGTACGCGACGGCATCCCGGTGCTGCTCATCGACGAGGCCCGGCGCTCGGCCTGACCGCCGCCACCGTCCCCGCCCGGGAGGCCAACGCATGATCGAGGAATGGGTGCTCGACAACCCCGATGAGTTGGCGCGTGCCGACGACACCGAGGTCCTGCTCGATCTGGCCTCCGCCGGGGCCACCGTGCGCACCGCGGTCCGCTTGGCCGGGGAAGCCGGCCTCGACCGGCTCAACCCCGAAGGGCGGCCCCGGGCGGTCTTCGTCGCCGGCCACGGCACCGCCGCCCTGGCCGGGGAACTGCTCGCCGCCCTCGGCAACGGCAGCTGTCCGGTCACCGTGCTCCGCCCGAGCACCGCGGACGACCCCGCAGGCTCCGCCATCGCCTTCACTTCCGCCCTGGTGTGGAACCTGCCCGGTTGGGCAGGACCGTCCGATCTGCTGCTCGCGCTGTCCGGCACCGGGACCGAGCCCGGCCTGGTCTCCCTGCTGGAGCAGGGCTATGCCCGCGGCTGCTCCAACGTCGTCGTCGCCCCGGCGGACAGCCCGCTCTCCGAGGCGGCGCTGCAGACCCGGGGCCTGCCACTGCCCTTCGTGCCCCCGACCGGGGCACCGGGCCACCGCACCGCGTTCCGGGAGGGTGACCTGCCCCGGGAGCTCCCCTCGTCGCTCTGGGGTCTGCTCGCCCCGGCCCTCGCCCTGACCGACCTGGTCGGAGTGGTCGATGCCGGGCCCGGCTCGGTGCAGGCCGCGGCCGACCGGCTCGACGAGGTCGCGGTGCGCTGCCGGCCCGGCGCGGAGACCTATGGCAACCCGGCCAAGACCCTCGCGGTGCAACTCGACGGGGTGCTGCCGCTGCTGTGGAGCGACGGCCCCTGCACCGGAGCGGTGGCCCTGAGGTTCGCCGCCGTGCTGGCCGACCTGGCGGGTCGCCCGGCCGTCCCGGCAACCCTGCCCGAGGCCCTGAGCACCCAGTACGGCCTGCTGGCCGGACACCTCGCGCCCGATCCCGACGAGGACGACTTCTTCCGGGACCGGACCGAGGACGGGGCCGAGCTCAGGCTCAAGGTGCTGCTGCTGCACCGCTCGCCGGAGCCGGAGCAGCACCCCGACCAGTACCTCGACCCGCAACCCGACCACCGCTCGGATCACCGCTCGGACCCCGCCGTCGACGAACGGGCCGACCAGCAGGTCGACCGCGGCCCGTCCCGGCCGCCGACCTCGCGTCGGATCCTGGCCCGGGCGCGACGCCTGGCCACGGACCATCAGATCGCCGTCGGCGAGCTGGTCAGCGCGCACTCCGACGACCTGGAAGCGATCGCGGAACTCGTCGCCCTGACCGACTTCGCCGCCGCCTACCTCGGTCTCGCCTCCTCCGGCGCCGCCGACGTCGCCGCCGGAGCGGCACCGGCCGACACCTAGAACTCCCATGGACAGAACTCCCGTGGAACGGCCGACCACCGGAACCTCCTCTCATTGACCGCCAGAATCAGGAATCTCACCGTGGACCGCCTCAGCAACACCATCCGTCCCTACGCCTGGGGTTCCCGTACCGCCCTGCCGGCCCTGCTCGGCACCCCGGCCACCGGCGAGCCGCAGGCCGAGCTGTGGATGGGCGCCCACCCCGGCGCGCCCTCCACCGTCGCCCGGGAGCGTGGTCCGCAGACCCTGGACGCCGTCATCGCCGCCGACCCCGAGGGCGAGCTCGGCTCAGCGGTCGTGGAGCGCTTCGGCCCCACCCTTCCCTTCCTCCTCAAGGTCCTGGCCGCGGGCGAGCCGCTCTCGCTCCAGGTCCACCCGGATCTGGAGCAGGCCAAGGCCGGGTTCGCCGACGAGGAGCGCCGCGGCGTGCCCATCGACGCCCCCTACCGCAACTACAAGGACGCCAACCACAAGCCCGAACTCATCTGCGCCCTCGACGACGCCGACGCCGGCGCGTTCGAAGGGCTCTGCGGATTCCGCGCACCGCACGAGACCGCACGGCTCCTGGAGAGCCTGGCCGTACCCGCACTCGCGCAACTGGTCGAGGTCCTGCGCTCCAAGCCCGAGGAGGAGGCCCTCCGCGAGGCGCTGACCCTCGTCCTCACCACCGACCCGGCCAGGGTCCGCGAAACCGTGGCCGACACCGCCGCCGCCCTGGAGCGCGCCGCCGCGGACCGGCCCGGCGACCTGTCCGCGGAGATCCACTCCGCCCTGGCTTCCTACGCCGCCCTCGGCCGTGCGTTCCCGGACGACCCCGGGGCCATCGCGGCGCTGCTCCTCAACCACGTCCGGCTGCAGCCGGGCGAGGCGCTCTATCTCGGCGCCGGGATCCCGCACGCCTACCTCAGCGGCATCGGCGTCGAACTCATGGCCAACTCGGACAATGTGCTCCGCTGCGGGCTGACGCCCAAGCACGTGGACGTCCCCGAACTGCTCCGTATCGTTCACTTCCGCAGCACCGACCCCGGCGTGCTGCGCCCCGTCCCGGTCCCCGACTCGGACGGCGAGGAGCTCTACCCGACGCCCATCGACGAGTTCCGGCTCTCCCGCTACCTGCTGGACCCGGCCGACGCCGGCAGCCACCGCATTCCCACGAGGACCCCGCAGATCCTGCTCTGCACCGAGGGGACCGCGGTCCTCACCGACGCGGACGGTAGCTCACTCACTCTTCGTCGCGGTGAATCCGCGTTCATTCCCGCCCACGGCCGAGGTACCGACCTGCTCGTCACCGGGGCATCCGCCGGAGCCCGCAGCACGGTGTTCCGTGCCACGGTCTCGCTGACCCAATAAGTACACCCGGGGACCGACAGACGCCCCGGGTTCCGGCGGAAAAGACCGGAACCCGGGGCGAATACCACTCGGACGAGTGATGCCGGGTCGAACCCCTCGCTGAACCCCCTCGCTGAACCCCTCGGACGAGCCGCCGGGGTCAGCCCCCGAGCACCAGCTTCTGCAGTGCGGCCCGGGCCCGGGCGTCGGAGCGTGCCCGCAGCGAGACCGCAGTCGCCAGCGCGGTGGCCCACTCGTCCAGGGCCACCGGCTTGCGGGACAGCACGACCCCGCGCACCACGGTGGCGACCTCGCCCTGGGGGCGTCCGTGCGCCAGGGTGAGGATCAGCCGCCGGTCGTCCAGTGAGACCTCGAGCTTCTCGACCCTGCCCTCCCGGCCGGCCAGCCGGTCCCCGACCGACCGCTTGCGCTCGAAGGCCACCGACCCGGGCGGCAGCGCGTCGGCCAGCGAATCGGTCAGCACCCTGACATAGATGTCCAGGTCCGCCGAGTCCTGGCGCAACGCGGCCGCCAGCATGTCGATCGACGCCTCCGGAGCCTCGGCCACGCCGTCGACGGCACCGTCCGCGCCCTCGACGCTGCCGTTCAGGTCCTCCGGCCGCGCGGGCAACGGGTCCTGCTCACTCATCGTCCATCCCCTGCGTCGTCCATCCCTGCGTCAACACCAACCGGACCTTGGAAGCTTCTCACCCGTCGAGGCTCAGCACCATCGTCGGCCGCTCGATCTCGTGGTCGGCCCGCAGCGGGCGCACCGCCGTGCCGATGGAGAAGAACTCGGTGGTGTGACCGCCCCAGCGGTGGTTGTGCGCGTTCAGCTGCACACCGACGACGCCCTCGGCGTGCAGCGCCTCCGCCTCCGCCTGCATCCGCGCCATGGCCAGCTCGCGGGCGTCGTAGAGGGCCTGGGTGAACTGCTCGATCTCCACGTTCTTGCCGAGGTTGGAGAAGACCGCGCCCATCTTCTGGTGGGCGATGTGGTAGACGCAGGTGCCCATCACCATGCCCAGCGGTGCGTAGCCGGCCCGGATCAGGGTCCAGAAGTCCTGGCCGGACAGGTCCGAGGTGAAGGGCTGGCCCTTGTTGTTCCGCCAGCTGCCACCGCCGGGGGGCGGGTTGTCCGCCTTCACGGCGGTGCCGATCGCGATGAATTCGGCCACGTCGTTGCCGAACTCGCGCGCCTCGACCGTGAGCCGCACCCCGACGATCCCGTCCGCGCCCAGCGCCGCGGCCTCGGCCTCCATCCGGGTCATGGCCAACTCGCGGGCGTGGTACATGGCCTGACTGAGCGTCTCCAGTTCCTGGTTCTTGCCCCAGCGGCCGATCTGGATGCCCACGTGGTAGATCGAGCTGCCCAGCACCAGGCCGATCGGCTTGAAGCCGGCCTCCCGCACCAGCAGGAACTCGTTCACCGACAGGTCACTGGTGAAGATCGAACCGGGCTTGCCCGGCTCCAGCTCGGCCAGCCGCCGCATCGCATCTGCCGGAACACCCTGGGCGTTCGGCTCCGTGTTCGTCATCTCGCTACCCCTCGTCACACCAAGCAGTTCGGACAGTCGGTCGGACAGTCGGTTTGGTTCCAGTGGGTTCGGCCGGCCGGTGGCCCGGAGGCGCTAGCCACCCGTCTCGTTCAGTTCCTGCACCAGCCGCTGGTACTGCGCCCGGTCCCCGTAGGGGCTGGACGCGACGGCGGCCAGCCGCCGCTTCAGCAGCTCGCCGCGGTCGCCCAGAGGCATCACCGAGAGCGTCCGGGGAGGCTCGCGCCGGGCCTTGAACCTGGCGATGGTGGTGCCCACCATCGTCGACTCGGCGACATGGTCCTCCTGCTCGGAGTTGCTGCGGTTGCGGGCGCGCAGGCAGGACTCGCGCCAGACCCGCAGATCGCTGCTGGCCATGATGACCGCGTCGCCGCCCTGCCGGGAGCCCTGGAGCTGCAGCTGCCGGCGGGCGTCGGAGCGGACCTCGTGGATCAGGTCGCTCCACCCGGTCACCTCGATATTGCGCCAGGAGTAGCTCTGCGACTGGGTGCGGTAGTCGTCGTGGCGCACTCCGATCGACATCCCCACCAGCAGCTCGACCGGCACCCACCCGGAGGCGACCAGTTTGCCGAAGCCCTGCCCGTCCAGGTGCGAGGTGAACGGGTGCTTCGGCCGCACCGGCCCCTGCGCCCGTACCGCCGTCCCGATCACCTTGAACTCCAGGCAGTTCGGCTGGGCCGCGAACGGGGCCATGGTGAGGGCCGCCGACACCACCCCGTCGCCGCCCAGCGCCAGGCACTCCGCCGTCATCCGCTGCAGCGCGCTCTGCCGTGCGTTGTTGAAGACGGCCACCAGCGCCGCAGCCGGCGACCCCTGCCCGGACACCGCGATCGGCGCGTTGCCCACATTGCCGTAGCTGAAGCCGTAGCCGGCTCCGGGGAAGAGGCAGTCGTGATAGCCCCAGTAGCGGCCGCTCCGGCCGACGTGGTAGACCGCCGACCCCATCACCTGCCCGACCGGCTCGAACCCGACCGAACGGATCGCCGCGAACTCCCCGGTCGACAATGCCGAGGTCCAGGTCCCGCTCGCCCTGACCTCGGCCATGCGCTCAGCGGCCGCAGGCGGCAGCCCGCTGCCGCTCCAAGGCACCGACATCCACTCCACCCCATCCGCCGCGTCCCCAGGACGCGCCCCAGGACGAAGATTCGACCGTGCGTATCGGAATGTACGCCTGTCCTCTCGAATCCATCACACACCCCCGAGGCCGAATCCTGCAGTCCTGCGGGCAGCGCGTCGGCGGGTCGGTGTAGATTCGTCACAGAGCCAGACGTCGCTGCTGATGGCGGTCGGTGAGTTCGGGCAGGTCGTCCCGCGAGGGAGGACGTGCTCCGGGCCAGCCGAGGGAGAGAGGGCCTCCGACGCACTGGGCCGCACCAGGTACGACCCCGCAGGCCCGCGCATCCGCGCGACGTCGGCGCTGTTCGTCGTGCCTGCGGTCCACACTGCCCGGGCCGGCGCAGCCGGCGCCTCGTAGCGATAGCGATGGAGACCAAGCATGTCCGCAACTCCCACCGGTGACTTCAAGGTTGCCGACCTCTCCCTGGCCGCCTTCGGGCGCAAGGAGATCCAGCTGGCCGAGCACGAGATGCCCGGCCTGATGTCCATCCGCAAGGAGTACGCGGCCTCGCAGCCGCTGGCCGGCGCCCGCATCACCGGCTCGCTCCACATGACCATCCAGACCGCCGTGCTCATCGAGACGCTCACCGCGCTGGGTGCCGACGTCCGCTGGTGTTCCTGCAACATCTTCTCCACCCAGGACCACGCCGCCGCCGCGATCGCGGTCGGCCCCGAGGGCACCCCGGAGAACCCGCAGGGCGTCCCGGTCTTCGCCTGGAAGGGCGAGACGCTGGAGGACTACTGGTGGTGCACCGAGCAGGCGCTCACCTGGCCCGGCGAGGTCGGCCCCAACATGATCCTCGACGACGGCGGCGACGCCACGATGCTGATCCACAAGGGCGTCGAGTTCGAGAAGGCCGGCGCCGCGCCGGACCCCTCGACCGCTGACAACGACGAGTTCCGGATCGTCCTGGAGGTGCTCAACCGCACCCTCAAGGAGTCCCCGCGCAAGTGGACCGAGGCCGCCGCCGCGATCAAGGGCGTCACCGAGGAGACCACCACCGGCGTGCACCGCCTGTACGAGATGTTCCGCGACGGCAGCCTGCTGTTCCCGGCCATCAACGTCAACGACGCCGTCACCAAGTCGAAGTTCGACAACAAGTACGGCTGCCGCCACTCGCTGATCGACGGCATCAACCGCGCCACCGACGTCCTCATCGGCGGCAAGGTCGCCGTGGTCTGCGGCTACGGCGACGTCGGCAAGGGCTGCGCCGAGTCGCTCCGCGGCCAGGGCGCCCGCGTCATCGTCACCGAGGTCGACCCGATCTGCGCCCTGCAGGCGGCGATGGACGGCTACCAGGTCACCACCCTGGACGACGTCGTCGGCATCGCCGACATCTTCATCACCACCACCGGCAACAAGGACATCATCCTTGCCAGCCAGATGGAGAAGATGAAGCACCAGGCCATCGTCGGCAACATCGGCCACTTCGACAACGAGATCGACATCGCCGGCCTCTCCAAGCTGCCGGGCATCGTCCGGACCGAGGTCAAGCCGCAGGTCCACGAGTGGCGCTTCGCGGACGGCCACACCATCATCATGCTGTCCGAGGGCCGTCTGCTGAACCTGGGCAACGCGACCGGTCACCCGTCGTTCGTGATGTCCAACTCCTTCGCGAACCAGACCATCGCGCAGATCGAGCTCTTCACCAAGACCGAGGAGTACCCGGTCGGCGTCTACGTGCTGCCCAAGCACCTGGACGAGAAGGTCGCCCGCCTCCACCTGGACGCCCTGGGCGTCAAGCTCACCGTTCTGACGGACGAGCAGGCCGCCTACATCGGCGTCCCGGTCGAGGGCCCGTACAAGCCGGAGCAGTACCGCTACTGATCCGGCAGCGGCACTGACAGCGGTAGCGCTGTGAGTAGTCTGCAGTGAGCGTTGGTGTGGCCGGCCTCCCGACCCCGGGAGGCCGGCCACACCGCTGTCCACCCATAGAGTCGGACCATGCCCAGCGGCCGCTACTCCTTCCACGACACGCACGACGACACCCCTCTCGGCGAGGAACGCTTCAGCTGCGCCCGCGGCCCGTCCGGCTGGCGCTACACAGCGCAGACCTTCTCCGCCTCGGGCGAGCCCGAGGGCTCGATCGACCTCACCCTCGACCTGCACAGCCGCCCGCTCCGGCTGGAGCTCCGGCACCGGGGCTGGCAGATCCGAGGCGGCCTGCTGGACGGCCTCAGCTGGGTCCGCAGCCACCAGGACGACCCCACCGGCGAGCACGCCCGCGAGGGCACCGAGCGCGCCCACGCCTTCATGGGCCGCTCCCCGGCCTTCCTCGTTGCCACGGCCCGCCTGCTCCGGCTCCAGCCCGGCGGCGCGACCCGGCTGCGCCTGGTGCACTTCACCGATCCGGTGCTGGCACCGCACACCATCGACCAGGGCTGGACCCTTGAGGCCACCGACATCCACGCCACCGACAGCGGCCCGCTCCTGGTCGAGCGCTACCGCGTCGCCGACCTGGGCACGGGCGAGGAGAGCATCGTCCACCTGGCCGGCGACGTCCTGCTGGCGGCCCCGGGCATCGAGCTGGAGCAGCTGGAAACTCCCCCCAGCAAAGCCGTTGACGGGCCTGCCGAGGCCGGGTAGGTTCGAGCAGTTGCCTGCGATTGGACAAGTCGCATGGCAGGTGAGTAGTCTCTGACACCTCGCCCCCACGGGCAGTCGAAATCCAGCAGGGAATCTGGCAGAAATGCCGGGTCGATGCTGTTCGCGCTGTGACGGGGATGCGGGCCGCGAAAGCGGGTCAGAAAGCCTGATAAGCTTTCTGACAACGGCGGGGAAATTCGCCGCCAGTGCAGCTGGAAACGGAATTCGACTGGTTCGACCGGCCGAAACGAATCTGCTAAGCTGGAAAACGAAGGAAGCGCCCGGAGGGCTGGTGTGAAAGCCGCTCGAAGGAAGCGTCCGTACCTTGAGAACTCAACAGCGTGCCAAAAGTCAACGCCAA
>NZ_JOEH01000033.1 GCF_000719095.1 Streptacidiphilus jeojiense | reverse complement strand
GAAGCCCTCGGACATCGCGAGCAGGAGGCCGTCGGCGGAGACCACCACCGTGTGCGACACCCCGGGGGTGTTGTCCACGAAGTTGGTGATCAACCAGTTCAGATTGTGTGCCGCTTGGGACATCTGACTCATCTGAATCAACGCTCCTGGGGGTTGGTGCCGTACGGGCCCGCGTTGCCGCCGGGGTTGGGCTGGTTCGAGCCGCCTGCTCCGGCCTGACGTCCCTGCTGGATGCCGCGGCGCAGGTTGGTGAGCCGGCCGCGCACCTCCTCGGGGGAACGGGAGACCTGGGGCTGGGGACCTTCCGCCGGGGCGGACTCCGCGGTGCCCGGGACCAGGTTGGCCTTGGGCACCCGGCGGGGGAGGCCGGAGGGGAGCACCCCGCCGGCACTGGGTTCGCGGACCTGCTCGGCCCGGCGCCACACCTCGTCGTTGGCGGAGGTCCGCCACTGACCGGTGGCGCTGGCGCCCGAGGGCATGCCCTCGCCGACCCCGCGCTGCGGCATCGGCCGCTGCGGCGGAGCACCGAACGGCGCGTCGACGGACGGGGCGGAGGTCCCCGGACGCTGCGGGTACTGGGACTGCTGCGGCGGCTGGACCGAGCCCGGCCCCTGCTGGACCGGCGGCTGGGGCGCCGAGGTGCCGGGGCGCTGGAAGCGGTTCTGCGACGGCCGCTGCGGTGCCGGGGCCTGCGCGGGCGCCTGCTCCGGGCTGTCCGGCCCGGTCGGCGTGACCTGCACCGCCCGCATCCGGTCGGCACGGCCGCTGCGGAACCAGTTGGACTCCATCGCCTCGAAGATCGGCGAGCTGCCCGCACCGGCCTCGGCCGGCGGCAGGGCCCGGGTCAGCGGGTGGCTCGCCGCGTCCGGGACGGGGAGCGCCACCGGCTGCGACGGGACCTGCTGCTGCGGCGGGACCGGCTGGGACGGGGCCTGCGGCGGCCGCTGGGGCTGCTGCGGCTGCTGCGGTGCGAAGGACTGCGGCTCGACCGGTCGCGGCGGCGTCGGCTGCGGCGGGATCGGCCGGGCCGGCTCCTCGTCGAAGTGCGGCCGGGCGAACTGCGCGGTGCTGTCCATGGCGTCCGGACCCTGGGGCCGTGCGGCCGGGGCTGCTGCGCGGCCGGTCGGGGCGGGCGAGCCGTGCTGCGGCTGCTCGGCCCACAGGCCCTGCTCGTCCAGCGGGACCGGCGGCTGCAGGCCCTGGGACTGCATGCCCTGCTGCTGCGGCTGCTGCGGTGCGAACGGACCCTGCGGACCGCGCTGCTGCTGGCCGCCCTGCTGCGCCATGCTCTGCAGCGTCGGGTCCTGCTGGGCGTGTGCGGGCTGCTGCTGGCCGCCGGGGCGGCCGCCGGGCGCCGGGGCGCCCATCGGCGAGGAGCCCTGGGGCAGACCGGGGGTGTCGCTGCGCCGGGGCAGGCCCGGCTGCGGAGCGGGCTGCGGGGGAAGCGAGGGCCGTCCGCCGGGACCGCCGGCCGGGCCGCCGCTCAGCGGCGCACGACCGGGGGCCTGGGGCATCGCGCCGCGCTGCTGCTGCATGCCCACGCCGCCGGGTCCGCCGGGGTTCTGGCCGGGCGCGCCCTGCGGCCGCTGCTGGCCGGGGCCGGCCGCGCCGCCGCGGCGCTCCGCCGCGTTGGTGACGTCCACGGGCAGCATGACCAGCGCGGTGGTGCCGCCGGAGTCGCTGGGACGCAGCTGGATCCGGATGCCGTGACGCAGCGAGAGTCGACCGACCACGAAGAGGCCCATGCGGCGGGAGACGGAGACGTCCACCACCGGCGGGTTCGCCAGGCGCTCGTTGATCTCGGCCAGGTCGTCGGGGGAGAGGCCGATGCCGGTGTCGTGGATCTCGACCAGCACCCGGCCGTCCGGCAGCGCGTGGCCGGTGACCCGGACCCGGGTCTGCGGGCTGGAGAACGAGGTCGCGTTCTCCAGCAGCTCGGCGAGCAGGTGGACGAGGTCGTTGACGACTCGTCCGGCCACGTCGGCGGTGGGCACCGAGGCCAGCTCGATCCGCTCGTACTGCTCCACCTCGGAGGCGGCGGCGCGGAGCACGTCGACCAGCGGGACCGGGCGGGTCCACCGGCGGCCGGGGTCCTCACCGGCGAGGACCAGCAGGTTCTCACCGTTGCGGCGCATACGGGTGGCGAGGTGGTCCAGCTTGAAGAGGCTGGCCAGCTGGTCCGGGTCGGCCTCGCGGCTCTCCAGCTCGGAGATCATCGACAGCTGGCGCTGGATCAGGCCCTGGGAGCGGCGCGAGAGGTTGGTGAACATCGCGTTGATGTTGCCTCGCAGCAGGGCCTGCTCGGCGGCCAGACGGACGGCCTGCGCGTGCACCTGGTCGAACGCTCGGGCCACGTGGCCGATCTCGTCCGTGGTGTTGATGCCGATCGGTGCGACCGAGGTGTCCACGTCCTGCGGGTCCGACTCGGACAGCGTGCGGACCAGCTCCGGCAGCCGGTTCTCGGCGACGTCCTCGGCCGCGTGCTGCATCCGGCTCAGCGTGCGGACCATGGACCGGGCCACGATCACGGCGCCGACGATGGCGACCAGCAGGACCAGGCCGATCAGCACCGAGTTGACGATGGCGTCGGTCTTGGCCGCGCTGGACAGGCTGCTGGTCTGCGCGTTCAGGCCGAGGACCAGGACGTTCTCGGCCTGGCCCATGAGGCTGATCTGGGTGGTGGCCTCAGCGTCCCAGTCGCTGTACGGCGGCACGTTCGGGACGGCGGCGAAGCCCTCGCCGGTCGCGAGGACGCTGTTCGAGAACGAGGTCGCCCGCTTGACGTTGATGTTGTTGGCCCAGGTCGCGGAGAACGTCTTGGCGGCTGTCACGCCTCCGCCGTAGAGGCCCTCGAAGGTGCTCTCCGCGTTCTGGGCGTCGGTCTGGGCGGCGGCGGCGTAGGCCCGGTCGCCGGGCTGCAGTGCCACCGGGTCGGACGCGAGGGAGGCGCTGATCACCGCGCGGATGATCGACTGGTCCTCCTTCCACTGCGAGAACTCCTGGAGCGCACGGGTGCTCTGGATCAGCGCGGAGTTGCTGGAGGCCAGGGCGATGTCCTGGCTGAGCGTCAGCAGCGGCTTGATCAGGCCGTCGTAGGCGTTGACGGACTGCAGGATGTTGCTGCCGCCGTGGGCGAACGACTCCTGCCGGATCAGGGCGATCCCGTCCAGGTTCTTGTCGATGCTCTTGATGTCGACGCCGTTGCCGGGCAGGTCGGCGAAGTTCAGGTTGTTGGTCAGCTTGGTGAAGTTGATCTGCCGGGTGGTGGTGATCTTGAACGCCGCCGCGATGGCGTCAGCGGTCTTGTCCCCCTTGGCGGTGGCGATACCCGCCGAGGTGTCGCGCTCGTCCTCCAGCGCGGTCGCCAGCAGGGTCGCGCTCTGGGCGAGCTCACCGAGCTGGGAGGCCTTGGAGAGCTGCTGCTGGGTCTGCAGCGAGGCCTGGATGCGGAATCCACCCAGCACCATGGCCGCGATCACCGGGAGGATCAGCAGTGCGGTCAGCCTGGTCCGGATGCGCCAGTTGCTCAGCGCGTACCGCCGCATACCGGTGACCCGGGTCGGCGTGAGCCGTCCTATTCGGGCCTTCGCGGCGTCCGCGGTCCGCTGTCGGCTGCTCGTGGAGCCGCCGCCCTCCCGGCCCGGGTCACCAGCCGGCGCCGGGGGCGCCTGCTGCTGACGAACGGCTGCTTCGCGGTCCGCCGGGTCGCCCGGGCCGCCGCCACCCCTCTTGATACGTCCCTGCACTAGCGTCGCAACCTCTGGACCAGGCGCCCTGTCCACGCGTACGCGGAAGCAGGACGGTGTCGAGTTTCGGGCGGGCCCGGGTCCTGTTTCAACAGACCCTGTTGTGTGCCCGTGCCGCCGTAGGAGTGGGCCCCGGCGCTGGCAGTAGCGCAGTGGAGGGGCGGCCTCCGGCGGTCCGTGGAATTTCAGCACAGTGCCGCACGTGCAACAAGGGGCGACACAGGGTAGCCATTTTGGTTACTCTCTGCCGCTTCCTCTTGACGGATTGTGGGTCGATCCCCCTGGAATACCGCACGTTTCGGACAGGAGTAGCGTGCCGCGTGTTCGAACAGTGTCACGCCCCGTGATGATTTTGTCCGGTCTGCCACAGGATGTCTGTTTGTCTCAACAGGGCACAATGTCGTAACTGTCGGAACTTCGCGAGCCAGAAGTGAGCAAACTCACAGGAGTTGAGGTAGTGCGAAGAGGCTCCTGTGTGGAATGAGATCCTGATGCGCATCCGATCTTCCGTCCTTCTGCCCCTGTGAGGTAGTCCGCGTGTCCACCAAGACGACGATGAGCTTCCGTCCGACCGCCAACCCGCGCCGGACGACTCTCGCCTCCCTGCCCGTCGACGGGGCCCCCGCGCTCCGCAGCTCCGCGACCGAGCAGGCCGAACTGCCCCAGCAGACCGCCAACCCGCGGCGCACCAATCTGATGGTCGCACCGGTCCGGACCGACCAGGAGTAGTGGACCGAGCACACCGAGGGCCCTGCCGGCCAGGAACCGGCGGGGCCCTCGGCGTATCGGCGGATAGGCTGGCGGAGTCAGCATCCGCGAGCCCGAAGAGGACAGCAGCCACCGTGCGTATCGCCAGGTTTTCCAGTGAGGGGACCGTTTCCTTCGGTGTGGTGGAAGGGGACGCCGCCCGACCGGAGTCGCTGACCCTGCACGTGCTCTCCGGCCACCCCTTCGGCGACCTGCAGCCGACCGGTCAGGTGCTGCCGCTGAAGGACGTGCGGCTGCTGCCGCCGATGCTCCCCAACAAGATCGTCGCGGTGGGGCGCAACTACGCCGCCCACGCGGCGGAGCTCGGCAACGAGGTCCCCGAGGTCCCGCTCACCTTCTTCAAGCCCTCGACCGCCGTGGTCGGCCCCACCGAGAACATCGCCTACCCGCCGTTCTCCTCCGACGTCCAGTACGAGGCCGAGCTGGCCGTGGTCATCGGCCGGATGTGCCGCGACGTGCCGCACGAGCGGGTGCCCGAGGTGGTCTTCGGCTACACCTGCGCCAACGACGTCACCGCGCGCGACGTCCAGCAGCGCGAGGGCCAGTGGGCCCGGGCCAAGGGCTTCGACACCTCCTGCCCGCTCGGCCCCTGGATCGAGACCGACCTCGACCCGGCCGACCTGGCGGTGACCTGCACCGTCAACGGCGAGCTGCGCCAGGCCGGCCGCACCTCGCAGATGGTGCGCTCGGTCGCGGACCTGATCGTCCACATCACCGAGGCGATGACGCTGCTGCCCGGCGACGTCATCCTCACCGGCACCCCCGCGGGCGTCGGACCCCTGAACGTCGGCGACGAGGTCGCCGTCTCCATCGAAGGCATCGGCACTCTCACCAACAAGGTGATCAAGCGTGGCTAACACCGCAAGCGAGCTCGACCCCACCGTCCGGGTCCGCTTCTGTCCCTCCCCGACCGGCAACCCGCACGTCGGCCTGGTCCGCACCGCCCTGTTCAACTGGGCCTTCGCCCGGCACAACGGCGGCACCCTGGTGTTCCGGATCGAGGACACCGACGCGGCCCGCGACTCCGAGGACTCCTACAACCAGCTGCTGGACGCCATGCGCTGGCTGGGCTTCGACTGGGACGAGGGGCCCGAGGTCGGCGGCCCGCACGCGCCGTACCGGCAGTCGCAGCGGATGGACATCTACGCCGACGTGGCCGCCAAACTGCTGGAGTCCGGCCGCGCGTACCACTGCTACTGCTCCACCGAGGAGCTGGACGCCCGCCGCGAGGCCGCCCGCGCGGCCGGGAAGCCCTCCGGGTACGACGGCCACTGCCGTGACCTGAGCGCCGATCAGATCGCGGCGTACCAGGCCGAGGGGCGCAGCCCGATCGTCCGCTTCCGGATGCCCGACGCGCCGATCACCTTCACCGACCTGGTCCGCGGCGAGCTGACCTTCACCCCGGAGAACGTGCCCGACTACGGCATCGTCCGGGCCAACGGCGCCCCGCTCTACACCCTGGTCAACCCGGTGGACGACGCGCTGATGGGGATCACCCACGTGCTGCGCGGCGAGGACCTGCTCTCCTCCACCCCCCGTCAGATCGCGCTCTACGGCGCGCTGGCCGAGCTGGGCATCGCCACCGGGCCCACCCCGCAGTTCGGGCACCTGCCCTACGTCATGGGCGAGGGCAACAAGAAGCTGTCCAAGCGCGACCCGCAGGCCTCGCTCAACCTCTACCGCGAGCGCGGCTTCCTGCCCGAAGGGCTGCTCAACTACCTGGCGCTGCTCGGCTGGTCGCTGGCCGAGGACCGGGACCGCTTCTCCATGGAGGAGATGGTCGCCGCCTTCGACATCGCCAAGGTGAACGCCAACCCGGCGCGATTCGACCTGAAGAAGGCCGAGGCGATCAACGCCGAGCACCTGCGCGCGCTGGCCCCCGCCGAGTTCGTCCGCCGGCTGGTCCCCTACCTCACCGCGGCCGGCCTGTTCGCCGCCGAGGGCCCGACCGACGCCCAGCTGGACCTGCTGATCGCGGCCGCCCCGCTGACCCAGGAGCGGATGGTGGTGCTCGGCGAGGTGGTCGGCATGCTCGGCTTCCTCTTCGTCGCCCCCGAGGACTTCGCGCTCGACCCGGCCGACGCCGAGAAGGTGCTCACCCCCGACGCCGCCCCGGTGCTGGAGGCCAGCATCGCGGCGCTGGAGGCGCTGCCGGGCTTCGACCCGGACGACATCCAGGCCGCCCTGCGCGCCGCCCTGGTGGACGGCCTGGGCATCAAGCCCAAGTTCGCCTTCACCCCGCTGCGGGTCGCGGTCACCGGCCGCCGGGTCTCGCCGCCGCTGTTCGAGTCGATGGAACTGCTGGGCCGGGAGGAGACCCTGCGCCGGCTGCGGGCCGCGCTGGAGCGCACCCGGGCCTGATCCGGGTCCCGCCCCCGGCGGAGCGACCGCCGCCGGGGGCTGGGCTTATCGATTTTGGTGCGATGCCCCCCATCGGGTAACGTTCTTCTTGTTGCGCCGCCCGGGAGGGACGGGGAGAGAACCAGAAACTCTCACCAAGATCACCTGGACAGCCAATGGGGTATGGTGTAATTGGCAGCACGAGTGATTCTGGTTCATTTAGTCTAGGTTCGAGTCCTGGTACCCCAGCGCAGTTCCCTTACGAGATCCGTTCTCGTGAGCCCCCGTTGTGTAGCGGCCTAGCACGCTGCCCTCTCACGGCAGTAGCGCCGGTTCGAATCCGGTCGGGGGTACGCACCACCGAGTTGAAGAAGATCAAGCCCCCGTTGTGTAGCGGCCTAGCACGCTGCCCTCTCACGGCAGTAGCGCCGGTTCGAATCCGGTCGGGGGTACCAGATCCTCCACCCTCACCATCGGGTCGACCCAGCGCACCGGACACGGTCCGGAAGGCTCCGGTCCCCGAGGCGACGAAGCAGGATCACCAAAGCTTGCCCCCGTTGTGTAGCGGCCTAGCACGCTGCCCTCTCACGGCAGTAGCGCCGGTTCGAATCCGGTCGGGGGTACGTCACAGCAGGCCCCCAGCTCCGGTCGGGGGCCTGCTGCGTTGCTGGTGTGGATCATGCCGCTGGTCAGGTATTGTTCTCCCCGGAGTGTTCACCGGGGAACTGGTTGAACCCCCCTTGGGGTATGGTGTAATTGGCAGCACGAGTGATTCTGGTTCACTTAGTCTAGGTTCGAGTCCTGGTACCCCAGCAAGGCAAACTGAAGGCCCGAAAGGGCCATTTTTTGTATCCGGGCGAGAGTATGCAGGCGAGCGTATGCCTGCGAGCGCATTCTGAGAGGCCGGCAGCGCGCATGGCTCAGGCGAAGAAGCAGAGCAGCAGGAAAGCCGCACGTCCGCCGCTGCTGGCGCTGCATCAGGTCAGTCGGCGCTACGGCGGCAGGGTCGCACTGCAGCCGGTCGACCTGGACCTGGCGGCCGGTGAGTGCGTCGCCCTGGTCGGCCACAACGGCTCGGGCAAGTCGACCATGCTGCGGCTGGCGGCCGGGCGGGACACCCCCACCAGCGGCACGGTGAAGCTCGACGGCGTTCCCATGGACGAGAACGACCCCCGGGTCCGGGCCAGGCTCGCGGTCGTCGGCGACGTCTCGGCCTGCTACCCGGATCTGACGGTGCGTGAGCACCTGGCCCTGGTGGCCGTGGCGCACGGGGTGGAGGAGCCGCTGCACTGGGTGGACCGCGCCCTGGCCGACCGCGGCCTGGCCGAACACGCCGAGGCACTGCCGGGATCGCTCTCCTCCGGCCAGCTGCAGTCGCTGCTGCTGGCCTCGGCCCTGGTCCGCCCGCGCGACCTGCTGATCCTGGACGAGCCCGAGCAGCGGCTCGACCCCGGCGCCCGGCAGCGGCTGGCCGACCTGCTGAAGGCCGAACTCGCGGACGGGGTGGCGGTCCTGCTCGCCACCCACCACCCGGACCTGGCGATGCACGTCGCCGACCGGGTGCTGCTGCTGGAGGACGGCGTGCTGCTGGCCCAGGGCACCCCGGAGGCCGTGCTGCCGACGGCCTTCCCGGGGACCGCCGTCGGGGGAGCGCGGTGAGCCTCGCCGACGGTGGCGCCCCGCCGGAGTCCGCCGAGAGCGAGTGGGTCGACTGGACCGGCGACACCCTGGCCCTGCTGCGCGCCCTGCGCGCCCCGCACCGCCGTTCGCGGGCGGGCCAGATCGGCTACACCGTCTACGTCGGCATGATGATCGTCCTCGCCTGGGGCGGGATGTTCTCCATCGGCGCCTTCGCCAACGCCTCGATGGGCACCGACTACACCGCCCACGGCGCCCAACTGCTCGCCGCGCTGCCCGCCGGGGTGTGCGCGCTGAGCCTCGGCCTGATCCTGGTGGTGGCCAGGGACGCGCTGTGGCGTGGCCCGGTGGTCGCCCCGAGGGCCACCGTGGACTGGCTGCTGGCGCAGCCGCTGCGGCCAGGGCCGGTGCTGCGGCCCTGGTTCTGGACCTCCTGCGCGGTCGCGCTGGTCCCCGGAATGCTGGCGGCCGCCGCGTCGGGGGTGGCGCTGGGGCTGATGGACCGGACCGGCTTCCTGCCCGCCTTCGGCTGGGCGCTGGGCGGCGGAGTGTGCGTGCCGCTGCTGGCGACCTGCTGCGCCGTGGCCGTCGAGCGTTACGAGCGGGTGGCGCGCTTCGTCCGCAGGGCCACCCCGGTGGTCGCGGTGCTGGTGCTGCTGCTGGCCGCACAGAGCGCCCTGGCCTGGAACGGGCACCGCTCCACGCCGCTGGAGCGGGTCGAGATGTGGTCCGGCCCCTGGGGCTGGCCGGCGCTGGTCGGACTCACCCCCACCACGGCCGCGGTCCCCGGCGGCTGGGCGGCGCTGGTCCCGCTGGTGCTGCTGACGGCGGTGGCCATGGTGCTGGCGTACCGGGCGGCCGCGTACATCCCGCTGAGCAGCCTGCGGCACCGGGCCCGTACCGCGGCCGGTGTCGCGGCGGCGCTGCGCACCGCCGAACTGCGCTCGGCCCGGATGGTGATGGCGCAGTCCGACCAGCGGGCCCGCCGGGTCAGGCTGCGGATCCCGCCGCCCACCCGGCCCTGGCTGGCCGTCCCCTGGCGGGACCTCACCGCCCTGCTCCGGGCGCCGTCGCGGCTCGGCCGGGCGGTGCTCTTCTCGGCGCCGGCCCTGCTGCTGGCGCCCGCGGCGGTGGCGGCGAGCGGTGTGGACCGGCTGCTGATCACCGCCTGCTCGGTGTCCTTCGGCTACCTGGCGGCGGCCCAACTCGCGGAACCGGCCCGGGTGGAGGCGGACGATCCGCGCCGGGCCGGCTGGTCGCCGTACCCGTACGGCGAGCTGATGCTCCGTCACGCGGTGGTCCCGGCGCTGGCGAGCGTGGGCCTGGGAGCGGTCGGCGCCGCGGTGGCCGTGCTCGCCGGGGCCGGCGCGGCGGTGTGGCTGGCGCCGCTGGTCGCTCTGCCGCTCACCGCGGCCGCGATGGTGAACGCCTGCCGCGGCCCGTCCCGGCAGGAGCTGATGTACTCGCCGACCGGGATGGGCAGCATGGGGCCGTTCATCTTCCTGGCCTGGTACGCCGCCGGGCCGGTGACCCTGGTCCCGGCCCTCGCCCTGGTGTTCGGCCTGGGCCGTGGACCCAGCGCGCCGCTGGCCGTCAGCTGGTGCCTGGTGTTCGCCGCGGTCCTGCTCTACTGGGCCTACCAGCGGGCGCTCACCCTGTCGGGCAGGCATCGCCCGAAGGACTGAGAAATCACGAGCCGGACAAGAATTCGGGCTGAGTCCCAGAATCTTCCCTGAATTCGAACAGCATTCGCTTAGCGTTGTCGACCATGACAGCGACCGCCCCGGCCGGAACCCGACCGCAGATCCCCCGTCAGTGGCTCTCGCCGCGGACCGCGGTCCGGTCGTTCCCGCTGCTCCGCGCCGCCGCGCCGGCCCTGCTCGGCTACTGCGCGGTCCGGGTGGTCGGGGTGCTGATGCTGCTGGGCGTCGGGTCGAGCCGGCACCGGCCCGTGCTGCACCGGCTCGGAACCCTGTGGGACGCGGGCTGGTACGTCCGCATCGTCGAGCACGGGTACGGGTCGACCAACGGGCTGGTCGGCAGCCATGGGATCGCCTACAGCACGCGTGCCTTCCTGCCGCTGTTCCCCTGGCTGGCCGAGGCGGTCAGAGCGGTGCTCCCGGTGTCGCCGGGCACCGCGCTGGTGCTGGTCGCCTCGTTGAGCGGGATCGGCGCGGCCTGGGGCGCGTACGCGGTGGCCGCGCGCTGCCACGGGCACCGGGCCGGTGTGGTCGCCGCGGTGCTCTGGGGGGTGCTGCCGCTGGCCGTGCTGGAGAACACGGCCTACTCGGAGGCGCTGTTCAGCTGCCTCGCGGTGTGGACCCTGTACGCGGTGCTGGACCGGCGCTGGCTGACGGCCGGACTGCTGTGCCTGCTCGCCGGGCTGAGCCGGCCGAGCGCGATGGCCCTCACCGCGGCGGTGGCCGCGGCGGCTGCGGTGGAGCTGTACCGCTGCCTGCGCGGACGCGGTTCGGTGCACTGGTGGCGACCGCTGACCGCCGGGGTGCTGGCGCCGCTCGGCTGGGTCGGCTACATCCTGTACGTGGGCCGGGTGGAGCACTCCTGGGGCGCGTACTTCCGGATACAGCGGGCCTGGGGCTCCAGCTTCGACGGCGGCGCGGCCACGGTGAAGTGGTTCGAGCAGGTGTTCCTGAGCCACCGGGCGGCCTCCGGGATCCCGCTGGCCTACGCGGTGATGGCGCTCACGGTCTTCGCCTACCTGCTGCTCTTCGCGATCGCCCTACTGCAGCGGCAACCCCTGGTGCTGCTGGTGTTCAGCGCGGGCCTGCTGGCCATCGACCTCGGCAACGGCTCGCCGTACCCCCCACTGGCCCGCTTCCTGATGCCGGCGATCCCGCTGCTGTTCCCGCTGGCGGCCTCACTGTCCCGACTGCGCTCCCGGGGCACCCTGCTGGTGGTACTGGCCGCCGCAGCCCTGGTCTCGGGCCTGTACGGGGCGTTCGTGGTCTTCTACGGCGGCGCACCGTCCTGACGCTGTGCCTGGCTTGTCGCGCAGTTCCCCGCGCCCCTGCACGTTTGCAACTGAGCCAGTTGCAGCCCGCCAGGGGCGCGGGGAACTGCGCGGCCAACCACCTACGGTCCGCAGTCGAAATCCGACAGACGCCGCTGGGCTTCAAGCCCTACGGAGCGCCTCGGTCAGCCGTCCCGCCGCCTCGATGATGGCCTGCGCATGCAGCCTCCCGGGGTGCCGCGACAGCCGCTCGATCGGTCCGGACACGGACACCGCGGCCACCACCCGGTTGGAGGGCCCCCGCACCGGCGCGGAGACCGAGGCCACCCCCGGCTCGCGCTCGCCGATGGACTGGGCCCAGCCGCGCCGCCGCACCCCGGACAGCGCCGTCGCGGTGAACCGCGCGCCCTGCAGGCCGCGGTGCAGCCGCTCCGGCTCCTCCCAGGCCAGCAGCACCTGGGCCGCGGAGCCGGCCTTCATCGGCAGCGTGGAGCCGACCGGCACGGTGTCCCGCAGCCCGGAGAGCCGCTCCGCCGCGGCCACGCAGATGCGCAGGTCACCCTGGCGGCGGTAGAGCTGCGCGCTCTCGCCGGTGACGTCGCGCAGATGCGTGAGCACCGGTCCCGCCGTCGCCAGCAGCCGGTCCTCGCCGGCCGCCGCCGAGAGTTCCGACAGTCGCGGGCCGAGAATGAAACGACCCTGCATGTCACGGGTCACGAGTCGGTGGTGTTCCAACGCGACGGCCAGCCGGTGCGCGGTCGGCCGCGCCAGTCCGGTCGCGGCCACCAGTCCGGCCAGGGTTGCGGGGCCTGACTCCAGCGCGCTCAGCACCAGAGCAGCCTTGTCGAGAACGCCGACGCCACTAGAGTTGTCCATGCGCTGATATTGCAGTCTCAGATCGCGAGACGCAAGTTCAATTCTCTGGGATCTGCGCCACTCTTGGGAACAGCAGCCCCCAGGACCCCGTCAGGGGCAAGCAATGACAACACGTAGACCGACGATGCAGCCGGTCGGAGGGACAGTGATGGGACGCACACTCGCGGAGAAGGTCTGGGACGACCATGTCGTCAGGCGAGCCGAGGGCGAGCCCGACCTTCTCTTCATCGATCTGCACCTGCTCCACGAGGTGACCAGCCCGCAGGCGTTCGACGGGCTGCGCCTGGCCGGCCGCAAGGTCCGCCGCACCGACCTCACCATCGCCACCGAGGACCACAACACCCCCACCCTGGACATCGACAAGCCCATCGCCGACCCGGTCTCCCGGGTCCAGCTGGAGACGCTGCGCGCCAACTGCGCGGAGTTCGGCGTCCGGCTGCACTCGCTGGGCGACGTCGAGCAGGGCGTGGTGCACGTGGTGGGTCCGCAGCTGGGCCTGACCCAGCCCGGCACCACGGTGGTCTGCGGTGACTCGCACACCTCCACCCACGGCGCCTTCGGCGCACTGGCGTTCGGTATCGGTACCAGCCAGGTCGAGCACGTGCTGGCCACCCAGACCCTGCCGCTGGCCCCGTTCAGGACCATGGCGATCACGGTCGAGGGCGAGCTGGCGGAGGGCGTCACCGCGAAGGACCTGATCCTGGCGGTGATCGCCAAGATCGGTACCGGCGGCGGCCAGGGCTACGTCCTGGAGTACCGCGGCTCGGCCATCCGCAGCCTCTCCATGGAGGCCCGGATGACCATCTGCAACATGTCGATCGAGGCCGGCGCCCGGGCCGGCATGATCGCCCCCGACGAGACCACCTACGCCTACCTGGAGGGCCGCGACCACGCCCCCAAGGGCGGCGACTGGGACGACGCGGTGGCCTACTGGAACACGCTGGCCACCGACGAGGACGCGGTGTTCGACGCGGAGGTCTTCATCGACGCCGCCGAGCTCACCCCCTTCGTCACCTGGGGCACCAACCCCGGCCAGGGCGCCCCGCTGGGCTCCAACGTGCCCGACCCGGCCTCCTACGAGGACCCGCAGGAGCGCATCGCCGCCGAGAACGCCCTGCGCTACATGGGCCTCACCGCCGGCACCCCGCTGCGCGAGGTCCAGGTCGACGCGGTGTTCGTCGGCTCCTGCACCAACGGCCGGATCGAGGACCTGCGCGCCGCGGCCGCCGTCGTCGAGGGCCGCAAGGTCGCCGACGGGGTGCGGATGCTGGTCGTCCCCGGCTCGGTCCGGGTCGCCCTGCAGGCCATCGAGGAGGGCCTGGACAAGGTCTTCACCGCCGCCGGCGCCGAGTGGCGGCACGCGGGCTGCTCGATGTGCCTGGGCATGAACCCGGACCAGCTGGCCCCGGGCGAGCGCTGCGCCTCGACCTCCAACCGCAACTTCGAGGGCCGCCAGGGCAAGGGCGGGCGGACCCACCTGGTCTCCCCGCAGGTGGCCGCCGCCACCGCCGTCCTGGGCCACCTGGCCTCGCCGTCCGACCTGACCGACGCCCAGCAGCTCGTGGAGGCCTGAGCACCATGGAGAAGTTCACCACCCACACCGGCCGGGCCGTCCCGCTGCGCCGCAGCAACGTCGACACCGACCAGATCATCCCGGCGCACTGGCTGAAGAAGGTCACCCGCACCGGTTTTGAGGACGGCCTCTTCGAGGCCTGGCGCAAGGACGACGGCTTCGTCCTCAACCAGCCGCAGTACGCCGGGGCCAGCATCCTGGTCGCCGGACCCGAGTTCGGCACCGGCTCGTCCCGCGAGCACGCCGTCTGGGCGCTGGAGAACTACGGCTTCAGGGCCGTCATCTCCTCCCGCTTCGCCGACATCTTCCGGGGCAACTCGCTGAAGAACGGCCTGCTGACGGTCATCCTCCCGCAGGAGACCGTGGAGCGGATCTGGGCCCTGGTCGAGGCCGACCCGACCGCGGAGATCACCGTCGACCTGGAGGCCCGCGAGGTCCGCGCCGAGGGCGTCACCGCCTCGTTCGACCTGGACGAGAACGTCCGCTGGCGGCTGCTCAACGGCCTGGACGACATCAGCATCACGCTCCAGCAGGAGTCCGAGATCGCCGCGTTCGAGTCCGAGCGGCCCGCTTTCAAGCCGCGCACCCAGCCCGTCGGCTGAGCCCACGTCGCGGCCGTACGGCTGAAGTTTGAGCGTTCGTCACAACGGCCCCCCGGAACGGTCCAAGCGACCGAACCGGGGGGCCGTTGGCTTGCCTCCGGTGACTCTGTGTAAGGTCGAACTGAGGCTCCGGAAGGTGCAACTCCCCGCAGATGGCACAATCAGCACATGAGTCCGGCCGACCAACCCCCTCGCGACCCCGACCCGGGAGACGCGATGGAGGCTGTCGAGGCCGAGCTCTACAGGCTTGTGGCCACGCGGCTGAAGGTGGCACACGCCCAGGTGCGTGCCCTGGACGTGTCGGAGCCCATCCGGGCCGCGCTGACCCGTTCGTTGCTCCTGGTAACCGAGGCGGCGAAGCGCGATCTCCCGGAAGCGGCACGGAGGTTGGCCCGTTTCACGGACGCGTTGGACAGTGGGGAGCTCCCGCTGCCACCCGGGTCCTGAACGCCGAATCCATTGCGACACAAGGGTGATTCGCAGGTTTGGTATTTGAATTGCCGCATATACATGCCTAACGTGCGAAAAGCCCGGATCGAAAAAGAATCATCCGGGCACTGGTTTCCGAAGGGGAAGACGTGAACAAGGCGCAGCTTGTTGAAGCGGTGGCCGAGCAGCTGGGTGGCCGTCGGGCCGCCGCAGAAGCAGTGGACGCTGTGCTCGACACCATCGTCCGTGCGGTGACCGCGGGAGACCGCGTATCCGTCACCGGGTTCGGCACTTTCGAGAAGGTGGACCGCTCCGCGCGGTTCGCCCGCAACCCGCAGACCGGCGAGCGGGTCAAGGTCAAGAAGACCGCGGTGCCCCGCTTCCGTCCGGGTCAGGGCTTCAAGGACCTGGTCAGCGGCTCGAAGAAGCTTCCGAAGACCGGCCCGTCGGTCAAGAAGGCCCCCAAGGGCTCGCTGACCCCGGGCAAGAGCGGGATGGCGGCCCCGGCCGGCTCCCCGGCGGCCAAGAAGGCGGCGGCGAAGAAGACCACCGCCAAGAAGGCCACCGCGACGGTGAAGAAGGCAGCGGCCAAGAAGACCTCCGCCGCCGCGGCTGCCAAGAAGGTCACGGCCGTGAAGGCGACGACCCCGGCGAAGAAGACGACCGCCAAGAAGGCCGCCGTCAAGAAGACCACCACGGCCAAGAAGACCTCGGCCGCCTCCAAGGCCCCGGCGAAGAAGACGGTCACCGCCTCGGCGACCCGTCCGGCCGCCAAGAAGGCGACCACGGCCAAGAAGGCCGTCGCGGCGAAGAAGACGGCCGTCAAGGCCACCACGGCGAAGAAGGCCGTCGCCAAGAAGGCCCCCGCCAAGCGGGCCGTCAAGAAGGCCTGACCGCAGGCCGAGCAGTACCCGCAGGCGCTGGCCGACGGGCCGGGTACCAGGGGACCATCCCCCTGGCGCCCGGCCCGTCCGTCGTTCCGGGCGAGTTCGTTCCGGGAGGCTCCCGAAGGACCCTCAGAAGGTCTGCAGCGTCAGGAACACCACGCGGCGCGCGTCCCCGTCGCCCTCGGTCTCGATCCTGACCCGCTGCCCCGGCCGGAGCAGCAGCAGCCCGCCGGCGTCGAACGCCGGGGCGTCGAAGGCCAGCGGGGTGCCGTCGTCGAGCAGCACCGAACCGCTGCGGGTCTCCGGGGAGTACGTGAACGCCGTTGCCTGCATGGCCTCAGCCTAGATCAGCCGGGCGTCCCGCCGGAGCCGCCGACCAGCGCCGCCAGGGCGGCCGTACGCGGCCCGGTGCCCAGCGCCAGCGCCTCGCGGAGGTCGTCCAGGGTGTCCACGTCCCGGCGCACCGAGGGGACGTCAGGGAGCGTCAGCTCGTGGGCGCCGGAACGGGCGTGGCGCAGCCGGGAGCCGCCCTCGAAGCCCGGCTGCAGCAGTACGCCCGCGGCGGCCGCCAGCAGGGTGGTGCCGACGCCCTGGGCGTCGGCCAGGAAGGCCCGCCGCTGCCCGGCGGCGGCGCACAGCACCCGGTCCAGCTCCTCCGGGCGCAGCGCGGGCAGATCGGCCGACAGCGCGGCCACCCGCCCCGCCCCGAACTGCCTGCGGGCCGCCTCGGCGCCGTGGGCCAGCGCGGCGTTGAGTCCCGCCCCGGGGAGGTCCGGCAGCAGCTCCGCGCCGAGCAGGGCCAGCGCCGCGCCGGCCACCGCGTCGTCGGAGACCACCAGCACCCGCGCCACCGAGGGACAGGCCAGCGCCGCCGCCACGGTGTCCTGGGCGAAGGCCATGGCGAGTTCGGGCCGCAGCGCCCCGGTGGCGTCGGCCAGCCTGCTCTTGGCGCGCGCCAGCGGCTTCAGCGGCACGACCAGGGTCCAGCGGAGGGGGCTCACAGCACGCCATTCTGCCCGCTCGCGCCGCCCGGTACGGGGGGTGCCTCGACAGCCTGTCCGGCCGCGGGAGACACTTGTACGGTCAGGATCAGCAGAAACTGTGCAAGGAGGAGTGCGCGTGCCCGGCAGGAGTACGAAGGCGGCCCGTCGCAGATACGGATTCTGGTACCGCCTCGCGGCGGCCATCGGAAAGCCGCCGCTGTTCCTGCTGACCAAGCGCGACTGGAGCGGAATGGAGAATTTCCCGGAGACCGGGGGATTCCTCACCGTGATCAACCACAACTCCTACCTGGACCCGCTGGTCTACGGCCACTTCCAGTACGACTCCGGGCGCCCGGCCCGCTTCCTCGGCAAGGCCGGCGTCTTCAAGGTGCCGGTCATCGGCCGGATCCTGCACGGTGCCGGACAGATCCCGGTCTACCGGGGCTCGGCGGACGCCGCGCACGCCTTCCGGGCCGCCGTCGAGGCGGTGAACAAGGGCGAGTGCGTGGCGTTCTACCCCGAGGGCACGCTGACCCGTGACCCCGACCTGTGGCCGATGACGGCCAAGACCGGTGCGGCCAGGGTCGCCCTGATGACCGGTGCGCCGGTCATCCCGGTGGCGCAGTGGGGCGCGCACGAGATCATCCCGCGCTATGCCAAGGGCGGTAAGGGCGACCGCAGGTTCCAGCCCTTCCCCCGGCACACGGTCAAGGTCGCCGCGGGCCCCGCGGTGGACCTGAGCGCCTTTCAGGGCAAGCCGATCACCGGCCCGGTGCTCCGTGAGGCCACCGAAGCGATCATGGACGCCATCACCGCGCTGCTGGAGCAGTTGCGCGACGAGAAGGCTCCGCCCGTACGCTACGACGTGCAGCGCGCCGCGACGGAGCAGCGCAAGGAGAGGGAGGCCGGTCGGTGACGACCCGTTGTGCCGTGTTCGGAGCCGGGTCCTGGGGAACCGCCTTTGCCATGATCCTCGCCGACGCGGGCTGCGAGGTCTCCCTCTGGGGCCGCCGCCCCGAACTGACCGAGACCATCAACCGGACCCGCTCCAACCCGGACTACTTCCCCGACCTGGAGCTCCCGCCCGGGGTGACCGCGACCAGTGACGCCGCAGAGGCCGCTGCCGGCGCCGAGTTCGCGGTGCTGACCGTGCCCTCGCAGACGCTGCGCGCCAACCTGCGGGCCTGGCGCGGCGCGATCGAGCCGGGGACGGTGCTGGTCAGCCTGATGAAGGGGGTCGAACTCGGCACCGCCAAGCTGATGAGCGAGGTCATCGCCGAGGTCGCCGAGGCGGGTCCGGAGCGGATCGCCGTGGTGTCCGGCCCCAACCTGGCCGGGGAGATCGTCCGCAGGCAGCCCGCGGCCGGTGTGGTCGCCTGCCAGGACGAGGAGGTGGCCCGGCGGCTCCAGGCGGCCTGCCACACCGGCTACTACCGCCCGTACACCGTCACCGACGTGGTCGGCTGCGAGCTCGGCGGCGCGGTGAAGAACGTGATCGGACTGGCCGTCGGCATCGCCGACGGCATGGGCCTGGGCGACAACACCAAGGCGTCGCTGATCACCCGCGGGCTGGCGGAGACCACCCGGCTGGGCCTCGCGATGGGCGCGGACCCGTACACCTTCGCCGGGTTGGCGGGGATGGGCGACCTGGTCGCCACCTGCTCCTCGCCGCTGTCCCGCAACCACACCTTCGGCACCAACCTGGGCCGGGGGATGACGCTGCAGGAGACCATCGCGGCCACCAAGCAGACCGCCGAGGGCGTCAAGTCCTGCGAGTCGGTGCTGGACCTGGCCCGGCGGCACGGGGTGGACATGCCGATCACCGAGACGGTGGTGGACATCGTGCACGGCGGGAAGCCCCCGCTGGTCGCCGTCAAGGAACTGATGTCCCGTTCGGCGAAGCCCGAGCGCCGTTAGCCCGGGTGCCGCGGTTGCGCCCGGTCGGCGGAGGCGGGAGCGCAACCGAAACGACCGAACGGTAGTCTCCATGGGGATATGAGCACTGAGTCCTCCTCCCCAGTCCCGGCTGCCGACTCCTCCCTCGCCGCAGCCTCCGTCCGCAAGCCGCGTGTGGCGATCGTCTTCGGCGGTCGCAGCTCCGAGCACGCGGTGTCCACGATCACGGCCGGCAGCGTGCTGCGCGCCATCGACCGGCAGGCGTACGAGGTGCTGCCGATCGGCATCACCACCGACGGCCGCTGGGCGCTGACCGCCGACGAGCCGGCCAGGATGGCCATCACCGACGGGAACCTACCGAGCGTCGAGCAGGTGGCCGAGTCCACCGAGGGACAGGTCACCCTGCCGGTGAACCCGGTCTCCAAGGGCGAGCTGGTCTACACCGAACCCGGCTCCGTCCCCAAGGCGCTGGGCGAGGTCGACGTGGTCCTGCCGCTGCTGCACGGCCCCTGGGGCGAGGACGGCACCGTCCAGGGCCTGCTGGAGCTGTCCGGGGTGCCCTACGTCGGCTCCGGCGTGCTGGCCAGCGCGGTGGGCATGGACAAGGAGTACACCAAGCGGGTGCTGCAGGCCTTCGGCCTGCCGGTCGGCCCGTACACCGTGGTCCGCCCGCGGGAGTGGGCGGACGAGGCCAACCGGCCCGCGGTCCGGGCCAGGATCGCCGAGTTGGGCTTCCCGGTGTTCGTGAAGCCGGCCCGGGCCGGCTCCAGCATGGGCATCACCAAGGTCGCCGGCCCGGAGCAGTTGGACGCCGCGATGGCGGAGGCCCGCCGGCACGACCCCAAGCTGATCATCGAGGCCGGGCTGGTCGGCCGTGAACTGGAGTGCGGGGTCCTGGAGTTCGAGGACGGCCCGCGGGCCAGCCTGCCGGCCGAGGTGATGGTCGGCGAGGGCTACGACTTCTACGACTTCGAGGCCAAGTACATCGACTCCAGCGATGTGCAGATCCCCGCGGCGCTCACCGAGGACGAGACCGCGCGGCTGCGCGCGCTGGCGGTCGAGGTGTTCGAGGCGCTCTCCTGCGAGGGCCTGGCCCGGGTGGACGTCTTCCTGCTGGCCGACGGGACCTTCGTGGTCAACGAGATCAACACGATGCCGGGCTTCACCCCGATCTCGGCCTTCCCGCGGATGTGGGAGGCGACCGGCGTCGCCTACCCGGAACTGATCGACCGTCTGATCAAGGCGGCGCTCCGGCGCAGCACGGGCCTGCGATAGCTGCGGCGTGTGCATGGCTTGTCGCGCACGCAGTTAAATCAGCACAGCCCCGCGCCCCTGTGGACAGGGGCGCGGGGAACTGCGCGACAAGCCACCTACGGTCCGCAGCAGAGTCCCCTAGATGCAGTTGAACCGCGCCCGCGCCGGATCCGCCGGATCAGCGGCCAGCACTGCCGACGCCAGTCCACCCAGCGGCGACTGCTGCCCCGCGTAGGACCCCGGAACGGTCACCTCGACGTACGTCCTCTGGACGATGGTGGTGAACTGGTACCCCCCGCCCCCGGTCGTGCCGATCAGCCAGCACACGCCGTTGACGTCCTGGGCGTCGTGGTGGGCCAGGTCCGGGTCGTACTCTCCGGAGGACGGGTCCAGGGCGCCGGGGACGCCCACCCCGCACCGCAGCGTGATCGCCGGATCCCCCCAGGCCGCAGTGGTCCTCGAAGCCGGCGAGACGGCGCGTGCGCGCTGCCCCAGCAGCGTCCCGGGCAGCGCCGCCACCAGCGCCCCGCACTGCGCCGCCGCGCTCCCGCTCGGCGTGGGCGCGGCCACGCGCACGGCGCCGCTGCCGGAGGAGCAGCCCGCCAGCAGCAGGGCCGCCGCAGGCAGCAGCGCCGCCAGGGCACGGCGTACGGGGCGAGTGGTCACCCCGTGATGCTAGACGCGGCTACAGATTGACCACCGGGCAGGTCAGGGTTCGGGTGATGCCCTCGACCTGCTGGATCTGGGCGACGACCATCCGGCCCAGGTCGTCCATGGTCCCGGCCTCGGCCCGGACGATGACGTCGTAGGGCCCGGTGACGTCCTCGGCCTGCAGTACGCCCGTGATGCCGGCTATCACGCCGGCGACTGCGGACGCTTTTCCGACTTCGGTCTGCACAAGGATGTAGGCGTGTACCACGGTGGACCTCCCGGCGGCTCTGCAATTGCGGGTATGACGGCGATCGTGCGAGTGGGGACGGTGCGAGGGCTGTGGTTCCCCGCGAGCGCCCCGCTGAATCCCCGGCGGAGCCGCATGTTGTCACGCACACCACCGCGAGGGGGAGGCGTGCGGCCGCAGCCGAGGGCGTACGCTGCGCGCGGGAGTATCCATCACCGCGCCGGAAGGACACACATGCAGGGCACCGTCGGCGAGCTCGGCGAGTTCGGGCTGATCCGTGAGCTGACCGCGAGGCTGCCCCGGACCAGGGCCGTGGAACTCGGCCCTGGCGACGACGCGGCCGTGGTCTCGACCCCGGACGGACGGGTCGTCGCCACCACCGACGTGCTGCTGGAGGGCCGGCACTTCCGGCGCGACTGGTCCACCGCCTACGACGTGGGCCGCAAGTCGGCCGCGCAGAACCTCGCCGACATCGCCGCCATGGGCGCAGCGCCGACCGCCCTGCTGCTGGGCCTGGTCGCGCCGGCCGAACTGCCGGCCACCTGGGCGCTGGAGCTGATGGACGGCATCAGGGACGAGTGCCAGGTCGCCGGGGCCGCGGTGGTCGGCGGCGACGTGGTGCGCGGCGACACCATCACCGTGGCCATCACCGCCCTCGGCGACCTCCAGGGCCGCGCCGCGGTGACCCGCTCGGGCGCCCGCCCCGGCGACGTGGTGGCGGTGACCGGCTGGCTCGGCTGGTCCGCCGCGGGCTTCACCGTTCTGTCCCGGGGCTTCCGCTCGCCGCGCGCCTTCGTCGAGGCGCACCGGCGCCCGGAACCCCCGTACCACGCGGGCCCGGCGGCGGCGCAGCTCGGCGCCACCTCGATGATCGACGTCAGCGACGGCCTGGTCGCCGACCTGGGGCACGTGGCCGAGGCCAGCGGCGTGCACATCGACCTGCGGGCGGCCGGTTTCGACATCCCGGCGCAGATGGCCGACATCGGCCAGGCGGTCGGCGTCGACCCGCTGACCTGGGTGCTCTCCGGCGGCGAGGACCACGCCCTGGTCGCCACCTTCCCGCCGGACACCCACCTCCCCTCGCGCTGGCGCATCGTCGGCGAGGTCACCCGGCCGGCCGGGCTCTCCAAGACCGGGACGGTCACCGTCGACGGCGCCGTCTGGGACCGGGTCGGCGGCTGGGACCACTTCGGCGCCTGATTCCGGGCGTGTCAGGAGCTGGACGGAGCGGCGTCCACCGCCGGTTTCTGCATAGGCTTGATCCATGCGAATCGGTGTGCTGACCAGCGGCGGCGACTGTCCGGGACTCAACGCGGTGATCCGCTCGGTGGTGCACCGCGCGGTCGCCGACCACCAGGACACCGTGGTCGGCATCCAGGACGGCTTCCTGGGGCTGATCGAGGGCCGCGGCCGCCCGCTCGCCCTGGACGACGTCCACGGCATCCTCACCCGCGGCGGGACCATCCTCGGCTCGGCCCGGGTGGCCAGGGACCGGATGCGGGACGGGGTGGCCCGCGCCGCCGAGCTGGCCGGGACCCTGGGCATCGACGCCCTGATCACCATCGGCGGCGAGGGCACCCTCACCGCCGCCCAGCTGTTCAGCGACGCCGGGCTGCCCGTCGTCGCGGTGCCCAAGACCATCGACAACGACATCGACGCCACCGACGTCACCTTCGGCCACGACACCGCCGTCCACGTCGCCACCGAGGCCATCGACCGGCTGAAGACCACCGCCGAGTCACACCAACGGGTGATGGTGGTCGAACTCATGGGCAGGCACACCGGCTGGATCACCCTGCACGCCGGAATGGCCGGCGGCGCCCACGGCATCCTCATCCCGGAGCGGCCCTTCGACGTCGAGGAGGTCTGCCGGATGGTCGAGGAGCGGTTCTCCCGCGGCAAGAAGTTCGCCATCGTGGCCGTCGCCGAGGGCGCCGCCCCCCGCCCGGGCACCATGCGCTTCGAGCACGGCGAGACCGACGCCTACGGCCACCAGACCTTCGGCGGCATCGGCACCCGGCTGGCCGGCGAGATCGCCCAGTGGCTCGGCAAGGAGTCCAAGCCGGTGATCCTGGGGCACGTCCAGCGCGGCGGCACCCCCACCGCCCAGGACCGGGTGCTCGCCACCCGCTTCGGCTGGCACGCCGTGGAGGCCGTCCACAAGGGCGCCTACGGCCACATGACGGCGCTGCGCGGCACCGAGATCCGGCTGGTCCCCATCGTGGACGCGGTGACCCGACTGAAGACCGTCCCCGAGGACCGCTGGTCGGAGGCCGAGGCGGTGCTCTAGCGGGCGCCGGATAGGTTGGTCCCATGCCGACACCGACCACCGCACCGCAGACCATCTCACCGCGGGCCGCCGCACCGGCGCGGGTGCTCACCGTCGCCGGATCCGACTCCGGCGGCGGCGCGGGCATCCAGGCCGACCTCAAGACCATGCTGGCGCTGGGCGTGCACGGCATGAGCGTGATCGCCGCCGTCACCGCGCAGAACTCGGTCGGGGTGCAGGGCTACTGGGAGCTCCCGGCGGAGGCGGTAAGGGCCCAGTTCCGCAGTGTGGTCGACGACATCGGCGTCCAGGCGGTGAAGACCGGGATGCTGGCCTCGGCCGAACTGGTGCGCACCGTCGCCGAACTGCTCGCCGGCGTGGACGCGCCGGTCGTGGTCGATCCGGTGGGCGTCTCCAAGCACGGCGACGCGCTGCTGGCCGACTCCGCGGTCTCGGTGCTGCGGGACCGGCTGCTGCCGGTGGCCACCGTCGCCACGCCCAACCTGCACGAAGTGGCGCAGCTCACAGGCATCGAGGTGAGCCGCGAGAGCGAGATGCCGGACGCGGCCAGGGCGCTGCAGGACCTGGGCCCGTCCTGGGCCCTGATCAAGGGCGGCCACCTGGAGGGCGAGGCCGCCGACCTGCTGCGCGGGCCCGACGGCAGCGAGCACTGGTTCCGGGCCGCCCGCTACGACAACCGGCACACCCACGGCACCGGCTGCACCCTGGCCAGCGCCATCGCCTCGGAGCTGGCCCTGGGCCTGGACGTGCCCGAGGCCGTGGCCGCCGCCAAGGAGTACGTCACCGGCGCCATCGCCGGCGGCTTCGCCCTGGGCGCGGGCATCGGCCCGGTCGACCACGGCTGGCGCCTGCGCTGACCGGTCCCGGACATGCAGAAGGCCGGCCCACCGTGAGGTGAACCGGCCTTCTGGAAGCCTGCAGGTGGCCGCGTCAGCGCGACACCTTGCCGGCCTTGATGCACGAGGTGCAGACGTTGAGCCGCTTCGGCGTCCGCCCAACCACAGCGCGCACCGTCTGGATGTTGGGGTTCCAACGACGACGGGTACGGCGGTGCGAGTGGGAGATGTTGTTGCCGAAGCCCGGCCCCTTGCCGCAGACGTCGCAGTTGGCAGCCACGGGAGTCACTCCAAAGACTTCAGATGCACTTACGTTGACAACCCCGGAGGCGCAGTGGCCGTGTGATGGCAGTGCCGTCTGACGACTGCGCTGCTTACCCAGGGGTGGCCCGGAGGGATCCAGGCAACCGGAGCAGCATACATCGGCTCACTCCGTACAACGAAACTACCACGTGACCACCGCAGGCTCCGCATCCGTCCGGGAACCGGCACCGAGCTCCAACCTGCGAGGCGGCGGGCGTCACGGAACGGAATCCGTCGGGTGAAGCCGAGTAACCTGCCTGCACACCCCTCGCGCAGCCAAGGAGACACCACGGTGCTGGACACCCTCGACGCTCCCGCCGTGCGCACCTGGTGCCGGCTGTCGCTGGCCGCGCTCGGGCAGGCCCGCGAGGAGATCGACGCGCTCAACGTGTACCCGGTGCCGGACGGGGACACCGGCACCAACCTCTACCTCACCGTGGAGTCCGCCGCCGAGGAGGTCGACGGGCTGTTCGGGGCCGGGGCCGAAGCCCCCTCGCTGCCGCAGGCGTTGCGGGCCATGGCGCACGGCGCCCTGCTGGGCGCCCGGGGCAACTCCGGGGTGATCCTGGCCCAGTTGCTGCGCGGCATCGCCTCCGCCATCGGCGCCGGCCCCGCCGACGGCCCGGCGCTCTGCCGGGCGCTGCGCCGCGCCGCCGACGCCGGCTACGAGGCGGTCGCCAAACCGGTCGAGGGGACGGTGCTCACCGTCGCCGCCGCGGCCGCCGAGGCGGCGGAGGCCGCGCTGCGGGCGGACCCGCGGATCGCGCTGGCCGCCGTGGCCGAGGCCGCCTACGAGGCCGCCCGCACCGCGCTGATCCGCACCCCGCTGCTGCTGGAGGTGCTGGCCAGGGCCGGCGTCGTGGACGCCGGCGGCCGCGGGCTGGTGACCGTGCTGGGCGCGCTGGCCGACGCCGTGACCGGGCACACACCGATGGGTCCGCTCGCACTGGCCGGCACCAGGGCGGCAGAGCCCGGGCCGCACGGCGAGCACGTCGCGGTCGAGGGCGGACCGGCCTTCGAGGTGATCTACCTGCTGGACGCCGAGGACGGCACCCTGCCGGCGCTCCGGGAGTCGCTGGGGGCTCTGGGCGACTCGCTGGTCGTGGTCGGCGGCGACGGCCTGTGGAACGTCCACGTGCATGTGGACGACCCGGGCGCCGCGGTGGAGGCCGGCATAGTGGCGGGCCGTCCGCACCGGATCAGGATCACCCACTTCGCCTCTGCCGCCGCGACGGCCACCGCCGCCTCCGGCCCGGACGAGGACGCCCCGGCCAGGTCGCGGGGCGTGGTCAGCGTGGTCCACGGCGAGGGGATGGCCGGGCTCTGCGCCGAGTCCGGCGCGACCGTCCTGCACGCCGACCCCGACCGGGCGCCCTCCAGCACCGAACTGGCCGCCGCGGTCCGCCGGGCGCACGCGCGCGAGGTGGTGGTGCTGCTGAACGACACCGAACTGCGCGCCGCCGCCGGGGCCGCCGCCGAGCAGCTGCGCAAGGAGGGCGTGCGGGTCGCCGTCATCCCCACCCGCTCCGCGGTGCAGGGCCTCGCCGCGCTCGCCGTGCACGAGCCGGGCCGGCGCTTCGACGAGGACGTCGTCGCGATGACCTCCGCCGCCGGGGCCACCCGCTACGCCGAGATCGCGGTGGCCGAGGGCGAGTCCTGGACCATGGCCGGGGTCTGCCAGGCCGGTGACGTGCTCGGCCTGATCGACGGGGACGTCGCGGTGATCGGCACCGACACCGGGGAGACCGCGGCCGTGGTGCTGGACCGGATGCTCGCGGCCGGCGGCGAGATGGTCACCCTGATCCTCGGCACGGGCGCCGAGGACGCCGTCGCCGACCGGCTGGTGGCGCATGTGCGACGGGCGCACCCGGTGGTCGACACCGTCGTCTACCGGGGCGGCCAGCCGACATCACCGCTGCTCATCGGTGTCGAATGAGCCGCGCTGTCAGTGCCGCGGTGTACAGGTTGACGCGGAAGGGAGACCGGCGACCGTGTCCACGCTCGACGAACCACTGAAGAAGCTGGTCGGCGGCAACAGCGCCAAGGCGCTCGCCGACAGCCTCGACCTGCACACCACCGGCGACCTGCTGCACCACTACCCGCGCCGCTACGTCGAACGCGGCGAGCTCACCAGCCTGGACGAGCTGGAACTCGACGAGCACGTCACGGTGATGGCCAGGATCGAGAAGGCCGAGGTCATCCCGTTCAAGGGCCGCAAGGGCAACCGGCTGCAGGTCGTGGTCACCGACGGCCGGGGCCGGCTCACCCTGGCCTTCTTCAACCAGGCGCACCGGGTGCACGAGCTGCGCCCCGGGCGGCAGGGCCTGTTCGCCGGCAAGGTCGGCGTCTTCAACCGGGTCCGCCAGCTGATCAACCCCGACTACCAGCTGATGGACGAGGAGGATCCCGACCAGGCGGCGGCCTTCGCCGGGCGGCTGATCCCGGTCTACCCGGCCAGCACCAAACTGCCCTCCTGGAAGGTCTCGCTGGCGGTCGACACCCTCCTCGGCGGCCTGGACTGGGAGGCGCTGGAGGACCCGCTGCCGGACCCGCTGCGGCTGCAGCGCGGACTGCTGCCGCTGGCCGACGCGCTGCGGCAGATCCACCGCCCGGCCAACCACGCCGAGCGCGTCGCCGCGCAGTCCAGGCTCAAGTGGGACGAGGCCTACGTGCTCCAGGTCGCCCTGGCCCGCCGCCGCGCCGCCGACTCCGCCCAGCCCGCCGTCCCCCGGGTCCCGGTCAAGGACGGCCTGCTGGACGCCTTCGACGCCCGGCTGCCGTTCACGCTGACGGAGGGTCAGCAGACGGTCTCCGCCGAGATCTTCGCGGAACTGGCCACCGCCCACCCGATGCACCGGCTGCTCCAGGGCGAGGTCGGCAGCGGCAAGACCCTGGTCGGGCTGCGGGCCATGCTCGCGGTGGTGGACACCGGCGGCCAGGCGGTGATGCTGGCGCCCACCGAGGTGCTGGCCCAGCAGCACCACCGCTCCATCGTGGAGATGATGGGCGACCTCGCCGAGGGCGGCATGTTGGGCGGGTCGGACCTGGGCACCAAGGTGGTGCTGCTCACCGGCTCGATGGGCGTCCCGGCGCGGCGGCAGGCCATGCTGGACATGGTCACCGGGGACGCCGGGATCGTCATCGGCACCCATGCCCTGATCGAGGACAAGGTGCAGTTCCGCGACCTGGGCCTGGTGGTCGTGGACGAGCAGCACCGCTTCGGCGTGGAGCAGCGCGACGCCCTGCGCGCCAAGGCCGAACGCCCGCCGCACCTGCTGGTGATGACCGCCACCCCGATCCCGCGCACGGTGGCCATGACGGTCTTCGGCGACCTGGAGACCTCGGTGCTGGACCAGCTCCCGGCCGGGCGCTCGCCCATCGCCTCGCACGTGGTCCCGGCCCTGGAACGGCCCAACTTCCTGGCCCGGGCCTGGGAGCGGATCCGCGAGGAGACCGCCAAGGGCCACCAGGCCTATGTGGTCTGCCCGCGCATCGGCGACGCCGAGGACCAGAAGAAGAAGCCCTCCGCCGACGACGAACGCCGCCCCCCGCTCGCCGTTCTCGACCTCGCCGAGGAACTGTCCGGCGGCCCGCTGTCCGGACTGCGGGTGGAGGTGCTGCACGGGCGGATGCAGCCGGACGCCAAGGACGACGTGATGCGCCGCTTCACCGCCGGCGAGGTGGACGTGCTGGTCGCCACCACCGTCATCGAGGTCGGCGTGAACGTCCCCAACGCCACCGTGATGGTCATCATGGACGCCGACCGCTTCGGCGTCTCCCAGCTGCACCAGCTCCGCGGCCGGGTCGGCCGCGGCTCGGCCCCCGGGCTGTGCCTGCTGGTCAGCGAGATGCCCGGCGGCAGCCCGGCCCGGCAGCGGCTGGACGCGGTGGCCGGCACCCTGGACGGCTTCGAACTCTCCCGGATCGACCTGGAGCAGCGCCGCGAGGGCGACGTCCTGGGCGCGGCCCAGTCCGGCGTGAAGTCCTCGCTCCGGCTGCTCTCCGTCCTGGAGGACGAGGACGTCATCACCGAGGCCCGCGACGAGGCCGCCCACCTGGTCGCCGACGACCCGGACCTCACCGACCACCCCGCTCTCGCCGCCGCCCTCCGCGCCCTCGTCGACGACGACCGAGCGGAGTACCTGGAAAAGGGCTGAACCCCGCAGCCCCACAGGGGCGCGGGGAACTGCGCGACAAGCCCCCCACGTGGTAGAGCCCTCCGCGAACAGTGCTCCAGCCCCCGGGCGGCTAGCGTTGTCCACAACATCCACGCCACGAAGGACCCCGCAATGACCCGCGTAATCGCCGGCTCCGCCCGAGGCCGCCGCCTGGCCGTCCCGCCCGGCGAGGGCACCCGCCCGACCTCCGACCGCGCCCGCGAGGGCCTCTTCTCCACCTGGGAATCCCTCCGCGGCTCCCTCGCGGGCGCGCGCGTCCTCGACCTCTACGCCGGATCCGGCGCCGTCGGCCTGGAGTCGCTCTCCCGCGGTGCGGCCGCCGCCCTGCTGGTCGAGGCCGACCAGGCCGCCGTGAAGACGATCCTGGCCAATGTCCGCACCCTCTCCCTCCCCGGCGCCGAGGTCCGCTCCGGACAGGTCGAGAAGGTGCTCGCCGCGGGCGCCCCGACGCGCCCGTACGACGTGCTGTTCATGGACCCCCCGTACGCCGTCGCCGACGCCGAACTGGGCGAGATCCTGATCACACTCCGGACCGGGGGCTGGCTCGCCGAGGGCACCCTCGCCACCGTGGAGCGCGGCACCAGGGGCGGGGAGTTCGGGTGGCCTGAGGGCTTCACACCGCTCAGGGAGCGCCGTTACGGCGAGGCTACTCTCTGGTACGGTCGCGCCGCCGCCAGCGACGTCGGGAGCGAGTGAGGTATGGCCGTGCAAGAGAAGACCACTGTTCGCCGTGCTGTCTGTCCGGGTTCCTTCGACCCGATCACCAACGGGCACCTGGACATCATCGAACGGGCCTCGCGCCTCTACGACGTGGTCCACATCGCCGTGCTGATCAACAAGTCCAAGCAGGGCCTGTTCACGGTGGAGGAGCGGATCCAGATGATCGAGGAGGTCTCCGCCGGGTACGGCAACGTGGTGGTGGAGTCCCACCACGGTCTGCTGGTCGACTACTGCCGCGACCGCGGCATCCCGGCGATCGTGAAGGGCCTGCGCGCGGTCAGCGACTTCGACTACGAGCTGCAGATGGCCCAGATGAACATCGGCCTGTCCGGGGTGGAGACCCTGTTCGTGCCCACCAGCCCGACCTACAGCTTCCTGTCCTCCTCCCTCGTCAAGGAGGTCGCCGCCTACGGGGGCGACGTCTCGCACCTGGTGCCCGCGCTGGTGCACCGTCGTCTGGTCGCCAGGATCGCCGAACGGAAGTGACGGGCAGTAGAGTTCCTAGCTCCGGTCCATTGCCTCCTGGCTCCACTCCTCGGGGGGCGACCCCCGCACCCGCGAACAGGTGAGCTCAGGTGGACGTGCAGCAGAAGCTCGACGAGATCGCCACGACGGTCGAGAACTCCCGTTCGATGCCCATGTCGGCGTCGATCGTGGTCAACAAGGCCGAGCTGATCGCCATGCTCACCGAACTGCGGGAGGCGCTGCCGACCGAGCTCGCGCAGGCCCAGCAGACCGTGCAGCAGGGCGACCAGGTGGTCGAGGACGCCCGCCGTGAGGCGGAGCGGATCGTCCGGGAGGCGCAGGGGGAGCGAGCCAGGCTGATCTCCGGCACCGAGGTGGCCATGCGGGCCCAGGCGGAGGCGAACCGGATCCTGGCCGAGGCCAAGGCCGAGTCCGAGGAGGAGCGCCGGGAGGCCGACGACTACGTCGACAGCAAGCTGGCCAACTTCGAGGTGGTGCTCACCAAGACGCTCGGCGCCATCGGCCGCGGCAGGGCGAAGCTGCGCACCGGTGGCGCCCCGGTCGAGGGCGAGGACGGCGAGGAGTTCGAGCAGGACCAGTTCCGCTCGCCCAGCCCCGAGGTGGACGAGTACGTCGACGTCAAGCTCGCCGCCCTGGAGACCGCGCTCAGCAAGACCCTGGACGCGGTCGGCCGGGGCCGGGACAAGCTCCTCGGCAAGCGCCCCATCGACGAGTTGGGCGCCTACCTGGCCGCGGCCGACGAGGCCACCGGGGTCAACCAGGGCGCCGAGCGGCAGGCCGCGGTCGCCGCCGAGCTGGCCCAGGCCGGCCTGCTGCCGCCGGAGCAGCAGCACCAGTCGCACCAGCAGCCGCAGTACGACCAGCAGCACTTCGACCCGCAGCACCAGCAGCAGGCCGAGCCGCAGTACTGGCAGCCGGTCGAGGTGGACGCCAACGGCTACCCCTACGTCCAGCCCGGGGTGTACCAGCAGGAGCAGCCGCAGTACGACCAGTACGGCTACCAGCCCCAGGTCCCGCAGCAGCAGTCGCAGGAGTACGACCCGTACACCGGGTACGCTCCGCAGCCGGTGCAGCAGTACGACGCCTACGGGCAGCCGGTGCCGCCGCAGTACGTGCCGCAGCAGGCCGGCCTGGACGAGACCAGCTTCTTCGACACCGGCTTCATCGACGTCAGCAAGCTGCGCGAGCTCGGCGGCGGACAGCACCACTGAGCAGGCGCCGAGCAGGCGGATTGGGACCTGGGCCCGACCTCCGGTAGTCTGACCTCTCCGGCCTGTTCAGCGCCGGGGAGTGTCGGCTGCCCCGAACGTCCCGTACGTTCGCGTGCGTAGCCGATGCGCAGATCACCGCAGTCGTTGCAGACGACGTGCGCCGTAGAGAGCAGGAAACCCTGAACCGCCTCGACCACCGCGATCCGCTTGTGTTTGACACACACGAGCTGGGACGTCGGCCTGGGTCGATGCGCAAGGTTTCCCGTTCCCTCCCGGCGCCGGAGGGCCTCGGCATCGAGGTGATCGGCGTCCCCGTAGGCAGCGCTGTCGAGCTGGACCTCCGACTGGAGTCGGTGGTCGAGGGCGTACTCGTCACGGGTACGGTCGAGGCGGACCTCAAGGGCGAGTGCGTGCGCTGCCTGGAGCCGATCGAGCAGGAGCTCGAAGCGGACTTCCAGGAGCTGTACTACTACCCGGAGGCCGCGGACCGTTTCGGTGGCACGTCCAAGACCTCCGAGGACGACGACGAGGACGAGGAAGCTTCCCGACTCGAGGGCGACCTGTTCGACCTCGAGCCGGTGCTGCGTGACGCGGTGGTGCTCGCACTGCCGCTGCAGCCGGTGTGCCAGGAAGACTGCCTGGGCCTCTGCTCCGAATGCGGGGCGCGGCTCACGGACGACCCGGACCACCACCACGAGGCCGTCGACCCCCGGTGGGCGGCTCTGCAGGGACTCTCGGCTCTCGCATCTGAGGCCGGTAGCGAAGACAGCGGTACCCGTGAGGGTGCTGCCGAGAACCAGGAGAAGTAGCCGTGGCTGTTCCGAAGCGGAAGATGTCGCGCAGCAACACGCGCCACCGCCGTTCGCAGTGGAAGGCTGCGGTCCCCGCCCTGGTGGCTTGCGACCGCTGCCACGAGCCCAAGCTGGGCCACATCGCGTGCCCGAGCTGCGGCACGTACAACCGCCGTCAGGTCCTCTCGGTCTGATCGGCTGGTGACACACACGATGTCAGCGTCTGCGCTGCAACACGCCGACACCGGGTATGCCGTCCTGGAGGGGCGGCTCGGGTACGAACTCGAGCCGGCCCTCCTGGTACGTGCTCTCACGCACCGCTCGTACGCGTACGAGAACGGTGGCCTGCCCACCAACGAGCGCCTGGAGTTCCTGGGCGACTCGGTGCTGGGCCTGGTGGTCACGGACACTCTGTACCGGATCCACCCCGACCTCCCGGAGGGGCAGCTCGCGAAGCTGCGCGCCGCGGTGGTCAACTCGCGCGCCCTCGCCGGAGTGGCCCGCGGTCTGGAGCTCGGCTCCTTCATCAGCCTCGGGCGCGGCGAAGAGGGTACCGGTGGACGCGACAAGTCCTCCATCCTCGCCGACACCCTTGAGGCGATCATCGGCGCGGTCTACCTGGACCAGGGTCTGCAGGCGGCCGACGAGCTGGTGCACCGGCTGTTCGACCCGCTGATCGAGGAGTCCTCCAACCTCGGCGCCGGGCTCGACTGGAAGACCAGCCTGCAGGAGCTCACCGCCTCCGTCGGCATCGGCGTCCCCGAGTACGTGGTCTCCGAATCCGGTCCCGACCACGAGAAGACCTTCATCGCCGCGGCCCGGGTCGCCGGCGACGACTACGGCACCGGCACCGGCCGCTCCAAGAAGGAAGCGGAGCAGAAGGCCGCGCAGAACGCCTGGCACTCGATCCGCGAGAAGCACGGTCTGGCCGAGCCGCAGCCGGCTCCGGAGCAGACCGCGACCACTCCCGCGGACCCCGCCGCAGGTGCCTGAACTCCCCGAGGTCGAGGTGGTCCGCCGCGGCCTCGACCAGTGGGTCAGCGGACGGACCGTCAGCTCGGTCACGGTCCTGCACCCGCGTGCGGTGCGTCGGCACACCGCGGGCGCCGAGGACTTCGCCGCGCAGCTGGCCGGCCGGACCCTCGGCCCGGCGCAGCGCCGCGGCAAGTACCTGTGGCTGCCCATGCCCGGCACCGGCAGCTCGCTGATCGGCCACCTCGGCATGAGCGGCCAGCTGCTGATCCAGCCCGAGGCCGCTCCCGCCGAGACCCACCTGCGGGTCAGGATCCGCTTCGCCGACTCGGTCGACACCGAGCTGCGCTTCGTCGATCAGCGCACCTTCGGCGGTCTCGCGGTCGAGGACGCCGACCCCAGCGATCCCGAGGCGGCCCCGCTGTCGCTGGCGCACATCGCCCGCGACCCGATGGACCCGCGCTTCGACGACAACGCCTTCCTCGCCGCACTGCGGCGCCGCAGCTCGGGCGTGAAGCGCGCGCTGCTGGACCAGACCCTGATCAGCGGCGTCGGCAACATCTACGCCGACGAGGCGCTGTGGCGCGCCAGGCTGCACTACGAACGCCCCGCCGACACCCTCTCCCGGGCCCAGGCGGCACTGCTGCTGGCCTCGGCCCGCGAGGTGATGGGCGCGGCGCTGGCGGTGGGCGGCACCAGCTTCGACAGCCTCTACGTCAACGTCAACGGCGAGTCCGGCTACTTCTCCCGTGCACTGGACGCCTACGGCCGCGAGAACGAACCCTGCAACCGCTGCGCGACCCCGATGCGCCGGGCCGCCTGGATGAACCGCTCCAGCTACTTCTGCCCCCGCTGCCAGCGCCTTCCCCGCCCCCGAGGCTGAGCTCCGCGCAGTTCCCCGCGCCCCTGAGGTGCTGCGACTGACCCACAGCGGTTCAGTTGCAGTCCCCCAGGGGCGCGGGGAACTGCGCGACAAGCCCCCCACAGTCCGTCAGTTGCCCCCTGACCCCGGCACACCGAAGTCGTACACCGTGCACGAGCGGTACTCCTCGCCCGGCCGCAGCACCGTGGACGGATAGTCCCCGCGGTTGGGGGAGTCCGGGAAGTGCTGGGTCTCCAGGGCCACGCCCGAGTACCTGCCGTAGCCGCGTCCGGAGGGGCCGGTCAGGCTGCCGTCCAGGCCGTTCCCGCTGTAGACCTGGATTCCGGGTTCGGTCGTGGAGAGCGTCAGTACCCGCCCCGAGCCCGGGTGCCGCAGTACGGCGACCACCCGCGGAGCGTCCGTGCGGCCGCCGTCCAGCGCCCAGCAGTGGTCGTAGCCGCCAGCGATGGCGAGCTGCCCGTCCTCGTCGTGGATGCGCTCGCCCAGCAGCCGGGGCGCGGTGAAGTCGAACGGTGTCCCGGCGACCGGGGCCGGCGGCCCCGCGAGCGGGCGCAGCTCCCGGTCCACCGGCAGGTAGCCCGCGGCGGCCAGGGTGAGCTCATGGTCGAGGACGCTGTCGCAGCCCTCGCCGGCCAGGTTCAGGTAGGAGTGGTTGGTCAGGTTGACCACGGTGGGCGCGCTGGTGGTGGCGCGGTAGTCGATCCGTAGCCGCCCCTCGGCGAGGCTGTAGCGCACCGTCGCCCGCAGCGTCCCGGGGAAGCCCTGGTCGCCGTCCGGGCTGACCAGGGAGAGCTCCACGCCGCTGCCGCCGTCCACCTCGACCGGCTCGGCCGACCACAGCCGGGCGTCGAACCCCTGGTCGCCGCCGTGCAGGGCGTTGGCGCGAGGGGTGTCGCTGAGCGGCACCTGGTGGGTGCGGCCGTCCAGGGTGAACCGGCCGTCGGCGATGCGGTTGCCGAAGCGGCCGATGGTCGCGCCGAAGAAGGGCGGCCGCTCCGCGAGATAGCCGCCGAGGTCCGGGTGGCCGAGCACGACGTTCACCGCCTCCTCCGTGCCCCCGTCCGGATCGGGCAGGTGCACGGTGTGCAGCACCGCGCCGTACTCCAGGACGGCGGCGCTGGTGCCGCGGGCGTCGGTGAGGATCCACCGGTGCACCGGGGTGCCGTCCGCGAGGGCGCCGAAGCTCTCGCGCACCGGGGTGTGCGGCTGGGACGACTGGGGCTGGGCTGAGGACAGCAAGGGCAGGACTCCTGATCCGGTCTCGCGGCACCTGCCGTGAGGGGGCCGGGGTGCGCGTGCCCCACGTTTTCACGCCGCGAACGGCCGCGTCCACGTCGTCCCGAACGCCGCGGTGGCGTCGTCGTGCCGCTTGCCGCGGAAGCCGCCCTCGGGCATCGCCCGCTCGGCCTCCCGCACGGCGCGCACGGCGGCGGCCGGGCCCTGCTTCTCGACCAGGTCCAGCAGATCCCGCCGGCCCCAGCCGAAGCGCTCCACCAGTCGCGACACCCCGTCGCTGACCAGCAGGAAGCGGCTGATCCCGGCCAGCGGCAGGCTCATCGTCAGGGCCTGCTCGGCGGCGGCGGGTTCGGCGCCGGCCACCCAGAAGCCGCCCTCGGTGTTGCGCAGTCGGCTGACCGACTCGCGGTCGTACGCGGGGAGGTGGTCCACCCGGTCGTCGGTGAGTTCGACCACCTCGCCGTCGCGCCGCTCCACCAGCACGGCGGCGTCGGCGAGCACCAGGCAGTCCAGCATCCCGCCGCGCTCCCGGACGATCGCGACCGTCGCGGACGGACTGTTGGGATTGCTCAGATCGCAGTCGGCGTGCAGCGCGCGGGTGTCGAGGATCGCGCGGCGCAGCACCCCGCGCAGGTCCGACTCCGGGTCGGTGACCAGCACCGCGGCCAGCTGTGTTCCGAGCCGCTGGGCCAGCCAGGCCACGCCGTGCACGCAGCCGTTGGGCAGCCCGCTGTCGGTGGCACCGTCCAGGACCACCGCGAACCGCTCCGAGGCGATGACGAAGTCCTCGTTCGCGGCGGCGTCCGGACTCGCCTCACTGGTGTGACTGATCTGCACCGTTCCTCCGTCAGCTGTCGACCCGCGCCCAGCCTTTCATGCGACGGGGTGCTCGGAGGAATCCGCAGTCGGTCTCAGTAGCCGAAGTCCTGGGTCCACCACGGGCCGCCGCTGGTGCCGTAGTACACCCCGACGCCCAGCGAGTGGTAGGAGCAGTTGAGGATGTTGGCGCGGTGGCCGGCGCTGTTCATCCAGGCGGTCATCACGTCCTGCGGGGTCTGCTGCCCCATGGCTATGTTCTCGCCGCCGAGGTTGGTGATGCCCAGAGCCGCGGCCCGGTCCCAGGGCGTCTTGCCGTCCGGGTCGGTGTGGTCGAAGAAGTCGCGGGTGGCCATCTCCGCGCTGAAGTTCTGGGCCAGCACGGTGAGCGGACCGGAGTAGCTGAGGGCGTCGCAGCCGTTGGCCGCGCGCTGCACATTGACCAGGGAGAGGACCTGGGCCTCGGCGGTCGCCATGGCCGAGGTCGCGCCGCCGGTGGCGGCCGCGACCGGGAACGAGGCGGAGGCGGAGGCACTGGCCGACGCGGAGGGGCTGGCGGAGGCCGACGGCGTCGCCGAGGCGCTGGCGCTCACCGATGCCGTGGCGCTGGCCGGGGCCGACGCCTTGGCGGAGGCGCTGGCCGAGGGGCTGCCGGTGCCGGCCGAGAGCGACGGCCGCGCGGTGTCCCGGGTGCTGGTCCCGCCGGTCGCCCGGAAGCTGCTGCCGGACGGCTGCGGGGTCCGTGCGGCGCCGATGGTGGCCAGCGGCTTGGCACTGGCCGGATCGCCGGCCACCACCAGGCTCGCGGGCATACCGGGCGGCAGCGGCAGCACGCCGCTGAATACCCCGCCTGCTCCGACCGCCAGGGCGGTGGCGCTGACGGCGAACAGGGCGCGCGGCACCCCGCTGTTCCGCCGCCTGCGTGACGCGGGCGCGGCCCGGCGGTGCGATCTCGCCGCGTGCGCACCGCGGCGGTGCGAAGCCGGCTCAGGGCTCTGCGTCTGAGGTCCCGGTGTCTGGGATCCTGATGTCTGGGATCCCTGGGCGTGACGGGGCATGGCAGGTGCCGTCCCTCTTCCTCGGCCCCCCGACCGGATGCTGGACTTGCGGCTTGCGGTACTGCTCACCCGAACGGGTGATGATGGGGAGCGTAGAGCATAGGGGTGCGTCGCGTGGGAAGTGCGTGCAGACGGCGGTGAGAGAATCACGCATATGAGCGAGGACGTCCGGATGACCGCCTGGGTGCGCGGCGCCGTGCAGCAGGTCGGATTCCGCTGGTGGACGCGGTCCAGGGCGCTGGAGATCGGACTCCTCGGATACGCCTCCAACCTGGGCGACGGCCGGGTGCAGGTGGTCGCGGAGGGCAGTCGGGAGGACTGCGAGCGACTGCTCGAACTGCTCCGCCACGGCGACACGCCCGGAAGGGTCGACGGGGTCACCGAGATATGGGGCGGCGCCGAGGGCGGTTACCCCGGCTTCGCGATCCGCTGACGCCGACGGCTTCCCGGCGCTGCCGGAAAGACGCACGTGCCGCCGTCATGTGGTTGCGTTCGCGGCCGGTCCGTGGTTGACTCCGCACCGAGCAGTGATCGACCGGCCACCGGCGGTCACTCGACCGGCACCACAGCGCGCAGTGTGGTAAATCCACTGCCCCGGCGATGTGGTCGGCGTAGCACGCTGTGATCGTGTTGACCCTTTTCGCGTTTGGTGAGACGCTGGAAACCCGCGCACCCGCACGTACAGCCCAAGGCGTTCGGCCCCGTTCCGCCTTGCTAGGGCTGGCATCGAGTGCGTGAACCCAACCACGACCCCACCTTCATCGGTCGGTCACTCAGCGTGGAGGACCATCCATCATGGCAAAGGCGCTTCTCGGTTACGTCGGTGGCCCCGACCCCCGCGTGCTCTCCGAGATGCGACGTCTCCAGCAGCGAGTCCAGGACCTGGAATCCGAGCTTGTTCGGATGCAGGCCGAGAACGACGCGCTGTCTGCCGTCGCGGACCACGAGCAGCTGCTCCGCAGCATCGACGCAGCCCAGCCGGTGCCCGCCTACTCCTGATCCTCTTTCCGGCCCAGGGTCCGCAACTCCCCGGTCCGGTCCGATCCGGCGGCACCGCTGACAGATAGTGCAAGGGACGCCCATCGTGGCGTCCCTTCGTCATGTTCCGACCCCGTACCCCCGCTGCCCGTTCCCTCGTGATTCTGGGATGCCCCCTGCCTGCGCAGGTGAAACCAGCTGGCGCGTCCTCCGGTCGGGGCAGTGCGCCCGGATAGAGTTTCGGACAGGCAGAAGCGTGGTTCTCCCGGCGGAAGGTTCAGGGCGTGCATCTCAAGAGCCTCACGCTGCGTGGGTTCAAGTCCTTCGCCTCGGCGACCACGCTCCGCTTCGAGCCCGGCATCACCTGCGTGGTCGGCCCCAACGGCTCAGGCAAGTCCAATGTCGTCGACGCGCTGTCCTGGGTGATGGGCGAGCAGGGCGCCAAGTCGCTGCGCGGCGGCAAGATGGAGGACGTCATCTTCGCCGGCACCAGCGGACGCACCCCGCTGGGCCGCGCCGAGGTCGCACTCACCATCGACAACGCCGACGGCGCGCTGCCCATCGAGTACAGCGAGGTCACCATCTCGCGGACGCTGTTCCGCAACGGCGGCAGCGAGTACGCCATCAACGGCAGCACCTGCCGGCTGCTGGACATCCAGGAACTGCTCTCCGACTCCGGCATCGGCCGCGAGATGCACGTCATCGTGGGCCAGGGCCAGCTGGACTCGGTGCTGCACGCCGATCCGATGGGCCGGCGCGCCTTCATCGAGGAGGCCGCGGGCGTCCTCAAGCACCGCAAGCGCAAGGAGAAGGCGCTGCGGAAGCTGGACGCGATGCAGGCCAACCTGACCCGGGTGCAGGACCTGGTCGGCGAGTTGCGGCGGCAGCTCAAGCCGCTCGGCCGGCAGGCCCAGATCGCCCGCAGGGCCGCGACCATCCAGGCCGACCTGCGCGACGCCAGGCTGCGGCTGCTCGCCGACGACCTGGTGACGCTGCGCCGGGCGGTCGAGGAGGAGGTCGCCGACGAGATGGCGCTGCGGCTGCGGCGCTCCGGGGTCGAGCAGGAACTGACGGCGGTTCAGCAGCGCGAGGCGGTGCTGGAGGCGCAGGTCGCCCAGCTGGGCCCGCGGGTCGAGCAGTGCCAGCAGACCTGGTTCGAGCTGTCCTCGCTGGCGGAGCGGGTCCGCGGCACTGTCGGTCTGGCCGAGGCCCAGGTCCGGCACGCCCGCAGCCCGCAGAGCGAGGAGCGGCGCGGCCGGGACCCGGAGGAGATGGAGCGCGAGGCGGCCCGGATCCGCGAGGAGGAGGCCGAGCTCAAGGAGGCGCTGGAGGAGGCGTCCTACGCGCTCGCCGAGACGGTGGAACGGCGCGGGGAACTGGAACGGGAGCTGGCGGGGGAGGAGCAGCGGCTGCGCGCGGCCGCGCGGGCGCTGGCCGACCGCCGGGAGGGGCTGGCCCGGCTGCAGGGCAAGGTCGCCGCGGCGCGTTCGCGCGCGGTCGGTGCGGGCGAGGAGATCGGCAGGCTGGCCGAGGCGAGGGACGCCGCCCGGGAGCGGGCCGAGGCCGCCGCCGAGGAGTACGAGCTGCTCAAGGCACAGGTCGACGGGCTCGACGCGGGCGACGAGGAGGCCGAGGCGCGGCTGGGCGAGGTACGGGCGGAGCTGGCCGCGGCGGAGGAGGCGCAGTCGCGGGCCCGCGAGGAGCTGGCCTCGGTGGAGCGCGAGCGGGCCGGGCTGACGGCGCGTCGGGAGGCGCTGGCCCTGGGACTGCGCCGCAAGGACGGCAGCGGCGCGCTGCTCGCGGCGGGGGAGCGGGGCGCCGGCGGCGGGCTGGTCGGGGTGCTCGGCTCGGCGGCCTCGCTGCTGTCGGTGCGTCCGGGCGCGGAGGCGGCGGTCGCGGCGGCGCTGGGGCACGCGGCCGACGCGGTCGCGGTGGACGGGGTCGCGACGGCGGTCGAGGCGCTGCGGCTGCTGCGCAAGGAGGACGCCGGCCGGGCCGGTCTGCTGATCGCCGCCGAGGCAGGTGCAGCAGAGGCAGTAGGGGACGAGGAGGCGGACGGACTGGCGCAGTGCGTGGACGGTCCGGCCGAGCTGGTCGGCGTGGTGCGCGGGCTGCTGCGCGGTTATCTGCTGGTCGCCGGCCTGGCGGAGGCCGAGGCACTGGTCGCCGCCCGCCCGGGGCTGACCGCGGTGACCGCCGAGGGCGATCTGCTGGGACGGGGGTTCGGCTACGGGGGCTCCGCCGCCGCACCGAGCCTGCTGGAGACCCAGGCCGCGGTGGACGAGGCGAGCGCCGCACTGGAGGAGCTGTCCGGACGCCGGGAGGCACTGGCGGCCGCGCTGGAGCAGGCCACCGCGCGCCGCCGGGAGCTGGCGTCCGCGCTGGAGGGGCTGACCGCGCGCCGCCGGGCGGCGGAGAAGGAGAAGTCCGCGGTGGCCCAACAGCTGGGGCGGCTGGGCGGACAGGCCCGCGGCGCGGCCGGCGAGGCCGAGCGGCTCGGAGCCGCCGCGGACAAGGCCGAGTCCGCGCTGGAGCAGGCCGAGGCCGAGCTCGCCGAGCTCAGCGAGCGGCTGCTGACCGCCGAGGAGGTGCCGGCCGACGAGGAGCCCGACACCGGCGAGCGGGACCGGCTCGCCGAGGCCTCGGCGCAGTGCCGGCAGGCCGAGATGGAGGCCAGGCTCTCGGTCCGGACCCATGAGGAGCGGGTGCGCGGCCTCGCCGGAAGGGCCGATTCGCTGGACCGCGGGGCCCGCGCCGAGCGCGAGGCGCGGGCCCGCGCCGCCCAGCGGCAGCAGCGGCTGCAGGCCGAGGCCCTGGTCGCCACCGCGGTCGGCGACGGTGCCCGGCAGCTGCTCGCGGCCGTCGAGCTGTCGCTGGGGACAGCGGCCCGCGAGCGCGAGCAGGCCGAGCAGGAGCGCGCGGTCCACGACACCGAGCTGTCCCAGCAGCGGGTCCGCAGCCGCGAGCTCAAGGCCGAACTCGACCGGCTCACCGACTCGGTGCACCGCGACGAGGTGCTGCGCGCGGAGAAGCGGCTGCGGATAGAGCAGTTGGAGGCCAAGGCGCTGGAGGAGCACGGCATCGAGGCCGACGGGCTGCTCGCCGAGTACGGCCCGGACCAGCCGGTGCCGCCGACGGACCAGGCCGAGGGCGCGGAGCCGCGCCCGTACGACCGGGCCGAGCAGGAGAAGCGGTTGCGCGCCGCCGAGAAGGCCTACACCCAGCTCGGCAAGGTCAATCCGCTGGCGCTGGAGGAGTTCGCGGCGCTGGAGGAGCGGCACCAGTTCCTCAGCGAGCAGCTGGAGGACCTGAAGTCCACCCGGCGCGATCTGCTCACCGTGGTCAAGGAGGTGGACGAGCGGGTGGAGCAGGTCTTCACCGCCGCCTACCACGACACCGCCGCGCAGTTCGAAGGCGTGTTCTCGCGGCTGTTCCCGGGCGGCGAGGGCCGGCTGGTCCTCACCGACCCCGACAACATGCTGACCACCGGCATCGAGGTGGAGGCCAGGCCGCCGGGGAAGAAGGTGAAGCGGCTGTCGCTGCTCTCCGGCGGCGAGCGCTCGCTCACCGCCGTCGCGCTGCTGGTCTCCATCTTCAAGGCCAGGCCCAGCCCGTTCTACGTGATGGACGAGGTCGAGGCGGCCCTGGACGAGACCAACCTGCGCCGGCTGATCGGCCTGATGGAGGAGTTGCGGGACAGCTCCCAGCTGATCGTGATCACCCATCAGAAGCTCACCATGGAGTGCGCCGACGCGCTCTACGGGGTCTCCATGCGCGGCGACGGCATCTCCCAGGTGATCAGCCAGCGGCTGCGGGACGAACCGCGGCGGCCCCCGCGCCGGATACTGCCGGCTCAGCAGACGGTGGCCGCCGAGGCCGTGCCCGCCGAGTCCGTGCCGTCCCCGGCGCCGGAGGCGCTGCCCGACGTCACTCCGGCAGAATGAAACCGGTGGTGGTCGGGATGCCCGGCACCTCGCCGGCGTCGCCGGCGTTGGTGGTGCCCTGCGGCTCCAGCAGCACGACCCTGGTCCCGGGGTCGGCGACCGGACGGTGCTGCAGGCCGCGCGGCACCGTGAACGCCTGGTGCGGGCCGAGTACCACCGGGTCCCTGCCCTCCAGTTCGAGCGTCAGCTTGCCGGCCAGGACCAGGAAGAACTCGTCGGTCTCCGGGTGGGCGTGCCAGACGAAGGCGCCCTCCAGCTTGGCGATCTTCACGTCGTAGTCGTTGACGGTCGCGGCGATGTGCGGCGACCAGTGGTCGGGGATGGCGTCCAGTGCGGCGTCGAGGTCGATCATGTGCCTTCTTCTCCCGGTGGTCGGCGGTGGGTGACGGTGGTTGACGGCGGATCAGGGGTGTAGCGGCAGGCCCTGGACCAGCCTGCGCCCACTGTCGTACCGCTGTCTTGGACGCTGGTGCGCGGCAGAATGGCGGGCGTGAGCGACTTTGTGATCGGTCGTGGCGACTGGGTGAGCTACTGGCGGGACGGACAGCGGCCGTTGGAGGCCATGCACGCGCACCTGCGGGAGCACGTCTACCACCGCCACAGCCACGAGGCGTACTCCTTCGGCGTGACCGAGGAGGGCGCGCAGAGCTTCAGCTGCCGCGGCGGAGCCCACACCAGCGCCACCGGGTTGGTGATGACCTTCAACCCGGACGAGCCGCACGACGGCCGCACCGCCGACGAGCTCGGCTTCACCTACCGGATCGTCCACATCGGCCCCGAGCTGGTCGGCCAGGTGCTGGCCGACGCGGCGGGGCGGGGGAGCGGACCGCTGCCGCTGTTCACCGAACCGGTCCTGGACGACGTCCGGGCCGCCCGTGCCATCCGCAGGCTGCACCACGGCCTCACCGGCGGGGCCGACGCCCTGGTGCGCGACGAGCGGCTGACCGAGGCCGTGCTGGCGCTGGTCGGCCGCGGCACCGGGCAGCGGATCAGCGTCGGCGCTGCCGGGGGAGCCCTGGCCCGGGCCCGGGCGCTGCTGCTCGATGCGGGCCCGCGCGCGGTGTCGCCCGAGGAACTGGCGGCCGCGGCGGGCTGCAGCCGCTTCGCGCTCTACCGGGGCTTCAAGGCCGCGTACGGGCTCGGGCCCAGCGACTACCAGCGGCAGCTGCGGTTGCGCGAGGCCCGGCGGCTGATCCTGCGCGGCCAGGGCCTGGCCGAGGTGGCCACGGCGACCGGGTTCACCGACCAGAGCCACCTCAACCGCTGGTTCCTGCGCTGCTACGGCATCACCCCGGGGGCCTTCCGCGCGGGGGCGCAGCCGTAGCGGGCCCGTCGAGCGCGTAGGCGGTGGCCTGCAGTCCGTAGAGCTCCGCGTAGCGGCCGCCGAGGGCGGTCAGCTGGTGGTGGTCCCCGGACTCGACCAGCCGGCCCTGGTGCAGCACCAGGATCAGATCGGCGCCGGTCACGGTGGAGAAGCGGTGCGAGACGATCACCGTGACGGCGCCGGTCCGCGCGGCCAGCTCGCGGGCCCTGGCCATGTAGCGCTCGAAGATGGCCTGCTCGCTGGGGGCGTCCAGGGAGGCGGTGGGCTCGTCCAGGACGAACAGCAGCGGATCGCGGCGCATCGACGCGCGGGCCAGCGCGGCCCGCTGCCACTGCCCCTCGGACAGCTCCACACCGCCCAGTTCCACGCCGAGCTGGGTGTCCAGGCCGTCGGGCAGGCCGGCGACGATCCCGGCGGCGTCGGCCGACGCGACCGCCTCGGCGATCCGCTCACGGTCCGTCAGCGCACCGGTGTCGCCCAGGCCGACGGTGTCGGCGAAGGTGGTGCGGAACCGCCCGAAGTCCTGGAAGGCCGCGCTGGAGCGGGCCCGCCAGCCCTCGGTGTCCAGATCGGTGAGCTCGGTGCCGTCCACCAGGATGGAGCCGCTGTCGGCGCGGTAGAACTTCGCCAGCAGCTTGACCAGGGTGCTCTTGCCGGACCCGTACTCGCCGACCACGGCCACCACCGAGCCGGCCGGCAGCCGGACGCTCAACCCGTCCAGGGCCGGGCGGTCGGTGCCGGGGTAGGTGTGGACGACGTCGGTGAGAGTGATCCCGTCCCGGAGCTCGGAAGGGGCGGGCAGGCTGCCGGACGCCCGGGCCCGTACCCCGGCCGCGTAGTCGCGCAGCCACAGGTAGGGCTCGATCACCTGCGAGGATCCCGCGGTCTCGGCGGTGGCGCCGACCAGGGTCTGCAGGCTGTCCTTGACGGTCCCCGCCACCGTGACGGTGAGCACCAGGTCGCCGATCGAGCCGCGGCCGTGCGCGGTCAGCCAGGCCACCAGTGCCAGCGCCGCGACGAAGCCGGCCGAGAACAGCGACCAGCCGCCGGCCTTCCACAGTGCGGCCCGGGCCCGGGCACCGGCCCGCAGCGCGATCGCCCGGTCCCACTCCTGCGCCTGGCGGTCGATCAGCTCGGCGGCGGACCCGGCGGTCAGCACCTCCTTCGCCCCGGCCGGCTGCACCGCCAGCTCCAGCAGGTGCTGCTGCAGCCGGTACCCCTCGGCGGAGGCGGCGTCGGTGGCCCGGACCAGCCGCTGGCCCCGGTGGTCGGCCCAGGTCAGCCCGGCGGCCAGTGGCAGCAGCAGGAGCAGCCAGGGGCTGACCGTGCCGAGCAGCAGCAGGGTGGTGCCCAGCCGGAGCACCCCGGCCAGGGTCATCAGCGCGTTCCAGGGCGACTGGGCCAGCCGGGAGGTCCCGGTGACGACCAGGGACAGCCGGTCCAGGAAGTCGCTGCGCTCCAGGTGCTCCAGCCCCTCCAGCGCGGCGATCTCCCGGTGCACCTCCGGTTTGAGCACGAGCCGCCCGAGCCGGTCGGCCGTGGTGCTGGTCAGCTGGAGGGTGGTGCCGGCCAGCACATAGCTGAGCGCGTACGCCAGCGCCGCACCGGCCGCCGCCGCCACGGCCGTGCCCGCAGCGCCGCGCACGGTGGCGTCCACGGCGGCCCGCAGGGTCAGCCCGGTCGCGGCCACCACCAGCACGGATCCGGCCACGGACGCCAGCGAGGCGAGGGTCAGCCCCGGCATCCGGCGCCAGGACAGCGCCATGAACTCCCACCACAGCGCCGGGTACCTGCTGATCCGGTTCATTCGGCCGCCCCCGCCGCGGCGAACCGCTCCGCCTGGACGGTGAACAGGCCGGCGTAGCCGCCGCCCAGCGCCATCAGCTGGTCATGGGTGCCGGACTCGATGATCCGGCCGCCGTCCAGCAGTACGATCCGGTCGGCCTGACGCACCGTCGACAGCCGGTGCGAGATGAGCACCACACTGGTGCGGCCCCGGTGCTCGGCCAGCCGCCGGAACACCTCGAACTCGGTACGGACGTCCAGATGGGCCGTCGGCTCGTCCAGCACCAGCAGCTGGGCGCCGGTCCGTACCGCGTAGAGGGCGCGGGTGAGCACCAGCTGCTGCCACTGGCCGCCGGAGAGGTCCACCCCGCCGCTCCTGGCCCGGGCCAGCGGGGTGTCCCAGCCGGCAGGCAGCCGCTCCAGGACCGGGGTGAACCCGGCGTCGTCGGCCGCCGCCCCCAGCGCCGCGCGGTCGACCGGACGCAGCGTCACATTCTCGGCGGCGGACAGCTGGTAGCGGACGAAGTCCTGGAACACCACGGTCAGCCGCTCGCGCCAGGCGGCGCTGCCGGAGGCGGTCAGCGGCACGCCGTCCGCGGTGATCCGCCCCGAGGACGGCCGGTACAGACCGGCGAGCAGTTTGATCAGGGTGGACTTGCCGGCCCCGTTGAGGCCCACCACGGCCAGCAGTTCGCCGGGACGGATCTCCAGGTCGAGTCCGTCCAGCACGGTGCGTTCGCTGCCCGGGTAGTGGAAGCCGACCCGCTCGAAGCGGACCAGCGGGGGCTCCGCGGTGCGCGGGAGGTCCGGGCCGGTCTGCGGTACGGACGCCAGCAGGTCCCGCACCTCCTCGAAGCAGCGGACCGCGTTCAGCGCGCCGGAGATCCGCAGCAGCTGCGAACCGCTGCCCAGGGCCTGGTAGAGCGCGTAGCCGGCGGCCAGCACCGCGGTCTGCACCGCCACCGAGGTGCGGCCGTGCACCGCGTCCAGGGTGACCGCGACGTAGGCGGGGCCCAGGCCGGCGCAGACCAGCAGCAGGGTGATCCACTCGCCGCGCAGCATCCGGTCGGTGCAGGACCACAGCGGCGCGTTGGCGACATCGATGTGGTGCCGCAGCCGTCGCACCAGCCAGTCGGCGAGGCCGAAGACCCGGATGTCCTTGCCCTCGCTCGGCGACACCACGGCCCGGCGCCACATGTCCGCGTGCAGTTCCTCCCGGTCGGCGAAGCGCCAGGTGCCGTTGGCCGTGCGGCCGGTCAGGTAGTGCCGCGCGCCGCAGCCGGCCGCGGTCATCAGCAGCAGCGGCACGGTCCACCAGGCGTAGCGGGCCAGCACGGCACAGGCGGCAGCGGCTCCGGTCAGCTGCGCCAGCTGCTGCACCAGGGCGAGCGCGCCCGTGCCGACGGTGCGGTCGGGGCCGTGGTCGGGATCGCCGACGGCGCCGCGCAGCAGGGTCTGCACCTCGGGGCTCTCCAGCGCGCCGACGGTGGGACCGGCCAGCGCCAGCCGGGCGATCCTGGTCCGCTGCGCGCCGTCCACCCGCCAGCGCAGCAGGTACTCCAGCGGGGCGGTGGCCGACTGGGCCAGGTAGCCGAGCAGCAGTACGGCGCCGAACAGCGCCAGCGGCAGCAGCGCGGCCCGGAAGACGCCGCTGCCCGACGCCCCGTCGACCCGGCCGACCAGCATCCCCAGCACGGCCGCGGTCAGCGCGGGTGCCACCGCGGTCAGCAGCCGGACCGCGGCCAGGGACGCCACCACCGGTGTCCCGGCCGCGCGGACGGAGCGCAGCAGCAGGAGCCGGTGGCGCAGAGCGCCGTGTACGGAGGAGGTCGGCATGACGGAGATGATGCCGGTTGCGGGCATGCCGGTTCCGGCCGGTGACATTCAGTGACAAATGTCCCTAGTTGGGCGCTGTCCCCCGGTCTTCGCACGTCTTCGCACAGCCGTACCCGATACTGGGAGCGTCATGGAATACATCATCATCGCTGTAGTCATCGCCGTGGTACTCCTCGGAGCCGCCAGCGGTCTCGTCGTCAACGGCAGGCGGCGCCGGCAGCTGCCGCCGCCGTCAACCCCGACCCGGATCGGTGAGCCGCAGGTCGGCGAGGACGCTGCGGCCCCGCGCGAGGCGCCGACCAGGACCGTCGAGGAGGTCCCGCTACCGGAGGCCGCCCCCGCTGAGGCCGCCGCCCCCGAGGCACCCGCCGTCCGCGAACTGGACGTGCCGGAGCCCACGGCCGGACGGCTGGTCCGGCTGCGCTCGCGGCTCTCCCGCTCGCAGAACTCCATGGGCAAGGGCCTGCTGGCACTGCTCTCCCGGGACCACCTCGACGAGGACACCTGGGAGGAGATCGAGGAGGTGCTGCTCACCGCCGACGTGGGCGTCGCCCCCACCCAGGAGCTGGTGGAGCGGCTGCGCTCGCGGGTGAAGGTGCTCGGCACCCGCACCCCGGACGAGTTGCGCGCCCTGCTCCGCGAGGAGCTGACCACCCTGGTCGACCCGACCCTGGACCGCACCCTGCACACCGCCCGGCACACCGAGGGGGACGCCCCGCGTCCCGCCGTGGTGCTGGTGGTCGGGGTCAACGGGGTGGGCAAGACCACCACCAGCGGCAAGCTGGCCCGGGTGCTGGTCGCGGACGGCCGCACCGTGCTGCTCGGCGCCGCCGACACCTTCCGGGCCGCCGCCGCCGACCAGCTGCAGACCTGGGGCGAGCGCGTCGGCGCCCGTACCGTGCGTGGCCCCGAGGGCGGCGACCCGGCGTCGGTGGCGTTCGACGCCGTCAAGCAGGGCATCGCCGAGGGCGCCGACACCGTGCTGGTGGACACCGCCGGACGGCTGCACACCAAGACCGGCCTGATGGACGAGCTCGGCAAGGTCAAGCGGGTGGTCGAGAAGCACGGCCCGGTGGACGAGGTGCTGCTGGTGCTGGACGCCACCACCGGCCAGAACGGGCTGGTGCAGGCGAAGGTCTTCGCCGAGGTGGTGGACATCACCGGCATCGTGCTGACCAAGCTGGACGGGACCGCCAAGGGCGGCATCGTGGTCGCGGTCCAGCGGCAGCTGGGCGTCCCGGTGAAGCTGATCGGCCTGGGTGAGGGCGCGGATGACCTGGCGCCGTTCGACCCGGCCGGCTTCGTGGACGCGCTCATCGGCTGACGTCCGGGCAGGTCGAGGAACCGGTGCTGTGGCCGTCGCCCTACGGGGGCGGCGGCCACAGTCGTTCCGGCCCGACCGTCGGTGCTGCCCGACCGTCGGTGCTGCCCGACCGTCAGTGCCGTCCGACCAGCTCCGCCACGCCCCGGTGGCAGGCGTAGGCCAGGGTGCCCAGCAGCAGCCGGCCCTCCGGCGGCCGGGCCGCCGTGTCCAGCGAGGGACGGCGCAGCCAGCGGGTCTGCGGGGTGGGCGGCGCCGGTACCGACCCGCCGGAGCCGTGGCAGACCAGGTCGAGTTGGGCGTCGTCCCAGCCGGTGCGGTACAGCAGGTCGGGCAGTGCCTCGGCGGTCTGCGGCGCGACCAGGAACAGCGCCCGGGCGTTCGGGGTCAGCAGCACCGGTCCCGGCCTGACGCCCATCCGCTCCAGCCGGACCAGCGCCTGGTAGCCGGCCGTCTCGGGGACGTCCAGCGCGTCGAACCGCAGGCCGGTGCGCAGCCGCAGCTCCGCGCCCGGCCGCCGCAGCCAGGCGTCGCGCAGTTCGGTGGGGCCGCTGCCGGGCGGGAGTTCGACGGAACCGGATCCGGGATCGACGCCGGGGCCGGGGCCGGAACCGGCGTCGGTCAGGGCCACGGTCCAGCCCCAGCGCAGGGTGTACTCGGCAGCGGTCTGGCACCGGGTGGCGCGGGACCGCCCGCGCGGGCCGAGCGACCGTCCGTTGAAGATCGGGTTTCCGAACAGGCTGTCCAAGTCCACTCACCACCAACCAGAATCAGGTCCCGATGGTTACGCCGCGGGGCGCGGCGGGGCGTGCAGTTGTCGGTCGTGCGCCCGCTCCCGGGGGCGGGAATCGTGGATTCGATTGCCGGTGCCCCGGGAATGGGGGATGGTCGTGTCCGGGAGCGGAAGGGCTCCGAGATCCAGTGAAGCGCCTGGGAGAGAGCCGAAGTTCACCCTCAGGGGTGGCGAAGGGTGGCGTTTCCCCGGGCTTACTCCCCCGGATGGCGGAAACCGCGCTACGTTCGCTCCGCAGGCGGTCGACTCGCCGTCCGAGCGGTTATGCCAATGGCAATCCGCTTACGGGGCAAGATCCCTGACGGATCGTCCGGGAGTTCGGACGGATCGTTCGGAAGTTCGACCGGCTGGCAGGAGCAGGCCTTGGGCGTCCCGGTCAGCCGGGCCGTGAAGGGCACCACAAGCGGGTGAGCCCGGGATGGGGGCGTTCCGGTGGGCGAGAAGCAACCCAACGAGCAGTTGACGACGTGGTTCGTGAGAAGCGGTTGGTCCAAGGGCGAACTCGCCCGGCAGGTCAACCGGCGGGCCCGGCAGATCGGCGCCAGCCACATCAGCACCGACACCTCGCGGGTGCGGCGCTGGCTGGACGGCGAGAGTCCGCGCGAACCCATCCCGAAGATCCTCTCCGACCTCTTCTCCGAGCGCTTCGGCTCCTTGGTCGCCATCGAGGACCTGGGCCTGAAGGCGGTGCCCAACCTCGCCCCCGGCTCCGGGGTGGACCTCCCCTGGAACGGCAGCCAGACCGTCCAGCTGATCTCCGACTACTCCCGCAGCGACCTGATGCTCAACCGCCGGGGCTTCCTCGGCACCTCGCTCGCACTCACCGCTGGGTCCGCCCTGATCGAGCCCATGCAGCGGTGGCTCGCCCCCACCCCCAGTTCCATGCCCACCACCGCCCTCACCGCCGCCCGCGAGGGCCGCGCGCCCACCGGCAGGATCTCCGGCCCCGAACTCGCCCTGCTGGAGTCCACCGTGCGGATGTTCCGCGAGTGGGACGCCCAGAACGGCGGCGGGCTGCGCCGCAAGGCCGTGGTCGGGCAGCTGCACGAGGTCTGCGACCTGCTGCAGGAGACCTACCCCGCGGACACCACCCGCCGGCTCTTCCAGACCACCTCGCAACTGGCCCACCTGGCCGGCTGGATGTCCTACGACATCGGCATGCACCCCAGCGCGCAGAAGTACTACGTACTGGCGCTGCACGCCGCCAAGGAGGCCGGCGACCGGCCCTTCGGCGCGCTGATCCTCTCCGACATGTGCCGGCAGATGATCCACCTCAACCGCAGCAGCGACGCGCTGGAGCTGATCCACCTCGCCCAGTACGGCAGCCGCGAGTCCGCGGGACCACGGCAGCAGGCCCTGCTGCACGCCATGGAGGCCCGCGCCTACGCCAACCTGGGCGAGGTCAACAAGTGCTACCGCGCGGCCCGGCTGGCCGAGGACTCCTTCGGCGACATCGCCACCACCTCGGCCGAGGAGCCCGACTGGCTCGGCTTCTTCTCCGAGGCCGAGCTCAACGCCGAGAACGCGCACTCCTACCGCGACCTCAGCTACCACGCCGGCCGCAGCGAGGTGTACGCGCTGCAGGCACAACCGGTGATGGAGCGCGCCGTCGAACTCTTCTCGCACGACGAGAAGCACCAGCGCTCCTACGCGCTGAACCTGATCGGTATGGCCAGTGTCCATCTGCTGCAGAAGGAGCCGGAGGCCGCCGCCTCCTCGGCGCAGCAGGCCGTGGACATCGCGACCCGGATCCGCTCCGAGCGGGTCAACACCCGGATCCGCAAGACCGCGGAGGCCGCCCTCGGCGAGTTCCGCGACGTCGGCGACGTGGTCCGGCTGCGGGACCGCATCGACACCGAGCTTCCCGAATTCACCCGCCCGCAGGCCGTCTGACCGACGGTTTCCGGCCATCCGCCGCTCGGCGGCAGTGACTCCGACCGCGGAAACCCCCCGCACTCGGCTCCCCCACGCCAGATCTGCACGGGGTTTCCGCGGTCGGTGCTGGTGTGGGGCGCCAGCGTAGCCATACGTGTGCGTCCTGGTTCGGGCGTTCACCGGGGTGTAACACGCTCGTGAGGTTCGTCACCCCCGCGAAACATGCTCACGCATCGGCCGAAACCGGTCTCCGTCAATCTCCTCAACAACAGCCGACGCCTCCGGGGGCACGGGACGGATACCCGGGGGACGGAGCGGCACAACAACCGAGGAGACGCCGATGCCTACCGGCTTCAGCGGCGGGGACACCGCTTTTGTACTCATAAGTGCGGCACTGGTCATGCTGATGACCCCAGGCCTCGCCTTCTTCTACGGCGGCATGGTCAGGGTCAAGAGCACACTGAACATGTTGATGATGAGCTTCATCGCTCTCGGCATCGTCACGGTGCTGTGGGTGCTCTACGGCTTCGCCCTCAGCTTCGGGAAGGACGCCGGCGGCATCGGCCTGATCGGCAACCTGGACTGGCTGGGCATGCGGGGCATCGGCACCGACGCCCTGCACGGGAGCATCCCGATCCTGGCGTTCTCGGCCTTCCAGCTGATGTTCGCGGTGATCACCCCGGCGCTGATCTCCGGCGCCATCGCCGACCGCGCGAAGTTCTCGGCGTGGGCGCTGTTCGTGGCGCTCTGGGTCACCATCGTCTACTTCCCGGTCGCGCACATGGTCTGGGGCCCGGGCGGCTGGCTCGGTACCACCGTGGGCGTGCTCGACTTCGCCGGCGGTACTGCGGTCCACCTGAACGCCGGTATGGCCGGTCTGGCGCTGGCCCTGGTGCTGGGCAAGCGGGTCGGCTTCAAGAAGGACCCGATGCGTCCGCACAGCCTCCCGCTGGTGATGCTCGGCTCCGGTCTGCTGTGGTTCGGCTGGTTCGGCTTCAACGCCGGCTCCGAGCTGGCCGCTGACGGCATCGCGAGCGTCGCCTTCATCAACACCCAGATCGCCACGGCCTCGGCCATGATCGGCTGGCTGGCCTTCGAGAAGATCAGGCACGGCTCCTTCACCACCCTGGGCGCGGCCTCCGGCGCGGTGGCCGGTCTGGTCGGCATCACCCCCGCCTGTGCCTTCATCAGCCCGCTCGGCTCGATCTTCCTCGGTATCGCCTGCGGCGCGGTCTGCGCCTGGGCCGTCGGCCTCAAGTACAAGCTGGGCTTCGACGACTCCCTGGACGTCGTCGGGGTGCACGCGGTCGGCGGTGCCCTGGGCGCCCTGCTGATCGGCCTGCTCTCCACCGGCCACCTCTACTCCCCGGCCAAGGGCCTGTTCTACGGCGGAGGCCTGGAGCAGCTCGGCAAGCAGGCGGTCGGCGTCGGTGTCGTCGGCGCCTTCTCCTTCATCGGTGCCTGGGTCATCGGCAAGGGGATCGAGAAGACCATGGGCTTCCGGGTCGCCGAGGACGTCGAGGTCGCCGGTATCGACCAGGCCGAGCACGCCGAGTCCGCCTACGACTTCAGCGCGGTGGGCGCGGCCCTGTCGAAGGCCCTGGCGCCGTCGGCGACCGTGTCCGAGGATGAGGCCGAGGCCGAGGCGGCCGACGCAGGAACGAAGGTCGAGGCATGAAGCTCATCACCGCAGTGATCAAGCCGCACCGTCTGGACGACGTCAAGGAGGCCCTGCAGGCCTTCGGAGTCCACGGACTCACCGTCACCGAGGCCAGCGGGTACGGTCGGCAGCGCGGCCACACCGAGGTCTACCGGGGCGCGGAGTACACCGTCGACCTGGTGCCCAAGGTTCGTGTCGAGGTCCTGGTCGAGGACGACGACGCCGAAGGCCTGATAGATGTGCTGGTCAAGGCCGCCAGAACCGGCAAGATCGGTGACGGCAAGGTCTGGAGCGTCCCGGTGGAGACCACCGTCCGGGTGCGCACCGGGGAACGCGGGCCCGACGCGCTGTAAGGCGACCTGCAGCGCGGCGGATCCAGCAGCACGACGGACAAGCAAGGCGCAACGACAACGAGACAACTCGCAAGGGGCGGGGGAGTCGGGCTCTGGCCCGGCTTCCCCTTCCGGCGTTCATCTTCGTATCAGGGAGCACCGTTGACGGATCGGCAGCAGGCAACGCCCGGCCACACCCCTACCGAACCGTCACCCCGAACCTCGGCCCAGCCCGAGCCCAGCGGCTACGCGGCCCAGCGGCTGCACCTGCTCCGCGAGGACGGCCGCACCGGCGCCGCCCGGCGCTCCGCGCTGGCCGAACTCACCGACCGCTGGCTGGCCGGGCTGTTCTCCACCGCCGCCGACTCGATGACCGGTGTCGCCCTGGTCGCCGTCGGCGGCTACGGCCGGGGCGAGCTGTCCCCGCGCAGCGACCTGGACCTGGTGCTGCTGCACGACGGCAGCGCCAAGTCCGGTGTCGCCGCCCTCGCCGAGCAGCTCTGGTACCCGGTCTGGGACAACGGCATCGCGCTGGACCACTCGGTCCGCGACCTCGCCACCGCCCGCAAGGTCGCCGCCGACGACCTCAAGGTGCAGTTGGGCCTGCTGGACGCCCGCCACATCGCGGGGGACCCGGGCCTCACCGCGGCCCTGCGCTCGGCGATCCTCGCCGACTGGCGCGCCGACGCCGCCAAGCGGCTGCCCGAACTGCACGCCATGTGCCGCGAACGCGCGGAACGTCACGGCGAGTTGGCCTTCCTGCTGGAGCCCGACCTGAAGGAGGCCCGCGGCGGCCTGCGCGATCTGACCGCGCTGGACGCGGTGGCGGCCTCCTGGATCGCCGACGCCCCGCGCACCGGACTGGCCGAGGCCGGCGCCAGGCTCCGTGACGTCCGCGACACCCTGCACCTGGTCACCGGGCGCGCCACCGACCGGCTCAGCCTGCAGGAGCAGGACGCGGTCGCCCTGGAACTCGGGGTCCTGGACGCCGACATCCTGCTGCGCCAGGTCTACGAGGCGGCCCGCACGGTGGCCTACGCCTCGGACGTGACCTGGCGCGAGGTGGACCGGGTGCTGCGCTCCCGCAGCGGCAGCAAGATCCGCCGCACGGTCCGCTTCGGTTTCGGCTCCAACACCCCGGTCGCCCGCGGCACCGCCGAACGCAGCCCGCTGGCCGAGGGCGTGGTGGAGCAGGACGGCGAGGCGGTGCTGGCGCACGCCGCCCGTCCGGCCACCGATCCGGCGCTGCCGCTGCGCGCCGCCGCCGCGGCCGCCCAGGCCGGTCTGCCGCTGGCGCCGTCCACGGTGCGCCGGCTGGCCGCCGAGACCAGGCCGCTGCCGGTGCCCTGGCCGGACGAGGCCAGGGACCAGCTGGTCACCCTGCTCGGCGCGGGCGAGAGCGCCGTCCCGGTCTGGGAGGCGCTGGAGGCCGAGGGCCTGATCGCCCGGATGCTGCCGGACTGGGACCGGGTCCGCTGCCGTCCGCAGCGCAACGCCGTGCACCGCTGGACGGTGGACCGGCACCTGGTCGAGACCGCGGTCCGGGCGGCCGCGCTCACCCGCCGGGTGGCCCGCCCCGACCTGCTGCTGGTCGCCGCGCTGCTGCACGACATCGGCAAGGGCTGGCCCGGGGACCACTCCGAGGCCGGCGAGGTGATCACCCGTGATGTCGCGGTGCGGCTGGGCTTCCCCAAGGAGGACGTGGAGACGCTGGCGCTGCTGGTCCGTCACCATCTGCTGCTGGTGGAGACCGCGACCCGGCGCGACCTTGACGATCCGGCCACCGTCGCCGCGATCACCGCGGTGGTCGGCAGCACCGGCGTGTTGGAACTGCTGCACGCCCTCACCGAGGCCGACGCGCTGGCGACCGGGCCGGCCGCCTGGAGCAGCTGGCGGGCCACCCTGGTCTCCGATCTGGCCGACCGGGCCGCGGCCGCCCTGGTCGGCGACGGCGGCCACCAGGACACCGCGGCGCCCGAGCCGTCCGCCGAGGAGGAGCGGCTGGCGGTGGAGGCGGCCCGGACCAACGGCCCGGTGCTCTCCGTCCACGCCGAGGCCGAGCACCCGTCCGACCCCGGGGCCGAGCCGATGGGGGTCACCCTGACCCTGGCCCTGCACGACCGTCCCGGCGTGCTGCCGACGGTGGCCGGGGTACTGGCGCTGCACCGGCTGACGGTCCGTTCGGCCGCCATCCGCGAGCTGGACCCGATAGGGGCTGGCGCCGTGCTGGCGCTGACCTGGCAGGTGGCCGCGGAGTACGGGGAGGTCCCGGAGGCGGCCAGGCTGCGCGCCGACATCCGCCGGGCCCTGGACGGCGGCATGGACGTCACCCGCCGGCTGGCGGAACGCGACGCGGCCGCCCCGCGCCGCCGCGGCATCGCGGCCCCGCCGCCCCGGGTGACCGTCGCCAAGGGCGGCTCGGCCAGCGCCACGGTCCTGGAGGTCCGCGCCCATGACGCCCCGGGCCTGCTGCACCGGATCGGCCGCGCCCTGGAGGACACCGGCGTACGGGTCCGTACCGCGCGGATCTCCACGCTGGGCGCCGACGCGGTCGACGCCTTCTACGTCACCGGGCCCGACGACCTGCCGCTGCCGCCCTCCCGGGCCGTGGAGGTGGCCCGCTCGGTGGAGCGCGCGCTCTCCTGACTCGGCCCCGGCAGCTGCGCCCGCGTGCCGATCCGGCGCGCGGGCGCGCCCGCCCAGATCTCGTAGGAGCCGGTGGACGTGGTCAGCACCGCGTTGGCGCCGACCACGGTGCCGCGGCCGACGGTGAGCACGCCCTTCTTGCAGAGCACCTTGGCGCCGGAGCAGAGCACCGCGCCGTCCTCGACCACCACCCGCTCCATCAGGCTCTGCTCCTGCGGGACCCAGGGGTCGGCGCGGCCGATGGTGACCCCGTTGTAGAGGGTCACCCCGGCGCCGAGGGTGGTGAAGGGGTGCAGCACCGTGCCGAAGCCGCGGTGGAAGACGATCAGCCCGGGGCCGATCTCGGCGGCGGCGGGCACCTCCACCCCGTACAGGGCCAGGACTTCCTGGACGGCGCGGCGCAGCAGCGGGTGGCGGCGGCGCTGGATCAGCGATGCGACGAGCGACATGGATCCATGCTGCGCACTGCGGGCCGACGGCGGGGGCCGGACGCGCCGCCGTCAGTCCATCGGATGATCCTGGACAGGGGTGAACCCGCTCCGGTCTCCCGGGGAGCGACCACCCCCGTACCCCCACGAAACCCGGGGTCGCCGGCCGTCGCGAACCGGTTCCCGTCGGCCGAGGCCGAGGAGTGCGCGCGGGCGGATACCCTGGGGGGCGACGACTCCATCCGTTCCCGAGCCACGAGGACCCGCGACCGACGTGTTCGATACCCTTTCCGACCGCCTCGCAGCGACGTTCAAGAACCTCCGCGGCAAGGGACGCCTGTCCGAGGCGGACATCGACGCCACCTGCCGGGAGATCCGCATCGCCCTGCTGGAGGCGGACGTCGCGCTGCCCGCGGTGCGCGCGTTCATCAAGCAGGTCAAGGAGCGGGCCCTCGGCGCCGAGGTCTCCGGTGCGCTGAACCCCGCCCAGCAGGTCATCAAGATCGTCAACGACGAGCTGGTCAACATCCTCGGCGGGGAGACCCGTCGGCTGCGCTACGCCAAGTCCGGCCCGACCGTGATCATGCTCGCCGGCCTCCAGGGTGCCGGTAAGACCACCCTGGCCGGAAAGCTGGGCCACTGGCTCAAGGAGCAGAAGCACACCCCGCTGCTGGTCGCCTGCGACCTGCAGCGCCCCAACGCGGTCACCCAGCTGAGCGTGGTGGCCGAGCGGGCCGGTGTCGCGATCTACGCGCCGGAGCCGGGCAACGGCGTGGGCGACCCGGTCAAGGTCGCCAAGGACTCCATCGAGTTCGCCAAGCAGAAGCAGTACGACGTGGTCATCGTCGACACCGCCGGCCGCCTGGGCATCGACGCCGAGCTGATGCAGCAGGCCGCGGACATCCGCGCCGCGGTCAACCCGGACGAGGTCCTGTTCGTCGTCGACGCCATGATCGGCCAGGACGCGGTCACCACCGCCCAGGCCTTCCTGGAGGGCGTCGACTTCACCGGCGTCGTGCTCTCCAAGCTGGACGGCGACGCCCGCGGCGGCGCGGCCCTCTCGGTGGCGCACCTCACCGGCCGTCAGATCATGTTCGCCTCCAACGGCGAGAAGCTGACCGACTTCGACGCCTTCCACCCCGACCGGATGGCCTCGCGCATCCTCGGCATGGGCGACATCCTCAGCCTGATCGAGCAGGCCGAGAAGACCTTCAGCCAGGACGAGGCCGCCAAGATGGCCTCCAAGCTGGCCAGCAAGGGCGGCAAGGAGTTCGGCCTCGGCGACTTCCTGTCCCAGCTGGAGCAGGTCTCCAAGATGGGCTCGCTGTCCAAGCTGCTCGGGATGATGCCCGGCATGGGGCAGATGCGGGACCAGATCAACAACATCGACGACCGGGACGTCGCCCGGGTCGGCGCGATCATCAAGTCGATGACCCCGGCCGAGCGGGACGACCCCAAGCTGATCAACGGCTCCCGCCGGGCCCGTATCGCCAAGGGCTCCGGGGTGCACGTCTCCGAGGTCAGCAGCCTGGTCGAGCGCTTCTTCGAGGCCCGCAAGATGATGTCGGCGATGGCCGGCGGCAAGGGCATCCCCGGGATGCCGGGCATGCCCGGCATGGGCGGCGGCGGGGCCCGCAAGGCCAAGCAGCAGAAGCAGGCCAAGGGCAGGAAGCAGAGCGGCAACCCGCTGAAGCGGGCGGCCGAGCAGAAGGCGGCGCTGGAGCGCAAGGCCGCAGGACCGCAGGAAGGGGCCGCCTTCGGCCCCGGTGCGGCGAAGCTGCCGGACAACTTCGAGCTGCCCAAGGAGTTCAAGGACCTGCTGTAGTCGGCTCTGCTCCCTGTACGGACTCTCTGTGGGGAACGGGCTCGGGGCCCCGCCCGGATGCGCGATGATGTTGTGCATGCGAGTGGAGATCCGAGCCCCCCGACTGTCCGACGCGGCCGTCTACGCCGCGGCCGTCCGCCGCTCCGCCGAGCACGTCGGCCGCTGGAACCCGGTCGAGCCGGACGGCCTGGTCGACCTGGTGCGGCGTCAGGGGGAGGGGCTGCGCACCTTCCTCTTCTTCGACACCGAGGACGGCGGGCTGGCCGGCAGCTGCAATGTCGCCAACATCGTCAAGGGCCGCTTCTGCAACGCGAGCCTCGGCTACAACGCCTACCTCCCCTACAACGGCAGCGGCCGTACCACCGAGGGGATGCGGCTGGTGGTGGACCGCTGCTTCGCGCCGGAGAGCGCGGGCGGCCTGGGGCTGCACCGGCTGGAGATCAACGTCCAGCCCGAGAACGAGCCGTCGATCCGGATGGCCAAGCGGCTCGGCTTCCGCCACGAGGGCTACACCCCGCGGATGCTCTTCCTCCAGGACGCCTGGCGCGACCACGAGCGCTTCGCGATGACGGCCGAGGAGTGGCCCGGTATCTAACGGGGGATCAACGCTCAGCTGCGGTGGTGACCGGCCCGATATGTCCATAACATCCAAAATGTGACTACTCCTGTGCCGCCCCGTCAGAACCCCGACGAGATCTGGCGTTCCGAAGGGGCGCCCCCGCCGCCCCCGCCCCGGCGCAAGCGCACCGGCGGCGGCTGGGTCAGCATGGTGCTCACCGCGGTGGTGGTGTTCCTGCTGGTCGACACCCTGCTCAGCATCTTCGGCAGCGGCGGCAGCACCAATGTCACCTACACCGAGTTCAGCAAGCAGCTGAACGCGGGCCATGTCTCCGAGATCTACGCCAAGGGCGACAGCATCCAGGGCAAGCTCAAGGAGGCCCAGCCCAAGCCCGACGGCGGCAAGGGCAGCTACACCGAGTTCACCACCCAGCGGCCGGTCTTCGCCGACGACGGCCTCTGGTCCACGCTGACCAAGCAGGGCGTCACCGTCGACGCCGAGCCGGTGGTCCAGGAGCGCAGCTTCCTCGCCAACCTGCTGATCTCGCTGGCCCCGATGCTGCTCCTGGTGGTGCTGTGGATCTTCATCGCCCGCAGGATGGGCGGCGGCGGGATGGGCGCGCTGGCCAGGAAGGCCCCGCCGAAGCCGGTCACCGCGGAGCCCGGGAGCAGGCGCACCAGCTTCGACGACGTGGCCGGCATCGACGAGGTCAAGGCCGAGCTCACCGAGGTGGTCGACTTCCTGAAGCGGCCGCAGGAGTACCGGGCGATGGGCGCCAAGATGCCCGGCGGGGTGCTGCTGGCCGGTCCGCCCGGCACCGGCAAGACCCTGCTGGCCCGGGCCGTCGCCGGCGAGGCCGGGGTGCCCTTCTTCTCCGCCTCGGCCTCCGAGTTCATCGAGATGATCGTCGGCGTCGGCGCCTCCCGGGTCCGCGAGCTCTTCGCCGAGGCCCGCAAGGTCGCCCCGGCGATCATCTTCATCGACGAGATCGACACCATCGGCCGGGCCCGCGGCGGCGGCAACGCCATGGGCGGCCATGACGAACGCGAGCAGACGCTCAACCAGATCCTCACCGAGATGGACGGGTTCTCCGGTTCCGAGGGCGTCGTGGTGCTGGCGGCCACCAACCGGGCCGAGGTGCTCGACAAGGCGCTGCTGCGCCCCGGCCGGTTCGACCGCACCGTGGTGGTCAGCCCGCCCGACCGGGACGGGCGCGAGGCCATCCTGAAGATCCACACCAGGGAGATCCCGCTCGCCGACGACGTCGACCTGGAGCAGGTCGCCAGGACCACCCCGGGCATGACCGGCGCGGAGCTGGCCAACCTGGCCAACGAGGCGGCGCTGCTCGCGGTCAAGCACAAGGCGAAGGAGGTCAGCGCCGGGGACTTCTCCGAGGCCCTGGAGAAGGTGCAGCTGGGCGCGGTCCGAGCGCTGGTGATGCCGGACGAGGAGCGCCGCCGCACGGCCTACCACGAGTCCGGGCACGCGCTGCTCGGCATGCTGCAGCCGGGTGCCGACCCGGTCCGCAAGATCACCATCGTGCCCCGGGGCCGGGCCCTCGGCGTCACCCTGTCCACCCCCGACGCCGACCGCTACGCCTACACCGAGGAGTACCTGCGCGGCCGGATCATCGGGGCGCTCGGCGGGATGGCCGCCGAGCAGGTGGTCTACGGGGTGATCACCACCGGTGCCGAGAGCGACCTGGAGCAGGTCACCAACATCGCCCGCGGCATGGCCGGACGCTGGGGCATGAGCAGCGTGGTCGGCCGGCTCACCGCGATCCCGAGCGACAGCCAGGGCGCCTACGGCCTCTCCGCGGCCCCGGCGACCCTGGACGCCGTCGACGGTGAGGCCCGCCGCATCGTCGCCGAGTGCTACGAGGAGGCCTGCCACAAGCTCGCCGAGCACCGCACCAGGCTGGACGCCCTAGCCGACGCCCTGATGGAGCACGAGACCCTCGACGAGGAAGCCGCCTACCGAGCCGCCGAAATGCCCCGCACCTGATCACCCGGCAGAACCTCAGGGGCGCGAGGAACTGCGCGACCAACCACGCACCCAGGTGCACCTGACGCGGACAGCCACCGTGCAGGCACCCCAGGGGCGCGAGGAACTGCGCGACCAACCACGCACCACCCGCACGCTCCGACGCACCGACCGCACGCCCCGACGCACCGCTCCCCGAGCCCCTACCGAACCCGCTCCGCCACCGTGTACCGGAACACATTCAGCATCCGCACCGACCCGTCCCCCCGCCGGTACGGGTGCAACGCCTCCACGACCTCCTTCTCCACCTGCCGCAGCCCGGAGTAGTCCGCCGCCGCATCGAAGACGCCCATCGACAGCAGCCCCCGCACCGCACTCTCCAGGTCCGGATAGGCGAACGGGCACAGCACCCGCCCGCCGCCGCCCAGGCGAAGCCCGGCCCGTGCCACCATCCGCTCTACCGCGCCCGGCTCGCTCAGCGCGAACGGCGCGTACGGCGCCCGCCGCAGCGGATCGGCCAACCGCCGTGCCACCCGCAGGACTCCCGCGCTCTCGCACCGCTCCGGCGGGCCCCAGGTGGCCAGCGCCACATGCCCCCCGGGCAGGGTGAGCCGGGCCGCGTCGCGGACCAGCGCCAGCGGATCGGCCGTGCAGGAGAGGTGCTCGAAGGCCGTCACCAGGGAGTGCGCCGACGGCTGCGTCCCGGCCTGCCCCTCCGGGGCGAGGTCCCGGTAGACGTCGCTCATCACCCGCAGCGAGCGGTCCTGGGCCAGCGAGCGCAACTCGGCCTCGGGTTCCAGGCCGACCACCTCGGCTCCCCGTCCGGCGGCCAGCAGCAGTGCCAGCCCCGAGCGGCAGCCGAGGCCGAGCACACTGGTCGCGGGCCCCACTTCCAGCCGCTCGTACACCGCCTCGTACAGCGGCACGAGCATGCGTTCCTGGATCTCCGCCCAGTCCCGTGCCCGCTGCCGTGCCCGGGTGCGCTCCGGCACCGGGCCGTTCGCCACGCCACTCGCCACTGATACGGAAGCCATCATCCAGGCTCCTTCGATCGGGCCTGTCGCGGGGCGTGAGGGTCGCCCCGCGCTTGGTCGCGCCGGGAGCCTGGGCGATCAGGCGATGATGATCACTCACAGTCTCCGGCTGACTACAGCCAACTCCGCCGAGGCCCCGGAGTCCAGAGCGCGCGGGTATTGACTCCGAGATTCCCTCACTTACCTCCGGGCGCCCTCGGGATTACGGGTCAAGCCCGTGCGACCCGTACGATTCGCCCATGGCAAAGGCTCCCGTTCTCACACCCCAGGCGGACGATTTTCCCCGCTGGTACCAGGATCTGATCAACAAGGCCGAGCTGGCCGACAACGGTCCGGTGCGCGGCACCATGGTCATCCGACCGTACGGCTACGCGCTGTGGGAGCGGATGCAGCAGGAGATGGACGCGCGCATCAAGAAGGCGGGCGCGCAGAACGCCTACTTCCCGATGTTCATCCCGCAGTCCTACCTCACCCGCGAGGCCGAGCACGTCGAGGGCTTCGCGCCCGAGCTCGCCGTGGTCACCCACGGCGGCGGCAAGGAGCTCGACGAACCGGTCGTGGTCCGGCCCACCTCCGAGACGATCATCAACGAGTACTTCTCGAAGTGGGTGCAGAGCCACCGCGACCTCCCGCTGCTGATCAACCAGTGGGCCAACGTGGTCCGCTGGGAGCTGCGGCCCCGGGTCTTCCTGCGCACCACCGAGTTCCTCTGGCAGGAGGGCCACACCGCCCACGCCACCTACGAGGACGCCCGCGCGTACGCCTCGCACATCCACACCGAGGTCTACGGCGACTTCATGACCAACGTCCTCGGCATCGACGTGGTGCTGGGCCGCAAGACCGCCAAGGAGCGCTTCGCCGGCGCGATCAACACGCTGACCCTCGAGTCGATGATGGGCGACGGCAAGGCGCTGCAGATGGGCACCAGCCACGAGCTGGGCCAGAACTTCGCCAAGGCGTTCAACACCCAGTACCTGTCCAACGGCTCCGAGCGGGAGTACGTCTGGCAGACCTCCTGGGGCACCTCGACCCGGATGGTCGGCGGCCTGATCATGTCCCACGGCGACGACAACGGCCTGCGGGTCCCGCCGCGGCTGGCGGCCACCCAGGTGGTCGTGCTGGCGATCAAGGGCGACGACGCGGTCATCGCCAAGGTCCGCGAGATCGGAGCGGCCCTGGAGGCCGCCGGGGTCCGCGTGGTCGTGGACGACCGCACCGATACCCCGTTCGGCCGCCGCGCGGTGGACTGGGAGCTCAAGGGCGTCCCGGTCCGCATCGAGGTCGGCCCGCGCGACCTGGAGAGCGGGACGGCGATGCTGGCCCGGCGCATCCCCGGCGGCAAGGAGCCGGTCTCGGTGGACGCCCTGGCGGCGCTGGTCCCCGGCATCCTGGAGGAGGACCAGGCGCTGCTGCTGCGCCAGTCCCGCGAGCGCCGCGAGTCCCGCACCGTCGAGGTGAAGAACATCGAGGAGGCGGCCGAGGCGGCCGCCACCGGCTGGGGCCGGATCTCCTGGGCCGAGCTCGGCCCCGAGGGCGAGCGCAAGCTGGCCGAGCAGGGCGTGTCGGTGCGCTGCATCGTCGCCGAGGACGGCTCGGTGCCGGACGCCGACGACCAGCCGGGCAACGTCGCCATCGTGGCCCGGGCCTACTGAGCACTGCCCGAGACGCTGCCCGGGACGGTTCCCGAGGCGCCGCCCGAGACAGCACCTGACGTACCGGGCGGAGAGCGCTTCGTCTCGCCTGTTGAGATTCGGGCAAGTCAATTTACGTAGTCCGACCGGTCCGCCGCTTCCCCGCGAAGTGGCGGACCGGCTTTTCACTTCTGTATGTCCTCGCTCAAGTTCCCTCTCTGACCAGCAAGATGACAATCCGTCAGGGATCCGGTGCGGACCGCGCTCGGAGCGCTCCCAAGCCGGTGACCCAGCCGTGTCCTGGAGAAACCGCATTCGCCGGAACATCGAGGGGCTCTCCCTCGTTGGCGTTGCGTGAGCACGACACAACAACCACTGGTCCTCGCGGCCGAGCTGGCCCTCGCCTGGGGCGACATCCAGCGCCACCACTCCGACCTGCCCAGTCTCGCGGCCCCGGAATCGCTCATCGGCGAATCCTCTTCGGCCTGCGGCACTGAACTGGGCTTTGAGCGACTGCTCCACGAGGCCGCCCACGGCCTGGCCGCCGCGCGCGGCATCCGCGACACCTCGCGGGCAGGGCGCTACCACAACCGCCGTTTCCTGGCCCTCGCCGATGAGCTGGGCCTGGACCACACCGCGGATCCCCATCCCAGCAGCGGCTTCTCGCTGGTCACGATGCGGCCGGAGACGCGTGAGCAGTACGCCGGCACCATCGAGCGGCTGCAGCTCGCCCTCGGCGCCCACGCCGCCGCGACCAGCGGTCCGGTGCTGGACCGGGCCCGCAACTTCCGCGGCCCCGCCACCAGGCACGGCTCCTCCGGGGGCGGCGTGCGGGTGAAGGCGGTCTGCGACTGCGGGCGCAACGTCCGGGTGGTGCCGTCGGTCCTGGCCCAGGCCTCGATCGTCTGCGGCGCCTGCGGCCAGCCGTTCCGGATCGCCGACGTCGCACCCCGGGGCTGAGGCTTCCGTACGTAGCTGCGGGCGGCACCGGCGGTAAGCCGGTCCGCCGCGCTATGGCACAATGGACAGCTGAGTACTCGGCAGCCGAGCAGGACCCCTCTCTCCTCCGGCTGACGTGTCCGTCGAGCAGCCAGCAGCCGCAACCCCACGTGGAATGCGCGGCTGCTCACCCACGTCAAATCCAGGAGAACCACTCCCGTGGCAGTCAAGATCAAGCTGAAGCGTCTCGGTAAGATTCGCTCCCCGCACTACCGCATCGTCGTCGCCGACGCCCGCACCAAGCGTGACGGTCGCGCGATCGAGGAGATCGGCATCTACCAGCCGACCTACGACCCCTCGATCATCAAGGTCGACAGCGAGCGCGCGCAGTACTGGCTGGGTGTCGGCGCGCAGCCGACCGAGGCCGTGCTCGCGATCCTCAAGCTGACCGGTGACTGGCAGCAGTTCAAGGGCCTGCCGGCCCCGGCGCCGCTCAAGGTCGCCGAGCCCAAGGTCACCGACTTCTCGCACCTGTTCGCGAAGGCCGTCGCCGGCTTCGAGGACTCCACCACCGGTGTGGCCATCACCCCGAAGGCCAAGAAGTCGGACAAGAAGGACGAGGCCGCCGCCGAGTCCGACGCTGCTCCGGCCACCGAGTCCTGATCATGCTCGAGGAAGCCCTCGAGCACCTGGTGAAGGGCATCGTCGAGAATCCGGACGAGGTCCAGGTGCGTTCGCGTGAACTGCGCCGGGGCCGCATCCTCGAGGTGCGGGTGCACCCCGAGGACCTCGGCAAGGTCATCGGCCGGGGCGGCCGTACCGCGCGTGCTCTGCGCACCGTGGTCACCGCCCTCGGCGGTCGCAGCGTCCGCGTCGACCTGGTCGACGTCGACGGCGTGCGCTAGGCACAGGGCACCACTCGGGGCCGGTCAGGACATCGTCCTGACCGGCCCCGAGCCTTTTCCACCGACAATCCGCAGTTCCAAACAGGAGATCGCACCGTGCAGCTCGTCGTCGGCCGGATCGGCCGTGCCCATGGCATCAAGGGCCAGGTAACGGTGGAGGTACGCACCGACGAGCCGGACCTGCGGCTCGCCCCCGGCGCCGTGCTGCTGACCGAGCCGGCCACGGCCGGACCGCTCACCGTGGCGGACGGCCGCTACCACAGCGGTCGGCTGCTGCTCAGCTTCAAGGGCGTCAACGACCGCAACGGGGCCGAGGCGCTGCGCGGCACCATGCTGATCGCCGAGATCGACCCCGAGGACCGTCCGGACGACCCGGAGGAGTACTACGACCACCAGCTGATCGGCCTGGCCGTGGTGCTCGCCGACGGCACTCCGGTCGGCGAGCTGACCGAGATCGCGCACCTGCCCTCGCAGGAGCTGCTGAGCGTGCAGCGGCCGGACGGCTCCGAGGTGCTGGTGCCCTTCGTCACCGAGATCGTCCCCGAGATCGACATGGAACGGCGGCGGATCGTGCTCACCCCGCCCCCGGGTCTGATCGACACCGACCAGGCCGAGGTCGCCTCCGCCCGCGACGACGCCGAAGCCTCCGAGTAGGGCGACCGCCGTGCGCATCGACGTGGTCACGATCTTCCCCGAGTACCTCGAACCGCTGAACGTCTCCCTGGTCGGCAAGGCCCGCGCCAGCGGCCGGCTGGACGTGCGGCTGCACGGGCTGCGCGAGCACACCAGCGACGTGCACCGCACTGTCGACGACTCCCCGTACGGGGGCGGCCCCGGCATGGTGATGAAGCCGGAGCCCTGGGCGGCCGCCCTGGAGGGCGTCGTGGCCTCGGCCGGCCCCGAGGACGGCGCCGTGCCGACCCTGGTGGTGCCGACCCCCAGCGGCCGTCCCTTCACCCAGGAGCTGGCCCAGGAGCTGGCCGGACGCCCCTGGCTGGCCTTCGCCCCGGCCCGCTACGAGGGCATCGACCGCCGGGTGATCGAGGAGGCCGCCGAGACCATGCCGGTGGTCGAGGTCTCCATCGGCGACTACGTGCTGGCCGGCGGCGAGGTCGCGGTGCTGGTGATCGTGGAGGCGGTGGCCCGGCTGCTGCCCGGGGTCCTCGGCAACGCCGAGTCGCACCAGGACGACTCCTTCGCACCGGGGCGGATGACCGACCTGCTGGAGGGCCCGGTGTACACCAAGCCCGCCGAGTGGCGCGGTCGGGAGGTCCCCGAGGTGCTGCTCAGCGGCAACCACGGGAAGATCGCCCGCTGGCGCCGGGAGCAGGCCTTCGCCCGCACCCTGGCGATGCGTCCGGACCTGGTGGAGCGCTGGCGGCGCGACGGCATGGACAAGCACGACCTGCGGGCGCTGGAGGAGATGGGCCTGCGCTGGAGCGAGTCCGACGGCCGATTTCTCCGCACCCCCGACGGTGTGGAACAATAGGCGATTGCTGCCTGTCCTCGGCCGGCCCGCGACCCAACCGTCGCAGTAGCCGGCACGGTGCCCCTGCCACGGGGGAGACACCGCCAACCGAGCGGCACACAGCGCAACCATTTCACACGATTTCCGTGGGTGGCCCGTGGCGCCTGCGATGGAGACACATCATGAGCAACCTGCTCACCGCTGTCGACGCGGCTTCGCTGCGCACCGACATCCCCGCGTTCCGCGCCGGTGACACCGTCAACGTGCACGTCCGCGTCATCGAGGGCAACCGCTCCCGTGTCCAGCAGTTCAAGGGCGTCGTCATCCGCCGCCAGGGCGACGGCATCCGCGAGACCTTCACGGTCCGCAAGGTCAGCTTCAACGTCGGTGTCGAGCGCACCTTCCCGGTGCACACCCCGATCGTCGAGAAGATCGAGGTCGTGACCCGTGGCGCCGTCCGTCGCGCCAAGCTGTACTACCTCCGTGACCTGCGCGGCAAGGCCGCGAAGATCAAGGAGAAGCGCGACCGCTGAGTCTCCTTCATACCGCGGTGCCTTAGGCTGCTGCGGCGATGGAAACCCAAGAAGCACCCGAGGACCGCGACTGCTCCTCCGAACCCGAGGGTTCGGAGGCCCGGCCGCGGTCCTCTGCTGTGCGCGGAGTGCTGCGGGACGTGGCCCTGCTGGCGGTGGTCTGCGCCGTGGTGCTGTTCCTGGTGAACATGTTCGTGGCCCAGCCGTTCGGGATTCCCAGCGGTTCGATGGAGGGCACCCTGCGGATCGGTGACCGGGTGATCGTCGACAAGGCGGTATACCGCTTCGGCAGCCCGCAGCGCGGCGACGTGGTGGTGTTCGACGGCCGCGGCTCCTTCATCGACGACGGGGCGTCCGGCAGCGGCGACGCCAACGGCGACGACTTCGTGAAGCGGGTGATCGGTGTCGGCGGCGACACCGTGACCTGCTGCGACAGTAAGGGGCGGCTGAGCGTCGACGGAGTGCCGCTGGACGAGAGCGGCTACCTCTACCCGGGTGACGCCCCGTCACAGGTGCCGTTCTCGATCAAGGTGCCGGCCGGGCGGCTGTTCGTCCTGGGCGACCACCGGTCCGACTCCAGCGACTCGCGGGACCATCTCGGCGACCCCGGCGGCGGGTTCGTTCCTGTCGACAAAGTGATCGGAAGGGTCGACTGGGTGGTCCTCCCGGTCGGACACTGGCGTTCGGTGGACCGTCCCGCGGCGTTCGCGACGCTGGCGTCGGAACTGCGGAAGGGCGCCGGTCATGGGCAGCAGGGGTAAGAACAAGGCACCGAGGGTCGAGACGGCCCCCGCCGGAGCTGCGGGTGGCAACCGCGCGGAGCGGGGGCGGGCGGAGCGCCGTCGCGCCGCCAAGCGCGCCAAGCGCCGCCGGAAGCGCTCGCTGCTGCGCGAGATACCCCTGATCATCGTGGTGGCCCTGGTGATAACCCTGGCCCTGCAGACCTTCTTCGTGCAGGTGTTCTCGATCCCCTCGGGATCGATGCAGACCACCATCGGGATCGGCGACCGGGTGGTCGTCAACAAGCTCTCACCCTGGTTCGGGGCCAAGCCGCAGCGCGGCGAGGTGGTGGTCTTCAAGGACCCCGACAACTGGCTGAAGGACGACCCGGTCCCCAAGAGCGGACCGGTGCTGACCGCGGTGAAGAACGTGTTCACCTTCGTCGGCCTGCTGCCCTCGGACCGGGACCTGATCAAGCGGGTCATCGGCGTCCCGGGCGACACCGTCGCCTGCTGCGACACCAAGGGCCGGGTGACCGTCAACGGCACCGCGCTGGACGAGCCCTACGTCTTCGCCGGTGAGGTCCCCTCCCGGATCGCCTTCAAGGTGACCGTCCCGGCCGGCAAGCTCTGGGTGATGGGCGACCACCGGGACATCTCGGCGGACTCGCGCTACCACCTGTCCGATCCGGACGGGGGGTTCGTCCCGGAATCCGACGTGGTGGGCCGCGCCGTCGCGGTGATCTGGCCGATCTCGCACTGGCGGAGCCTGCCGGTGCAGTCGTTCCCGGTGGCGTCCCCGACCGCGGCGGCCCCCGCGTCAGATCAAAGTCTTCGTCAAGTATCGTCCGCAGCAGCGTCCGGACCGCTTCCTGGGGAACTTCCGCTCGTTATGGGTTTGGCTGCGACTGTGCCCCGCTTCCCGGGACGCCGCCGCAGTCGCACCCGGCCCGAGCGGTGACGGGTTCGGTTCAGCGACACGCGTGGGCGCGACCCGCCCGCCTGGCGACATGAGGAGACGACGTGGGGGAGCCGGTCTTGCCCGAAGGACCACTGGGGATCGGTGCCCGCGCGGGTGTCGGCGAGCCCAAGGATTCGGCGGCCACTACCGTTGGGTCCGTGGACGACACCGGACGTGGAGACGCGGGCAGCGATCAGACCGCAGGAGCGGCGGACCCCCACGGGGACGGCGCGGACGATTTCTTGGAGAACGGGACACAGGGAGAGCCCGGGCCGCTCAAGGCGGGCAAGCAGAAGAAGCAGCGCTCCTTCTGGAAGGAGCTGCCGATCCTGATCGTGGTCGCGCTGGTCCTGGCCCTGCTCATCAAGACCTTCCTGGTGCAGGCCTTCTCCATCCCCTCGGGGTCCATGGAGAACACCCTGCGGATCAACGACCGGGTGCTGGTGGACAAGCTCACCCCGCACTTCGGCAGCAAGCCCTCACGCGGCGAGGTCGTCGTCTTCCACGACCCCGGCAACTGGCTCTCCGACGAGCCGTCACAGCAGCAGAGCAGCAACTCGCTGGTGCGCGGGATCCAGGACGTCTTCAGCTGGATCGGCCTGATGCCGTCCGCCAATGAGAAGGACCTGATCAAGCGGGTCATCGCGGTCGGCGGAGACACCGTCAGCTGCCAGGGCACCGGGCCGGTGTACGTCAACGGCAAGGCCCTGGTCGAGCCGTACATCTATCCCGGCGCCACCCCGTGCGGCGACAAGAACTTCGGCCCACTGAAGGTCCCCGCCAACTCCATCTGGGTGATGGGCGACCACCGCAACGACTCGCTGGACTCCCGGTACCACATGGACGAGCCGGGCGGCGGCTCGGTGCCCGACTCCGACGTCGTCGGCCGTGCCTTCACCATCGCCTGGCCGATCTCGCACTGGGCGACCCTGCCCATCCCGTCCACCTTCAGCCAGTCCGGGATCAGCACCCAGGCCGGCGCCCTGCTGGTGAACGAGCCGGCCGTGGCCGGACTGATCGGCGCCGTCCCGCTCACCTACCTGCAGCGCCGGATCCGGCTGCGCCGGCGCCGCGGTCAGGATTGATCGCCGGCAGCCCTTGCGAAGGCCGCGGTACCGACCAGTAATCTGCTGGGACGTCCTGCGGCCTTCCGCTTGTACGGGTGCGGTACGGGTGCCGTGCCGGTGGTTCGGGCAACGAGGCTGGGGAGCGGCGAGATGGCGGTACGGCGACTGCGGGTCGACGGAGTGCTGCAGGGCATCGGGATAGCCGTCGGCCTGCTGGCGCTGGTCGGCGGATTCGTCCTGCTGGCGGTCCAGTACCGGCCGTACTCGGTCCCCACCGACTCGATGGCGCCGACGGTGCATCCCGGGGACACCGTGCTGGCCCACCCGGTCAAGGGCAGCCAGGTCGGCCGCGGCGACATCATCGTCTTCAGCGACCCGGTCTGGGGCACCTCGGCGATGGTCAAGCGGGTGATCGGGGTCGGCGGCGACACCGTCGCCTGCTGCGACTCGGCCGGGCGCACCACGGTCAACGGGAAGCCGGTCACCGAGTCCTACGTCAACACCTCCAGTTCGAGCGCGGTGCTGCTGGGGGACAAGCCGTTCAGCGCCAAGGTCCCGGCCGGCCGGCTGTTCCTGATGGGCGACAACCGCTCGGTCTCGCTGGACTCGCGCTCGCATCTGGAGATCACCGAGGGGACCATCCCGGAGTCCGAGGTCAAGGCCAGGGTCGAGGGCACCGTCTGGCCGCTGTCGACGGCCAGGACCATCGGCCGCACCAGCGCCTTCGACGCGGTGCCGGGGCCGGCCGCCACCGCCCACGGCCCGCTGCCGGAACTGGAGTGGACGATCATCGGGGGCGCCGCACTGGTGTTGCTGAGCGCGGCGGCGGGTACGGTCGTGGCACAGTTGCGGAAGCGGTCCGCCAAGAGGGGCCGCAGCTCCTGACCGTACGGAGGTGACCGGTGGCGGTGCTGCGCCGAAGGGCGGCCCGGGTGCTGCTGCTGGACCCTGCCGAAAGGATCCTGCTGCTGCACGGCTTCGACCCGCTGGTGCCGGGACGCACCTGGTGGTTCACCCCCGGCGGCGGAGTGGAGGGCGAGGAGGAACTCGCCGACGCCGCCCGTCGCGAGGTCGCCGAGGAGACCGGGATCACCGGCATCGCGCTGGGACCGCTGGTGGCCCGCCGCGCCAGCGTCTTCAGCTTCGACGGACGCAGCTTCGACCAGGACGAGTGGTACTACCTGGCCAGGACCGGCACCACGGCGCTGGACGCCTCCGGCCAGACCGAGCTGGAGCTGCGCACCGTCGACGAGATGCGGTGGTGGTCGCTGCCGGAACTGCTGGCCAGCACCGAGACCGTCTACCCGGAGGGCCTGGGGTCGCTGCTGGCCTCACTGCTCGCCGCAGGGCCGCCGGACCGTCCGGTCCGGCTCCCGTGTCCCACCCCGTGGTCCACAATGGACGAACATACGCACAGCTGAGGGGAACGTGGGGATGAGTGCCGAGGACCTCGAGAAGTACGAGACCGAGATGGAGCTCAAGCTCTACCGGGAGTACCGCGATGTCGTCGGGCTGTTCAAGTTCGTGATCGAGACCGAGCGGCGCTTCTACCTCACCAATGACTACGAGCTGAACGTCCGCTCGGATCAGGGCGAGGTGTTCTTCGAGGTGTCCATGGCTGACGCCTGGGTCTGGGACATGTACCGACCGGCCCGGTTCGTCCGCAAGGTCAGGGTGCTGACCTTCAAGGACGTGAACGTGGAGGAACTGGCCAAGAGCGACCTGGAACTCCCCTCCGACGAGGCCGGTTTCGGCCCCTGACGGTCGGCCCGTCACGCCTCTCGTCAACACTCCGCCGTCCGGTTCACCCTGCCGGGCGGCGGAGTTTTTCACACCCCCCGAGCTGTCCACAGGCTGCGGACCGCCCCTGGCCCGGCGCCCCCGGAAGCGGCAGATTGCCGACCGGAGGTGATCGTGATGACCGCACGCACACAGGCCCTGGGCCGCTACGGCGAGAACGCCGCGGCACGCGCCCTGGCAGCCGCCGGACTGACCGTGCTGGACCGCAACTGGCGCTGCCGCGAGGGCGAGCTGGACATCGTCGCCATGGACGGCGACACCCTGGCCGTCTGCGAGGTCAAGACGCGCAGCGAGCGCGGCTTCCAGAGCCCGGCCGAGGCCGTCGACCCGATCAAGGCGGACCGGCTGCTGCTGCTCGCGGAGCGCTGGCTCGCCGAGCGCTGGCGGGCGCCCGCGCCCCCGGGCGGGGTGCGGATCGACCTGGTCAGCGTGGTGCACGCGCCGCGCGGAGCCGCCCGGGTCGACCACATCCCCGGGGCGGTGGGCTGAGATGGCGTTCGCCCACACCGGCTCGGTGGCCCTGCTCGGGGTGGACGGCGTGGTGGTCGAGGTCCAGGCCGACCTGGAGCCCGGCGTCGCCGCTTTCACCATCGTCGGGCTGCCCGACAAGGCCCTCAGCGAGGCCAAGGACAGGGTCAGGGCGGCGGTGGTGAACTCCGGCGAGAAGTGGCCCCAGCGCAAGCTCACCGTGGGGCTCTCGCCCGCCTCGGTGCCCAAGAGCGGCAGCGGTTTCGACCTCGCCATCGCCTGCGCGGTGCTGGCCGCCGCCGAGGTGCTCGACCCCGCCGCCATCGCCAAGCTGCTGCTCATCGGCGAGCTGGGCCTCGACGGTCGGGTCCGTCCGGTGCGCGGGGTGCTGCCCGCGGTCCTCGCCGCCGCCGACGCCGGCTACGAGCGGGTGGTGGTGCCCAGCCAGACCGCGGCCGAAGCCGCCCTGGTGCCCGGGATGAGCGTGCTGGGCGTCCGCACCCTGGCGCAGTTGCTCGGCCTGCTCACCGGGCGCCTCACGGGCGAGGAGGAGCCCGCCGAGGGCGCCGCCGGGGTCGGCGCCGAGCGCCCGGACAACGCCCTGGCCGGGCTCTCCCTCCCCGGTCTCGGCGTCCGCAGCCGCTCCGCCGACGAACCCGACCACCGCGACCTCGCCGACATCGCCGGGCAGTACGAGGCCCGCCGCGCCCTGGAGATCGCCGCCGCCGGCGGCCACCACCTCTACCTGAAGGGGCCGCCAGGTGCCGGCAAAACCATGTTGGCCGAGCGCCTCCCCGGCATCCTGCCGCCGCTCACCCAGCAGGAGGCGCTGGAGGTCACCGCGGTGCACTCGGTCGCGGGCCTGCTCCCCGCCGGACAGCCGCTGCTCGGCGCGGCCCCCTACTGCGCCCCGCACCATTCCACCACCATGCCCGCGATCATCGGCGGCGGCAGCGGACTGCCGCGTCCCGGCGCGGTCTCGCTGGCGCACCGGGGCGTGCTGTTCCTGGACGAGGCCCCGGAGTTCCCGGTCCGGGTCCTGGACGCGCTGCGCCAGCCGCTGGAGTCCGGCGAGGTGGTGGTGGCCCGCTCGGCGGGATCGCTGCGGCTGCCCGCCCGGTTCCTGCTGATGCTGGCGGCCAACCCCTGCCCCTGCGGCCGCTGGTCCCGACGGGGCGACGGGTGCGACTGCACCGCGACCATGGTCAGCCGCTACCAAGGGCGGCTGTCGGGTCCGCTGCTGGACCGGGTGGACCTGCGGGTCGAGGTCGACGCGGTCACCAGGGTCGAGCTCATGGAACGCGATGCCACCGCCGAGAGCACCGCGACGGTCGCCGCCCGGGTACTGGCAGCCAGGGACCGCGCCGCGGCCAGGCTCAAGGACACACCCTGGCGCACCAACGGCGAGGTGCCCGGGCACGAGCTCCGTACCCGCTGGCGGCTGGCCCCCGGCGCGCTGCGGGACGCCGAGCGGGACATGGAGCGCGGACTGCTCACCGCCCGCGGCCTGGACCGGGTGCTGCGGGTCGCCTGGACCGCCGCCGACCTGGCCGGCCTGGACCGTCCCGAACGCGACGAGGTCCGCACCGCCCTCGCCCTCCGCAGCGGTATCAGCCGCGGCCTGCCCCGTTGACCCTGCGATCGGAGGACAGCCCGTGCTGACCGACACCCGCGCGGACGTCCGCGTCGTACCCGAGGCCGAGCGGCTGGCCCGGGCCACCCTGTGCCGCATCGTCGAACCGGGCGATGAGGCCGCCGGACTGCTGATCCAGCAGCACGGTCCGGTCGAGACCGCCCGGCGGCTCACCCGGGGCGATGGCCTTCCGGCAGCGCTCCGTCGCCGCAGCGAGGGCTATCAGGCCCGCGCGGCGGGCGTCGATCCGGCGGCCGACCTCGACCGGGCCGCGCGGCTCGGTGCCCGGCTGGTCTGCCCCGGGGACGAGGACTGGCCCTCGCAGCTGGACGACCTCGGTCCGGCCCGTCCGATCGCGCTCTGGGTGCGCGGAGGAGCCTCGCTGCGGCTGCTCGCCCTGCGCTCGGTCGCCGTGGTCGGGGCCAGGGCCTGCACCGCCTACGGCACCCATGTCGCCACCGGGCTCAGCGCCGACCTCGCCGACGCCGCCTGGGTCGTCGTCTCCGGCGGTGCCTACGGCATCGACGCGGCGGCGCACCGCGGCGCGCTCGCGGCCACCGGCATCACTGTCGGGGTGCTCGCCTGCGGTGTGGACCAGGTCTATCCGCGCGGTCACGGTGCGCTGCTGACCAGGATCGCCGACCAGGGGCTGCTGTTGAGCGAGCTTCCCCTCGGCGCTCACCCCACCAAGCCCAGATTCCTGCTGCGGAACCGCGTGATCGCCGCACTGACCCGCGGCACGGTGGTGGTGGAGGCGGCCCGGCGCAGCGGCGCCCTGAGCACCGCGCGTCGCGCCCGGGACCTCAACCGGCTGGTGATGGCGGTACCGGGGCCGGTCACTTCGGAGCTCTCGGTGGGCGCGCACGCACTGGTCCGGGCCGGGGCCGCCCTGGTGACCGACGCCGCCGAAGTCATCGAGCAGGTCGGCGGGATCGGCGTGGACCTGGCGCCGACGCGCCGAGGACCGACGGTTCCGCTGGACGCGATCGGAGGGGAGGCGCTGCTGGTGCTGGAGGCGATCCCGGCCGGCCCTTGCGGCGCCCCGGTCGAGCAACTGGTCCGCGGAGCCGGCCTGTCGCCCGACACCGTGCTGCACAGGCTGTACGAGCTCGGTTCGCTGGGACTGGTCGAGCGGGAGGGCTCGCACTGGCGCCTGGCGTGAGCGCCCCGGCGCGTTCCTGAATGTTCACTGCGACCCACCTGATCGAGCGAGCGCCCGTTGTGGATAGCACTCAGAGAGCGTCCGGTCACGCTACGCTCACAACCGCTCGGCTGAACGGGGCCGATGGATCAGCAGAACGGCACAAGACAACGAATGCCCACGTACTCGAACTTCCCTGGGGACGAACCGCTCACCACCGGCCAGCGCCCGGCGCCGGTGCGGACACGGCGGGCGGCACCCCATGCGGAGGCCCACAACGAGTGCATTCCGGGAGCCCGTTCCGGCGCGACGGCACCGCCCACCGCGCACCCCTCGGCAGCACCGCGGCCTCCGGCGCCGCACCCGGCCTCGGCCTCGCTGTCCGCGGAACCGGTGTCCCCGAACCCGAGCCCGTCCGGGAACCCGTCCCCGACCGCTGCCCCGACCCCGGCCCCCTCCCCGATCGTGCCGACCACCGGCCCGGCCGCACCCGTGGTGGCGAAGCTCCCCGCGCAGAGCGCCGCCGACCAGCCGCGGCGCGCCCTCGACGCCCTGTGGCGCGCCTACAAGGCCGACGGCGACCCGCGGCTCCGCGAGCAACTGATCCTGCACTACTCGCCGCTGGTGAAGTACGTGGCCGGCCGGGTCAGCGTCGGCCTGCCGGCCAACGTGGAACAGGCCGACTTCGTCTCCTCCGGGGTCTTCGGACTCATCGACGCCATCGAGAAGTTCGACCCGGAACGCGCCATCAAGTTCGAGACGTACGCCATCAGCCGGATCCGCGGCGCGATCATCGACGAACTCCGGGCCCTGGACTGGATCCCCCGCTCGGTCCGGCAGAAGGCCAGGGCGGTCGAACGCGCCTACGCCACGCTGGAGGTCGCCCTGCGGCGCACCCCCAACGACCCCGAGGTGGCAGCGGAGATGGGGATCCCGCTGGACGATCTGCACACCATCTTCAGCCAGTTGTCCCTCGCCAACGTGGTCGCCCTCGACGAGTTGACGCACGGCGGCGGCGAGGGCAGCGACCGGGTCAGCCTGCTCGACACCCTGGAGGACCCCGCCGCGGACAACCCGGTGGAGGTCGCCGAGAGCCGGGAACTGCGACGGCTGCTGGCCCGTGCCATCAACACCCTCCCGGACCGGGAGAAGACCGTCGTCAGCCTCTACTACTACGAAGGTCTCACCCTGGCCGAGATCGGCCAGGTGCTCGGGGTCACCGAGAGCCGGGTCAGCCAGATCCACACCAAGGCGGTGCTGCAGCTCCGCGCCAAACTCTCCGACGCCCGCTGACGTCCGAGAACCGCCGTCCGTGCCGCCGTGCCGTCGGTCTAAGCTGTTCGCCGTGCCGAAGATCCGAGCCGCCACCCTCGTCGAGCATCGCCGACTCCAGCGCGACGCCCTGCTGGAGGCCGCCCGGGCGCTGCTCTCGGAAGGCGGCATGGAGGCGCTGACCTTCCCCGCACTCGCGGCCAGGACGGGTCTGGCCCGCTCCTCCGTCTACGAGTACTTCCGCTCGCGCGCCGCCGTGGTCGAGGAGCTCTGCGCGGTGGACTTCCCGGCCTGGTCCGCGGAGATCGTCGACGCGGTGGCCCTCGCCGACACCCCGGCCGGACGGGTCGAGGCCTATGTGCGGGCCCAGTTGGCGCTCGCCGGTGACCCACGGCACCGGGCGCTGGCCGCCATCTCGGCCGGCGAGCTGGACGACGCCGCCCGCGAGCGGATCCGCGCCTCGCACGGCCAGTTCGTCGCCCTGGTCGTCAGCGCACTGGCCGAACTGGGGCACGCGCGGCCCGGATTGACCGCGTCCCTGGTGCAGGGCATCGTCCAGGCCGCGGTCAAGCGGCTGGAGCTGGGCGCGGCCGAGGACCCGGAGGCCATCACCGAGGCGACCGTCGCCCTGGTGCTGCGCGGCGTCGCGGACGCACCGGCGGCCTGAGCCCGCGACAGCGGCAGCAGTCTGGCCCGTCCGGGACCCACCAGCGCCAACGGATCCAGGTAGCGGTGCCCCCGCAACAGTCCCCAGTGCAGGCAGCTCACCGGACAGTGGCCCGCAGCGCCGCCGATCGGACCGGTGGTGACCATGCCGACCACCGTGCCGGCCGCCACCGAAGCGCCCCGCTCCACCTCCGCCGTCACCGGTTGGAAGGTGGTCCGCAACGGGGGGTCGCCGCTGCCGGACAGGCTGATCGCGACCACCCCGGTGCCGGCGACCGTCCCCGCGAAGGACACCGTCCCGCCCCGGACCGCCCGTACGGCAGTGCCCACCGGCGCCGCCAGGTCGACTCCCCGGTGGCCGGGAAGCCAGGGCGACGGCGGTGGGTCGAACCGTCGCAGCACCTGGGCCAGCGATCCGCCGGTGGGCAGTCGTGGTGACGGCGGGATGCCGCCCCAGGCGAGCGCCCGCTGCCCTCCGGGCGGACCCGCCAGGGTCATGGCGAGCCACAGCAGCAGGCCGAGGAGCAGCAACAGCCGCCTGCTGTCGGGCGACGGGGGACGCGTCGTACAGCTGAGGAGTGAGGTCATGCGGTGACTCTCCTCGTCCGCACCGCGGGATTCAGCGTGCGCACCGTCCCCTGTGGACAACTCGGGGGGTGTGCAGAACCCGCTCACCCGCACGGGTGGGGACGGGCCGGAAGCAGCCCCCGACAGCGGAGGTCGCCCGGCGTCCGGCGGTTCCCGTACACTTCACTCGCGGCCCAGCGTGCTGGGTCGACTTCGCACGCCCCGCCACCGGTGCCTCGGCCAGTCCCTCGCCCGGTGAAGTGCCACTCGGTCCATCACGGTCCGGCACGGTCGGGGCGTCAGGCGCGGCGGCCTCCCGGCCGGCGCGGAAACCGAGAAACCTAGGAGTACGGCCATGGCCGTCGTCACGATGCGGGAGCTGCTGGAGAGCGGCGTCCACTTCGGTCACCAGACCCGTCGTTGGAACCCGAAGATGAAGCGCTTCATCTTCACGGAGCGCAACGGCATCTACATCATCGACCTGCTGCAGTCGCTGAACTACATCGACCGCGCCTACGAGTTCGTCAAGGAGACCGTTGCCCACGGCGGCAGCGTCCTCTTCGTCGGCACCAAGAAGCAGGCGCAGGAGGCCATCGCCGAGCAGGCCACCCGCGTGGGCATGCCCTACGTCAACCAGCGCTGGCTCGGCGGCATGCTGACCAACTTCCAGACGGTCTACAAGCGCCTCCAGCGGATGAAGGAGCTCGGCGAGATCGACTTCACGGATGTGGCCGCCTCCGGCCTCACCAAGAAGGAGCTCCTGGTCCTCGAGCGCGAGCACACCAAGCTCGAGAAGACCCTCGGCGGTATCCGCGACATGCAGCGCGTCCCGTCCGCCGTGTGGATCGTCGACACCAAGAAGGAGCACATCGCCGTCGGTGAGGCGCGCAAGCTCCGCATCCCGGTCGTCGCGATCCTCGACACCAACTGCGACCCCGACGAGGTCGACTACAAGATCCCCGGCAACGACGACGCCATCCGCTCGGTCACCCTGCTGACCCGCGTGATCGCCGACGCGGTGGCCGAGGGCCTGATGGCCCGTTCCGGTGCCGCCAAGGGCGACGCCAAGGTCGAGACCGGCGCCGACCAGCCGCTGGCCGACTGGGAGCGCGAGCTGCTCGTCGAGGGCGAGAAGAAGGCCGACGAGGCCCCCGTGGCCGCCGACGCCGTTGAGGCCCCCGCCGCCGAGGCTCCGGCCGAGGCCGCTGCCGCTGTCGAGGCGCCCGCCGAGGCCGTCGCCGAGACCCCCGCTGTCGAGGCCCCCGCCGCCGAGGCCGAGCAGGCCTGACGACTTCAGGGCGAGGGGTACGGCGGCGACCGCCGGCGTACCCCTCGCATCGTGTCCGACGGCCGGGCTCCGGGCTCAACAGCCCAGGTGCTCGGCCGTCGGCACGGCCCCCTCCACCGACATCGTTGAGAAGAGACTGAAGAACAATGGCGAACACCACCGCCGCGGACGTCAAGAAGCTCCGTGAGCTCACCGGCGCCGGAATGATGGACTGCAAGAAGGCTCTGGACGAGGCCGAGGGCAACGTCGAGAAGGCCGTCGAGCTGCTGCGCATCAAGGGCCAGAAGGGCGTTGCCAAGCGCGAGGGCCGCGACGCCTCCAACGGCGCCGTCGTCTCCCTGCTCCAGGGCGGCAACTCCGGTGTCCTGGTCGAGCTGAACTGCGAGACCGACTTCGTCGCCAAGGGCGGCCGCTTCGTGGAGGTCGCCAACGCGCTGGCCGCCCACGTCGCCGCCACCTCCCCGGCCGACATCGAGACCGCGCTGGCCAGCGAGATCGAGCCCGGCAAGACCGTCCAGCAGTTCGTGGACGAGGCCAACGCGGGCCTGGGCGAGAAGATCGTCTTCCGCCGCTTCGCCCAGTTCACCGGTGGCGCCTACGTCGCCGCCTACATGCACCGCACCGACCCCGACCTGCCGCCGGCCATCGGCGTGCTGGTCGAGCTCGACCAGGAGAACGCGGAGATCGCGAAGGACGTCGCGCAGCACATCGCCGCGTTCGCCCCGAAGTACCTCTCCCGCGAGGACATCCCGGCCGAGGCCCTGGAGAACGAGCGCCGCATCGCCGAGGCCACCGCGCGCGAGGAGGGCAAGCCCGAGGCCGCCCTGCCGCGGATCGTCGAGGGTCGCGTCAGCGGCTTCGTCAAGGAGAACTCGGTCCTGGAGCAGGCCTTCGCCAAGGACAGCAAGAAGACCGTCCAGAAGGTCCTGGACGAGGCCGGCGTCAAGCTGGTCCGCTTCGCCCGCTTCCGCGTCGGCGCCTGACCCCACCGGGGTCTGCGGTGGCCGCCCGGACGGGGCGTCCGCCCATACGATGTGAGTCGTGAAGTACGACGAGGAGGCCACAGCCGTGGAGGTATCCGTAGCGATGCCCCCGGCGGTGGCCTCCTCTCGTACGCCTGCTCGCACCAGCTCATGCACCACCAGAAGGAGTCGATGCAGATGACCGCTGAGGAGAGTTCGCGCCGCCGCGTGCTGCTCAAGCTTTCCGGTGAGGCGTTCGCCGGCGGGGGCGGCCTGGGCGTCGACCCCGACGTCGTCCACGCGATCGCCCGCGAGATCGCCACCGTGGTCCGCGGCGGTACCGAGGTCGCCGTCGTCATCGGCGGCGGCAACTTCTTCCGCGGCGCCGAACTGCAGCTGCGCGGCATGGACCGGGCCCGCTCCGACTACATGGGCATGCTCGGCACCGTGATGAACAGCCTGGCGCTGCAGGACTTCCTGAACAAGGAGGGCATCGAGACCAGGGTCCAGACCGCGATCACCATGGGCCAGGTCGCCGAGCCGTACCTGCCGCTGCGGGCGATCCGGCACCTGGAGAAGGGCCGCGTCGTGATCTTCGGTGCGGGGATGGGCATGCCCTACTTCTCCACCGACACCACCGCGGTCCAGCGCGCCCTGGAGATCCACGCCGAGGTGCTGCTGATGGGGAAGAACGGGGTGGACGGCGTCTACGACTCCGACCCCCGCACCAACCCGGACGCGGTGAAGTTCGACACCCTGGAATACTCCGAGGTGATCGCCAGGGACCTCAGGATCGCGGACCTCACCGCGATCACCCTGTGCAAGGACAACAACCTGCCGATGCTGGTGTTCGAGCTGCTCGCCGAGGGCAATATCGCCCGCGCCGTGCGCAGTGAGAAGATCGGCACGCTGATCAGTGGCGAGTCGGCGCAGCACTGACCCTCCCGTGGGGTTGGTCCTCGCAGGGGATGGACAATCCACCGGGCGTCGGCGAACGTGCCCGGTAACGCGTAGTAGTGCCCGCACAGCAGGAGTCGAGACCGGGTAGTACCGGACAGGAGCACATGGTGATTGAAGAGACCCTCCTCGAGGCCGAGGAGAAGATGGAGAAGGCCGTCGCCGTCGCCAAGGACGACTTCGCCGCGATCCGCACCGGCCGTGCGCACCCCGCGATGTTCAGCAAGATCGTCGCCGAGTACTACGGCGCGGTGACCCCGATCAACCAGCTGGCGTCCTTCTCGGTGCCGGAGCCCCGGATGGCGATCGTCTCGCCGTTCGACAAGAGCTCGCTGCGGGTGATCGAGGAAGCCATCCGCAACTCCGACCTGGGCGTCAACCCGTCCAACGACGGGTCCATCATCCGGGTGAACTTCCCGCAGCTCACCGAGGAGCGCCGCCGGGAGTACATCAAGGTCGCCCGGGGCAAGGGCGAGGACGCCAAGATCTCCATCCGCGCGGTGCGCCGCAAGGCCAAGGAGACCCTGGACAAGCTCAGCAAGGACGGCGAGGCGGGCGAGGACGAGGTGCGCCGCGCCGAGAAGGAGCTCGAGGACGTCACCGCACGCTATGTCGCGCAGGTGGACGAGCTGCTCAAGCACAAGGAAGCCGAGCTCCTCGAGGTCTGATGAACGACGACTCCTACTGGGGGCCCGAATCCGGCGACAGCAGCGCCGGGGCCCGAACGCAGGGCCACGACGCTGCTGCCTTCCCGAACGGACCTCACGGGGGAGTACTCCCCGGCGGACCACTGGCCGCCGGTGCGCAGCCCGGCGAGGCGGAGGCCACCGCGCTGATGCCGCCGGTGCTCGACCAACCGGTCCCCCCGTACTGGGGGGGACCGGCGGTCGGCCACTCGCAGCAGTCCCCGATGCACGGGAACGGGGGCATGCCGCAGACTCGTCCCATGGCCGCCCAGCATCCCGCACCGGAACGTTTCTCCGGACATTTCACCCAAGGCGGGCAGATGCCGCAGGCGAGTGCCGATCCGGTCGGCGAGCCGGTGGCAGCCCGCCTGAGCGGGCCGCTGTTCCGCGACGACGCACCCGCGCCGGCGCCTGTCGCGCCCGCGGAAGAGACCGCGGTGCTGCCCCCTCTCCGTACCGAGGCGCCGCCGATGAGCAACCAAGCACCGGTCCCCGATCCAGCCGCGCCGGTACCGCCCGCCGCGACCGGCAAGGCCCCCAAGGGCGGTCGCGACCTGCGTGCCGCGATCGGTGTGGGCCTCGGGCTCGGCGCGCTCGTGGTCGCCTCGCTCTTCATCGTGAAGTGGCTGTTCGTCGGGGTCGTCGCGGCGGTCGTGGTGATCGGCATGTGGGAGCTCACCAGCCGGCTCTCGGAGAGCAAGGGCATCAGGGTGCCGCGGCCCCCGCTCGCCGTCGGCGGGGTCGGGATGCTGGTCGCCGCCTACCTGGGCGGCCCCGAGTCGGCACTGGTGGCGCTGGCGCTGACCGCACTGGCGGTGCTGGTCTGGCGGATGAGCGAGCCGCCCGAGGACTACCTCCGGGACGTCACCGCGGGCATCTTCACCGCCTTCTACGTCCCGTTCCTGGCGACCTTCGTGATGCTGATGCTGGCCGCCCACGACGGCCCGCAGCGGGTGGTGCTGTTCCTGGTGCTCACCGTCTGCAGCGACACCGGCGCCTACGCGGCCGGCTCCCGCTTCGGCAGGCACAAGCTCGCGCCCCGGATCAGCCCCGGCAAGACCCGCGAGGGACTGGTCGGCGCGGTGCTGCTGTGCATGCTGGTCGGCGCCCTCGGGATGAACCTGATGATCGACCGGGCCAGCTGGTGGCAGGGCCTGGTGCTGGGCGCCTGCGTGGCGGTCAGCGCCACCCTGGGCGACCTCGGCGAGTCGATGATCAAGCGCGACCTCGGCATCAAGGACATGGGCACCCTGCTCCCGGGCCACGGCGGCCTGATGGACCGGCTGGACTCGCTCCTCCCCACCGCCCCGATCGTCTGGCTCGTCCTGGTCGGCTTCGTCGGCGCGGGCTGAGCGCGAACGCCGACGCGAGGCCCCGGACCCCCACCACGGGGTCCGGGGCCTCGCCGTTTGCGTGGCTGCTCGGCCGACCTGAGACACTGGAGGAATCATGCCTAAGCCACTCCCCGGTGAACTCACCTTTGCCGCGCCGCGCGGCGCCAAGCCCCCGCGCCACCTCGCCGACCTGACCGCAGCCGAGCGGCGCGAGGCCGTCGCCGAACTCGGCGAGAAGCCGTTCCGCGCCGACCAGCTCTCGCGCCAGTACTTCTCCCGGCTCTCGTCCGGTCCGGACGAGTGGACGGACATCCCGGCGGCGTCCCGCGCCAAGCTCGCCGAGGGGCTGCTGCCCGAGCTGATGAGCGTGGTCCGCAATGTGTCCTGCGACGACGACAGCACCCGCAAGACGCTGTGGAAGCTCTTCGACGGGGTGCTGGTCGAGTCGGTGCTGATGCGCTACCCCGACCGGGTGACGATGTGCATCAGCTCGCAGGCCGGCTGCGGCATGAACTGCCCGTTCTGCGCCACGGGCCAGGCCGGGCTGACCCGCAACCTCTCCACCGCCGAGATCGTCGAGCAGATCGCGGCCGGGATGCGGTCCATCAAGGCCGGCGAGTTCGGCGCCGACGCCTCGGGCGAGGCCGGCGCGGTGCGACTCAGCAACATCGTCTTCATGGGCATGGGCGAGCCGCTGGCCAACTACAAGCGCGTGATCGCGGCGATCCGCCGGCTGACCGATCCGGCCCCCGGCGGCTTCGGCCTCTCCCAGCGCGGCATCACCGTCTCCACCGTCGGCCTGGTCCCGGCGATCAACCGGCTCGCCGACGAGGAGCTCAGCGTCCGCCTCGCGGTGTCGCTGCACGCCCCCGACGACGAGCTGCGGGACACCCTGGTCCCGGTGAACACCCGCTGGAAGGTCGCCGAGGTGCTGGACGCGGCCTGGGACTACGCGGAGCGCTCCGGCCGCCGCATCTCCATCGAGTACGCGCTGATCAAGGACATCAACGACCAGGCCTGGCGGGCCGACCTGCTGGGGCGGCTGCTCAAGAACCACCGGGCGCACGTCAACCTGATCCCGCTGAACCCCACCCCGGGCTCCAAGTGGACCGCCTCCCGCCCCGAGGACGAGCGCGAGTTCGTCCGCCAGCTGAAGCTGCACGGGGTCCCGGTCACCGTCCGCGACACCCGCGGCCAGGAGATCGACGGCGCCTGCGGCCAGCTCGCCGCGGCGGGCTGAGCGCCGGCCTGCGCTGCTGTCTGCCGCGTGTGCCTGGTTGGTCGCGCAGTTCCCCGCGCCCCTGACGTGCTGCAACTGACCCGCTGCGGGCAAGTTGCACCACCAGGGGCGCGGGGAACTGCGCGACCAACCCCTACGGTCCGCACCTGAAAGAACCGCCTAGGCGCCCAGCGCCGCCGCAGTGAGCGCAGCCGCCGCAGCGGCGACTGCGGCGGCGACCAGGACGGCGCCCCCGCCCCGCACCGCCGCGGACCGCACCAGCAGTCCCCCCGGCGCTCCTATCCGGCTGAGCGAGGCGTAGGAGCCCCGCCGGGCCCGCGCCAGCTCCACCAGCCGGGCCAGCAGCGCGCCCAGCACGCAGACGCCAAGCAGCAGGACCTCCACCAGCACCAGCGGTCCCGCGGGGCGGCTTCCGGGGGCGTCCCGCAGCAGCAGGGTCGCCACCACGGCCCCGGCCACCGTCAGCACGGCCAGCGGCGCGCCCAGCCGCCAGCACTCGGCCTGCAGCGCGCGTCCGCCGAGCAGCCGGACGGCCCGCGGTCGGCCCGCTGCGAGCAGCCCGCCGACCAGGTACAGCAGTACTGGGACGGCGCCCGCCAGCCCGAGCAGGCCCAGCACGCCACCGGTCCAGGCCTCGGCGCTCGCATGGCCCCGCATCCCCAGCACGGCGATCACCGAACCGGCGAGGGCGGGCACGCCCACCGCGGCGAGGTAGGCGGCCGGCGGCCGACGCAGCACCCGGTCCGCGTCGTCGCCCGGCAGCAGATCGACCGACCGCACCGCGATGCCGGCCGCGAGGCCACCCAGCAGCGGGACCACCGCCAGCAGCGCGACCGTACCGGCGGCGGGCAGATTCCCGCCGGCGCCCAGCGCCGGGTCCAGTTGGCCGCCGGGGGTCAGCTCCAGCCAGTGCTCGCGCAGCACCACGAAGCCGAACAGGGCCAGCACCGCGCCCAGTGCGCAGATCAGCGCGATCTCCCCGGCCAGCACCAGCCGGGTCCGCACCGGCCCGGCGCCCGCCGCGACCAGGCCGGCGATTCGCTCGGGCCGCTGCACCGGCAGCGAGCGGGCCCAGGCGGCGCAGAGGTAGCCGACGGCGGCCAGCGCGGGCAGGCACCACAGCAGCCGCTCGACCGCGGCCCCAGTGTCGTCCGGGCTGCTGAGCGCCCGTCCCAGGGCACTGAGCAGCAGGGCACCCACGGTGGCCGAGGCGGCGGCGGTGAGCAGGCAGCGGCAGAGGTCCAGGAAGCCGTAGCCGCGGGCTAGACGGAGGTAGGGGAACACTGCTCCTCATCCCTCCGCAGCAGCTCGGACGGTTCTTCCGCGGCTGCCGTCGCCGCTGCTGCCGCTTGGCGGGCCCGGACCGGCGCGGCGAGCCGGCCGTCCACCATGGTCGCCACCCGGTCCGCGTAGCGGGCCAGCCCGGGGTCGTGGGTGGCCAGTACCAGGGTGATCCGGTGCGAGCGCGATGCGGTGACCAGTATCCGCATCACCTGGTCCCGGGCGTCGCGGTGCAGCGGAGCGGTCGGCTCGTCGGCGAAGACCACCGCGGGCTGGTGGGCCAGGGCCCGGGCGACGGAGATGCGCTGGCGCTGGTCCTGCCGCAGCGCGGCCGGCCGCTGCCGGGCGCAGTCGGCCACGTCGAGCCGCTCCAGCCACTCCATGGCGGCGACCGTGGCGTCCTTGCGCGCCGCGCCGGCCAGCAGCAGCGGCAGCGCCACGTTCTCCCGCGCGGTCAGCTCGGGGACCAGCCGGGGCTGGGGCCCGACGTGGCCGAAGCGCTCGCGCCGCAGCCGCTCCCTGGCGGTGCGGCCGAGGGTGTGCACGGGGGAGCTGTTGAACCAGATCTCGCCCTCGTCTGCGGGGAGCACGCCGCTGAGGCAGTCCAGCAGGGTGCTCATCCCGCAGCCGCGCGGTCCGGTGACGGCGAGGACCTCGCCCTCGCGCACGCCCAGGGAGACACCGCGCAGGGCCGGGGTGCCGCGGATGGTGTGCACCAGCCCTCGTGCCCACAGCACGTCGTTGTCGGGCGGGGCGACGGTCACTGGGGTCCTCCCGGTCGTGATGGTGGCTCACAGACTAGAACGAGTGATCCGCTTCGGGGTTGCGCACCGCACGGTTGGAACTGTCGTGTCGATCACTCGAACGCCAGGAGCTCCGGTGGTCCGGGAACGCCGCTGGGCGGCCCCGACCCTACAAGGTCAGGACCGCCCAGTGGCGGAGAGCAGGAGGAATGCAGCGAACTACATCCGGTTCCAGGCCTCGGTCAGCACCGTGCGCAGGATCTGCTCGATCTCGTCGAAGGTCGACTGGTCGGCGATCAGCGGCGGCGACAGCTGGATGACCGGGTCACCGCGGTCGTCGGCGCGGCAGTACAGGCCGTTCTCGAAGAGCGCCTTGGAGACGTAGCCGTACAGGATGCGCTCGCACTCGTCGTCGTTGAAGGACTCCTTGGTGACCTTGTCCTTGACGAGCTCGATGCCGTAGAAGAAGCCGTTGCCGCGGACGTCGCCGACGATCGGCAGGTCGTGCAGCTTTTCCAGGGTGGAGCGGAAGGCGTCCTCGTTGGCGAGGACGTGCTTGTTGAGGCCCTCGCGCTCAAAGATGTCCAGGTTGGCCAGCGCCACCGCGGAGGAGACCGGGTGGCCCCCGAAGGTGTAGCCGTGCAGGAAGGTGTTGTCGCCCTTGTAGAACGGCTCGGCGATCCGGTCCGAGATGATCGCCGCACCGATGGGGGAGTACCCGGAGGTCATGCCCTTGGCGCAGGTGATGATGTCGGGGATGTAGTCGAACTTGTCGCAGGCGAACATGGTGCCCAGACGGCCGAAGGCGCAGATGGTCTCGTCCGACACCAGCAGCACGTTGTACTGGTCGCAGATCTCGCGGACCCGCTGGAAGTACCCGGGCGGCGGCGGGAAGCAGCCGCCGGCGTTCTGCACCGGCTCCAGGAAGACGCAGGCCACCGTCTCCGGGCCCTCGAACAGGATCTCCTGCTCGATCTGGTCGGCGCACCAGCGGCCGTAGGCCTCCGGGTCGTCGCCGTAGATCGGGGCGCGGTAGATGTTGGTGTTGGGGACCTTGTGGGCGCCCGGGACCAGCGGCTCGAACGGGGCCTTCAGGGCCGGCAGGCCGGTGATGGACAGCGCGCCCTGGGGGGTGCCGTGGTAGGCCACCGCGCGGGAGATCACCTTGTACTTGGTGTGCTCACCGGTCAGCTTGAAGTACTGCTTGGCCAGCTTCCACGCGGTCTCCACGGCCTCGCCGCCACCGGTGGTGAAGAAGACCTTGTTGAGGTCGCCGGGGGCGTAGTTGGCCAGCCGCTCGGCGAGCTCCACGGCGGAGGGGTGCGCGTAGCTCCAGATCGGGAAGAAGGCCAGCTTCTCGGCCTGCTTGCGGGCGACCTCGGCGAGCTCGGCGCGGCCGTGACCGGCCTGGACCACGAACAGACCGGCCAGGCCGTCCAGGTACTTGCGGCCGTTGGAGTCGTAGATGTAGGTGCCCTCGCCGCTGACGATCGTCGGCACCGGGTTGTTCTCGTACGACGACATCCGGGTGAAGTGCATCCACAGATGGTCGTAGGCGGTCTTCGAAAGGTCCTTCGTGGCCGGGTCGGCGCTCATCGGGTACCCCAGGTGTAGGTCTGTTTCCGGAGCTTCAGGTAAACGAAGCTTTCGGTTCTCCGCACGCCGGGAAGCGCGCGGATCCGCTTGTTGATCAGTTCGAGGAGGTGTTCGTCGTCCTCGCAGACCAGCTCGGCCAGCAGGTCGAACGATCCTGCGGTGACGACGACGTAGTCCACCTCGTCCATGGCGGCCAGGGCGTCCGCGACCGGTTCCATGTCGCCCTCGACGGTGATGCCGACCATCGCCTGCCGGGTGAACCCGACGGTGAGCGGGTCCGTCACCGCGACGATCTGCATGACACCCTGGTCGAGGAGCTTCTGGACCCGCTGGCGCACGGCAGCCTCGGAGAGGCCCACGGCCTTGCCGATGCTGGCATAGGGCCGACGGCCGTCCTCCTGGAGCTGCTCGATGATCGCCTTGGAGACGGAGTCGAGGGGAACGCTGCCGTTCCGTTCACGGTTGGCCACGCCCTCACCCTGCCCTATCGTGCGCCCGTTCGCAAGGGATTCCGTTGCACAAAGCCGGAAAACGTACTGATTCCATCGTTGCTTCCGCTCAGGTCTGCCGATAACCGCAGAGACAGGGCTAGGCTGGTGCCGTCGCCGGCATCACCAGCATCAAAGGAGCCGGAGAGCCGGATTCGAGGAGAGGTCCCCGTGAGCGAGCTTCAGACGCTGCGCAACTACATCAACGGCGCGTTCGCCGACGCGGCCGACGGCCGTACCACCGAGGTCGTCGACCCGACCACCGGTGAGGCGTACGCCACCGCGCCGCTGTCCGCCCAGGCCGACGTGGACGCGGCGATGGCCGCGGCCGCAGCCGCGTTCGAGGGCTGGCGGGACACCACCCCCTCGGTGCGCCAGCTGGCCCTGCTGAAGATCGCCGACGCGATCGAGGCCCGCGCGGACGAGCTGGTCGCGGCCGAGTCCAGGAACACCGGCAAGCCGCTGGGGCTGACCGCCTCGGAGGAGATCCCGCCGATGGTCGACCAGATCCGCTTCTTCGCCGGCGCCGCCCGCCTGCTGGAGGGCAAGTCCGGCGGCGAGTACATGGAGGGGCTGACCTCCTTCATCCGCCGCGAGCCGGTCGGCGTCTGCGCCCAGGTCGCGCCGTGGAACTACCCGATGATGATGGCGGTGTGGAAGTTCGCCCCGGCCATCGCGGCCGGCAACGCGGTCGTCCTGAAGCCCTCGGACACCACCCCGGCCTCCACCGTGCTGCTCGCCGAGATCATCGGTGAGATCCTGCCGGCCGGTGTGTTCAACGTGGTCTGCGGCGACCGGGAGACCGGCCGGCTGATGGTGGAGCACCACACCCCGGCGATGGCCTCCATCACCGGCTCGGTCCGGGCCGGCATCCAGGTCGCCGGCTCCGCGGCGAAGGACGTCAAGCGGGTCCACCTGGAGCTGGGCGGCAAGGCCCCGGTCGTGGTCTTCGACGACGCCGACATCGCCGCCGCGGTCGAGGGCATCAGCGTGGCCGGCTACTTCAACGCCGGCCAGGACTGCACCGCGGCCACCCGCGTGCTGGTGCACGAGTCCGTCCACGACGAGTTCGTGACCGCGCTGGCCAAGGCCGCCGCCGACACCAAGACCGGTCTGCCGGACGACGAGGACGTGCTCTACGGCCCGCTGAACAACGCCAACCAGCTGGCCCAGGTCACCGGCTTCATCGAGCGCCTCCCCGCGCACGCGAAGGTCGAGGCCGGCGGCCACCGGGTCGGTGAGGTGGGCTACTTCTACGCCCCCACCGTGGTCTCCGGGCTGAAGCAGGACGACGAGATCATCCAGAACGAGGTCTTCGGCCCGGTCATCACCGTGCAGAAGTTCTCCGACGAGGCCGAGGCGATCGCCAACGCCAACGGCGTGGAGTACGCCCTGGCCTCCTCGGTCTGGACCAAGGACCACGCCCGTGCGATGCGGCTGGCCAAGAAGCTCGACTTCGGCTGCGTGTGGATCAACACCCACATCCCGCTGGTCGCCGAGATGCCCCACGGCGGCTTCAAGAAGTCCGGCTACGGCAAGGACCTCTCCGCCTACGGCTTCGAGGACTACACCCGGATCAAGCACGTGATGACCTCGATCGAGGGCTGAACCCGGAACACCGCAGGGCCGGACCCCGTCGGGTCCGGCCCTGCGGCATGTCCGACTAGCGTCGCACCGCGTCCAGCGCCAGCAGCGCGACGTGCAGCGACAGGCACGACTCGACCTGGTCCAGGTCGACCCCGAGCACCCGCTCGACCTTGTGCAGCCGGTCGTAGAACGAGGGCCGGGACAGATGGGCCGCGTCCGCGGCCGCGGACTTGTTGCGGCCCTGCTCCAGATAGATCCGCAGCATCTGGATCAGCTGGCTCCCGTGCTCCGCGTCGTACGCCAGCAGCGGCCCCAGCTCGCGCTCCACGTAGGTCTGCAGCCGGGCGTCGTCGCGCAGCAGGTGCAGCAGGCCGCGCAGCCGGACATCGGGCAGGCGGTAGTAGGAGGCCGAGCGGGCACCGGAGGCGGGGGCGTCGTGCAGGGCGGCGTCGGCGACCTGGGTGGCCTCGACCAGGGTGCGCCGGGCGTCACGCACCGCGCCGACCGAGGAGCCCACGGCGATCACCGGTTCGGGCTGCTCCGCCTCCAGGACCAGCCGCCGTAGCGACGAGGCGAAGCCGTCCAGCGCCGCGTGCTCGTCGTCGCGCGGACCCAACGAGACCAGCAGGCCCACCGCCTCGTCGTCCAGCGCGCCGACCAGCGCGGTCAGCCGCTTCTCCCGCACCGCGGCGGCCGCCGTCTCGGTGAAGTCGCGCAGCCGTGCCTGTGCCTCCAGCGCCGCCGGGGTGGTCCCGCGGCGCTGCCGCAGCACCACCCCGACCAGCCGCCGCCCCTCCAGCGGAACGCCCAGCGCCGAGGCGCGCAGGGCCACATCCGACACCGTCAGCGCATGCGTCAGGATCCCGGACAGCAAGGTGCGGTGCGTCTGCCGCTCCAGGCTCTCCCGGTCGCGCACCAGCAGCCGGTTCAGCGCCAGGGTGGCGGCGGCCCGCTCCAGCAGCATGGTGTGCCGGTGCGAGGCCTCGGCGGGGGCGACGTCCTCCTGGGCCGAACTCGGCGCGCCCAGCAGGACCAGGCGCCCCCAGTCGTGCCCGCGCGCCCCCACCGAGGTGACCAGCCAGCCGGTCCGCGGATCGTGCCCGGTCCGGCCCTTGGGCCTGACCCCGCGGGAGCGCGACTCCCAGCCCGCCAGCAGCACCTGGGCGTTCTGGCCCGCCGTGTCGTACGCCAGCACCTGGTGCGACAGGTTCTCCAGCACCACCGGCGCCCCCGCCATCCGGGACACCTGCTGCACCACCTCGACCGGTTCGGCGCCCTCGACCGCCAGCTCGTTGAAGGTCTGGTGGATCTCCTCCGACGACCGCAACTCCTCCAGCTGCGCGTTGACCACCAGCGCGTGCACGGCCTCGGTCACCGCGACGAAGCGCAGCTCGCGGCGGAGCACGATCAGCGGCAGCCCGCGCTGCTCGGCCGCATGGACCAGGGCCCGCGGGAGGTTGTCGAAGTAGCGCCGCCCGAACTCCACCACCAGCCCGGCCACCCCCACCTCGGCCAGCTCCCTGACGTACTGCGCCAGGCCGTCGCGGTGCTCCGGAAGGGCAATGCCCGTGGTCAGGATCAGCTCACCGCCCTGCAGCACCCCCGCGACGTCCGGCAGCTCGCTGACGTGCACCCAGCGCACCGGGCGCTCCAGGTGCTCCCGGCCGGCCACGACCTCCGGCAGGCCACGGGTGACCACGTCCAGGTCGAGGACGCGGGCGACGGTGGGGAACAACGGGACCTCCGGAAACGATCGTGGAATCCCTTCATAGTGTCAGTCGGATCCGACATGCGGGCAACGAGGTGTCGGATTCGGGTAGCTGGCAGGGTGTAATGCCAGTAACGATCTGCCTTGCGCACTGTTGCTTGCCGCTCTCGTCCGAACCGGGGCATCGTACGCAGAGTGGGCGCCCCGCCCTGCAGCCGCCGCCCGCCACCGGGTGCGCCGCATGCACCCCGCTGTCGCTGGAGGAACACATGACCCGGAACACCGTCGGCTCCCGCTTCGACGCCGGGGCCCAGTACCTGGCCGGAGCGCTGCGCGAAGGCACCGGGACGGAGACCTTCGACGTCGTCGACCCCTCCGACGGCAGCCTGGTGCAGCGGGTACGCCTCGCCTCCACCGCCGACGTCGACGACGCGGTGGCAGCCGCCCGCGCGGCCTTCCCCGCATGGTCGAACGCCACCCCCGGCACCCGCTCCGATGCCCTCACCAGGCTGGCCGGCATCCTTGCCGAGCGCGCCGACGACTTCGCCCGGGTGGAGAGCGCCCAGACCGGCAAGCCGATCAAGCTCTCCACCGAGTTCGACGTGCCCGGCACCATCGACAACACCGCGTTCTTCGCCGGTGCGGCCCGCAACCTGGAGGGCAAGGCCACCGGAGAGTTCTCCGGCGACCACACCTCCTCGATCCGCCGCGAGCCGATCGGCGTGGTCGGTTCCATCTCGCCGTGGAACTACCCGCTGCAGATGGCCGGCTGGAAGATCCTCCCGGCCATCGCCGCGGGCAACACCATCGTCCTCAAGCCGGCCGAGCTCACCCCGCTGACCTCGCTGATGTTCGCGCAGGCCTGCACCGACGCCGGGATCCCGGACGGAGTGGTGAACGTGGTCACCGGCGCCGGCCGCACCGCCGGCGAGCACCTGGTCTCGCACCCCGACGTCTCGATGGTCTCCTTCACCGGCTCGACCGGCGTCGGCAAGCGCGTCGGCGAGCTGGCGGTGCAGAGCGTCAAGCGCACCCACCTGGAGCTCGGCGGCAAGGCCCCCTTCGTGGTCTTCGACGACGCCGACCTGGACGCCGCCGTCAACGGCGCCGTGGCCGCCGCACTGATCAACACCGGCCAGGACTGCACCGCCGCGACCCGCGCCTACGTCCAGCGCCCGCTGTACGACGCCTTTGTGGCCGGTGTCGCCGAGCTCTTCGAGCAGGTCCGGCTGGGTGACCCGTTCAACCCGCAGACCGACCTCGGCCCGCTGGTCTCCTTCCGGCAGCGCGACAGCGTGGCCGGCTTCGTCGAGCGGGCCCGCGGCTACGGCGCCACCATCGCGGCCGGCGGCTACGCCCCGGAGAAGGGCCACGACGGCACCGACCTGACCCTGGGCGCCTACTACCGCCCGACGCTGATCACCGGCATCGCCCAGGACGCCGAGGTGGTCCAGAGCGAGATCTTCGGCCCGGTGCTGGTGGTGCTCCCGTTCGACAGCGACGAGCAGGGCCTGCGGCTCGCCAACGACACCCCGTACGGCCTCGCGGCCTCCGCCTGGACCCGCGACGTCTACCGCTCGCTCCGCGCCACCCGGGAGATCAAGGCCGGCTGCGTCTGGGTCAACGACCACATCCCCATCATCAGCGAGATGCCGCACGGCGGTTACAAGGCCTCCGGCTACGGCAAGGACATGTCGCAGTACTCCCTCGACGAGTACACGCAGGTCAAGCATGTGATGCAGGACATCACCGCGGTGGCCCGCAAGGACTGGCACCGCACCATCTTCGGCGACCGCGAGCAGTAGGCCGCGGTCCGTCGGACAACCCCCCTCCTACCGCACCCCTGAGGGTGCATCAGAGAGCAGTGAGAACATGGATCCGGCCCATTCCCTCGCCGACGTCCAGTACACCTCCTTCTGGCTGGCCGACCCGGCCCGGCCCGAAGCCCTGCCCGCCCTGGTCGGTGACGTCTCCTGCGACCTGCTGGTCGTCGGCGGCGGCTACTCCGGCCTGTGGACCGCGCTGATCGCCAAGGAGCGCGACCCCTCCCTCGACGTCGTCCTGGTCGAGGGCAAGGAGGTCGGCTGGGCCGCCTCCGGTCGCAACGGCGGCTTCTGCGCGGCCAGCCTCACCCACGGCTTCTTCAACGGCCTGGAGCGCTGGCCCGACGAGATCGACACCCTGGAGCGCCTCGGCCGGGAGAACCTCCAGGCCATCGAGGACACCGTCAAGCGCTACGGCATCGACTGCGACTGGGAGCGCAGCGGCGAGCTGGACGTGGCCACCGAGCCGTACCAGGTCGAGGAGTTGCGCGAGGGCGCCGAACTGATGGCCGCGCACGGCCTGGAGGTTGACTTCCTCGACGCCGACGCGATCCGCGCCGAGGTCGACTCGCCCACCTTCCTGGCCGGGCTCTGGGACAAGGACGGCGTGGCGATGGTCCACCCGGCCAAGCTCGCCTGGGGCCTCAAGCGCGCCTGCCTGGAGCAGGGCGTGCGGATCTTCGAGCACACCCCCGCCACCCAGCTCGCCGAGAGCGGGCCCGGGATGGCCGTCCGCACCCCGTACGGGCGGGTCTTCGCCAGGCACGTGGCGCTGGGCACCAACATCTTCCCCAACCTGGTCAAGCGGGTCCGGCCCTACCTGGCCCCGGTCTACGACTTCGCGCTGATGACCGAGCCGCTGACGGAGCAGCAGCTGGAGTCCATCGGCTGGAAGAACCGCCAGGGGCTGGGCGACTGCGCCAACCAGTTCCACTACTTCCGGATCTCCGCCGACAACCGCATCCTCTGGGGCGGCTACGACGCGATCTACCACTACGGCGGTCAGGTGCGGGACGAGTACGACCACCGCCCAGAGACCTACCAGAAGCTGGCCGGGCACTTCTTCACCGCCTTCCCGCAGCTCGAAGGGGTGAAGTTCAGCCACGCCTGGGGCGGCGCCATCGACACCTGCAGCCGCTTCTCGGCCTTCTTCGGCACCGCCCACAAGGGTCGGGTCTCCTACGCCCTCGGCTACACCGGCCTGGGCGTCGGCGCCACCCGTTTCGGCGCCGAGGTCATGCTCGACCTGCTGACGGGCAGGCAGACCGAGCGCACCGAACTGGAGATGGTGAAGAGCAAGCCGATGCCCTTCCCGCCGGAGCCGGTGAAGTGGGCCGGGATCGGCATCACCAAGTGGTCCCTGGACCGGGCCGACCACAACGAGGGCAAGCGGAACCTCTGGCTCAAGGCCATGGACGCCCTCGGCCTCGGCTTCGACAGCTGACAGCTGACCGGTGTCGGTCGGTGTCGGCCGGCTGTCAGCGGCTTCGGCCGCCTCGCGGGGCGTACCCAATAGCGGGTACGCCCCGCTCTTCGCACCCGTACGCGCCTTTTCGCCCCGTGTTCGCTCCCACGGATTGAGGATGTTGCCGACAACCGTGTAAGAGCTGGGCCGTATGTCGCTCTCTCTTGTTACCAGCGAGTCCACTTCGGGGCCTCGTCGGGAGGACGTGGAGGGCGAGGAGCGATGGAGAGCATGGAAGAACGGGGCGCTGTCGAGTGGCTGAGCGCCGCCGCCCCCGATCCGGAGGCATGCCGCTGGGAGTGGGAGCGCAGCTCCCTGGGGATCGTGCTGCTGCCGGCCGGCCGTCTCTGGGACGTGCTGATAGTGCCCGGCGAGCTGGGGCGGATCACCGTCGACGTGCTGCTGCGCCTCGAATCCGAACCGGGCCCGGTACTCGCGGACTTCGGAGACTTCCGGGTCGGCTTCTTCGTCCCCCCGGGCACCGCGGCGCGCTGGGTGGGCACCGGGGTCCGCACCGCCGGTCCGGGAACCTGGCTCGCCGTCCCCCACCCCGGCCGGGCGGGTCGGGGCCTGCGCTGGCTGGTGCCGCCCGACGGCAGCGGCACGCTCAACGACCCGGTGATGCTGGAACTCGCCATGCACGAGGCGGCGGCACTGCTCACCGGAGAGTCAGACGAGGTGTGAGTCCGACGAGGTGTAAGGGCGAATCGGCTTCCCCCGACAACCTGCCGATTGAGCGGATGCCCGCGCCGCAACAGAATGTGGAGAGCGCGGCACCCGATGGTGAGATCCCTGTGCCCCGCCCGGACTCGGAGGCAGACGTTGAGCAAGCACATCACCCACTGGATCGGCGGCAAGCAGGTCGCCACTGCGGGCAGCGCCCCGCGCCGCGGTGACATCTTCGACCCGGCGACGGGCAAGGTCACCGGCCAGGTCGACTTCGCGACCATCGCGGAGGTGGACGCCGCCGTGGGCGCCGCCGTCACGGCCTTCGGCGCCTGGCGCAACTCCTCCCTGGCCAAGCGCACCACCGTGCTCTTCAACTTCCGCGAGCTGCTGAACGCCCGCAAGGACGAGCTGGCCGCGATCATCGTCGCCGAGCACGGCAAGGTGCACTCGGACGCGCTGGGCGAGATCGCCCGCGGCCAGGAGGTCGTCGAGTACGCCTGCGGTATCCCGCAGCTGCTCAAGGGCGGCTTCACCGAGCAGGCCTCGACCGGGGTCGACGTCTACTCGATCCGCCAGCCGCTCGGCCCGGTCGCGATCATCTCGCCGTTCAACTTCCCGGCGATGGTCCCGATGTGGTTCTTCCCGATCGCCATCGCGGCGGGCAACACGGTGATCCTCAAGCCCTCGGAGAAGGACCCCTCCGCGGCGCAGTTCATCGCCGAACTGTGGAAGGAGGCCGGCCTGCCGGACGGCGTCTTCAACGTCGTGCACGGTGACAAGGTCTCGGTCGACCGCCTGCTGGAGCACCCGGACGTCAAGTCCGTCTCCTTCGTCGGCTCCACCCCGATCGCCCGCTACGTCTACGAGACCGGCACCCGCTACGGCAAGCGCGTCCAGGCCCTCGGCGGCGCCAAGAACCACATGCTGGTCCTGCCCGACTCGGACCTCGACCTGGCCGCCGACTCGGCGATCAACGCCGGATTCGGCGCGGCCGGCGAGCGCTGCATGGCGGTGTCCGTGCTGGTGGCCGTCGACCCGATCGGCGATGAGCTGGTCGAGAAGATCAAGCAGCGGATGGCGACCCTCAAGGTCGGCCCGGGCTGCAACGGCGACTCGGACATGGGTCCCCTGGTCACCGGAGTGCACCGGGACAAGGTCACCTCCTACCTGGAGTCCGGCCTCGCCGACGGCGCGGAGCTCGCGGTGGATGGCCGCAAGCACCCGATCACCGGCGCGGACAAGAACGGCGCCGAGACCACGGACGGCTTCTGGCTCGGCCCGACCCTCTTCGACCACGTCAAGCCGGGCATGTCCGTCTACAACGACGAGATCTTCGGCCCGGTGCTGTCGGTCGTCCGGGTCTCCTCCTATGAGGAGGGGCTGGAGCTCATCAACAGCAACCCGTACGGCAACGGCACTGCCATCTTCACCAACGACGGCGGCGCGGCCCGGCGCTTCCAGAACGAGGTCGAGGTCGGCATGGTCGGCATCAACGTGCCGATCCCGGTCCCGGTCGCCTACTACTCCTTCGGCGGCTGGAAGGCGTCCCTCTTCGGCGACAGCCACGCCTACGGCCCGGACGGCATCCACTTCTTCACCCGCAGCAAGGCCGTCACCTCCCGCTGGCTCGACCCCAGCCACGGCGGCATCAACCTCGGCTTCCCGACCAACGCCTGACAGGTAGCAGTACTGAGGCCGGCCGGGCTACGACGTCAGTCGTTGCCCGGCCGGCCTCAGTTTGACCAGGCACTGGGTGGCGGGTAGTGTTCTTCGAGTTGCCCTGCGGACAGCGGTGGCGGCGAAACCCCTGATGAGACGGCATGGCTCTTCTTTGGCATGCCGTTTATCGGGAAAGCGGTGGAATTGGCTCCGGCCGAGGAATTCCGCTAGAGTTTCACTCGTCGGAACGGGCCGCGAAGCAAACACTTCACGGGTCGGGAGGACGGAAAGCAAGCCGGAAACGGTCTGCTAGAGTAGAAAACGAAGGAAGCGCCCGGAGGGCCGGTGTGAAAGCCGCTCGAAGGAAGCGTCCGTACCTTGAGAACTCAACAGCGTGCCAAAAGTCAACGCCAAATGTTGATACCCCGTCCGTTCATCGGACG
>NZ_JOEH01000032.1 GCF_000719095.1 Streptacidiphilus jeojiense | reverse complement strand
GGGTAACCACGCGCCTTCGGCGCGGGTTGCTTGGGCGTTCGGCCCTGCGCTGCGGGCTTCGCCCGCCAAGGAGTGCCCGCCCTTTGGGCGGGGCATCGGGCTTCGCCCGATGCTTCCCGGTGCTGTGCACCGGGGGAAGTGCGCCCGGCTGCGCCGGGCGGATCGGGCTTCGCCCGATCAGGGAAAAGCGGGCGCTGTGCGCCCTCGGTGGTTGGGGTCAACTCCTGCGCTTCGCTGCGGAGTTGGTGGCTAGGGGGCGCTTCGCGCCTTTTCTCATGGGGTGGTGACGCAGCGTCAGATACGCCCCTGGTCAGGTTGGTGCATCAAAGATGCCGTACCGCTTAGCTCTGGGATTTTTGGGTGGTCCTGGAGAATCCATGAAAAAGCCGGACAACCCCTGCTCGACTGGCCAGGAGGAATCCATCCGGTACGGGCACTTGCCAGAGGCGCACACATTGAGCTTGTCTCTTCTTTTCCCTGCTCGCTCGGGATTCGGCCGTACTGGCCGCCCGTAGCACGGCGTCCAGCCGCCCAATCGCACGGCTTCGCCGGGCGCTGCCCTGCTTCAAAACGGCACAGCGCAGCGCCGCGCCGGAGCCGCCGACGTGCGCCCATGCCCGCCACTCCTCACCCAAACAGCAGGAAGAGGGCTCACAGAGGGGGTTGTCAGGGTCTGTGGATACTTCTAAAGGTGCTCTGACCTGTGGCTTTACTGGCCAGCCATCAAGGGGGAGGGCTTGCTATTCGTACCTCTGGGCGTACCCCTGTCCGTACCCGTATCCGTACCCCTGGGCACAGGCGACATCGGCCGCGATCCGGGGTTGACGGGTCCGATCGGATCGGCTCCAGAGGCCGGCCTCGGGGTGGTTCGGGGCCCGGTGGCGGTTGGGTATCCGGGGGGACCGGGAGGCTGTCAGCTGACCTCCTGTGGGCATTCTCGCGACTATTTCCACCTCTCCGGAGTATTCGGGTTGGTTGAAAATGAGTCCGGTTTCGCCTCCAATTTTCCATTAAGCCAATCGGGCGAACTCTGCTGGTGGAGCACGCGTTTTACGTCCGTTGCGTGTGTATCCCTGTATTGTTACTCATGTCGAAAGGGGTTGGCCCCCCGCCCCCGGCATCTCGCACCGAACGAACAGAGAGGCACCACCTGATGGCGATGTCGCCGGATCTCATGATCGAGGCCCTGGACGTAGAGGCCACTTTCCAGGCGCTGCGCGCCGAACTCGCGGCCACCGCCGCGAAGCGTGACCGGGTGCTCTACGCCGCCTGGCGCGAGGAGAACGACGCCCGTGCGGTGGCCCGGGACCTCCCCCGCACGATCACCACCCGCACCGTTCAGGCCGCCGTGATCCGGCTGGCCCCGCCCTCCGACTTCGTGCAGCTCTCCCTGATGGAGCTCGCCGGGGCGAACTGACGCCCCCTCACCGGACGGGGCACCCCGCCCCGTCCGGACCCCGCCCCACCACCCCCGGAGGAAGTCATGTTCGCCACCATCCGCACCCTCACCGCCCGTGCCGCCCGCCGACGCTCCCAGCGCCTCGCCGACGCCATTCGCTGGACTGTCGTCCTGGACTTCACCGACGGGCACGGACTCTACGGCCCGGTCGTGCGTCACGAGACGGCGTGCAGCTCCCTGGCCGCCCTCACCCAGGCATACCAGCACACCGGCGAGGAGTACCAGGCCCACATTCCCGAACTGCGCGGCCTGGAGGGCGATGACCTCTTTGACGAGGCGTTCGAGCGCCTGTGCCACATCGCCATCTTCCAGGGCTGGCAGGAGCCCGTCGAAATCGCCTACTGACCCACCCCGCCGGGCGGCGGTTGGCCCCGCCGCCCGGCCCCCCTCTCTCGCACCCCGCACAGCACCTGAAAGGCACTCCCATGTCCGACAACACCCGCACCGAGTACCTGCGCTGGTTCGCCCCCACCCTGGCCATGGTGGCCGCCGCCCTGGAGTCGGCCATCCCGGGCAGCCGGGCCCGACTGCTCGCCGCTCCCCCGGCCCCGGAATCCGTGGCGGCCTTGCTGCCCCTGGCGAAGCTGCGCACCGAGGCTGCCCGCAGGCCCGGCATCTGCACCGAACTGGAGGCGTACCGCCGACGCTGCGCCGTCGAAGCCGTCGACCACCTCATGAAGGCCGTCGCCCACGCCCAGAGCGGACGCACGCAGCGCGCCCACGGACTCCTTGAGCAGGCCCGCCGCCAGGCATGGCGCGCCGCCGACTGACACCCCGTCACACCAGCGGGCCGCCCACCCAGGGGCGGGCGGCCCGCTGCTCCGATCGGGTGATGGCCTGCGAAAATACACCATCTTGCGTGTGTATTCAGGTATTGTTACTCATGTCGGAAGGGGTTGGCCCCCCATCCCGGCATCTCCCGCACCAGACGAACAGAGGAACCAGCATGAACGACCGCAACGCGCAGCAGGGCACCACGAGCGGCGGGGCGTGGGAGGGCGGCCCGGACGCCTTCAACTCCGACACCGAGCAGCAGCAGGCCCGGGCCTCCGCCCTCTTGGCCGACTTCTTCGGCGAGCCGATCGACGTCTACAGCCGGGCGCAGGCACTGGCCGACGGGGTGCTGTTCGAGGCGACGCCGTCGCTGTGCGCGGAGGCCGGGTTCATGGTCCCGGTGGCGCTGACCGCCGCCGCGTGGGCGGACTGCGTGGCCTGGACCGAGGCGGACGACGAGCGGCAGGACGCGGTGCAGGACCAGACCGGCCGCCTGTGGGACGTGCTCTGGATGACCCGCTACGCGATCAGCCGCGCGCCGCGCGGGACGGTGTCGCTGACCGTAGACCTGGACCGGGTGCCGTGCGATGGCCGCTCCAGCAGGGCGACCACGGTCCGTCTGATTGCCGACATCGGCCCCGGCGACGACGGCGAGCCGGTCATCACGATCATGCAGCCGCACGAGAGCTGACACCGCGCCGGGCGGCGGTTGGCCCCGCCGCCCGGCCCCGCCCCCTCGAACCGCGCAGGGCGCTGCCTCGCTCCGCCTTGCCCCCGCTCTCCAGGAGTAGTGCCACGTGTCCATTGCCGTGCCCATCGAGCTGCACGCCCATTCCAACTATCCCGACTGCACCTGCCCTCGCGGCTGGTGCGGGGGTCCGCTCGGCGGACGAGCCGACGCCGCCTGCCCCTGGCACCGGCCGGACCGCGAAGGCGATCCGATCACCGAGCAGTGGCACCCGCTGGAGCGCTGCCCCGAGCTGCGGCACATCGGCCGGGCGTGGTCCGGCAACGAACACGAAGCCGACTGCCCCTGCCCCAAGTCCGCCTGCGGACTGGTCATCGAACAGCTCGCCGACCCCGGGTGCCCGCACCACCCCAGCGCCGCGAAGACGATGCGCCAGCGGCACGCCGCACACCGGTGCCCCGGTCCGCATCCGCGCCCGCTGCTTCCGCAGCTCACCCCCCGCCAGCAGGCGGACCGCCGCATCCGCGCCCTTGCCCGGCTGCGGGAGCAGGAGGAGCGCCAGGCCGCCGCGCTGGAGCGCACCCGCCAGCTCCTCCGGACCGAGCAGGACCGGCTGACCCAGCTCGCGGACCGACTCACCCGCTGAAGTCCTCCGTACGACCCGCCGGGGCGGTTGGCCCCGCCCCGGCATCTCCCGCACCCGCTCCCACCGGAAGGCCCCTGCCGTGATCTGCCGCTCAACCCTGCTGCTGTTCCACTACGCCCGAGAGGGCAGCCCGGACCCGGTGGCCGAGGCCGACCGCCGTACCTCCATGGCCGACGCCCGCACCGCCCTGTGCATCGAGTCGGGTGTGGCCCTGGAGGACATCGATCCGGCCACCGGCTACGACCACTCGGAGCGCGCCTACCGGCGTGTTCGCGCCGACTGGGCGCAGCAGGTCGAACAGCGCGGCGCGGACTGGTACATCCGTCGCGATGTGCGCTGGGCGTACGGGATTTGGCTGGAGGCCCGCCCCGACCTGGCCACGGGCGACCGGTGGCCAGGTCTGGACGACGGCGAGGACCAGGGCCCCGGGGAGTGACTCGTCCCGACGGCCGCAGCCGGCCGCTGGGCCGCGCGCCGCCCCTCGGTCGGCTTTTGAGACCCCCGTGCACCTCTCTGCCGCCGCCAGGTGGCCCCTGGCGGCGGCCCCCCTCGTACCCGATACCTCCGAAGGACAGCACACGTGAACGAGAGCAATCCCCTGCGTCCCATCCAGGCCTCGCCCGGCGACGCGGCCGAGGCCGAACGACTGGCGGGGGAGGCCATCGACGCCAACGCGGCCGCCTACCGCTACGAGCTCCACGGCCGGGACGGCGTGACCACCACCAGGAGGCTGACTCCCGACAGCGCCCGACTGGCCGTCACCCGGGCGCTGCTGCGCGGCAAGCCCGTGCACGTCGACGGCCGGGGCGCGGTCGACGTCCAGCACCGGCGCACCGGCCGCACCACCTACCGCCCCCAGGCCGCCGAGCCCTCCAACGCTCCCGCTACCGCTACGACCGACACCGCCCCGGCCCCGGCGGAGCAGACACCGCCTCCGGTGTCCGATTCGGCCGAGCCGCAGCGCGAGCAGTCGGGCGGGCTGGAACTGCTGGCCTACGAGTCCGGGCAGGCTGCCGGGCTGGCCGCGCTGTACCGGGCGCAGGTGTGGACCGGGCTGGAGTGGACTCCCCTGCCGCTGGACCCCGAGGGCGAGATCATCGGCGCGACGCTGCCGCACTTCCTGTCCCAGGTGTTCGGCCCCGGCGGTCTGCTCCTGCGCCATGACGACCTGCTGACGTTCAGCACCCGGGCCCGGGAGCGGGATGTGTCGCTGCGTCTGGACCCGGTCCCCGGGGCGCGCGTACTCGCCCCCGGTGACCCGGTCGGTGCCCAGCACTTCGCCGTCTCGATGCTGCAGCGCGACGGGCGCGCATGCCAGTGGGTCCCCTTCAAGGTGGAGGGGACGGACCGGATCCGGGCGCGCGTGCTGCGGAACGTGCTGGCTGCCGGGGCGGAACGTGGAGTCGTTGCGACGCTGGACGTGTCCGGCGTGGTCAAGGTGAGCGGTCTGTTTCCGGAGCCGCTACAGTTCCGGCCGGTCGAGCCGCAGGGACCGGCGAAGACTCCGGCGGGGCACCCGGAGGCCGTTCCCGAGGACACCACGCCAGCCCCGGCCGCCCCGGTCCACCTCGGATCGCGGTTCGTGGCCAAGGTGCTGCGCAGCCACCTGAAGGCGGCGTTCCCCGGCGCGCGGATCAGCGTGCGCTGCGGCACCGGCACCGCGTACTCATGGCTGCGGATCGCCTGGACCGACGGACCCTCGGAACGCGAGGTCCAGGCAGTGTGCGAGCCGTGGCACGGGAGCCGCTTCAACGGCATGACTGACGGCTACGACCAGTGCGAACCCCTCATGGTCGCGCTGGAACCCGGAGCGCTGCCGGTCGCGGTCAGCCCGGCCGTGGACGGGATCAACTACGACCGCCAGTTCTCACCCGAGACCAAGCGGAGCGCCCTGGACCTCCTGTCCGAGCACCACGGACGGTCCATCACCATCCATGAGCACAGCCTTCCCATGACCGAGATCGACGGTCAGCGGATCAGCGGAGGAACCGGCTGGACCCAGTTCAGGGACGTGGTGGACAAGGTCGTTCTACGCCGCCGCGCCCAGGACTGACGGCCGTTCACGGGCCCGGCCGGGGGCACTCCAGGCCCCCGGCCGGGCCGTCCCGCCGCTGCTCCATGCGGGTGAAGCTTCGCCGAAACCGCCCACCAAGACCATTTTGCATGTTCTTTCTGGTATTGTTGCTCATGTCGGAAGGGATTGGCCCCCCATCCCCGGCACCTCGCACCGAACCAACAGAGAGGCACCACCCGTGACCATCACCGCTCCCGAACCGACCCAGACCGGCTCCGCCCCGGCCGCGCCGGAGCCCGACGAGGCCGGCACCATCTTCCGCAGCGTGGGAGAGCTCCGGTACCTGGACCCGCGCACGCTGGTGGTCGACCCGTACAACCACCGCAAAAACCGCGAGGGCAAGCCGGTCACGCCGGACGCCAAGCTCATCGCGTCCGTGGAAGCGGTCGGCGTGGACACCCCGATCACGGTCCGCCCCCAGGCCGACGGCACCACGCTGGGAGCCGTGAAGGGGCAGCGCCGCCTGATGGCGGCGGTCATCGCCGCCGAGAAGGCCGCCAAGGCCAAAAGGCCGGTCGTGCTGATCCCGGTCCTGGTGCGCGAGGACCTGGCCGGGGTCGATGACGAGGCCCTGGTGCTCTCGATGATCGAGAACACCCACCGCGAAGCGGCCAGCCAGCGCGACGACATGGACGCGCTCACCCAGCTCGCGCTCATGCCGATGACCGCGACCAAGCGCAAGAAGCACGCCCGCGCCCTCGGATACACCACCGCCCAGGTCGAAGCCGCGAACACCGCCGCCAAGCTGGACGACGACGCCCTTGCCGAGGCCCTGGACGCCGAATTCGACTTCATTGAAATGGCCGACTGGCAGTCGGTCGGCGGCGACGACGGGGACCTGTGGGAACTCAAGCAGGCCCGCAAGCGCGACCGGGCCGAGGGCAAGAAGGGGCGCGGCCACTGGAACCACGCCATCGCCCGGCTGCGCCAGGAACTGGCCGAGGAAGCCAGGCGCGAGCAGCTCGTGAAGGAGCTGACCGACGCCGGAGTACGGATCACCGAACGGCAGTACACCTGGTCCCGGACCACCGAGCGCCCTTTGTCCGACCTGCTGAACGCGCTGGGCAAGGAGATGACGCCGCAGCGGCACGCGGAGATGTGCGCCGCCCACGGGGCGTACGTGGAGCGGGACAACGAGACCGTGGTGTACGTGTGCACCGACTGGGCCAAGCAGGGCCACCAGCTCACCGAGGCCGTAGCCAAGGCCGAGAGCGGGCGCAACGGCGGCCGCGAGGTGCTGGACTCGGCCGCGAAGGCCAAGCGCACCCGCCGGTACAAGCCGCTGTGGCTGGCCGCGCGGGAGGTCCGCAAGGACTTCATCACCGAGCTCGTTGCCCGCAAGGACGCCTCGAAGGCGGTGTGGGACGCGGTCTTGAGCACCACGGTCGCTACGCCCCACTGGTACACGGACGGGCTGGCCAAGCACGCGACCGAGGACCTGTCGCGCTTCCTGAAGATGAAGGACCCCAAGCTGAGTGCCTACCGCTACCAGGAGCGGACCAAGGCGTACGCGTCGCTGGTGGCGCGCACCAGCGCGGCCAGGCGCGGGAACGTGCTGTTCGCTCAGCTCGCCGCCTGCGCCGAACTGGTCGTCATGCACGAGCGGGCATGGGACCAGCCGAGCGAAGAGGTCGCCTGGTGGCTTCAGCTCCTGGTCGCCGAGGGCTACACCCTGTCCGAGGTCGAGGCCGAGGTACTGGCCACCGCCACCGGCACCGCCGCCCCCCAGACCCAGGCCGAGGCCGAGGACGACGGCCAGGAGCCGTTGGCCGAGCGGAACGCCGCGGACCAGGAGAGCACCGAGGACGCTGGGCAGCAAGACGACCGGGACGGGACCGGGGAGGCCGATGCGGACAAGCCCTCTCCCGACGACGCACCGCAGCCGGAGGAGCAGGCCGACCAGGCGGACCCGGACGACACGGAGCAGCTGGGCACGCCGGTCCCGGCCGAGGGTGAGCCGGCCACCGGCATTGAGGTGGAGGCGGAGCGGGGGTAGGACTGGCGCAGCGGCCCCGGACACTCCGGGGCCGCCCACCCGGGGCGGGCGGCGGTAGGCCCCGCCGCCCGGCCCTCTCGCACCGACGACGACCGAGGGAACGCCATGAACAGCAGGACCGAACACGCACACGCCGGGACCGAGCTGCGGACCGCACTGGCCCAGTGGCGGGTATCGACCAGGGACGACGGCGGATGCGGCTGGTCGGTGGTCACCGTGCCGCTGGTCGACGGAACGACCGTGTGGATCAGCAACCATGACAGCGCCGCCGACTTCACCACCGGATCGCATACGGGATGGTTGGCGGTCGCGTACCCGGACATGGGCCGGTGCCCGGAGGAGTTCACCGAGATCTACCGCTCGCACAGCGCCGACTTCGCGCGGGACACGGCCGAACTGGTCGCCGTGGTGGTCCAGTTCGCCGGTGAGCACGGCGGCAGCGGGGTCTGACCCCGGGGTTTCGACCGGGCGGCCGTCCGCCCGAGGGCGGGGCCCCCGAGGGGGTCACTGGCTAGGCACGGCCGCCGGTCTTTCTCTCGCACCGCACAGAAGGCAGAGCCCGTGCGCGGAACCCCTCCAGGCTACCGCCCGGACCGGCGGCCGATGACCGGTCCCCCTGCTCTGACACGCCGACGCGGCCCGGTCGCACGCCCGCAGGCCGCTCCAGTCCAGGGCTCTGCGCCGATCGGGTGAACTACCACGCCACCGGCCCCTTTCAGACATGATTGCTCGTTAACTCTGGTATTGTTACTCATGTCGGAACGGGATTGGCCCCCCGCCCCGGCACCTCGCACCGAACGAGCAAGGAGCACCACCGTGGAACACCTCATCATGGACGTGGTCGGCACCCGCGCCGAGGGCGACGCCCTGCGCCTGGACCTGACGCGCACCACCCAGACCTGCCTGACCTGCTCCAGCCACCGCGACGAGACCGACGGCCCGTGCCCGCTGGACACCGCCGCCGCGCCCAGCGTCCGGCCTGACTGGCAGACCATGTCGGCCCTGGCGTTCACCGCCGTCCCCAAGGCCGTGCAGCCTGCGATGTTCGCCGTCGGCGGCGACGCCATGGGCACGCTCTCGCTCCTGGAGGGCGAGGACGGCATCCACCTGTTCTGAGCACTCCCCCGGGCGGCGGTTGGCCCCGCCGCCCGGCCCCCTCTCCCGCACCGCACCACCAGGAAGGCCCTCCCATGCCCAAAACGTTCACGGCCGGCGACACCGTGCGCTTCACCCGCGCCCTGCCGCGCAGCAGGAACGCCGGAACCTGGCGGGTCACCGGACCCTGCCCCTGCCTGATCTGCCTGCGCCGCCCCAGCGGACTGCTGCACCTGACCGACGCCGCCGGATCGGGTCGGACCCGCCCCCACACCGCACCCACTTCGCTGCGCCCCACGCGCTGACACCACCGCCGGGCGGCGGCTGGCCCCGCCGCCCGAATCCCCTCTCGCACCCGAACCCACCAGAGGAACCCCGATGAACCACGACGACGACAACCAGCCCGTCATCCCCCGCATCCCCGGCATCCCCCGGCCGCGCCGCAGCCCCGAGAACCCGCAGCCCAAGCCCAACATCCCCGGCCAGCCGCGCCGCGACAGCTAGACCCACCCGCGCCACCGGCGGCCGGAACCACCGGCCGCCGGACCCGCCCCGAGGAACGGAGCAGCACCCCGTGACCGAGCAGTGGATCACGATCACCACCGACGCGGACGGCCTTGTCACCACCGTCACCGCGCACAGCGACCGGCCCGAACCGCTCTTCCGGGAGCACGCAACGATCTGGCACGCGCCCGCCGAACCGCACGGCGACGGCGAGGTGTCCGCCGTGAAGGTCTTCGACGTGCACACCGGCAGCGAGTTCGCCGACGTCGACCCGCACTGGCACCAGGTCGACCACAACGCCCAGGCGTTCCCGGACAGCGTGCCGTTCGCGGCGCTGCGCCGCACCGAGGCCCTGCTCGTCCTGGCCGGCCACCCCCGCGCCCGCACCACCCCCACCCACGCCGGAGGACCCACCCACGGATGGGGCATCAGCTGCGACGACGACCACGTGTTCGCGCCCACCGGCCAGGGATGGCAGCACTACGTCCGCGACGGCTACGCCGATGACGGCTGGACCGAGCTCGACGCCGTCGCCGCCCCGGACGCCTCCCCCGCTCAGGTCGCCGCCGCCATCGCCACCGCGCTGACCGACAACTGACCCGCCCCGGGCGGCGGCTGGCCCCGCCGCCCGGCCCCCTCTCCCGCACCCCACCACCAGGAGCAGCACCGTGAGCAGCACCGGCATCAGTTCCACCCACCCCGGCAACTCCCGCACCGCCTACTCGCTGCGCGAGGTGGACCCCGACGCGACGGTCCCCCACCCGCTTCCCGGCGACGCGCACGCCGCCCGTCAGCGCCGGGCCGCCCTGGACAGCCCGGCCGGACTGGCGGTGCTGCTGGAGATCGTCGACCTGGCCTGCGTCCAGCGCCGGGCCCAGCAGGCCGCCGCCGCCTACCGGTACGCCGCAACCGCCGTCCAGGACGGCCGCTGCGCCGCACCGGACGCCCGGTGGTACGCCACCCAGGTCCACGTCAGCGAGCTGCGCGCCCGGTACGCCGCCGACGAAGCCGCGCTGCTCACCGGCCCCGGCACCGGCCAGCCGTGGACACGGATGGCAGCCGCCTGGGCCTGGGCCACGGTGCACCTGGACGACGCCCGGCACGCAGCCGCGAGCGGCGCCCCCGCGCTCGCCGCCGGTCGGCGGCTGCGCGCCGCGGCCCGCCGCCTGGAGGCCACCGCCAGCTGACCCGGCGACACCCATCCGGGGGCTGGGCGACCGCCCGGCCCCACCCCCTGACCTGCCCCGCTCTTGAAAGGCCCTGCCGTGCCGTACGACCCCGTCGCCGAGGAAGCCCACCGCGCCGCGCTCAGCGTCCAGATGCACCAGCTCGCCGACACCCTGCCCGAAGCCCTGGACGCGCTGCGCTGGAGCGCCGACACCACCTATGCCAGCGACCGGTACAACCCGCGCATCCGGCTGCGGCGCGAGGACGGCGCCGAAATCGGGATCGGCGAGCACCGCCTGTCCAAAGGCCGGCTCACCCTGTCCGGCTGGCTGCCGGACAACACCGCCTACTACGAGCGCCACGGCCTCAGCGGCGGTCAGATCACCGTCAGCCGCAAGAAGAAGGCATGGCAGATCGCCCACGACATCCGCGAACGCCTGATCCCCGACCTGGACACCGCAATGGCCGAGGTCCACCGCCGCCAGCTCACCCACGCCCAGGACGCCGCCGCCGTCCAGGCCACCGCCGCGCTGCTGCTCACCGTCGACAACGTCCACGGCAACGAGCCCACCGCCGAGGACCGCCGCCGCGGCGCCGACACCCGCCGCGAACTGCGCTGGGGCCGCGAACCCTACGGCGCACCCTCCGCCCGCGCCCGCATCAGCAGCTACCCGCAGACCAACGTGACGATCAAGTGCGAGAACCTCACCCCCGAGCAGGCCCGCGCCGTCCTCGCCGCCCTGCAGTCCACCCAGCGCGCCACCGCACCCGCCCAAACCTGAGCACCCGTCCACGGGCCGGGCGGCACCAGGCCGCCCGGCCCTCCCTTCAAACCAGATAGGCCACCGGTCCAACCATCCCGAGAACGGAGCAGCACGGCACAGTCCGCGGCCCCACCGACCGGCCGGGCCACCCTGCGAAGAAAGGCGCTTCACCGTGACGCAGCACGTCGTGCAGTTCAGTGGAGGCATCGGCTCGTTCCACGTCGCCGTGCGGCTGGCCGAACTGGTCGACCTGCGGGACCTGGTGCTGCTGATCGCCGACACCCGGATCGAGGACCCGGACCTGTGGCGGTTCGCCCGCGACACCAGCCGACTGATCGGCGTCCCGCTCACCCGGGTCGCCGACGGGCGCACCCCCTGGGAGGTCTTCCGCGACAAGCGGTTCCTCGGCAACGACCGCCTCACCCCCTGCTCAGCGGCGCTCAAGCAGATCCCATGCCGCCGCTGGATGGAGCAGCACACCCATCCCGACGACGCGGTGACCTACGTCGGCATCGAGGGCACCGCGCACGACCGGGCCCGGATCCCGGCGATCCGGCACGGCTGGCGGCCCTGGACCGTCGCCTTCCCTCTGGCCGAGGACCCGGAGCCGGCCAGCAAGGAGGAATTGCTGGAGCAGGCCCGGGCGCTGGGGGTGGAGCCACCGCGGCTGTACGGGCTCGGGTACGAGCACAACAACTGCGGCGGAACGTGCGTTCGGGCCGGGGCCGCCCAGTGGCGCCATACCCTGGCCACCTTCCCGCAGCGCTACGCCGAGGCCGAGGCCCAGGAGGAGGCGCTGCGCGCGGAGCTGGGCGAGGTGGCGATCCTGACCCAGACCCGGGGCGGGGTGAAACGGCCGCTGCCGCTGGCCGAGTTGCGCCGCCAGGAGCACCGGCGGGCCCGATCCGGCGGTGCAGCGCGGGTTAACCCGACGGGGTGAACTTGCCTGCTCAGCGCCGAAGTTCACTCCCCTTGCGTGTTGTCTACGGTATTGTTGGATATGTCGGAACGGGTTGGCCCCCGCCCGACGCCTCTCGCACCGAATCAAGGAGACACCCATGCACGACCCCACTTTCAACCTCGCCGTCCCCGAGGGCGCAGCCATCTGCGACCTGCTCGCCGCGCTCCAGAACAACGAGGACGACGACGGGTGGAACGGCGGCGACACCGTCGAGATCCTCCTGGCCTGGTTCGCCGCCCTCGGCCTGGACGTCGACTGCCCCGCCCCGGACCCCGGCCTGATCGAGTCGCTGCGGCTCGCTCCCCCGGGCCAGGTCCTCGCGCTCCCCCACCACCTCACCCTCGACGGAGCCCGGCTCTTCGGCGACGGCACCACGGTGCGGTGGACCTGCGAGTGCTGCTCCATGACGCGCACGGGCACCACCACCGGCGTCACCCGCGAGGAAGCCGGCGGCCCGCTGATGCAGCTCGTGCGCTTCAGCCCGGGCATGGAGCCCTTCACCCCGGGCGACCAGCCGGAGCACTCCCCCGACTCCTGGCCGCTGTTCCCCGGTCACCTGCAGCAGGAGCACGGCGCATAGCCCCTGTTCCTCCTTCCCGCCGGGCGGCGGTTGGCCCCGCCGCCCGGCCCCCTCTCGCACACCGCACACCCACCGGAGCTCCGCCGTGAACCGAACCACTGCTCACCTGCCCCTGCTCACCCTGGCCGCCGACGTGGCCCGGCTGCTGCCCTCCCGCGCCGACCGTCCCTGGACCGCCACCGAAGAGCCCTGCCTGAGCATGGACGGCTACCCCGTCGCGCTCCTCAGCGACGGGGCGCGCACGCTCGTCCTGGGCGGTGACCCCTCCAGGGTGCTGGCGCTGGCCCGCCCCGGGCACAGCGACAGTCAGACGGTCCTGCCCGGTCCGGCGGCGGCCCGCGACCTGGCCGACCTGGCCGCCCGCGACCATCTGGCGGCGATCGAGCGCGAGGCCGCACAGCACCTCGGTCCACTCGACCGGGTCCGAGACCTGCTGCTGCTGCTCCGCACGGAGGTCATCCGCCGAGCCGGCCGGCGCAGCATGGTCGGCGGCAGCCTGCACTGCCCCGGTCTGGGGCACCGGATCGGATGGCAGCGGCGCGACCGCTCGCAGGTCGCCGTCACCACCACCGCTCCCGGCCGGGCGGAGCTGGTCCTGTCCGACCTGCCGCTGCCGCTGGTGGAGCGCGTGGTGCTGCTGGTGATGGGACGTCAGCGCCGGACCTGGCACCGGATGCCGGCCGAAGCCGTCCCCAGCGCCGCTGCACGCCGGGTGCTCGCGGCCTTCCCCCGTCTCCAGCCGCTCCCCGCCCTGTCGGGCGGCTCCTTCCGGTTGATCTGGTCGGGCGGCCCGGCACCGCGCACCCGCCTGACGGTCCGGGTTCCGCACGGCATGCGGGGCACGGACGCCAGCACCGCCGACCTGTCTCTCGGCGGGGGCGGCGACCTGGTGCTGCGCGTCCTGGACGCCCTCGGCTGACCCCCGGCATCGCCGCTCAGGCGCCACGCCGCACGCGTGAACCCCCTGGTCGCAAGACCGCCATAGCTCAGCCGGGGCGGGGTTGGCCCCCCGCCCCGGCCCTCTCGAACCGAACGACCGAAGGCGAGAACTCCCATGCCCGGCACCCTGAACACCGCCGACCGGACCACGGAGCCGGTCACCCGCCCGGCGACCGTCGTGCGCTTCGGCCAGCCCGCCCTGCTGGTCCTGCAGGCCACCGTCACCGAACCCGACGGCACCACCGGCCACCTGGCCATGGCGATGCCCGCCGCCGGCTACGGCACCGCTCCCTGGCAGCTGTACGCGCTGCTCACACACCTGCGCCAGCTGCGCGACGCCGGAGGCGGGAGAAGTCGGCGCAGCCGCCGCGTTCCTGCTCCAGGACGGTGATCGACACGGTGGGCCAGCCGGCGTGGTCGCGCGGGCCGAGCGCGAGGTCGACCAGGGTGGTCACCCGCGGGTCGTGCAGCGGGAGGTCATCCGCCACCACACCGACGTCCGGGCCCTGGCCGCGCACACCGCCGCGGACCTGCACGGCGAGCGCGACCACCTGGCCAGCCTGGCCCACCGCACCGGCGACCCCGGGCTGCTGGACATCGCCGTCCTGGCCCACCGCCTGGCGCAGGACGCCGACGCGATCGGCCGATCCGCCCGCGCCGACCGGCAGCGCCAGGGCGCCGACCGGGCCCGCACCGCGCTGCGCACCGCACCCGCCGGCAACACCGCCGCCACGCTGAGCCCCCAGTTCGCCGCCCCTCCCACCGCCCGGGCCGAACCGGTCGCCGCCCCCGCCGTCCTGACCGGCACCCTGACCCGCGGCCCCGAACTGCGCACCGCCGACGGGATGCCCGTCGCGCGGCTCCAGATCGCCCTGGACCCCAACCAGCACGGCGCCGCACACCTCATGGTCGTCACCCTGACCGGCCACGCAGCACGCAGCGCCGCCGCCTGCCATCTGGCCCTGGGAGCACGGGTGGTGCTGGCCGGCACCCAGACCCTGCACCACTACACCCGGGCCGACGGCATCCCCCACAGCGCCGTCAGCTTCAACGCCATCGCGTTCGGTCCCGATCTGACCCACAAGGCCCCCCTGGCCACCGCCCGGTGAGGCACCCGGCGACCCGGGCGCGTCCTGCCGCGCCCGGGCACGTCCGGGGATCGCCGCGCGCACCGCCGCCGAGCCCTGCACCGGACCCGAGACCACGACCAAGCGAGAGGCCCCCTTCGTGACGAACACATCAGTACAGCTCAGCCTGCTCGACCCCGGCGGCCCGGCCCCTGCGGCTGCGCCGACGCTCCCCGCACCCCGACCCCGCGCAGCCGCCTCCCCCCGACCGCCCCTGGCCTGGGCCGAGGGGCGGATGGCCACCGACGAGGACGGCCACCGTGGCGAGATCACCGTGGAGGTCTCCCGCTCCGGGGGCCACCACCACGCCCGCCGCGACGCGGTGCACAGCCTCGCCCTGGAGCACGGACTGTTCAGCCGCCGCACCTGGTACACCCCGTGGATCAACGGCAAGAGCATCTGCGGCGACGGCATCGCGCGCCTGCACCCCGCCCAGCTCACCCTCACCGGCGACGCCTCCGAGCTGGCCGCGTTCACCGCCGCCCTGCCGCGCCTGCTGGACGCCGTCGAACGCGCCGCGGACCAGGCCCTGCGCCAGCTGGGCACCTGGCTGCGGGACACCGCCGCCGGCCAAGCGGTGGCCGAGGACCGCGACCTGCGGCCGCTGCGCACCCGCTGGCGCCGCGACTTCATCACCGCCCTCGCCCGCGACCGCGCTCTGGGCCGCGCTGCCGCGCTCCCCGAGCCGGACCGCGCCGCACGCTGGGACCTGCTGGCGGAGCACTTCGCCCGGACCGCCGCCCACCACCTGGACCCCGCCGGCTGCGCCGACCCCCAGGCAGCCGCCCGGATCATCGCCCAGGCCGTTGCCGACCAGCCGCTGACCGACCCTCAGCGCCAGGAACGCGACCGCCTCCGGCGCCGGCGCTCGATCCTCGACTGGCCCGAGTACCAGATCAACCCCGAGATCGGCGACGTCGTCACCACCGCCGGCCCCCGCCGGCACGAGGTGACCACCGCCCCGCCGACCGCACAGCTCGTCGACCTCCTGCAGACCGGGACCACACTCCACCGGCGGTTGCTACACCTGACCGCGTGACCATGGACCGGGGGAGGCCGACGGACGGCCGCCCCCGGATCTCGGTGATGCCGGTGCTCCGGCTCCGGGACTCCCGGCCGACCCGTGACTACTCGTCAGGAGCGGCCGATCCATCCGGTTCGGCCGTTGGCCAGTGTGGGTTCGGCCCCGTGCCCCATCACCACCTGGGGTGGGGCGGCCGGGAGTCTGACACGTTCGGGTGACCACATGGTGCGGGTGCTTCCGTTTCGGGCACGGAAGGGCCCGCTGCTTTCTAGGGTCGAGGGATGAGAGACGCCCCGCATACGGTGATGGATCCCATGACGTACGACCGGTGTCTGGCGCGCAAGCGCATGGCTGCCAGCGTGCTGTTCTTCGACGAGGCCGACCGGGTGCTGCTGGTCGACCCGGTCTACAAGCCGCGCTGGGAGGTGCCCGGCGGCGCGGTGGACGCTGACGAGTCCCCCCGCGACGCCGCCTGCCGGGAGGTCAAGGAGGAGCTTGGAATGTCCGCGGCTCCGGGCCGGCTGCTCGCTGTCGATTGGGTGCCGCCCCGGCCTGAACGCGGCGAGGGGATGATCACCGTGTTCGACGGCGGTGTGCTCACCGGCCTCCAGGTCGCGGGCATCGTGCTGCAGGCCGAGGAGCTTCAGGGCTATCGGTTCGTCGAGGTCGGCCAGGTCCACGAGTACCTCACCGAACTGCTGGGCCGGCGGGTGAAGGCCTGCGCAGCAGCCCGTAGGGCCGGGACGACGCTCTACCTGGAGAACGGCAGCGACGTGACCTTGGGCTGTACCTGAACCGCCACCTCCATGGCCCCGTCCCCGCCTCCAGTCCCAACCGCCACAGTGCTCAGGGAGCCGGATCGGCCGCCCGGGCCTGCTCGAAGGTGCCGAACTCGGTGGAGCGCACGATCAGCGCCGCGTCCATGTCGCCTGCGGTGAACCGGTCGGTGTAGTAGCGGCCGGTCAGCGCCTGCGGGCTCCGGCCGGTGACGCTCAATCGGCACACCCCGGTATGCCGCGGGCTGCGCTGCTGGTGCGCAACCAGCGGCGTGTTCTCGTACAGGAACCGCAACTCGCTCACCCCGGAGCCGTCGGTCTTCTCCACCAGGGCGCTGCTGGAGCGCGAGCTGCTCTCCGCGGTGCGCAGCGTGGCGTGGAGGGTCCAGAACGACTGCTCGATGGTCAGGTAGGCGCGGATGGGGCCGCGGTTGCCGCCGGCTGGGATGCGGCTCTGCGCACTGGGTGCCAGCGTCACCCGCCAGGTGCCGGCCAGCGTGGGGTGCCCGGTCAGCCGGTGGACGCCGGGCCAGCGCCACACCCACTTGTCGAAGGCGATCACCGCGTAGCCCAGGAGTGCGGGCAGGTAGGCGAAGGCGTACTTGAGCTCCAGTTCCGGGCGTAGCCCCAGGACGTACAGCAGGACGGCGTACAGGGTGGAGGCGCTGGTGGCGCCCCAGCGTATGGGCTTGGCGGGTGAGGTCATCGGGCGCTCACCCGTAGTTGAGGTAGTAGAACGCGGCCTCGATGAGCTGACGGCCGTCCTGGATGGTCCACTTCTGCCCCTCGCCGAAGACCTTCTTCATCTCGTTCGGTTCCAGTTGGTCGCGCCAGCCGCCAGACCACCAGTTCAGATCCCGGCGCAGGTGGGCCAGGGCGCCGTGCAGGGCGGTGTCCAGGGAGTCGGCCAGCAGCACGCTGTCGGGCACGTTGTAGATCAGGCACTCGCTGAAGTAGGAGGGCAGGGCGGTGATCAGCCCGTCGGCGGCCACGGCGTTCTCCACTTGCTTCAGGGCCCGGACCGCGAACTTGTAGCGGCGCTTGGTCCGGTTGTTCTTCGCGATGCCGTTGGCCAACTGCTGCTCGGGCCAGTTGATGACCCGGCCGCCGTCGCGGGTGAACACCACGCTGCCCTCGTCGAAGGAACTGCCGCCGAAGTCCCGGTACTGGCGGAAGGCGAAGCAGGGCACCACGTCGGCGCTGGGGCGGCTGCCGGGGACTGGCGGAACGTAGAAGGCGACGTTGTGGTTGGCGTCGACGTCGTTGAAGCAGGCCTTCAGCGCCAGGCCGAGCTCCTCGCGGAACCGCGCCGGCGTCCACGGCCCCTGGCTGGCCTCTGCGTTGTCGATTGCCCAGGGCCAGAAGCCGAGCATTCCGAAGCCGCGGTAGTGGGGCCGGTTCAGCTGGACCTTGACGTCGACGTCGGCGTCGAAGCGGACGTTGGTGTTGTTCGCGTAGGAGCCCTTGCCCTTGACCGTCAGGTCCAGGCCGGCGAACGCCGGATGCGCCCGCACCGCCCCGTTGACCATGCGCTGGGCCCGCTCGAGGCGGTCCGCTTCGGCCTGGGTCGGCGCGGCGATCCACTTCTGCAGAAGGATGATCCGCTCCACCTCGGTCAGTTGCCGACCCATCTTGCTGCTCCCGCTTCTCGTAGCCGGAGCGGGCCTCGCCGCTGCCGTCCGTACGTGCCGACAGTACGCTCCGGCACCGACAACACGACCGGAGTTATCCCGCCCCGGCACCGACACGGCTTGGTGGGGCTCATCCATCAAGTGGCCCAACCGGGTGGGTCGACGGCAGCCGATCCACTCCCGCCGGCCTCGCCCGCTCCTTGACCATGACGACGGACGCCACGGCCGCTCCCGCACCGCCGCACCCCGCAGGGCCCTGACCGGCGCCGACCGTCATGGGAGGTCCGTCGTGGCCCGGTCGGTGCGGATGGCCCGTCTGGGCGTGGTGCACTGACCATGGACGCCCCGATGCGTGGCGGCCCTGCATCCTGATGCATCCCCGGGTCGCCCGTTCAGCCCCGCTTGCGTGTTGACTATGGTATTTTTACCCATGTCGCCCACTGGATGTGGCCCGCCACCTACCTGCTTGGAGCCGTGATGATCCCCGCTGACGTCGTCCCCGTCGACTCCGCCTACGCCGCCGCGTCCCAAGGCGTCAGCCTGAGCACGTTCCGGCGGCACCGGGCCTGGGAGAAGCTCCCCCCGGTCCTCAGCCGGACCGGCGCCAAGGTCCGGCTCTGGTCCAAGGACCAGCTGGACGCCTCGATCAAAGGCCTGCCGGTGCCACCGCTGCCGCGCGAACTGAGCCGGGGTCAGCTGACGCCGGAGCAGCGGGCCGCGGTCAAGGCCGGCGCCGCGATGCCCACACAGCCGCACCCGGACGACCGGCTCGACTACGAGGAAGCCCGGCTCGCCCTGCCCGAGGACCGACGGCCCACGCCGAAGACCTGGGAGTCCTACCTGCGCGACGGCACCGCACCCCCGGTCCGGCCCGAGGACGTGCTGTGCGGGGTGTCGCACTGGCGCCGCGCCGACCTGGCCACCTGGAACGAGAACCGCCGGGGCCGCGGCGGCGGCCCGGGCCGGCAGGGCGCGCCCAACCGCAGCGGCATTGCGGGCCGGCAGGGCTGGGTGCTGAAGTCGGAGCGCTGGGCGCTGGCGGAGGAGCGGCTGCAGCGGACCGCGCAGCGGCTGGCCGAGTCACCGGAGCTGTCGACCGCGGAACTGGCCGCCGAGCTGGAGGTGACCCAACGCCACGCCGAGCGACTGGTGGCACAGGTACGCGCAGGTCAAGGGGCCGCATAGGCCTCTGGTGACAGCGCGGCATCCCGCTGGTTACTCTCCTGGTGATCACCAGTTCTCGCACGTCGCCAGCGATGCGGATGCGTGATGCCATCCGGGTGAATCTGGCAAGTCGGCTGGTGATCTTCACGGGGTTCTCTGCAGGAGTCGACACCGATTCCTCAGGAGGACACCGATGCACCCGCCGCTTCCACCAGAGCCCAGCTCTCCAGCTCCTACGCCCACGTCGGATGTGGCCGACACCTTCCTGGCCGCCGGCGGAAGCACGGCCGGGATCGGTCACCACCGTGCAGTGGCCAGCGCCGCGCAGCTGCTCCCGTGCGTCCCGGCCGGGACCTGCGACAGCGTGCTGCAGACGTCCGTCCGGTGCACCGCCGCTTTCCGGCTGATCACCGATGGGCGGTCTGCCGGCGCCCCGGCCCGGGCGGATGAGTTCCCGCGGCTCCACCACGACTTCTGGCTGGCCGACGCCGGACAGCGGGTGGACGCGCTGCGGATCCGCGGCGACAGACGTGGGCCCGCCAGTGCCCTGGGCGGGCCGGCTGCCGTCCGGCGCCCGGCTGTTGCCGACGCTCCGGACGAAGTCGTCCTGTGGTTCCCCGCCTCACGCGGCGCCGACGGCGCCACCTCCCTGGTCGAGCCGCCGGCCCCCTGCTCCCCCGCTCGCGCCGCCGGCTCCGAATCGAGGCACGCGTGACCACCACCGACACCACCTTCGCCCAGCAGGCCATCGCCGTCCTGTTCCAGCACCGCATGGCCACCCTCGCCCAGCTGGGCCAGCTCCTGTCACCGGAGCGGTCCCTGGAATGGCCGCGCAAGAAGATGAACCAGCTGCGCGCCCAGGGCCTGGCGGACCTCGTGAAAGCACCGCCCGGCGGCGCCGGGGTCTGGCACCTGACCGACTACGGACGCCAGGTCGCCGCGGACTGGCCCGAACTGCGCGGGCGCACCTGCCCCCCGGTGGCCGCCGACCCCCTGGCCGTGCGGCTGCGCGCCGCCCACACCCTCACGGTGCTGCGCGCCCACCTGGCCTTCCTGGCCGAAGCCCGGACCCGCGGGGACGAGTACGGGGTGCTCGACTGGATCCCCGAGGTCCTGCACAAGGTCACCGACCACCACCAGGACGCGGTGATCGCCGACGCGCTGCTGCGCTACACCGCCAACACCCCCGAAGGACGGGTGCAGTACCGGGCGTTCGTGGAGGTCGACCGCGCCACCATGTCCTCGGAGCGGCTGGCCGCCAAGCTGATCGCCTACGCGCGGTTCCTGGACTACACCCCGGTCCCACCGGGACGCCGCAGCGCGGCGCAGAACCAGAGCACGATGCCGATGTGGCAGCGGTTCTACCCGAAGTACCCCCGGGTGCTGTTCGTCATCACCAACTGCGGCGAGCAGGGTCTGCGCCACCGCATCGAGGACCTCAAGTCCATGGCCGGCGCGCACCCCCTGGCCGCGCACCTGGTGCGCAAGGTGCCGGTCGGCGTGGCCCGGCTGGAGGACCTGGAAGCGTACGGTCCCGGTGCTGCGGTGTGGACGGCCCTGGACGGGCGCTCGCAGCCGTGCGGCTGGACGGAGCTCTAACCGCTCTAACCGGCCCGGCGGGCGGGCGGACCCGGGTCGCCCCATCACCGCGCCCCGGCCGCCCCGGTCATCCCGGGGGCGCCGCGCTCGCCGCCGTAGCGGCGTCGACGGCGCGCTGGCCCGGTTCAGCCGGGCCGGCCTGCCCGTCGCGGGCGCGCTGGGGCGAGCGGGAGCCGACGAGCGGTGTGGAGTAGATCCGCCGACTGGGCGCCCTGGTGGTGGACCAGCGCCCGTCGCGGCTCCGCTTGACCGCGAGATCGTGACGGGCCTGGTGCTCGTGCACCATGACGCCGCCCGGGCCCCGGCAGGGAAGACCCGCCGGGGCTTCGCACTGCGGCTCCGGGCAGTCCTGAAGCGTCGCAGCCACATGTGCGGCCGGTGGGACTGGGTTCTCCTGCGCCGGGCCGCTCCTGATGGCAATCCGCATCGCCGCTCCCCTCCTGACGCTCCCCTCGGACGGGTCGCACACACAGCGAACGACAGGGGGCCAGGCCCGGTTATCGGTGATCCACCGTCCGAGGCGCCTGCTGAAGGCGGCCAACCGGCCGCGGCTCCCGGCGGCACGCGGCCTCAACCGGTCAGAGTGACGATGCGGGACTCGGCGCTGTCGCCCCTGCGCTGGTCGTGGGCGACCAGCCGGATGCTGCTGTGGCTGGTGCGGCGGTCGATGTAGACGTCCCCGTAGTGGCAGAGCTTGGCCACAGAGTTCCCGGTGGTACCCAGGCCAAAGTACATCTCCTGGGCAACCAGTTCGACGCAGTCGTCCCCGTCGTACTCGCCCGCGCGAACCGCATCGGATGAGTTGATCAGATTGCCGCGCAGACGGAAGCCACGGCCCTCGCGCGTGACCGCGAGGCCGACTACGCCGTAGGCAGCACCGGCGTTGATCCTGAGGTCGATCTGCTGGGCGCGGGTACGAGGCGCCGCATCGGCCGCAGAGACCGAGGGCACGAGGGCCAGCAGCACAGCAGCGGCGATCCAGGTCCGGCGATTCATCGTCATGATCGCCCCAACCCCCGCGAGGGTCCGACGGTCACCTTCCTCGGCATGCTCTCACCGGATCGAGTGGCACCGGATCGCGCTCGCCCCCGCCCACAGACCCGGCGGCCGATGCGGCATCAGACCACGGCCGCAGCGCGCTGATCTGCGGTTATCACAGCAGCACGCGGATACACGAATGTCAGGAGCAGTGTGTAGCCTCCGGCGGTGATCATCGATACTGACGCCGCCGTCCTCCCGCCCCGCCTGCTCGACAAAGCCTTCACCCGCTCCGTCGGTACCTACCTGGCGCACGCCGACCAGGACGACCTGCTGGCATCCCACCTGTGCATGGTGGAAGCTCGTGTTGTCCTGGACATCTACAGTGCCCTCGACCGCCAGAAGAAGGACCTTGAAAGCAGAGCGGCGGCAGCACGGGAACGTCTGCGTTCCCTGGTGAAGCCGGACGATACGACGCCGACGGACCAGGAGTGCCGGCAGCTCGCGATACGGACCGGCGACGCCCTCCGGCGGGAGTCGGACAAGGTCCGGGGCCTGCACCGCCGCGTCGCAGAGATCTATCTGGCCCTGCAAAAGGACTCACCGGATTCGGCGACGCCTTGACCGCTCCCGCACGGGTGACTTCTCTCTGGCCGAGGAGGCGATCGCCTGCTGGCGAGCGAGCCTCAGTGTTAAGGACAGGATCCAGAAGCTCGTCGCGGCGGAGCGCGAGGCCGCGCACGGCCTCGCCCTGCGCGAGGACCAATATCGCGGGCTGTGCCGGTCAGGGCACAGCATCACCTTGGACCGAATTCGCGAGATGTCCTTCACTCAGTTCGAGCTCGCTGTAGCGGACTTGGCCGAGCGGGACGGCTTCACCATCGAGCAGGCATGCGGTGGGGTCAACGACCGGGGCGCGGATGTCATCGCCGTGGCCCCGGACGGCCGGACTCGTGTGGTCATCCAGTGCAAGCACACGCGCCGCGGCAAAAGCGTGGGCGCGCCGGTGCTGTACGCGCTGAACGGGACGGCCCGCCCCGTTCATGGGGCCGATGTCGTGGTCGCTATTACCAACGGCTCCTTCTCAGAACCGGCCATCGACTTTGCCGACTCCCAGCAGATCAAGCTCATCGGCCACTACCTGCTGCGCCAGTGGGCGACCTGGGGCACTCCGCTCGCCGAAGTCCTCTGTCTGGAGAACCAGCCCGTTCCGCCGGTCCGGCCCGCGCGCGAGGCACTCAACTGGTCGGAGATCTGGAGCAAACTACTGAGCCAGCAACAGCAGAAGGCGGCTGCACCGGTGTAGGCCTGCTCGAGATGGATCGGCGCCGCCTTCACCAGGTGGCACCGTGCCGACTTCGAAGGACCGGACGTCGAGGTTCAGTCCCCACCGCCAGAGTCGAGCTGGGAATTGCGCGGGCAGGGTCGTCATGACACTGACAGTGGCCGATCCCGGTGACGGAGATGGTCCCGGCGGGGCCGGGGGCACGATCGCCTACGCGGCGTTGCGGTGACGGCGCGGATCGCTCAGCAGGGCGGCGAAGTGCAGGGCATCGGGGCCGAACCGATCGTTGGCCCGGTCCAGCAGGGGGTCCAGGCGGCGGCGGAGCTCGGTGCGGCGGTCGAACGTCAGCTGGAAGCTGGAGTCCTGGACCGGGCGCAGTTGCTGAGCGCGGACGGTCACCGAGCGCAGCCGGGCGCGTTGCAGCGCCAGGGTGTCGTAGAGGTCGGTGATGGTGTGTTGGAGAGCCGCGGTGTGGTCGGTGGCCTCGCGCAATGTGCGGGCCCGGGTGGTGCTGGACCGGTCGGCCATGCGTACCTCGAGTTCCAGGCGTCCGGTGACCTGGGCGGTGTGGCGCAGCCGGGCGCCGAGTTCCAGGGCGATGGACAGCAGGGCGCTGCGGGCGGCGGTCGGGTTGAGGGTGTCGCGGGGGAAGGCGCGGCTGGTGGACAGGGTGGTCGGGGGTCCTTGGGGCTGCACGGTCCGAGGGTCGGTGCCGGCTGCGCGTTCGGCGAGCAGGCGTCCGGTGGTGGCGGTGGTGATGCGCTGCAGGGTGGTCAGCGGTACCGGGCGCAGGTCGGCGATGGTGTGCAGGCCGTAACGGGCGAGGGCCTTGGCGGTCTTGGGGCCGATGTCGGGCAGGGCCTGGACCGGCAGCGGGTCCAGGAAGGCGGTGATCTGCTGCGGGTCGGCGGACAGGACCTGGATCGAGCCGGGCGCGGTGGTCTGGGCGGCGAGGGTGGCGAGCAGGCGGTTTTCGGCGATGCCGACGGTGGCGGTGATCCCGAACCGCGCCATGACCTTGACCTGGAGCAGCAGGGCCAGGCTGGCCGGGGTGGCGTGGAAGTAGCCCAGGGCGCCGGTGAGGTCCAGCAGGGCGGCATCGGTGGGCAGGGCCTGGACGACGGGGGTGATGTCGGCCAGGGAGTCGAAGATCTGCCGATACACCTCCTCATTCACGTGGTGGAAGTGGGCGTAGGCGATACTGCGGCGATCAGCGTTCATCCGGCGCTCCCCGGTGAGGACGTCCACAGTTTCCGGGTCGCGGTGGCGTCGCCGCCGGCCGGTCGCAGGTCGGCCCAGGGCGCGAGGGTGTAGCCGGTGGGAAGGGTCAGCACCCGGTCCGGGTCCGTCGCGTCCTCGGCGTCGGCGGGGGCTGTGGGGTGGGTGGCGGCGGTGGCGAGCTGCCGCAGGACCGCGTCCAGGCCGCCGTGCTCGCGGGCTGCGGCGAGGTCGGCGAGGTTCCAGGCCTGGTTGCCGACCACGCTCAGGCTGCGCGGTCCGCGGCGTGCGATGGTCCCGCGCACCAGGAGCAGGAAGCAGTGGAAGACCGTGCCGGCGCAGTGCTGGGCGTCGTCGAAGAAGGCGAGGTCGATCAGGCCGGTGCCGTCGTCCAGGGTCGCGAAGAGGATCCTCTTGCCGGTGCGGTTCGGTGGGGTCTGGTTGGCGACCTTCGCGCCGGCGACCAGGACCTGCGCACCGGTCTGCAGGTCGGCCAGCCGGTGGGCGGGTACCACCCCGAGCTCGGACAGCAGCTGGTGGTGATCGGACATCAGATGCCGCGAGCCGTCCAGGCCCAGCACCGCCAGCTCCGCCCCGAGTTCCTCCTGGGCGGTCATGACCGGCAGGCCGGAGGGAGCCGGGGCGCTGGTGGAGTCCGCCAGGGCCAGCTGCGTGGGGATCGCGGTGGCCTGGTGCTGGCGGTGCAGCTCGGTGATCTGCAGCAGCAGGTCCCGGCGGTGGGTTCCGCGTCCCAGTGACTCCAGTGCTCCGATCCGGGCCAGGCGCTCCGCCACCGGGAGGGCGGGGCGAGCGCGGGCATACCAGTCGGCGAGCGACTGGTAGGGCTGGCCGTCGACCATCCGCGCGGTCTGCTCCTGCGAGATCCCGTGCACCTCCGACAGCGCCAACCGCACCCCGAGGACGGGTCCCTCGGGAGTGTCGACGGATTCGGTGCGGTAGTCGGCTGCGGACTGCTGGACGTCAACGGGCAGGATCGGCACGCCGAACCGGCGGGCGTCGGCGACGATCAGTCGCTTGGGGTACATGCCCGGGTCGTGGGTGAGCACGCCGGCGTAGAAGGCGGCCGGGAAGTGGGCCTTCAGCCAGGCGGACTGGTAGGTCGGGACGGCGAACGCGGTGGCGTGGGCCTTGGCGAAGCCGTAGCTGGCCATCGCGGAAAGGATCTCCCACACCTGGTCCACCACCTGGGTGGTGTAGCCGCGCCCCAGGGACTGGGCGCGGAACCACGCCTGCACCTTGGGGATCCGCTGCGGGTCGCCCAGGGCGCGGCGGGTGACGTCGGCCCACCCCAGATCACAGCCCGTCATCACGCTGACGATCTGCATGACCTGCTCGTTGAACACCACCACACCCAGCGTGCTCTCCAGTGCGGGCACCAGGTCCGGGTGCGGGTACACGGGGGTCCGCTTGCCGCGCCGGGCCTCAATGAATGGCGTGATCATGTCAGCAGCCACAGGCCCCGGCCTGAAGAGACTGATATCGATGACCAAGTCCTCGAAGGTCTCCGGCTGCAGACGGCCGATCAGGTCACGCTGGCCCGGCGACTCAATCTGGAAGCAGCCCAGCGTCTGGGCCGAGCGGATCAGCTCGTAGGCTGCCTGATCGCCCGGGGGTACGTCGCGGGGGCTGTCCAGGTCGATCTTCTTTCCGGTGGTGCGCTGGATCTCCACGACGGCGTGTGCCATCGCGGACTGCAGCCGCACCCCCAGGACGTCCAGCTTGATCAACCCGAGGTCTTCGACGTCCTCCTTGTCGAACTGGCTCATCGGCAACGCCTCCCCGGAGGTCGGCACGACCGGGGTGCGGTCCAGCAGGCCGGCGTCGGAGATGACCACGCCGCACGGGTGCATCGCGACCCCGCGCGGCAGCGCGTCCAGGCCCTCCACCAGGTCCCACAGCCGCCCGTACTTCTCCGCGTGACGGGCGGTCTCGCGCAGCTCGGGCAGCTCGGCCAGGGCGGAGCGGGCGTCCTTGGCCCGGATGTGCGGGAATGCCTTGGCCAGGCGTCCGACCTCGTCCGGGTCGATGCCCAGGGCGGCGCCGGCGTCGCGGATCGCGTGCCGCACCCGGTACGTCTCGGGCATGGCGATGGCGCAGGTCCGTTCAGTCCCGAACCGGTCGAAAATCTGCTGATACACCTCCAGTCGCCGGGCGCTCTCGACATCGACGTCGATGTCGGGCAGGGTGCGCCGGTGCGGGGAGAGGAATCGCTCCATCAGCAGGCCGTGGTCCATCGGGTTCGCCGCGGCGATCCCCAGCAGGTGCACCACCAGTGACCCCGCCCCCGACCCGCGGGCCGCGGCGCGGATGCCGGCGGCGCGGGCGTCGTCGACCACCGAGCCGATCGCCAGGAAATAGCTCTCGAATCCCAACTGGCCGATGATGTCGAGTTCATGGTCCAGGCGCCGCCAGGTGGGCCCGTCGTGGTGGTAGCCGCGCAGCACCATGCCGCGCACGCACCGCGACGCCAGCACCCGGTGGGCCGGACGGACGTCGGCGCCGATCAGGGTGTCCTCGGGCAGGAACACCTGTCCGATCCCCAGGTCGCCGTGCGGGTCCAGGCGGCAACCGGCGGCGGTGTCCTCGGTGGCGGCAAGCAGCCGGGCGGCGCCGCCGTGCTCCTGGCCGGCAGCCCGAGCGATCCGCTCGGCGATCTCCTGCATGGCGGCGGCGGGCTTGAGCCAGCGCTCGCCCGGGTCCGGGGACTGCTCGTGCATGGGCACCAGGCGGCGCGCGGAGTCCAGCACGTCCGCGATCGGCGCCTGGGACCGGTGGGCGTAGCGCACCGAGTTGGACAGCACCGCCCCGATGCCCAGGTCGGCGGCCAGGCCCACGGTGCGGGCGGCCAGGCGCAGCGAGCCGGGTCCGGTGTCGCCCTGGCGGTGGGCGACCGCGGCCAGGCGCAGTTGGTCGCCGAAGGCCTCGCGCCAGGGGGTCAGGAGCTCGGTGGCGCGGTCCGGGCGTCCGGCGGACAGGGCGCGCAGCGGCTCGGAGTCCGGACCCAGTAGCACCGTGAGCCCGGGACCGGCGTGCTGGCGCAGCGCCGACCAGGTCAGCAGCGGTCGGCGGTCGGCCGGGTCGGCGTGGGCGGCGCTGATCATGCGGCAGATCGCTGCCCAGCCGGAGCGGTCGCGGGCCAGGACGGTGACCCGTGGGGCGGACTCGTCCACGAACGCGCCACCGCGCGCCGGCGACCGCCGCCCAGCGGTCGACGCCGCGGGCTCGGAAGGGGCGACAGCTAGGTCGACGCCGAACAGCGGGCGGATGTTCGCCTTCATCGCGGCCTTGGCGAACCGCACGCTGCCGGCGACGGTGTCCCGGTCGGTCAGTGCCAGGGCGGTCAGGTTCCGCTCCGCCGCGGCGGCGATCAGGGCGTCGGGCAGCGAGGCCCCGTAGCGGGCCGAGTAGCCGGACGCGACCTGCAGATGCGTAAACACACCAGCCGCTCCCTTCCGCTCAGACCCACACCGATGCCAAAAATGCCCCTTTCGCCCACTATCGTACAACCGATGTCGAATAAGTGTTCGAACTGGAGCGTAGCAGCCAACGCCGCCCGTGAGCAGAGGCCGCGCGACGCAGTGCGCTGTTGCGCATGTGTAGCAAGTTCCCTCGCGAGGCACTGGATCCCCGCAGGTCAGGACTCATACTTCGGCCTGACATGAGGGGTCTCGCGTACGTACCCTGGGCTCATGCACACGGCCCTGGACGCGCTGTTCCAGGAGCCCGGTCCCTGCGCGTTGTGACATCGGTGTCCGGGAAGGAGCCTCTGATGACGCACCGAGGCCGACCGAGGGTCCAACTCACCGCCGGTGGACCCTCACCGGACGAACAGCGGCGGACTGCAAGCGCCGCCAAAGCGCCGGCACAGCACTTCTCGAAGAAGCAGAAGTCTGCCAGGAAGAAGCTCAGGCAGCTGATGATCGAACTCAGCAGGGCCGTGAACACCAGGAACTGGCCGGCCGCATGCCGGGCCCGCTCCGCAGCGTGGGACGAGGTGAACCAACTGCCGGCCGAGCTCACGGGGGCGGAGAGACCACAGCTATGGGAGTACAAGCACCTCATCACAGCTGGAATCGACTGGGACCGCCGCGAAGCAGAACGCCGCGTCCCGGACGAGCAGGCCAACGAGGGCCCCACTCAGCCCTCGTAGCAGGAGACGGGCGGTGAATGGCGATGGAGGGACCGGGGCCGACGCCCTGGAAGCGGCACGACGACGAACACTGGGCCAACGGATGGGGCCCGCCCTCCAATTACATCCGATGCGGGTGCTGCCAGGCGTACATGGGAAGGTGGAATGCCGCCCGAGGGTGGCGCGTCATCTACACCGAGGACCAGGACTGGGCGGAGGTCATCTGTCCCAGCGCTCAGTGCTGGGAGTTCGCCGCGACGGACTGGGACCACCATGGCCAGCAGCCGGAAGCGCCCGCATCCGAGCTCAAACAGCGATCGGTCCGGCTGGACAACGTCATCTTCGTCTCGGGCGACCTGCCCAGCAGCAAGGCGTGGGCGGGCGCGAAACGCTACTGGCCGGAGCGTTTGTAATCAGTATCCCGGTGGGCTCACGTCGCTGATGCGCTGGGGATCATCCGTAGATGCTGTGGCACTCGCCCGCCAGGGCTCCGGGCAGGCCGCCGTACTGCTGCGCGGTCTGGCACAGGTCCCTCCCCTGGGGCGGGCTCTGCGGGTGCTCCTGGGTGGTGCCGCCTGCTTGATGGTGAGTGCCACCAGGGCGGTGAGCTGGCTTCTGATGCTGTTGCTCAGAGCGGGGACGGGGGTGGACCGCGTGACGCGGCGGCAGCTTCACTGTGGTCGGAGGGGACAAGAGGGTGGGGGCCGGTCTGGTGACCGGGTCCGACGGGCTTGATTGCGGCAGCAACGTAGGAGCGGCGCCGGCTACCGCGATCCAGGAGCGAGCGCTCGGTTCAGGCGCGGCAGGCGACGGCCTGGCCACCGCAGGTGCCGGTGAGCCGATCGCGGGCGGCGCGGGAACCAACTGGTTGTTCAGCAGCAATGGGTTCGAGGACCCTCCGTCGCACCCGGTCGCGGTGAGCAAGGCGCTGCCCAGCAGCAGGACAACGAGAATCCGTGAGGGTGCCATGGGTCCACTGTGGTGAGGCCACCCGATAGATACGCGTCACCACACGCGGCCGGGAACCAAGATCGCCTGACCGAGGTACCCCAGGTGCTGTCGAAGGCGACGATGGGACAGCAACCGGAGGACTCATGCGGAGATGCAGGTACCCGGGCCGGGGTTCGTGTGCAATGCATTCGTCGGCCTCGCTGGGCGACCCGGACCGGCCAGCCGACCGCATGTGCAACCCGACTTCCCCGGCGCACATGGACACTGAGGGTGGATGATGCCGCTGTGGACAACGAATCTGACGACCTGCCAGCGGAAACGCTCCACTTCAACGTCGCCGGCGCGCTGGTCATCCGCCCCGACCAGATGCCCGCCGGCGTGGACCTCACCTTCGAGCAGGCATGCGTCCTGATGGGCGTCGACCCGCACTGGGAGAAGGGCTACGCGCTGTGGGGACTGTACGGACCGCGCCCCGATACCGGGGAACAGCACCGTCAGACCCTGGTGAGCCGATTGGTGGCTGATACGGAGCTGGTCCTGGCACTGTGGCGTGCGGGCATCGAGTCCGGGTTGCCGCCGCTGGTCGGCCCGGTCGCCTTCAGCTCGGTGGTCACCGTCGCGGACGGCTGGCCACTGCCACTGGAACCCGTGCCGGGACTGGTCGCCGCAGGCCTCGCTGTGGTCGACGACGACACGACCTTCACCCACTTGCCGATGGCCGACTGACAGTGGCTACCGTCCGGCGGGGCGTTTCGGTGTTGGGTCCAGCGGCTGGGGCACGTCGACGGCTGGCTGGCTCTGGCCGGTCGGAGCGTTCTGGTCGCTCGGTCCGCACGGCATGACGGGCGGCCCGGTGGCCGGAGCATCGTGGGGCGGTGCCGGAGAATGAGCCTATGAGCGGCAGAAGCAACAAGGAGATCAAGGAGCTGGCCGACGCGGCGGAGGCCCGGGTCCAGCGGTACCTGGAGGAGCGCGGCTACGCCTTCGAGCACGAGCCGGACCTGGGCATCACCAAGAACCCGGACTTCCTGGTGACTGCCGCCGAGGCGAAGGTGGTCCTTGAGGTGAAGGCTTTCGACACCTTCGGGATGTTCGAGACCCTCCCGGTGGGTGCCTCCGTGGGGAGCCGGTCCATGGAGGAGGCGCTGAAGCCGGTGCGGCGGCAGATCTCCAAGGCGGCGGGGCAGTTGAAGGAGCTGGCCGACTCGGGGATGCCGCTGGTGGTGGTGCTGGACAACCCGGCCGGGCGGCCCGTCCCGCTGAACTCGTACAGCGTGGTCGCGGCCATGTACGGCGACCCGGAGGTGACGGGCACGCTGGGTCCGAACGGCGGGATCGAGGACTGGCGGTGGAGCGCCGGCCGGAACGGGAAGCTGACGATGGATCACTCCTATGTCAGCGCCGTCGCCGTACTGCGCCGGGAGGATCACGGCTCTCTGTGGGTGGCGCAGTGGATGGATGAGCACCGGGCCGAGTACGACCGCGACAGCGCCGAGTTCATGCAGGCCCTGGTCGAGGCCAGCAAGGAGGCCCCCGTGGGTGACGAGGTGTTCTTCGAGGTGTTCGAGACCGTCAGCGAGAGCGCGGTGCCGCTGCCCCGGGACGTCTTCAACGGGCCGCGTGACCTGCGCTGGGGGCCGACACCGGGCAGGGACGGGCTGACTCCGGTCTGATCGCCGGGCCGCTCGAACCCACGTTGGGGCGGGCCGGCGGGGGGAAAACCGCCCAGGGGGCGGGGCGGCGCGGCATAGTGCGGAGGATGACCGCGACATCGGACCGCCGTGCCCTTCCCACCCGCCGGCGCCGCCACGCCCGGCTGATCGCCGCCCTGACGGAGCTGATCGGGGCCTGCGCCGAGGCGGCGGCCGCGGTGTATCGGCCGATCGCCGCCGCGCCGCCCGTCCGGGAGGTGGTGGAGGTGGCGTTGCTGCCGTGCGTTCAGGTCAGCCTCACTGCCGCGCTGCTGCTGGACCGGGCCCGGGTCGAGGACTGCGCCCGGTGGCCGGACGTCGTGGTGTGGGAGCGGGGGGAGGCCCGGCGGACCTACACCGAGCGGTGCGCGGTGGCGACGGCCCGGGACCTGGTCGAGCAGGCCGACCCGCCGGGGGCGGGCGGCGTTCCGCTGCCGACGGTGGAGCAGGTTGCCGCGATGGGGCTGGTGGCCGCTGGCGATGAGGTCACTGCGCAGTGGCGGAGGGATCCGGCGGAGGCGGCCGCCCTGGTGCTGCAGCTGGCGGCCGGGGCGAGTTCTCGGTGGAGGAGGTCCTGGACCAGGCGGTCGACGCCGCGGTGCTGACCGGGCTGCTGGCGCTGCACGAGGTGCGCACCGCCACGGATCCGAGCATGGGTGCGGAGCTGTGCCTGGGGGCGGTCTCGCACATCGCGCTCGCGGTGGCGCTGGCGAGCGCGGACCTGGACTGACCGGGCTTGCAGCGGTCAGGGCTGCTGGCCGGGGTCGGCGGCCCAGGCGGGGTCGTACCGCACGGCCGGCTTCATCGCGCCGGTGAACTCTTCCTCCTGGTTTCGGTCGTGGGCCCGGTTGGCGGACCAGTTCCGGCGCGAGCGGATCGGGTGGACCGCGACGTCCACCAGGGTCACGGCCACGGCAGCCCGGTGCCGGAGCCCGCGGCCCGGGTCGGTCAGTTCCTGCTCGGCCCAGGCCGTGAGGCGGCGGGCCGGGCCCGCCCACCGCAGGATGTAGCCGCCGGCGGCGGCCAGCAGCAGCCACAGGGCACCCATCAGCTCGCCTTCCCGTAGTGCAGGCCGGTGTCGAAGTAGGAGCGTACGAGCAGCGAGATCTCCCGGCCCAGGTGCTTGCTGTGGGCGCCGTAGGGGCTCGCGGGGTACCAGGTGCCGCACGCGCACTCGGTCCCGGTCCCGGTGTCGGTCTCGCGGGTGCGGCCGGTCTCGAAGTGGCCGGAGATCAGGCTGGCACCACGCTGGTCGAGGTCGTCCGGGACGACGGTGGTGAACCTGGTCTGCGCGGTGGCGTAGTGCAGCGTGATCCACTCGCCCGGGTTCGTGGCGCCCGGGTCGTCGTTCGGCTCCCACTCCTGGGTCTGCTGGACGTCGGCGGTGACGCGGAAGCGCAGGAGACGCCCGTCGTCGGGGTGCAGGGCCTGGTGCCAGGTACCGTCGTGGCCGGGCAGCAGGGTGCACTGCGCCGCAAGCGTGTAGTGGGCACGCTGGCAGACCGGGGTGGGCTGTTCAGTGGCCATGGCGCCTCCATCGGACTGGTCGGTGACGGGATCAGTTCAGGTCGAAGTCGTTGGTGTCGTACTCGAAGTCCTGGGGCGAGAAGCCGCCGTAGCCGCTGCCGCCGTTGAAGTAGTCGGCGAGGGCCTGGCCGATCACGGCCCGTACCTCGTCCTCGTTCTGTGCGCGGGCCAGGGCGGCGGCCTGCTGACCCGAGAGGTTCAGGTGGACGTCGCGGGTGCGGATCGCGTCCGAGCCGCGGATCTCGAACGTCGTGGCGCGGCCGACACGGGCTCCGATGCCGGAGACCGTGCCGCGCTGCTCCAGCTGGCGGGCCTTGCGCTCGCGGCCGCGTTCGGTGGTCTGCGCGCGGACCGCGTCCGTGGCCAGTTTGTCGGCCGAGGTGGTCGGGCGCGGCAGCGGTGCCTGGCCGCGCCGCCGGCGGGCGGCGTTCTCCTTCTCCCACCGCTTCTCAGCGGCGCGCGAGAGCTGCGGAGGTGTGCGGGTGCCGTCGATCCAGCGTTCCACCGTCCGCTGGCTCACGCCGTAGGCCGCGGCCATCGCCTTCGTGCTGCCGCCGAACATCTTGTCCCTGACCTGCCCGGCCTGGGTGGTCGCGTGCACCGGTGCCTTCCGGGAGGGGAACAGTGCCTCCCTCACGCGGCCGAACATGCCCTTGCCCGCCATCAGTCCCGGCCTTCCTCAACGTCGGTGCCGTCGGCGACGGCCTGGTCCTGGTCGACGGGCTCGCCGTCGGTGGTGAACGCGTGGGTGAGCTTGGAGGGGTGCTCGCGCCGCTCCAACGCCTCGATCACCGCTGCCATCGGGATCGAGGCCTCGTGCTTGTGGCTGCCCGGCGCGATGCCCAGGCGCAGCGCCCCGGGTACCGGGGAGCCGTCGTCCTTGACCGGCAGCAGTTCCAGCGGGGACGGCTGCGCGGCCGCGTACAGGTACGAGTCGACGTTGACGGCGATCGGGGCGCGGCCGGTGAGCTGCAGCGTTTTGCGCATGCGCCGGTGGGCGGCGATGCGGGCGGCGGCGATGATGTGGAACCTGATCTCCGGCCGGTACTGCCAGGACGCGGCGACCTTCTCCAGCCAGGTGGCGTCGTCCAGGTGCCTGGCGGAGTCCGACCACTTCCCGATGCCGCCCTTGTAGATGTTCTTGTAGAGCGAGGACAGCACCAGGGCGTCGCCCCGGTCCGGGTCGGTGCCGGTGTCCTTGTGGACGGCGTAGGCGGCCAGGAACTCGGCCGGGCTCTGCCCGTCGACCAGGCCCAGGACCCCGTAGGTGCGCTTGTAGCCGCCGCGCAACCGGCCGGTCCACTCCTTGAGGAGCGGCACGGTGTGGGTGGACAGCAGGCCGTCGGTGATGGTCGCCGGGTCGAAGCCGTAGGCGCTGATCATGTAGGCGACGGTCGGGGTGGCGTACCAGCCCGGCCCGGTCGGCGGCAGGCCGTGGAAGGTCGCCGGGTGCGGCAGCAGGTCGTCCACCGTCGTGGTGGTGAAGTCGCACCACCACAGTCCGGCGACCTTCCCGCCGTCCCAGGCCGGGTTCTTCACGTGCACCAGTTCACCGGCGGGCAGGCGCAGCGACTCGGTGACGGACAGGTAGGAGGCGCAGACGTCGACCGCGACCGCGTACGGGCACGCCGCCTCGGCCTGGCTGGGGATGCGCGCCCACCATTTGTAGTCCTCCTCCTCGCACACCGTCTCCTTGCGGGACAGCAGCTCGCGGGTGAGCGGGTGCCGGGCCCCGGCAGCCGGGGCCACGCACAGGTCACCGACCGGCAGGGCTCCTTCACGCAGATGTGAGGACCACTCCCCCGTCGTCTCGTCCTTGGTCCACTCCACTCTCGGGCGGACGGCGTCCAGCAGCAGCATCGCAGTGGAGGCGGTGCTCGCCCCGGGGGCGACGCCGAGGTCGGCGGTGAAGGCGCGGATCCGGCGGGCCAGGGTGAGGCCGTCCACGGTGCCGTCCGGGGCGGTGGCCAGGGGGGTGATCAGGGCGCTGGTGGCCTGCTGGCGGGCATCGCCCTGGCCGAGCCAGGGGGCGACGCTGATCCGGACCGAGGTGCGCGGGCCGCCGGCGGAGCCCTTGCGACGGAAGGCGTGGAACGTCGGCCCGACCTGGTCCGAGATCTCCATGCCGACGCCGCCGGCGGCCTTGGCCAGCTTGCTCTGCAGCGCCGTCAGGGCCTTGTCGGTGGTGGGCAGGTCGGCCGGGAGGCCCAGCTGCTTGAGGGCGGCGGCGGTCAGCACGACCATGCCGTCACCGCCGCGCCCGGACGGGTGGGCACGCTCGATCCGCAGCGGCAGCCCGGTGCCCAGCCACGCGAACCAGTCGCCCAGCTTGGGCCCGGCCGGAACCGGCATCTTCTCGATGTCCGGCTTCCAGCCGCCGTCCGCGGCCACGTCCAGCGCGACAGCGGGCCACCAGCGGGCAGCACCGGCCTGCCCGGAGCCGGAGGTGGGTCGGGGCGCAGTGGGGCGGTTCGCGGGGCGGGCCGGGGCCGGACGGCGGCCGGGCCCGGGGGTCGGGGTCCACGGTGCGGCGGCCCGGACCGGGGCAGCGACCGGTGCGACTGCGGCAGCCGGAGCCACGGCGGGAACCGGCGGAGCGACCGGTACGGACACCGACGGGAGCGGCGTGAAAGGGAGGGGCGTCGGGGCGGCAGCGGGCTGCTGGGTGCGGCAGAAGTCGCCCAGGTGCTGCGCAACCCCACCCACGCGGATCGGCGTCGGCAGCCCACACCACCGGCACGGCTGGGGCTCGAGCATCAGGATCTCGCCGTCCGGGCCGCGGTCCGCCACCAGCGCCACCTCCCCCACCGCCGGAGCCGAAGCGGCGGCCGACTGCACGGGGGCGGCCGCGGCGGTGGGGAAGCGCTCCGCCAGGCCCTCCAGCAGCCGCGCGTATGCCGGGGCGATGCCCGCGGACGGGACGGCGCTGCCGTCCTCCCAGCCCTGGACCAGGACCGGGTCCACGCGCAGAGCCGCGGCGATCTGTGCGACGGTGAGCCCGGCCGCCTGGCGCAGCCGGACCCGCTCCGCGGGGGCGGGCAGCACCGTGCCGGAGGCCACGGCCGCGATCAGCGCGTCGACGGAGTGGAACAGTTCCTCGGACATCCGGCGGTCTCCTCAGCGTCCGGTGGGCCGGGTCGGGTCGATCCGCGGGTCACCGAACAGGGCGTCGAACAGGGCCTCGGTCACGCACGCGATCACTCCCTGCTCGGTGCTGCGCAGGGTGTAGCCGGCCGTGCGCCCGAGGTCGGCGACCGCGATCGGGACCTGGGGGCGGTAGTAGAAGGTGAGTTCCCGCCCGGCGAAGTCCGTCGGCGCGGTGGCCCGCTCCGCGGGGGTGAACGGGAGCGTGAACGAGGGTAGGTCGGCGACCTCGGCCTCGGTGGCCAGGTGCAGGGCGCCGTCATCGGTGGTGCGGAACGCGAAAGCCAGGTTCACGCCGCCGCTGCGCCGGTCGCGCGGCAGCCCGTGCCCCTCCAGCACCCGGCCCAACTGTGAGGGTGCCATCGCGGCGGCCGCGCCCAGGGCACGGCGGTTGGAGTAGCCGCCGGTGGCGTCCGCGCGGGACATCGCCAGTTCCTTGACCACGCCCAGGTGCTGCATCAGGCCGCTGAGCCTGGAGACCAGGGCGGTCAGGTCCTCGAACGCGCCGGCCTGCGGCGGCTCCACGCGGTCCCCGCGCAGGGCCGCGAGCAAGGCGCGGCCCAGATCGGCGGGTACCTCAACCCGCTCCCCATCGAAGCCGATCTTCACACCATCACTCCCAAACCCTAGACTGTGACCATATACTACACCTGTTCACTTTGATAGTGAAGTCAAAGCGTGCAGCGGCACACTGCCCCCAACCGCCCCAAAACCGCAGCGGTCACCATCAGCTGGCCGCACCGTCCACCCCGAGTTGCTCGCTACCGCGGGGCCGATCGGTCCGACTCGCCGCTGCGGGCGCCCGGGGCGACCCTGCTGTCATGACCCAAGCCGATCCCCTGGTCGTCGTATGGCCCATGGAAAGCTCACCCCAGGGACCGGGGCGCCCGGTTCAGGTTGGAGCTGTGGACGTGGGACGAGCCGAGTCATGGCAGGACGTGGACCGCCTCCTGGAAGAGGCGGGACTTCGGGCCGACATCCCCGTTGTCTGGCGCGGTGGCGGAGCCGACCAGTGGGAGTGATCTACCCCCGGGTGCCGAACCTGAGAGTTCGCCCGGCCGGGGGCCGCAGGGGTGCGGCGGTAGAGGCCTCTGACGTGGGGGAAGGGACCGCGGCCTGGGATGCCGACCGCCCTGACCGGACGTAGCGTGCCGATACAACTCGTTTCGAAACCACCAGGAGCACAGATGTCGGCGCACTTCGAGGTCTACGAAGACAAGGCCAACCAGTGGCGGTTCCGCCTCAAGGCCGGCAACGGCGAGACCGTGGCATCCGGCGAGGGCTACCCGACCAAGGCCGTGGCCATCAAGGGCGTGGAGGCCGTCAAGCGGGCCGCCGCCGAGGCGGACATCAAAATCAAAGAGGCCGCCTGAGGTGACGGCCGGACGGCCATGCCGGGCAGCGGGAGTGGCCACATGGTCGAACTGAAGGTCGAGTTCCGGCCCGCTCCTGGCGGGCGAGCCATCCACCTGTGGCACGTGGTCCACACCGGCAAGAGCACCGGGCTGTGCGGACATGAGCTGACGCCGGCAGCGGGGACGTTGCCGATCGCGGAGCTCGAGGAGCTCAGGGCCGAGACCCGCTGCGTGGCCTGCCGTCGTGCCTATCGCGCGACGCTGCCGCCGGGAGACTGAGCCGGGCTCGTTGCTGCACCGAGCGGCGACAGTGCCCTCTCCAGAGTGCACCTCGCACGCCTCTCCCAGACGATGGGCGCATGGACAGTGATGCGGAGGTCCTCGGGTTCTACATCCACCAGGCCCGTGGCGACGGCGTGACCGTGGCGGTGTACGAGTGCCGGAACGACCAGGTGGTCCTCGAGCGGGCTGCCGGAACATGGCCCGAGGTGTACGCGCTGGCGTCCGAGTACGGGGTTTCCGACGAGCTGATCTCCGTGGACGAGCAGGCCCGCGCGATTCTGGACGCTGCCTGACCCGCTCCGGATGCACCCGGAGGTGGGCGGCGTGACGATGATTCTGTGCCACCTGCGCGGATGACCGGGTTCATGGGTAGCAGTGGCAGAGATCCGTCGGTCCACCGGCACGCGCAGGCGGCGCCCATGACCATCACGGTGAGGAGCGCGTATGGCCCGGGCAATCTGGACCGGCGCAGTGTCGTTCGGGCTGGTCACCGTCCCGGTCGGGCTGTATTCGGCGACGCAGGAGCACAAGGTCCGCTTCCGGCAGATCGAGCGCGGTACCAGTGACCGGGTGCGGATCAAGCGCGTCAACGAGCGCACCGGCGAAGAGGTCGCGTTCAACGACATCGTCAAGGGCTACGACCTCGGCGACGACACCTACGCAATCATCGAGCCGTCCGAGCTCGACGACATCGCACCGGGGCGCTCGCGCCTGATCGAGATCGCCGGGTTCGTTGACCCGGGCGCAGTCGACCCGCGGTTCTACGACTCCAGCTACTACCTGGCTCCGCGGGGCGAGGAGTTCGGGCAGATCTACGCCCTGTTCCTGGAGGCTCTGGAGGAGACCGGGAAGATCGGTGTCGGCACATTTGTCATGCGCGGCTCGCAGTACCTGACGGCGATCCGGCCCAACGAACAGGGCGCGCTGGAGCTGCACACGCTCCACTACGCCGACGAGGTCCGTGACCCCGCCAAGGAACTGCCCCAGCTGCCCGGCCACACCCGCCTGGCAGCCGAGCAGCTCGCCATGGCCAAGCAACTCATCGAGGCCATGAGCATCGAGTGGAACCCCGCCGACTACCGCGACGAGTTCCAGGACAAGATCCGCGCACTCATCGACGCCAAGCGAGCCGGGGAGGAGATCGTGCATGCGGCCGAGGCGCCGGGCGCGACGAACGTCGTGGACCTGATGGAGGCGCTGCGACGGAGCCTGGACCGGTCTGCGCCGTCCGATCGCGGTGCGCAGCCGGATCCGGAGCCGGAGGCCGCCGAGGAGACGGCGACGGTGACTCGGGTCGGGCAGCGGCGCACGTCCGCGCAGCTCGACAGCATGACCAAGGCGCAGTTGTACGAGTTGGCTTCCGAGCTGCATATTGCCGGGCGGTCGAACATGACCCGCGAGCAGTTGCAGGACGCGGTGCGGAAGGCCGGCCGGAAGCGCGGGGCCGCGTAGGAGATGTCAGGCTGTCCGAGTGCTCTATGAACTGCTCGGCGGTCCCGTTCTCCAGGTCAACTACTGATCCGGACGTCAGCCGGGCTCACCCGCGGGGCAGAAGCAGCGAGTCGGCAGTTCGGGCCTGCCGCAGCGACAGCAGCGCGTAGACGGCCACCACGGCGCAGGCCACTGCGAGGATCAGGGTCTCCTGGGTGTAGGAGTCGACGCGGTTGGCCATGGTCACCACGACGTCGTAGACGGCGTGCGCGATCATCAGCGGGATCAGCGCGCGGGACCGCTCGTAGATCAGGGCACAAGCGATGGCCCACGGCAGCAACGGAAGGACACCCAACCCGTACTCGACGTGGTACGACAGCCGGAGCGCCGCCAGGACCGTGATCAGGCATCCGCGTCCGACCGGGCCCAGCGGTCGACGCCACACGGCCCGCAGGAGCAGCACCGGGCCGGCAAGGACCACGACTTCCTCGCTGAAGCCGGCGGCGATGGATTCCGTCACCGATCCGAGCACCGGGGTCTGGGCAGCGCCCCCGAGGTAGGAGCCGGCTCCAGGCAAGCGGTCCAAGGTCCAGTGCTGGACCGCGCTGAGCACCACGGTCGGCAGTTCGGCCAGACAGAACACCACAGCGGCGGTCGGCAGCAGTCGACTGGCCGGGCGCAGTGGTGCGCTGATGGCGCTCCAGGGCTCGGCCGCGGCCAGGGCTGCCAGGCACATCGCGCCCATCATGGTCCAGGCGAAGGCAGCCGCGAAGGCCTGCCGGTTGGAGGCGTGCACGTCGGCCACGGCGTGTCCGCCGGCGGCCGCGGCTGCTCCCGGGAGGGCGAAGGAGATCTCCAGGAACAGGTACATCGCGGCGACCGCTGCTGCCAGTACCAGTCCCGGGACGTGGAACATGCGCTGCCTGCTGTCGCCCGGGATGGTGACCGTGGTCGGGGCTGCTGGGTCCAGCAGGCCGGCCGGGCCTTCGGGTTGACCTTCCATCGGCTGCTCCCTGCTGCAGTTGGAGCCCGCCGTGCCCCTGGCTTCTCGCATTTCAGCACACCGGGGTTGGGCGTGTACGCGGTTTGTGGATCACGTCCGGCACCGCAGGGTCCGACCCAGGCGGCCCGGTGCCGACAGGGCGGTCAGCCGGGTCGTGGGAGCGACCTCATTGGCCGCGCCGGTGCACGACCAGGGCGGCGCCAACGGGACTGTTCCTGTCGGGCACGGTGGTGTGCATCATCGTGCCGCACACAGTCTTTCTGAGTAACAGTGGAGCACAGTCTGGACAGCGCGTGAGGGTCGCCCATTCGCGCCGTTGCGTTCGGCCCGGAGAAGCCGCCGGCGACCCGCCCCCTGTAGCGCATCGTCAATCAAATCCCTGGCCGTCGCACATCTGTGTACTCAATCGCGCGCAAAGCGGTGAAATCGGGATGAATTAACTGGCAGTCTGTCACGCTCTGTTGCTGATTCTAAAAAGCGAAGCACGCATAGTGACGTGCCGGTTTCCTGAAGGTTCTCATGGCGACTCCCCCTTCGACTCATTCCGCTGCAGTGCCGCGTCCGGGTGCCCCGGGCGCCCGTGTGGGTCTGGCGGCGGTGGACCCGCAGGCGTTCGCGAAGCTGCTGCAGCGGGTCTGCGCGGACCGTCGGATGACCGCCGACTTCGGCGCGGAGGCTGCCGCCCGTGCCGCCTGCGGGCGACTGGGTGTCCAGGAGTTGCGACTGCTGCTACTGCGATTGCCCCGCTTCGCGCCGGGGCATCCGGCCACCGCGTCGGCGTGGGCCTTCGTACAGGCCCGCCCGGAGGTGGCCACCTCGGTGCTGCACTGCCACGCGCAGCAGGCCGGGGTCGCCAATGCCTTCGTGGTGTGCGACCTGCCACCGTCAGTGCCCGAGCACTTCAGCTGCCAGGCGGGCTGGCGGGGCGCCTCCGGCGCGGTCCATGGTGCGGTGGTCACGCGCACGACCCATAAGGCGGCGCAGCAGTACGCGGCGGTCACCCTGCTGGGGCATGTGAGCGGCTGCGAGCCGGTGGAGCAGGTGGCGGTCAAGGCCGCGGCGTGGTTGCCTGCCGCCCGTATCGCAGGCAGCAGCGGTGGGGCGGCCCGCGACCTGTCGTTCGCCGCACGGTTGCAGGCGGCGTTGGAGCAGCCGCAGGTCGCGCCGGCGGTGGTCGCTGAGGTCATGTCGCGGATTGGGGCCGGGTTGCTGATCCCGCGTGATTTGCATGCGGTGCTGTTCACCCCGGACGGCGAGGCGTGGATGCCGGCCCGGATCGCGGCCCTGCAGGTGGCGCGTGCGGAACCGGGCACGGCGGTGGCGGTGCTGACGCTGCACCAGTCGGTGCGCAACCTACCCGGACCCGAGTTCAGCGACGTGGCTGGCGCGGGCTCGGGCGGGTTCCGCTCGACTGTTCAGTGTCTGGTGGGCGGGGAGGTCATCACCGAGCGTAGCCCGTGGTTGGCCACGAAGCGTCACGCGCGCGGCGCGGCGAGTCTCCAGGTCCTGTCCGTGCTCGCCGGCCTTCCGTTGGGCCTGCTGCCCTCCAGGTCACCCGCGCCGGCGACGGCGGCTGGTGCGTCTGGCGTCTCGACACCCTGTGGGCCGCTGGAGAGTCTGGAGGGGCTGCAGGACCAGGGAAAGATCAGCGACCTGGTGTTCAAGGAGCACCCGGGCATCTCCGGGCTGGAGCCGAAGTTCGTGTGTGTGGCGGCCTGCGTCAGTGAGGGCCAGCTGCTGTCGGCAACAGGCCGCAGCGTGGGCCGCTCCGGGGCGCGCCTGCAAGCAGCCCAGGAGCTGCTGGCCGCACGCACTCGTGCGACCAAGGAGGCGCCGCCGCCCCGGACCGACAAGACGGCAGCCACCGGCAAGAACCCGTTGATGCTCCTCAACGACGCCAAGATGAAGGGGAAGGTCTCCGCGCTGCACGTGGGCGAGGGCCAGGTGGACAAGCAGCACGGCTTCGTGGCAGCCGTCACCTGCCGCAGCGGCGGCCGGCCGGTGCGCGCGACCGGCGCCGGCCCGACCAAGCGCGCTGCGCAGACCGCCGCCGCAGCCGAGTTGCTGGACCTGATCGCCGCACCAGTGCAGGCCGCCGCGGAACCTGTGGCCGCGGCGCCAGAGCCAGCCGCGCCCGTGCTGCCGCAGGCGGTGCGGGACGAGCGGTTGAGCCATGGCCCCGGCGGGCCCGCGGCGGAACGCGGCGAGGCCGAAGCGGCCTGCGAAGCACTGCGCGACGCACTGGAGCAGGGTGCGGAACTGACCATCGACGTGCAGGGCGAGAGCGCCCGGTTCCTGCTCTACCGCCTGGACCGGCTTCCGCTGCCCGGGCCGGTACCCCGGCCGCTGCGAGCCTGCCAGGCCGAGCTGCTACTGCCGGAGAGGGGCGCGATGGTCGCCGCGCAGCAGGTGCCGTGCTGGCAGGTGCCGGTGCGGCTGCTCGCCAACGCCCTGGCCGGGTGCCGGGACCGGGGCAAGGAAGCGCACTCGGTGCGGGTCTGGCGGCAGGTGATCGGGCTGGGCCTGGAGTTGGTGGCCGCCGGCCGGGTCCACCCCGCCGTCGGCGATCAGGGCACGGATCTGTGGCGGGCCGGGCCGCTGACGCCCGAGCACAAGGAACGCGCAAGGCAGCTGCGGCAGGCCATGGTGGCCACCGGGCACTGCGGTGTGGCCACCGGGTTGCGCCGGAACCGGCTGTGGGCGCCGCGGATCGTGGTGCGCGCCGCTCTGGACGCGGTCGCCGAGGCCATGCTGCGCGGACCGGGTACCCCCGCGGTCCTGGGCGGCGGTCCCTTCACCGCAGCCGTTCCGCGCCAGCAGCGCAGTCCCGCGCTGTTGCGCTGGGCGGACGACATCACCGAACTGCAGCCCGACGCAGTAGCAGTGGAGCTGAAGCTGACCGTGCGGCGCCCGAAGAACAACAGCCCGCACGACACCGAGCTGCTGTTGGGCGAGGTGTCCGTCCGGGTCCCCGCCAGCGCAGGCGCACCGGAGCGGCACTGGAATCCGGTCCAACAGCGAGGCTCCGACCCGCTTGTGCTGGCCGACATCCGGCGCTGCCTGCGCCGCCTGGCGCCACACTGGCCGCCGGCCGAGCGGCTCCTGGAGCGCCCGGTCCCCGACATGATCAGCCTGTTCGGCAACGAGGCGGTGCTGCTGCTGGGTGACACCCGACGCCAGCTGGAGCAGCTGGGCCTGCTGGTGGAGTGGGATCAGCAGTGGACCAGCGCGCTGCATACCCGCGCCGTCGTGGGCCGGCGCCCTGCGTGCCCGCCCGAGGCCGCACGGCCCACGTTCTGCTTGAACGACCTGTTCGCCGGGCGCTGGCAACTGTCCGTCGACGGCGAGGACCTGACCGCGCAGCAGGCGCAGGACCTGGCCCGCGCGCCACGCCCGCTGACACGCGTACGCGACACCTGGGTCCTGCTGGACCAGGCCACCGCGGAGCGCGCAGCCGACCCCACCATCCCACCCATGGCCTCCGGGGAGGCACTGCGCGCCGCCCTGACCGGCACCCTCACCTGCGACGGCCAGACCTTCCCCTGCCAGCCGGAGGACGTCCTGGCCGCCATCGTGGCCTTCCTGCGCAGCGGCTCCCGAACCCGCCCGGTCGACCCGCCACCCACCCTGCAGGCCACGTTGCGCGACTACCAGCTCCAGGGCCTGGCGTGGCTGGCCAACACCACCGACGCCGGCTTCGGCGCACTACTGGCCGACGACATGGGCCTGGGCAAGTCCGTCACCGCCCTGGCCCTGCACCTGCACCGCCGCGAGCACGAGCGCCACCCCGCCGGCCCGACCCTGATCGTGTGCCCGGCCTCCATGCTCGTCACCTGGGAACGCGAGATCCACCGCTTCGCTCCCAGCGTCGCCACCGTGCGCTACCACGGACCCGGCCGCGACCTGCACGACGCCACCGCCAACAGCATCGTCCTGACCACCTACGAGACGCTGCGACGCGACGTCGACATCCTGGTCGAGCAACCCTTCGACCTGGTCGTCGCCGACGAGGCCCAGGCCATCAAGAACCACCGCACCGGCGCCGCGCGCGCCATGCGCCTGCTGAACACCACCGCCCGCACCGCGCTGACCGGCACCCCGGTCGAGAACAACCTGACCGAGGCCTGGGCCGTTATGGACTGGCTCAACCCCGGCCTGTTCGGGCCGCTGCGCGCCTTCCGCGACCAGTTCGCCCGACCCATCGAAGCCAACATCACCGACACCGGCCTGACCGAACGCCTCTCCGCGCTCCTGAAGGCCTTCATGCTCCGCCGCCGCAAGGGCGACCCCGGCATCGCCACCGAACTGCCCGCGAAGATCATCGCCCCGCGCGTGGTCTCGCTCTCTTCCGAGCAGGCCGACCTCTACCAGCAGGTCGCCGACCAGACGTTGCGCGAACTGCGCTCCGCCGAAGGCATGCACCGCAGGGGCCTGCTGCTGACCCTGTTCCTGCAGCTCCAGCAGATCTGCAACTCCCCCGCCCACTTCCTGCGCGAACCCGCGGACGGCCACCACGACCCCGAGCGCGCTGCCGCCCGCTCCGGCAAACTCGCCGCTCTCGACGACCTTCTGCCGGTACTGACCGACCCCCAGGAGTCCACGCTCATCTTCACCGGCTACCGCACCATGGCCCGCCACCTCGTCCACCACCTGCGCGCCCACGGCCTCAAACCGCTGTACTTCAGCGGCGACATCGCCGCCGGCCGCGACCGCCAAAAGATCATCGACGCCTTCCAGGCCGCCCCTGGACGCACCATGGTCATGACCGTCAAAGCCGGCGGCACCGGCCTGACCCTGACCCGCGCCAGCCATGTGGTCCTGTTCGACCGCCCCTGGAACCCCGCAAAGGAAAGCCAGGCCATCGACCGCGCCCACCGCCTGGGCCAGCAGCGCACCGTCACCGTGCACCAACTCATCACCGAGAACACCCTCGAAGACCGCGTCGACGACCTTCTGCGTCACAAACGCGCGCTGGCCGACGCCGTCCTGGCCGACGGCTACTCCGCCCTGACCGAACTGAGCGACGAACAGATCTGCGACCTGATCGCCCTGGGAGCGCACCGATGACCCACACCCCCTGGCCGGACGCCTGGGGCAGCGCCCTGCGCACCGCCATCGGCGACGACGCCCTCCTGCTGGCTGGGCACAACGACTTCGCCGCCGGCGGCATCACCAACCTCACCCTGTCCCCCGGCCACGCCTCCGCCATGGCCACCGCACGCCATACCGGCCACCAGGCGCACACCGCCATCACCGTGCCGATGCTCTGCCAGGCCGAGATCACCGCTTTGCTGGAGAGCAGCACTACCTGCGGCCACGCCACCCGGCTGCGTGCGGGAGAACTCTCCGACTGCCTCGCCGACCCGGCCCACTGCGCGGGCACGGAACTGGCCCCGGCCGCGCAGCACATCGGCTTCGCCTGCACGTGCGGGACCCCGCCCTGCCACCACTCCGCGGCCCTGGCCCACGCCGTCACCCACCGGCTCCGCACTACCCCGGCGGCCTTCGCAGCCCTGCGCGGCCTGCTTCCCCTGCCCCAGGTCCACGCCGCACCCGCCGACCCCGATCACTGCCCCACCGCGGCGACACCACCGCGCATCTCCGCGCAGCAGGCCTGGGACTGGTACCGCAACCGCCCCGAAGCCCCCGCTCTGCCCGCGCCCGGGCCCTTCGCCGAACCCGAGCCGCACTCCGCCGCGTGGCCGCCACCGCCAGCCCCCGCGCCCACAGCCGACCAACTCCATGCACTGGTCCGGGACGCTGCCGCCCAGGCCAGAAACCACCTGCTGACCGGAGCGCCCCTGCAGTGCGCCCTCCTCGAGGACGCCCTTCGACTCGCCGAGGCGATCCCGCTGACCCCGCTCCCCGAGGTCGCCGACCGTCTGGGCCTGGACATCGCAGACCTTCGCGAGCGACTCGCTGCCCCGCCGTCGGCTCCGGCCGTATGCGGCCCGCGCGGCCAGCGTTCCGATACGGGGTCGGAGCGCCCATGACCGTCGTCGGCACCCTGCGTCAAGCCCTCCTCGCGGAGTTGACCAAGGCCAGCACCATTCCCGTCCTAGCCGGCCTGCAGCACGTGGACCCGCACGCCACCTGGAAGTCCTACGACATGGCCATCACTCGCTCCGCCGCCCACAAGATCGCCGCCGACGGCCTCGCCGTGCTGCTTCTCCTACGGGAAGGCGAAGCCGAGGCCGCACTCACCGGTGCGACGGCTCCCACGACGGGCAGGCTACGGCTCCATCTGACGGTCGATCAACGCGTCACGGAGCTCTTCCCCGGCCGCATCCGCGCATAGTGCCGACCAGCGGTCAGAACGACGTCGACCAGCTGCACGGGTCACGCTGACGCACTGTCCGCTGACGGGGTGAGACACATGCAACACAACCCGCCCAAACCACATCCCAGCGCTAGGGTCCGACCATGACCACCGTCATCAGCTGCACCTGCAGGCCACCCTTCGTCCACGGCCCCGGTTTCCTGGCTGCCGACTTCCTGTACCGCTCCGCCGTGTGCGCCGATCGCACGCAGGGCGGGAAGAAACTTCGCCGCCGCGAAGCCGACGGCCTGCCCATGCTGCTGCTCATCAGGCTGGTGACGAAACTTCGCGGGGACGCACCTGTAGCACTCGACTTTGACGACGAACTCGTTGCTGATGACTCCGACACCGACCTACGCGCAACTCTCACCTGGCTGCACGACACCCGGTTCATCGCGTTGAACGGAATGGCCGGCCGCATTGCACGGCTGTGGCTGTCGCCGGCCGTGGGCTGCATGGGTGGAACAGATCCGCGCATCGCAGCAGCTCGGCACAGCTTCCCCTACATGACGATCGCTGAAGACGGTATGGCAGCACCACAACCAGTGACAGTCCACGAGTACAGCCCACAGCTGTGGCAGAGCGTCTACGAGCAGAACCAGGAGTCCTTCGACTCGACCCGCTTCCTCGACTACCAGTGCCCCGAGCACGGCATCAACCAGTAGCCCGTGCGAAGGAGCGAAGGCCGTTCTGCCGATGCGCCTACCAAACATCCTTCGACGCCACCGCCCCGCTCCCCTCTCCCCCGAGTTGCAGGGTCTGCACGAGCGGGCTGTGGCGCTGCGCTGGGAGATCGCACTGCTCCCGGTCAAGGGCACCCACCGCGAGCGCCTGGAGCTGGCTGGGCTGACCCGCAGGATGCAGGAACTCGCGATCAGCGAGAAAGCCCGGGCGGCAGCCGCGAACGATCCGGGAACCGCTTCGGCCGCGTAGGGCAGGAGAGGGGCTTGCCCGGCTGGTTGCCGGAGTCGGTCAGGCCAGGCCTACATCTCGCCGGTCGCTCGCAGCGGCGCGCTGGCCCTCCCTGGCGACCCGGTGGCGCTGGAGCAGGATGTGGGAGACGGCTGCCAGCAGGACGATGGTGGCGACGATCTCCATGGCTCCGATGTTCGGCGTCGGGGGTGTGTGCAGGGGCGAGACCAGGATGGGGATCAGGACCATGGCGTTGACGGTCACCACGAAGACAAAGCCCCAGACCAGTCCGAGACGCCACGGCGCCATCAGATAGCGACGGGGCGCAAGACCCTGGGCCGCCCGTTCACGGTCCTCGGCCCGGCGCTCGGAGCGCTCGTACCGTCCGCAGATCACGAGCAGCACAGTCGGTACGGCGATCACGGCCATCAGGCCCGCGAGAGCGACGGTGCTGTCGTCGGTCACCGCGGCAGCCCAGAGCCACAGCATTGGTACCACCCAGCAGGACACTGCCGTCCAGGCCAGGAGCCGAGCCGAGCGCGGCGCATCAGCTGCCGGGCGCCTGAGTAGCCGCAGTTGGTTGCGCGTCAGCAGGACTCCGGCCCCAAGGATCATTACCGAGGTCACGGCGGCTCCAGCCAGGGCACTCATCGTTTCTCTCCCAGGGATCTGGCACGGACGGTGGTCGGTGGAGCTCGGAAGCCGGCCTGCTGCGAGTGACGGCGGGCCACGGGGTCAGGATGCCAGGCACGACGGCGCTCTTTGAATCGACCGTTCTGATCAGACAGTCGCGATTCCTGGGCGGCGGTCCATGACGAGTCGACGCCAGCGGGTGCGGATCAGCTCCGGGTCCTCGAGCCAGCGCACCGCAGACCCTGCGGGGAGGGGCAGGTCGGCCATGTAGTGGGCGATGTCCACGTAGTAGGCGAAGTCGCCGGTGGCGGTGGCGGCCTGCAGACGGGTGATGGCGGCGGTCAGTTCGCCCTGGTCGTCGCGGACGGCATGGTGGAACACCAGGGCGGTCTCCAGCAGCGGGATGAGCCAGAGCAGTCCGGCGACGTCGATCTGGGCCCGCAGCACGGAGACCCGGTCGGCGATGGCGTGGTCGGTGCCGGCGTCGCGGACCAGGGCGGCGATCTGAGCCAGCAGCACGGTGGCACGTTGGTCCAGGGGTTCCAGCAGTTGGTGGGCCAGGGCGATCTCGTCCTGCGCCCGGACGGGGTCGGTGAAGGCGGTGCCCAACGCGAGGCGGGTCTGTACGATGGCCCGCTCCCCCGGCGCCTGGTGCTGCTCGGCCTGGTCCCGCGCCTGACGGAAGGCGTGAGCGGCGGCGGTGAAGTCGCCCTGCGGCCACAGGATGTCTCCGTGCACGCGGTGCTGGCGGCCCTTCCACCCGAGGCCGGGAAGGATGCTCAGCGCGGTGGGGAAGTCCCCGTGGATGCGGGCGAGGTTGGCCAGGCCGCGCCGCGCCCGGGAGGCGAGCCGGCCCTCGGAGGCGGCGACCTGGCGCATGCCGTCCATGGCCTGGGCGGTGCGGCCGAGGTCCTTGTCTGCCTTGGCCCGGTAGTACAGGGCGAGCTGGACCAGCTCGTCGGACAGCAGGCCTGCGGCCAGGACGTCCGAGAGGCGGCGGGTGGTGAGGTCGCGGTGCTCGTGCTGGCGGCGGCTGATCGCGGTGAGCACCTCGGCCAGGGCGTCGGCGGGCGTGTCCGCGGCCGGGCCCGTCCCCGGCGCGGGAGTGGGCGGGGCGATGGGTTCCCACACGGAGTCGTCGATGTAGGCGAAGGCGGCGTCGGTGAGCCAGGCGAGATCGTTCAGATGGTGGTCGCGGGCAAGTCGCAGGCCCTGGCGCAGACAGGCGACCAGGAAGGCGCGGTCGCCGGTGGCCGCGGTGCGGTCGCTGTGCTGCCACTGGTGGCCGAGTGCGGCCAGCGCCCGGGTCGCGGCCTGGTTCCAGTCGGCGGGCGTCCAACGGTCCGGGGTGTGGGTGTCGTCGCTCTGCAGCGCGGTGCGGATGGCTCCGTGCAGGTGGTAGGGCCAGATCGCGTAGGGGTCTTCGCCGATCATCGGGCGTTCCACGAGCCGGCGGGCCGGGGCCTGGTGGGCGAGGCCCGCGGCGCGGGTGGCCAGGTCCAGGTCGAAGGCGTCCAGCAGGCTGGCGCTCCGCAGGACGTGGCGTTCGTCGTCGGTCAGGTCGGACAGGGTGCGGGCGATCAAGGCAGGGAACGTGTGGTCGAAGTCGGCGGCAACCGGCATGCGCCCGGTGCGGCGGATCTCCAGGAAGCGGGCGACGGACAGGTCCAGGTGCAGCGGCAGGCCGTGGGAGCGCTCGGTGATGACGGCCCGGATGTCCGGGCCGATCAGCGGCTGGCCCTCGTGGGTCAGGCGCCGGGCGAGGTAGCTGTCGCAGTCCGCGGTGGAGAAGTCCCCGAGCAGGTGCTGGCGACGGCCGCCCGCAGCGTGGGCCGGCTGCTCGGCTCGGGGGGTCAGGCCCGGCCAGGCGGTGGGTCCGGTGTAGTCGAGCTGTCCCTCCAGCGCGGCCTCGCCCCAGGGCAGGCGGTTGCGGCCGGCGATGACGAAGAAGGCGCCTGGCATCAGCCACACCAGGCGCTGCAGCAGCCGCTCCAGGTCGCGGTGCCGGTCGGCGGTGTCTTCGAAGGTGTCCAGCAGGATCACCGGCACCACCTTCTTCTTCGCTGGAAGGTGGTGGAGTTCCCACGCGAGCAGGTGCGGGTAGTAGGAGAGCGCCTCCAGGTCGGGTTCGGCCTCCAGCAGGGCCGCGGTGCGGGCCGCGCCGGCCAGGGCCTGGGCCCGTTCGCGGCGCTCGCGCAGCGCGTGCACGAGCGCGGTGGCGACCTGGCCGGCTGCCGATCCGATCATGCCGGGCAGTTGGAGGGACCCGGCGACCTCGCTGACCGCTGCCTGTAGTTGGTCCGGCAGCAGCTGGCCGACCTTGCCCATCAGTCCGGTGCGCCGGATGTAGTCCTCCAGCGGTTCACCGGGGTGCTGGGCGTCCCAGTAGCGGCGCAGAGCCAAGTCGAAGCCGGGTAGCGGGCGGCCGACCGCGCCGGCCAGGGCCAGGCGGATCGTCAGCACGACCCGCTCGAAGTCGGTTCCCGTCGACGCGGAGCGGGACAGGTCGATGCGCACCGGCAGCAGCCGCTCACCGGCGCCGATCGCGGTGGCCCACTGCTGGGGCCGCTGGTCGGCGGCGGTCAGCGCGGCCTCCAGCTTGCGCAGCAGCGTGGACTTGCCCACCCCGCCGATGCCGTAGAACGCGATCACGTTGTTGCGGGGGTGCTCCAGGTCCTCGACGTCGAACCCGCGGGCGGCGATCGCCTGCAGGTGCTCGCCCAGCGCTGTGGCAACCAGGGACCACTGCAGCTGGCGGTTGGTGAACGCCTCCGCGCTCTGCACTCCTGACGGGTCGTTGGAGCTGAACAGCGCGCGAAGGTCGGCCATGCGTGGTCCCCCCAGGACAGATCATCTGCCTGCCCAGTATGCCGTGGACGATGCCGCAGGGCAGGATCGCGACCAGACAGGCCGGTGGCCGGCACCTCGCTTCCAGGGCCGGGTACCGGCCTCCCGGCCCCGACTTCCGGCCCAAGGTGGTTTTGCCATGCACGCTCCCGAACCCGCGTCCTCCCCCGGCGAGGGGGGTTCCCCGACCGAGCTCGCCCGGCAGCGGATCGACGCTGTCATCTCCTGGTACACCAAGGAGGTGATGGCGGCCCGGCGCTCCGGTGACCAGCAGCTCCAGGCCGCCCTCACGGCCCAGCTGCAGGCTTGCGCCGCGGACCGGAGCCGGCTCGCCGACGCCGAGCCCGAGGACGTCGAGCGGCTGGCCGCCGAGTACACCCAACGGCTCAACGCCCTCACGACCGCGTAGCCGACCTCGGGCCGCTCCGCCGGGCCCCGGTTCGGCACCGGCTGATGGCAGGGGCGGTTGCCGTGTCGGGCTACCTGGCCCGGCACGGCAGCAGCGGTAGCGCGGCCGCGCTGCCGGGCGCCTCCAGGCGTCGCGGCTGGAGGGTCGCGGGCATCAGCGGGATGGCCCGGGCGGCGATGTCGACCAGGTCGTCGCGGTACTGCGGCATCACCTGGTGCAGCTGGCGCTGGACGGCCCAGAACTGGGCGGCCTCCTGGTCGGTGTAGGGCCGGGACTGCTCTGCCAGCACCGCCAGCGCTGCCCCCGCCCGCTGCGGCCGCCTGCTGTTGGTGGGTTCGCTGCGGTACAGGGCGGTGGCATCGCGCCGCATCACGGTGACCTGGTCCACCACCGCCAGCGCCTCCGCTGCCGCCACGACGTCGGGCAGTACCTGGAAGTGCGCGTCGTGGCCGCTGACGCTGGTGAACCGGGTGGGCGCGCCCTGCTCGCTCACGGCCGCGTAGCGCCGGGCGGTGCCCTGCCGGGAGTCGGCCGCGCGCACGGCCAGCACGAGCAACTCCACCCGGTAGCCGGCCCGCTGGAACCGGAGCGCCCCCGCGGCGAATGCGGCCGGGTCGGCGGGGGTGGTCTCCAGGACCAGGTGCCCGCGGCGCTCGCGCACGTACGCTTCGGCCTTGGCCTGCCAGGCCTGGTAGTCGGCCCGGATCTTCTGCGAGGCGTGGCGCGGGTCCGAGCGCAGCAGGTCCCAGTAGTCCGGGTGCATCACCTTGAAGTCGTCTCCGGACAGGTGCACCGCGCCGGGCAGGGCGCGGCGCACCAGGTGGGCGGCGCGGGTCTTCCCGGCGCCGGGCTGGCCGGCCACGTAGACCACCAGCGGGTGCTCCTGGGCGGTAACCGCGCTCAGCATCATCGGCACGATCAACTCGTCGAAGACGAAGGCGTGCTCGTCCGCGTTCAGCCGGTGGTAGTCGACGCCGGGCGGCTGCCGCAGCGGCTGGGCGATGCGGCGCAGCGGCTCGGCCAGCGCCGCGGCGTGCTCGGCATCGCGGCGCACCGCCAGCCCCCAGTCCTCAGGCAGCCGCGGGTCGCTCACCCGGCGCTCCGCGGCCGCCAGGTCCCGCCGGAACCGGCTGGTCTGCGCCGCGTCCCACGGGCGCCGGCGCTCGGCCAGCACCGCCTTAGCCGCGCCCGCCGGACGCGTCCAGCGTCCGTCAGGGCCGACCTCGTTGTCGTACACGGCCTCCAGCGCTGTCCGGGTGCTGCGCCGCACCACGGTGATCCGCTCGGCCAGCCCGTCGGCCTCCACCACGTTCAGGGCGGCGGGCAGCGCGGCGGCACAGGCGTCGTGGTTGTCCCAGGAGACGAAGCGGGGCCGGCCCTGCTCGGCCAGGCGCAGATAGCGGTCCAGCACCCCGAGCGCGCTCAGGGCCTCGGGCACGGCCAGCGCCACGATCTCCACCCGGTAGCCCGCCCGCCGGTAGGCGTCGATCTCCTCCAGGAATTGTTGCGGGCGGCCCAGCGGGGCCTCCACCACTGCGTCGTAGCGGCCCTGCCGCAGCAGGGCCTCCACCTGGGCCGCCCACTGGTAGGTGTCCTCGCGCACCCGGACCCCGGCCGTGCGCACGTCCTCGGCCAGCAGACGGCGGTAGTGGGGGTGGAGGGTCTTGTAGCGGTCGCGATCTACCCGCACCGCACCGCCCCTGGCGGCGAGCGCCGCCAGCACCAGGTCCACGACCAGCGATTTGCCGCTGCCGGCCTGCCCGGCCACGAACACCACCACCGGCCGCTCCTGCGGCACGGCGCCGGCCAAGTCGGTAGCCAGGATCCGATCAGCCAGGATGCGTCCGTTGTGGTCTTCGACCAGCGACGGTGCCTGAGGCAGAGGCGGGTTCACCGGTGCGGCCACGCGGCGACACCGGCACCGGCACCGATGACACCCAGCAGCCCTAGCACCACCCTGGCCGGCACATGCATTCTGACGCGGAGCTTGAAGTCGATGAGCGGGTCTTTTGGCTGCCGTAGGGCGCTGACATGACCCTGGTGATCTTCCCAGGTGCTGCTGTCACGTACCGGGCTGGAGCTGGGCGTCCGTTGATCGGTTCGACCGGCCTGGTGCTCCTTCACGACTCTCCTTGTCCAGTCCCGCATGCCGGAGCCGGTCCTGATGTTCGATCACTGCCCTTACTGGGGTGGCTGGTTGGGTGGTACGGGGGAACTCTCCCATATCCCTATCATCTTCTGCAAGTGCTCTGATTTGAGCTAGGATCCGTAGCGACGCCGCACTCTGGAGCCTTCATGTCCACCGATTCCGCCATCACTTCCCTCGCACCCGCTGCCGACCTGGTTCTGATCGTCAACAGCAAGGAGGCCGCGCAGGCAACGTCCGCCGACTCCCAGCAGGACAAGACCATGGGCTGGTGGTTGATGGGTCCGGGCAACAGCCGCCGCCGCACGGCGTTCCAACCCGAACGCATCGCCTTGGTCCTCGGCTACCACAACGGCCAGATCATCTCGGCCTACGACGTGGCCTCACCGGTACCCGGGGCAGACCCCTTCGTATTCGAAACCAACGACGCGGGCCACGAGCGTGTGCAGTTCCTCGGTGCGCCGTCCCGACGCTTCGCGCACCTGATCGGAACCGAGTCCCCGATCCGCTGGCAACGCGGCGAACGCAACCCTGTGCGGATCCTTCCGCTTGCCGACCTTCAGCCCCGTCCCATGAATGTGACCGGGGAGGCCAGCACGCAGCAGGCCGAGATCTCCGGATCGCTCGTCACCGCCGACAGCGACGGCAACCTCAGCATCCAGCTGCGACCAGGTGCCACCCTCACGGTCACCACCCGCACCCTCTGACGTGCCCGAACGGCCACCGCGCGCTGACGGCAGTGCGCGCCGCGGTCGGAGAGCCGGATCGTGATGCGGGACGCGTCGAAGGCGTCCCAGTCGCAGCGCAGTTCGAAGACCTTGTGCTCCGCGAGGCCGGCCAACGTGGTGCTGGCTGCGAAGTCGCCGTTGTCGACCAGCACCTGCACGGCGCGGCGAGCACCATCTGTGGTGCCGCCGATGGACCGCGCCAGGCGCTGCAAGCTGGTCTTGAGGACCGGCAACCGGGCCCTGTCCGGGTCGAACAGGTCGATGATCAGCCCGCTTGCCCCCTGGTGGATGCTCGCGATCCGCACTCGCGTAGGACCGCGCGTTCCCGACCCGAGGGGTGGGCGCGGTGGACGGTCGGATCAGCGCGGTGTGTTCCGGTCGGCGGCGGGGGCAGTGGGCCACCGGGCCGACTTGTCACGGGTGATCGGGTAGCGGATCTCGAACGAACGGCCCGGCATCACGGTCACGTCGACCGCTATCGGTTCTTTCGTGGCGCCGCTGGTGGCCACGCACGACAGGACCAGGACGGGGGTTTCCCTCGGGATCTTGAGTGCCTTCGCCTCCTCGGGCCCCGGAAGTCGTGAGGTGACGAACTCCGCCCAGGACAGCGGGCCGTGCCCGAGGTCGTGCTCGGCTCGGTCGAGCCACCCCCCGGGCCCGGTGTCGACCTGCTCGACCGCGGTCCCCCGGGCGACGGCCTCGACGATGTACGAGCAGGTGAGCTGAAACGGTTGCGTCCTGTCCGGGCCGACGACACGCCACCGGACGAGCACCGGGGAACCCGGTGCGATTTCGAGGCGGGCGGCGATCTCGTCGTCCGCCTTGACCCACGCGGGGGCGCGGAAGGCGATCGGCGCCCAGTGGCCGGCCCCGGCATTGAAGATGTAGCCGTATTCGTTGCGCCGCACGCTGTGGCCCCGGTCGAGGCGCTCGACCGGGGCCTGACCGTCGAGCACGATCGTTCCGAGGCGGCGGGCGGACCGTACGCGGCCTGCGACCTTGAGCACGCTCACGGCCTCCTCGATCGTGGGGCCCCCGGTGTCGTACTCGACGCGCAGCTCGGCGAACGTCGGCAGTTTCGAGCCCGGGGGGAACTCGCCGCTCTCGATTCGGCGGAGCAGGTCGTTGGCGATCTCTCGGTAGCGCGCGACGGGCGGGGGCCCGTGTACCGGGGTGTCGTCGTCCATGCCTTGACAGTAGCCCTGGCTATTGAGGCCGAGCAAGGATGGCGACTCGCAGTCGTATTGCAAGCCCCTGATTCAATAGCCAGGTTATTGACACAGGGGCTGGGCGTCGTGCACAGTCATGTCAACGTCACTCTGTGAGGCCAGGTCCTCACAGAGTGACGCCCGCCCCGCCATGCCCACCAAAGGGCACGGCCCCGAATGCGTGGTCTAGACGCACCGGGGCCGCAGGCGGACCAACTCAGTAGAGGAGTTGAACCGCGTGAGCATCACCATGCCCGAAAGCGTCCCCGGCGCGCGAATCCGCGCCGCAGGTGTCCGCCTTGTCGACGACGCCACCCGGACGGACCTCTCCGTCGCGATCACCCTCGACGTCGACCTCGTCCTCGGTTCCCAGTACGAGATCCCCGAAGACCTGGGCGACCAGGACCACGACGACGACGTGTTCGCTGCGTTCGCCGGCGAGTACGCCCGCGTCGCCGCCCTGGTCGACATGATCGACGAGGGGTTCGTGAACATCCCCCAGGCCGTCGCCCGCCTCGCCGTCGTCGTTGCCGAGCTGGAGCTCGCCGACGACGCCGACGGCTACGACCACGACGTGGTCGACCAGGCCCTCCGGGGGTGGGTCGCATGAGGATCGACCGCCGCGCCATCGCCCGCACCTTCCGCACCCTGCTCGGCCTCGCCGACCGACTGCACCCCGCCGCTCTCCTGGTCCTGGTCGGCCTCCTCGTCGGCCTGGTCTACCTCTCCGCCCCCCTCGTCGTGACCATGGTCTGCGCCCTGGTGGCCGCGATCAAGGCCGCCGCGTTCCTGGGCGGGGCCGCGGTCCTGGCCCGCGTCGCCATCCGGGCCGCCTCCACCTACCGCAACACCCCGCCGCCGGCGGTGACGCCGTGAAGGGCCGCCCCGTCGCCGCCGCCGCGCACCACCTGATCACTAGCCCCGCTGTCGTTGTCGGCCTGTTCTGCGTGGCCGGATTCGCCGCCGTCGCCCGCCAGTGGTGGATCGCCGCCCTGTTCGGCGCCCTGTCCGTGGCCTTGTTCGTCGAGATCGACCGCGCCGAGCGGGGCGGACGGCTCTACTACACCGGATGCCCCCTCTGCGCCCGCACCCTGCGCAAGGAGAACCGCCGATGAACAACTCCGAGTTCTACGAGGAGCGCCGTAAGGACCGCGCTGCCGCCTTCGAGCTGGAGCTCGCTCAGAAGGCCGCCGAGCGCGAGGCCGAGCGCGAAGCAGAGGCCAACCGGCGCGAGCAGGAGCGCCAGGACCGCGCTGAGCGCGACGAGGCCCAGCGTCGGGCCCGCCGCGAGGCCGACCGCGAGAAGACCCGCCGCCGCACCGAGCGCCAGTCCGCCCGCGCCGCCGGGTTCGCCAGGCTGCGTGCCCAGGGTGACACCGTCGCCGCTCTGGTCGTGATGGTGTGCTCGGCCGGGCCGGCGCTGTACTTCCAGCTCCATGCCCTGTCGGACGCCGGTCTCCCCGTCATGATCGCGGTTGCTCTGGCCGTGATGCTGGAGTCCGGGGCGGGCGTCGCCACCATCGCCGGGGAACGCGCCCGGCGCGAGGGACGCCCCACCCTGCCGTTCCGCCTCGCCATGTGGGGCGCGGCCGGAATCGCCGCAACGATCAACTACTCGCACGCCCCCGGGCCCGAGGGCGGGTGGCTCGCCTGGGTGCTCGCCCTCGCCTCCCTCGGCTCCGTCGCGTTCTGGGAACTGCGCGGCATCGGCCGCCACAAGAGCAAGAGCTCGCGCACCAAAGCGCAGCGCCGCGAGGACCGGCGGCGCAGGCGCCACGACCGCAAGCGCCGTCGGCGGTTCCGCGCGGTGTACCGCCGGTACGTCGACCTGATGACCGCCGCACCGTACGGCACCCTGCCCACCGAGACCGCGTGGCGGTCCGCCTGGTACGACGTGCACCGTTCCGACCTGGGCATCACAGCCGCGGTCCTGGCCGCCCGTGTCGCGGCGGACAAGGCCCTGTCCGAAGCCGTCGCCGGGTCCGAGATGAGCCCCGAGGCCGTCGCCGTCGAACTCCTCCTCGCGGAGCTGTTCGGCCCCGGGGAGGACGAGGACGGGACCGGCGGCGGGCGCTCCAACGGCGGCCCGAACCTCAGTCCCACGGGAGGCCCCCGGGGCCCGAAAACCCTTGGGCGTAAAGGGAAGCGCGTCAGTGGGCGGACCGCCGCCAAGACCCCCCTGAAACCCCTCGACGAGGCCGACCTCGACAAGGTCAGGGACCTCGCCGCCGCCCTGCGCGACGTCACGAAACTGTCCGTCGCCAACGTCCGCTCCGCCGTCGGTGGCGGGTCCACCGAATACCTGATCCGTCTGCGCGACGCCGTCAAGAACGAGAGGGCAGCCCGATGAGCAGCACCGCCCGTAGCTTCACCCCGCCCCGGACGCTGATCATCGCCACCCCGGCCGGGGTGTACCTGACCATCCGCCTTGCCCCCGCCCTCGGGTGGCAGGACTCGGCCCTGTTCGGCGTGCTCCTCCTGGCGTTCCTCCTGTCCCTGCCCGCCCTTGCCCGCCTCGTCCGCTCCGCCCGGCAGTCGGCCACGATCCGCGCCGAGAGCAAGGCCGCGAAGAAGAAGGAGGCAGGGAAATGATTGAGGCCAACACCGACGGCGGGAACGTCTTCCACCAGATCGCCCGCGAACTCGCCGACCAGGCCGACGCCGAGGCCGCCGCCCGTCACCCGAACATCGCCCGGACGTGCGCCGAGCTCGGCCTCCTCTACATGGCATTCGCCACCCACTCCCCCACCGGAGAGCACGGCGACAAGGCATGGCGGGCCGCCGAGGACGCACGCTCCCTCCTTGCCGAGGGGGCCGCCCTCGGGGCCGCTGCCGAGATCGCCCTCGCCCGACTTCACCTCTCGCTCGACCTCCTCGACGGCCGCCTGTCCGCCGTCACGCCGAAGCTCTGACGCCCTGCTCGCCCGGCCGCACCCCCCGCGCGGCCGGGCCGCCGGCCCCACTCTTCAAGGAAGGACAGCACCATGACCACCAGCACCGAGCAGGGCACCGAGCCCGAGGCCGAGAGCGGCGAGCTTGCCGGCCACTCCGTCTACCGTGACCCCGAGATCCTCGACCAGCTCGAACGCCGCGCCCGCATCGCCGCCCGGAACAGCCCGTGCGGCGTCGCCGACCTGCGCACCGGAACCATCCAGCTGGACAAGGCCGAGCAGGACGAGGAATCCGCGGTTGCCGAGGGCGGGGTGTTCGAGCAGCTCGACGAGGCCCCCGTGGGCGACGAGCGCGACGGCTGGAACCTGCGCGAGATCATCCCCGCCACGTTCACTGACCTGGGCGCCTGGCGTCAGCGCCGCGCCGTGTGGGCGAACGCCTCCCTGTTCCACCTGACCCGTTCGCCGGTCTACCTGTGGCGCGGTGTCAGCATTGCTGCCCTGGGTGCCCGAGTCGGCACCCGTGACGCCTGGTCGCACCTGTTTGCCACGGAGTTCGGCGAGATTGCCGACAAGGTCCGACGGGCCAACGCAGGTCCGGAGCACATCGCGGACCTGCGGGCCGACCGACGCAAGGAAGGGAAGCAGCGCCGCCGCGAGCCGGTCACCGTCTACGCCCTGACTGGCTGCACCTCCTACGTGGCGGCCCTGATCGCCCTTGGCCAGACCTGGGGCCTGGTCCTGGCCGTCCCCGCGCTCATCCCGCTGTTCGGGCTCCTCTACGCCCTCGGTCACCGCGAGCTCGTCCGCCGCGCCCCCGACGGGGCGTTCGCATTCCTTGACCAGGTCCAACCTATGGGCAGCGACGCCCCGGTGACCGACGAGCGGATCACCCGGGCCCTGCGGGATATCCGGTTGATCACCGCCGAGCAGGAAATCCGAGCCGTGGGCCTGGGCACCCGCGACGAACTCGAGAACACGACGATCGAGTTCAAGCTCCCCGCCGGCGTGGTGTGCAAGGCACTGCGGGGCAAGGCCGAGCAGTTCGCCGGGGCCCTCGGCCTGCCGCTGGAGCGCATCGACCTGCTGCAGGGCGAGACCCCGAACGACGTCGTCCTGTGGGTGTCGGCCATCGTCCCGTTCTCCGGTCCGGCGCCCGTCTCCCTGCTGGTCGAGGCCGACCGTTGGTCGATCTGGGACGGCGTCCCGTTCGGCTCCACCCGCAAGAGCACACGGAAGACCCTCCAACTCCTGTGGTCCTCCATGCTGTTCGGCGGGGCGCAGGGGTATGGCAAGACCTCGGCCATGCGCCTCCCGGCGGCGGCCGGCGTCCTCGACCCCCAGTGCCGCATCCTGCTCGCCGACTTCAAGGGCGGCGCGGACTGGGAGGAGCTCGAAGGCATCGCGCACCGGGCGATCATCGGTGCTGATCCGGCGGCGGTCGATGAGTTCATTGACCTGGTCGACGAACTCATCGAGGAGATGGACGCGCGGTTCGCCAAGATCCGCAAGATGCCCAAGGCGCAGCGCCCCGACATGCGCCTCACGCCCGCCATGGCCGAGGCACACGGCATGCCCGTCCTCATGTTCCTGATCGACGAGATCCAGGAGGCGTTCGGGGTCCTGCTCGCCCGCAAGGAGGGGCTGAAAGAATTCGCGGCCGTCGTCGAGAAGCTCGCCCGCCTCATCCGGCGCGGCCGGGCGTGCGGCCTGATCATCGTTGCTGCGGCGCAGCGCCCGAGCGCCAAGTCGGTGCCCACCGACTTCCGCGACGTGATCCTCAAGCGCTACAGCGTGCACACCGTGGACGACACCTCGTCGGACATGATCCTCGGCGATGGCACGGCCAAGCGCGGCCACACCGCCGCCGGCCTCGGCGTGATCGGGGTCGGCATCCTCGCCGAGGAATCGGGCGCCGAGAAGCTGCAAACCGACCTGATCACCCCGCAGCAGTTCGAGCGGATTTGCATCCGGGGTCGGGCCCTGCGGGTCGAGGCAGGCACCCTGACCGGCTACGCCGCATCGGGGCTGCTGTCCGTGTCCGGCATCCTCGCCCAGATCCGGAAGGCGTTCGAGGAGTCCGGTGCGGCCGAGCTCGGCAGCTCCGACATTGCCCGCCTGTTGCACCGTCAGGACCCGGCTGCCGGGTGGGAACCGCGCGAGGGTGAGAGCGACAAGGCATGGTCCAGCCGGGTCGGCGCCCGCCTCGGCCGGGAGATCGAGGAGGCCCTCGACGGCACCGGGAAGACCCTCGACCGCGTCAAGGTCACCACTCTGGCCGGAGCCGAGGGGCGCGGATTCCGCCGCTCCGACGTCACGTTCGTACTCGGCGCATGACAGGTCGAATAGACGTGTCCGGGAGGGTGTCACCCCCACATAACCCCAGGTGGTGACGTGTCCCGGACGTGTCCCCGCCCGTCCGGGGGTGTCCCCCAGCGACACCCTCGGGCGGGACCCGACACCCCCCGTGACACCCCCAGACTGGCGCAAATGCGGTCAAATCTCCGATCGAGACACCCCCTCGACACCCCCTCCGGCCCAGATTCGAGGAGCGAGCCCATGTTCACCGCCGCTGCCAACACCCCTGCTGAGCCGGCGATTTATCACCCTGCGCCCGTGGAGACCTCGGCGACCCTGCCCTACCTGTCGCCCTTCCCGATCCCGGGCGCGATCGAGGCCCAGACCCCCGACGGCCGCCGTGTGTGGGTCTACGCCGCGACGTACGGCTCACCCGCCCCCGCCCCGTCGCAGCAGACCGCGGCCCCCTCGGCTGTCCCGGCCTGGGTGAAGGCCACGGCCCTCGTGTCCCTCTCCCTGTCCGGCTCCTCGGTCATGGTGGCCTACGCCATCAGCGTCGCTGCCGACGCGCTGGCTGGCCTCGCCGCCACCCTGGTCATGCTGGCCAAGGTGGCGTTCGTCCTCGCCGTCCTGCTCGGCATCCTCGCTGCCGTGGTGAAGCGCAAGGGCGGCGGGAACGTCACCGCAACGGCGAGCACGACCGCCACCGCACGGGGCCCGTTCGCCAAGGCAACCGCTACCGCCACGGCAACCGCCATCGCCAGGAAGTAGGAGACGAGACCATGACCACCATCAAGGCGCGCGGCCTCACGGTGAAGGGCACCGCGCTCCGCTGCCCTGGCCGTGAGACCGGCAGCCCCCCGCGCGAGCTCACGCTCATCTCGACCGGCGCTACGGTGAGCGCCACCTGCGGGGAGAAGCACAGGGGCCCTGACGGCGGCGGTGCGCGGGCGCAGTGCTTCTTCCCCGTCGAGCAGCTCACCGCCGCGAACCTCGGCGTCCTGGCCACCGGCAAGCCGGGGCGCTTCCGGCTCACCCTCCCCGGGGGAAGCGTCGTGGTCGAGGGGACGCTCCTCGCCACCGGGCAGGCCGCCACCCAGTCCCCCGCCGCCCGCGCCGCAGGCGCCGCCGCAGCCAAGAGCGGCAAGGCGGCCCCGGCCGGGCCCGCCAAGCCGGCCGGACGCGCCACCGGGGGCGCCATGACCGCAGCGTTCGGCGCCCTCGCGGCCGTGGCCGGAGCGGTGGGCCAGACGGCCGCCGCGGCCGGACAGGTGGCCACCGCCGGTGCCTCGGCCGTCGGGTCCGTCGCCGACCTCGGTCGCGAGGGAATCGGCGTCGCCCGCGACGGGATCCGAGAAGCCGGGGCGTACGGGGAGCGCCGCCATGAGCGCAAGATGACCGGCCGCGGCAGCAAGGACGGCGGGGAGGAGGGGGAGAGCGGCGGCGAGGAGAAACTCCCCTGACACAGCATCCCCCGAGGGGCAGTCCGCCGCCGTTGAAGCTCATCGCCTACGCCCAGCAGCTCGCCATCGACCCGGCTGCGGTATTCGAGGCCCACCAACGCCTGCTGACGGTCACCTTCGAAGGCCTCGGGAGCCCAGCGGGACGTATGCCGATCAACTGCGGCAGCGACGCCACATCGGCCTGACAGTTGTCGTGCGGGTTCTGCGGGAATGAGGTTCCCCCGCTGTGCGGGAGGTGCGGATTAGCTGGTCAGAGCGGGTTGGCGGGGTTTCAGGTTCGCTTGATTGGCCGTCGCCTGGTCGGCGTAGTGCTGCTCCTCGTATTCGAGGGGGCTGAGGTAGCCCAGACGCTTTTGGATGCGGCGGGGGTTGTAGAAGCCGTCGATGTACTCGAACAGCGCGAGGTTGGCCTCGGCCCGGGTGGTGAAGACGCGGCCGCGCACGCACTCGGTCTTGACCAGCATCCACAGGTTCTCGGCCAGGGCGTTGTCGTACGAGTCTCCCACCGACCCCATGGACCCCTTGATTCCCGCGCGCACCATGCGTGTTGTGAGCTTGATGGACGTGTATTGCGTGCCGTGGTCGGCGTGGTGGATCAAGGTCCCCGGTCTGACCTCGCGGCTGGCCAGGGCGTACTCCAACGAGGAGAGGACCAGGTCGGCGTCAGCACGCGCCGAGGTCTCCCAGCCGACCACGCGGCGCGAGAACGCGTCGCGGATCGCGGACAGCCACAGCGGCCCCTCCAGGGTCTCGATCATCGTCAGATCGGTGACCCACAGGCGGTTCGGCGCAGGTGCGGTGAAGTCGCGCTGCACCAGGTCCGGCGCCAGGGGCGCGTGCGGGTCACGGCGGGTGAAGCCGCGGCCGAGCCGGCGGGGGCTGATGCCTTGCAGGTCGGCCTCGCGCATCAGGCGCTCGACTCGTTTGCGGCCGATCCGCAACCCCTCGCGGGCCAGGACGGCATGGACCCGGGGCGAACCGTAGATCCCACCCGAGTCGGCGTGTATCTCCTTGATCCTCGAGGTGAGCTCGGCGTCGAGGCGGGCGCGGGCGCTGGGGTGCTCGCGGGCGCGGCGCCAGCGCACGCTCGATGGTCCCACCGGAGTGGGTCCAACCGCGGCCCCGCCGAGAGGGCGCGTGAGCGATGCTCGGCGCCGGCAGGGCACACCTGTTACGTGGTGCTCGGGCGCAACTGGCCAGCCACGAGATGCAGCAGGCCAATCAGGCCGCCGACCGCCCATTGTCACTGCCAACTGGTCATATAACGATCGATATATGCATGAGATCTAGCCATTTCGGGCGCTCGGCGAGGTCTGGCAGGACTGTCCAGCGGGCCCGTCGAACGGCCGAGCATGGCGATATCAATAACGATTCATATATGGATTGATATAACGATGATCCCCGCCTGCCGGTCCAGCCAACCAAGCCATCTAGCTATCACTACAACCTTAGATATAACGATGGCTAGATGTATCTATAGAGTTACATGAGTTGTGATCAGACTCACGATCACGGTACTGATCAGAATCACGGAGAGACTAATGTATTTGCTAACCTATTTAATAGGGATCCAACTAACCCTCTAACCATCGCTATCACGCACCATCTGACGTGCTGTCTTTCTAGCTACCTCCCATACTTACTGTCTAGTGGGCTGCCTGTCTCTGTGTCAGTCGTGCCTCCTTGCGAACGGACAGACTCTCTTTGGTTCTTGCGTGTTTGCTGCCTTGCGTTCCAACGGACGTTCCTTTCTTCTGTCTGCCTAGCCGCGTTGCTGACGTACTGTCGCTTGATCCAACTACCTGTCTGGCTGACCGACTACCTGCCTGATCACCCGCCTCTCTGTCGGTCTGCTGAGACAACTGTCTGCCGTGCTTACTGGCTGCCGGACCCTCGTACTATCTGCCTTCCTCGCTGACTTGCTGCGGACAGAGGGACCTGACTGTCTTGCCGCCGTGGTTGCGAGCTGACGAGCCGACTGTCCGCCTGCCAGGCTGCCGTTCTTAAGAGCTATGGAGCTGACGAACGCGCTGGGGAGGTCACTACCGTTCCAACAGACGGGCTGACCACGGGTCTGCTCATCGGTCAGTCGTCTGGTGCATCCCGCTACCAACTGAACGCGCGAGCGTACTCACGGCTGAACGGACCGACTGTTCCCACGGCTGACCGGCTGTCGATGGGTCAACCGGTCGACCGACTCGGCCATCCGCCGAGCTACCTGGCGGCCTACAGCCCTGCCCAGCTGTCGAACGGATGATCGTGCTGCCCACGGGGCCCGCGCGCCGCCGGCCGACTATCGCTGCGACGTCCCGAGCGGAGGGGACCTGGTCCGGAGCAGGATGGAGCGCAAAAAATCGGTCCACTGGCGGGGCAATGAGCGAGTCGGCTGACAGGGGAGTGGCGGCTGCTGTTATCTTCGTGGCGGAAAATCATGTGACACGAGAACAGAAATGGTTCTGGCGAGCCGATCTAGCGGCTCGCCTGGGGCAAGTAAAGGGACATACCATCCCAAGTCGCCCGGGATCTGTATGCGGACCTGATCTTGTGTCACTCGACCGGATTCGACAGGGAGTGTGGTGGGGGCATGCAGGTGCTCACAGTGGCGAACCAGAAGGGCGGAGTCGGCAAGACAACGACGACCGTCAATCTCGCGGCGTCCCTGGCGCTGATGGGAGCCCGCACCCTGGTCGTCGACCTGGAGCCGCAGGCCCAGGCTGGCACTGCCCTGGGCCTGAACATCCCCTCCTCCGAAGTCTCCCGCTCCCTCGGCTGGGCCCTGCAGGCCTACGTCCAGGGAATCGAGACCGACCTGCCAGGCATCATCTACGACCGCTCCACCCTGCTGGAGCCGTTCGAGACCAACGGAGTGCTGCACCTGCTGGCCTCCGAAGAGTCCACGATGAGCCGCGCCCAGGATCTCCTAGTCGGGGCTGGCTTCGCGGCCACGCCGATACTCCGGCGCATGCTGCTGAGCTTGGCGGCGCACTACGACTACGTGGTGATCGACACTCCCCCTGCGATCTCCTCGCTGGCGGCCGTCGGTTGGGCCGCCGGGGACTGGGTCGTCACGGTCTGCTTCCCCGAGTACGCAACCGTACGGGGAGCGGTCACCCTGGCCGGATCGGTGAAGTTCGTCGCGAAGAACACCGACAACGAGTGCCGGCCCCAGTACCTGGGCGCGGTCCTGAACAAGTCGAACCCGCCTTCGAATTGGAAACAGCAGGAGGTCGACGTCCGCGACGGCATGATCTCCTCGGGTCTGCTGCCGTTCGTCGGGGACATCCGGCAGAGCGACCTGATCTCGCGGTCCTTCGCCGGAGGGGTGCCCGCGGTGCTCGGCTACACGAACCTTCCGCCAGGCAAACAGTACGCGGCCCTGATGCAGGAGGTACTGACCCGCATGGACACCCCTCAGGCCACATGGGAGATCGCGCCGCCGCCCTTCGCGGAGGAGGAGAGCGTTGTCTGACGCCAGCAAGCCGGCGAACGGCACACGCAAGAAGAAGACCCCGAGCGCATTCAAGCGTCCCGGCGGCGAGAGCAAGTTCAGCTCGGTCATCGCCGGGGCCGACGAGGTCGTCGCCAACTCCTTCATCGCGCAGGGCGGTCCGGCCCCCGTCGAGCCGCCGGCCATGTTCCGCGCTGCGCCGACCAGCTCTACCCTGCCAGCTCCGGCCCAAGCACCGAGCACCGGAGAGGCCCCTGCATCGGTGGCAGTCCAGGCGTCGGTGCCCGCTACCCTGCAACCGGCGCCCGTTGCACCGACGCCACCAGACCAGGAAGCTCAGGCTGAGCCAGCGCCTGCCGCGGCCGTGTCAGGCGCCATGCTTCCGGCGCCCTCGGCGGCGCCAGCACCGGTAGCCGAGCAAGCGCCAGCCCCAACACCGGAGACATCCGACATGGCCCTCGTCGAGGCCCTTGTCACCCCGGATCCCCAGGCCACAACAGTGCAGAGTCCCCCTGTGGCCGAGTCGGCTGCCCGACCAGTGGCCGCCCAACCGCGGTCAGAGGCGGAGCCAGATGCGGACGCTCGCTCGGCGGCGCCCGCGCCGCGCCCCCCGGCACCGCGTCGGCGCGCCTCTCGGCGCAACGCTGGCACGTGGGCCCACCAGGCCGTGACCGAGAGTTTCGCCGACTCGGTGATCTCTTCGAACACCTGGGCCACGCTGGGGTTCCGGATCGTGCCCGAGATACTGACCGCGGTGAAGGCGCGGCTGGCCGCGGACCGGCGCAGTTCGGGGAATGCGAAGCTGGCGGTGGGCCACTACCTGGATGCGGCGCTGCGCAACGCGCCGACTGAGGTGGGGGAGCAGGTGGCCTCGGCTCAGGCGTTTTTGACGCGGCGCATGGGTGTGGTCGACTCCGGCCGCCAGTCGACCTACCGGGTCGGACCGCAGGCACAGGCGCTGGCGACGAGTCTGAACGCGGCGCTGCAGGAGGCGGACCACGCCCGTAAGGGCATCTTCGTGGTGTCGGCGGCGCTGGAGTCTCTGCTGGCGTCGTTGGACGCAGAGGGCGAGTTGCCGTCGCCGAGCATGTTCGCCCGGGAGGGCTGAGGGGCTCTCACCTGCTGGATATAACGATGGGTGCAACGTCGGCCATGCCGATCGCTGCACCCATCGTTGTTGTGTTTCCTAGAGCGTTCGATACAACGGTATAACGGTCGATCCGACGAGTGATCCGACGGTCTGTCGACCTAATCACGGCGCTGTTCAGCCATCCCACTATCTGCGTGTCACTAGAGTGTCATTCATCGGACGGAGGGTCAGGCCCCGGCGCTAGCAGTCCGGATACCGCAGAAACTCGGACAAGTCGACATGCGCGATTCTCGTGTCACTCGAAGAAATCCCCTCCGGTTGCGTTAATGTGATCCTGCAACACACGTGACCCCTGGGAAGGCAGAAGATGACCCGCGCGCTCTCCGCCCACGCCGTCGCGATAGCGGCCGGCGTCAGCCAGACATGGGCCTGGAAGGCTCGCGACTCAGGCATCATCCACGCCCCCCACTCCGAGGACGACGTCATCGCCCTGCGCGTGTACGTGTGCGTTTCTCAGCTCGCGTGGCCCGGCGAACGTCGCGCCCGCAGCGAGAAGCACGAACTGCAGCTGTGGCAGACCCTGGCCGTCAACGCCGCCCGCGACGCCGTCTCGGACCGCACCACTACCCAGGACACCGTCCTGTGGGTGATGCCCGACGCCGTCCGCGTGGTGACCACCCCTGGCGAACGCGCCGCCTTCGAACTGGACACGCTCGGCGGACGCACCGCCATGCGCATCCCCATCGGCAAATGGATCGCCGAACTCGACGGCACCCTCGACGGCATCCCCACCCCTCGGCCGCGCCGCACTCCGGCGTCCCCTTCTCGGCCGAGCCGCACCCCGGCCGAGGCCGCCCACTGACTCCGCTGCTGCTGCGCCGCCCGCCGGGCGCGCACGGCAGCTCGGACCACTTGTCCCCGATATGCGCCAGCAGGTGATGCCCGCCCCATAACCACATAGAGACCCACCGCCCGCCCGGGACGTCCAACACGCCCATGCACGCCGGGTCGTGGGTTTTGTGTTCCCTCCGGCAGCCAACAGTCGCTGCCTCGGATTTGTACACCCATTTTCAGGTTCCGGACTCCCACCTTGTTCGGAGCACGGCTTTTTGCGCCCATTTCCACCCCAGATCAAGGAACCGCGTGACCGCCACTGCCCTCCAGCCCACAGCCCCGCAACGCCGGCCCCGGCCCGGCGCGCCTGGCCGCGCACCGGCGCGATTCTTCCCCTGCGCCCCCGCCGAGACTCTGCCCGCCCTAGCCGTGCCCACCGGTCAGCAGTGGCTGGAGGAGACCACAGGCCGGGTCGCCGCCGATGGCTATGCCTGGCTCCAGGCTGTCCACTGGGTCATCGGCTCCGGCCTCTACACGCCCCAGCGCAGCCATGGCCCCCGGGAAATGGGCCCGACCACGGTGCGCCTGGCCAAGTTCCTTGCCGAGCTGTCCCCGTGCCGGCCGGGCATCGACTACCTGGTACGCAGGCTCGGCGTCGGCGAACGGACCGTGCAGTATCACCTGGACATGTTGCGCGAGGCGGGTCTGCTCGCCTACATCGAGCGCGGCACCCGCTGCCGCAGCCAGCGCGCCCAGGCCTCCCAGTTCGCCCTCGTGATCCCGCCCGCATTCGACACGGCTCTGGGCGTGCGCATCGCGGGTCACGGTAGCCAGCGGCGCATGACCGGCATCGCCTCCGCTGGACGCACGCTCATCGCAATGCTGGGCCGTCGGGCCGCTCACCGCACCGCCCGGGCCGCCAAGGCCAAGGCCGCCGCGTCACCGCGTCCGTCCGCCCCGTCCCTCAACTCCTCCGCAGCCTCAGCCGCATCATGCCGTTGCACCCCAATGGAGGGTGGTTGCTGTACTTGTTCTGCTGACGGTTCTCCCATCCTTCCCCCTGAGGGCAAGCTCGCAGACGGGAATCTCGACCACGGCAGCACGGGGAACTGCAACGTGAGGAGTCCGTACCGGCGCGCTGTAAACCGGGTTGGACGCCGCTACCAGCTGGCCGCCGAACTCGTCCGGCAGGTCCCGTGGCTTCAGCGGGCAGCTGTCCCTCGGATTGCCTGGGTCATCAAGGACCTAGCGGACGCCGGGTGGACCGTCGATGAGGTCCTTGGCTGGCTAGACACCACTCACGTACCCGACCGAATCCGTCGACCCTCCGCCTTTCTCGCCGCCCGTGTGAAGGCGGCCCACCTGGTCATCGTCACAGCGGAGCAACGCAGCCAGTTGGCTGAGAGCCGGCGCGATTCGCGACGCGCTGCCGTAGCACGGCACGCTGAGTGGGACGGAGCATGGTGCCTGCCCACCAGCCTTACCGTGCAGCGTCGGGTGGCCCTGGCGATGGCCGCGCCCATCCATGGCTCAGGGGCCGTGACAGTGACCGTCCATGGTCCCGACGACCCGGATGTGCTCCTGGAGGACCTGACCCGTGCCGAGGTTGCCGACCTGCGCGCTTTGGCCCACCAGACCCCGGACCTTGTGCGGTTCGCCATCGAAGTTCAGGGCGAGGCCTATGCCCGGCGTCTGTACACGAATGCCGTAGTCGACGGCACCCGCGCGCTGCGCCGGCAAGCTGTGTCGTGAGGTTGCTCGACCGTCCGTGAGCAGTCAGCGTCTACACCCGACCTGGCGCGACCTCACAGCCGCGGCCGCCTCGCAAGCACCCCAGGACCGCACTGAAGCGGAGGACCAGACCGATCCCTCCGCCGGCCTGCCGCGCGGGGGAGGGGAGTGGCCGCTCCCGGTCTCGACCTTGCACCGGGAACGGCCCGATTCAGTGTCCCGGCCAGCGTCCCCGGCGCTTGCGGCGGGTGGGGGCTGGACCCTGCAGCGGCGACGGGTACGGTGCGGGGATGCGCCCTGACCGATTCCTGAACCACCTGTCCGCCGTCGCCTCCGCTGTCGCTGGGGTGACCCGGGCTGAGCCGGTCCCAGACGGTGGGCGTGGCAAGCGTCCCTATCTGCTGGAGATCGAGGCAGGCGGGAAGACGACGCGCTGGCAGGTCGTGGCGGTCAGCGCCCCGGGCGACCGCTACGACCAGGACGAGCGGGAACCCGTGCTCGGACCGGTGCCGCAACCGCCTGTCCCTGCGCCTGCCGCGGTCGGCAGCCCCGAGCAGGTTGAGGCGGCGCTCATCACCGCCCTTCTGGGCGCCGACCCCGGGGAGATCGCCTCCGTGGAGGCGTACTCGATCCGGGCGACACCGGGAGCGGTACCGCACGGGGCCACGCTTACGTTCCACGACAGCAGCAAGATCTTCCTCAACTACACGCGATGAGGGCAGCAGCCTGCCAGGGGAGGGCGAGCGCGCCGCTGGCTCGTGCTGCCGAACCTCCCGAGTCGTCCGACGCGGAGGATTGCTCCCAGGCCTGGAGCTATGCGGAAGTGCTGCTGCTCCAGCGGGAGGCGATAGAGCGCACAAGGGCCTCCATCTGTTCTTCGATGGCCGCAGCGAACTGGGTTCTGGCCCGGGTGGCGTGGGCTAGCAGGTAGACGCCGGCTTTGGTGATGGTGTCCACCGTGTTGCCCTGGGGAGTGCCGAACTGCAGCCAGCGGTCCGCGACCCGGGTCCAGCCGCCGGCCCGGTCGGCGTGGATGGCGAAGAGGTGGGAGAGTTCAGCTGGTACGGGGACCAGGTACGCGGGACCGAACGTCCACCGCTGGAGAATGTCGACCAGCTGGCCGGTGGCGTAGGCGTCGATCCGCCTGGGTCGTTGCGCGAGGGTCGCACCCAGCCCGTGGGCCAGAACCAGGGCACGGCGCGCTTCCTTCGGGTCCTGGCCGCCGGCAGTCAGCGGATGGGGGTCCAGGTGCTCCAGCCCGGCCAGGCGCTGACAGACCAGCGCGGACAGCGCGGCCACGGCGCTGCCGGCTGCACGGTCACCGGCGGCTTCGAGCAGTTGCAGCACCCGCTCCTCATCGGCGGCAGGGCATCGCGTCACAGGGCGCAACGGCCCGTACCAGCTCCGCACCCGGGCCAAGGACAAGCCGGTCGACGGACCTGCGGTGCCTGACAGCACGAGTCGACCGTCGCCCATGCATGACCAGGTCCGCCAAGATGCGTCGACCAGTGGTTCCCCGACCGAGGTATCCATGCGCACCACGGTCCCAGGAAAGCATGATCGCTCTCAGCGTTTCACGCGGCCGCGTACGGCCAGCGCGGCCAGGCCGAGCAGGACGGGTTCGCCGATCCGCGACAGCATCTCCACCACGGTGCCCCACCCCGTCAGGTTCTGGCCGCTGGACCGGAAGACCACAGAGTTGACCACGACAAGGCTGGCCTTCTCCGCGCGGGCGCCGGTGAAACGCTGGGCAACGGGGAGAGTGAGCGCCGGGTCCGGTGTACTGGTGGAGAGCTGCACCTGGCCAGCCTGGTCGGTTCCGCTGACCTGCGGTGAAGGGTCGGCGTTGGGCAGGCCGACCAGGAGCAGTACCAGCACGGTGGTGGCCATCGCAGCGACCAGCCAGCCCAGGGCACGCGAGGCCCGCAGGCCGTAGCCGGACAGCAGCCAGTACCACCACAGCAGCCACCGTTCAGCTCGAGGCCGTAGCGGGTCGTTTCGGCGCATCTCCATCTCGCCGTAGTAGAAGTCCGCCGCGCCCGGCTCGTCGCCGGCGTCCTCGAAGGCCTTGCGCAGCCGCTGGTAGACCCCGGCCAAGTCGTCCGGGCCCGGTGTCAGTTCCGCCCGCGGATGCATCGGGCCGCGCGTCCAATCGCGGCCCACCGCTCGGCTGCGCAGGGCACGCCAGTGATGTTCCTCGGCGATGACTTTCCGGCGCGACCAGCGCAGCGGCACCGGTCCCGATCGCCTGCGCCAGCCGCGGGGTGCTTCTGCGAACCGGCATCCGAAACCGACCTGGATCTGGTCCAGGTGGAACGCGCCATCGAAGCGGCACTGGCGCAGGTCCACGTCGGTCAGCACCACTTGTGCGGCATCCACCCCCTCCAAGTCGAGCAGCCGCACCTCCGCACTGCCGGTGCCTGCGAACTGACCCTCGTTGAGAGGCCCGCTCGGAGTGTCGAAGGGGGCTGGCCACGTTTGGAGTGCCACAGGTGCTGTGAGGGTCGCCCCGCTGAGCGAGACCTGGGAATAGCGCAAGCGGATGGATGCGGATCCGGCGAACGAAGTCCTGCGGAACGAGGCGGTGGTGGCCGCGGCCTCCAGGGTCACCTTCGAACCGGTGAACCGCGCCTGGTCGAAGATCAGACGACTGGAGCAGCGCAGGGGCCCCACCTGCTGTAGTTCCGCAAAGGTGGCTGAGCTGAAATTGGCGTCCCCGCCGAAGGTGGCTTGGTCGAACCGGGCTTGACCTGTGAAGGTGGTCGATTCGAACCAGGCGTCCCCGGCCATCGTGGCTGAGCTGAATCCGGCGTCCCCGGTGAAGGTGGCCGATTCGAATCCTGCGTCCCCGCCGAAGGTGGCAGCGGTGAATCGGACGTCCCCGCCGAAAGTGGCCCCGTCGAACCAGGCGTCCCCGGTGAAGGTGGCCCCGTCGAATCCGGCGTTCCTGTTGAAGGTGGCCGAGCCGAACCAGGCGTTGCCAGTGAAGGTGGCCGAGCTGAAGAGGGCTTCCCTGGTGAAGGTGGCCGAGCCGAATCCGGTGTCCCCGGTGAAGGTGGCCGAGCCGAACCAAGCGTTGCTGGTGAAGGTGGCCGAGTCGAATCGGGAGTCCCCGGTGAAGGTTGCCGAGTTGAACCCGGCCATCCCGCTGAAGGTGGCCGATTCGAATCCTGCGTCCCCGGTGAAGGTGGCTGCGTCGAACCGGGCGTGCCTGGTGAAGGTGGCCGCGTCGAATTCGGCATCCCCGAAACGGGGTTGCCCCGAGGCCGGATCCCTAAGGGCATCGCATATTGCTTGCAGTAGCGCAGAGGTGATGCGTGTGCCGCGCAGGTCGATATCGGAGCCGGGCGCAAGGCCGGCGATGAAGCCGGCCTGGTCCGCGGCGACCAGGTGTTCCAGGCACTGCGCGTGCCCGAGAATGTGAACCCCGCGGCAGCCGATCGGGTCGCTGGTTGACGCGCCATACGCACAGTGCGGCCACAGTGGCGGTGTCGGGTTCGGCGATGCCATAGCAAGTGTTGTAGCCGCTGGCGTCGCACCCTTGCGCCGGAATGGCCCTGTTGCTCGAGCTCCCCTCTATCGCTCCCCGAATAGCAGGTGGGTTGGATCATGATTCCGGACGGTAGAAGCATCTGGACTGCTCTTCTCGGCTGTCCACGCCGCCTTGAGGCTCCTACTGCACCCCAGGTCCTCGTCCCGCTCCGTTCCAGGTGCTCCGCGCGCTGCCGGCGCTCGCCCACGCCCGTGGGAGAGTCTGTCGCCATGACCACCTCGGACCCTGAGAAGAAGAGCACTGCCCCGACCCGCGAGCAGCGAGCCGCGGCCCGGGCCGACCACGACCACCACAGCCGGTGGTTGCGCGAGCGCGGCATCGCCGAAGCCGTCTGGCCGATGGGCGAGGAGAACTACACCGCGCTGATCCTCTCAGGCCTGCTGGATCCGCACGCCGGAGCAGCGGTGCTCGCCGCCCTGCTCGCGGGGCTGCCTCCGCGGCCCGCCGGCACGCCGGTCCCGGCGGCGGCCTACGCGCCCTCCAACGGCGTCGACCTCGTGGTACCGATGCGTGTCCAGGGCAGGACGGAACTGCTCATAGTGGAGCACAAGCGCTTCAAGGCCGCGTCCCACGTGCCAAAGGGCGAGGAGAACCCCAACTTCGACTGGCAGACCGACCATGCCTACGAGGGCGCCACGGGACTGCGCAGCGCGCCCTGGTTGTACGGGGACCTGATCGAGCTGGACAAGACGTGCCTGGTCCTGGATGTCTACGGCAGGCCGATGGACCGGACCTTCTACGACGGACTGCACAACGAGAAGTGGACCGTCACGAGCTACGCCCAGTTCGGGGCGGTGCTGCGGACGGCGTTCGAGCGCGGTGTCCCCGGCCTGGTGCCGCTGCTCTGCACTCTCTACATCGGCTGAGACGCTGACCCTGCTCCTGGTCGCGGCGCAGTGGTCGCCAGACGTCGTCGAAGGAGACCACCGGCACCTGTCGAAGGCCGACGGCTTGGAGGCCGGGTCCGGTCCGAGCCGGATGTGCTGCAACTGCTGGACAGTGACGGTGTCATGACCGGGTCGTGTGTGAAGCTAGTGGCTCGACATACTGTTCGAGGACAGAGGGGGCATCCGGCATGGCGCAGCGACCGAGGTTGACCCGCGGTCAACGGGCCCTGGTGGTGGTCGTGGTGACCGGGGTCGGCCTGATCGCAGCCATCGGCTTTGTCGGCTCCTACACCGCGGTCCAGCACCTGGCCGTGCGGGAGGGTTTCGGCTGGTTCTCCTACGTCCTGCCCGTGGGTATCGACGTGGGCATCACCGTGTTCCTGGCGTTGGACCTGCTGCTGACCTGGATGCGGATGCCGCTGGCGCTGCTGCGCCACCTCGCCTGGCTGCTGACGGCCGCGACGATCGTCTTCAACGCCGCCTCCGCGTGGCCGCGCCCGCTGGCGACGGGGATGCACGCCGTGGTGCCCGTCCTGTTCGTCGCGGCCATCGAGGCCGCGCGCCATACCGTCGGACGCATCACCCAGTTCGAAGCCGACCAGCTCATGGAGGGCACCCGGATCGGGCGCTGGGTGCTGGCGCCCGCGGCCACCTTCCGGCTCTGGCGCCGCCGCCAACTGTGGGAACTGCGCTCCTATCAGGAGGCGATCGAGATGGAGCGGCGCCGTCTGGTCTTCCGGGCCCGGCTGAAGGCTGAGTACGGGCGCGGCTGGCGGCGCGCCGCGCCGGTGGACCTGCTGCTGGTGCTGCGGCTGGCGAACCTGGGTGAGCCGCTGCCCGCGTTCCGGCTGGACGTCTCGCACCTGGACGCCACGGTCGCGGTGGCGCTCCCGGGTCTGGGCGCCGGTCCCGAGCCGACCCCGGCTCCGGCCCCGCTTCCCGCGCCGCTACCCGAGATCGCGCCGTCGCCGGCGCCCGAAGCTCCGCCAGGCGGGGCCGAGGTTCCGGCAGACGGCTCCGAGGGTGATCGGGCGACGATTCCCGCACAGGAGCCGGCCGAGCCGCAGTCGGCCACCGATCCGGGCCGTCCTGCCACTCCGGCCGTCGGTACCGCGGCCGACCGCTACTACCAAGCCTTCAGCGACTACCGCAAGAAGAACGACGCCTTCCCCGACGGCGAGCAACTGGCCGTGTGGCTGGACCAGGAGGCAGGGATCAGGGGCCGGGGCGGGAAGGCGTTGAACGCCGGGCACCTGCGCCGGTACCTCCCGAGCTTCCGCGCACGGTGGGAACAGGAACAGGAGCATGTGCAGTCGGAGCGGGATGCCGGGGCGAGAAGCTAGCCCTGGCTGACCCGCTGATCGCCGGGCACCGGATCACGCGGTGCCTTGAGTGCGCTGGTGGTGGGCGTAGATGTCGGTGATCAGCTTCTGAGTGTCGTCGTCCATCTCGACGTCCAGGGTCCGCAGCGCCCGATTGAGGTCGCTGATGACACGTCCGAGCGCGGCGCGGTCGCCGCGGCGGTTCTCCAGCGTGATCCAGTCCCGGTAGAGGATCTCGGCAGTGGGCTCGACGTCCAGGCCCTTGCTGATCGCGGTGCGGGCGGCGTCCCAGGAGCCGGCGGCAACGTGCCGGACGGCAGCGGTGTGGGCGACGTCGACGATCCGCGAGATCATCTCCTGCTGCTCGGCCACGGCCCAGGAGGCGCTGCTGCCCTGGAAGGGACGTCCGCGGACCAGGGCCAGCGCTGACTCCAGGTCCGCGACGTCGGTGGCGCCTGCGGTCAGGCCGCGTTCGGCCAGCTTCAGGAACCGGGTCCAGTCGCAGCGCACCGCCAGCTGGGGATAGGTGGCGTTGTCGGAGAGGTACGGCACGTACGGGGTGCCGTCAGGGGTGGTGCCCAGGACTTTGCGGAGCTGGGACATGCGCGAGCGCAGGGTGCCGTCGGCCCACGGTTCCATGGAGCCCATGGCCTCGGCGATGGCCGCGGCGGTGCGGTGGGGGTGCAGGTAGAGGTAGGCGGCGAGCTCGGCCAGGCGGCGGCCTCGCCCGCTAGCACCCAGGCCGGTGATGTCCAGCGGTCCCAACACCAGGACCTGCGGCGTGTGCAGGGTGGAGGGCTCGGCGGCATCCGGGTCCGGCCAAGGCGCGCTTGTCGGCGGCACGGCCACCGAGGCATTCCCGGTCACTCCGGCCGCTGCTGAGGTTGCGACGGCGCTCGGGTCGCGACTGGGCGCCAGGGCCGGCTCGGCCGGTTCGGGGAAGGGGGCCGGGGGCAGCGGGATATCCGCCGGTCCCGGGACGGCGGCGTGGTGCTGGGAGAAGGCGAGGAACGGCGAGGCCGGTGCCGCGGCTTCCGGCTGCTGCTCCGGGGGTCCGGGCGCATCCGGGGGGACATCGACCCGGGTTTCGGCCTGGAGGTGGTCGCTGCTCTCGGGGACGTGCAGCCAGGCACCCTGGGCCGCGGTGGCGGGCTCCTCGGTGGTGCGCAGGTCTGCCAGCAACTGCTGATAGGCGGCTTCAGTGACGCGCTGCAGGACCACCGGCTGGCCGTCCACGGGGCTGGGCTGCGGGCCGGATTCGGCGCAGTCCAGGTGCGCGGCCTCGGGGAACAGTGCGTCCAGCCCGGTCGCGGGCAGCACCAGCGCGATCGGGGCGTGGGGCACGCGGGCGACCAGGTCGGCGAGCTGCCAGGCGTCCTGCTCGCTGGCCTGGTCGGCGACCACCAGCACCCACGGCAGCGCGGTGGAGGCGTCCTGGTGGAGGGTGAGCAGGACTTCGGCGAGGTCCTTGGCGGCGTGGCTGAGCTGGCTCAGGTGCTGCAGCCGGCCGGTGTGCAGGATTGCGGGCAGGTCGGGGTCGGTGATCCCGGAGCATAGGACCTGCAGGTCCTGGCCCCACGGGCAGGTCGCCTGCTCCAGGGCGATGGCCCGGGCCACCGCGCGGACCTGCTCGGGGGAGCCGTCCAGGAGCACCGTGCGCGCGGTACGCAGGTCGGCCAGGACCGCGCCGTTGTCGCCGTCCGTGCCCAGGGCGGTGAGCAGCGGATAGGGGGCGGGGATCTGGTCGGCCTGGTCGGGGTCCAGGAGTTCCTGCTCCGGGTCCAGCTGCCACCAGCCGTCGCCGGCAGCGGTGAAGGGGGACACGGCCTCCGCGGGGCAGCGCAGTTCGATGCCGGCGCGGGTCAGCCGCGCGCCCTCGACCGGGGGCAGGGCCTGATGGTCGGGCAGGTGTGCGGCCAGGGTCCGCAGCGCGCGGTCCAGCAGTTCGGCCGACGGTGGCTGCGCCTGGTGGACCAGGGCGTGTTCCAGGGCGCTGGTCTGCTCGGGGACGGCGATGGTCTCGCCGGGGCGCCGGTTGCGTTGCTGCAGGGCGCGTTTGACGCCGTATCCGCCGAGCAGGCCCGCGGCCAGCAACGCGGCGATGCCCGCGCCCACCCGGGCGGGGGAGCTGGTCTGGGCGGCCCGGGCGGTGACTGCGGGTACGGCGGCGAGCGTGGGCGGCGCGGTGGGGGCCGGAGTGGGCGTCGCCGCGGTTGCGGACTGGCCGGTGGCCGGGGCGGTGGAGGGTGCTGCCGCCGGCGGCGTGGTCGGGGGGGCCGCCGGTGCGGAGGCGACCGGCGTGGTGGGAGCGGCGGTGGGGTGCGGAACCGTCGCTGTGCCGCCGCTGGTGCTGGTGCCGCTCGGCCCGCTCGTGGCGGCGCCGGGCTTTCCCGTGGGGGCCGGAGCCTTCGCTCCGGTGGTGGGATCGGCTGGTGCGGCGGTTGCCTGACTGGCCTGGGGAATGGTGAGCTTCCAGCCGGGATAGATCAGGTTGGGGTCGGTCAGGTGCCGTCCGTCGCTCTGGACGGTGTGCTGGTTGGCGGCGGCGATCTGCGGGTAGTCGTTCGGGTCGCCCAGGTCGTCCTGGGCGATCTGCGAGAGCGTGTCGCCCGGGCGCACCACGTGCACTTTCTCGCTGGTCCCGGACCTGGTCGCAGGGGTGCCGGCTGCGGATTGCTGGTGGGATGGGACCGTCTCGGTTGCCGCCGCCGGTTCGACCTGGTCCCGTACGCTTGTGGTGCTTGTGGTGCGTGCGTCGGCGGGCAGCCGCAGGGTCCAACCGGGAGTGAGCTGCAGGGTGGTGGCGGTCACCGTTTTCCCGTCCGGCTGCGGGACGCCCTGGTTCAGCTGGGCGATCTCCCTCCAGCGCATGCCGTCGCCCAGGTAGTGCTCGGCCAGGTCCCACATGCTCTCGTCGCTGCCGGTCACCTGGTGGACCGGGCCGCTCCAACCGGCCTGCACGCCGGCGTTGCCGGCGTTGGTGGTGGCGGCCTCGGCCTGCTGGGCCGCCTGGCCGGCGGTGAGGGTGCTGGCGTGCGGAAGGTGCAGGGTTGCCGCCGCTGCCGGAGCGGCCGATGCGGCCAGGGCTCCGCCGGTGGCGGGCAGCAGCACGATGATGCTGGCCACCAGCCCGGCCGCCAGCTGCTGGAGCGCGCCCAGGGTGCGCACCCGCGGTGCGCCGCGATGGCGCAGCGCGGCCAGGGTCTCGAGCACCACAGCGAACGTGAAGGCGACCCAGGCGAGCCAACCGATAAGAGTGATCGCGCCGATCAGCAGGCTGCCGTTGTCGGGGGAGGTCAGCGCGGTGCCGGCCTGGGTGAGAGTGGGTAGGCGGTGGGGAAGCAGGCCGAAGGCCAGCAGCCCCACCGGTGCGCCGATCTCGATCAGGGCCAGGAACAGCAGCGAGCCCAGGGCGCCGGCCAGGGCGCGGATGCGGGAGTTCACGGGGGGTCAGCCTCCGGCCTGGTAGAGGAGTTGGGCGCTGCCGTGGCCGGTGACCTGCCAGGCGCCGAAAAAGGGGAACACCGGCGTGTAGGTGGCGGTGACGGTCACGTCCAGCCGGTTGCCTTGGGGGGTGACGGTGCCGCTGACGCCGGCCTGGCGTAGGTAGGCCTGCGCGGCCGTGACGGCCTGGCCGGTGGTGTCCACGGTGAAGCCGTTGCCGGAGATGGCCTGGCCGTAGTCCAGGCTCTGCGCGCCGGTGCGGGCGGCTTCCTGGGCTGTGCCCTCGGCTTTGGCCAGGGCCTGGAGGCGGCCGCCGCCGTCGACGACCAGGGCCAGCACCGCGAAGATCGCCACGGCGACGATCGCGAGCATCAGCGACAGGCTTCCCTGGTCGTCGTGCTTGCGAGCCTGCAGGGACCGTAGGAATCTACGCATCGTCATCGCTCCTGCCGGGGTGGCCCGACTCGGGGGTCCAGGGTGCGACCGGACCGTCGGCTCGCTGGCGGAACTGGTCCAGTGCTGAGGTGAACGTCCCGGTCAACAGCTTGCTGCCGGGCATCCCGGGCACGGCGACGTCGGCGAGATTGACCCGGCAGTGCACGGTGACGGTCACCGACGCGGGCTGGCCCAGGGGCGTGTTGAAGCCGTCGGTGGGGACCTCGACGTCGGTGGACAGGCAGTGCAGGCCTTGGGCGGCCAGGGTCTGTTCGGCGATCTGCAGGGCTGCGGCCTGGGCTGCGGCGGGGTCGCGCTGCAGGGAGGCGGCCCGGGCGGCGTCGCGCGCGGCGTTGTCGACGCCGCTGCCGGACAGGTAGATACGGCCGGCTGCGGCCATCAGGAGCAGGAACAGGATCATCACCGGGGCCAGGATCGCCAACTCCAGCGACAACGCCCCCCGGTCAGCGGTGTCCGCGCGTCGCGCCGTCATGGCGTGACCTGCTCTTTCGCTGCGCGGGCGGTCTGCGAGACCGGAAACGTCAGTCCCGGGATCCAGCAGTCCACCTGGCCGCTGACCGTGACCACCACGGTGTTCCCGTCCTGGGAGGTGGCAACGGAGGTGCCGGTGATGCTGCCGCCGGTGCGGTGCAGCAGGTCCCAGGTGCGGTCACTGCCCTCGCTCAGGGAGGCGCCTTGCAGGCGGGCGGTCTCCACGCCCTGCTGGGCGGCGGTCAGGGCGACGTCACGGGCATACCAGTAGAAACCCAACTGGACCACACCGAAGATCAACATCATCACCACCGGCGCGAGGAACGCCAGTTCCAGTGAGAGCGCACCGCGGTCGTCTTTGACACGGCCTCGCAGCGCGGCCGCGACGCGGTCAAGGCGCGGTAGGTGCTTGGGCATCTGGAACCTCCTCTGCGCAACGATCGATGGAGTGGGGGTGCAAGCGCGCCTATCCGGTCGTCCTACGAGCCCTGTAACGGCGGGGACAGCCCGGGGGGCGGCTCGCGCTTCAGCCGATGGCGGCGCCCTTGGAGGTGACTTTGGCGATGATGATGCCGATGATGATCACGGCGACGGTGACCAGGGCGCCGACCAGGAGGGCCAGTTCGATGGACAGCGCGCCCCTGTCCTGGTCCTGGGCGTCCAGGTGGGCACGCAGCTGGTCGGTGCGGTAGCGGAGCTGGGCGAGCATCAGGATGAGCATCGGCGGGTGTCCTTGTCTGGGTTGGTGTCGGTGACGGCGGGTCAGGAAGCGATGATGTTGAGCATGGCGGGGACGGCGATGTAGACGGTCATGAGGATGACCAGCCCGGCCACCGGCATGATCATTTTTTCGCTGGCTTCGTTGGCCTGGGCCTGCTGGTCGGTCAGCAGTACCCCGCGCAGGGATGCGGCCTGGGCCTTGAGGGTGGAGTACACCGCTGCGCCCTCTTCGCCGGCTACGGCGATGATGTCGGCGGGGGCGCCGAGTTCGGGCACGTCGATCTCGATGGCGAGCTGCCGCAGCCCGTCCCAGGGGGCGATGCCGGCCAGTTCCGCGCGCACCAGGGCGTCGCGGATGCGCTCGTACACCCAGCCGTCGCCCACCGCCGCGGCCCGGCGCAGGGCTTCGGTGGGTCCGGCGTCCGCGGCCCGCTCCAGGCCGACCAGCTCCAGGTAGGAGGCGATCGCGGCGCGGAACTCGGTACGGGCCTCGGCGGCGCGCCCGCGGATGCTGATGTCGGGGATGAACCAGAACACTGCGGCCGCGATCAGCCCGGCCAGCGCGGGGATCGCCAGCGGCGGGTGCACCCCGACGGCCTCGAACGCCACGGTGGCCACGGTCGGCAGCGCCAGCCCGTACAGGGCGGTGGCCAGCTTGCGGCCCACGAACAACGCGGGCGACTCGCGCAAAATGCCCAACTCCCGGGTGGGCACCCGCAGGACCTGCTCGCCCAGCAGGCGCAGCACCGCGCCGCCCCAGCGTTCCAGAGTGCCGGCGGCCGGGGGAGGGGTGCGCGGGGCCAGGGCGTCCAGGCGGGAGGCGTCCATACGCGCCAGCACGTCGCCCACATCCGCACGCGAGGGCAGGGCGCCGGCGACGGCCATCACGACGCCCACGCCGACGGCGGCGCCGGCCAGCAGGACCGGGGCAGTGCTGATCATGAGCGGACTCCTTCGCTGATCCCGGTGACGGTGGTGGTGTCGCTGGTGGCAGGGGTGCGGTCGGCGGGCGACAGGAAGCGAGGTATCGGCCGCAGGTTCGCCATCCGGCGCATCCACACCAACAAGCCCAGGAATCCGGCGGCGAAGACGAGCATGGTGATCTGCCCGTACCAGCGGTGATACGGCGCGACGTAGGAGCCCGAGAAGAACGACAGGGCGAACACCAGCAGGCAGAACATCGTCACCCAGCGCGCGTTCGCCCGCGGCTTGGCCCGGTCGGCCTCGACCTTGCGCCGCATTAGGACCTCTTCGGACACTGCGGCGGCCAGGTCTTTCAGCGCCCGACCCAGGCCTGCGCCGCGGTCGGTGACGTGCAGCAGCATCAGGGCGATGACCATGTCCGCGGTCGGGTCGTCCAAGTCGTCGGCGAACGCCCGGTAGGCCTGCTCGGGGCGCCACCCGGCACCGAGCCGGGAGACCATCAGTCGCACCTCGGCCAGGATCGGGGCCGGGGCCGTGCGCAGGCTGGAGACCACGGCCTGCTCCAGCGAGATGCCCACGGTGTGGATGTCCGACATCCGCCGCACCCACTCCTCCAGCGCCTCCAGCCGTTTGATCTGCTCGGCGTGGTCCTTGCCCGGGTTGAGCATCCACGACATGCCCAGGATCGCCGCGCCGGTCAGGATCCCGGCCACCAGCCAGCTGGTGGCCGCCCACACCAGTAGCGCCACCACCGCAGCCGCCCCGGCCCGAGCCCTGCGTGCCGCCCACCACCGGTGGCGCGCCCCGCCGCCGTCCGCGCCCAGCACGCTCTGCAGGCGGCGTTCGGCACGCGAGCGGCGCCGAGCCGCGTCCGGGGCCCAGCCCAGCGCCCCGGCGACGGCGACGCCCAGCCCGGCCACAGCCAGCAGCGCGCACAGCGCGGCGATCAGGGCACTCGCTTGGATCGTCACAGCGGCCTCAATGTGGTCAGCGGCGCCTGCCAGGCGCCGAACGGATGCTGGAACCAGGAACGGTCGTAGCCCACCCGCATCAGGTCCTCGATGCACGCCGGCGTCAGCTGCGGCACCGCCCGCGGCTCGCGGCGCCCGCCGCTGTCCCTGGGACCGAAGACCGTCTGCAGCGCCGGCCGGCCGGCCTCACCGAGGCCGGTGATCTCCACGACGTGGGACACGAACCGGTGCTTGCGCCCGCCGATCGGGGTCTCGTCGACCAGCCGCAGGTAGACCACGAAGTCGATGGCCTGCGCGATCAGCCGGTACGCAAGGGCCTCGCTCATCCCGATCCCTGACTCCAGAGACAAGGTGACGATCCGTTCGATCGCCGAGGCCGCGGAGCGAGCGTGCAACGTGCACATCGAACCGCCCTCGCTCTCGTTCATGCTGTGCAGCATCGGCACGACCTCCACCGAGCGGACCTCGCCGACGATGATCCGCCGCAAGCTCATGCGCAGCAGCTGCGGGAACAGGTCGGCCAGGGTGATCTCGCCGGACGCGGAGCCGTCCAGGCCCTTCTCGCCGTTGCCCTCCCGGGCCTCGAACGGGATCACCTTGGGGCCGCTGTCCAGCTCGTGCAGCCACAGCTCGTACTCCGACTCCAGGGTCCCGATGCGCTCGCCGGCCGGGATCTCGCGGGCCATCGCGCGCAGCAAAGAGGTCTTGCCGACCCCCTGGGAGCCGACCACGAACACGTTCTTGCGGGCCAGGACCAGGGCGCGCAGGAACTGCTCCAACGCGGGATCGATGCTGCCCCAGGCCACCAGGTCCGACAGGCGTGACTGCTTCATCCGGTGCTTGCGGATCACCACATGCGGCCGGTCGGTGACCAGGTATGTGGCCGCCAGTCGCGACCCGTCGGCCAGGCGCATGTTCAACGTCGGCGTCGACGGCGTCAGCGACCGCTCACCGATGCCCTGGGTCCGGGCCAGCTGGTTGATCAACGCCACCAGCTCCACGTCCGACCCGGTCAGCGGCGCCAGCCGGGCCGCGGGCCGGTCCACGTAGTCCACCGTCACGTCGTCATGGCCGTCGATCATGATGTTCTCGATGCCCGGATCGTCCAGCAGCGGCTGCAGCCGGCCGGCCCGGAAGAGGTCGTTGAAGACCGACGCGCGTACCAGCTCCTCCTGGTCGCGGGTGAGCGGCTGGGCGGCCGCGGCGTAGTCGGTCGCCCACCCGGCCACCACCTTGCGCACCAGCGTGTAGCCGACCTGGCGCCGGTCCTCATCCGACAACAGCGGCTGCTCGGCGGTCTCGGCGGCCAGCAGTCCGGCCACCTTGGTCCGCAACTCGGCGATCACCTCGAAACCCACCGGCAGCACCCCGTCCTGGCCCGGGCCCGCAGGCAGGGCCTGGCCCGGCACCGCGGCCACGCCGGCCAGAGGCAGCGGCTGGGCCAGGGCGGCCGCGAAACGCTGCCGCCGGCCGGCCGAACCCAAGGAGCCGTTCACCGGTCCCGGGATGCTGTCAGCCACGGGTCACCGCCTGCTGCACACTGCGGTACACCGAGGCCTGGCCACCGGGCGACAGCTGCACCTGGCGGCGGGTGGCCAGCGCGTTGATCTGCTCCCAACTGCTGCGCGCCTGGCGCAGCAGGGGAGCGCGTGCGGTCAGTCCCCGGCCGGTGGGGCCGTGGGTCAGCGCGAGCGCGGTCGCCTCGTCGCGGTCGAACTGCGCCAGCACGCCGACCCCCAGGTGTCGGGAGATGTCACTGGAGTTCGGAGACTTCTGGTCGCTCACCAGGAGCAGCCCCAGGGCGTCGGCGCCGGTGCCGTGCAGGCCCAGATCCCGGCGCAACGCCGCGACCGCCGGTGCTGCTGCGACCACCTGGGTCAGGTTCTGCCGCAGCACCAGCAGCACCACGTCCGCGCGGCGCAGCAGCGGCGCGGGGAAGCGGGAGGCGTTCAGCTCCCCGCCGTCGACCAGTAGCCGGCCGGCGTCGATGACCACGTCGAAGCCCTCGCCTTCGAGGACCGGCCACATCCGCACCAGCTGGTCCCAGGTGCCGGCCAGCGCCGGGGCTTGGGTGGGGTCGGTCAGCCCGGGCAGCAGGAGGCGGTGGCCGGCGGTGCCGTCCAGGGGGACCAGGTGTTGGTCGAAGGCGTCGGCCAGGGTGCCGGAGCGCTCCGCGGTGGCCAGTTGGTGCAGGCCGACGGCGGCGGTGCTGTGGCCCTGCAGGTAGCCGGCGCGGATGGTGCCGCCGGCCGGGTCGCACTCGGCCAGCAGTGTGCGCTTGGGGGCGGAGAGGGCCAGGGCCAGCGCGCTGACGGTCACGGCACTGGATTTGGCCGACACCAGGGCGATGACCGACATCAGTGGCCCGCCGCGGTCACGATGGCGTCCTGCCCGGCGGCCGACCACACCGCCAGCTGCGGGGCGTCGGCCGGGTCGGCGGCCAGGTCCACGACCTGGTTGCCGTTGCTGTCCGCGGCGCTGACCGACACCACCACGGCGCTGATCGTCAACGGCGCGACCGGCAGCTTGCCGCCCGCGCTCTGGGTGGGCGTCTGCACCACGGTCACCGCCTGCCCGGGTTGCAGCCGTCCGGCCGGGATCATGCCGGGTTTCGCCAGGACCCCGACCACCGACTTGCCGGTCGTCAACGGCGCGCCGGCCTGGACGGAGGAGCGGGTCAGCAGGGTGCCGGCGGGCAGGTCGACCGCGGCGGTCTTGCCCAGCACGCTGCTGCTGTCGGCCGCGGCGATGGGCTGCAGCGCGGGGTCGGGGGCGACCTGGGCCACCGTCAGATCCGCGGACACCAGCACCTGGCCCTTGGGCACCGGATGGGCCAGCGCGATCACCGCCACGCGGTTACCGACCTGGTTGACCATCGTGTAGGCACCCAGGGCGCCCACCGCTGCCACCGCGATCCCGGCCACCATCAGCATCGGGCGCCGGGCCCGGCGCGGCGCGGTCTCGGTGATCTGCACAGGGGCGGGGGCCAGGCCGTTGTCGGTCGGGGCCTGTCGCTGCCGGGTGATGGCCATCGGGTTTCTTCCTCGTCGTGGGCTTATTGGGTGTTCAGGACCTGGAGTTCGCCGATGACCGCTGTCGTGGCGGACTGCCGGGTGACGGTGATCGTGCCCTGCTGTCCGGTGTTCGCAGTCCAGTTGACGACCCAGGTGGCCGTCGCGGTGATCGCGTACGTGCCGCCGGGCTGCGCGGCCGAGGTGACGGAGTAGGTGTGGCCACAGTCCGGGGCCTGGTCGCCGAAGGAGGGCTGGTAGGCCGTGCCTGGTCCGTTGCAGGTCACCGTCGACCCGTCGCCCATCGACCACACGATCTGCGTCGCACTGCCGGTCGCCGTCACGGTCACCCCGCCCGCCGCGGCGGTCGCCGTGTTCGGACCCCAGGTCGTGGGGGTGACGGTGTCCCACAGCCACACCGGCAGACCGACGGCGCTCTTGCCGCCCACCTTCGGCGCGATCCCGATCGCAGGCCCCACTAGCGCCATGTTCTTCACTGCCTGCCGGGCCAGGGCGGCCACGTCTACGGCGCCGCCGTAGCCCGGGGGCGGGTTCTGGAACCATCGCCCCGGCAAAGCGGGAAGACCTTTGCCCGTGAGTAGCGGGCAGACGGCGGAGTACACCGCCCCGTCACCGGGCCTATGGCCATCCCACAGGGTGCTGTCCGCTGTCGGCTGGGGGTCCATCAGTCGGTAGTAGCACCCGTCTTGCGGGTCGAACCATCCGTTGGCAGCGCTGTAGCAGGGGAAGGGCTGGCCGTGAAAGCTGCATGAGGAACTGCCTCCGCCACCACCACCGCTGGTGGCGGACGCTGATCCGGTTGCGCCCCCGCTAGGTGGGGAGCTTCCGCCGGCAGACACATTGCAGTCACCGGAGAATGCACCGCACCCAACGCCGGTCCCGCTACTGGCGGATGCCACCGGGGCAAGTGCCCAGGCAGCTATCAGTAGGGCCCCGGCGCAACTCAAGAGCGAGGGAACCTTCAGCATGTACGGGCCCGATCGATCGTTCCCGTGACGATGTACCACTGGACGTTGTCGAAAGTGGCGGTGAACGTCCAAGGATGGCGATGTACATCGGAGGTCAGCTTCTCCGGTTTACCCGTGGTCGCGTCGACTGGGAGGAAGTTGCTGGTGTCGATACAGTCAGTGATGGTCGCAGTCTTCTTTGCGGTGTCCAGGGCCGAGACCGTCGGCGTCAGGACGGGGTGACCGCGCATCACCTCGTGCTGCGACTGGTAGTACTGCAGTGTGCTGCGGATGTCAGCGGCCGCTTGGCCCAGGGCGTAGGTGTTGATAGGCAGCCCGTCCAGGCTGCCGCTGGAGTAGGCCTCCTCCTGGAGCTTCCAGAACCCCTGGTAGGCCAACAGCACCTTGGCTTTCGCCATGTCCATCGCGCTCAACGTCGGTGATGCGCTGGGCACCGTGCTGGGCGATGTTGATGCGAGTGCGGACGGGGAAGCGGTGTCGGCCGAGCGCTGATCGCTCGCGCCGCCGCAGGCGGAGAGCAGTAGGGCCGCCCCGACGGCAGCCGCCGCGAGGGTGCTCTGACGTGTACGGGTCCGTGCGTAGCCGAAGGACCGAGGGCGCGGTGTCACCTTGAGAATCCCCCTTTCACTCCTTGTGGAGCGATCTTGTCCGGATCGTAGCGCTTTGTGTGGCGGGCCGTGGCAGCGTTCGACGGATCCGTTCGACCTGTGATGCCACGTCAGATGCACTTTCCGCATATGACGTTCGCTTTCGCCGGGTGAGAAAGCAGCCGAATTCACCCGGGAGGACGACAAAACGGTGACTGATGTGCTCTTCACCGTTCACCACCCCCTCTACCGCAGGGGAGGTCCGTTCACACCTGTATCTTCCGGCCGTGTGGTGTCGCTCAGTTGACCGTGGCCGTGGTGCCGTAGCGGTCCAGGTTGGCCAGCATCGCCAGGTCGACGCGGCCTTGGCTCAGCGCCGCGACGGCATCGCGCGCCGGCTCCCGGCGATCGGTCGCGGCGCCTGGACGAAGGCGCTCGCTGCGATCTGCCGCGGGGAGTGCGGTCCTCTGGCCAGGCGACCAGCCGGTCACGAGTCGAACGCTGCTGGGTGATCGGCGCATTCTCTACTGGCGGTGTACTTCTGGTGTACCGTGGAGGCATGGCTGACTCGACGATCAAAGTTCCTGAAGCGACCCGCGACCACCTGGCAGCGTTGGCGAAGGAGCGCGGGACCACGATCGGCGCCCTGGTCACGGCGCTGGCAGCGGAGCAGCTAACCGTTCAGCAGGCGGATCAGCGGGCACGTGAGGCTCGGCGAGTCCTGCGGGAGAAGATGGGCGTCCCTCTAACCGACGCCGAGTTCGACGCGACCCCGGGCGCCCTGGACCGGGTCTACGAGATCGCTGCGGAGAAGGCACGGGACGCGCTCCGAGGAGCAGCGTGATCATCCTGGACACCAGCGCGGTGACGGCATTGGCCTCAGGGCATCGAAAGCTCGCGCGGATTGCCGAGAATGCGGCCCGGTCGCCGTTCCGGCACCTGCTGGTGCCGGCGCTGTGCCTGATGCAGGCCGAGGTCGCCGAAGCGGACGCTGGACTGCACGCCCTGTCGCTGCCGGGCATCGACATCGAGGCACTGGACCCGGTCGCTGCCATTGCGGTGGCAGCCATGGTTCGCGACGGATACGGCGCCCCGGATACCGCCCACGCCCTGTACGCCACCTTGCCCAGTGCTCACCGTCCCGAAGCGGACCTGCTGTTGACCGCTCGCCATCATGACTATCCCCCGGGCACGATCACCATCGACATCGATGACGATCGCCTCCTGGACTAGCCCCTGCTCAGGGATCCTCCCCACCCGAACCGGGCCTCGGTCGTCGGCGGGAACTCCGGCAAGTCCCCCCCTTGTAGAGGCCTGTGAGACTCACGGTGAACGATGACCAGGCCGTTGGCAGAAGGTCAGCGTTGATCTGCTGGGTTCCAGGGATGGCGAAGGGCTGCACCGCGTACGCGGTGCAGCCCTTCGCCATCCCTGCTGTCACGCAACCGGCAGGTCGAACTCTCCGTTGCGGGCGCCGTTGACGAACGCCTGCCATGCGGCCCCGTCGAACTCGAAGACCTGCTGTCCAGGCCTGTCGTTCTGCTTGGAGTCGCGGACTGCGACGCTGCCGGTCGAGGTGTGGGCTATCTCAACGCAGGCACCTTGGTCGCCGCTGTAGCTGGACTTGAACCAGCGCAGCGAGGTGAGGTCGATGGGTTGTTCCATGGTCATTTCTCCTTTGCGACACGCTGCAGGAGCGCCGCGGATTCGGATGGGTCGAGCGCGATGGCCGTCAACGCGGTGTAGGAGCTGCGGAATGCCCTCACCTGCGAGTCCCGTTCGACGAAGAGGTTTCCGCTGGGTGCCTCCACGTACACCACCCGCGGATCGGCTGGCCCGAACTCCAGGATGGAGAACGAACCCCGTAGGCCCGGGTGCATCCCTTTGGATAGTGGGCAGACCTGGACGTTCACGTTCGGGAGCTCCGCCAGTTCGAGGATGTGCCGGATCTGGTTGCGGACCACATCCGGTCCGCCGATCGGGCGCCTGAATACGGACTCATCCATTACTGCCCACAGTTCCAGCGGGTCGGACGAAGCGGTGAGCCGCTTCTGCCGTTCGATACGCACGTCGACGAGCCTGTCGACCTCGTCCGACTGGCCAACGCGGCTACTGCTCATGACTGCTCGGGCGTAGTCGGGTGTCTGCAGCAGCCCGGTTACCCAGGAGAGCTCCCAGGACTGCACCAGGCGGGCGTCGTACTCCAGTCCCACGTAGACGCCGAGGCCAGATGGAAGGACCGCCTCGTACTCGTCCTGCTCCCACCACCCGGATTCGCTCGCTCGCCGGTGGATGTCGTTGATTACCAGCCGGGCGTCCTCGTCGGTCACCCCGTAGAGATCGAGCATGGCCCGAAGTTCCAGGGCCTTGGCCAGGCCCTGCCCCGTTTCGATGCGGCTGATCTTGGAGGTGGAACACTCTAGAACCTTGGCCACGTCCTCAAGCCGGAGGCCTGCGAGGTCGCGCAGGCGACGAAGCTCTGAGCCCAGGCGACGCCGTCTTACGGTCGGTCCCTGTGGATCGCTCATCCGCTGCCTTCCTCTGCGTCGTCGGCGTGCACTTGCTGGGTGCAAGTTTGCCGCATCGTCGCCCGCGTGATCGGACACGGTCCCTCCATCATCCTCGGACGCTTCCGATCGGAAGCGGAATTTTTTGATGGGCTTGTGTCATGGGATTGCACGGAGCATTCTAAGAGGGATTTCACTACGGGATGTAGTGACGTGATGGCGGGATGTTCCGCCCGATCCGTGCGCGACCGAGGGGACGGCATGGCAGCCAGTCCGGCAGAGCAGTTACGAGACGTACGCCTCCCCGCGGAGGTTGACCACCAGCGCCCGCGTCTGACCAGCTATGCGGCGTCGTGCGCGATAGCAGCAGGGCCGACGGCTCCGCGTCAGATGCGCAGGTTCGCTGCTACCGTCCTGCGGCACTGGGGGGTCGGTGGCGAATCCGAGTTCGAGATCCGCGAGATCGTTTCCGAGCTGGTCACCAACGCGGTCTGTCATTCCGGTAGTTCTGACGTATCGCTGACGCTGACGATGTGCGGGGGAACCGTCCACCTGACCGTGCGTGATACCGGCCGGTGGAAGCCCCCGGGCCGACGCGATCCCTTGGGCGTCCACGGCCGGGGCCTGGCGCTGGTACGCAAGCAGGCGACCAGGTCGGGCCTGACCCGATCTGCCGAGGGCACTCAAGCGTGGGCACTGCGGATTGTGCCCGAGGACGACATTCAGCAGCCTGGCCGGCTCAGCAGGACACCATGCTGACGATGGAGCGGCCAGGGGTCGAGGCCGCCGCGCACGACACGTTCAGCTACTGGTGCCAGTGGTTCGCCACGAACCCGGCCACGGGCGCCGCGTATTCGCTCGGTGGCGCGGCCGCACTCACCCCTCGGCTCGCTATGCGGTGGGCCCGCCAGCGTGGCCAGGACATCGGCCCGCAGCTCAACCCGCCGGGCTCATGGGTAATAGACGGGTGGCTGCAAGACGAGCGTGAGCTTGCGAAGGCCCTCTACCAACTGACGGTTGGCATCACGTACGACCTAACGGTCTACGAGGAGTCGGCCGAGTACGCGCTGACCATCCGCCCCATCGCGATTCCGCCCATCACCGACCCAGCGAATGGCGGTGGATCGTGTTGAACACCCACTTCGTCGTCACGGGGCTGGTCGTGACCGCCAAACCGATTACCCCAGTCCCCCTGCAGCTCAGTCGGGCCCGGGAGCGTGAGGCATCATGACCTCACAGCTTCCCTCGTCGGGCTTTCTCGCCGAGTGCTTCCACACTCCTCCGCCGGATTCCCTCACCCCAGTACGGCACGTTCGCTATGCGGCGGCCACGCCGGAGGCTGCGGTGCGGTGGATGCGGATCTCCCTGAGGACGATCGGCTCCCAGCCCCTGGAGCCCGCCGCCGGCGAGACTGTGTGGCAGTGGATCCAGGAGGGCCACCGAGGCGCCCTGGAGGACCTGCGGGCCGGTCGCCCGGTCGCGCTGGCGATCGAGAACCAGGGCCACCGGCTCCGCTGGACGGTCAGGCCCGTGGCCCCGCAGTGCCACGAGGTGAACGGCATGCCGGTAACCGGTCCCGCAGACACTCCATCGGCCCGGGTGCCGACTGAGCAGAGGGACATGTACCCGCCGGGCCCGCCGGGCGGGATCAAGGTGGCCTACCTCAGCACGGTGACTGACTTCGGCCCTGACTCCGCGCTGCTCCGTGAGGACGGTCATGTGGAGTTACCCGGGCAGGCGATGCGGTGGATTCGCCGCAGGGTCAGGGCGATGGCCGCTCTCATGGAGGCCGAGGGACAGTGCCAGGCCGCTGCCTGGCTTGCCGACACTGCCGCCCTCTACGACGTGCTGACCTGGCTGTCCGACGGGATTCCCTACGCCTGTGAGTGGACCGCGGGCAGCGTTCACGTTCAGTTCAGCGCCTCGCCCGCCCAGCCCAGCGGCGATTTCCGGACCGGGCCGAACGACCCGGCTGCCGAGCTTCCGACCGGCGCATCCGCCGGACGGGTCGTCAGATCGAGAACAGGAGATCCCCAATGACGACACCCATAGGACCGTCGCACCAGGCGTTCCCGCTCACCCCGCCAGGAGGGCGCTACCTGCACAGCAACGAGACGCCCTCGGGACCGGACGTGCGCCCGTGGGCACTGCGGTTCGCGACCGTGCCGGACTCGACCGGCGCGGTGGCCGTGCCCGCCTGCGTCTACGACCAGACCCAGCAGGTCTCCCTGGCGAGCGACGGCGGACTGTTGACCTGTATGGCCAACACCCACACCCCCACGGTGCCCGACGGGGACCCCGACAACCCGCCGCCGTTGGACGAAGGGCCCAAGGACTGATGAGTGTGCCCATCCTGGTCATCGCCGCCGCCGACGACTGGCCCACTGACCGCGTGGTCGCCGCCCTGGGCGCGCGCGGCAGCGAGGTGTTCCGCATGGACACCACGGACTTCCCCCAGCAGCTCGCCCTGGCCGGCCGGATCGACGAAGAGCACGGATGGGCCGGAGAGCTCAGCACCGACTGGCGCACGGTGGACCTGGCTCGGGTCGGCGCGGTGTACTACCGCGCCCCGGGCCCCTTCGGGATCTCGGAGGCCATGTCGGGGCCTGAGCAGCAGTTCGCGGCGGCCCAGGCCCGGGCTGGCCTCGGCGGGGTGCTCAGCGCGCTGGAGTGCCGGTGGGTGAACCACCCGACCGCCATGGCGAGAGCGGAGTACAAACCGGTCCAGTTGGCCGCTGCCCGGGCATCCGGCCTGCGTATCCCGCCGACGCTGATCACCAATCAGGCTGAGGCTGTGCGGTCGTTCGCGGAGCAGGTCCCGGGCCCGCTGGTCAGCAAGCCGGTGGCGTCGCCCATCATCGTTGAGGAGGGACTCCTCAAGACCGTCTACACCCGGAAGCTCTCTCCATCGGACCTGGCGGACCTGCGCGGCGTCGACGCCACCGCGCACTTGTTCCAGGCCTGGGTGGAGAAGGCGTACGAGGTGCGGCTGACGGTGGTGGGGGAGCGGATGCTGGCGGCCGCGGTGTACGCCGGCAGTGCGGCCGCGCGGGTCGACTGGCGCAGCGACTACGGCGCCTTGACCTACGCGGTCACCGACATCCCCGCCGACGTGGCCGCGGGCGTGCGCCGGATGATGACCAGGCTGGGCTTGCGCTACGGTGCGGCCGACTTCGTCGTTGACCCCCAGGGGCGCCACTGGTTCCTCGAGGTCAATCCCTGCGGTCAGTGGGACTGGATCCAAGGAGCGACCGGGCTGCCGATCGCCGAAGCCCTGGCCGACGAACTCGAAGGAATCGCGTAATGGAACACCTGGACTGGCAGCCCGCCGCCGAGCGGCTCGCCCGCACCTTGTCCACGCCCGGGCCCGGCTGGTTCCGTGCCCTGTCCCATGTTCCCCGCCACCTGTTTGTTCCCCGCTGGTTCAGCGCCGGCCCCACCGGATGGACGGTCACCGACGGCCCATCCGATGAGACGGCGTGGGTGGACGCCACGTACGCCGACACGACGCTGGTGACCCGCGTCGGTGCGGTGCACGCCGACCACGCGGCCGCCGATGCTCCGGTGGTCGGGGTGCCCACCTCCTCGTCCACGAACCCGGGACTGGTCACCGCCATGTTCCGGCACGGCCGGATGTCCCACGGCACCAGGCTGATGGACATGGCTACCGGGTCCGGCTACAGCGCCGCGCTGGCCGCCTACCGCCTGGGCGACGCCAACGTCACCAGCCTGGACATCGACCCCTACCTCACCGAGGCGGCCACCGAGCGGCTGCACAGCATCGGCCTGCGCCCGCAGGTGGTCACCGGCGACGCCGCCGGCGAGCTGCCCGACCAGTACGACCGGATCGTGTCCATGGTCTCCGTGCCCCGCATCCCCGTATCGTGGCTCGCCGCGCTGCGGCCCGCCGGACGGATGGTCACCACCCTGGCGAACACCGGGCTCATCCTCACCGCGGACAAGCAGCCCGACGGCGGGGCCTCCGGCCGCATCGAATGGGACCGGGCGGCGTTCATGACCACCCGCACCGCCGATGACTACCCGGCGATGCTGAACAGCATGTTCGCCCAGGTGCGCGAGCAGGACGGCGAGGACATCACCCAGAGCCCCTACCCCGTGATCAACGTCCCCCAGGCGTGGGAGGTGTGGTCGATGCTCACGGTCACCGCGCCGGGGATCGAGCACCGGCTGCAGCTGGACGAGGACGGCCGGATCACCGCCTGGATGCTCCACGCTGACGGGTCATGGGCCCGCGCCACCATGCCCGCCGGGGCCACTGGCGCCATGGTCCACCAGGGCGGCCCGCGCCGCCTGTGGGACATCCTGGACCGGATCCGCCGCCGGTGGCTCCAGGAGGGATCGCTGCCCGTCTACGGCGCACGGGTGACCATCACGCCCGACGGACAGACGACACTGCGCCGAGGACAGTGGGAGGTCACGCTGTGAACCCCGCAGCCCAGTCGCCCAGGTGGGACACGCACACCCGTACCCCAGCCCCTGCGGCTCAGCTCTACCAACTCCCAGACGGCCGCCGGCTGGTCGCCCCGCAGCCGGTCCGGACCGGAGCCCTCCAGCTGGGAATGTGGATCATGCTGGACGGCCGGCCCTACGAGATCACCGACATGCGCTCCCGCCTCGAGGGCGGCCGGGTGATCCACCTGGCGCAACGTGCTCCGCACGCCATGACCAGCCTGGAAACCGTCCCGGTCTACACCGTGGCCCCCGCCCTCCCCTCCGGCCAGGACGATGAGATCCCCACCGGGGCCGTAGCCCGCGAGCACCAGCTGCGGGAGCCGGCCAGCGGCGCTAGGCGAGGCCGCCCTCACGGTGCTCCTGCTCGATGACGGCCAGGACCAGCAGATCTGACCTCCTCCAGCCCGAAGTCGGCCGCGGTGAGCCCGAGAGTGGCGAGCTTGCGCGCCAGGCCACCGCCGCACTCGGCGAACCGGAGCACGCGATCAACCTCGCCCGCGAATCCGCACTCATCGCAGCCGACACCGGCTCCGCCCGCCACCGCGCCGAACTGGTCCGCCTACGGGCAGAGATGAAGCCGTGGCAGCACCACCCGCTCGGCCAGGACCTGGACGAGGCCCTGGCCCCCACAGCCGCCTGACCCCATCACCCGCCCTACCGAGAGGAACACCGTGCCGGAGCCGCTGAGCGACGACCAGATCACCGCCGGACTTGCCAAGGCCGAAGGCTGGACCCGCGAGGGCGACGAGCTCACCGCCACCTACAAGGTCGGCCGGGCGAACGCGCTGCCCTTCTACACGGCCGTGGCCGCCGCCGAGGACGAGCTCAACCACCACGCCAACGTCCACATCGTCTACGGCACCATGGCGTTCAAGGTGAACACCCACGACGCCGGGAACGCCATCACCGAGCTGGACCTCGCCCTCGCCGAGAAGATCGCTGCCATCGCCGCCGACCAAGGCTTCTGACCCTCAGGCGGTACGGTGCCCCCGGCCGAGCTGACCGGGGGCACCGCTGTGCCCGGGAAGACCCGGGGCAGGCCGTGATGGCGAGCCGTTGTTGCGGACCCCGCCAGGCCCGTGTCGGCGCGGGCCTTGGCCTCCATCCAGCCAGAGGCGATCGGACCTGACAGACCCAACACCTCCTACCGGCTGACCGGGAATCCACTCCCGGCCCCGGCGGGTGCCCGCGCCCGGCGACGCGCTTGTCCATGACGAAACCCGTTGAGGGAAGGGCGTCGCCGGTGCGAAGATTACTCATGGGCAAGAAGAACGTTCGGATTCCAGACGACGACGAACTCGTCCGCCTGGCCTCTGCAGCCTGCGAGAGCGCCGCCCGCAAGCTGAGGGCCGCCACGCTGCTGTTCGACGGTGGCCAGTGGGCAGAAGCCTTCGCCAACGCGGCGCTCGGCTTCGAGGAACTGGGGAAAGCCCAGCTGTGCATGACCGTCGTCGGGATCCCCCTGCCGTACCGCAGCGACTTTCCCGCGCGGCAGTTCGACCAGTGGTTCAACGGCCACACGGTCAAGGCGGGCTTTGCCCACCTCGTACTGCGGGGCCTGGTTGACCAGGACGCCCCCGCTGCTGTGGCCGACCTGATGGCGGAAGTCGACGCGGCCGCCGCGCGGAGCAATGAGACGAAGTTCCGGGGACTCTACGTCGACCTGGCGGCGGACGGCTCGCTGCTGCACCCCGACGACGTCTCCGAGGCGGACGCCTGCTGGATGGTGGAACGACTCCAGCGGCTCCTGGCGTGGATGGGACCGATCTTCGCCGACATGGCCGAGGACCCCGGCTTCCTCGTGTTCCTCGGCCAGTACCGAGATGGCCTCGATGCTGACGCCTTGGCTGCCGCGATCGATTCGGGCGAGGACGACTTCTGGAGCCAGATGAGGGCAGCAGTCCAAGGCCTTGGGCCGGTTCCAGGCTGGCTCACCGGAGCGCTCCCGGACGAGATCGCCTCGGTGCTGGAGAGCGGCGGAGCCGGATAACGACGGATGAGTGCCCTGCTTCTATCCCACAGCCGGTGATACCGCAGCGGCTGCGACGGTGAGGATGATCGCCGCGTCCTCGATCAGACCTAGGGCGCGGCCGATCTCGAAGTAGCCGACGCCTGCTCCCCGCGCCGCCGCCGCAGCCGACGTGGTGGCGCTCCGAAGCTCCTGAACTGCCAGCTCAACCGCCTCCGGCGCCTGGTGACGACTAGCGGCGTGCAGGTGATCCTTTACCTTCATGTCTTCTCCAACGAGCTTGCAGCGATCTGGTGTTGCCCTGCCGCCGCCGAGGGCGCTGTCCGCGGGATCGAGCACAGCTTCTGCAGTGGCAGGCCGCGCACCGGCACCCGCTCTGCCTGCCGTGTCACCTCACCCCCGTGCCCTGGCAGCGGATGACTTCAGATCAGCCGCAGATTCTCCTCAGAAGTAGCGCCCGCCGCTGTCAGTGGCGGGCGCTACCGTTATTTGCAGCGGCCAGACGCGTACTGCCGCCCGCCGACGCCAGCGCCCACGCCGCAGGCACCCATCGGCCAAGGTCTCCCGGGGCCCGCGGAGTTCGACCGTTCAGCAGACTGCGTACTGGCCGTGATGACGCATCCGACCGGCGGCAGCGTGGGAGTCCCGCCGAGGAGACCTGTCATGCCGAAAAAGCAGCCCACCAGCGCGAAGCGAGCCCGCGCCGCCGTCCGCGAGGGCGCCAAGTACACCACCGCCCTGCGGGTCCAGCCCCACCCCGACAACGTCGCTCGCTACGGCTGGGACGAGCACATCGTCACCGCGCTGTCCGAGATCATCGCCGACGGCGGCACCCCCACGGTCGGGGTCATCTGGCTGGACCCTCAGCCCGCCCACGAGGACCGGTGGGGCATCGCCGAGGCCACCGCCGGCGGCTATCGCATCCGCGAGTACGAGCACCAGGTCCACGCCATGGCCGACCTCACCAAGGGTACCCGGGTGCCGGTGCCGTACCGGACCGCCGAAGGGCTGGTCCAGGTCGCCGCGCTGTGGCCGCTGGTCCACTGGGAGACCGAGGGCAGTCCGGGCTGGCAGTGGGCCCACAACGGCTGGGGCGTCGAGCAGGCCGACGGCGAGATCCTCGACGGCTTCAACCCCCTGCCCGTCAGCGCCGACCTGCCCTACGAGGTCAGGGTCTTCCACATTCCCAACGGGGTGGCCGGCGAGGACTACAGCGGCACCGCGCCCAGCTGGGAGGTCTGGGCCTGGTGCGCCGAACAGGCCCACGCTGAAGAGCTGGCCCAGGCCGCGGTCGCCCACCGGACCACCGCCCGGCCGGAGTGCGGCTACGTCCGCGCCCAGGTCTGGCAGCACAACCAGTACCTCAACGTCCTGCCCGACCTGGTCCACACCGCCGACGCCAGCCCGGCCCGGCCGCCGTTGCCCCGGCTGCCGTTCGACACCCCGGCTCCCGGCCGCCCCGCCTCCGCCGGCCCCACCCCCGAACCGGTCTGGCGGAACGGGGAGAAGCACCCGCCCACCTACGAGCTGGTGGTCTGGACCCCGGAGGAGGGCTGGACCTCCTCCGCCTGGTTCACCGGCGGACGCTCCCGGGTCGGCGTGGTCGCGGACCTGCTGCGGGTCGGGGCCGGCGGTCCGTACCCGTACGCCGAGACCTGGGGCCCGCGCCACCCGGACACCTGGGCCCACGATTGGACCCAGGAGGGACGGAGCCTGACGGACTATCACCCGAACATGCCCAACGCCGAGCTCTCCGCCCTGGTCGAGGAGCACTACCAGGCCGAGGCCCGGTACCTGGCAGCCGCGCTCGCCGACCGCAGCAACGGCCAACTCACCGTCGAGCAGGCCACCGCCCGGCTCGACGCCGGCGGAAGCAAGTACCGCGACTTCCTGCGCATCGGACAGGTGGTCCTGCTCGACGTCTTGAACCGTCAGCGCCGCGAACTGCCCCAAGGGCCCGAGCGGACCGCCGTGCGGACCCTGATCGACCAGCTGGAGAACCGGCACCAGGTCGCACCCGGGTACGGCGACCTGGCCCGGGACCTGCTCGGCAGCAGTCGCGACCACGACACCGCGGAGATGAAGGCGTTCCGACGCCGGGCCTTGGAGGAGTACCTGGCCCCGGGCCCGGACACCACCGGGGTGCCCGGCCTGCCCGAGTAGCACACTGCTGGCGTCCTGCCCTGGTGGTTTCAGTCAGGTCTCGGTGCCCAGTTGGGCACCGAGACCGCGTCCGCTGATGGCGCCCGACCGGCCGGGCAGGTCACTGCGCCCCGTCGCGCAGGCCGCCTTCTTCGAGACGGCCGGTGAGCGTGTTCATCAGTTCGTTCAGGTCCGGTGAGGGGCGTGCCCGAAGGAGTGCTTCGACCAGCTGCTCATCGGAGGTGGCCTTCAGCCACCCGACGAGCACCGCCAGGGTCGGCGGCGACATGTGCGTGATGTCGTCCGCACCCGCTGTCGTCGCCGCAGGCGGCGCGGCGCTGGTGGGACGCACGGGCTGGGGCGTTTCCGTCCGTCCCTTGCGGCTCGGGGCGGCTGGGTGATTACGCCGCAATCACCTTCGGTCCGCGGGGTCTCGGCCTTGCCCGCGGGCAAGGGCCGGTCCTCGCGGCGTGGGGTGACCACGATGGCCGCCTGCGGTGCCGCCGGACGGTCCTCGCGCCTGGCCAGTTCCGAGCGGACAGCATCGGCCTGCTGGTCGGGGTTTGGCGACCAGGCGGGCGATCTCTATGCTCAGCTCCCCGGCGGTCAAGGAGTCCCGGAGTCCGCTGGTGAGGTTCAGCAGCGACAGCCGCGGGCTGGTCGGTGTCCGTGCGCACCTACCGCCGGTGGGAGAGCCCGGATCCGGGCTGGCCCCGCTACCCGGCCATGCTGGTGCTCACCGCCACCTTCGGCCGGAACTCCCGCGCCCTCGGCTTCACCAAACCACCCAGCTCAGCGCCGACCGCCCACCAGGAGTACCCGTTGGACCGCCGCCACTTCCTCGCCGCTTCCAGCGCCGTCGCACTGGCGGCGCTCACCCCGGCCGGACCCGCGCGCCGACACGTCGACCCGGACCTGGTCTGCACTCACGGGGAATGCCTTTCCCCGCCGCTGACGATGTTCAGTTGAGGCTGAGTTCGCCTGCCTGCGGAACGGGAGGCGGGGCCGGTGCTGGGCCCGATAGAGTCCTCGGTCATGGGACGCGAGAAGCGGGGCAAGCCGCGCCGGATCACTGCACCAGTGGGCGAGCACGGAGTTCACACCACTTCGCCAGTGACCCGGCTGCTGGCGCAATCCCTGCACCTGCTCGGTTCCCCGGCGATCCTGATGATCCAGCCCGACACCGTGTCCAGGGTATCGGAGAGCGGGGAACTGATCTACGCCGACGCGATCGAGGTTGCGGTGCGCGGCAGTGGCGGGAAGCCCTTGGCGGTGCCGCCCGTGCTCGGTTCCGAGCCTGCGCCGGGCTGGACGGCCACTCTGGACCTGTCCACTGACGAACTCTTGATCCACTTCCCGGATGGTCTGGTCTTCTACGACGGCGGGCTGCCGACGAAGGGTCCGTGGGTGCCGGACGTGCGCAAGGCGGGGGTGGTCTCGGTGATCACGGGCCCGATCGCCACGATTGATGACGCCGAGACCGTGATCCTCGGTGGGCGTGCGAGCCACGTCACCGTCCCGATCACGATCACCGGCTGACGCTCAGTCGCCGTCGGTGCTCGCGTCCTGGGCCTTCCTGGGGCGGCCTGTTGGCTGGCGCTGGGCCCACCAGGGGTCGAACTCGCTCGGCAGGTACCGCCCGCGGCCGCCGGGCCCGGTGACGACCGGGGCCGGCGGCGCGGGGTTCGCGGCGTCCTTGGCGTGGGCGGCGCGAGCGGTCTTCAGGGCGTGGGACACGGTGGAGCGGTCGACTCCGTAGCGCCGCGCGAGTTCGGCCGCGCTGAGCGGGTACTGGTCGGCCGGATCGGTCATGGTCACACCTCGTATGGGTGGTAGCGGCGGTCGTGGCGTCCGCGAGCGTCAGCCATGGCGGTGTAGCAGTCGACATCGCAGGCCAGGCCCAGGCTCGCCACCATCCATCCGCCGTCGGACTCGGTGCCGCCGCAGTGCCCGCAGTGTTTCACGTGCGGTGTGGGGCAGGCCTGGCCGGCGGCACGGGGCGCGGGTGCAGTCCGGGCGGAGTCCTCGTAGGCGTCGTCGTACTTGTAGTCCTGGTAGTACGCGCGGGCGATGGCCAGGTCGGTGTACTCGGTGCTGTCGGCCAGGGCGTCGACGGTCCAGCGGGGCATGCGGGTGCCGTCGGCGTAGACGTCGGTGTACTCGGTGAGGATGGCCCGACCCCGGCCCGGCCCCAGGCCCTTGTTGTACAGCTCGCGGCGCTCGGTCGACACGGGCGTGAGCCGTGACACCCGCTGGCGCTCGCTCAGATCGCGGGCGGTCTCGCGGGCCTTCTTCTCCTCGCGCTTGACCCGGGCGGCCTCCTTGCGGGCCGCCGCCTTCGCCGCCTTCGCGGCTTCCTGCTCGCGGATCATCTGCTGCTCGGCGATCTGGTCCTCGGCCGACATGATGTCGCAGGTGCGGCAGTCGAATCCGAGGCCGTCGGCGCGGTGCTCGGTCTGCCAGTGGCCGCCGAACTCGCGGATCAGGACCTGGCGGGCCTGGTCGGCGATGACGGTGACGCCGCACAGCGCGCAGGGGGTGCCGGTGGCGGCCCGGCGCTCGGGGCACTTCTGGTAGTGCTCCAAGGCGGTGTCGTCGCCGCGGCCGACGCGGTGACCGGTGCCCTTGGGGATCGGGTTCTCGCACCAGCGGCAGGTTCCGGAGGCCAGGGCCGGGCGCTGGGCCTCGCGGATGACCTCGACGGGCAGGTTGGTCGGCGGGGCCGGGTGCTTGGCCAGGAGCGTGGTGAGCTTCTTGATGGTGCTGGCTCCGAACGCGCTCTTGCTGCTCTTGTAGTGGCGCGACCACAGTTCCTTGAGGGGGTTGGTGGTGTCGTCGGTGACGAGGTGGACGGTGACGGTGGCGTCCTCGACGCGGTGGCGGCCGCTGCCGTGGTAGTTGTCGGCCCATCCGGTGGTGGCCTTGTCGACGGTCAGCAGGAGGGTGCCCGGCAGGGTGTCGATGACGTCGCCGGGGTTGAGGAACTGGCCGATGACCGCGTAGCCGCCTTCGGCGGCGGGGTCCAGGTCGGAGAGGATCTTGCGCCAGCAGGCGGCGGGGTGCAGAGGGTGCGGGACCGTGGGGACGGTGACGTCCATGGGCTCTCCTGGATGTGGTGGCCAGTCACCGGGCGGTGGCTGGGTGCCTCGACACGTCCAGTGTGGCACCGAGCACCCTCAACTTTCAACACTTGGTGAAAGTTTTTGGGATGGGAGAACCGGTCCGTAGAGAGCTGTCGAGGCATCCACAACGGACCGGCCGCAACAGGATCTCACAGCGGCCCTGCGCCTTCCCCGTGCTGACCGCGCCGAGTTCGCCGGGTGGTAGCCGTTATCCGCCGTCCCGGGCGCCTGCCTCCTCACCCGGTGAACCTGCTCGTCACCGTTCACCACCCCCAGTACCGGAAGGGAGGTCGGTCCAGACGTGTCGCTTCGGGTCGTGTGGTGTCGCCCAGGCGGCGGCCGCAGTGCCGTGGCGTTCCAGATCGGACAGCACCGCCAGGCCGACGCGACCTCGGTCCAGTAGCCCGGCGACGTCCGGGTCGCCGCCGGCCAGTTCCCGGCACGCCTCCAGCAGCGCCTCGGTTTCGGTGTCGGTGGTGTGGGCGATGAGCAGCAGGTGTGGGGCGCGGGGGTACCAGCGCCGCCAGGGCCCCGGCAGCGTGGTGGTGCCGGGTGGTCCGCCGCCTTCGAACCGGCTGTAGTCGCGCAGCCGCGCCACGACCGTCTGCGGCGATGCGTCGGGGGGCAGCAGGTCGACCAGGGCGTCCATGGGCAGCAGTGGCCGCACGTGGGGGCGGCAGGTGCGCAACCGCGCCGTCCACTGCAGGTGCACGGGTGCGTGGCCGCGATCCCTGAAGTGGTGCGCGGCCGGGGCGTCCCAGGCGAACAGGTCGCCCGGGTACGCGGCGTGGTGCTGGCGCCGGAACAGCAGGCCCAACGTGGTGGTCGCGAGGGCGTCGGCGGCGTGGGCGGCGGCCGAGGCCGGATCGGTGATCGGCTGGTCTGGGCACAGTCCCAGGCTCTCCGGCTGGGTGCGGGCCACGGTCAGGCCTTCCTCGGTCAGGTGCCAGGCGTCGTGGTGACACACTGCCAGGTACTGGGCGCGGAGTGCTTCGAGGCGTCCGCCGAGTTCGCCGGCGTCGGCGCTCTGGTCGGCCAGGAGTTCGTACAGCTGGGCGGTAGTGGCGATGCGGTGACGCAGCAGCAGGAACAGGATGCGGCCGGTCAGCGGTCGCAGGGTCGGGAGCGTCCCGGTGTCGGTCATCGGATCGGCTCCCAGGTTCCGCCGGAGTGTTGGACGAGTTTGACGGTGCCGGGCAGGCCGATCTGGGGTTCTGCGCCCGGTGAGGTTCCGGCCCAGAGCAGGGTCACGGTCACCGCGGTGGTCCCGGTGCGGCGGGCGATGGCGGCCTGGACGCGGACCTGGGTGTAGCCGGAGGAGCCGGGGCCGGTGAAGTACGCGGGCCACCGGGCGCGGCCGGTGCCGGTGACGTCGGCCAGCCAGACCTGGCGGCCGAGCTGGGCCAACTGCTGCTCGAGGACCGCGGGCAGGTTGTTCGGGGTGCTGCGCTCCAGCAGGGTCTGGACCGCCGGGTCGCCGGCCGGCCCGTCGCCCGGCGCCAGGACCCCGGCCTCGGCGGTAGCACCAGAGGTCGCGGTCGCCCTGGTGGGCGTCGAGGCGGCCGTGACGCGCGACGGGAGGATGCTGCCGGCGGTGGGCGAGGTGACAGCAGGCGACGGAGGGGAGGAGGCGGCTGCGACTGCGGCCGGCGGGGAAACTGCCGTGGTCGGGGCGGTGGTTGATGTTGCGGGCGGGATGGCGGCCGGGTGCGCGGGGGTGTGCAGGAGCCACAGTCCGGTGGCGGTCAGGGCGAGAGAGGCGGCCAGCGCGGTAAGGGCCCTCACAGGACCGCCGCCCCACCGGCATAGTCGTACGACCACACAGGGGCTGACTTCACATTTTCAGACGGCCGTGGTGCCTCGAGCATCATGCCGCCCCCTTCATAGATCGCCACGTGGTAGATGGAGGCGTCGTCGCCGGGGATCAGCCCGAAGAAGACCAGGTCGCCGGGGCGCAGCGCGGACAGCCCGGCGGAGGCGGGGATCCGGCGGCCGACTGCGGCCTGGTCGGCGGCCAGGCGCGGCAGGGTGACGCCGGCCTGGGCGTAGGCGTAGAGGGTCAGGCCGGAGCAGTCGAAGCCGATGACCTTGCTGCCGTCCTGTCCGCCCTGGGAGCAGCAGATGCCACGGGTGGGTCCGTGGGCATTGCCGCCGCCCCAGGAGTAGGGGATGCCGCGTTCGGCCAGGGCGGCCGCGATGACCACGGCGGCCCGCCCCGAGGCCGGGACGGCGGCTGTGGTGGGGAGTTGCTGGAACTGGGTGATCGCTGCCTCGACTTGGGCGACGTAGGCCTCGGAGTGGTTGTAGGAGTACAGCGCGTCGTGGAGCTGGGTGGCCTGGGTGAGGTCGCGGCCCTTCCCGCACAGGTAGACCGCGGCGGTCAGCGAGGCGTCGAAGGCGTTCTGCACGTCGGGGGCGGCGGCGGTGCCGCGGGCGTTGATGCCGTCGGCGGCCCAGGTGGCGGGCATGAACTGGAAGGGGCCCAGGGCGTGGGCGTAGCCGGTTCCGTTGCGCACCGCGGTGGTGTTGCCGCCGGTGCCCGTGCCGTCGAGGGCGGGGCCGATGATCGGCGGGGTGATCTGGCCGTCGGCGGCGATGGTATGCCCGGCGGCCTGGTTCGACTCGACCTGGGCGACGCCGGCCAGGATCTGCCAGGTCATGCCCGTGCAGGCGGGCACGCGTTCCGGCGCCCGGGTGGCGGCCTGCTGGTAGGCCTGGGCCAGGACGGGGTTCAGACCCGGCGCTCCGGTCGCGGTGCTGCTGGTGTCCGCGGTGGCGCTGCCGCCGGCGGCCAGTCCGAGCGGCAGGACCATCAAGGACATGGCGCCGATCCCCAGGACGGCCAGCCAGAAGAGCTTCCTCACAGCAGGTCACCTCGCTCGCGGGCTTCGCGCCGGGCCCGGTGCAGGGCCTGGGTGAAGTTCTCCCGGCCGGTGTTGCGCAGGGCCTCGGCGCTGCTCTGGCCGTGCGCAGGCAGCACGGGCCCGGGACCGGAGGACCCGGACGAGGGCGGCCGGGGCGGGGACGAAGGCGAAGGTGGGGTGGAGGGTGGTGGGGGTGATGGCGGGAACGGCGGGGGGGGGGGGGTGGTGGGGGGGGGGGGGGTGGGA
>NZ_JOEH01000031.1 GCF_000719095.1 Streptacidiphilus jeojiense | reverse complement strand
TCCGCCGCCAGAACCCGAACGGTGTCCACCGCCCGCTGGTCAAGCTCGGTCCACTCAAAGGTGTTGCTCGGCTTCGTACTCACCCTGAATCAGGGCTCCTTCCATATCGTCATTCGACCCGGTGCCGTGGACCGTCGACGGTGGCGGACCCTGGTCACAGAGCGTTGACCCGCTGTACGAGGCGAGCCTACCGCTCATGCGTTCACTCGTTCTCTGCGTTCCGGACCGCGGGCAGCCACCCGGGCCCAACCGCATGAGCGCAGGAGGCATTCCCGGCAACCAGCAGCCCGTTCTTTGCGGTCACTCCTATATGGCAGCCTGAGGGATCGTCCGGGGAACCGCCCGCTGAACGGTGCAACACGGTTACTGGAACCGGGACCCCGCGCCGAAGCCGACATATGCAACGTCTAAGGTGGCGTGGTACGCGCAGGGCCGCCGGGCCTCGTCCCGGTCCTGCGGCTCTCCATCAACCAGGGGTGTTCGTGACCGCCGTCGAAACCCGCCCAGCGGGGCTGGTCAAGGCGAACCCCGGGCATCGGCCGCTGCCGGCCCGTGTCGGGGCATTCGTCGCACTGACCAAGCCGCGGATCATCGAGTTGCTGCTGATCACCACCGTCCCGGTGATGTTCCTGGCGCAGCGCGGTGTCCCGGACCTGCTGCTGGTGCTGTACGTCGTCGTCGGCGGTTACCTGTCGGCCGGTGGCGCCAACGCCCTCAACATGTACATCGACCGCGACATCGACGCGCTGATGCACCGTACCGAGCGCCGTCCGCTGGTCACCGGCATGGTGTCGCCGCGCGAGTGCCTGGTCTTCGGCATCGCGCTGGCGATCGGGTCCACCGCCTGGCTGGCGGCGCTGGTGAACCCGCTGTCGGCGGCGCTGGCGCTGGCGGCACTGCTGTTCTACGTCTTCGTCTACACCCTCGGGCTGAAGCGCCGGACCGCGCAGAACATCGTCTGGGGCGGCATCGCGGGTTGCATGCCGGTCTTCATCGGCTGGGCTGCGGTCCGCGACTCGCTGGGCTGGGCCCCGGTGGTGCTGTTCCTGGTCATCTTCCTCTGGACGCCGCCGCACTACTGGCCGCTGTCGATGAAGGTGAAGGACGACTACGCCAACGCGGGCGTCCCGATGCTCCCGGTGATCGCCACCAACGAGGCGGTCGCCAGGCAGATCGTCGGCTACAGCTGGGCGATGGTCGCAGTGTCGCTGGCGCTGTGGCCGCTGGGCCACACCAGTTGGCTCTATCCGGTCTCGGCGGTGCTGCTGGGCGCCTTCTGGCTGAAGGAGGCGCACGGGCTGCTGTCCCGCGCCAAGGCCGGGGTGGTCGGGGCCAAGCTGAAGGAGATGCGGCTGTTCCACTGGTCCATCACCTATCTGACGCTGCTGTTCGTCGAGATCGCGATCGACCCCTTCCTCAAGTAGTCCGGGGCGCTGTCGTGCGCGGGGATACTCGTGGGTAGCATCAGCCGTATGAGCGAAACGACCACTGCTGCCGCCCCCTCCGCCCGCGACGAGCGCCGTGCGGCCCGCATCGCCAAGCACATCAAGGCCTTCGCGGCGGCCCACGGGGGCAGCGCCGACGGGGTCGTCGAGTACATCGGCGGGATCTCCACCCGGATCGCGCTGGTCGGCGCGGACGGCGCGTGGGGCGACCAGGTGGCGCCGAGCCTGGCGGTGGCCGAACGGGCGGTGGAGCTGTCCGGGATCACCGTGCACGAGGCCTTCGAGGGCGAGCTGGGGCTGAAGGTGCGCACCAGTGCCTATGAGTGGAAGCGCATGGCCGGACTGCAGCTCGGCGGGACCCAGGCCTGAGGGCGTTCGGCTGCGGCGTCTGCCTGGTTGCCGTTCGCGCAGTTCCCCGCGCCCCTAAGGAGGGGCGCGGGGAACTGCGCGATCAGCCCACTACGGTCCGCAGTCAGGTCCCTAGACCTCTGCCAGATGCGCCACGGCCTCGATGTTCGCGGGCCGCGGCAGCGCGCCGACCTCGGGGCGGGTCCGCAGCGACAGGTGCAGCCGCAGCACCGCGACCCAGACCAGGGCTGCCCCCAGCAGGTGCACCGCGACCAGCAGTTCCGGCGTGTGGGTGAAGTACTGGACGAAGCCGATCACGGCCTGCGACATCAGTACGACGAAGAACTCGCGGGCCCGGCGGCGGGGCTCGGCCGGTGCGTCCACGGCCATCAGTACGAACATCATCGCCAGCGACAGGCCGATGGTGACCATGGCGAAGTCGGCGTGGAACTGGGTGACCTTCTCCGCGTCGAAGGGCATCCGCTTGACCTCGGTGCCGTCGCCGGAGTGCTTGCCGGTCCCGGTGGCCAGGGTGCCCGCCACGATCAGGGCCGAGGTCACCGCGATGGTCAGCCGGGACAGCTGGACCACCGGCCGGCCCACGGTGCGCACCGGATCGCCGTCGCCCTCGCGGCTGCGCTGCCACATCGCCAGCGCGGTCAGGATCAGCACGGTCGAGGCGAGGAAGTGGCAGGCCACGATGAAGGGGTTGAGGTGCGTCAGCACCGTGATCCCGCCCAGGACCGCCTGAGCCACCGTCACCCAGAACTGCGCCCAGCCGAGCCTGGTCAGGCTGCGCCGCCAGGTCCGGCCGCAGCGCGCGGCGATGATGGCCAGTCCGATCACCGCGCAGAGCACGTCGGTGAGCATCCGGTTGCCGAACTCGATGATGCCGTGGATGCCCATCGCGGGCGTGGTGGCGATGCTGCTGCCGGTGCAGGTCGGCCAGGTCGGGCAGCCCAGCCCCGAGCTGGTCAGCCGCACCGCGCCGCCGGTCACCACGACCAGCACGCTCATGACCAGCGTTGCGAAGGCCGCCCAGCGGATCACGCGGTCGGAGACCGTGACGCGCTCGGCGAGGAGGGAGAAGGGTGTACGCACGCCAGTCATCGTAGATTGCGCGACTGAGGATCTTCTGAGCGGGTCTCCGGCGACACGGCTGCGGCCCGCGCCGGTGGTTCCGGTGCGGGCCGCAGGCCGAGATGCGGGGCCGGGATCAGCTGTGGCTGCCCGCAGCACGGCGACGCAGTACGAAGACCGCCGCACCGCCCGCGACCACCAGGGCGCCGGCGATGCCGGCGATGGTGCCGGTGCCGTCGCTACCGGTGTCGGCGAGCCCGGTGCCGCTGCCGGAGGTGGCACTGGCGACCGCGGCCGCGCTGGTGGACGAGGACGCGGACGCCCCCGTGCTCGCCGAGGCGGACGAGGAGGCCCCGGCCGAGGAGGAGGCGGAGGCGCCGGTGGAGCTGCTCGCCGAGGCGGAGGCGCTGTCGGACGGTGCGGACGAGGCCGACTGGCTCGAGGAGGGGCTCGCCGAGGCGCTGGCGGAGTCCGACGGGGCGGCCGACTCCGACGGCGGGGTGCTCGGGGTGGGCGAGCAGAGCTGGGTGCCGCCGTTCCAGGACTTGATCAGGCCGCTGTCACCGGAGAACACACCGTTGGGGTAGTGCGGGGCGTTGTCGCCGGAGAAGACCTTGGACCCCTTGTAGAGGTCGATCTGGCCGAAGCAGCCGACGTCCGGGACCTTCACCGAGAGCTGCGCCGAGCCGCCGTCGTGCACGGTGACGTGGGCCACGTCGACCAGGGTCTGGGTGCCGGAGTGGGCCCAGTCGGGGCCCTCGGTCAGGTAGGAGGCCAGCGAGACGTCGCAGCTGCCGCTGCCGTCGGTCCGCACGGTGATCTGCACGGTGCCCGAGGCGGTCGGCACCAGCGAGTCCGAGGTGGAGATCGAGCAGTCGCCGCCGGAGGCGCCCTTGGTGGCGGGCTGCGCGTGGCTGGAGCTGAAACCGGCCTGGTGGCCGTTCCAGCCGTGGCCCGAGGCGAACGAGGTTCCCGCGGCGCCGAGGCCGAGGGCGAGGGCCGCGGAGCCGGTACCGGCTATGCGCAGCAGTGTTGCGGTACGACGAGTGTGGGACACGTCTTCCCTTTACTTTCCGGTCGACACAGGAGCGTCACACATGCTTAATTTTCCCTGCAGTGTTGTCAATTCATCTGAAAACAGACAATTAACGGGGAAAAGCGGAGCGATCGGCAGGCGAATTCCGGAATCTGTACCAGGGCTGTTACGCGCCGCCCAGGTCGCACTCAGGCCCGGCGTCGGCTGCGCACCCGTCGCGGCCACGGGAAGAGCCTCGGCGAGCGTCCGGCGGCCACGTCCTCCACCCAGCCGAACGCGGTCACGAACAGCACCAGCAACGGGATCGCGACGATCAACGGCAGCCACTGGCTCATGAGCAGCCAGCGGAGGTGCAGGTAGACGAAGTTCACCTGCCAGAGCTGGTCGATCAGCGGCTGACTGAGCACCAGGGCGACGTTGTGCCAGAGGTAGACGCTGACGGCACGGGCATTGAGCCAGCTCACCAGCCCGTTCCAGCGCTCCAGCGGTTTCGGCCACTGCTGCCAGGAGGGGCTGAGGTGCAGCAGCATCAGCACGAAGCCGAAGGACCAGACGGCCTGTGCGACCGGGACGCCCTCGATGTCGACCCCGGCGGCCGGGTTGTCGCTGGGCGCGCGCTCCAGCCACCACAGGGCGGCGATCAGGATCATCGGGGCGATCGAGGGTGCGACATAGCGCGGAAGGCGCTTGAGGATTCCCTCGTGGTGGGCCATGCCGAGCAGCCAGCAGGAGCCGAAGGTGGTGAAGTCGGTGGCGGCCTCCATCAGCCGCCCCTCCTGGTCGACCAGGCCCGAGTTGATCAGTACCGACAGGGCGATGGGCAGCAGCAGGGTGACCCAGGGGAGCCTGCGCAGGGCCTTCAGCAGCAGTGGGCTGAGCAGGACGTACCAGAGGTAGGCGCGCAGGTACCAGAGCGGAACCGAGATCTGCTCGGCCCAGGTGGGGTCCACCAGGTGGTGGAATCCGTGCAGGTGGGCTCCGAACGGCGGCTCGCTCAGCGGCAGCACCCAGAACGACAGTTCGCCCCACCACCAGTGCGGGTGGCCCGAGGCGTTCGGACCCCAGCCGTCGTAGACCATGGTGGCCACCGCGATGGCGCCGAACAGCCACATCGGCGGCAGCAGCCGGCGGAGCCTGCTGCGGATGACGCCCCAGGCGGGCCGCTTCAGCGAGTTCGCCATCAGCGAGCCGGCCAGCGCGAACATCACGCCCATGGAGGGGAAGACCAGCGGCAGCCAGATCCAGCCGAAGTTGTGGTAGACGATCACCCGGACCAGGGCCAGCGCGCGCAGCAGGTCGAGGTAGCGGTCGCGACCCGGCTTGCGCGCCGGGGCCGCGGGCTCGGGCCCGGGTTCGGCCGCCTCGGCGGCGGCCGCTCCGTGGGCCTGCCGGAAGGCGTCGGGGATCCGCAGCTGGACGGTGCTGTCGGCCAGTGAGCCCTCGGCGAAGGAGCCGTCCGGGTACGGGCCGAAGGAGGCGCTCATGACCCCGCCACGGTGGGCTCGGTGCCGACCGGTACGCCGACCTCACCGGTGCGCCGCAGCTTCTGCCAGCGCAGCCGGCCCCCGGTCAGCGCGGTGATCCAGGACTGGAGCAGCACCATGTACATCAGCTGCCGGTACACCACCTGCTGCACCGGCAGGGTGATCAGGTGCCAGGCCTTCTCCCGGTCCAGCCGGAAGGCGAACCAGGCGAAGCAGCCCTGGATCGCCATGACGCCCAGCCAGGCCGCGATGGTGCCACCGGCGTCGACGAACAGCAGCCCGTACAGGGTGAAGACGTCGATCAGCGGCGCCAGCATCGGGGTGACCACCATGAACAGCACCACCAGCGGCAGGCCGACCCGGCCGAAGCGGCCGGCGGGACCTCGCTCCAGCACGGCGTGGCGGTGCTTCCACATCGCCTGCATGGTGCCGTAGCTCCAGCGGTAGCGCTGGGACCAGAGCTGGCCGATGCTGCCGGGCGCCTCGGTCCAGGCCCGGGCCTTCTCGGCGTAGACGACCTTCCAGGCGGCCCGGTGCAGGGCCATGGTGACGTCGGTGTCCTCGGCGAGGGTGTCGTCACTGAGGCCGCCCACCTGCTCCAGCGCCTCGCGGCGGAACGCGCCCACCGCGCCGGGGATGGTCGGCATGCAGCTGAGCACGTCGTACATCCGGCGGTCCAGGTTGAAGCCCATCACGTACTCGATGTGCTGCCAGGCCCCGATCAGGGTGTCCCGGTTGCCGACCTTGGCGTTCCCGGCGACCGCGCCGACCCGGGGATCGGCGAACGGCTGGACCAGTTCCCGCACGGTCGAGGGCTCGAACACGGTGTCGCCGTCCATCATCACGATCAGGTCGTACGAGGCGTTGGCGATGCCGGTGTTCAGCGCGGTGGACTTGCCGCTGTTGGGCTGGCTGATCAGCCGCACGCCGGGCAGCGCCAGGGCCCGGACGATGGCGGCGGTGTCGTCGGTGGAGCCGTCGTCGATGACGATGACCTCGATCGGATGGTCACCGGCGGTGAGCGAGCGCAGGGTGCTCTCGATGCACTCCTGCTCGTTGTAGGCGGGCACCAGCACGGTCACCGGCTCGGTCACCGGAGCGCCCCAACTGCTCCACCCCGCCGAGGGGCGGGCCACCCGGCGGGTGCGCCGGACGTGGACCACGGCCAGCACCAGCATCAGCCCGAGGCGGCCGAAGACCAGGAAGCCGGCGAAGGCGAGCAGGGCGACCAGGGGTGGAAGCACGGCCACCGAGAGACCGGTGGACTTGATGAACACCTTTCCGGCCCACAACTGGTAGCCGTGCACCGGTACGTCCGCGCTGGGTGCGCCGATCGCGCCGGTGATGGTGGTGAACCGGTAGCCCTGCTTCTGCAGGCCCTCGATGATCTGCGGCAGTGCGGCCACGGTCTGGGACCGGTCGCCGCCGGCGTCGTGCAGCAGGATCATCTCGCCCTGCCCCGCCCGCACCGGCTGGGCCGCCTTGACGATGGCGGCGACGCCGGGCCGCATCCAGTCGTCGGTGTCGCTGCTGATGAACGCGGTCAGATAGCCGTCCGCGCCGGCGTGCTTGGTCACCGGCCAGGACCAGTCGTCCAGCGCGTCCACGGTGGAGGAGTACGGGGGCCGGAACAGCGAGCTGTGGATGCCGGCCACCCCGGCCAGGGCCAGCTGGGTCTGCGCCAGTTCCCAGGACATCCGGGTGCTGGACTTCAGGGCCAGGTCGGCATGGGTGAAGGTGTGCACGCCGATCTCGTGGCCCTCGTCCCGGATCAGGCGGATCAGCGCGGGATGGCGGGAGGCCATCGAACCGGTGATGAAGAAGTCGGCCTTGATGCCGTAGGTCTTCAGCACGGCCAGGATCTTGGGCGTCCAGACCGGGTCCGGGCCGTCGTCGAAGCTGAGCACGACGGTGTGCGCCGGGATGTTGTAGTTCACCGGCTTCGTCTGCTTGGCCGTGCCCCTGGCGTCCACGACCGGGCCGCCGGTGAGCACGCTCATGGGCACCGTGGTCTTGTCCACCGACACCGCGATCGCGGTGTCGTGGAAGACCTGGTTGATGGCCATGCCGCGGAGCACCAGCAGCACCAGCAGCGTGACCAGCAGGGTGACCGGCAGGAAGAACCGCAGTGGGGGCACCTGGAGCCGGCGGTTGCGGCTGGTCGGGCGGCGCCGGCGGGAGGAGCGGGCCATCAGGGCGCGGTCGGGTTGACGACCAGCGGGTGGCCGGAGCGGGTGAGCGGCCGGCTGGTGTCAGCGGTGGCGGGCACCCGCAGGGCCGGGGCCTTGGCCTGGGCGCCGACCAGGTTGGACAGCATTCCGGCCGCGAAGACGGTGCAGACCACCCCGAGGACCCAGCCCGAGGCGCGCAGCCGGCGGCCGCGCTTCCCGGTGTGGTCGACGAACACCGGCGAGGCTTCGGGAAGGGCTTCCCGGACCTTCTCGGGGACGAGCAGCGGAATTTCGAAGGTGTCCCAGTCGGACGAGATGCTCACCGGTCGGAAGGTAGTGCAGCAACCTGGTGATCCGTCGATCGAATGTCCATGGGTGGGGCATTTATCCCACCTTTGTGATGAGGGTGTAATGAAATTGGAATGAGTTTCGGAAGATGGTTAGGATGCGGGCATTCGCCCATTGGAAAGCAGCCTCTGACATGCGCATATCTACTCGGGAAAAGCGGCAACCGGTCCGCGCCGCACTCCTCGTGGCCGCGCTGCTCCCGTTGGCCGGCTGCGCCGCAGGGAGCAGTGGTGCCACGAGCACCGGTACGGTCCCGAGCGCTTCGCCGACCCACGCCCCCTACTCGGTGGCCTCGCTGCTGCACCCCGACCGATGGATGCTGGGGGTCTCCTCCGACGGGGAGCCCGGTCAACTGGCCCCGGTCACCTCCTTCACCGCGAGTGCCGGGCGCGCGCCCGACCTGCGCGAGTACTACACCAACTGGGGCGAGGACTTCGATCCGGACGGTAACGCCGCGCTCTGGGCCAACGGCCAGCTGCCACTGCTGACCTGGACGCCCAACGGCACCACCCCGGCCCGGATCGCCGCCGGGGCCGACGACGCCTACCTGACCCGCTTCGCCGGGCAGGTCCGCTCCTACGACGGACCGGTGGCGATCAGCTTCGCCCCGGAGATGAACGGCGACTGGAACGCCTGGGGCCCGGGGCACGCCACCGCCGCCGACTACGTACGCGCCTGGCGGCACATCCACGACCTGTTCGCGGCGCGGCAGGCCACCAATGTGATCTGGGTGTGGACGCCGCACGCCACCGACTCCGGTACCCCCGCAGCCATCGCCCCCTACTTCCCCGGCGCGGACTACATCGACTGGGTCGGCCTGATCGGCTACTACGGACCGGGCGAGGGCAGCGACTACCGCTCCCTCTTCGCACCGACCGAGAAGGTGCTGCGCGGGCTCACCGGCAAGCCGCTGCTGATCGCCGAGACCGGGGTGGCCGAGGGGCCGCGCAAGCCGGCGCAGATCCGGGACCTGTTCCAGGGGGTGGCCGGCAGCAAGGGCGTCATCGGTCTGGTCTGGTTCGACAGCCGCAAGCAGTGGCCGGGCAGCAGCACACCGACCGACTGGCGGGTCGCCAGCTCGGCCGGCGCCGCCGAGGCGTTCCGGAAGGCGGTGGCCGACCACGCCGGCGGCTAAGCCGGTCGGGCCTGCGCCGGTGTCACTCCCAGCGGAAGAAGCGTGCCGCCGCGGCCAGGGCGACCACCGCCCAGGCGGCGAGGATGCCGATGTCGCCCCAGGGCATCGCGGCGCCCTGCTGCAGCACCGATCGCAGCCCGTCCGACAGGGCGCTGATCGGCAGCGCCTCCAGTACCGGGCGGACCGCGCCGGGGAACCTGGACAGCGGCACGATCACCCCGCCGGCCAGCAGCAGCAGGATGAAGACCAGGTTGGCGGCGGCCAGGGTGGCCTCGGCCCGCAGCGTGCCGGCCATCAGCAACCCCAGGCCGGAGAAGGCGGCGGTGCCCAGCAGCAGGAGCAGCAGCACCGCGACCGCCCCCGACGGTGTGCCGAGCCCGTGCGGGTGCCAGCCGAGCAGCAGTGCGATCACCGACAGCAGGGCGACCTGGAGCACCTCGGTGACCAGCACGCTCCCGGTCTTGGCGGTCATCAGCGCCCAGCGCGGCAGCGGGCTGGCGCCCAGCCGCTTGAGCACCCCGTACCGCCGTTCGAAGCCGGTGGCGATGGCCTGGCCGGTGAAGGCGGTGGACAGCACGGCGAGGGCCAGCAGTCCCGGCGCCAGGAAGTCGACCCTGGCCCCGGGGCCGGTGGTCGCGACGATGTCGACCGCGCTGAACAGCACCAGCAGCACGCTGGGGATGACCACGGTGAGCAGCAGCTGCTCACCGTTGCGCAGCAGCATCCTGGTCTCCAGGCCGGTCTGGGCCCGGAGCATCCGGCCGAGCGGTGCCGCGCCCGGCTGGGGGGCGTAGCTGGTGGTACTCATGCGCGCAGGTCCCGTCCGGTGAGTTCGAGGAAGACGTCTTCGAGGGTGCGGCGGCCCACCGCCAGCTGCTCCGGCATCACCCCGGACTGGGCGCACCAGCTGGTGAGGGTGGCCAGCAGCTGCGGGTCGACCACGCCCTCGACCAGGTAGGAGCCGGGGGTGGACTCGGCCACGGCGGTTCCGTCCGGCAGTGCCTTGAGCAGGCTGCCCAGGTCGAGCCCGGGGCGGGCGCGGAAGCGCACCGTGTCGGCGGCGTCGCTGCGGCACAGCTCCTCCGGGGTGCCCTCGGCGATCACCCGGCCGCCGTCCACGATGGCGATCCGGTCGGCGAGCTGCTCCGCCTCGTCCATGTGATGGGTGGTCAGCACCACCGTGACGCCGTCCCGGCGCAGGTTCCGGACCAGGTCCCAGGTGGCCTGGCGGGCGTGCGGGTCCAGGCCGGCGGTGGGCTCGTCCAGGAAGACCAGTTCCGGGCGGCCGACGACGGCCATGGCCAGTGCCAGCCGCTGCTGCTGGCCGCCGGAGAGGCGGCGGTAGGCGGTGCGGCCGCAGGAGTCCAGGCCGAGCCGGGCGGCCAGCTCGTCCACGTCCAGCGGGTGGGCGTGCAGCTTCGCCGTGTGCCGGAGCATCTCCAGGGCGCGTGCGCCGGGGTAGATGCCGCCGGACTGCAGCATCACGCCGATCCGCGGGCGCAGCCGGGCGGCCTGCGCCGGGTCGCCGGGGTCCAGGCCGAGCACCCGTACGGTGCCGGCGTCGGCGCGGCGGTAGCCCTCGCAGGTCTCGATGGTGGTGGTCTTGCCCGCGCCGTTGGGGCCGAGGACGGCGGTGACGCTGCCCGTGGCCACGGTGAGGTCCAGGCCGTCCACCGCGGTCCTGTCGCCGTACCGCTTGACCAGGCCGGTGATCGCGACGGCGGGAGCACTGGTTTGCATGGCGACGAGTCTACGAAGCGGCGGGGTGCGCCCCGCACCAGGTACCGAATCCGCAGGTCAGGTTAGGCAATCCTTAGTGATAGATCAGACAGCGGACGTCCCCCGAAGGAAGTTGTCCCGGCGGAATGAATTACGCAACAATGGTGTTGTGAAATACATGCGGGAGCGCGAGGAGGGGCCTGAGGCAGTCGTTGAGACGACCGCCCCTGTCGCCATGCCTTCCGCGGTGTCCTCGCGGGAGCGGGTGGCCCGCTCCATTCTGGACCACGGCCCGAGCAGTGCCGCGGACCTCGCCGAGCGGCTCGGCGTCACCCAGGCGGCGGTCCGCCGGCACCTGGACTCGCTGCTCGCCGCCGGGCTGGTCACCGCCCGCGAGCAGAAGGTGTACGGACACCGCGGCCGGGGCCGCCCGGCCAAGGTCTTCCTGCTCACCGACTCCGGCCGGGACGCCTTCTACCAGGCCTACGACCAGCTCGCCGCGGACGCCCTGCGCTTCCTCGCCGAGGCCGCCGGCGGCGGCGAGGCCGGCCGCGACGCGCTGGCCGCGTTCGCCCGGGCCCGGCTGGCCCGGGACGCCGAGCGCTACCGCGAGGCCCTCGGCGAGAGCGACGGGCTGACCCCGACCGAGAAGCTGGCCGGAGTGCTCTCCGGCGACGGGTACGCTGCCACGGTGCGGCGTGCCCCTCTCGGAGAGCAGCTCTGCCAGCACCACTGCCCGGTCGCGCACATCGCCGAGCAGTTCCCGCAGTTCTGCGAGGCCGAGACCGAGGTCTTCTCGCAGCTGCTGGGCACCCATGTGCAGCGGCTGGCCACCATCGCCCACGGCGACGGGGTCTGCACGACCTTCGTGCCCACCCCAGCCGTACCGGCGGCCCCGGCCGCCACCCGATCGTCCACCGATACCAGTTCGCCCGTCTCCAGTTCACCAGTCTCCGGGAGGAACCCCGTATGACCACCACCGCTCACCCGGAGCTTGAGGGCCTGGGCACCTACGAGTTCGGCTGGTCCGACTCCGACGCCGCAGGCTCCACCGCCAAGCGCGGTCTGTCCGAGGCCGTCGTCCGCGACATCTCGGCGAAGAAGTCCGAGCCGGAGTGGATGCTGAACCTGCGCCTCAAGGGACTGAAGCTGTTCGGCAAGAAGCCCATGCCGACCTGGGGCTCCGACCTCACCGGCATCGACTTCGACAACATCAAGTACTTCGTGCGGTCCACCGAGAAGCAGGCGGAGTCCTGGGAGGACCTGCCCGCCGACATCAAGAACACCTACGACAAGCTCGGCATCCCGGAGGCGGAGAAGCAGCGCCTGGTCGCCGGTGTCGCGGCGCAGTACGAGTCCGAGGTCGTCTACCACCAGATCCGCGAGGACCTGGAGGAGCAGGGCGTGATCTTCCTCGACACGGACACCGCGCTGAAGCAGCACCCGGAGCTGTTCCAGGAGTACTTCGGCACCGTCATCCCGGTCGGCGACAACAAGTTCGCCTCGCTGAACAGCGCGGTGTGGTCCGGCGGCTCGTTCATCTACGTGCCGAAGGGCGTGCACGTGGACATCCCGCTGCAGGCCTACTTCCGGATCAACACCGAGAACATGGGCCAGTTCGAGCGGACGCTGATCATCGTCGACGAGGACGCCTACGTCCACTACGTCGAGGGCTGCACCGCGCCGATCTACTCCTCGGACTCGCTGCACAGCGCCGTGGTGGAGATCATCGTGAAGAAGGGCGGCCGCTGCCGCTACACGACCATCCAGAACTGGTCGAACAACGTCTACAACCTGGTGACCAAGCGGGCCGTGGCCTACGAGGGCGCGACCATGGAGTGGGTCGACGGCAACATTGGCTCCAAGGTCACCATGAAGTACCCGGCCGTCTACCTGATGGGCGAGCACGCCAAGGGCGAGACCCTGTCGATCGCCTTCGCCGGCGCCGGCCAGCACCAGGACGCCGGGGCCAAGATGGTCCACATGGCGCCCAACACCTCCTCCAACATCGTCTCCAAGTCGGTGGCCCGGGGCGGCGGCCGCACCTCCTACCGCGGTCTGATCGAGATCGGCGAGGGCTCCAAGGGCGCCAAGTCCAACGTGCTCTGCGACGCGCTGCTGGTGGACACCATCTCCCGCTCGGACACCTACCCCTACGTGGACGTCCGCGAGGACGACGTGTCGATGGGCCACGAGGCGACGGTCTCCAAGGTCAGCGAGGACCAGCTCTTCTACCTGATGAGCCGCGGTCTGACCGAGTTCGAGGCGATGGCGATGATCGTGCGCGGCTTCGTCGAGCCGATCGCCAAGGAGCTCCCGATGGAGTACGCGCTGGAGCTCAACCGGCTGATCGAGCTGCAGATGGAGGGCTCGGTCGGCTGACCGCGGTCCCCGCCCCTGCACACCGACGCTTCCGTACGAGAGAGAGCAGTTCTAGTAATGGCTGAGGCCACCAACACGGCCGGTGGATCGACCACGGCAGGCTCCATCGAGGTCGGCACCGCCGGCTCCGGCGCGCAACTGGCCGGTCCCGGCACCGGGCGCGACAGCGTCGCCGCCGTCCAGCCCGTCGATGCCAGGCTCGACGCCGTCGACTCCTACGACGTCGCCGACTTCCCGGTGCCCACCGGGCGCGAGGAGAACTGGCGGTTCACCCCGCTGAACCGGCTGCGCGGGCTGCACGACGGCAGCGCCGAGGCGACCGAGGGCGCGGTCAAGGTCGACGTCAGCGCCCCCGCCGGGGTCGTCGTCGAGGCCGTGGAGCGCACCGACCCGCGGGTCGGCAGGGCCGGCAAGCCGGTCGACCGGGTCGCCGCCCAGGCGTTCAGCAGCTTCGAGAAGGCCGGTCTGGTCTCGGTCCCGCGCGACACCGTGCTGACCGAGCCGATCCGGATCACCGTGCAGGGCCAGGGCGGCACCGCCTACGGCCACCAGGTGATCGAGCTCGGCGCGTTCGCCGAGGCCCTGGTCGTGATCGAGCACACCGGCGACGCGGTGCTGGCCGCCAACGTCGAGTACCTGATCGGCGACGGCGCCAAGCTCACCGTGGTCTCCGTCCAGGACTGGGACGACACCGCCGTCCACGTCGCCCAGCACACCGCGCTGGTCGGCCGGGACGCCTCGTTCAAGTCCGTGGTGGTCAGCTTCGGCGGCGACCTGGTCCGGCTGCACCCCCGGGTGGTCTACGGCGCCACCGGCGGCGAGGCCGACCTCTACGGGCTGTACTTCGCCGACGCCGGCCAGCACCTGGAGCACCGGCTGTTCATCGACCACGACACCCCGCACTGCCGCAGCAACGTCGCCTACAAGGGCGCGCTGCAGGGCAAGGACGCGCGCGCGGTCTGGATCGGCGACGTGCTGATCCGCGCCGCCGCCGAGGGCACCGACACCTACGAGCTCAACCGCAACCTGGTGCTCACCGACGGCGCGCGGGTCGACTCGGTCCCCAACCTGGAGATCGAGACCGGCGAGATCGTCGGCGCCGGACACGCCTCCGCCACCGGCCGCTTCGACGACGAGCAGCTGTTCTACCTGCAGTCCCGCGGCATCCCGGCCGACGAGGCGCGCCGCCTGGTGGTCCGCGGCTTCTTCGCCGAGCTGGTCCAGCAGATCGGCCTGCCCGAGCTGCAGGAACGCCTGATCGAGCGGATCGACGCCGAGCTGGAGGCGTCGGTCGCATGAGCTTCGTTCGAGTCGCCGCACTGAGCGAGCTGGAGGCCGACACCCCCAAGCGGGTCGCCGTCGGCGACGTTCCGGTCTCGCTGGTGCGCACCGGCGGCGAGGTGTTCGCGATCAACGACATCTGCTCGCACGCCAATGTCTCGCTCTCCGAGGGCGAGGTCGACGACTGCTCCATCGAGTGCTGGCTGCACGGGTCCAGCTTCGACCTGCGCACCGGCAAGCCCTCCGGGCTGCCCGCGACCCGGCCCGTTCCCGTGTACCCCGTAAAGATCGAAGGGGACGATGTGCTCGTCTCCGTCACCCAGGAGTCCTGAGCCTCATGGCAACCCTTGAAATCAACGACCTGCACGTCACCGTCGAGACCGAGAACGGCCCCCGCGAGATCCTCAGCGGCGTCGACCTGACGGTGAAGCAGGGCGAGACCCACGCCATCATGGGCCCCAACGGCTCCGGCAAGACCACCCTCGCCTACTCCATCGCCGGCCACCCCAAGTACACGATCACCAGCGGCACGGTGACCCTGGACGGCGAGGACGTGCTGGCGATGACCGTGGACGAGCGCGCCCGCGCGGGCCTCTTCCTGGCCATGCAGTACCCGGTGGAGATCCCCGGTGTGTCGATCTCCAACTTCCTGCGCACCTCCGCCACCGCCGTCCGCGGCGAGGCCCCCAAGCTCCGCACCTGGGTGAAGGAGGTCAAGGAGGCCATGGCCGACCTGCAGATGGACCCGTCCTTCGCCGAGCGCAACGTCAACGAGGGCTTCTCCGGCGGTGAGAAGAAGCGCCACGAGATCCTGCAGATGGAGCTGCTCAAGCCCAAGGTCGCGATCCTGGACGAGACCGACTCCGGCCTGGACGTCGACGCGCTGCGGGTGGTCTCCGAGGGCGTCAACCGGGTCCGCGCGACCGGCGAGGTCGGCACCCTGCTGATCACCCACTACACGCGCATCCTGCGCTACATCAAGCCCGACTACGTGCACGTCTTCGCGGCGGGCAAGATCGTCAAGTCCGGCGGCCCGGAGCTCGCCGACGAGCTCGAGAACGAGGGCTACGAGAAGTACGCGAAGGGCGGCGCTGCAGCGTGATCCATACCCCCCGTCCCGGCCTGGTGGTCCCCGGCGGCGCCGCGGCGTCCGCGCTGGACACCGACGCCATCCGCAAGGACTTCCCGATCCTGCAGCGGGTGCTGCACGACGGCAAGCCGCTGGTCTACCTGGACAGCGCGGCGACCTCGCAGAAGCCCCGCCAGGTGCTCGACGCGGTCAACGCCTACTACGAGCAGCACAACGCCAACGTCCACCGCGGCGTGCACACGCTGGCGGAGGAGGCCACGGCGCTCTACGAGGGCGCCCGTGACAAGGTCGCGTCGTTCGTCAACGCGCCCAGCCGGGACGAGGTGATCTTCACCAAGAACGCCTCGGAGTCGCTCAACCTGGTCGCCAACATGCTGGGCTGGGCCGACGAGCCCTACCGGGTCGACGCCGACTCCGAGATCGTGATCACGGAGATGGAGCACCACTCCAACATCGTGCCGTGGCAACTGCTGTCGCAGCGCACCGGCGCCAAGCTGAAGTGGTTCGGGCTGACCGACGACGGCCGGCTCGACCTCTCCAACATCGACGAGATCATCACCGAGAAGACCAAGGTCGTCTCGTTCGTGCTGGTCTCCAACATCCTCGGCACCATCAACCCGGTCGAGGCGATCGTCCGGCGCGCCCAGGACGTCGGCGCGCTGGTCGTCATCGACGCCTCGCAGGCCGCCCCGCACATGCCGCTGGACGTGCAGGCGCTGGAGGCCGACTTCGTCGCCTTCACCGGGCACAAGATGCTGGCGCCCACCGGCATCGGCGTGCTCTGGGGCCGCCAGGAGCTGCTGGAGGACCTGCCGCCGTTCCTGGGCGGTGGCGAGATGATCGAGACCGTGTCGATGAGCTCGTCCACCTACGCCCCGGCGCCGCACAAGTTCGAGGCCGGCACCCCGCCGATCTCCCAGGCCATCGGCCTGGGCGCGGCGATCGACTACCTCAGCGCGATCGGCATGGAGAACATCGCCGCGCACGAGAAGGAGATCGTCGAGTACGCGGTGCGCCGGCTGCAGGAGGTCCCCGACCTGAAGATCATCGGCCCGGACACGGCCGAGGACCGCGGCGCGGCGATCTCCTTCACCCTGGGCGACATCCACCCGCACGACGTCGGCCAGGTGCTGGACGAGCAGGGCATCGCGGTCCGGGTCGGCCACCACTGCGCCCGGCCGGTCTGCCTGCGCTACGGAATTCCTGCGACCACGCGGGCGTCGTTCTATCTGTACTCCACCGAGGCGGAGGTGGACGCCCTGATCGACGGGCTGCACACGGTCCGCGCCTTCTTCGGCTGAGAGAGGAGATGACGACCCTGTGAAGATGGACTCGATGTACCAGGAGATCATCCTGGACCACTACAAGCACCCCCACGGCAAGGGCCTGCGGGACGGCGACGCCGAGGTGCACCACGTCAATCCGACCTGCGGTGACGAGATCACCCTGCGGGTGCGGCTGGACGGCAGCACCGTGGCCGACATCTCGTACGACTCGCAGGGCTGTTCGATCAGCCAGGCGAGCGCGTCCGTGCTGAACGACCTGCTGGTCGGCAAGCAGATCGGGGAGGCGCAGCAGGTCCAGGAGGCGTTCCTGGAGCTGATGCAGAGCAAGGGCCAGTCCGAGGGCGACGAGGAGCTGCTGGAGGACGCCATCGCGTTCGCCGGGGTCTCCAAGTACCCGGCCCGGGTCAAGTGCGCCCTGCTCAGCTGGATGGCCTGGAAGGACGCCACCGCGCAGGCGCTGGCCGAGACACCCGTCAGGGAGAGCGCATGAGTGACACCGCTGAGACCACCGACACGTCGGCCGCCGACGCGCCGTCGGAGAGCACCTTCGTCGGCACCACGGCCGGCACCGTCGCCGTGGACGACCTGATGGAGGCGCTGCTGGACGTCGTCGACCCGGAGCTGGGCATCGACGTCGTCAACCTGGGCCTGATCTACGGCGTCCACATCGACGAGGGCGACGTGGCCACCATCGACATGACGCTGACCTCGGCGGCCTGCCCGCTGACCGACGTCATCGAGGACCAGGCCCGCACCGCCACCGACGGACTGGTCCAGGACCTGCGGATCAACTGGGTCTGGATGCCGCCGTGGGGTCCGGACAAGATCACCGACGACGGCCGCGACCAGCTGCGGGCACTCGGCTTCAACGTCTGAGTCGGTCCGAGTCGGATCTGAGTCGGGGCCGAGTCCGGTCCGAGGCCGGTCCGGGTTCCGTCCGGGTTTCGAGAAGCTGCCGTGCTGTTCACTCCAAGGAGTGAACAGCACGGCAGCTTCTGCCGTGTTCCGGGCAGCCGCTGCGGATAGGCTCGACGGAGCGGGCGGACCGAGTCTGTCGCCCCACTTCCCGTCGAGAGCGAGTGTCCGATCATGGCAGGTCCCAGCCGTAAGAAGAGTGGTGCGCCGGCCGGGGTCCCGCTCCCGGCCGACATGGATCTGGACACGCTCTACGGTGCGTCCGGGGCCGACCCGGAGGAGCTCTTCGACGAGGAGGAAGAGGAGCTGATCATCGTCCCGCCGGTGCGGCTGCTGCCGCGCGAGGAGCTGGCGGCGGCGGCGCTGCGGGTGCCGCTGTTCGAGCAGGCGATCCGGCTGGCCGGCTGGGTCGGGGCCGGGCGCCCGGTGGACGAGTTCGGCGAGCTGGGCCGGGAGCAGGAGGAGCTGGCCGCGGCCGAGCTGGAGCTCGGCGCGGGCGACGAGGGGGCGCTCGCGGTGGCGCGGGCCTGGACCCTGGCCCTGGACCTCGCCCTGGTCGAGCTGGGCGAGCCGGACTCGGACGGCGCGGACACCGCCCGCCCCACCGCCGCGCTGACCGCGCTGAGCGGCGGCGACCCGGAGGCCGTACTGGAGGCCTGGCAGCTGGCGGCCGACACCGTCGCGGACGTGGTGGTCGAGGCGGACCTCGACCCCAATGAGCTGCAGGCGCTGGAGGAGGCCTCCGAGGGCAGGGACGAGGAGGAGTCCGAGGCCATGTACGAGCGCCTGGAGGCGGCGCGCGAACAGGCCTCCGGGCTGCTGGACGACGCCCTGCAGGTGCTCTACGAGGCCAGGGCCTTCGCCGACACCGAGGCCGACGAGACGGTCCCGCTGGGCGTGCTGGCCGCGCTGCTGGTGGTGCCGGACGGCGAGGAGCCCACCGAGGAGATGCTCGGTGACATCACCAATGTGATGGTCGCGCTGGACCCGATGCTGCAGGACCTCGCCGACATCGGCGTGCTCGACTACCGCCCGATCGATCCGGCGCTCTTCGACGAGTCCGGCGACACCGCGCCCGAGGCCGTCGGGCCCGGTCTGGACGGCGACGTCGACGAGGACGAGGCGGCCCGCTTCGGCCTGGCCAGGCTGACCGCGCTGGGCGTCCACCAGGTCCGGCAGTGGCTGCTGGAGGAGGGCTACGAGGCGCCGCTGATCGGCGACCTGGCCCGGGGCACCGCGGCCGAGCTGCTGGAGGGGATCTGCGAGGCGGTGAACGTGCTGCCGGACGAGGAGATCGCGGAGTGGCTGGTGGACCGCGAACCGCTGCCGGCGGCGGCCGAGCTGCTCGCCGCCGCCCGCGGCAACGACCTGACCGGGCCCACCCGCCGGCTGCTCTGCGCGGCGGCGCTGGCGCGCCTCGACGGCGCGGCCGAGCCCGCGCTGCGGGAGGTGCTGGCCGATCCCGAGCTCGCCGGTCTGGCCACGACCTGGCTGGCCGGACGGGGCGTCGAGGACTTCGACCTGCCCGGGCGGCCGGTGATGCTGTGGACCATGGTGGACACCCTGGCCGCCCAGCTGATCGAGGAGGGGCCGGAGGAGAGCGGCTTCGCCGCGTTCATGGTGCAGCTCTCGGACGAGGAGAAGCCGGCCGAGCTCTTCGCGGAGCTGTGGCGGATCGAACACCCCTACACCACGGCGGTGCTGGAGGCCGTGGGCGAGCGGCACCCGGACAAGTCCACCGCCAAGGAGGCCCGCAAGGCCGCCTACAAGGCGCGTTCGCGGATGGGCTCGCAGCAGCAGTAGTCCAGCGGGACGGGCTTCCGGCCCGGTCGATCCGGTGCCCGGATCCGGTGCCCGGCCGGGCCGTCGCTCCGTAGGCTGGGAGTCGGCGACCATGGCGACCGCGGCGCGGCCGGAGGGGGATTCTGCGTGCATCTCAGGGGTAGCGGTTCCAGCTTCGAGGGGCCCCGTGACATCTGGCGCGAGCTGGCCGAGTCGGACCTGCGCAGCCTCGGTCGGCGCAGCTTCCGGGTCTACGGCCCGATCGCGCCGCTGCTGGACTCGCCCGCGCTGTCCTCCTGGGAGCAGCACAACGGCAGGCTCGCCGTGGTCGTGCTCTCGCACGGGGCGCTGTTCGATCCGGACGGGCCCTACGTCCAGGTCGAGACGCACGTGGAGGAGGAGGGCCTGAGCCTGTACCCGCTCCAGGACGTGGTCGAGGACGAGCGCGACCGGCTGTTCACCCACGCCGGGATCGACGAGGGGGCGGGGACGGACCCGGCCGAGGAGTCCGAGCCCTGGTTCACCGTGGACGGCATCCCGGTGCGGGCCCGGCTGCGGGTCGAGGGGAAGCTGTGGGCGGCCAGGTTCTCCGTCGGCGGTCCCGACAGCCCGCTGCGCGGACGCGGCGGCGATCCGGTGGTGCTCACCCTGACCGGGCGCGGCATCGCGCCCGAACGGGTCGCGCTGCGCACGGTCGAGGAACTGCAGCCCTACGCGCTGGGGCGGCAGGCGCTGCTTCAGGCCGTCGCCGAACGGCGGGGTACGCCCCAGCCGCACATCAGCGAGCGCGAACTGCCCCAGGCCCAGGGGTTGGAGGCGCACCGTCGGCTGATCGACTTCTCGGTGCAGGACGCGTTGCGTTTCGAGGCGTCGATGGAGTCGGGGCACAAGCCCCGGACGCCCAGGGGCACCAGCGGCCATGCCGAACTGTGGGAGAGCGCGGTGCGCCAGCAGATGCGGCTGGCCGGGGAGGACCGGGCCCAGGCCGACGAGGCGGTGGGGATCCTGGTCAACCAGATGACCAGGCTCGCCTTCCGGGCCGACTGGTTCCCGGGCACGGACGACGCGCGGGCAGCAGTGGAGGAGAGCATCCGCTACGCCGTCTTCGACAGCGACGTCCCCAGTGCCGGGGCGCAGCGGGCCTGGAGGATCCGGTTCCGCTGGGACCCCTCCGCGATCGCCGAGGCGGCGACGGAGCAGGAGCGCCGGCGCTTGCTGGAGCAGCGGCTGGCGGTCGAGGCCGACTGGCTGGACCAGTGGAACAGCTGGCTCATGGAGCGTTCCGAATCCGGGAGCTGATCATCCGTCGGCTGATGAAACGTCACTTCTCGGGGGCGGGGGCGGAGGCGGTGTCGGGAAGCCGCAGCTGGAGCATGGCCAGCAGCCGCTGCTCGGGGCTGCTCAGGTCCAGGCCGGTGAGCTGCTGGGCGCGGCGGACCCGGTAGCGCAGGGTGTTGGGGTGGACGTGCAGGCCGGCGGCGGCCTCCCGGACGTCGCCGAGCCCGTCCAGCCAGGCCAGCACCGAGGCGGCCAGCCGGCCGCCGTGCCGGGCGTCGTGCGCCACCAGCGCGGTCAGCCGGGGGTCGCGGACCTCGGGGTTGGCGGCCAGCAGCTCCAGCAGTTCGCCCAGCAGCACCTGGGCCCTGACGTCGGGCAGCGCCGCGATGTCGGCGGTGATCCGGCCGGCCGCCATCGCGTCCATCACCCGGTCCGCCTCGGCCCGGGAGGCCGGCACCGCGTGCAGGTCGGGGACGACCCGGCCCACGGCGCCGCGCAGCGGCTCGCCGGTGTGCCGCCGGGCCGCGTCGGCGATGTCCTGGGCCCAGCCGCGCAGGGTCTCCGGGGAGACGCCGCGCGGCAGCTCCGGCAGCAGCACGTAGACCCGGTCGCCGACCGGGGCGACCAGTGCGTTGCGGTGCCGGGCGGCCGCGTGCACCGAGATGACGTTGAGCGCCTCGCTGCGGCCCGGCTCCGGTCCGCCCGGCAGCGCGAAGCCCAGGACGGCGGCCGGACGGCGGACGTCCAGGGCCAGGTGCCCGGCCAGGGTCTGCGGCCCGGTCGCCCCGTCCAGCAGTCCGGCCAGCAGGGTGCGGGTGAGCCGCAGGTCGGCGCTGACCTCGCTGCGGCGGCGGACCAGGTGCAGGGCGGCGACCCGGGCCGCGCCGAGCAGCGCCTGGTCGGCGCGCTCGGCCAGCGGGGCCGATCCTTCCTGCACCCAGATCGTGCCCAACTGCCGTTCGCCGGAGCGGATCGCGACCACCAGTCGGCGGCGCAGGCCCAGCTCGGGGTGCGGGTCGATGGACACCACCGCGTCCAGGGTGCGCAGCTGCTGGAACACGCCCCACTCGCGCAGCCGGGAGAGGTACGGCTCGGGTCCCTGCCAGCCGAGGATGGTCAGCCGGCGCAGGTCGTCCGCCTCGTCCGAGTCGGCGGAGCGGGAGTAGGCCAGGATCCGGTTGGCGGTGTCCTCGATGCTGACGATGCCGCCGGTGAGCACCGCCGTGGTCTGGGCCAGGCCGAACAGGTCGCCCTCCTCGGCGTCGGCATGGGTGAACTGCGGGCGGCCGACCGCGAGGGCGGCGCGCACCAGTGCGTCCAGCCGGTCCCAGCGGGCCTCCGGATGGACCGAGAGCAGGGCGACGCCGGCGTCCTCGGCAGCCGTGCGCAGGGCCTCCGGCGGGGTGCCGGGGGCGGGCTTGACAGCCACGGCCGTCGCCCCGTCCCGGGCGGCGGCGCGCAGCACCGGGAGCGCGGAACGTCCGCGCACGCCCAGCGCCAGCACCAGGTCGCCGGCGCGCGCGACCGGCGGGTCCTCCGGGTCCAGCAGGGCGACCCCGGTGACCGGCGCATCCAGGTCCGGGGCGTACTGGAGCTCGGCCAGCGGCTCCCCGAAGGACATCAGCAGTTGGCGCAGCGAGACGCCGTCGGGCTCCTGCACGATGTCCACCCCTCTTCTCCGGCTCTTGTCCGATACGCCAGCCTCCAAGGCCAGATGTTATCCGTTCGGCCAAATCGGTGGCCCACCGCTGAGCCCTAGCGTGCTGCACAGGGCGCAGAGGCCCTGCCCCACCCGTACAAGAGGAGAGCGCGCGTGTTGGACGCTGTGACCCGGATTCCCGCGCCGGTCAATGAGCCGGTGCACAGCTATGCGCCGGGCAGCCCCGAGCGGGCCCGGCTGGAGGCCGAGCTGAAGCGGCTCGGCGAGCAGGGCCCGGTGGAGCTGACCATGGCCGTCGGCGGCGTCCGCCGCCTCGGCCGGGGCGAGCCGGTCGACGTGGTCCAGCCGCACCGCCACGCCGCCGTGCTCGGCACCCTGCGCAACGCCACCCGCGAGGACGCCCAGGAGGCCGTCGACGCCGCGCTGGCCGCCGCTCCCGCCTGGCGGACGCTCTCCTTCGACGACCGGGCCGCGATCTTCCTGCGCGCCGCCGACCTGCTGGCCGGCCCCTGGCGGGAGACCATCGCCGCGGCCACCATGCTGGGCCAGTCCAAGACCGCCCAGCAGGCCGAGATCGACAGCCCCTGCGAGCTGGTCGACTTCTGGCGCTTCAACGTCCACTTCGCCCGGGAGATCCTGGCCGAGCAGCCGCAGTCCTCGCCCGGCGTCTGGAACCGCAGCGACCACCGGCCGCTGGAGGGCTTCGTCTACGCGATCACGCCCTTCAACTTCACCGCCATCGCCGGGAACCTGCCCACCGCGCCCGCGCTGATGGGCAACACCGTGGTGTGGAAGCCCTCGCCGACCCAGCAGTTCGCCGCGCACCTGCTGATGGACCTGCTGGAGGAGGCCGGGCTGCCGGCCGGTGTCATCAACATGGTCACCGGCGACGGACTGGCCGTCTCCGAGGTCGCGCTGACCCACCGTGACCTGGCGGGCATTCACTTCACCGGCTCCACCGCCACCTTCCAGAAGCTCTGGGCCACCGTGGGCGCCAACATCGGCGGCTACCGCAGCTACCCCCGCCTGGTCGGCGAGACCGGCGGCAAGGACTTCCTGGTCGCCCACCCCAGCGCCGACCCGGCCGTGCTGAAGACCGCGATGACCCGCGGCGCCTTCGAGTACCAGGGCCAGAAGTGCTCGGCGCTGTCCCGCGCCTACGTCCCGGCCTCGCTCTGGGAGCAGATCAGGGACGGATTCAAGGACGAGGTGGAGTGGCTCACCATGGGCGACGTCACCGACCTGGCCAACTTCATGGGCGCGGTCATCGACGCCCGCTCGTTCGCCAAGAACAAGGCCGCCATCGACCGCGCCGCGGTCGACCCGCAGGTCGAGATCCTCGCCGGCGGGAGCTACGACGACTCGGTCGGCTACTTCGTCCGGCCCACCGTGCTGGTCTGTGCGGACCCGGCGGCCGAGTACTTCCGCGAGGAGTACTTCGGCCCGGTGCTGGCGGTGCACGTGTTCGCGGACGACCGCTACGAGGAGGTGCTGGAGCAGCTCGACTCGGTCTCCTCCTACGCCCTCACCGGTGCCGTCATCGCCCGCGACCGGGCCGTCATCGCCGCGACCATGGAGAAGCTGCGCTTCGCGGCCGGCAACTTCTACATCAACGACAAGCCCACCGGCGCGGTCGTCGGCCAGCAGCCCTTCGGCGGCGGACGGGCCTCCGGCACCAACGACAAGGCCGGCGCGGCGCAGAACCTGCTGCGCTGGACCTCGACCCGCTCCATCAAGGAGACCTTCGTCCCGCCGACGGACTTCCGCTACCCGCACATGGGCTGACGCTCCCTCGTCTCCGCCGTCACCTGTTCCCGTACATCCCTGCCAGGAGTCGTCATGCTCCGTACCCCCCTCCTCGCCGCTGCCCGATCGCCCCGCGCCCGCGCGGTGGTGCAGCAGCTTCCGCCCACCCGGGCCCTGGTCGAGCGCTTCGTCGCCGGCGAGGGGCTGGACGACGCCGTGGCCGTCACCGACGAACTGGTCGGGGCGGGCCGGCGGATCACCCTGGACCACCTCGGCGAGGACACCCGCGACGCGGCCCAGGCCGCGGAGACCGCCGCCGCGTACGAGCGGCTGCTCGGCGCGCTCAAGGAGACCGGCCTGGCCGAGCGCGCCGAGGTCTCGGTCAAGCTCTCCGCGGTCGGCCAGTTCCTGGGCGCCGACGGGGAGCGGGTCGCCCTCGACAACGCCCGCCGCATCTGCGCCGCCGCGGCGGACGCGGGCACCACGGTCACCCTCGACATGGAGGACCACACCACCACGGACTCCACCCTCGGCATCGCCCGCGAGCTGCGGGCGGACTTCCCCTGGCTGGGCGTGGTGCTGCAGGCCTACCTGCACCGCACCGAGGCCGACTGCGCGGACTTCGCCGGCCCCGGCTCCCGGGTCCGGCTCTGCAAGGGCGCCTACCAGGAGCCGGCCTCGGTGGCGTACCAGTCCAAGCGCGAGGTCGACCTCTCCTACGTCCGCTGCCTCAAGCAACTGATGCGCGGCGAGGGCTACCCCATGGTCGCCTCGCACGACCCCCGCATGATCCGCATCGCCGGTCAGCTGGCCCAGTGGAACAACCGCAAGGCCGACACCTTCGAGTACCAGATGCTCTACGGCATCCGCCCGGACGAGCAGCAGCGCCTCGTCGACACCGGCGCCACCATGCGCATCTACCTCCCCTACGGCGGCGAATGGTACGGCTACTTCATGCGCCGCCTCGCCGAACGCCCGGCCAACCTGGCCTTCTTCCTGAGGGCCCTGGCCACGAAGAACTGACCTGGGCGGGCTACCTGTCCCGCGGCGCCAGGATCTCGCCGGTGCCGTAGGCGGTCCAGGAGTTGTTGTGCGAGTTGCACACAAGCCGTGCACCGGTGACGCAGTGCGCGCCCTCCGCCTGGGCCTGCTGTGCCAGTTCCCGGAAGGCGTCGGCCGGATTCCAGCCGGTCACGGTGACGACCCACGCGTACTTGACGGTCACTCCGTCGAGATCGTGATCGCCGGTGGTGCGGATCGGTATGGCGGTCTGTGCCATCGGTGCTTCCTCCGGTTCGTTGAGTTGCGACGCATTGTCGCAGCTCAACGTTGGTGAGTAAGACGATTCACGGCTGTGCTTCCTGCTCCAGGACACCCTGGGCCACGCGGGCCAGATCCTCGCTGCTGGGGAGCAACTCGCGTACCTGCCGGGGCAGGCCGACGTAACTGCTCACGGCGAGTGGTCGGTTGTGGTTCTGCAGGGCGTACTCCACGGCAGCATGGTTGCGACCCGCGCTGAGGAGGATGCCGATCGTCTCGTCGTCCCGCTCCTTGTCACGAACCAGGTCGTCCACGACGGCGACGTAGAAGCCGAGCTTGCCGACGTGTTCGGGGCGGGCCGTCCTGGTCTTCAGCTCGAAGACGACGTAGCGGTGCAACTTGCAGTGGTAGAAGAGCAGGTCGATGCGGAACTCCTCGCCTCCGACCAGGACCCGGTACTGCCGACCGACGAAGGAGAAACCGACACCCAGTTCGGTGAGGAATTCGATGAGCCGCGCGACGAGGGCGTCCTCGAAGTCACGTTCAGCGTGGTCGCCGTCCAGGCCGAGGAACTCCAGCCGGTAGGGGTCCTTGACGAGCTCGCGAACGGCGTCGGACTGCTCGGGGATGACAGTGGTGGCGAAGTTGGTCTGCGCAGCGCCCTGGGAGAGGTGCAGTCCGCTGGTGATCCAATGCTGCAGCATGGCTCTGGACCAGCCGTGCTGCACGGCAGAGCGGGTATAGAAGTCCAGCTCAGCGGGAGTGTTGGTCTTGTCGAGGAGGACCGTGATATGGCCCCAGGGCAATTGTCCAACAGGCTGTTGGACAATTGGCTCCGGCCAGGTCCGGGCCATTTTGAGCATGTACTGCAAGTTGCTGCGCCCAAAGCCCCGCTGGCCGGGATGAGTGGTGCGCAGATCGGCAGCCAGCCGGTCCACGACCTGAGCTCCCCAGCCCTCCTTCTCCTGGCGGGTGAGAATCAGCCGGCCGATCCGCCAGTACAACTCGATCTGTTCGGTGTTGACGGCTCGGTGCGCCCGGATCCGGGCAGAGGTGATTTCCGACTTGATGTCGTGCAGCAGGTCGGCGTAGCCGACCGGGAGGTCTTCGGTGGGCATGGGCGCAGGGTGTCCATTGACCTGATCGTCTGTCATGAGGGCAATGATCCGGGTCACCCGGGTCATCCGAATGGCCGAAACGATCCTGCTCGCTCATATGCGTGAACCTCGTCAAGGTGACGACTTTACAAACACCAAACGAGTGAGGGGATGTTCGAGCCCGGCTCGGCGTAGGAGCAGGTCAGAGGAGTTTGGAGGCGGGTTTGACCATGCCTCGGGCGCTCTTGGCGTCGGCGTACTCCTCGAGGGCGGTCATGACCCATTCGCCGGTGTTCATGCGGATGAGCTTGCAGACCATGACGCCGGTGCGGGGTTCGGCGTGGGTGAGGTCGAAGCGGACGAGTTCGGTGTTGGTGTTGGCGTCGATGAGGCGGCAGTAGGCCTTGGCGACGTCGGTGAACTTCTGGCCGGAGAAGGAGTTGACCGTGAAGACCAGGCCGGTGACCTGCGGAGGGAGGCTCTGCAGGTGGACCGTGATGACCTCGTCGTCGCCCGAGCCGGCGCCGGTGAGGTTGTCGCCCATGTGCTGGATGGCGCCGTTGAAGCCCTGCAGGTGCATGAAGTAGATCTTCTCCAGCTCCTTGCGGTGGCTGTCGAAGGCGATGACGCTGGCGTCCAGGTCGACGGCGCGGCCGCGGTACGCGGGCTCCCAGCCGAGGCCCATCTTCACCGAGGAGAGGAACGGCTTGCCGTCCTTGACCAGGGAGACCGAACTGCCCTTGGTGAGCGAGACCCGGCCCTTGTCGAGGGTGATCTTGGCCGGTCCGGCGGGGGCGGGCGCAGCCGGCGTCGGGGCGGGGGCGGTGAACGGGGCGGCGGCCGGCGCGGGTGTCGGGGCCGGGGAGGCCAGGTGCCAGTCCTCGGGTTCGGGCTGGGCCGGGGCCGCCGACGGCTCCTCGACCGAGATGCCGAAGTCGGTGGCGATGCCGGCGAGCCCGCTGGCGTAGCCCTGGCCGACCGCGCGCAGCTTCCACTCGGTGCCGCGCCGGTACAGCTCCACCACGATCAGCGCCGTCTCGGTGGTGAGCCGGGGCGGGGTGAAGGTGGCCAGGACGGTGCCGTTGGCGCTGTCCCGCACGGTCGCGGTGGGCTCGGTGCCGGCGAAGGTGGCCTGCTGGTCGTCCAGGCTGGCGGTGATCACGATCTTGTCGATGTCGGCGGGCACCCCGTTGGTGTCCACGGCGATGCCGGCCTGGCTGTAGCTGACGCCGGGTCCGCTGGGTGCGTTGAAGAAGATCAGGTCGTTGTCGGAACGAACCTTTCCGGCCGTGGTGAGCAGCAGTGCCGAGACGTCCAGCAGCTTCGCGGCGGCGACCTCCACGCTGACGCGCGTGCTGGTCAGCGGCGTGTTGCCGCCGGGCGTGAGGACTGCGGTCACGGGGGTCTCCAGGGCTCGCACGATGGCCGGATGCCTGATCCGGACTCCTACGGAACCCACCGTAACCGCAGAACCTCCCATTCAGGAGCTGACCGGTCGGAATCCCTCGGGTTGGACCGTGGTGAATGCGCCGCCGAGGTACCGGTACTCGGGCGTGCCCGGGACCAGCGGGCCGTGCTCGGCGACGACGGACTCGGCGAAGGCCTCGGAGTCGTCCTGCGGCTCGTAGCCGAGGGCGCGGGCCGGGGCCAGGTCCCACCAGCCGCGGGTGTTGGCGCTGGTGCCGAAGACCACGGTGTGGCCGACATCGGGTGCGGTGAGCGCCGCGTGGACCAGCCGGGCGCAGTCGGCGGGGCTCAGCCAGGTCTCCAGCATCCGGGTGTTGGCGGGGACCGCGAAGCAGGAGCCGATCCGGATCGACACCGTCTCCACCCCGTACTTGTCGGCGTAGAGCGAGGCCAGCGACTCGCCGAAGCACTTGGACAGGCCGTAGAAGGTGTCCGGGCGGAACGGCGTCTCGATCGGCAGGTCCTGCTTGCGGTCCTCGGGGTGCTCGGGCCGGGGGGTGAAGCCGATCGCGTGGTTGCTGCTGGCCAGGACGACCCGGCCGACGCCCTCCTCGCGGACCGCCTCGTAGAGGTTGTAGGCGCCCTCGATGTTGGCGGCGAGGATGCGGTCGAAGGTGTTCTCCAGCGAGAGCCCGCCGAGGTGGACCACCGCGTCCACCCCGCGGACGGCCTCCCGGACGGCGTCGCGGTCCTGGAGGTCCACGGCGAGGGCCTCCGGCGCGCCGGGGACCGGGGCGATGTCGCTGAGGCGCAGGCTGTAGCCGTAGCCGGGGAGACTCTCGCGGAGGAACGTGCCGACGCCTCCGGCGGCGCCGGTCAGCAGCACACGGTGCGGGGTGGGCATCAGGCCTCCGAAGAAGATTGAACAAGAATGTGGATCGCATTCACATATATGGCTAGCCTAGGAGTCGCTGCATCATGCAGTCAACAAGCCCAGCACAGCCATCAGGGAGATTCCCCCATGCCGGACCGCGCCGTACCGCCCCTCGCCGACCGGTTGCACGGACTCCTGTTCTTCCCGGTGACCCCGTTCGCCCCTGACGGCTCGCTGGACCTGGACGTGCTCCGGGCCCATGTCGGCACCGGGGTGGCCGGCGGCGCCGGCGCCGTCTTCGCGGCCTGCGGCACCGGTGAGTACCACGCCCTGGACCTGGACGAGTACGAGGCCGTCGTCGCCGCGGCCGTCGAGGCGACCGCAGGGCGAGTGCCGGTGGTCGCCGGTGTCGGCCACGGCACCGCGCTGGCCAAGCAGTTCGCCGCGCGGGCCCGTCGGGCCGGCGCGGACGGCCTGCTGGTGCTGCCCCCGTACCTGGTCAGCGCCGACCAGGACGGGCTGCTGCGGCACTTCGCCGCCATCGCCGCGGCGACCGACCTGGACCTGATCGTCTACCAGCGCGACAACGCCGTGCTGACCCCGGCGTCGGTGGTCGCCCTGGCCGAACTGCCGCAGGTGATCGGCATCAAGGACGGCTGCGGCGACCTGGACCTGATGCAGCGCATCATCAGCGCGATGCGCACCGAGGCCCCCGACCGGCGCTTCCTCTACTTCAACGGCCTGCCCACGGCGGAGCTCACCGGCCTGGCCTACCGCGGCATCGGCGTCACCCTCTACTCCTCGGCCGTCTACTGCTTCGCCCCCGACATCGCCCTGGCCTTCCACCGGGCCCTGCTGGGCGGCGACGACGCGGTGGTCAACGCGCTGCTGGACGGCTTCTACCGGCCGCTGGTGGAACTGCGCAACCAGGGCCGGGGGTACGCGGTGTCGCTGGTCAAGGCGGGGGTGCGGCTGGAGGGGCTGGACGCCGGCGGGGTACGGCCGCCGCTGTCGGACCCGTCGCCGCAGCACGTCAAGGAACTGGCCGAACTGATCGCCCGCGGGCGCGCCCTGCTCGCCGGCAACTGAGAAGGGTCCTGCATCCATGCGCACCTCCGCCTTCCTCTACCCCTGGGACGTCCTCGGCGACCCGGACGCCCCGGCCCGCATCGCCGACCTGGGGGTCGACGGGGTCACCCTGGCCTCGGCGTACCACAGCACCCGGGCGCTGACGCCGCGTCATCCGCGCACCCGGATCGTCACCGCGCCGTACGCGGCGGTGTACTACCCGCCGTCGGCCGAGACCTGGGCCGGTCGGACCCTGCGGCCGCACCGGCAGCGGTGGATCGACTCGGACGATGCCTGGGGTGAGGCCGCGGAGCGGTTGGCGGCAGCCGGTCTGGAGGTCGCCACCTGGGTGGTGCTGGCGCACAACTCCCGGCTGGGCGGCGAGAATCCGCAGAGCACGGTGCGGAACGCCTATGGCGACCGGTATCCCTGGGCGCTGTGCATCGCCCGTCCCGAGGTGGTCGAGTACTGCGCGACCCTGGCCGGTGAGGCGGGGGCGCGGCCGGGGGCGGTGGGCACGGAGCTGGAGTCCTGCGGGTGGTACGGGCTGGCCCATCTGCACGCCCACGACAAGATCGGGGGTGTGCCGTTGGACGGTGCGGCGCAGTACCTGATGTCGCTCTGCTTCTGCGAGGTGTGCGAGGCCGGCTGGGCCGAGGCGGGCGTACCGGAACTGGCGGCTGCGGTACGGGGGGCGCTGGCGTCGGTGTGGGCGGGGCAGGCCGCGCCGGTTGCTGACGAGTGGTCAGGGGTGGAGAAGCTGCTGGGGGCGGACCTGGCCGGGGTGACGCTGCGCTTGCGGAAGGAACGGGCCCGGGTAGTTCAGCGGGCGTGTGTTCGCGCCGTGCGGGGCGCTGCGGGGGCGGCGGATTTCTCGGTGCTGCTGCATGCGGACACGGCTGCGCATCGGGTGGGCGCGAACGTGGGGGTGGAGCCGGAGTGGCTGCTGGGGGAGGGGGGTGCGGACGGGCTGGTGATGCCGTGCACGGGGACGCCGGCGGTGTTCCCGGATGTTCCCGGGCGGACCTACGCGGCCAACTTCACCGTGGTGCGGGGGATGGGGGGTGACCCTGCGGTCACGCCGCCTCCTGGGGCTACGGAGTTGCGGCTCTACCATGCCGGACTGGCCTCCGACGAGGATCTTGCGGTGGTGCGGAGGAGCCTGCGTCCGTAGGCGGCTTGTCGCGCAGTTCCCCGCGCCCCTGGCGTGCTGAAACCGAGTCAGTTGCACCACCTAGGGGCGCGGGGAACTGCGCGAACGGCAACTGCCCGACCGCCCGCTCAGAGGTGACGGGTCGCCAGGGTCAGCCGGTCGCGGGCGTCGAAGAGGGCGTCGCGGATCATCTGTTCGCGGCCCGGGGTGAGTCGGGCGACCGGGACCGAGCAGCTGACGGCGTCGCGGGCCGGGGTGCGGTAGGGGATGGCGATGCCGAAGCAGCGCAGGCCGAGGGTGTTCTCCTCGGCGTCGACGGAGTAGCCGCGTTCGCGGATCGCGTGCAGGTCCTCGATCAGCGCGTCGATGTCGGTGTGGGTGTGCTCGGTGAGCGGCTCCAGGCGGGCCGGCAGCAGCTTGCGGACCTCCTCGTCGGAGTAGGTCGCGAGCAGCGCCTTGCCCAGCGAGGTGGAGTGGGCCGGCAGTCGGCGGCCGACCCGGGTGAAGGGCCGCAGGTAGTGCTGGGACTGGCGGGTGGCGAGGTAGATGACGTCCGAGCCGTCCAGCCGGGCCAGGTGGATGGTCTCGGTGGTGTCGTCGGCCAGCCGGTCCAGGGTGGTCCTGGCGGCGGCCACGACCTCGTCGCCGTCGATGTAGGAGGTGCCGACCAGCAGCGCGCGGACGCCGATGCCGTAGCGGGTGCCGGTGGACTCGGTCTCGACCCAGCCCAGCTCGACCAGGGTGCGCAGCAGCATGTAGAGGCTGCTCTTGGGGTAGCCGACGGCCTCCTGCACCTCGGCGAGGCTGTGCATGCCGGGGCGGCCCGCGAAGTACTCCAGCAGTTCCACGGTGCGGACGGCCGACTTGACCTGGGCTCCGCCGGCGTCGGCGGCTGCGGGTCGGGCTTGGGGCATCTGGGTTGACCCCATTTCTGCTAGGGACGTATCGTCGGAGTGGTTCAGCATACTGGACAGCGTTCAGCATATGGAATGCATGCGCTCAGAGCTTGCGCCTGGAGGCGGCCCCCATGAACACCACACCAGTGTGGAGTGTCGATGCCCGTACCGGTGACCGTACGGGGGAGGTCGCCGTGGAGGCGGACACCGCGGCGGTCGACGCCGCCGTGCGGGCCGCGCACGCCGCGCAGCCCGCGCTGGCCGACCGCACGCTGCGCGCCGCCTTCCTGCGCGCCGCCGCGGACCGGCTGGAGGCGCACGGCGAGGAGCTGATCGCGACGGCCGACCGGGAGACCGCGCTCGGCACCGGCAGGCTGACCGGTGAGCTCGCCCGGGCCACGTACCAGCTGCGGTCCTTCGCGGACATCGTGGACGAGGGCGCCTTCCTGGACGTGGTGATCGACCACGCCGACCCGAAGGCCGCCCCCGCTCCCCGCCCCGACCTGCGGCGCTGGAAGGTGCCGCTCGGGGTGGTCGGCGTCTTCGCGGCCAGCAACTTCCCCTTCGCCTTCAGCGTGCCCGGCGGCGACACCGCCAGCGCCCTCGGGGCCGGCTGCGCGGTCGTGGTCAAGGCCCACCCCGACCACCCGGCCACCAGCGAGCTCGCCGCGGCGGCGCTGCGGGAGGCGGCGGTGGCGGTCGGACTGCCCGCGGACGTGCTGGCGCTGGTGCACGGCCGGCAGGCCGGGGTCGACCTGGTGCAGCACCCGCTGCTGAGCGCGGCCGGCTTCACCGGCTCCATCCCCGGCGGCCGGGCCCTGTTCGACCTGGCCGCGGCCCGTCCGGCGCCGATCCCCTTCCACGGGGAGCTGGGCAGCCTCAACCCGGTGGTGGTGACCGAGCAGGCCGCGGCGGAGCGGGCCGAGGAGATCGGGGCCGGACTGGCCGGATCGTTCACCCTGGGCATGGGTCAGTTCTGCACCAAGCCGGGGCTGGTGCTGGTGCCCGCGGGCGCGGCCGGCGACCGGTTGGAGAAGGCCCTGACCGAGGGCGCGGTCGACAGCCCCTCCGGGGCGCTGCTGGACGCGCGGATGCGCGCCGGGTTCCTGGCCGGGTTCGCCGAGCGGGCCGCACTGCCGGGGGTGTCCGTGCCGGTGCGGGCGGGCGAGGACGGCTACGCGGTGCGCGCCGGCTATCTGAGCGTGGCCGCGGCGCGGCTGGCCGAGGACGCGCACGAGGTTCTGCTGGAGGAGTGCTTCGGTCCGGTGACGGTGGTGGCCAGGTACCACGACGCGGCCGAGGTCGAGACGGTGCTGGGCCGCCTGGGCGGCAACCTCACGGCGACGCTGCACGCGGAACCGGGGGAGGCCGACGCCGCGGACCTGCTGGCCCGGTTGACGCCGCTGGCCGGGCGGGTGCTGTTCGGCGGCTGGCCGACCGGGGTCGCGGTGGCGCCCGCCATGCAGCACGGGGGGCCGTACCCGGCCACGACGTCGACGGGGACGTCGGTGGGGGGGACGGCGATCGAGCGGTGGTTGCGGCCGGTGGCCTACCAGGGGGTGCCTGCGGCGCTGCTTCCGGTCGAACTGCGGGACGGTTCGGCGGGCGTGCCGAGGCGGGTGGACGGGGTTCTGGAGCGGTGACGCGGGGCTGCGTGGTTTGTCGCGCAGTTCCCCGCGCCCCTGTCGTACTGCCTGGCTGAGGTGGGTGGGTCAATGGCAGCATGAGCTGCATGTCTGCTCTGACTCTTGCTGAAGCCGTGGAACGCCGTCGACTGTTGGAGGTCCGCAGTAGCACTGTGGACCTGGACCTGACCCAGGGGGACGAGGTCTTCGGGTCGGTGACGGTGATCCGGTTCGCCTGCACCAGCCCCGGGGCCGCCAGCTTCGTCGACGTGAAGCCGGTGACCCTGCTGCGGGCCGTGCTCAACGGGCGGGAGCTGGATCCGGCGACGCTGGTCGACGGCCGGCTCCCGCTCGACGGACTGGCCGCGGAGAACGAGCTGCTGGTCGAGGCGGTCATGGGCTACTCGCGCACCGGCGAGGGCATGCACCGGTTCGTCGACCCCGCCGACGGCGAGGCCTACGTCTACACGCAGGCGTTCCTGGACGACGGGCCGCGCTTCTTCGCCAGCTTCGACCAGCCCGACCTCAAGGCCGCCTACGAGGTGAGCGTGACGGCGCCGGAGGACTGGACCGTGGTCGCCAACAGCCTGGCCGGTCGTCAGGAGGGCGGCCGCTGGGAGTTCGCCCCCACCCCGCCGATCAGCAACTACCTGGTCGCCGTGGTCGCCGGGCCGCTGTTCACGGTGCGCTCCGAGCACGACGGCATCCCGCTCGGCCTGCACTGCCGGCGCTCGCTCGCCCCCTACCTGGAGGCCGACGCCGAGGAGATGCTGGACACCACCCGACGCAGCTTCGACCACTACCACCGGGTCTTCGACCAGCGTTACCCCTTCGACTCCTACGACCAGTGCTTCGTCCCGGAGTTCAACGCCGGGGCGATGGAGAACCCCGGCTGCGTGACCTTCCGCGACGAGTTCGTGTTCCGCTCCGCGGTCACCGACACCGAGCGCGAGGAGCGCGCCATCGTGATCGCCCACGAGATGGCGCACATGTGGTTCGGCGACCTGGTCACCATGCGCTGGTGGGACGACCTGTGGCTGAACGAGTCCTTCGCCGAGTTCCTGGCCTACACGGTGGTCTCCGAGTCCACCCGCTTCACCGGTGCCTGGACCGGCTTCGCCGCCGCCCGCAAGTCCTGGGGCTACGACGCCGACCAGCGCCCCTCGACCCACCCGGTGGCCCCCGAGAGCGTGGACGACACCGCGGAGGCGCTGCAGAACTTCGACGGCATCTCCTACTCCAAGGGCGCCGCGGCGCTGCGTCAGCTGGTCGGCTGGCTGGGCGAGGAGGCCTTCTTCAAGGGCGTCAACTCCTACTTCCAGCAGCACGCCTTCGGCAACGCCGCGCTCGCCGACCTGCTCCAGGCACTGGCCGCGAGCAGCGGCCGGGACGTGCACGCCTGGGCCGAGCGCTGGCTGCGCACCACCGGGGTGGACACCCTGCGGGTCGAGCCGGCTGAGACGGGGGAGGACAGCGGCGGACGGGGCGGCGCCCGGATCCGGCACACCTCGGCCGACGGCCAGCTGCGCCCGCTGCTGATCACCGCGGCCACCTACGAGCGCGCCGCCGACGGCCACCTGGTGCTGCGGGCCCGCCGCCCGCTGGACCTGCCGGCCGAGCCCGAGCACGAGCTGGACAGTGTCGGCGCGGGCGACCCCGACCTGCTGCTGCTCAACGACACCGACCTCGGCTTCGTCAAGATCCGTCTGGACGACCGCTCCTGGCGGACCGTCACCGAGTCGCTGGGCGGCGTCCCGGAGGAGCTGGCGCGGGCGGTGCTGTGGGGCGCGGCCAGGGACATGGTGCGCGACGGCGAGCTGGACCCGGAGGGCTACCTGGAGCTGGTCGCGGCGCACCTGCCGGGGGAGGCCTCCGCGCACCTGGTCCAGTCGGTGCTCGGCTTCTCCCGGAGCACCGTCGCCGACCAGTACCTGACGCCGGACCGGCGTCCGGCCGGGCTGGGGCTGCTGGCCGGGGTCGGCCGGGACCTGCTGCGCCGGACCGAGGGCGGCCCCGACGACGTGACCGGGCTGCGGCTGCTCGCCGTCCGCAGCCTGATCGCCTCCTCGTCCACCCCGGCCGAGCTGGCCGTGCTGCAGTCCTGGCGCGAGGAGGGCGGGGTGCCCGGCGGCCCGCTGCTGGACCCCGAGCTGAGCTGGCAGCTGCTGCTGCGGCTGTGCGTGCTGGGGGCGGCCGGCGAGGCCGAGATCGCCGCCGAGCTGGTCCGGGACACCAGTGCCACCGGGCTGGAGGGCGCCGCCCGCTGCCGCGCGGCGCTGCCCGACCCGGCGGCCAAGGAGGCCGCCTGGACGGCGCTGTTCGACAGCGACCTGTCCAACTACCTGATCGCCGCGACCGCCCAGGGCTTCTGGCAGCCGGAGCAGCACGAGCTGCTGGGCGACCTGCCGCAGCGCTACTTCGAGGCCGTGGTCGACACCGCGCAGCGGCGCGGGCCCGCGGTCGGACGGCTGCTCTCGCGCTACGGATTCCCGGCGTACCACGCCACCGAGGAGACCGTGGCGGCCGCGGAGACCTGCCTGGCCAGGACGGATCTCACCGCGGCGCTGCGGCGCGGGCTGGTGGACCAGGTGGACGACCTGCGCCGCGCGGTGCGGGCACGCCAGGCCGCGGCCAAGTGAGCGCGACCCAGGAGCGGCCGGCGGAGCCGCAGCCGCTGCACCTCAGGGGCCGGATCCTGGTCGGCCCCGAGGAGGTGCGGGACGAGCTCTGGGTGGTCGGCGGCCGGGTGACCTTCTCCCGGCCGCCGGGCGCGGCCGAGGCCGGCACGGTCGACGGCTGGGTGCTGCCGGGGCTGGTGGACGCGCACTGCCACGTCGGCCTGGACGGCCACGGCGCGGTGGACCGGGAGACGGCGGAGAAGCAGGCGCTGACGGACCGTGGGGCGGGGGCGCTGCTGCTGCGCGACGCCGGCTCGCCGTCCGACACCCGCTGGATCGACGACCGGGACGACCTGCCCCGGATCATCAGGGCCGGGCGGCACATCGCCCGTACCCGACGCTACATCCGCAACTACGCCCATGAGATCGAGCCCGGGGACCTCGCCGCCTACGTCCGCCAGGAGGCGCGGCGCGGCGACGGCTGGGTGAAGCTGGTGGGCGACTGGATCGACCGGGAGACCGGGGACCTGGCACCCTGCTGGCCACGCTGGGCCCTGGACGAGGCGATGGCCGCCGCCCATGCCGAGGGGGCCCGGGTCACCGCGCACTGCTTCGCCGAGGAGTCGCTGGCCGACCTGGTGGAAGCCGGGATCGACTGCGTGGAGCATGCGACCGGTCTCACCGAGGAGACGCTGCCGCTGTTCGCCGAGCGGGGGGTGGCGATCGTCCCGACCCTGGTCAACATCGCCACCTTCCCCGGGATCGCGGGCGCCGCCGAGGGCAAGTTCCCGGCCTACGCCCGGCACATGAGGGAACTGCACCGGCGCCGCCACGCCACCGTCGGGGCCGCCTACGACGCGGGCATCCCGGTCTTCGTGGGCACCGACGCGGGCGGCTCGCTGCCGCACGGCCTGGTGGCGGACGAGGTGGCCGAACTGGTGCTGGCCGGACTGCCGCCGCTGGCCGCGCTGGCGGCGGCGAGCTGGTCCGCCCGGGAGTGGCTGGGCCGCCCCGGACTGACCGAGGGCGCCCCGGCCGACCTGCTGGTGCTCCGCGAGGACCCGCGCGCCGACGTACGGGCGCTGGCGGATCCGCTGGCGGTGGTGCTGCGGGGCTCAGTGGTCGGCTGAGCGATCGGACGAACGGCCGGACGAACGGTGGAGCAGGCCGCGCAGCCAGCCGGCCGGCTTCGACCGGGTCGGGTCCCAGCGCTCGCCCCGGCCCCGGGTCAGCGGGTAGCAGGCGAGGCCGAGCAGGGCGGCGGTGAGGTGGCCGACGTCGGTGAAGGTGCGGCCGTGCACCAGGGCCGAGCCGTACCAGAGCAGCACCGCCGCCAGGTAGATCCAGCGCCAGGGGGCGGTGATCCGGTAGAAGAGGATGGCCTGGATCCCGGCCAGCGCGTAACTGACGCCCACGTCAAGGGTGTTGACTGCGGACTGGGGAGCCCGGCCCTGGTGGATGGCCCAGTAGAGGACGCCCTCGCTGATGTAGGTGGCGCCGACGTGGGCGACGGCCAGCGCGAGCAGCCAGCGCCAGGTGCCGAGCCAGCGCTCGGCGGGGACGTGGAAGAGGGTGTAGATCACGGCGTAGGAGATCCAGGTCCCGCCGTCCAGCCAGAACGCGCTGGCGATCAGCACCCGGACCGGGTCGGTGGCGAGCTGGTGCAGATTGGTGGAGCGCTGGCGCAGGAAGTGCTCCTGGAACTCCGGGCTCATCCGGTGCATGGCCACGGTGGTGACGAACAGGGCCAGCAGCCAGAGGTGCGTGCCGGGCGCGCGGCGGAGGTACGCCCAGGCGGCGGTCCGGGCCCGGGCGAGGTGGTGCGGGGGCTCCGGGACGGGGCGTGCCGGGACCGGCTGCGCGTTCATGGGGTGATTCTGTCCTGTTTGATGGGGTTTGTCGCGCGCGTGGAGCGGAGGGCGCGTATGGCATTAGAGTGACGCACCATGGCCGCACGTCCCTTGCATGAGATCGTCGAGCCCGGCTGGGCCAAGGCGTTGGAGCCGGTCGCCGGGCAGGTCGCCGCGATGGGCGACTTCCTCCGCGCGGAGATCGCCGCCGGGCGCGGCTACCTGCCGCCGGGACCGCAGGTGCTGCGCGCGTTCCAGCAGCCGTTCGACCAGGTCCGGGTGCTGATCGTGGGTCAGGACCCCTATCCCACGCCGGGGCACGCGGTGGGCCTGTCGTTCTCGGTGGCGCCCGAGGTGCGGCCGCTGCCGGGCAGCCTGGTCAACATCTTCCAGGAGTACCAGCAGGACCTGGGGCTGCCCGCACCCGGCAGCGGCGATCTGACGCCGTGGACCGAGCAGGGGGTGCTGCTGCTCAACCGGTCGCTGACCACCGCGCCGCGCAACCCCAACGCCCACCGCGACAAGGGCTGGGAGGCCGTCACCGAGCAGGCGATCCGGGCGCTGGTCGAGCGCGGACCGGCGCTGGTGGCCATCCTCTGGGGGCGTGACGCCCGCAATCTGCGCCCGCTGCTGGGGCCCGCGCCGTGTCTGGAGGCGCCGCACCCCAGCCCCCGCTCGGCGGACCGGGGCTTCTTCGGCTCCCGCCCGTTCAGCAGGGCCAATGAGCTGCTGGTACGGCAGGGCGCGCAGCCGATTGACTGGCGCCTGCCCTGAACTGGTGGGACTCCAGCGACACCTGAGGTTCTGTCACTCGTTCGGGTGAACACACTCCGTGTGCCTCCAGAGTGACGCACGGTTCGTAAGGATAGGCCGCATCCACGATTGTGTCCGGGCGCTCCGCAACTGGGGGTGAGCGCCCGGTCCTTTCCCATTGCTGTCTGTGATCGACGAACACCTGTGGGGGCTTCACATGATGACCATCCGCCGCACCGGTTCCGCCCTCGGTGCCTTACTCGCCGTCTCCCTGCTCGCGGCGGCCCAGCCCGCCCGCGCCGACGGCTCCGGCGGCTCCGGGTGGGGTACGGCGTCGGCCACCACCGCCGGGCTGTCGCTGGACGTCAGGCTGATCAACGGCGCCGTGGACATCCCGGTGGACCTGACGCTGAACGCGGTGCACGCGCCGAAGAGCGTCGACGGCTCGATGCTGACGACGACCATCGGCGGCGTCGACCAGGGCCGGCAGCTGACCCTGCTCGACGCGACCCTGGGCCACAGCGCGGCCACCGTGGACAGGCACGGCGCCCATGCCGAGGTCGACCTGGTAAAGGCCAACCTCAGCCTGCCCGGGCTGCTCACCCAGCTGGTGGGCCTCAAGGAGGTGCACGCCACGGCGGACTGCCCGGTCGGCGGGCGGCCCAGCGCGGACGTCAACATCCTGGGGACGCTCAGCGTGCTGGGCAGGGGGGTTTCGCTGAGCGCGACCGGACCGACCAGGGTCAGCGTTCCCGGTATCGGGATAGTCGACCTGGAGCTGTCCAAGAAGACGGTGACCTCCACCACGGCGGCCGCCACCGCGCTGGAGCTCAACGTCCATGTCAATCCGCTGAACCTGAATGTCGCCGAGGTGACCGGCACGGTCGAGCTCGCGGCCGTGCACTGCACCGAGGGAAAGGGGGACGGCTCGTCGGCCCCGTCGAGCTCGGCATCCGCCTCCGGCCCGGCCTCCGGATCGTCCGCGCCGAGCAGCTCCGCCGCGTCGAGCGGTGCCGCGCTGCCCCCGCCGCCGCAGGCCTCCGCCTCGTCGGCGGGCTCGGCGGCGGCCGGCTCCCCGGCTGCGGCCACCCCGGCCGCTGCCACCACCAATCTCGCGGAGACCGGCGGCGGCAGTCAGACCCCGATGATCGCCGGTGCCGCGCTGGTGCTGGTCGGCGCCGGTGCCGCGGCCGTGGGGACGACCCGTCGGCGGCGGCGTCGGCAGCACTGAGCCGGGGCGGGGTGGGCCGCCGGTCAGGACAGGTGCACCGTCCTGGAGGTGCCGGGGAGGCCCTGGGTGAGGTCCAGGGTGACCACCGGGGCGGCGCCCTGCAGGTTCACGGTGACCCCCGGTCGTCGCTGAAGCCGCGACGGTAGCGGGGCCGGTCGGACAGGGTGACGGTCAGTGAGGTCTGGGTGCAGGTCGGGTCGCTGACCGCCAGGGTCAGCCGGCCGCCGTGCTCCCGGAACAGGACCGACGCCGGGCCGCTGACGCCCACGGAGGGGAGGGCGCCGGCGGTGAAGAAGTTGGCGGCGGTGAGGTTGTTGCGGCCCGATCGGATCGCCTGCAGGGCGGGGGTGTTCGCCAGGACGGCGACGTCCGGGTGCCCGGCCCTGCGGGCGGTCTCCGACGCGCTCGCTCCCGGCAGCAGCAGATAGACGTAGCTGCCGCCGCTGGGGTCGATGCCGTGGTCGAGCCAGAGGGTGGCGTAGCTGTTGGTGTAGGGCGTGGTGGTGCCGCCGGTGCTGGGCCCGTTGTCGATGGCGGCCCAGGTGCCGGTGCGCTGTTCGCGCAGGGCGCGCAGGGTGGCGCCGGGGGCGGAGTCCGCGGGCAGGACGTAGCCGCCGACGCCTTCCAGATGGGCCCAGCCCGCGGCCGGGAAGCTGCCGGACCAGCCCGCGGTGGTGGGGGTGGACCGGCCGTTGACGGTCAGTCGGTTCCGGCCCGAGGCGTGCAGGTTGCGGTTCTCCAGGGTGGTCTCCACGGTGTGGCCGGAGCTTCCGGTGATCCCCGCGCCGAGCGCCACCACGCAGTCGTCCAGGCAGAACCAGGACTTCCTGGCCCGCAGTGGCGAGCCGTAGGGGACCAGGTCGAGGCCGACCGCGCCCCAGGCGCCGTCCAGCACCGCGCCGCCGGACCAGGTGGTGGGCGGCAGCGTGCCGTTGCCGGCGCTGGGGGCCAGCGGCAGGGTGTCGGCGGTGACGCCGGGCAGCCTGGTGCAGTCCACGGTGGGCCAGTAGGCGTCGGTGTAGTGGCCGTTGTCGTCGTTGTAGAGGTAGGTCGCGCCGTCGCCGGTGTGCCAGCCGCGCTGGTTCTCGCCGTTGATGGCCTCCAGCCGGGCGATCCTGCTGCTGGACAGGCCCACCGTCCAGGCCCAGCCGGGGCGGCGGTGCACCGCGCGTTCGATCGAGGGCTGCTGGACGTGGTTCGGACCCTGGCCGACCGCGTGCACCTTGGTGTCGTCCAGCACGGACTTCACCAGGGCCATCCGCGCCGGGGTGGCCGACGCCCGGATGCCGGCGAAGGTCTCGCGCTCGATCCAGCCCTTGCACAGCGCCTTCCAGCGCTTCTGCTGGTCCCGGGAGCCGACCAGGATCAGCCGGAGGATCGACTCGGTGATGGAGTGCCCGGCGTCGTGGTCGGTCTCGCCCTGACGGGACAGGAAGCGGCCGCGGACCACGTCCATCACCAGTCCGTCGTACATGAACGGCGCGTAGGTGAGGTCCACCGAGTCCAGGATGACCGCGAACTGGGGGTCGTCGATCGGCCAGCTGGAGCCGTTGAGCAGCAGCGAGAGCTGGCTGAGGTCGTCCAGCAGCACGTAGGAGTAGTGGCCGTTGTAGGGGATGGTGCCGTGCTGGATGTAGCCGCCGTCGCGGTAGTAGCCGTCCGAGGTGGTGACGTAGGGGTAGATGTCGGAGAGCTTGTCGCGGCCGAGGGCTATCAGGTCGCCGTCCTTGGCGAGGATGCCGCGCAGGATGGTGATCTGGCACATGTCGGAGCGGTTGGCGCCGGTGGTGAGCACGGTGCCGGACTGCTGGTGGGTGGGGTCGGGCACGAAGTGGGCCACGGTGGCGAGGTAGGAGGCCAGGTCGGTGGCGGGGACCTGGCTGCCGAGCACCGCGCAGGCGTTGACCAGGGCCTGCGGTGCGCCGATCTCCCAGTGGTACCAGTTGCCGACCTCGGCGGAGGACGGCTTGTAGTAGGCCGAGCCGATCAGCTGCAGTGCGGCGACCAGGCGGGTGGCGACGGCGGCGTCCTGGTAGTGGGCCGAGCCCGGGGTGGCCCAGGCGATGGCGGTGTCGCGGATCCGGTAGTAGGTGCCGCTGGCGTTCTCCACCTGGGTGAACGGCAGGTCGGTGTAGACGGACGCCGGGGTGGCCGAGTTGTCGTAGAGCGCGATGTCGGCCGCGGCGATGGCGTCGATGGTGGCGATGGCCGCCGCGTAGTCGGGGTCGGTCGGGTCGACGGCGCTGCCGCCGGTGAGGATGTCCGACCAGACGCCGCGGAGCTGGTCGAAGGCGTCGGCGGCGTCGGCGGTGGTGTCGGCGCCGGCACCGGCCGGCGTTCCGGCTCCGGTGGCGCCGGGTGCCACCGCCGCGGTGGGGGTCGCGGCGGTGGCCGTCCCGGTGGCGCCGGCTCCGAGCAGTGCGGCTCCGGTCACGGCGGCGCCGGCGCCGAGGAAGCGGCGGCGGCGCAGTGGTGCGGCGAGGGGCGTGCTGTCGTCCATGCGGGCGTCCTCGGTGACGTCGGGTCAGGTGTGAGGACATGACACGCCGCCCATCCGGCCGAGTCAAGATGCTGGACAAAGTTCAAGTATGTGAATCAGAGTTGAAGGGCCGTCAGTGCCTCGAAGAAGGCGTCCAGGGTGGCCTTGTCGCGCACCGCGATCCGCAGCCAGTCGGGCCCCAGACCTGGGAAGGTGTCCCCCCGCCTGACCGCGAACCCGGTGCCGCGCAGCCGCTCCCGTACGCCGGCGGCGCCGGCCATCCGAATGAGTACGAACGATGCAGCGGGCTGACCGTAGGTCCGAATGCTGGGCAGTTCCGCCAGTCGGGAGAGCAGGTAGTCCCGGTCCTCGGCGGTGGCCCGGGCGGCTGCCTCCGCCTCGGCCAGCGCGGCCGGGGTGCTGCACGCCTCGGCGGCGACCAGGGCCGGGGTCGAGACCGGCCACAGCGGCTGGGCCGCCGACAGGGCGTCGATCATCGCGGCGGCGGCCAGGACGTAGCCGATGCGCAGCCCGGCCAGGCCCCAGGTCTTGGTGAGGCTGCGCAGCACCACCACACCCGGCAGGTCCCGCCGTCCGGCCAGGCTCTCCGCCTCGCCCGGGACGGTGTCCGCGAAGGCCTCGTCCACCACCAGGGTCCGCCCGGGGCGGGCCAGCGCCGCCAGGTCGGCGGCCGGGTGCAGGATCGAGGTCGGGTTGGTCGGGTTGCCGACCACCACCAGGTCGGCGTCGGCGGGGACGGCCGCCGGGTCGAGCCGGAAGCCGTTCCTGGGGCGGAGCACCAGCCGCTCCACCGGGTGTCCGGCGTCGCGCAGCGCCGCCTCCGGCTCGGTGAACTGCGGGTGCACCACAACCGCCCGGCGCGGCTTGAGGGTTCGCGCCAGCAGCACGAACGCCTCGGCTGCGCCCGAGGTCAGCAGGGTCTCGCCGTCGGGACGCCGGTGCCGCCGGGCGACGGCCGCGCGGGCGGCCCGTCCGTCGGGGTAGGCGGCCAGGCCGCCCAGGGTGTCCGCCAGCCGCTGCCGCAGCCACGGCGGCGGAGTACCGGCCCGCACGTTCACCGCCAGGTCGACCAGGCCGCCGCCGACCTCGGCGTCGCCGTGGTGGCGCAGGTAGCGATGGTCCGGGCGGCCGTCCCGATCAGTGGACATGCGTGTGCGAGCCGGACCCGTGGTCGTGTGAAGGGCCGTGCGACGAGCCGTGTGAAGGATCGTCAGGGTGGTGGTGCGGGCGCTGCGCCGCACCGACGCGGTCCTCGAAACCAGGCATGGCGACACGATAGACGCAGGTGTCACAGTTCATCCGGAGATCTCCGGCAAGTGCCTCCCGGTAGCGGGCCAGGACCAGTTCGGCCAACTCCTCGGTGGGGCCCATCACGGCGGCCTGGCGCAGGTCGGTGTCCGGGTGCGCGGCGGCCCAGTCGGCGGCCTGCTGTTCCACCCGTTCGGGGAGGATGCCGGTGAACAGGAAGTAGGGCAGCACCACGATCCGCCGGGCGCCGAGCAGCCGGCAGCGGGTCAGCCCGGACGGGACGTCGGGCGCGGCGAGCGAGACGAACGCGGTCTCCACCCCGGCCAGGCCCCGGCCCTCCCAGAGCAGTCGGGCCACCTTGACGACCTCGGCGTTGGCGTCCGGGTCGGTGGAGCCCCGACCGACCAGCAGCACGGTGGTGTCGGCACGCTCCTCGGGCGCCAGCACCTCGTCCAACCGCCGCTCCAGGACGGTCAGCAGGGCCGGGTGCGGGCCCAGCGGGCGGCCGTAGGAGAAGGAGGTGCCGGGGTGGCGCTCGCGCTCGCGGACCAGGGCGGCCGGGATGTCGCCCTTGGCGTGTCCGGCGGAGACCAGCACCAGCGGGACCGCGGCGAAGCGGCGGGCCCCGGCCTCGACCAGTTCGGCGACGGCGTCGGCCAGCGGCGGCGGGGACAGCTCGATGAAGCCGCCGCCGACCGGGGTGTCCGGGAGCCGGTCGCGCAGCCCGGCGACGAAGGAGCGGAACGCCTCGGCGCCGGCCTCGTCGCGGGTGCCGTGGCCGACGATGAGCAGGGCAGGGGGTGTCACTGGGGGGACTCCTCGTAGAGATCCGGGTAGAGCAGGGCGTTGGCGGCGGCCGCGGCGACCGCCGAACCGCCCTTCTCGGAGATGTTGCTGACGGCCGGCAGCCCGGAGGCGCGCAGCGCCGCCTTGGACTCGGCGGCGCCGACGAAGCCCACCGGCAGGCCGATGACCAGCGCCGGACGGGCGTCCAGCAGCAGCAGTTCCTCCAGTGCGGTCGGGGCGCAGCCGATCACCCACACCGCCCCGTGGCCGACCTCCTCCAGGGCCAGCCGGACGGCGGCCGCGGAGCGGGTCAGCCCGGTGGCCGGGTCGCCCTTGGCGTCGCCGAGCCGGCACAGCGCCCGGCGGGTGGTGATGCCGGCGGCGACCATCTGCACGTCGGCCACCAGCGGCGCTCCGGCCGCCAGCGCGTCGGCGGCGGCGCGCAGCACCGTCTCGTCGGCGATCACCAGGTCGTCCAGGTAGGCGAGGTCGGCGCTGGAGTGCACCACCCGCTCGGCCACGGCCCGGGTGAGCGGCGGGAGATGGCTGGTGTCGGCCCTGGCGCGGAGGCGACGGTAGGACTCGCGTTCGATGGGGTGGACCTGGCGCGCCGTCATGACTGCCACCGGTAGCCGCGCGGGGTGACCATCCGGCCCGCGACCGTGCGCGAGGCGGTGTTGCCGACCACCACGACGGTGGTCATGTCGACGGTGGTGACGTCCAGTTCGGCCAGGGTGGTGACGGTGTGCCACTCGTCGGCGCGGGAGATCGCATGGGCGACCCCGACCGGGGTGTCCGGCCTTCGGTGCTCGGCCAGCAGCGACAGCGCCTTGGGGAGCTGCCAGTCCCGGCCCCGGCTGCGCGGGTTGTAGAAGGTGACCACCAGGTCGGCCTCGGCCGCGGCGCGGACCCGGCGCTCGATGACCTCCCAGGGGGTGTGCAGGTCGGAGAGGCTGATCGAGACGTGGTCGTGCCCCAGCGGCGCGCCCAGCAGCGAGGAGGCGGCCAGCGCGGCGGTGACCCCGGGGACGCCGACCACGTCGATGTCCGGGCCGGCCTCGGCCAGTGCGGGGGAGGCCATGGCGTAGACGCCCGCGTCGCCGCTGCCGATCAGGGCGACGGCATGGCCCTGCTCGGCCAGGCGTACGGCGCTGCGGGCGCGCTCCTCCTCGGCGCCGAGGCCGGTGGCCTCGATCCGGGTGCCGGGGCGCAGCAGGTCGCGGATCTGGTCGACGTACTGGTCCAGGCCGACGATCACCGACGCCCGGCGCAGTTCCTCGCGCGCCCGCGGGGTGAGCAGGTCGCGCGCCCCTGGGCCGAGCCCGACCAGCGCCAGACGTCCGCGCGGCGACTTGCGGACCACGGCGACGGTGGCCATCGCGGCCCGGCCCTCGGGGGCGGACTTCCGCTTGGGCACCAGCAGTTCGCCGCCGCCGAGCAGCGCCGCCGCCTCGGCCACGCTGGGCGTGCCGACGGCCGCCTGCGGGGCGGGCGAGGGGTTGGGGACGGCGACGGCGGCGAGCGCCTCGGCGGGGTGGGCGACCAGGTCCACGCCGAGGGCGGCGGCGGCCGCGAGCAGCCCTGGCTCGTCGGCTTTGGCGTCCACGGTGGCCAGGTAGCTGACGGAGTGCCGGCTCAGCCCGGCGTCGGCGAGGGCCGCCTCGACCAGCCCGAGCACCTCCTCGGCCGGGGCGCCGCGGCTGGCGCCGACGCCGACGATCAGGCTGCGCGGACGCAGCGTCACCGTCGCTGGCCCGGCGGCCTCGTCGATGCGGTCGCTGATGACGACCACCGGTGCCTCCGACGGTGCGTCAGGCGTCAGGTTCGGCGGCAGGGCGGGCAGCGGGTGGACCGCGTCGGACACCAGCCGGACCGGCGCGCCGTCCAGCAGCGCGCGGCTCACCGCGGCGAGTTCACCCTCGACGTGCAGTCCGAGGGTGTCCAGGCCGGGCAGGCCCACCGCGTCGGTGGCGGTGGTCAGCACCGGCTGCGCGTCCAGGGCTTCGGCGACCCGCTCGGCCAGCCGGTTGGCGCCGCCGTCATGGCCGCCGACGAGCGACACCGCGAAGTGCCGGGCCTCGTCCACGCAGACCACCCCGGGGTCGCCGTGCTTGTCCGCCAGCAGCGGGGCGATCAGCCGCACGGTGGCGCCGGTGGCCAGGAAGCACACCAGCTGCTCGCACTCGGCCCAGGCCCGGGCCACCGAGGCGGCGACGGTGTCCTCCTGGTAGAGGGTGCAGCCGCCCAGCGCTCCGGCGAGTTCGACGGCGGCCGAGCGGCCGGCCGACGTCGCTGCGATCAAGCCGATCACTGTTCATCTCCTGACGATGGATCAAGTCGGTTGCCCCAGAGGACGAAAACCGGATTGGTGGCGGCCAGGCGGACCACTCCGCCAGGCAGCGGGGCCAGCCGTGACGACTGCAGCTGCACGCCCTCGGCGGTGAAGCCCGCTGCGAGGAGTGCGGCCCGCACGGCTGGGATCCGGTCCAGCGCGGCCAGCGTCACCACCACGGTGCGCCGGGCGCGCTCGGCGCAGGCGGCCACGATCTCCGGCAGATCCGTGCCGCCGCCGCCGACGAACACCGCGTCGGGCTCCGGGAGTTCGGCGAGGGCATCCGGGGCGGCCCCGTGTACCACGAGTACATCGAGACCATGCGCCGCTGCGTTTGCGGTGACCCGCTGCACTCCGTCCGCTGCCTTCTCGACCGCGACCACGGCCGCGCCGAGCCGGGCGCACTCGACGGCCACCGAGCCGCTGCCCGCGCCCACGTCCCAGACCAGCTCGCCCAGCCGCGGTCCGAGTCGGGCCAGGGCGAGGGCACGGACCTCGGCCTTGGTGACCATGGAGTCGCGGTGCTCGAAGGCGTCCTCGGGCAGTCCCCAGCCGCCCTCGGCGGCGTCAGCGCCCCCGGCGACGGCACGCATCGCACCGGGGCGCTCGGCGCCGGGGCCCAGGCTGAGCACCACATGGACGCCGGGCCAGTCCCGCGCAGCGGCCTGTTCCGGCGTCACCTCCTCGATCCGCTCGCTGTCGGCGCCGAGGTCGGCCGCCACCAGCAGCCGGCGCCGCAGCCCGGGGACGGCGGCCAGCGCCGCCCCGATCTCAGCGGGCCCGGCGCCGGGCGCGGTCAGCACGGCGACCTTGCGGTGCGCCCGGCAGACGTTCAGCGCGGTACGCGGGTCACGGCCGTGGGCGCTCACCACCACCGCGTCGTCCCAGGGCAGACCCACCCGGGCGAAGGCCTCCGCGACGCTGCTGACGCCGGGTCGGACGTCCAGCGCCTCCGGGCCGAAGCGTTCCGCCAGGGCGCGGACGATGCCGAAGAAGCCCGGATCGCCGGAGGCCAGCACCACGACCGGACCGGCGCCGTCGTCGAGCGCGTCGGCCACCGCGTCCAGGGCCGGTGCCAGCGGACCGAGCGCCACCGCCCGCTCCGGCGGTACCCCGGCGGCGTCCAGGTGCCGCCGCGCGCCCAGCACCAGCCCGGCGCCGGCGACCAGCGCGGCGTGCGCCGCGGCCTGCCCGGCACCGAGGACGGTGATGCGGTGCCGGAACGGGCGCCGGTGCCGGTCCGTCACGAGGCGCCGCTGCCGCGCAGGGCGCGCCGGGCCGCCGGGTCGGCCTTGCGGAAGGTGTGGAAGTGGCCGGGGTGGTAGAGGTGCGACCGGGTCCCGGTCGCCGCCAGCGCCGGGCCGACCAGGAACAGCGTGTGCTTCCACAGCCGGTGCTCCTTGACGGTCGCCTCCAGCGTCTCCAGCGTGCCGTAGAGCACCAGCTCGTCCGGCCAGGTCGCCTGGTAGGCGACCACGACCGGGGTGTCCAGCGGGTAGCCGCCCGCGGTCAGCTCCTCCACCAGCTGCTTGGTGCGTGCGGCGGAGAGGAAGACCGCCATGGTGGTGCCGTGCCGGGCGAAGTCGCGCACCTCCTCGCCGGGCGGCATCGGGGTCTTGCCCCCGCCGAGCCGGGTCAGGATGACGCTCTGGGCCACCTCGGGGATGGTCAGTTCGCGTTGGGCGATGGCGGCGACGGCGGAGAAGGAGGAGACGCCGGGGACGATCTCGGTCTCCAGGCCCAGCTCCCGGCAGCGGTCCAGCTGCTCCTGGACCGCGCCCCACAGCGAGGGGTCCCCGGAGTGGATCCTGGCCACCCGGCGGCCCTGTTCGGCGGCGCGCCGGTACTCCGCCAGCACGTCCTCCATCGGGACCAGCGAGGAGTCCAGGATCACGGCGTCCTCGCGGGCGTGCTCCAACACCTCGGCCTGGACCAGGCTGGCGGCCCAGATCACGGTGTCCGCCTCGGCGATGGCCCGGGCCGCGCGGAAGGTGAGCAGATCGGCCGCGCCGGGGCCGGCGCCGACGAAGGTGACCTTGCCGGTGCTGCCGGTGCTGCCGGCGGTGCCGTTGTCGGAAGTCGCAGCGGTACCGGTCACAGCTTGCCTCCACGGCGGGTGCGGGTCGCGGGCGCGATCAGGGTCGAGAGGTAGGGCAGCGGTCCGGTCAGCGGGTGTCCGGCCGGACGGATCTGCTCGTCCGGCAGGCCCAGCGCGGACCCCCAGACGGCGCTGCTGTCCCGGCCGGTGTCCCGCAGCGCGGCGGCGACCTGCTCGGCCAGCCGTCCGAACTTGTAGGCGACCACGGTGCCGGGCCCGGCCAGGGCGTCCCGCAGCACCTCCGCGCCGGCGGTCACCGGGACCAGCGTCAGCGGCTCGGTCCCCTCGGCCAGCACGGTGCCGCTGCGCGCGGCCAGGTCCTGCATCGCGGTGATGCCGGGGACGGTCTCCACCACCAGGCCGGGGACCAGCGGCGCCAGGGTCTGCGCGAGGTAGGTGAAGGTCGAGTAGACATTGGGGTCGCCGATGGTGGCGAAGGCGACGCTGCCGTGCTCCCGCAGCAGCTCGGCGACCCGGGCACCGGCCGCGTCCCAGGCGGCCTCACGGCGGGCCCGGTCCTCGCGCTCGTTCAGGGCGAAGACCACCCGCTCGACCTTGGCCGCGGCACCGGCGACATGGTGCAGCACCGTCGCCTCGGCCCGTCCGGTCTCGCCGCTGTCCAGCACCGGCACGACCACCACGGCGGCCTCGCGCAGCACCCGGACCGCCTTGACGGTGACCAGTTCCGGATCGCCGGGACCCATCCCCACCCCGGTCAGTCGCGGCGTCACCACGGTGCGGGCAGGCGGCAGGGCACAGGGGCGCAGCAGCGCATGGCAGTAGTCCTCACTCGGGGTCCGCGCCCCGGATCGTGGTGTCGGCGGCCAGAGTTCCTGGCTCGGGGACGACCGCACCCGGTGCTCGGGCGCGCCGCCCGGTGACAGTGGCGGGACCGCGCCGGATTCGCACCGGACTTCCTCATCATTGCCGCCGTACAAGGCTCCAAAATCCCACCACGTGGCCCGTCGCCAGGTCAACCGGGGCGGCTGTGTCGTCGCCCACGCCCCGTTCCCCGCCGTTCTGACTGATCACCACCACCGGGAGTGAACGAACCGATACTCTCGGAAGAGTGCGGACCGGCGAGGCGGGCGGGGTGGACATGACCTTCAGCGTCCATGGCAGGCGAGTCGGGGAACTGCCCGCCGAGGTCACCGGCTTCGTCGGCCGGAGCGCCGAACTGGCCACCGTGGAACGGCTGCTGACGCAGGCCAGACTGGTCACCCTGACCGGCCCCGGCGGGGTCGGCAAGACCCGGATCGCACTGCGCACCGTCGCCGGGATGCGCGAGCGCTATCCGGACGGCGTCTTCCTGGTCGAGCTCTCCGCCCTGCCCGAGCCCGAACTGCTGCCCAGGGCGGTCTGCGCCGCGCTGGGGATAGTGGACCAGACGGCCCGTCCGCCGCTGGACTTCCTCACCGAGTACCTGGCCGACCGGACCGCACTGCTGGTGCTGGACACCTGCGAGCACCTGGTCGACGCCTGCGCCATGCTCGCCGACCTGCTGCTGCGGGACGCGCCGGGGATCGGCATCCTGGCGACCAGCCGGCAGCCGCTGGACGTCCCGGGGGAGCACACCCTGGTCATCCCCCCGCTGCCGGTCCAGGACGAGGGCCCGGACGGGGTCGGCGCGGTGGCGCTGTTCGCCCAGCGGGCGTCCGCGGTGCTGCCGGGCTTCGCCCTGGGCGACGGCAACCGCGCCGACGTGCTGGCGCTGTGCCGACGGCTGGACGGCATCCCGCTGGCCATCGAACTCGCCACGGTACGGCTCCGCGCCCTCCCGCTGGACCAGTTGGTGGCCCGGCTGGAGGACCGCTTCCGGCTGCTCACCGGCGGCCGGCGCACCGCACTGCCGCGGCACCAGACCCTGCGCACCACCATCGGCTGGAGCCACGAGCTGTGCACGGCCGAGGAGCGGCTGCTCTGGGCGCGGCTGTCGGTGTTCGCCGGCAGCTTCGACCTGACCGCGGTGGAACGGGTCTGCGCCGGCGGCGAGCTCGCCGCCGGCACGGTGCTGGAGCAGCTGATCGGCCTGGTCGACAAGTCGGTGGTGCTGCGGGTGGACTCCGAGGACGCCCGGACCCGCTACCGGCTGCTGGACACCATCCGCGAGTACGGCGGCGAGTGGCTGGAGCAGACCGGCGAGGAGGCCGCGGTCCGGCACCGGCACCTGGCCCACTACCGGGCGATGGCGGGCGAGTTCCGGACCCGCTTCGCCACCGACGCGCAGCTGCCGCTGTTCCGCGCGCTCGGCCCGGAACTGGAGAACCTGCGCGCCGCGCTGCGCTTCCAGATCGACAGCTCCACCGATCCCGACCAGGCCCTGTCCTTCTGCACCGACCTGTGGGCCTTCTGGGTCTGCTCCGGGCTGCACGCCGAGGGGCGGCACTGGATCGACCTGGCCCTCGCCGAGCAGCCCGCGCCCACCGCGGCCCGGTCGCTGGCGCTCAGCCTCGGCGCCCAGCTGTCGCTGTTCGCCGGCGACCACGACGGCGCGCTGCCGGGCCTGCTGGAGGCGCTGGCGATCGCGGAGCGGCTGGACGACGACCGGCTGCGGCTGCACGCGCACCACTTCCTGACCCTGGCCGCGGGCTGGCGCGGCGACTACGAGCAGGTCGAGGCCCACACCCAGAAGATCTTCGAGTATCTGCGCCCCGGTGAGGACCCGGTCAGCGACGGCCTGATGATGGCGCACTGGGCCCTCAAGCACGTGACCACCGACCGTCCGGACAAGGGCGTGGAGATCTGCGACGCGCACCTGGCGGTGCTGGCCGCGGAGCCGGACGAGTGCTGGCTGCGCGGCTTCCTGCTGCTGGTGAAGGCCCAGGCGCAGTTCGCCCTCGGCCAGTACCAGGAGGCCTCGCTGACCGCCCGTCAGTCACTGCGGCTGCGCACCGAGCTGGGCGACCGCACCGGGCAGGCGTACGCGCTGGAGGTGCTGGCCTGGGTCGCGGCCGCGGAGGGCCGGCACCGCCGGGCCGCCTGGCTGCTGGGCGCCGCCGCCGCGCTCTGGGAGCGGTCCGGGCTCCCGCTGAGCGGCGCCGTCGAGCTGCACGGGCCGCACGACACGGCGGTGCGGCTGATCGTCGCGGCCCTCGGCGAGCCGCTCCGGGCGGAGTGCCACCGGCAGGGGGCGTCCTGCGAGCCGGAGCGGGCCGTCGAGTTGGCCCTCTCCGAGGCGGACACCCCGCAGCCGGTGCCGAGCGGGCCGGAGTCGAGCGGGCCGGAGCAGCCGGCGCGGGCCCCGGGACCGGATCTGCTGACCCGCCGTGAGCGCGAGGTCGCCGCGCTGGTCGCGCAGGGCATGTCGAACCGTCAGGTGGCCGAGCTGCTGGTGATCTCCAAGCGCACCGCCGACGCCCATGTCGAGCACATCCTGGCCAAGTTGGGCTTCTCCTCGCGCACCGAGATCGCCGCGGCCGTGGCCCGCTCGCAGGTCGTGGAGGACAGCGTCTAGGTAGGTGCCGGCGCAGATCTAGGTATACCTGTTTCGGTCGGTTACCGATGCCCGGGCCGGGGCCCGCGGTCGATGCTGGAAGCACGTCGGGCCGCACCGGAGCCGGGTACAGCAGGGGGTCCGCAAGGGCCTCTGGGACCGGTACGGGGGGCAGCCCGGCGACCGTCACGGCATCCGCCGTTGCAGCAGGGGCTCCCCCGGTTCCACTGGCGGGGGGTGCCGTGGCGGGCCCGGTCGTTGTTCCGGGCGCCCGCCCTGCACTGACCCGTCCTCGCACCGACTCGCTCCGCACCGACACGAGGAGGCCGCCATGGCCACCGAGGCAGCCACTCCGCCCGAGCCCTGCCCGACCGACGACACCCTGCTCGGCCGGGACCGCGAACTCGCCTCCCTGCACCAGGCACTGGGCACCCGGCGGCTGGTCGCGCTGACCGGGACGGTGGGCGTAGGCAAGACCCGGCTGGCCCGGAAGGCCGCGGAGGTCTGGCACGGCGAGGTCGGCGGCCGGGTCCGCCGGGCCGATCTCGGCTCGCTGCTCGCACCCGAGCTCTTCGCGGTCACCCTCGGCTACGCCCTGCGGGTGCCCGAGCGTCCCGGTGTCTCCGAACTGGGCGGCCTGGCCAGCGCATTGGGGACCGAGCCGACCCTGCTGCTGCTTGACGGCACCGAACGGCTCAGGGGCCGGGGCGCGGCGGCACTGGAGTACCTGCTGGACACCTGCCCCGAGCTGACGGTGCTCTGCGCAGGCCGGGCCGGCCCCGGTTCGCACCATGAGCACGTCCAGCGCCTGGAACCGCTGGCCGAGACCCCGGCGGTGGCGCTGCTACGGCTGAGGGCCCGTCAGTTCGGCGCCGGCCCGATGGCCCGGGGAGGCAGGGAGCACCTGGACGCGCTGCCGCTGTGCCACCTGCTGGACCGCAACCCGCTGGCCCTGGTGCTGGCCGCCAGCCGCCTGGTCGACACCCCGCCCCGGCGGCTGATGACTGAGACCGCCTGCCCGGCCGGGCTGCTGGCGCTGGCTCCCGGCGAACTCGATCCGGCGCACGCCGAGGCGGGCCGCCGCCATCTGCCGGACCGCACGCTGCGGTCCGCCGCCGAGGCCAGCCACGAGCTGTGCACCGACGACGAGCGGCTGCTGTGGGCCGCGCTGTCGGGGGTCCCGGTCGGCTTCGACCTGGCCGACGCGCACCAGGCCTGCGCCGGGCTGGCGCTGCCGGGGACGCCGCTCTCGGGCCCGGCGCTGGAGGCCGCCTGGGCCGGGCTGATCCGGGCCTCGGTGCTGGTCCGGTACGGGGCGGGCACCGGCCGCTACCGGCTGCCCTTCCTGCTGCGGGCCTACGGCCGCGAGCAGGCGCGACAGCTCAAGCGCTGACGGCGGCTCAAGCGCTGACGGCGGCTCGCAGGCGCTGACGGCGGTTCAGGCGCCGAGCAGTGCGTGCCCGAGCAGCCGGTGCGGCAGCTGCGGGGCGCCGGCCCAGTGCAGATGCAGGTAGGAGGCGTGCAGGGTGGGCGAGGTGAACCCCTCGGTACGCGGCCCGGCCGCCCCGCGCCAGCCCCAGGCGGGTGCGGGACCGCCGCCCGGCTCGCAGACCGTGCGGTGGAACTCGTGCCCGTTCAGCCGGGTCCCGGCCGTCGCCAGCGGGCTGTCCGACAGCGCCACCGCCTCGCGGTAGCCCAGGGTCAGCCGCTCGGTCATCCGCGCCTCCGCGTCCAGCACCCCGCACATCGGGGCCCCGTCCAGCGAGCGCGCCAGGTAGAGCAGCCCGGCGCACTCGGCCACCAGCGGCGCACCGGAGGCGGCGAGCGCCCGGACCGACTCCCGCAGCGCGGTGTTGCCGGACAGCCGCTCCGCGTACACCTCGGGGAAGCCGCCGCCGATGACCAGCGCGGAGGTGCCTTCCGGCAGCTTCTCGTCGCGCAGCGGGTCGAACGGGGCGACCTCGGCGCCGGCGGCGGCGAGGAGTTCGGCGTTCTCGGCGTAGCTGAAGGAGAAGGCGGCACCCGAGGCCAACGCGACCACCGGCCGCCCCGGCACCGGTCCGCCCAGCGCCTCGATCTCCGCAGCCGGGTCCCAGGGTTCGGCGTCCAGCGGGGGAGCGCTGCGGGCCAGCGCCAGCAGCGCCTCCAGATCCACCCCGGCCCGGACCAGCTCGCCCATGGACCGCACCGCGCGCAGCGCCTCGGCGTCCCGCTCCACCGCCGGGATCAGCCCCAGGTGCCGGCTGGGCGTCACCACCTCGGCCTGCCGCCGCACCGCACCGAGCACCGGCACGCCGCCGCTCTCCAGGGCGTCCCGCAGCAGCTCCTCGTGCCGGTCCGAGGCGACCCGGTTGAGGATCACCCCGCCCAGCCGCACCTCCGGATCCCAGGACGCGAACCCGTGCACCAGCGCCGCCACCGACCTGCTCTGCGAGGAGGCGTCCACCACCAGCACCACCGGCGCCCGCAGCAGCTTGGCGACATGCGCCGTCGAGGCGAACTCCCCACGCCCCGCCGCCCCGTCGAACATCCCCATCACGCCCTCGACCACGGCGACGTCCGCCCCGGCCGCGCCGTGCAGCAGCAGCCCGGGCAGCCGCTCGGGTCCGCACAGGAAGGCGTCCAGGTTGCGTCCGGGACGGCCGGTGGCGAGCGCGTGGTAGCCGGGGTCGATGTAGTCGGGACCGACCTTGTGCGGCGACACCGCCAGCCCCAGCCCGGTGAGCGCGGCCATCAGCCCGGTGGCGACGGTGGTCTTCCCGCTGCCGGAGGAGGGGGCGGCCAGGACGAGCCGGGGGAGCGCTACCACTCGATGCCGCGCTGGCCCTTGCGGCCCGCGTCCATCGGGTGCTTGACCTTGGTCATCTCGGTGACCAGGTCGGCGGCGTCCACCAGCGCCGCCGGGGCGTTGCGGCCGGTGATCACCACATGCTGGCTGCCCGGACGGTCCTTGAGCACCGCCAGCACCTCGTCGGTGTCGATCCAGCCCCAGTGCAGCGGATAGGTGAACTCGTCCAGGACGTAGAGCCGGTAGGTCTCGGCCGCCAGGTCGCGCTTGACCTGCTCCCAGCCCTCGCGGGCGGCGTCCTCGCTGTCCTCGATGTCGCGCTGCACCCAGGACCAGCCCTCGCCCATCTTGTGCCAGGCCACACTGCCGCCCTCGCCGCTGGCGCCCAGCACCCGCAGCGCGTGCTCCTCGCCGACCTTCCACTTGGCGGACTTGACGAACTGGAACACCCCGATCGGCCAGCCCTGGTTCCAGGCCCGCAGGGCCAGCCCGAAGGCGGCGGTCGACTTGCCCTTGCCGGGACCGGTGTGCACGGCGAGCACGGGCTGGGTACGGCGCTGACGGGTGGTCAGGCCGTCGTCGGGAACGGTGGTCGGCTGTCCCTGCGGCATGGCTACGCCGCCTCCTTCTGCTTGCTGTGTCCACGGTCGGTGTGGATGAGGTCGGTGACGAGGTGGGTGACGCTGTCGGCGGCCAGCTCCTCCAGCCGGACCGCCTCGCCGGCCAGGTGCTGCGCCAACTCGGCGGCCAGGCCCAGCCGGACCGGTCCGCTCTCGCAGTCGACGACCACGGCCGCCGTGCCCTGCGCGGCCAGCAGCTGCGCCGCCCGACGGGCGTCGGGGAGTGCCTGCGACCCGCCGGTGGCCCGGCCGTCGGTGACCACCACCAGCAGCGGACGGCGGCGCGGATCGCGCAGCCGCTCCAGCCGCAGCGTCTCGTGGGCCCGCAGCAGCCCGGCGGCCAGCGGCGTGCGGCCGCCCGTCGGCAGCTGCTCCAGCCGGGCCGCACCGACCTCGACCGAGGAGGTGGGCGGCAGCGCCAGCACGGCCTCGGAGCCCCGGAAGGTGATCATGCCGATCTTGTCGCGCCGTTGGTAGGCGTCCATCAGCAGCGACAGCACCGCGCCCTTGACCGCCGACATCCGCTGCCGGGCCGCCATCGATCCGGAGGCGTCCACCACGAACAGCACCAGGTTGGACTCGCGGCCCTCGCGGACCTGCTCGCGGAAGTCGTCCCGGCGCAGCCGCAGCGCCCGTCCGTCCCGGCCCCGGGCCAGCTGGTGCGGGGCCGCGGCCTGGACGGTGGCGGCCAGGTGCAGCCGCTGCAGCGCCCCGGTCGGCCGGGCCGCCCGGACGGTGTGGCCGCCGCTGTCGGTGCGGGCCCGCGAGCGGCGCCCCCCGGCGCCCTCGCCGAGCCCGGGCACGGTCAGCAGCCGGGTCCGGTAGGGGGAGGCGGCCGGTGCGGCGGGCTGGGGCGGCGCCGGGGCGGTGCGGCTGGGCGCGCTCTCCTCACCGGAGTTCTCCTGCCCGGAGGCCTCTGGCTCGGGAGCGTCCTGGCCACCGCCCGACGGACCGTCAGGACCGCCGCCGTCGGGCGGTCCCTCGGGGCCGGGGCCGTCGTCGTCGGGGCCGCCGTCCGGTTCCTCGGCGGCCGACTGCTCCAGGGTCTGGTCCAGCTTCTCCTCGTCCAGGCCGGGCGCGTCGAAGGGGTTGCGCCGGCGCCGGTGCGGCAGCGCCAGCTGCGCGGCGGTGCGGACGTCCTCGGCGGTGACCTCGGTCCGGCCGGCCCAGGCCGCCAGCGCGACGGCGGTCCGCGCCATCACGATGTCCGCGCGCAGCCCGTCCACCTCGAACGCGGCGCACACGGCGGTGATCTGACGCAGCGCCGGATCTCCCAGCAGCACGGCGGGCAGCAGCGCCCGCGCCGCGGTGATCCGGGCCGCGAGCTCCTTCTCCTGCTGCGCCCAGCGCTCCGCGAAGCCCTCCGGGTCGGCGTCGTAGGCCAGCCGCCGCCGGACCACCTCGGCCCGCTCCACCGGTTCCCGGGTCGCGGCGACCTCGACGGTCAGGCCGAACCGGTCCAGCAGCTGCGGACGCAGCTCGCCCTCCTCCGGGTTCATCGTCCCGACCAGCAGGAACCGCGCCGCATGGCGCACCGAGACGCCCTCGCGCTCGACGTAGGAGCGGCCCATCGCGGCGGCGTCCAGCAGCAGGTCGACCAGGTGGTCGTTGAGCAGGTTCACCTCGTCGATGTAGAGCACGCCCCGGTGCGCGGCGGCGAGCAGCCCGGGCTCGTAGGCCTTGACCCCCTCGGCCAGCGCCCGCTCCAGGTCCAGCGAGCCGACGATGCGGTCCTCGGACACCCCGACCGGCAACTCCACCAGCCGGGTGGCCCGTTCGGCGGCCGGTGCGGCGGTGTCGTGCGGCCCGTCCGGGCACTGGGCGTCCGGTGCGGCCGGGTCGCAGGCGAAGCGGCAGCCGTCGACCACCGCGATCGACGGCAGCAGCCCGGCCAGCGCCCGCACCATGGTCGACTTGGCGGTGCCCTTCTCGCCGCGCACCAGCACCCCGCCGACCTGCGGGGACACCGCGTTCAGCAGCAGCGAGAGGCGCAGGTCGTCCATGCCGACGATCGCGGTGAAGGGATAGCGGGAGTCGGTCACTGGTCGTCCCCTTCGAGGTCGCCTTCGAGTTCCAGGTAGGTGGCGCGCAGCTGGTCCAGGGTGTCCTGGTCCGGCTCGGCCCACAGCTGCCGGTCCGCCGCCTCCAGCAGGCGTTCGGTGATGCCCCTCAGCGCCCAGGGGTTGGACTGCTTCATGAACTCGCGGTTGGTGGGGTCGAAGACGTACTCGGTGGCCAGCTTCTCGTACATCCAGTCGTCCACGACACCGGCGGTGGCGTCGTAGCCGAAGAGGTAGTCCACGGTGGCGGCCATCTCGAAGGCGCCCTTGTAGCCGTGCCGGCGCATCGCCGCCATCCAGCGGGGGTTGACCACCCGGGCCCGGAAGACCCGGTGGGTCTCCTCGCCCAGGGTGCGGGTCTTGACCTGGTCCGGGGTGGCGCTGTCGCCGACGTAGGCCTCCGGCGAAGCACCCGTCAGATGACGGACCATCGCCACCATGCCGCCGTGGTACTGGAAGTAGTCGTCGGCGTCGACCAGGTCGTGCTCGCGGGTGTCGATGTTCTTGGCCGCCACCGAGATCCGGCGGAACGCCTGCTCCATGTCGCCCCGCGCGGCCCGGCCGTCCAGGCCGCGGCCGTAGGCGTAGCCGCCCCAGACCGCGTAGACCTCGGCGAGGTCGGCGTCCGAGTGCCAGTTGCGGGCGTCGATCAGCGGCAGCAGCCCGGCCCCGTAGGCGCCCGGCTTGGACCCGAAGATCCTGGCGGTGGCCCGGCGCCGGTCGCCGTGCTCGGCGGTGTCCTGCTCGACGTGGGCCCGGACGTAGTTGGCGTCCCCGGGCTCGTCCAGCGCCGCCACCGCCTGCACCGCGTCGTCCAGCAGCGCCACCACGTGCGGGAAGGCGTCCCGGAAGAAGCCGGAGATACGGACCGTCACATCCACCCGGGGACGGCCGAGTTCGGCGGTCGGGACGATCTCGAAGCCGGTGACCCGGCGGGAGGCGTCGTCCCAGACCGGACGGCAGCCGAGCAGCGCCAGGATCTCCGCGATGTCGTCGCCCTGGGTGCGCATGCAGGAGGTGCCCCACACGGTCAGCCCGACCGAGCGCGGATAGCCGCCGGTGTCGGCCAGGTAGCGGGCCACCAGCGAGTCGGCCAGTGCCTGCCCGACCTCCCAACTGAGCCGGGACGGAATGGCCTTGGGGTCGACCGAGTAGAAGTTCCGCCCGGTCGGCAGGACGTTCACCAGCCCGCGGGTGGGAGACCCGGAGGGACCGGCCGGGACGTAACCGCCGCGCAGCGCCCGCAGGATGTGGGTTAGCTCGTCGGTGGTCCGCTCCAGCCGGGGGACCACCTCGTCGGCGGCGAACCGCAGCACCGCGGCGGCCTCGGCGTTGGCATGCCCCAGCACCTCGCGCACCAGCGGCTCGGCGGCGGAGGCGGCCCAGCCCGCCTGCTCCATCCCCTCGGCCAGCCTGCGGCACAGCTGCTCCAGCAGGTCCACCGCGTCGGCGGCGCTCCGGGCCGGTCCGGCCACCAGCGCGGTCAGCTCTGCCGGGACCTTCACCGGCGCGCCGGGCTCCGCCAGCAACTCCTTCTCCACCAGGCCGAACTCGGCCGCCAGCGCCGCCCGCAGCCCCGGCAGCGCATCGGCCTTCCCGCCCCACACCTGGGCCGAACGCAGCACCGCCAGCACCAGGTTGACCCTGGCCTCGTCCACCGGGCCGCCGCCCAGGATGTGCAGCCCGTCGCGGATCTGCACGTCCTTGATCTCGCAGAGGTAGCCGTCGATGTGCATCACGAACTCGTCGAAGGCCTCCTCGTCCGGCTGGTCCTCGACATGCAGGTCGTGGTGCAGCTCGGCGGCCTTCACCAGGGTCCAGATCTGCGCCCGGACCGCCGGGGCCTTGGCCGGGTCCAGGTCCTTGACCAACGCGTACTCGTCCAGCAGCTGTTCCAGCTTGGCCAGGTCGCCGTAGGTGTCGGCACGGGCCATCGGCGGCACCAGGTGGTCCACGATGGTGGCGTGGCCGCGGCGCTTGGCCTGGGTGCCCTCGCCGGGGTCGTTCACGATGAACGGGTAGACCAGCGGCAGTTCGCCCAGCACCGCGTCCGGGGCGCAGCCCGCCGACAGGCCGAGGCCCTTGCCGGGCAGCCACTCCATGGTGCCGTGCTTGCCCAGGTGCACCACGGCGTCGGCGCCCCAGGACTGCTCCAGCCAGCGGTAGGCGGCCAGGTAGTGGTGCGAGGGCGACAGGTCGGGGTCGTGGTAGATGGCGATGGGGTTCTCGCCGAAGCCGCGCGGCGGCTGGATCATCAGCATCACGTTGTCGAACTGCAGCGCGGCCAGCACGATGTCGCCGTTGTCGACGTACAGGCTGCCGGGGGCCTCGCCCCAGTGCCGCAGGATGCCCTCGCGCAACTCCTGGTCCAGGGTGGCGAACCAGGCCTGGTAGTCGGCCAGCGGCACCCGCGCCGGGGCGGCCCGCAGCTGCTCCTCGGTCAGCCACTCCACGTCGTGGCCGCCCGCGGCGATCAGCTTGTGGATCAGCTCGTCGCCGCCGGACGGGTAGTCGGCGACCCGGTAGCCGGCCCCGCGCAGCGCGTCCAGCAGCCGTACCGCCGAGGCGGGGGTGTCCAGGCCGACCGCGTTGCCGACCCTGGAGTGCTTGGTCGGGTAGGCGGTGAAGACCACGGCGATCTTCTTCTCGGCGTTGGGCTTGTGCTTCAGCGCCGCGTGCCGCAGCGCGATCCCGGCCACCCGGGCGGCCCGCTCGGGGTCGGCGGCGTAGACCGGGATGCCGTCCTCGCCCAGCTCCTTGAAGGAGAACGGGACGGTGATCAGCCGTCCGTCGAACTCGGGGATGGCGACCTGCATGGCCGCGTCCATCGGCGACAGCGCCGCGTCGGAGGCCTCCCAGGCGGCCCGGGTGGAGGTCAGGCACAGGCCCTGCAGCACCGGGATGTCCAGCTGGGCCAGCGCCCCGATGTCCCAGGCCTCCTCGGCGCCCCCGGCGCTGGCGTCGGCCGCCACCGTGCCGCCGGAGGCCAGCACCGTCGCCACCACCGCGTCGCACCGGCCCAGCAGCGCGAACAGCTCGGCGTCGGCGCCGCGCAGCGAACCGCAGAACACCGGCAGCGCATTGCCGCCGCGCGCCTCGACGGCGTCGCACAGGGTGTCCACGAAGGCGGTGTTGCCGGACAGTTCGTGGGCCCGGTAGAAGAGCACCCCCACGGTCGGGCGGCCCTCGACGAACGGACGCGAACCGCTGACCCCGTACAGCGGCATCGGCTGCGGCGGGGCGAAACCCTCGCCGGTCAGCAGCACCGTGTCGGAGAGGAACCGGGCCAGCTCGGCCAGGTTCGCCGGACCGCCCTCGACCAGGTAGGACAGCGCCTCGGCGACCACCCCGGCCGGGACCGAGGACATCCCCATCAGCTCGGCGTCCGGCACCGACTCGCCGCCCAGCAGCACCGCGGGCACCCCGGAGCGGGCGATCGTGGCCAGCCCGTCCTCCCAGGCCCGCCGGCCGCCCAGCAGCCGCACCACGACCAGGTCCGCGCCGGTGAGCAGCGCGTCCAGCTCCTCACCGGCCTCGACCCTGGTCGGGTTGGCGACCCGGTAGCCGGCGTCGGCGGCACCGGCGGCCAGCAGGTCGGTGTCGGAGGTGGACAGCAGCAGCACCGTCGTCACAGCAGGTACCTCTCCAGAAGTGGTTGGTTCGGTCACGGCGCACCCGGCGGCACGAACGGCAGCCCGTCCGGTACGCCGCCCTCGATCAGCCGCAGCAGTGCCGCGGTGTCGGCGTGTTCCTCGATCAGATCGCCCAGCCGGTCCAGCCGTTCCTCGCGGGCCGCCGCGAAGCAGGTGTCCGGGGCCGGCACGAAGCGGCGGCCGGCGGCCGTAGCGACCTCGCGCAGGAAGGCGCGGCGGAAGCCGTCGTTCTCCAGTGCGCCGTGCCAGGTGGTGCCCCAGACCGAGCCCTGGCGGACCCCGTCCAGCCAGGGCTCGCCGCCCTCGACGGCGGCCACCCCGTGGTGGATCTCGTAGCCGGCCACGGTCTCCCCGTAGGCCTCGCCGACCGGCCGGGCCAGCGTCTTGGCGGTCGCGAACTCCACCCGAACCGGCAGCAGCCCGAGGCCGGGGACGGCTCCGGCCCTGGACTCGACCTCGTCCAGGATGGTCAGCGCCAGCATCTGGTAGCCGCCGCACACCCCCAGCACCGGCCACCCCTCGGCGGCGCGTCCGGCCAGCGCCGCGTCCAGGCCGCGCTCGCGCAGCCAGGCCAGGTCGGCGACGGTGGCCCTGGTGCCGGGCAGCACCACCAGGTCGGCGTCGGCCAGCTCCTCCGGCCGGGTGGCCCAGCGCACCAGCACCCCCGGCTCCTGGGCCAGCGCGTCGATGTCGGTGAAGTTGGACAGCCGGGGCAGCCGCACCACCGAGACCCGCAGCACCTCCTCGCCGGAGGCGCCGCCGCTGGGCGCCCGGTCGACCAGTCCGGCCAGGTCCAGTGAGTCCTCGGCGTCCAGCCACAGACCCGGCAGCATCGGCAGCACGCCCAGGGACGGACGGTGCGTCAACTGCTCCAGCATGTCCAGGCCCGGCTTGAGCAGCCGGACGTCGCCGCGGAACTTGTTGACGATCCATCCGGCCAGGTGCCGCTGGTCCTCTGCGGACAGCAGCGCCAGCGTCCCGTACATGGACGCGAAGACCCCGCCCCGGTCGATGTCGCCGACCACCACCACCGGCAGCGCGGCGGCGACCGCCAGGCCCATGTTGGCGATGTCCCGGTCGCGCAGGTTGATCTCGGCGGGGGAGCCGGCGCCCTCGCAGACCACCACGTCGTAGCGGCCGCGCAGGTCGGCCAGGCAGTCCAGGGCGATCCGCAGCAGCGCCGGCTTGCGCTCGCGGTAGTCCAGCGCGCCGACCTCGGCGACCGGCTGCCCCAGCACCACCACCTGGCTGCGCTGGTCGGAGCCGGGCTTGAGCAGCACCGGGTTCATCGCCGCCTCGGGTTCGATCCGGGCCGCCGCCGCCTGCATCGCCTGGGCCCGGCCGATCTCGGCGCCGTCGGCGGTGACGAAGGAGTTCAGCGACATGTTCTGCGCCTTGAACGGCGCGACGGAGACCCCCTGCCGGGCCAGCCAGCGGCAGACACCGGCGGTCACCACGCTCTTCCCGGCGTCCGAGGTGGTCCCCGCGACCAGCAGTGCCCCGTTCATCGGCGCCCCCTCCGTACCCCTGCGACCAGCGCGGTCACGCCGACCGCGAGCAGCCCCACCCGCCGGGACAGCCGGCAGGCCCGTTCGATGTCCGCGACCGCCACCGGCCGCGACCCCGCTCCGAGCACCGGACGGTGCTCCACCCTCGCGCCGTACTGCAAGGTCCCGCCCAACTGCACTCCCAGCGCGCCGGCGAACGCCGCCTCCGCCTGGCCGGCGTTGGGGCTGGGGTGGCTGGAGGCGTCCGCCCGCCACACCCGCCAGGCCTCCCCGCGGTGGTCCGGCCCCGCGGCGGCGACGGTCAGCAGCGCGGTCAGCCGGGCCCCCGGCCAGCCCGCCACGTCGTCCAGCCGGGCCGAGGCCCAGCCGAAGCGCAGGTAGCGGGGCGAGCGATGGCCCACCATGGCGTCCAGGGTGTTCACCGCACGGAACGCCAGCAGCCCGGGAGCGCCTGCCACCGCGCCCCACGCCAGGGCGTTCACCACCGCGTCGGCGGTGTTCTCGGCCACCGACTCGACCACCGCACGGGCGATCTGCTGCTCCGTCAGCTCCCTGGGGTCGCGTCCGCAGAGGTACGGCAGCCGCTCGCGCGCCGCCGCCAGGTCGCCTGCCTCCAGAGCCGCGCCGATGGTCCGCGCCTCCCGCACCAGGGACGCGCCGCCGAGCACGGTCCAGGTGGCCGCGGCCGTGAACAGCGCCGTTCCCGCCGGGGTGCGCCGCAGTGCCCGCTCGCCGCACCGGGCCGCAACCGCCACCGTGCCGACGCAGAGCGCCGTGAAGACCGCTCCGCTGTCGCGCCGGTCCTGCCAGAGCAGCCGCTCCAGCGCCCCGGCGGCCCGGCCGAACCCGGCCACCGGGTGCCCGCGCCGGGGGTCGCCGAAGGCGGCGTCGGCTGCGTATCCGGCTGCGAGCCCCAGGGCGGTCGTCGCCCGCACGGCCGTCAGCCGCAGGGCCGGGCGATGGCGGGGACAGCAGGCAGAGGTGGTGGCGGAGCAGAAACGCGCATGGCGGTGGATGTCCTCACTCAGGGTCCGCGCCCTGGATCGACGAACCGGGGGCGAGAGTCTCCTGGCTTCCGGATCGACACGCCCCCGGGCCTTCCCGCAGTGCCACCACCCGGTAGAGGGGGGTGACCGCCGCCGTGGCCGTCGTTCGAGGGCGCTCCCCGGTGACAGTGGCGGGACCGCGCCGGACTGGGGGTCTCCCCCTTCACCGGCTTCCTCTCCATGCCTCCGTTTGGCCTGCTGATACCACCACGTCCGCCGACCGAGCGTCAACCGGCGGCGGCCCCGCCCGCGCAGTGCTCCAGCAGGTCGGCCACGCTGCCGCGGCCGTCCCAGCCGGGGTCACGGCCCGTCAGCGCCGCGCCCAGGCGGGCCCATCGCACCGGATCGGTGCCCAGGATCAGCGGCACCTGCTCGGCGAGTGTGGCGAGCGCCACCCGGGTGGCCTGCGGCAGGTCGTCGCGGACCAGCGCGCCGGACAGGTACATCAGCACCCGGGCGGCCGGGGCGGTGCGGATCAGCAGGTCGGCTCCGTCCATCCGGCCGGTGTCCAGGGCGCGGTCCAGCAGGTGCGCGACCATCCCGTCGCCCAGCTCGTCGAAACCCTGCCCGGGTCCTCGCTCCGGCAGCCCGGGCGGCTCGGCTTCGGCAACCAGGGCCGTGTCCCGGAACGCGGGGCACCGCCCCAGGGTGAACCGAGCCGGGACCACCGCCAGCAGGTCGGCGGCGCGCACCAGTCCGCGGGCCAGGGCGGTGTCCGCGTACTCGGCGGCGTCCCGGCCCGGTCCCTCGGCGGGCGCGGCGGCGCAGAACTCGCGGAAGGTCGCGGTGACCAGCTCCGCGGTGTGGTGGCCGTAGACCCGCTCGGGCCGGGGCAGACCGGCTGCGTCGCAGGCGTCGAGCAGCCAGGCCGGGGTGGTCCAGTTGGGCAGGTCGTAGGCGCCGGTGGCCAGCAGCGCGGCCAGCACCTCGGGGTCCTCCGGCAGCGGTGGCTGGGTGTCACCGCAGGCGCGGCGCAGCAGGTCCAGCGCCATCAGCGCGGACTCGGCGACCCGGGGCGGTGCGGCCCGCGCGGGCGCAGGCGCGACGGCGGTCAGCGGGCGCAGCTGTTCGAGCAGGGCCTCGGGCAGGGCGGGCAGCAGCGCGCGGACGTCCTGGTCCGGGAGCCGGTCCAGCAGGAAGGCCAGCACCCCGAGCACGTTCCGGCTCGGCGGGTACCACTCGTCCGGGCCCGCGGCGGGACTGGGCCGGGCCGCGAGCAGGTCGGGCAGCGTGCCGCGGTAGCCGGAGAGCTGCTCCTGCAGACCGTGCCAGCGCTCGGCGTCGGCGCCGAGGAACTCGGCCACCAGGGCCCGGAGTTCGGCGGCGAGCAGCCCCTCCGGGTCGTCGGCCCCGGCCAGCATCCCCGGTACCAGCCGGGCCGGGCGCGCCACCGCGAGCAGTTCGGAGCCGAGCCGCGCGTCCAGGCCGCCGGCCGCCCGCGCCGCCGCGACCAGTCGGCCGAGCTGCGGCTGCCGAGGTGCGGCCAGCGAGGCCCGTACCGCGGCAGCCGCCCGCTCGGCGGGCTCGCGTTCCATCGACGACACCGGCCTCAGGCGGCGTTGTCCTTGCTGGCCGGCAGCTGCTTGGGCGAGCGGGCGGCGCGCAGCAGCTCGACGGCGGTCGGCACCGGCTCGACCGGCACCGGTCCCTGGAGCGGACCCAGGTGCGGACCGAGGTGCGGACCGAGGACCGGCCCGGGGAGCACCTGCCCCTGGACGACCTGGCTGAGTACGACCTGCTCACCGGGGCTGGTGGGCGGGCGGAGGAAGTGGTCCTCGAACCACGACATGCCCAGGATCATGAGCAGGCCGATCGGAGCTATGACGACGCAGAGTAGGACAGACATGGGCACCCCAGGCGGTCAGTGCTGCTGCGGTCTTCCGACTACCCCCGGATCCCAGCCTCGGCCACCGCTCCGCGTTCCGCATCTCGGGGAGTCCGCGCGCGACTGCGTACAGTCAGCGCACCGCCGCCCGGCCCCGGCTCAGTGCCGCCCGGAGACCACGTCGGCGACCCGGGCGATCGGCGAGGTGGTCGCCCGGCCGCCGCGCTCCTGCCGGTCCGCGGCGTGGTAGGCGGCGTACATGCCGTGCACGCCGATCCAGCGCAGCGGCTCCGGTTCCCAGCGCCTGACCCGGTGGTTCACCCAGGGGAGTGCCGTCAGCCCGGTGTCCCCGGAACCGGCCGGCGCGGACTCGCGCAGCACCAGGTCCCGCAGGGTCCTGGCGGCCAGGTTGGTGGTGGTCACCCCGCTGCCGACGTAGCCGCCGGCCAGGCCGAGGCCGGTGGCCGGGTCCAGCTCCACCGTCGAGCACCAGTCCCGGGGCACGCCCAGCACCCCGGACCAGGCGTGGTCGATCCGGGCATCGGCGGCGGCCGGGAAGAAGTCCACCAGGATCGCCCGCAGTTGGTCCACGGTCTTCTGCGCGGTCAGCCCGTCGTTGTCGGTGCGCGAGCCGAAGCGGTACGGGACGCCGCGTCCGCCCAGGGCGATCCGGTCGTCGGCGGTGCGCTGGGCGTACATGTAGGCGTGCGCCATGTCGCCCAGGGTCTCCCGCCCGGACCAGCCGACCGCCTGCCAGAAGGCCTCCGGCAGCGGCTCGGTGACCACCATCGAGGAGTTCATCGGCAGCCAGGACCGGCGTTCGCCGCGCAGCGCCGAGGTGAAGCCCTCGGTGGCCCGCAGCACGAACCGCGCCGACACCGTGCCCTGCGCGGTGACCGCCTTGGCGGGCGCGCCGGACCCGCCGGGCACGATCTCGTCCACCGCCGTGGACTCGTACACCGACACGCCCATCGCCTCGACCACCCGGGCCAGCCCGACCACCAGCTTGGCCGGCTGGATCCGGGCGCCGTGCGGGGTCCAGGTGGCGCCCAGGGTGCCCGCCACGCCGATCCGCGCGGCGGCCTCGGCCGGGCTCAGCAGTTCCAGACCGGTCTCGCCGAAGGAGTGCTCGTTCTCGACGTACGCGCCCAGCCGCTCCAGCTGGGCCGGGGTACGGGCGACCTCCATCATTCCGCCCTTGGCGATGTCGGCGTCGATGCCCTCGGCCGCGCACACCGCGATCACCTCGTCCACCGCGCCGTTCATCGCCTGCTGCATGGCGATCGCGCCCGGCTTGCCGTACCTGCGGGCGAAGACACCGCGTCCGGCGAAGCCGTTGTAGAGCCAGCCGCCGTTGCGGCCGGACGCGCCGTAGCCGCAGAAGCGCTGCTCCAGGACGGTGATGCGCAGGCTGGGATCGGCCTTCTTCAGGTAGTACGCGGTCCACAGACCGGTGTAGCCGCCGCCGACGATGCAGACGTCGGCCTCGGCCGAGCCGTCCAGCGGCCTGCGGGGGGTGGGGAGCCCGATGGTCGAGTACCAGAACGAGACACCGCCGTTGGCGGTGGCGGACGTGCCCACAGGTGACCTGCTTCCATGCTGCGGATAGTGCCCGGCACGCTACCGATGCCCCCGGACCTGCGGCAATGCGCACTCTGTCAGGGGTGGGCCGCGGACTCGGACACTCCGTCGGATGGCCGCGCACCGCTGGCGCGTGCCGTCGCGGGGTACTGGGATGGGTCGGAGCGGGTAAGGAACGCAACGGGTGAGCACCCGGTATCGGACCGACCTTGGGAGCGAGATGCGCTGGGGACGAACGGCTGTGCTGGCCACGGCCACGGCGGTGGGTGCGGGCGCTGCCGCGCTGGTCGCCGGACGGGTGGTCTCCGACTTCTCGGTCCGCCCGCGCGGCGCGGCCCCGGCCGCGGCCGGGGGCCTGCGGGTGCACTCGCTGGCCGCGGGCCGGGTCGAGCTGACCCGGTCCTGGGAGACCCAGCGGCCCGGCCGCTACGCCCTGGAGTGGAACGACGGACACGCGGTGGTCGGCGAGGTGGTCGGCACCACCGCCCAGACCGTGGTGCGCCGGCTGGAGAGCGCCGGTGCGGACGGCGGCAGCCCGCTGGCCGTCGGCACCACCGTCCGGATCACCCCGCAGGTGCTCACCGGCGATCCGCGCTCGGCGGTCGGTCTCGACTTCTCCGAGCTCCATGTCCGCGGCGAGCTCGGCCCGATGCCGGCCTGGTACCTCGCCGGGGTGCGCGACCTGTGCGTGATCGCGGTGCACGGCATCGGCGCCGACCGCCGCCAGGCGCTGCCACTGCTGCCGCTGCTGGACCGGCTCAAGGTGCCGGTGCTGGTGCTGACCTACCGCAACGACGAGGGCGCGCCGCGCTCGCCCGACGGCATCGCCCACTTCGGCGAGACCGAGTGGCGCGACGTTGAGGCGGCGATCCGGTTCGCGGTGGACGGCGGCGCGCGGCGGATCCTGCTCTACGGCTGGTCCGTGGGCGCCACCATGGCGCTGCAGGCGGCGGCCCGCTCGGACCACCGCGAGGCGGTCCGCGGCCTGGTGCTGGACTCCCCGGTGCTGGATTGGGAGGACACGGTGCGCCGGCAGGCCACCCGGCGCGGGGTCCCCGGACCGCTGGCCGAACTCGGCGTGCGGGCGGCCCAGGGGCGTTCGGCGGTCGATCCGGCCGGTTTCGACCGGCTGGCCCTCGGCGCCGACCTCTCCGTCCCGGCCCTGCTGCTGCACAGCGCGGACGACACGGTGGCCGGCGTCGGGGCGGCCCGGGAGCTGGCCCGGCGGCGCGAGGATCTGGTGGTCTACGAGGAGTACGCCGGAGCCGAGCACGAGGCGCTGTGGAACGCGGATCCCGAGCGCTACGAGGCGACGCTGCTCAGATTCCTCACCCCCCTCCTGTGACCCTTCCGTCACCATTCCGGGACCGAGTGGAGCCCGCCGCGCCAGGGGATGTGACAACTGCCCCGCGGACGGGGAAGACTGCACGGCGTGACGTCCCGGAATTCGCGTGACCGTACTGGCCGATCCGAGATTTCTGGCCGACCCGACACCGTCGGCGGGCGACAGGAGGGTGCACCCGCGAGGGTGACCCGACTGCCCACCGCCGCCCGCCCGCCGCAGCCCCGCGCGGCCACCTCAGGCGGCATGGGCAGCACCGGCGCGGCAGCGCGCTCCGGCGCTCATGCCCGCCGCACGCCCCCGGCCGGGCTGCCCGGCCCTGCCCAACTCTCCCCGCTGGCCCGCAGGCTGCTCGCCGACGCGGTCCGGATCGCCCGCTGGGCCGGCGAACTGCCCAACGTCGACCGGCGCGGGGACCTGCTGGAGGGCGACGTGGTCTCGGCCGGGCGCGCCCTGGCGATGACCCATGACGCCGCCGTCGCCTCCTGGGAGCGGGCCCGCCTGGCCGGCCTGGTGGAACTGCGCGGCAGCGGCGCCGGCCCCGGCTGGCGGCTGCACGCCTGGGAGCACGACGACGAGGCCGTGCTGCGCGGCTGGGCGGCGCTGTTCGACGCCTGGACGCTGCTGGTGCCGGTGCCCGACCGCAACCTGACCTCGCTGGCCGGGCTGGCCGTCGACCACGCCCCGCAACTGCTCTCCTTCCTGCACCTGGTGGACGGCCCGGTGCCGCTCACCGAGCTGCTGGAGCTGCTGCGCCGGGGCCTGGAGGAGCAGTGGCACGGCGGGGTGCCGCCCGCGCTGGGCGCACCGGTCCCGCACGCCGCCTGGGCGGTCAGCGCCGTCCGCGGCGACAGCGCGCTGGCGCTGACCCTCACTCCGGGAGCGGCCGAGGTCGCCGGGGTGCTGGACTGGATGCTGGACGGCTTCGCGGCCGTCGGCGCCGTGGTCCGCCGCGACCTGGGCTCGCCCGACGCCGAGCCGGGCAGTGCCGAGGCGGGCCCGGTCGAGGTCGGCGCGGAGCTCACCCCGCTGGGGCACTGGGCGGTGCGCGCCAAGCTGGAGGAGATCTGCACGGTGGCGCAGACCGCCGCCGGCCACATCGAGCAGTCCGCGCTGGAACTGCTGACCGCCTGCGCCCAGTACTCCCCGGGCCCGGCCCGCGCCGAGTACCGGGCCTGGCTGGCGGCCCGTCAGGCCGAGAGCGCCGTCGCCGACCTGCTGGACGTCGCCCGCGGCGAGGACGCGCTGCTGCGCGGGCTCGCCTTCGAGGCGCTGCGGGTCGCCGGGCACCCGGCCGAACCGGCCATCAGGGACTGCACCGAGGAGCCGCTGCTGCGCCCCTACGCGCTGCTGTGGCTGGCCGAGCAGACCGACGAGGAGGTGCTGCCCTCGGACGTGCTGGGCCAGGAGGACGCCACCTGGCTGTGGGTGGACACCGGCGCGGCTGTGCTGGAGCACGGCGACACCGCCATGCTGGTCCGCCACGTCCAGGGCGCCACCGACGGCGACCCGGGCCGGCTGTTCGCGCTGGCCCGCCGGATCGGCCACCCCAGGGCGGGCCAGGTGCTGGCCGCCGTCGCCTCCGCCCACCCCGACCCCGGCGTGGCCCGTGCGGCCCGCCGCAGCGCCTTTAGCGTCCACGAGGGCGGGCGCTGACCCGGCACCCTCCTGGCCCGGCGGCGAGTACGGTGTGTGGCAGCAGCCGGGCGAGGGAGTGAGCATGACAGCCGAAGGACGGATCGACTCACCCGCTGACGCGGTCGCCGACTCCCGGATCCAGGCCTTCGGCGTGCTGCTGACCGCGGCCAACCGGCTGGAGCGCCTGCTCGGCTCCTCGATGGAGCACGAGAGCGGGCTCAGCCACCCGATGTTCGAGGTCCTGCTGCTGCTCGCGGCCAGGCCGGAGGGCGCCGCGATGGGCGACCTCTCCCGGAGCCTGGTGCTCACCAGCGGCGGGGCCACCCGGCTGATCGACCGCATGATCGCCGGTGGTCTGGTGCGGCGGCAGCGCTCCAGCGCGGACAAGCGGGTCCAGGTGGTCACGCTCACCCCGGCCGGGTCCTCCCGGCTGGTGCAGGCGGCCCGCCGCCATGTCGAGGAGCTCGACCGGCACGTCTTCGCGGTCCTCCCGCCGGACCGCACCGGCGCCGTGGTGGACGGCCTGGACCGGCTCAGCCACCACGCCCTGGAGGCGCTGCCCCCGCTGGGCTGAACCGGCGGCCGCGACTAGGCCTGCCGTCCGCTCCAGTAGCGGACGTCCCCGGACACGCCGGGATAGGGGCCCGCGGCCTTGATCCGGCGCAGCACCGGCCCGGTCTCCACCTGCTGGACGGCGCCCAGGGCGGAGATGCTGGTGGTCAGGTAGGTGTAGAAGGCCGGGATGTCCTTGCAGATCACCACCGCGTGCAGATTGGTCGGCCCGGTGGTGGCGCAGCAGAAGGCCACCTCCGGATGCTCGGCCAGCTCGCGTCCGGTGCGGTCCAGCTCGGACGGGGACACCGACAGCCAGAGCATCGCCACGGTGTCGAGCCCGAAGATCCGCCGGTCGAAGTCGATGTCGTAGTAGAGCACCCCGCTGGCCTTCAGCTCGGCCATCCGCCGGCGCACCGAGGTCTGCGAGAGCCCGCCGGCCGACGCCAGTTCGGCCAGTCCGGTGCGGCCGTCGCGCTGCAGCAGGGCCAGCATCCGGTGGTCCGCCTCGTCCAGCGCCTCGGCCGGCCGGGGTACGGCGGTGGAGGGCCCGGGCTCCAGCAGCCGGGTCTGCTCCGCCGTCAGCGTGTCCAGCTTGCTGATCAGGCTCAGCGACTCGCCGAAGTAGGTGTGCAGCACGCAGTAGGCGGTGACCCCGACCACGCTGCGGGTCCTCGGCAGCCGCTGCAGCAGCAGCGAGTCGCTGCGGTCGTCGCCCGAGCGGCTGACGCAGTTGATCTCGGTGCCGCCGGAGATCAGGCTGATCCAGGCGGTGTCGTCGCGGCGGGCCAGCGCCTCGGCGACCGGGGCCGCGCCGTCCGGGGTGCACTGCACCCTGATGATCCACTGGACCTCGCCCATCACGGCGGGGCTGGTCAGCCCCATCACCTGGAGCGATCCCCGGCCGCGCAGCCTTCCGTAGCGGCGCGCCACGGTCTGGTCGGAGACCCCGAGCGCCTGGGCGATCCGGCTGAACGAGGCCCGCCCGTCGACCTGGAGGGCGCGCACCAGCTGCCGGTCCAGCCGGTCGAACTCATGGGATTTCACCGCTCCAGCGTAGACAATGTCGAGATCCGCCGGTAGCGGGCCTCTGGCTGGGGAATCGGGTGCTTGGGAGCCGATGCTGTTCGCATGCGTAAGTGGATCCCCCTGACCGCCATCTGCCTCGGCACCTTCATGCTGCTGGTCGATGTCAGCATCGTGAATGTCGCCCTGCCCGACATGGCCTCCGACCTGCACTCCTCCTTCACCTCCCTGCAGTGGGTGGTGGACATGTACGCGCTGGTGCTCGCCGCCCTGCTGATGGTCGTCGGCGCGCTCGGCGACCGCCTCGGCCACCGCCGGCTCTACCTGGTCGGCCTGGTGGTCTTCGCCGTCGCCTCGCTGGCCTGCGGTCTGGCGCCGAACGCGGCGACCCTGATCGCGGCCCGCGCCGCGCAGGGCATCGGCGGCGCTGCCATGCTGACCTCCACCACCTCGCTGCTCAACGCCGCCTACCAGGGCCGCGACCGGGGCACCGCCTTCGGCATCTGGGGCGCCGTCAGCGGCGGCGCCGCGGCCGTGGGTCCGGTCCTCGGCGGTGTGCTCACCGACCAGATCGACTGGCGCGCGATCTTCTACGTCAATCTGCCGATCGCGGCGCTGGCCGTCGTGATGACCCTGCGTCATCTGAAGAACGATCAGGGACACGGCCGGGGCCGGCTTGACTACGCCGGTGCCGTCGCCTTCACCGCCTTCTCCGGCGCGCTGGTCTACGCCCTGATCGAGGGCGCGGACCAGGGCTGGGGCAGCGGCACCGTGCTGACCTGGCTCGGGGTGGCCGTGCTGGCGCTGGTCGGCTTCGTACTGGTGGAACTGCGGGTCGCCGACCCGCTGCTGGACCTGTCGCTGCTGCGCAACCGCAGCTTCGTCGGGCTGACCCTGGCCGCGCTGCTGGTGAACGCCGCCGCCTTCGCCCACCTCACCTACACCGGCATCTGGATGCAGTCGGTGCTGGGCCTCAGCCCGATCCAGGCCGGCCTGGCGATCTGCCCGCTGGCCCTGGCCGCCTTCGTGGTCTCCGGCAACAACGCCCGGATCTTCCACAAGGCGCCGCCGCAGGTTCCGGTCGGCCTGGGGCTGGTCCTGGTCGGCGCCGGCGCGCTGCTGATGACGCTGGTCTCGCCCGGGTCCTCGTGGACCGCCACCCTGCCCGGCCTGATCGTCAGCGGCCTCGGCGTCGGCGCGGCCATGCCGGTGATGATGTCCGCCGCCCTGGGCAGCGTCCCGCGCGAGCGGGTCGGCATGGCCAGCGGCGTGGTCAACACCGGCCGCCAACTCGGCTACGCGCTGGGCATCGCGGTCCTCGGCACGATCTTCGCCAACCGGATCCAGACCTTCGTCGCGGACAACAGCCACCTGGCGGACCCGCACGCGGCCGCCTCCGCGCTCAGCGGCGGCCGGGCCCAGGCCGTCCTGGCCGCGGTGCCCGCGGACCAGCGGGACACCGTGCAGGGGCTGGTGCACTCGGCCTTCGCCACCGGCCTGGACCGGGTCTACCTGGTCGCCGGCGTCACCGGCGTCGTCGCGGGGCTGCTGGTGCTCGCGCTGGTCCGGCGCGGCGCGCCGGCGCCCTGGGAGCAGAAGCCGCAGCCGGCGGCCGCCCAGGCCGCCCCGGAGCCGACCCAGGTGCCCTGACGGCCCGTTCCCGGCCGCCCCACGCCGAAGCCCCCGTGTCCGCAGCGAGCGGTCACGGGGGCTTCGGCGTGAAAGGGACGTCAGCTGGTACGGGACTCCGCACGGCGGGCCCGGACGTCGCCGACCTTGCGGCGGATCACCATCAGCGGCGCCATCAGTGCCAGCGTGACCTGGAGCGTCGCGCCGATCTTGAGCAGCGTCTCGCCGCCCGGCACGCCGGTGGCCCAGGCCGCCAGGCAGCCCATGCTGACCACGATCCAGCACAGCGTCGCCGTCGCCAGCACCCCGTGCGGCTTGGGGTACTCCACCCGGCTCACCATCAGCCCGGCGACCGCCACGATGCCCAGCACGGCCAGCACGAACGGCGGGTTGAGCAGCACGATGGAGATCACCGTCAGCGCCCCCATCGGGCACGGCATGCCCTGGAACACCCCGGGCCGCATCGTGGTGCAGGAGAACCGGGCCAGCCTGAGTACCACGGCGAGGAGCACCAGGATGGCGATGCCCGCGGACACCCGCTGGTGCGCCCCGTCCGAGACCATGCCCCAGACCACGACGAAGTAGGCCGGCGCGATGCCGAAGCTGATCAGGTCGGCCAGGTTGTCCAGCTCGGCGCCCAGCGCGGAGGAGCGCAGCTTGCGCGCCACCAGGCCGTCGAACAGGTCGCACATCGAGCCGATCAGCAGCAGGGTCACCGCGGTGGCCGCGCTGCGCCGGTCCCCGGAGGTGGCCACCCCGGTCAGGTGCGGGATCAGCACCCCGGTGGTGGTGCAGTAGACCGCCAGGAAGCCGCAGACGGCGTTGCCGAGGGTGAACATGTCCGCGGTGGACAGGTGCTGCGGCGAACGGGGCGCGCGCAGCTCGCGGTCGCGCATCCAGCGCAGCCTGCGGGCCGCGCCGTCGCGGTCGTCGTCGGACTCCTGGAGGGTCTCGGGGTCAGTCACGGTCAAGGCGAGTCACCCCAGCCGTGGTCTTCTGGCCGACCTGCACCCCGGGCTCGACGCCGGCGGGCAGGTAGGTGTCGACCCGCGAGCCGAAACGGATCAGACCGATCCGCTCGCCCTGCTCGACCTTGGTGCCGGCCGGCAGGTAGGGGACGATCCGGCGCGCGACGGCCCCTGCGATCTGGACCATCTCGATGTCGCCGAGCTCGGTGTCGAAGTGCCACACGACCCGCTCGTTGCGGTCGCTGTCCTTGTTGAACGCCGGGACGAACCCGCCGGCCACATGCTCGACCGAGGTGACCGTGCCGGGCAGCGGTGCGCGGTTGACGTGCACATTGAGCGGGCTCATGAAGACCGCCACCCGGGTGCGGCCGTCGGGCCAGGCGTCGATGCTCTGCACCACGCCGTCGGCGGGGGAGATCACCCGACCCTGGCCGATGGTGCGCTCGGGGTCGCGGAAGAACCACAGCATCCCCGCGCTGAGCGCGGAGGCCGGTACTGCCGCCAGGGCCCACTTGCCGCTGCGCCGGGTGAGGGCGGTGCAGGCGGCGGCGGTGAGGACCGTGGGGGCAAGCCAGGGCGAGCAGCCACGTGCAAGCGTGACACGGGGACGGCTCGCGGATCGGTGGGACGGACTGAGGGGCATCGAAGACCTTTGTCGCGGGGGCCCGGGAACGGTATGGACGCCGAGGGTACCGGCGTACGGTGACCGCGCGAGGGGCCGCGTGATCGAGGGGTTCGGGGACGTATCTGTCCAGGGGTGGATGCTATCGGCAGCAGACGGTCACTAGGCAACCTCCAGGAGGCAGGGAACGTCTCCACGCCTCGCCCCTTACTACGAACGTAGAGCTGTCGACCCCCCTGGGCCAAGCGTTTCACCGGATCGGTGACAACTCTCTCAGGAATGGTCAGGGGCTTGTCGGGGGCAACAGGGGGCGTGCGAAGCATCCCCGCGCGCGGGGCCGATCGGGGTGCCGGAGCACGTACTCCGGAGTATCGAAGGCAGAACGGGGAAATCGGCCGGAACTCGGTGGTTCCGGCCGATAATCGTCCCTCGTGACGGAGCCCGTCTCACTCCCCGAGACGGTAGTCCTCCAGCAGTCGGCGCCCGATGATCATTTTCTGGATCTCCGCCGTTCCCTCACCGATGAGCAGCATCGGCGCCTCCCGGTAGAGGCGCTCGATCTCGTACTCCTTGGAGAAGCCGTAGCCGCCGTGGATCCGGAAGGAGTCCTCGACCACCTCCTTGCAGTACTCGGAGGCCAGGTACTTCGCCATGCCGGCCTCCAGGTCGTTACGCTTCCCGGAGTCCTTCTTGCGGGCGGCCATCACCATCATCTGGTGCGCGGCCTCGACCTTGGTGGCCATCTCCGACAGCTTGAACTGGATCGCCTGGTGCTCGGCGATCTTCTTGCCGAAGGTGCTGCGCTGCTGGGCGTAGCGGATGCCCAGCTCGAAGGCGCGCTGGGCGACTCCGCAGCCGCGGGCCGCGACATTGACCCGGCCCACCTCGACCCCGTCCATCATCTGGTAGAAGCCGCGGCCCGAGGTCCCGCCGAGGACCATGTCCGCGGGGATGCGGACGTCCTCCAGGATCATCTCGGTGGTGTCGACGCCCTTGTAGCCCATCTTGTCGATCTTGCCGGGGATGGTGAGCCCCGGGACGCTCTCGTTCGGGCCGAAGCCCGGCGTCTTCTCGATGAGGAAGGTGGTCATCGACTTGTGCGGTGCGGTGCCCTCGGGGTGTCCCTCGTCGGTCCGGCAGAGCACCGCGACCAGGGTGGAGGTGCCGCCGTTGGTCAGCCACATCTTCTGGCCGTTGATGACGTAGTGGTCGCCGTCCCGGACGCCCTTGGTGCGGATCGCGCCCACGTCCGACCCGAGGCCGGGCTCCGACATCGAGAAGGCGCCGCGGACCTCGCCGGTGGCCATCCGGGGCAGGAAGTGGTCCTTCTGTGCCTGGGTGCCGTGCTGGGCGATCATGTACGCCACGATGAAGTGGGTGTTGACGATGCCGGACACCGACATCCAGCCGCGCGCGATCTCCTCCACCACCAGGGCGTAGGTCAGCAGCGACTCGCCGAGCCCGCCGTACTCCTCCGGGATCATGAGCCCGAACAGGCCCATCTCCTTCATCCCCTCGACGATGGCGGCGGGGTACTCGTCCCTGTGCTCCAGCTCGGTGGCGACCGGAATGATCTCCTTGTCGACAAAGCTCCGAACAGTGCTGAGGATGTCCTGCTGGATCTCGGTGAGGCCTTCGGTCTGGGCGAGGCGTCCCATGGCTGGCTCCTGAAAAGGTGATGAGGGGGGTAGGTGTCCCGCGGCCGTGGCAGCAGCCGCAGGACACCTGGTCTTTGTCTTTTTCTTTAGGGGCGCGGGGAACTGCGCGAACAACCAGCTACGGTCCGCACCGTCACGACAGAGGCTCAGGCCGTCCCGCCTGATCCCCACCCCGCTCCTTCACATAGGTCTCCGTGGGGACCATCACCTTCCGGCGGAACACACACACCACCGTGCCGTCCTGCTTGTACCCCTTGGTCTCCACGTACACGATCCCCCGGTCGCTCTTGGACTTCGAGGGAGTCTTGTCCAGGACAAGCGTTTCGCCGTAGATGGTGTCCCCGTGGAACGTCGGCGCGATGTGCTTCAGCGACTCGACCTCCAGGTTGGCGATCGCCTTGCCGGAGACGTCCGGCACCGACATCCCCAGCAGCAGCGAGTAGATGTAGTTGCCGACCACCACGTTCTTGCCGAAGTCGGTGGTCTTCTCGGCGTAGTTGCTGTCCAGGTGCAGCGGGTGGTGGTTCATGGTCAGCAGGCAGAAGAGGTGGTCGTCGTACTCGGTGACGGTCTTCCCGGGCCAGTGCTTGTAGACCGCGCCGACCTCGAACTCCTCAAAGGTGCGTCCGAACTGCATGGCCTCAGCCCTCCGGAATCTCGAACTTGGTGGTCCGCTGCATCCCCGCCGCACGGCCCTTCCCGGAGATGACCAGCGCCATCTTCCGGCTGGCCTCGTCGATCATCTCGTCGCCGAGCATCGCCGAGCCCTTCCTGCCGCCGGCCTCGGACGTGCACCAGTCGTAGGCGTCCAGGATCAGCTCGGCGTGGTCGTAGTCCTCCTGGCTGGGCGAGAAGACCTCGTTGGCGGCCTCGACCTGGCCCGGGTGCAGCACCCACTTGCCGTCGAAGCCCAGCGCGGCCGCCCGCCCGGCGACCTCGCGGTAGCCGTCGACATTGCGGATCTGCAGGTAGGGGCCGTCGATGGCCTGCAGGTCGTTGGCGCGGGCTGCCATCAGGATGCGCATCAGGATGTAGTGGTAGGCGTCCGCGCCGTAGCCGGGCGGCTGCTCGCCGACGACCAGGGTCTTCATGTTGATGGAGGCCATGAAGTCGGCCGGGCCGAAGATGATGGTCTCCAGCCGCGGCGAGGCCTCCGCGATGGCGTCCACGTTGATCAGGCCCTTGGCGTTCTCGATCTGCGCCTCGATGCCGATCTTCCCGACCTCGAAGCCCATGGTCTTCTCGATCTGGGTGAGCAGCAGGTCCAGCGCGACCACCTGCTGGGCGTCCTGGACCTTGGGCAGCATGATGCAGTCCAGGTTCTGGCCGGCGCCCTCGACGACGGTCACCACGTCGCGGTAGGTCCAGTGGGTGGTCCAGTCGTTGACCCGGACCACCCGGGTCTTCCCGGTCCAGTCGCCCTGGTTCAGCGCGTCCACGATGGTGTGCCGGGCGCCCTCCTTGGCCAGCGGCGCGCAGGCGTCCTCCAGGTCCAGGAAGACCTGGTCGGCGGGCAGGCCCTGGGCCTTCTCCAGGAAGCGCGGGTTGCTGCCCGGGACGGCCAGGCAGGAGCGGCGGGGACGGAGGCGGTTCGCCGAAGAAGAAGTCATGCGGTGAGGGTCTCTTCCTTGAGGTCCGAGAACGGGGGCAGTCCGTGTGCGCGACGGATCTCGTCGACAATACGGCCGATGATGTGCGTGATTCCGAAGTCCTTGGGCGTGAAGACGGCGGCGACGCCCTGCGCCAGCAGGTCCTGCTCGTCCGCCGCCGGGATGATCCCGCCGACGATCACCGGCACGTCCTCCACCCCGGCCCGGCGCAGCCGCCGCAGCACGTCGGGGACCAGCTCGGCGTGCGCGCCGGAGAGGATCGACAGGCCGACGCAGTGGACGTCCTCGGCCACCGCCGCCGAGGTGATCTGCTCGGGCGTCAGCCGGATGCCCTGGTAGACCACTTCGAAGCCGGCGTCGCGGGCTCGTACCGCGATCTGCTCGGCGCCGTTGGAGTGGCCGTCCAGGCCGGGCTTGCCGACCAGCAGCCGTAGCCTGCCCGAGCCGAGCTGCTCGGCGGTGACCCGCACCGCCTCGCGGACCGCCAGCAGCTCCGCGCCGCTCTCGCCCTCCACCGAGCCGGTGATCGGGGCGCCGCCGACGCCGGTGGGGGCGCGGTACTCGCCGAAGACCTCGCGCAGCGCGAAGGCCCACTCCCCAGTGGTCACCCCGGCCCGGACGCAGGCGAGGGTGGCCGGCATCAGGTTCTCCCCGGTGCCGGCCCGGCGCTTCAACTCGGCCAGGGCGGCGACCGCCGCGTCCTCGTCGCGCTCCTTGCGCCACTGCGCGAAGGCCTCCACCACGGCCCGCTCGGAGTCCGGGTCGACCTGCATGATCGCGGTGTCCAGGTCGGCGGTGAGCGGGCTGGGTTCGGTGGTCTCGAAGCAGTTGACGCCGACGACCTTGTCCTCGCCGGACTCGATCCTGGCCCGGCGCTCCGCGTGCGAGCCGACCAGCGCCGCCTTGAGGTAGCCGGACTCCACGGCGGGGGTGACCCCGCCCATGCCCAGCACCTTGTCGATCTCGGCGGTCGCGCCCTCGACCAGTTCCTGCACCTTGGCCTCGACCACATGGCTGCCGTCGAACAGGTCGCCGTACTCCAGCAGGTCCGACTCGTAGGCCAGCACCTGCTGGATCCGCAGCGACCACTGCTGGTCCCAGGGCCGGGGCAGGCCCAGCGCCTCGTTCCAGGCCGGGAGTTGGACGGCGCGGGCGCGGGCGTCCCTGGACAGCGTCACGGCCAGCATCTCCAGCACGATCCGCTGGACGTTGTTCTCCGGCTGAGCCTCCGTCAGACCCAGTGAGTTGACCTGGACCCCGTACCGGAAGCGGCGCTGCTTGGGGTCCTGGATGCCGTAGCGCTCGCGGGTGACGGTGTCCCAGATCCGGCCGAAGGCACGGAGCTTGCACATCTCCTCGACGAAGCGGACGCCGGCGTTGACGAAGAAGGAGATCCGGGCGACCACCTCGCCCATCTGCTCCGGCGCGACCTGGCCGCCGTCCCGCACCGCGTCCAGCACCGCGATGGCGGTGCACATCGCGAACGCCAACTCCTGGACCGGGGTGGCCCCGGCCTCCTGGAGGTGGTAGCTGCAGATGTTGATGGGGTTCCACTTGGGGATGTTCGCCACGGTGTAGGCGATCATGTCGGTGGTCAGCCGGATGCTGGGCCCGGGCGGGAAGACGTGCGTCCCGCGGGACAGGTACTCCTTGATGATGTCGTTCTGGGTGGTGCCGGTGAGCTTGGCGATGTCCGCGCCCTGCTCCTCCGCGACGACCTGGTACATCGCCAGCAGCCACATGGCGGTGGCGTTGATCGTCATGGAGGTGTTGGTGCGCTCCAGCGGGATGCCGTCGAACAGCGCCCGCATGTCGCCGACATGGCCGACCGGAACCCCGACCCGGCCGACCTCGCCCTTGGCCAGCACGTGGTCCGGGTCGTAGCCGGTCTGCGTCGGCAGGTCGAAGGCGACGGAGAGGCCGGTCTGACCCTTCGCCAGGTTCCTGCGGTAGAGCTCGTTCGACGCGGTGGCGGAGGAGTGCCCCGCGTAGGTCCGCATCAGCCAGGGGCGGTCTCGCTGGGTCATCCGCTATTCACCCCTGAAGCGGTTGATGGCAGGCAGGTGCTTCTCCCGCAGCTCCTCGTCGCGGACGCCCAGGCCCTCGCTCGGGGCCAGGCAGAGCACGCCGACCTTGCCCTGGTGCTTGTTGTGGTGGACGTCCAGCGCCGCCTGGCCGGTCTCCTCCAGGGTGTAGGTCTTCGACAGGGTCGGGTGGATCTTCCCCTTGGCGATCAGCCGGTTCGCCTCCCATGCCTCGCGGTAGTTGGCGAAGTGCGAGCCGACGATGCGCTTCAGCGACATCCAGAGGTAGCGATTGTCGTACTGGTGCATATAGCCACTTGTCGACGCACAGGTGACGATGGTGCCGCCCTTGCGGGTCACGTAGACGCTGGCGCCGAAGGTCTCCCGGCCCGGGTGCTCGAAGACGATGTCGACGTCCTCACCGCCCGTCAGTTCGCGGATCCGGCCGCCGAACCGCTTCCACTCCCGCGGGTCCTGGTTGTTCTCGTCCTTCCAGAACCGGTAGCCCTCGGCGCTGCGGTCGATGATCGCCTCGGCGCCCATCGCCCGGCAGATGTCGGCCTTGGCGTCGTTGGAGACCACGCAGATCGGCGTCGCGCCGCCGGCCAGCGCGTACTGGGTGGCGTAGGAGCCGAGGCCGCCGCTGGCGCCCCAGATCAGCACGTTGTCCCCCTGCTTCATCCCGGCGCCGTTGCGGGAGACCAGCTGCCGGTAGGCGGTGGAGTTCACCAGGCCGGGGGAGGCGGCCTCCTCCCAGGTGAGGTGGGCCGGCTTGGGCATCAGCTGGTTGGACTTGACCAGGGCGATCTCGGCCAGGCCGCCGAAGTTGGTCTCGAAGCCCCAGATCCGCTGCTCCGGGTCGAGCATGGTGTCGTTGTGGCCGTCCGCGCTCTCCAGCTCGACGCTCAGGCAGTGCGCGACCACCTCGTCGCCGGGCTTCCAGGCGTGCACCCCGGGGCCGGTGCGCAGCACCACGCCCGCCAGGTCCGAACCCAGCACGTGGTACGGCAGGTTGTGGCGCGCGGTCTCCGGCGAGAGCCTGCCGTAGCGCTCCAGGAAGGAGAAGGTGGAGACCGGCTCGTAGATGGAGCTCCACACGGTGTTGTAGTTCACCGCGCTGGCCATCACCGCGACCAGGGCCTCGCCCGGGCCGAGTTCCGGCACGGCGATCTCGTCCAGGTGCAGCGACTTGCGCGGGTCCTTGTCGCGGCTGTCCTGGCCGGCGAACATCTGCTCCTCGTCCTTGTGGAGCGTGATCGCCCGGTAGGACTCCGGCACGTCGAGCGCGGCGAAATCGGCCGGGCTCGCATCACCGCTGGTGATCGCTTCGAGAATGCTTTTCATGGCTGGAGCCTTCATGGTTGCCTCCGGCGGCTTCCCCGCTTGAGGGGTGCGGGGACGTCTGTTGGGGGTACCGGGAACGGACACCGGTGATGAGGGGGGTACTGCTGGGCTGGGCTTCAGTCGTGTGCTGGTTGGGCTGCTGCCGACCGCCCGTGCAGGGGTGTCGCCCGGGCCCTGGGCATGGCGCGCCAGGGTGGGGAGCCGCGGCGCCGCGACCAGTGAGTAACAAGGTACTGGCACCCTGTGCCACCCGTAAAGACACTGCGTGCCACCAATATGGACTCAGGACACGTGAGCGTCATCACGTGGCAACACATACCCCAGGGCACACGTCAGGCCCCTCCGGCGCGCCGGGAGGGGCCTGACGATTCTGCTCTGACCTGCGGTTACGTCCCCTACTTGGCCCCGAGCGCGGCCCGGATGCTCTGCAGCACCTCGTCCAGCGGCGCGTCGGTACGGGCCACGGTGATCAGCACCTCACCCGAAGGAGTGGCACTCACGGCGCTCTCCACGGCGCTGCTCAGCGTCTCTGTGACGCCCTTGGTGGCACTGGGTGCCAGCTGCGATGCCCCGGCCGAGGGCGCGTTCCCCCAGAAGGTCCGCCGGATCACCTCGAAGGCATGGTCCAGCTGCGGTTCGACCTCGCCCCGGCCGCCGGAGCGCAGCCAGCGGCGCAGCACGTGGTTGTGCGCGGCGACCACAGCCGCCGCCGACACCTCGGCCAGCATCGCGTCGTCGCCGACGCCGCGCTCCCAGCCGCCGGAGGCCTGCCCGGCGGTGTCGAAGCGCCCCAGCAGGTAGCGGGTGAACAGCCGCTCGTACCGGGCCACCACCGCGATCTCCCGCTCGCGCAGCGTCGGCACCTGCCGGATCAGCCGGTACCGGGCCACCGAGACGCCGGGGGTGGCCGCGTACATCCGCAGCACCTCCTTGATGCCGCGGCAGACCACGTCCAGCGGGTGCTCCGCCGGGTCGGCCCCGGCCAGCAGGTCGGCCACCCGGACCAGGGTGTCGTCGTGGTCCGGGAAGATCGCCTCCTCCTTGGACCGGAAGTAGCGGAAGAAGGTGCGCCTGGCCACGCCGGCGGCGGCGGCGATCTGATCGACCGTCGTCTCCTCGTAGCCCTGGTTGGCGAACAGTTCCATCGCCGCCGCCGCCAGGTCCTGGCGCATCTGCTGCCGCTGTGCCGTCACCCGGCGCGGAACGCCGTTGGCCTGGTCGACCGCCGTTGCCGTTGCGCCGTTCTCTGCCCCGCTCATGACCGGAACGCTACACGCCGCGGCCCCCCGAACGGGCACCCTCGGCGCCCTGGTCATCCGTCCCCTCAGCGGCGCTGTCACCGGCGCGCGTGGTCGCGGAAGCCGCGCCCGGTCTTGCGGCCCAGGCAGCCGGCGGCCACCAGGTGCTCCAGCAGCGGCGCCGGAGCCAGTCCCGGCTCGCGGAACTCGCCGTGCAGCACCTTCTCGATCGTCAGCGAGACGTCCAGGCCGACCACGTCCAGCAGGGCGAACGGGCCCATCGGGTAGCCGCAGCCCAGCCTCATCGCGGTGTCGACGTCGTCGACCGAGGCGTAGTGCTCCTCGATCATCCGCACCGCGTCGTTGAGGTAGGGGAAGAGCAGCGCGTTGACGATGAAGCCGGCCCGGTCGCCGCACTCCACCGGGTGCTTGCGCACGGCCGTGCACAGCTCCAGCACGGTGGCGGTGACGTCGGGCGCGGTCAGCACCGTGCTGACCACCTCGACCAGGCGCATCGCCGGGGCCGGGTTGAAGAAGTGCATCCCCACCACGTCCTGCGGGCGCCCGGTCGCCATCGCGCACTGGATCACCGGCAGGCTGGAGGTGGTGGTCGCCAGCACAGCGCCGGGCCGGCAGATCTTGTCCAGGGTGGCGAACAGCTCCTGCTTCACCGCCAGGTCCTCGGCGACGGCCTCCAGCACCAGGTCGGCGGAGGCCAGGTCCTCCAGCGAACCCGAGGCGGTGACCCGTGCCAGCGCCGCGTCCCGGTCGGCCTCGCCGAGGCGTCCCTTGGCCACCATCCGCTCCAGCGACTTCGCCAGCGCGGCCCTGGCCCGGTCCGCCTTCTCCTGGCTGCGAGCGACAAGGGTAACGTCGTAGCCGGCCTTGGCGAAGACCTCGGCGATCCCGGTCGCCATCGTGCCCGAGCCGCAGACGCCGACGCTGCGGACCTGACGTCCCGGCACCGCGACGGCCCCGCCGTCCACCGGCTGGTCCGGCACCGGCTGGGAGGAGCCCGGCGCGGCGTAGCTGTAGAAGCCGCGACCGGTCTTCCGCCCCAGCAGCCCGGCCGCCACCAGCTGGCCCAGCACCGGCGCGGGCGCGTGCAGCCGGTCGTGCGACTGCGCGTACATCGCCTCCAGCACGGTCTTGGCGACGTCGACGCCGATCAGGTCGAGCAGCGCCAGCGGCCCCATCGGCAGCCCGCAGCCCAGCCGCATGGCCGCGTCGATGTCCTCCCGGGTGGCGTAGCGCGACTCGTACATCGCCGCCGCCTGGTTGAGGTAGGCGAACAGCAGACCGTTGACGATGAAGCCGGGACGGTCGCCCGCGGCCACCGGGGACTTGCCCAGCCCCCGGGTGAACCCGGCCGCGGCCTCGGCCACCTCGGCGCTGGTCAGCACCGTGCGGACGACCTCGACCAGCTGCATCACCGGCGCCGGGTTGAAGAAGTGCAGCCCGATCACCCGCTCGGGCCGCTGGGTCGCCGCGGCGATCCGGGTCACCGACAGCGCGGTGGTGCCGGTCGCCAGCACCGTCCCGGCCGGGCAGATCCGGTCCAGTTCGGCGAACAGCTCACGCTTGGAGTCCAGCTGCTCGGGGATCTCCTCGATCACCAGCTGCGCCTCGGCGGCGGCGTTGAGGTCGTGGCCGACGCTGATCCGTCCGAGCAGCTCGGCGCGTTCGTCGGCGGTGATCCGGCCGCGCTCCACGGAGTGCGCGGTCGACTCCTCGATCCGCCGCAGCGCGGCGTCGGCAGCGGTGGCGTCCAGCTCGACGCCGATCACCCGGCGGCCGCTGCGGGCGGTGATCTCGGCGATCCCGGCGCCCATGGTGCCGAGGCCGACGACGGCCACGACGGGGAAGACGTCCAGGTCGGCGCTGTGCTCGGGGGCGGGCTCTGGGGTGGGCTCAGTCAGGGTCATGGCTGGGTACTCCTCGGGGAGCGTTGCGCCCGTCGCGTCGCTCGGACGGTCCACGCAACAAATGATGAGGGGGGAGTGGTGCTGACGCACGGCGCGACTGAGGTCACCGTGGGAAGGGGCACTGCCGGATCCACAGATGTGACGGCATGCCAGAAGGAAACAACCGACCCGTCGCTGCGGCTCCCGACGCGGACTGGGGCGGTGCGGACACTGTAGCCGGGTTACCCGGAAGTAGGAAGGGGGAAGCCCGGCGACCCCGCCGCGGCGGGGGAGAAACCCACATGCGGACGGTCCGGGCAGCGCCTACGCTCCCGCCCATGACTGCGACCTTCCTGCCGGGGCTGGAGCTGTGCGGAATCCTCTACCGGGAGGCGGTCCGTCCGCTGCTGGACGAGGCGTGCCCGGGGATGCCGTACGCGGCGGCCCGGATCGGGTCGGGGTCGGAGGTGCTTGGCTACGACACGGAGCGCTCGGCCGACCATGATTGGGGCCCGCGGCTGCAACTGCTGCTCCGTCCGGAGGACGCCGCCGTGCACGGCGCCGCCCTGCGCCGGCTTTTCGCGGAGCGGCTGCCCCAGGAGGTCCGCGGATGGCCGACCAACTTCGCCCCGCCGGGCGAACGGGTGCAGGTCATGACACCGACCACCGGGCCGGTGAACCACCGCATCGATGTCGCCGGGACCGCGGACTGGCTGTCCGGCGCGCTGGGCTTCGACCCGCTCGACCACCGGCCCGGCCTGCTCGACTGGCTGGCCGTCCCCGGCCAGCGCCTGCTGGAGGTCACCGCGGGCGCCGTCTACCACGACGGCCTCGGCCGGCTCACCGACGCCCGCGCCGCTCTCGCCTGGTACCCGGACGAGGTCTGGCGCTATCTGCTGGCCTGCCAGTGGCAGCGGATCTCCCAGGAGGAGGCCTTCGTCGGCCGGGCCGCGGAGGTCGGCGACGAACTGGGCAGCCGGGTGGTCGCGGCACGGCTCGCCAGGGAGGTCGTCCGGCTGTGCCTGCTGCTGGCGCGCCGGTACGCCCCCTACAGCAAGTGGCTGGGCACGGCCTTCGCCCGGCTGCCGGAGGCGGCGCCGATCGCGGCGGCGCTGCGCACCGCACTCGGGGCCGACGCACCGTCGGACCGGCAGCGGGCGGTGGCCGAGGCCGCCGCTCTGGCGGGCGCCTGGCAGAACCGGCTCGCCCTCTGCGCCACCGTCGACCCCTCGGTCCGCCGCTACCACGGCCGCCCGTTCCCGGTGGTCCACGCCGAACGCTTCACCGCGGCCCTGCTGGAGACGGTGGACGACCCGGCGGTACGGGCCCTGCCGCTGGCCGGCGGGATCGACCAGTTCGTCGACAGCACCGACGCGCTCGGCGACCTGGGCGCCTGCCGCAGGCTGACCCGGGCGGCGCTGCGGCTGGACGAGGACCGGGCCTGAGTGGTCGTCAGTCGGCGGGTTCCGCGTTGCGCCAGGCGGTCAGCCGCCGCCAGGCGTCCAGGCCGTCCGGGACCCAGGCCCATTCACTGAGGCGGGACGCGAGTTCGTCCTCGGTCAGGAAGGTGTGCCAGGCGACCTCCTCCTGCTGCGGGGCGACCTCGGTCGGGGTCCTGGTCTCGTAGACGGCGGACCACCAGGTGTGCTCCGGCGACTCGTAGAGGAAGCGGAACAGCGGGACCGGGGAGAGGCCGGAGACGCCCAGCTCCTCCTCGGCCTCCCGCTTCGCCGCCTCGTCGTAGCTCTCGCCGGCCCCGACGACGCCGCCTACGAACATGTCGTGCATCGAGGGGAAGACCAGCTTCTCCGCGGTACGGCGGTGCACGAAGATCCGGTCGTCGGCGTCCCTGGCGAGGATGAAGACGCAGCGGTGGCGCAGCCGCTTGGCAGTGGCCTCGCCGCGCGGGGCCCGGCCGATCACGTTGTCCTCGGCGTCGACGATGTCCAGGATCTCGTCGGTGCTGAGCGGGCTCCCCGCCCTGCGGGCCGTGGCCAGCACCGCGACGGCGGGCAGGGCGACCTGGCCCGGGGTTCCCTGCGCGAACGGCGCGACCAGCGCGTCGTAGCGCTGCTTGATCCCGGCGACCACGCCGTCCGGCAGGCGGACGATGAGCGAGCCGGTCAGCGGGGTCCCGGCGACCACGGCGGCCCACCAGGCGTCCGGGTCCACCCGGTGGTCCCACTCCACCCGCCGGGACCGCTCGTCGACGAATCCGGCGGTGGCGAGCAGGTCGCCGAAGGCGGCGGCACGGTCGGTCGCCCCCGCCAGGAAGAGCCCCGAGGAGGGCAGGTCGTCCGGCTGCGGGATGCCCGCGGCGGCGACGGCCTCCCCGAAGACCGCGGTGGCGCGCATCGCCTCCCGCTCCCAGCAGGTCAGCGCGATCCGGCCGCCCGGCCGCAGCACCCGCTGCAGCTCGGCCAGCCCGGCCGCCGCATCGCCCAGGTGGTTGATCACGAAGTTGCCCACCACCGCGTCGAACGAGGCGTCGGCGAAGGGGAGTTCGGGGAGGACCGCGGTGCGCACCTCCGCGCCGGGGCAGGTGGCCGCCGCCAGCGCGGCCATCTCCGGAGAGGCGTCCACTGCCGTGACCACCGCGCCGCGCGCCAGCGCCGCCGCCGCGACGATGCCCGGCCCGGTGCCGACGTCCAGCACCGCGGTGCCGGAGCCCACCTCTGCCGCGTCCAGCAGCGGTTCCACGGTGTGGGCGGTCAGCCGGGCGAAGCCGCGCTGGTAGGCATCGCTCCGGCCGACCCAGCCCGACCGTTCGAAGGCGTCAAAAGCGGCCGCGTCCCAGGTGGTCGTCATGGCGGACATCATCGCAGCACGCCCGACGGCCGCGGCAGGGCCGCCCCGGTTTGGACGGCGGGCCGCGCGATGGTTGTCTTTCCGGGTAAGCAGGAACGCACAGTGAGCTTGAGGAGTACAACCATGGGCCAGGTCTACGCGGTCACCGAGCGGGTGCTGGACGCGTCGCCGGAGCGGGTCTTCGACGTGCTGGCCGACTACCAGTCGTCCCGAGGGGCGATCCTCCCGGCCCAGTTCAGCGAGTACGAGGTACGCGAGGGCGGCAAGGGCGCGGGCACGGTTGTGCACTGGAAGCTGCAGGCGACCGAGAAGCGGGTGCGCGACTGCCTGTTCACCGTCACCGAGCCCACGCCGGGTCAGCTGGTGGAGACGGACGCCAACTCCAGCATGGTGGTCACCTGGACGGTCACCCCGGCCGGCGAGGGCAGGGCCAAGGTCGTCGTCGAGACGACTTGGGCCGGCGCGAGCGGGGTCGGCGGCTTCTTCGAGCGGACCTTCGCGCCCAAGGGCCTGAATCGGATCAACAACGAGGTCCTGGAGCGCCTGGCGTCCTCCGTCGGCTGACCGGCCGTGCAGCGGGAGCCCGGGCCGGGCTCCCGTCACCGCGTCAGACCAGCAGGCTCAGCGGCATGATCAGGGCTATCGCCAGCACCGAGATCAGCGTCTCCATCGCCGACCAGGACTTGAGGGTCTGACCCACGCTCATCCCGAAGTACTCCTTCACCAGCCAGAAGCCGGCGTCGTTGACGTGCGAGAAGAACAGCGATCCGGCGCCGATGGCGAGTACCAGCAGCGAGGTGTGGGCGGTGCTCATACCGGTCGCCAGCGGGGCGACGATCCCGGCGGCGGTGATGGTGGCGACCGTCGCGGAGCCGGTGGCGACCCGGATCAGGACCGCGATCAGCCAGCCGAGCAGCAGCGCCGAGATGTGCAGATGGGTCGCCCAGCTGCTGACCACATTGCCGACGCCCACGTCCACCAGGGTCTGCTTGAAGCCGCCGCCGGCGCCGACGATGAAGACGATCCCGGCGATCGGGCCGAGTGCGGCCGCCGCGGTGGCCGAGATCCGGCCCCGGTCGAAGCCGGCCGCGCGGCCCAGGGTGACCATCGCCACGAGCACCGCCAGCAGCAGCGCGATCAGCGGGGACCCGACGAAGTCGAGGATGCGCTGCGGGGTGGCGGTGGGGTTGTCGACGGTGATGTCGACCAGGGCCTTGCCCAGCATCAGCACGACCGGCAGCAGGATGGTGCCGAGGGTCGCGCCGAAGCCCGGCCTGCGGCGGTCCACCTGTTCGGCCTCCGCCTCGCCCTGGTCCACCGCCGGCAGCTCCAGCGGGCCGACCCAGCGCTCGGCGACGCGGGCGAACAGCGGGCCCGCGACGACCAGGGTGGGCACGGCGACCAGCAGGCCGAGGGCCAGCGTCACACCGAGGTTGGCGTGCAGCGCCGACACGGCGACCAGCGGGCCGGGATGCGGCGGGATGAGTCCGTGCAGGACCGAGAGCCCGGCCAGCGCGGGGATGCCGACCCGCAGCAGCGGGAGGTTTCCGCGCCGGGCGACCAGCACCACGATCGGGACCAGCAGCACCACGCCGATCTCGAAGAACAGCGGGAGCCCGAGCACGGCCGCGATCAGCCCCATCGCCCAGGGCATCGAGCGCGGGCCGGAACGGGCCAGCACCGTGTCCGCGATGATGTCCGCGCCGCCCGAGTCGGCGAGCAGCTTGCCCAGCATCGCGCCGAGTCCGATGAGCAGCCCCACGCTGGTGACGGTGGCGCCGAAGCCGGTCGAGAAGCTGTTCATCAGCTTGTCGAAGGGGACGCCGGCGACGGCCGCCAGCACGCCCGAGCCCAGGGTGAGGGCGAGGAAGGGGTGCAGCTTGAGCCAGCTGATCAGAGCCACGATCACGGCGATGCCGAGCAGCATGGCGGTGACCAGTCGGGCGTCGCTGCCGCTGTGGGGGAGGGCCGCGTCGGCGGCCAGCAGGAGGGTCACGCGTTGTCTCCGTTGACAAGGGTGCGGGGTGGGAAGGGGGCCGGTCGGGGGCTGCTCAGGAGGCGGTGAGCAGGCGGACCGCCGCGTCGACGAGCTGGTCGGGGGTCGGTCCGACGTCCAGTACGGCGCCCTGCTCGTCCGCGGCGAGCGGTTCGAGCGTTGAGTACTGCGAGTCGAGCAGCGAGGCCGGCATGAAATGGCCGGTGCGGTGGCCGATCCGGTCGGCGACCAGGTCATGGGCGCCGGCCAGGTGCAGGAACCAGATGTCCGGGCAGGCGACGCGCAGGGTGTCGCGGTAGCGGCGCTTGAGCGCGGAACAGGTGACCACGCCGCCGACACCGGCGACGTTCTGCTGCTGCAGCCAGGCCCCGATGGCTTCGAGCCAGGGTTGGCGGTCGGCGTCGTCGAGCGGCGTCCCGGCCGACATCTTGGCGATGTTGGCGGGCGGGTGGAAGTCGTCGGCCTCCGCGTAGGGGAGGCCGACGCGTTCGGCGAGCAGCCGGGCGACGGTGGTCTTGCCGACACCGGAGACGCCCATGACGACGACGTTGTAAGCCATGGGAGGACTATGACTCCAAAGGTATGACTTATTCAAGTGGATGAGATTCAATCGTCATACGAGTGTGTCCCCACGGGTCCGGATAGCCTGACCCCATGGAGATTCAGGGCCTGCACGGCCGCCTGCTCGCGGACCTCGGGCCTGCCATCGCCTCCGGCGAGATCCCGGAGGGCACGGTGCTGCGCAGCGAGGAGCTGGAGGCGCGCTACGGGGTGTCCCGGACCGTGGTCCGGGAGGCCGTCCGGGTGCTGGAGGCGATGCGGCTGGTCGCTTCACGCCGCCGGGTGGGGACCACGGTGCAGCCGCGCGAGGCCTGGGACGTGTTCGACCCGCTGGTGATCCGCTGGCGGCTGGCCGGGGCGGACCGGGCGGCGCAGCTGAGCTCGCTGGGCGGGCTGCGGATCGCGGTGGAGCCGGTGGCCGCGGCGCTGGCGGCGGCGCAGGCGTCCGAGGACCACTGCCGCGAGCTGAGCGCCCTCGCGGTGGAGCTGACGGTCACCGCCCGGAGCGGGGACCTGCAGGAGTTCCTGCGGCATGACATCGCGTTCCACGCACTGGTGCTGCGCGCCTCCGGCAACGAGATGTTCGCGCACCTGGCCGACGCGGTGGGGGCGGTGCTCACCGGGCGCACCGAGCACGAGCTGATGCCGCACCACCCGGCCCGCTACGCGGTGGCGCTGCACCGCGAGGTCGCCGAGGCGGTCTGCGCGCAGGACGCCGCGGCTGCGGAGCGGGCGATGCGGGCGATCGTGACCGGGGCCCTGGAGGAGCTGGCGCCGACCCTGGCCGAGCAGGCCTGACGGCCCCTCGGGCCAGCCCCCCTCAGCCCCTCAGGCCGTCCGGTCCCAGGCGTCCGGGTGGACCGGGTCGACGAAGGGCACACCCCTGGTCCAGCGCTCCAGCTCGTCCAGGGCGAAGTCGGCCATCCGGTGCAGCTCGCCGCCCATGGAGCCGGCGATGTGCGGGGTGAGCAGCACGTTCGGCAGGTCGTAGAGGGGTGAGCCGGACGGCAGCAGGTCCGGGGTGGTGACGTCCAGCACCGCGTTCAGTCGGCCGGAGACCAGCTCCCGTTCCAGGGCCGGCTGGTCGACCAGTGCGCCGCGGGCGGTGTTGATCAGCGTCGCCCCGTCCGGCATGGAGCCGAGCAGGGACCGCGACACCAGGCCCTCGGTGCTGCGCAGCCAGGGCGCGTGCACGCTCACCACGTCGCTGCTGCCGAACAGTTCGGGCAGCGGCACCAGCCGGGCCCCGAGCCGTGACGCCTCGTCAGGGTCCAGGAACGGGTCGCTGAGCAGCACCTCCAGGTCGAAGGGGCGCAGCAGTTCGACGACCCGGCGGCCGATCCTGGACGCGCCGACGATGCCGATCCGGCGGCGGTAGTTGCCGGCCCCCGCGAGCCGGACGTGCCAGTCGGTGGCGCGCTCGCGGGTCCTGCGGTAGCCGTCCCGGGTGGCCAGCACCTGCTTGTTGCTGAACAGGATGGCGGCCAGGGTGTACTCGGCGACCGGCACGGCGTTGGCCCCCGCGGCCGAGGTGATCTGCAGCCCGCGGCGCCAGCAGGCCTCGGTCACATGGTTCTTGACGGTCCCTGCGGTGTGCACCACGGCTCGCAGCCGGGGGGCGTGGTGGAGCAGTGCCTCGTCCAGCAGCGGGCAGCCCCAGCCGGTGACCAGGACCTCCACGCCGGCCAGCACGGAACGGGCACGGGGCGAGTCGAACTCGTCCAGCACCAGGTCGGGGTCGGGGCCCAGGTCGACCAGGCCGTTCAGGCGTCGCCTGGCCCCGGCGTCGAAGAGGACCGGGGCGACGGCGGGCCGCATGGCCAGGGCGGCGAGCGGTCGGCTCATACGGCGGCCGCCGCGGCGCTCGCCCCGGACCCTGCCGCCGTGACCGCCCCGGCTCCCGGCGGTGCCCCGGTGGAGTCCCGGACCAGCAGCCGGGGCTGCAGCACGGTCTGCCGGACCGGGAGGTCGGTCGGGCTGCCCAGCCGGTCCAGCAGCGCCGCGGCCGCGGTGCGGCCGACCTCGAACTTGGGCGGTGCCACCGCGCTCAGCGGCACCTCGGCCAGAGCGGCGACCTCGTCGTCGTAGGCGATCAGCGAGAGGTCCTCGGGGACCCGCACACCCAGTGACCGCAGCCGCTGGACCAGCAGGATCGCCTCCTGGTCGGAGTGGACCAGGACGGCGGTGGCGGCCGAGGCGCGGCAGTCGCGGACGAAGGCGTCCACCGCGGCGATGCGGTCGGCGCCCTCCTCGGCGATGTGCCGCGGCGCCGACGGGTCCAGCTCCAGCAGCCGCACCGCCTCGGCATGACCCTCCGTCACCGGGCGGGCGGTGGGAGTGGACACGGTGAACAGGGCGACCCGGCGGTGGCCGAGACCGGCCAGGTACTCCACCGCGCGGTAGGCGCCCTGGCGGTGGTCGCTGAGCACGCACTCGGCGTGGTCGAAGGCGGCCGCCGAGCGCCGCTCGACCAGTACGTAGGGCAGGCCCGAGCGGTCCAGCAACTCCCGTACCGGGGCCGGGATCACCGGGCCGCCGGCGCTGGTGACCAGTAGCCCGTCGCAGCCGGAGCGGATCAGGTCGCGGAGCTGGTCCAGGTCGCGGCCGGGGTCGTAGTCGGTGACGCCGAGGACCAGCCGGGCCCCGGCGCGGGCGATGGCGCTGCGCGCGCCCCTGAGCACCTCGGGGTAGTAGTACGTGGCCGAGGGCACCAGCATGCCGACGACGGCGCCCTCGGCCGGCATCGCCGGCACGGTCGCCTCGGCGCCGGCGGGATCCACCGCGGCCGATCCGGATCCGCCGGGCAGTACGGCGCCACCCCGGACCCTGGTCAACTGCCCCTGCTGCTCCATGAGTTCGAGATCCCTGCGGACAGTGCCGTCGGACACCCCGAGGCCGTTGACCACGTCGGCGACCCGGACCGCCCCGTGGGTGCGCAGCTGCTCCAGTACGTAGTCATGCCGCTGTTGTGCGAGCACGTTCCCTCCATCCCGTCCGGGACCGATCCTGCTCGTTCCCTGCCTGAACTGCTGCCCCGTTACGGAAAATAGCAGATTCTTGGGTTTCTTGGTTGAAGCTGTTGACGCATTGCGGATTGCTGGGCATCGTGAGCGGCTACTCGAGGGGAGAGAGCCGATGCACACCAGGGACACGCCACCGGACGCGTCACCGGACGCGTCACCGGACGCGTCACAGCGGACGTCCGCACCCCGCCGTCTCGCCGGGGCGCTGCTGGCCGTCTGCTGCCTGCTGCTCACCGCCTGCGGATCCGGGTCCGGTGCTGCGAGCGCGGGCGCCAACCGTCCGACCACCATCAGCTACTGGACCTGGCTCGGCGGAATGCAGCAGGTCGTCGACCGCTTCAACGCCACCCACAGCGATGTCCGGGTCGTGCTCAGCAAGATCCCGGCCGGCACCTCCGGCGGCTACTCCAAGATGTTCACCGCCGTGCGGGCGGGCAACGCGCCGGACGCCGCCACCGTGGAGTACCCGGAGCTCCCCGCCTTCGCCACCCAGGGCGCGATCCAGGACCTGACCCCCTACGGCGGCGCCGACCTGGAGTCCAGGTACCCGGCCTGGGTCTGGGGCATGGTCGACCAGGGCGGCAAGGTCTGGGGCCTGCCCCGCGACATCGCCCCGATGGTGCTCTACTACCGCACCGACCTGCTGGCGAAGTACGGCCTCACCGTCCCCACCACCTGGGCGCAGTACGCGGCGGACGCGAAGGCGATCCACCGGCAGAACCCCAAGGCGGTCATCGGCGCCTTCTCCACCAGTGACAGCGCGCTGCTCGCCGGACTCGCCTGGCAGGCCGGGGCCCAGTGGTTCAGCACCCCCGGCGACGCCTGGAAGGTCTCCACCCAGGACCCGGCCAGCGACCGGGTGGCCGCCTTCTGGCAGCCGCTGGTCAGCGGCGGCCTGGTCGCCAACGAGCCCGCGTACGCCCAGCAGTGGACCGCCGACCTGCAGGCCGGGAACCTGGTCACGGCCATCGGCGGGCCCTGGAGCGCGGCCTACCTGCAGCGGCTGGCTCCCAAGGAGGCCGGGAAGTGGGCGGTGGCGCCGATGCCGCAGTGGCCCGGGCAGCCGGCCGGCGACGGCACCAACGGCGGTTCCACCATGGTGATGCTCAAGGGCAGCAAGCACCCGGCGCAGGTCATGGAGTTCCTGGACTGGGTGTCCAACAGCCCCGACTCCATCAAGGCCGTCGAACCGGTCAGCCCGGGGGCCTACCCGGCGGCGCTGGCCAGCATCCCGGTCGCCAAGCAGGTCTTCGACAGCACCCAGACCTACTACACCGGCACCTCCCTCTTCGACGTCGCCGCGCGGGCCAGCCAGACCGTCGGCACCGCCTGGCAGTGGGGACCCGACATGGCCCAGTCGCTCAGCGACCTCAACGACGCGCTGGCAGGGTCGATGACCGCACCTGGCGGACTGCGCTCGGCGCTGGACTCCTGGGAGCGGACCACCCGCGCCGACCTGCGCGAACGAGGCATGAACGTCAGCGATTGAGCCCCCGCCCACCCGCGCGCCCCGCGCCCCCGCACGCCAAGGAGGAGTTGCCTTGTCCGCCCTGACCGCGTCCCCACCCCAGGCCGCGTCCGTCCCCGCGCCCACCCGCGCCCGTGCTCGCCGAAGGCTGCACATCCCGCTGCTGCTGGCCCCGTTCGCGCTCCTCTTCGTCATCGCGTTCGTGGCCCCGCTGGTCTACGGCCTGGTGCTGAGCCTGTTCCGGGAGCGCTTCACCGGCCTCGGCTGGAACGGCTCCCATCTCGCCTTCGCCGGGTTCCACGACTACGCCCGCGCGCTCCAGGACTCCCGCTTCCTGGACGGCCTGGGTCGGGTGCTGCTGTACGCCGTCATCGACGTGCCGCTGATGCTGGCGGTCTCACTCGTCCTGGCCCTGCTGCTGGACAGCGCGCTGACCACCGCCCGCCGCTTCTTCCAGGCCCTGCTGCTCCTGCCGCACTTCGTGCCGGGGCTGATCGCCGCACTGATCTGGGTCTACCTCTACACCCCGGGGCTGAGCCCGCTCACCTCCTGGCTGGGCGACATCGGACTGCACGTCAACTTCTTCTCCAGCGGCAGCGTGCTCGGATCGATCGTCAACATCTCGCTGTGGCAGTGGATCGGCTACAACTCGGTGCTGCTGTACGTGGCGCTGCAGAGCGTTTCGCCGTCCGTCCTGGAGGCCGCGCGGCTGGACGGGGCGGGCGAGATCCGCACCGCGCTGAGCATCAAGGTCCCGCACATCCGCCCGGCGCTGGTGGTGTCCGGGCTGTTCACCATCATCGGCTCGCTGCAGCTGTTCACCGAGCCGAAGATCCTCCAGGGCAGCGCCGGGAGCACCGTCACCGCCTCCTGGACGCCCAATCTGCTGGCCTTCTCGGAGGCCTTCAACTCCAACGACTACAGCTACGCGGCAGCCGTCTCGCTGCTGCTGGCGGCCGTGGCCGGGGTGCTGTCGCTGCTCGCCATGAAGCTCGTCGGCCGGGTGGACCGGTCGTCCCAGGAGGCGGACTCATGACCACCCTCAACCCGCCGGCCCGTCCGTCCGCCCCGTCGTCCCGGGCCGTCCGTCCGGCCAGGCCGGCGCCGCGCCGGGTACGGCACAGCCCGCTGGGCCGGGGCCTCAACCTCGGCGTCTGCGCGGTCGCCGGCCTCTACACCCTGCTGCCGCTGGTGTGGCTGCTGTTCGCGATCACCAAGACCCTGCCCGACCTGTACGGCAGCAACGGCTTCGCGCCGTCCGGCTTCCACCTCTGGGCCAATCTGCGCGACCTGTTCGCGCAGGACGGCGGGGTCTACCCGCGCTGGCTGCTCAACAGCGTGCTGTACGCCGGGGCCGGGGCCGGCCTCGGCACGCTCGCCTCGGTGATGGCCGGCTACACCTTCGCCAAGTACCGCTTCCCCGGCCGGGAGAAGCTCTACGGGCTGGTCGTCGCGGGGGTGCTGGTGCCCGGGACGGCGCTGGCCGTGCCGCTGTACCTGTTGTTCTCCGGGGTGCACCTCACCAACACCGTCTGGTCGGTGCTGATCCCGGTCGCCGCCAACCCGTTCGGGGTCTACCTGGCCCGGGTCTACGCGGCGGGCTCGATCCCGGACGAACTGCTGGAGGCCGCCCGGGTGGACGGCGCGGGGGAGTTGCGCACCTTCTTCACGGTCGGGCTGCGGCTGATGGGCCCGGGAGCGCTGACCATCTTCCTGATGCAGTTCGTGTCGATCTGGAACAACTTCTTCCTGCCGCTGGTGATGCTCACCGACTCGCGGCTGTTCACCACCAGCCTGGGCCTGTTCACCTGGAACTCGTCCACCTCGCAGAACCCGGACTACCTGCGGATGGTGGTGGTCGGCTCGGCGGTGTCGGTGGTGCCGCTGCTGATCCTGTTCCTGACCCTGCAGCGCTGGTGGCGCCGCGGCCTGGCCGAAGGAGGCCTCCGATGACCGACCCACGACTGACGGATCTTCAACTACCGGACGAGGACCGGGAACTGTCGCCGTACACCGGCTGGACCCGGGCCCACTGGGAGCGGACGGCCGACCGGATGCTGACGGCGGTCCAGCGGTACGCCACCCCGGGCCGGGCGCTGATCCACCTCCCCGGCCCGCCCAGCGGCTCGGGGCGGCACAGCGACGGGCTGGAGGGCTATGCGCGGACCTTCCTGCTGGCTGCCTTCCGGATCGCCGGGGCCGGTGGCGCGGACGGTACCCAGGAACTCGCCGACCGCTACGCCGCCGGGCTGGCGGCCGGCACCGATCCGGCGGCGGCGGACCGCTGGCCGCGGATGTCCGACTGCAACCAGGCCAAGGTCGAGGCCGCCTCGATCGCGCTCGGCCTGCACGAGACCCGGCCGTGGATCTGGGACCGGCTGACCCCCGCGGTGCAGGGGCGGGTGGTGGACTGGCTCGCCGAGATGGTCGGCGCCTGGGTCCCGGACAACAACTGGGTCTGGTTCCAGGCCGTGGTCGAGTCCTTCCTGCGCTCGGTCGGCGGCCCCTGGAAGCCGTCCGACATCGAGCACACCATCGACCGCACCGAGAGCTGGTACGCCGGCGGCGGCTGGTACGCGGACGGGGCCGGCACCGCCCCGCCGCGGCGCAACTTCGACCACTACAGCGGCTGGGCCATGCACCTCTACCCGCTCTGGTACTGCCGGATCTCCGGGGCCGACGCCGAGCCGGGCCTGGCCGACCGCTACCGGTCCCGGCTGCGCGATTACCTGACGGACCTTCAGCACCTGGTCGGCGCCGACGGGGCCCCGCTGCACCAGGGCCGCTCGCTCACCTACCGCAATGCCGCCGCCGCGGCGTTCTGGGCCGACCAGGTCTTCCGGGCGCAGGCCCTGGAACCGGGCCTGACCAGGCGGATCGGCAGCGGCATGCTGAGGCACTTCGTCGACCGGGGCAGCCTGGACGGCAACGGGCTGCTGCCGCTCGGCTGGTACGGCGAGCACCTGCCGCTGCGGCAGAGCTACTCGGGGCCGGCCTCGCCGTACTGGGCCAGCAAGGGCTTCGCCGGGCTGCTGCTGCCGGCCGACCATCCGGTCTGGACCGCGGTGGAGCAGCCGCTGCCGGTCGAGCGGGGCGACTTCGTCCGCACCCTGCACGCCCCCGGCTGGGTGGCGAGCGGCACCCGCGCCGACGGCATCGTCCGGATCGCCAACCACGGCGCCGACCACGCCGACGACCGGGCGGGGGCGGGGCAGCACTCCTACGACCCCTTCTACTGCCGCTGGGCGTACTCGACCGCGACCGGCCCGGAACTCGGCGGCCCTGGTCCGGCCACCGACGCGGACGGTGCGGTCCATCCCTCCAGCCCGGACCTGGACCTGCCCGGCGGCGGCCCGCTGGACTCGTACGTCGCCCTGCTGGACGCCGAGGGCCGCCCCTCGCACCGGCGCCCGCTGCACCGGCTGGGGGCGGACCGCTCGGTGCACCGGGCCCGCTGGCCGCAGACCGACACCGCGGACGGCCCCTGGCTCAGCACCGGATCGCTGCTCCGCGGCCCCTGGGAGGTGCGCGCCGTCCGGATCCTCGGGGAGCCGGCCCCGGGCAGCCGGTTGCGGATCGGCGGCTGGGCGGTGGCCGGGGCCGAGCCGCCCACCGCCTCGGTGCAGCCGGAGGCCGGACGGGCCCGGGTGCAGGCGCCGGACGGGCTGCTCGGCGTGGTGGTCGCGCTGCACGGTGACGGGCTGCGCGCCGGGGTGCGGGCGTCGACCGGGCGCACCTCCTTCGCCCCGCACGCCGCCGTCGCCTTCCTGGAGACCGGCCCCGGGGTCCGCGTCGGCAGCGTGTACGTCGCCGCCGTCGCCCTGGGGCGCTCGGCGGAGGCCGCGGGACCGGCACCGGAGGCCGCCGTGGAGGGCGACCGGGTCGTGGTCCGCTGGCCCGACGGCCACAGCGACGAACTGGTCCTGGAGGGGAACACAGAGACGAGGGATATCCCGCAGGAGTGAACCTGACGCAAATGTCGACGAAGCGAGTTTCGCCACTAATCGACATGGCGTCACATTTCCGCTGGTAATGGCGTCAGCTGGACGAATTCAGCACCTCGACCGCCCTCGAACTGATCGTATGACCAGTTCGAGGGCGGTGCGTGGTCAATGCAATGATCCGTGCCATGTCCGTGACCCAGACGAGCCGTCCGGCCAAGAAAACCACCGCTCCCGCGACACCCGTTGCCGCGACGTCGGCCAGGTCCGGCGCCGTCGCCGCCGAGTCCGACCTGACCCCGCGTCAACTGCGGCTGGTGTTCGCCGGACTGATGATGGCGCTGCTGCTCGCGGCTCTCGACCAGACCATCGTGGCCACCGCGCTGCCACGGATCGTCGGCGAACTGCACGGCCTGCAGCACATGTCCTGGGTGGTGACCGCCTATCTGCTGGCCTCCACCGTCGGCCTGCCGGTCTACGGCAAGCTCGGCGACCTGCTGGGCCGCAAGTCGGTGTTCCAGTTCGCCATCGCGGTCTTCCTGATCGGCTCCGCGCTCTCCGGCTGGGCGCACAGCATGGACGAGCTGATCGCCTTCCGGGCGATCCAGGGCATCGGCGGCGGCGGGCTGATGATCGGCGTCCAGGCGATCATCGGCGATGTCGTCTCGCCCCGCGAGCGCGGCCGCTACATGGGCCTGATCAGCGCCGTGTTCGGGCTCTCCTCGGTGGCAGGCCCGCTGCTCGGCGGCTGGTTCACCGACGGTCCCGGCTGGCGCTGGTGCTTCTACGTCAACCTGCCGCTGGGCCTGGTCGCGCTGGTGGTCACCTCGCTGGTGCTCAAGCCGAAGCGCCGCCGGGCCGAGGGCGAACGCCGGCCCAGGCTGGACGTGCTGGGCTCGCTGCTGCTCGCGGCCACCGGCACCTGCCTGGTCCTGGCCACGAGTTGGGGCGGCAGCCAGTACGCCTGGAGCTCGCCGGTGATCCTCGGGCTGATCGGCGGCGCGGTGCTGTCGCTGCTGCTCTTCCCGCTGGCCGAACGCCGGGCCGCCGAGCCGGTGATCCCGCTGCGGCTGTTCCGCGACAGCGTCTTCAACGTCTCCGGCGCCATCGGCGTGGTGGTCGGTGTCGCCCTGTTCGGCGCGGCCAGCTACCTGCCCAGCTTCCTGCAGATGGTGGACGGGGCCAGCGCCACCGTCTCCGGTCTGAAGATGCTGCCGATGATGGGCGGCATCGTCGTCGCCTCCGTCGTCTCGGGCCAGTTGATCAGCCGCACCGGCCGCTACCGGCTCTATCCGATCGTCGGCGGCGCACTGTCCACCGCCGGGATGGCCATGCTCGGGCTGCTCCACGCGGACAGCTCCTACCTGGTGCAGAGCGCGGGCATGGCGGTGCTGGGCCTGGGCGTCGGGCTGGCGCTGCCGGTGATGGTGCTGGCGGTGCAGAACTCGGTGGCCCCGCGCGACCTGGGCGCGGCCACCTCGGCCAACAACTACCTGCGCCAGATCGGCGGTTCGATCGGCGCGGCGGTCTTCGGCACGCTGTTCAACTCCCGGCTGACCGACCAGCTCCAGCAGCGGCTGGCGCACCTCGCCGTCGCCTCCGGCAGCGTCCCGCCGACCGACTCGATCACCCCGGAGCTGGTCCGGTCGCTGCCGACCCCGCTGCGGCTGGCCTATGTCGACTCCTTCGCGGCCGCGATGCCGCGGGTCTTCCTCTACCTGGTGCCGGTCCTGGCGCTGGGATTCCTGCTCGCCTTCCTGCTCAAGGAGAAACCCTTGGTCACCCACGCGGCCTCGCAGGCCCGTACCGACGACGGCCTCCCCTACGAGGCCGCCTTCCCCCACGAGGCGGAGCCGTCCGCCCAGCCGTCCGCGCAGGAGGCCCCCGTGCCGCACCAGTCCTCGTCCTCCCCGCTGGACACCGCCGGGGTCCCCGGTGCGCCCGGCACTCCCGTCAGCGGCTCGGTGCTGGAGCCGGACCGGACCGGAGTGCCGCGCGCCGTGCTGACCCTGATCGACATGGACGGCCGGCAGGTGGCCCGGGCCGGCAGCGGCCAGGACGGCCGCTGGACCCTGGCCGCGCCCCGGGGCGGCAACTACGTGCTGATCGCCGCGGCGCCCGGCCACCAGCCGCAGGCGGTCACCGTCACCGTGGGCAGCCGTCCGGTCGACCTGGACGTGGTGCTGGGCGGCACCGGACGGCTCTCCGGCGCGGTCCGCAGCGCCGAGGGCGCGCCGGTCGCCGACGCCACGGTGACCCTCACCGACGCCCGCGGCGAGGTCGCCGCCACCACCCATGCCGACTCGGACGGCGCGTACCACTTCCGCGACCTGGTCTGCGGCCGCTACACCCTGGCCGTCAGCGCCCGCGCCTACCGGCCGGCCGCCCTGGCCGTCGACGTCGCCCCCAGCGGCGAGACCCGCCAGGACGTCGCCATGGCCGGCAGCGGGACCCTGCGCGGGACAGTGCGCACCAGCGCCGGGCACGCGGTCGAGGACGCCAGGGTCACCCTGCTGGACTCCACCGGCACCGTGGTCGCCGCCGCCACCACCGGCTCCGACGGCCAGTTCCGCTTCACCGACCTGGAGCCGGGGGAGTACACCGTGATCGCCAGCGGCTACCCGCCGGTGGCCACCGCGCTGCGGATCGAGGACGGCCACACCGAGCGGGACCTCCATCTCTCGCACCGGCTGGACGACTGAGCCGTCCCGATCCGGGGCGGCGTCATTTCCGGGCGGACGGAAAGCCCCGGTAATCACTTCCGTACATAGTTACGCGGCAATCCGGTGCGTCACCCTCCCGGGTGGAGTTACTCATTCCTGGGGGTGAGGGAATGCCGCACGCACGACTCACGGCCCGTAGGTTGCGCGTCGTGCCCCTGACCATTCTTCATGTCTCCCAACCCGTCGACGGCGGTGTCGCCAGGGTCGTCGTCGACCTGCTCCGGGGGCAGGCCGAGGACGGCCACCGGGTGCTGCTGGCCTGCCCGCCGCGCAGTCCGCTGGCCGACGCGGCCGAGGCGGTGGGCGCGACGGTGCTGCCCTGGACCGCGGTCCGCGCCCCGGGCCCCGGGCTGCCGGGCGAGGTCGCCGCGCTGCGCCGGCTGGTCGCCGAGGCCCACCCGGACCTGGTGCACCTGCACAGCGCCAAGGCGGGCCTGGCCGGACGGCTGGCGGTCCGGGGCGTCTTCCCGACCGTGTTCCAGCCGCACGCCTGGTCGTTCGCCGCGGTCGGCGGACCGCTGGCGGCCGCCTCGCGGTTCTGGGAGCGCTGGGCGGTCCGCTGGACCGACCGGCTGCTGTGCGTCAGCGAGCAGGAGCGCGCCGAGGGCGAGTCCGCCGGGGTGCGCGGACGCTGGGCGCTGGCCCCGAACGGGGTGGACCTGGAGCGCTTCGACCCGGTCCGGCTGCCGTTGCAGGACCGGGCCAGGGAGTTGCTCGGGCTGTCCGGGCCCGGGCCGGAGGGCCGGGACGGTCCGGGCGACGCCGCCCCGCTGGTGGTCTGCGTCGGCCGGCTGTGCCGGCAGAAGGGGCAGGACGTCCTGCTGCGGGCCTGGTCGGCGATCCCGGCCCGGATCCCGGGGGCACGGCTCGCCCTGGTCGGCGACGGCCCCGAGCGCGCCGCGCTGGAGGCGCTGGCCGCCGGGCTGCCCGACCCCGGCAGCGTGGTCTTCGCGGGCCGCACCGAGGACCCCAGGGACTGGTACGCGGCGGCGGATCTGCTGGTGCTGCCGTCCCGTTGGGAGGGCATGGCGCTGGTCCCGCTGGAGGCCATGGCCTGCGGCTGCCCGGTGCTGCTGACCGACGTGGCCGGCGCCCGCGAGTGCCTGGAGCCGGGCGAGACGCTGCTGCCGGTAGACGACGAGCACGCCCTGCGGGAGGCGCTCGCGGCCCGGCTGGCGGATCCGGTCGCCTGCCTCGCGGCCGGAGCCAGGGCCAGGGAACGGATGGCCGAACACCACGACGTGAGAGCGACCCGTGCGGCGGTACTGACGGTGTATCAGGAAGTGGTCGCCGAGCGGCGCATTCCGGCGCCCGCGGCGGGCGGCTCGGCCGCGCGAATTCCAGCCGGAAAATCTGACTAATGCTCATCGGTGTGAATGAGCACGTCGGCTGAGAAAACGACTGGAGACATTCTGTACTGTCGTATTTGCCTGCTTCATTCCTTTTGTCGCAATCGGGCCGAGTCGTCGATCGCGGCGGCAGGTGCTACCTCGACCGAGCCCGGGCTTCGGGAGGGCCCCGTCCCCATGGGCACACAGCAGAGGAGTACGTGCGCGGATGACCACCATTGACAACAACGAACTGCCGCGCCCCACTGTGCCGACTCCGAACGGGCCGACGACCACCGGGACCATGAGCACGGCCCAACTGCCCTCCCCGACCGGCGCCGTGGAGCGCCCCGCGACGGCCGCCGCGCCCGTCGCGCGCCGCCGGCGCCGCCCCGGCACCGGGATCCCCGCCGCCCTGCTCGCCGTGGACGCGGTGGCACCCGTCCTGGCCCTGGCCCTGCTCGGCTCGGGGGAGCCGCTGCGGGTGCTCTGGGCGGCCTGCGTCATCCTGCCGGTGCTGGTCATGCTCAACTCCTACGGCGGTCTCTACCGGTTGCGGCTGGCGCCCTCGGTCCTCGACGAGATCCCCTCGCTCGCGGCCCGGGCGGCCGTCGCCGTCTCGCTGGCGCTGACCCTGGACCGCGGGCTGCACGGCCTCTGGCTCTCCGTGGTCCCGGTGGACCTCCGGCTGCTGGTCGCACTGGTGCTCTGCCACCTCGGCCTGGACGTGCTGGGCCGCGGCGCCGTCTACGCCCTGGTGCGGCGCCGCCGCCGGCGCCGGCCCAGGCCGACCCTGATCGCCGGGGCCGGACACATCGGCCAGCGGATCGCCGCCGCCCTGCTGGACCACCCCGAGTACGGGCTGCGCCCGGTCGGCTTCATCGACCCGGAGCCGATCTTCCTCCCGGTCGACTCCGCCGTCCCGGTCCTCGGCGGCCCGGCGGTGCTGGACCTGGAGATCCCCGCGCAGGGCATCCGGGACGTGATCCTCACCTCCGGCGGCGCCGACGACACCGAGGTGGCGCAGACCCTGCGGACCAGCGCGGGCCACGGCTGCGACGTCTGGTTCGTGCCCGGCTTCCCGGAGTTCGGCGCCTTCGAGTACGGCAACCGCCGCACCGCGGTCGGTGACCAGCTCTGGGGGTTCCCCTGCCTGCGGCTCGGGCCCACCGCGATGCGCCGGCCCTCCTGGGCGGTCAAGCGCGCCGTCGACGCCGGCCTGGCCGGCCTCGGCCTGCTGCTGGCCTCGCCGATCCTGGCCGCCTGCGCGATCGCGGTGCGGATCGACGGCGGCCCTGGGGTGATCTTCCGTCAGGAGCGGATCGGCCTGGACGGCGAGAGCTTCACCGTGCTCAAGTTCCGCAGCCTGCGCCCGGCCGACGAGCAGGAGTCGGCCACCCGCTGGAACATCTCCCAGGACCAGCGGATGAGCGCGATCGGCCGCTTCCTGCGCCGCACCTCCCTGGACGAGCTGCCACAGCTGTGGAACGTGCTGCGCGGCGAGATGAGCCTGGTCGGCCCCCGCCCCGAGCGCCCCTACTTCGTGACCCGCTTCGCCCAGGCCTACCCGCAGTACCGCGACCGGCACCGGGTGCCGGTCGGCATCACCGGTTTCGCCCAGGTCAACGGCCTGCGCGGGGACACCTCGATCGAGGACAGGACCCGCTTCGACAACTACTACATCGAGAGCTGGAGCCTCTGGCAGGACGTCAAGATCCTGCTGCGCACCATCTCCTCGGTGCTCCAGTCCGACGGGAGCTGACTCCGCGGTGACCCTTCTCAGCGTGCCGCAGCCGCGGCAGGCCCAGCCACAACCCAGCGCACCGCCAGGACGGCGGGAGGCGCTGCTGGCGCTGCTGCGCCGTCCCAGCGCCCTCGCGGCGCTGACGGTGCTGCTCGTCTGCGTTCCGCTCGGCAACCAGGACGTGACCGCGGCCGTCCACGTCACCCCGGCCGATGTCGCCTCGGTCGGGCTGGTGGCCGTCTGCGGGCTGCGGGTGCTGTCCGCGTTCCGCGCCGGACGGGCGCTGCTGCCGACCCGCGCCGCGGTGCTGTTCTGCGTGATCGCCGTCGCGGTGGCCGCCTCCACCATCGCCTCCCAGGACCCGTCCCAGAGCCTGTCCGGCTTCGTCCGGCTGATCCAGGTGTTCGTCCTGGTCCCGCTGGCGGTGCTGCTGGCCCTGCGCGAGCGCCGGGACCTGGTGCTGGTGCTGGGCGCGATGGTGGCCGCCGCGCTGATCGAGGGGGCGGTCGGCGCCGAGCAGTTCCTCACCGGCACCGGCGCCTCCTACGACGGCGGCAGCGCCCGCGCGGTCGGCACCTTCGGGGCGCAGGACGTGATGGCCATGTCCGCCGTGGTCAGCTACGGGCTGCTGGCCGCCCTCGGCCTGGCCCTGGAGGCCCGCCGCGCGGGCCGCCGCCGGGCCTGCTGGCTGCTCGGCCTGACCGCGGCGGTACTGGTCTTCCCGCTGGCCGTCTCCTTCAGCCGGGGCAGCTGGATCGCCACCGGCTGCGCCGCCGTCGTGGCGCTGGTCCTGGCCGACGTCCGGCTCGCGCTGCGCGGGGCGCTCTTCGCCGCCGCCGCTGCCGTGGTCCTGGTCGGCGGCTTCGGTCTGGGCGGAGCCAGTGTCGCCGCGCGGCTCGGCTCCATCACCACGGTGGCCGGCGCCGCCCCGGACCACTCGGTGACGGACCGTTACGACCTGTGGACAACGGCCGGCCGGATCTGGCGGGACCACCCGGTGACCGGGGTGGGACCCAAGGAGTTCCCGCAGTACCGGGACGGCCACGCCCCGCTGCGGCTGTCCTCGGGCAGCGACACCGGCGGCGCGGGCGCGGGCTACTCCCGCGAGCCGCTGCTCTCCCCGCACAACATGTACCTGCTGCTGCTCAGCGAGGACGGGCTGGTCGGCCTCACCGCCTTCGCCGTGCTCTTCCTGTCGCTGCTGCTGGGCACGGTCCGCCGCACCCTGCGCGAACGCGGCGGACTGGGCGCGGCGCTGCTCGGCCTGCTGGTCTGGCAGCTCGTCGACTTCCTCTACGCCGACATCGGCGGCACCACCACGGTGCTGGTCTCGGTGGTCTTCGGCCTGGCCGCGTACGGCACCTTCGGTGCGGACCGGAAGGCCGCACCGTGACCCTGACCGCACCCCGCCCCACCGAGGCCCGCGGCCGCACCCGCTCGGTCCTGGCCCGGGCCTTCGGCATCACCGCGGTGATGAGCGCCGGCGGCTCGCTGCTCGGCCTGTTCCGCGACCTGCTGCTGGCCCGCTACTTCGGCGCGGGCCAGGGCACCGACGCCTTCCTGGTCGCCTGGACCGTGCCGGAGACCGCGGCCCCGCTGCTGATCGAGGACGCCATGGCCTTCCTCATGGTCCCCGCCTTCAGCCTCGCCCTCTCCGCCGAGGACACCCCCCAGGACCCCCAGATCCCCACCCCCCGCACCAGACTCGTCCGCGCCAGCCAGACCCTCCCCACAGCGCCCGGCCACGCACCCACAAAGGGGCGCGAGGAACTGCGCGCCCAGTCCCCCACCTCCCGCACCGTCCCCACGGCGCCTAGCCCCGCACCCACAAAGGGGCGCGGGGAACTGCGCGCCCAACCCCCCACCTCCCGCACCCTCCCACC
>NZ_JOEH01000030.1 GCF_000719095.1 Streptacidiphilus jeojiense | reverse complement strand
CGGGCAGTTGGACGGTGACCTCCACGGAGCCGGAGCCGAGGAGCCGGCTGTCCGGGGCTCCGGCGGTGATCCGCAGGACGCCGTCGGCGTACTCGACGGTGGTCTGCTCGGCGGTCCTGCCGTCGCGACCCTTGGCCGGGTCAGCGGGCCGGACCTCGACGGTGGTGTCCGTACGGTCCGCGGCGATGAACTGGACCCGACCGGCGGGGACCTCCAGGACGGCGGAGACCGGGGCGGGGGTGTCGAACTTCTGCATCATGCTCTCCCGTAGTCGTTCGCTCTTTCCAACAAGAGAAACGCTACGTTGCTTTCCAGGCTTCGACAACATACTCGTTGCGACAGATCTACATCATCGCAGGTAGATAGCAGAAAACTGTTGCATCGACTTTGAATCTAACGCAACGGAAGTGCCCCCGATCATTGCAATAGATGAAACTGAACGCTACGGCGAGCCCGACCACCACCTGTCTGCATTGGGCCGCGTGGCCCGAACCCGCGCCGGCGCACACCCTCAGAGCGTCGCGGCGAGGGTGGCTGCCAGCCACTCCTCGTAGGCGTCGGCCGACCAGCCCCGTCCAACCGTGAGCTGGGTGTACAACTGCGGGCCGGCCAGGGCCCAGAGGGCGTCCGCCAGGTGGACCCGGTCCGCCTCCGGCCGCAGCGCGCCGGTCTCGTCGAGGTGCGCGACGAACGCGGTGACCCCGACCAGCCGCTCCCGCTCGCCAGCCCCCAGGACCTCCCCGACCTCCGGTCCGGCCTGGGTCAGCAGCGTGAACAGCGGGGTGATCCGCTCATGGATGCCGCGCACGAACCCGGCGTAGAGCCGGAGCTTGGCGGCGGGCTCGCCGGTCCGCAGGACCTCCTGCATCTGGGGGCGGTCCGCCATGGCCACCGGTTCGTCGTCGCCGGCCAGCGTGCTGTCCCACAGGGCCTTCACCAGGCCCGGCTTGCCGCCGAACGTCTTGTAGACGGTCTCGACGGAGACACCCGCCCGCTCGGCCACCGCGCGCACGGTCGTGGCGTGGTAGCCGTCCTGGAACAGCAGCTCGCGGCAGGCCTCCAGCACCGCGGCGCGGTTGCGGGCCGCGGCCTCGCGCCGGCGCCCGGAGTTGTAGGGCCGGCGTGGCGTCTCGGCTGGCATCGGCGCACCCTCTCATTTGATACAGTCGACTGTATTGAATTACTCCCCGGTTGCCGGAGGTCCGCATGTCCCGTCCCGCACCCACCCAGGTAGCCCCTGGCGTCCACCGCCTCGGCGATCACGGTGTCAACTTCTACCTGATCGAGGACCCGGACGGTCACATCCTGGTCGACGCGGGGACGCCCGCCCATCTGGAGCAGCTGCAGGGACTGCTGGCCGGCCTCGGCCACTCCCTGGCCGATGTCCGCGCCGTGCTGCTGACCCACGGTCACCTCGACCACACCGGCCTGGCCCACACCCTGCAGCAGGCCGGAGCGGTCGTCTGGATCCAGCAGCAGGACGCCGGCATCCTGCGCGACGGTCCGCGCAGCGTGACCCGCTACGCCAAGCCCGAGCGTTCGATGCTCCCCTACCTGCTGCGCAGGCCCTCCACGCTCGCCCTCCCGCTCCAGCTGGCCCGCTCCGGTGCCTTCACCGCGCACGCGGTCCAGGGCGCGCGGGCCTTCGACGCCGACCAGGTGCTGACCGACATCCCCGGCGCCCCGCAGGCCGTCGCGCTGCCCGGCCACACACCCGGCAGCGCCGCCTACCTCTTCGCCGACCGCGGACTGCTGTTCACCGGCGACGCCCTGGTCACCGCCGACGCGTTCTCCGGCCGCACCGGACCCACGATCGTCAGCCGCTGCTTCACCCACGACAGCCGGGCCGCACTCGCCGCCCTGGACCGCCTCGACGAGCTGGACGAGCTGGACGAGCCGAAGCCGACCCTGCTGCTGCCCGGCCACGGCGACCCCTTCGCCGACGGCATCCGAGCCGCCACCCGCCAGGCCCGGAACCTCGGCGTCAACTGACCACCCGCACCGCGGACCCGGCCATCAACAGTTCAGCCGCCTGCGGTCCAGCCGTCAGTGGTGGCCGGAGAAGATCTCCTGCGCCTCGCGCACCGCGTAGTAGACCAGCACGTACCCGGCCAGCGGGTCGGCCCACCACCAGCCGGCCAGGGCGTTGAGCACCAGGCCGAGCAGGACGGCGGCGGCCAGGACCCCGTCGACGAAGGTGACCCGGCCCTCGGTCCTCAGCACCGGGTTGTCCATGGCCGCCCCGGTCCGGGCCTTGCCCGCCGCCAGGGCGAACATCACCGCGGCGGTGACCGCGGTCCAGGCGATGCCCAGCGCCGAGTGGTGCGGCCGGAAGCCTGCGGCCAGGACCACCGTGGACTGCACCGCGAGGTACCCGGCCAGCAGCACGAAGGCCGCGCCGATCAGCCGCAGCGCCCGGCGCTGACGGTCCTCGCCGGTGCCCGACAGCTCCCACACCACCACGGTCGAGGCGCCGATCTCGATCAGCGAGTCCAGCCCGAACCCCGCCAGCGCCACCGAACGGGCCGCGATCGCCGCAGCGCCCAGCACGACGATGCCCACCACGTTCCAACCGAGCGTGACGTACTCCAGGGCGAGGCCCCGACGGAGCAGGGAACTGCGCGCGGTCGCATTCGAGGAGGTCACCCCGGAAGTCTCCCAGGTCCGTCCCTCGCCCACGGAACGGCCCCGCCGGGGGGCCGGTGCCACACAGAAGCCACAGCTCCGCCACAGCGCAAGGCCTCGGGGTTTCGTCGACGGGCTGCCGGGCCTTCCAGCACGATCCGGAGCAGTAGCTGCCGCAGAGGTGCGCGGTTGTATGTCCTTCGGTACGTACCCGAACCGAGGTCTTGACGTGTCGTCACCCCGGGCGCGATGGTGATGTGCAAGAAGACGTAAGCGCCTTCGCTGGGAGGACGTCATGACCCTACGGTTTATCGGAGTTGACCCGGACACCAAGAGCGGCGGCAGTCCGACGGTGTGGGTGGACGAGGACACCGCCGAGATCGTCATCCAGGGCTGGAAGATCAACGACGCGCTGCGCCGGCGGGTGGAACAGAACCCTGCTCCGGACCACGCTGCAGGAATCCCAGCAACGGAGGACGTCGTGCGCCTGCCCGCGCGCATGGCGCCGATCCTGAAAGAGGCTTGTAATGCCGCAATTCGACTGGGCTGAGTTCATGAGCGGCGCCCAGGTCTCGGCGGTGCATCTGGAGATGCGCGACACCTACGGCGTCGCCGACGAGGCCGAGGAGTTCGCCCAGTGGAAGGTTGACGGCCTGGTCGACGCGGACCCCGACTCGGAGAGCTGGATGCCCTGGACCTCGATCATCCGCGACGCCGTAGCGCGCGGCGTGAGCGTGCGACGGGCCCGGATCGTCTCCGAACCGGTCACCCAGTACACACACTGGCTGTATGCCAGCACCCCGGCCAATCTCGCGGCCGGCGAACTCGTCCGCTGGCTCCCGCGCGCCAAGGCATCCGACCTCTCCCTGCCGGGCAACGACTTCTGGGTCCTGGATGACCACACCGTGCTGTTCAACCACTTCACCGGCGACGGGGACTGGGCCGATCCGGCCACCGAACTGCGCCACGACGCCGCCGCGGTGAAGCTGTGCAGCGCGGCTTTCGAAGGCGTCTGGGACCGAGCCGTGGAGCACGAGAACTACACGATCCGCTGAACCCGACCATCGCACGAGCACGAGGCTCACCCATGGCACGATCCCCGCACTCAGGAGCCGAACAAGCCCGAGCGCGGATCGCCGCCCTGCTGCGGGACCTTCGCCTGGACGCAGGGATCACCGGCGACGAGCTGTCGCGCCGCTGCGGCTGGAGCGCGGCGAAGTCCTCGCGACTCGAGCACGCCAAGACCTCACCCTCCGACTCCGACATCCGCACCTGGTGCGGCGCCTGTGGAGCATCCGACCAGGCGGACGAGTTGGTGCTGGCCAACCGCCAGGCAGACCAGCTCTACAGCGAGTGGCGCCAGCAGCAGCGCTCCGGCCTGCGTCGCATCCAGGAGAGCGTCCTTCCCCTGCATGAGCGCACCCGCGTTCAGCGGGTGTACTGCTCCAACGTGGTCCCCGGGTTCTTCCAGACCCCTGCCTACACCCGAGCCCTGTTCGCCTCCTTCGTCCGATTCGAAGGCATCCCCGACGACATCGACCTGGCTGTGGAATCGCGCCAGAAGCGCGGTCGGCTGCTGATCGAGGGGGATCACCGGTTCGTGGTCCTGATGGAGGAGACGGTGCTGCGCTATCGCATCGGCGGTCGCCGCGTGATGGCCGAGCAGTTGGAGCGTCTCCTGGCCGTGTCGTCACTGCCCTCGGTCGCACTGGGCATCATCCCGTTCACAGCGGATCGCGACGCGATGTGGCCGCTGGAGGCGTTCTATCTCTACGACACCGAGAAGGTCCTGGTGGAGACGTTGTCCGCCGAGCTCAACGTGACCTCCCTGCGCGAAATCGAGCTCTACCATCGAGCCTTCCTGGAACTGGGCCAGATCGCGGTGTACGGTCACGCGGCTCGCGAGCGGATCCGCCAAGCCGTGGACGCTCTCCTGTGAAGTCTGCTGCAAGACGGTGTAAGAACATTGAACGCCAGGGCGCGAAGCGAGGAACGTGATGTTCTGTCAGCACACGTACCACGTACCCCGGAGCCCACGATGCCCGATGTCCCGAAGGGCTGGCCGATTCATCCGGCAACTCGATGGCTGGTCAAGCAGTACACCGGCCCCTCCACGAATCTCCACGCCCGCTGGCAGGACCCCGGTGTCCTGTCCTTCCCCCTGGGCAAGAGCTTCGACGCGATCCTGGTCACCCTTCACCTGGGCCGGGCCGCAGTCGAGGTGATGCAGCGCGCCGGCGACGGCCTCGGGCCGGTTATCGAGAGTTCCCGCGAAGCCCGCCTGATGTTCCTCGTGCCGCCCGGGACCGCCCGTTCCTGGAACTACCCGCTGACCTCGGCGCTGGGTGAGGGTGAGTCGGTATTCTGCCCCGAGCCCGGGCAGACGGCATGCAACCGGTTCTGGCTGGCCGAGCCGGACCCGCGCGGGACGTTGACCGATCCGGCGCGGCTGCTGATGGCGTTGATCGAGGCCGGGCAGGACCTGTTCAGCAAGACCGCCACGAAGGCGGGTTAGCAATGAGCAGAACGCCATCGGAGGCGGCGCAGGTCGCGAAGCTGCTGCGCGACGCCCTGGACGCCCAGGGCATCACCACCCCGGTCCAGGACGGCTCCCACCTGTTCCCGGAGTCCACGAAGGGCTGGGTGACGGTGGGCCTGATCGACGTCTCGGCCGCCTATCGGCTGCTGGAGTTGGTGACACGGCAGGATGCCGACCTCTACGCACGCTGCCAGAAGCAGTAAGGAACAGGCTTCGACTCCAGGCCAGACCCCTGACCTGCACGTTCAAGATGTTGAGGGCCCAGTGGAATGTGGCGACAGGCTGTGCGCCGTTTCGGGGCGATCTGCCAGCGTGATCTGTCCGGCCGCAGCCGTGACGAACTCGTTGATCAGTGAACTCACACGGTTGCGGCGCCGCTCCAGATCGGGCTTGTCGTCGGCGTCGTGGATGTCGGAGGCTTGTCCGATGACGTTCAGCGCCACAGCCAGCATGGGACCGGTGGTGGCGTTGTCCGGCGTGACCAGCCGGACACGGTAGTAGGCGACCCAGGCGGCGGTACGGGCTTGGAAGAATGTGTCTTGGATCGCGAACGACTCCTTCCCGTCCGGGCTCTCGCGTCGTCGATGCCAACGGTCGCCGGAGGCCGTCCGTAGCGCGGCCGCTGCTGCGGCGAACGCGCTGCTCGCCTCCAGCTGCTGCTCGCGCAGCCGTTCAGCGCGGGCGGCTGCCTCAGCACGTTTCGCGGCGCGACTGCCGAACACGAAAGTGAGCGTCGCGCCAGAGAGGGTGCCGACGACCGCAATCAGGCTGGACAGCAAAGCAGTCACGCCAGACATCAGAACACATCAGCGTCTGGCCGCAACAGTGCGGCGGCCACAGCTGGCTCTCCCCGACGGCAGCCGGGTAAGGACGGTAAGCAGTTTCTGAGAACAGCGGCCGGGAGCGTTTGAAACCCCCCATAACGCCTATCGTCGCCCGTACGCGCGCGACAGGGGGCAACACAAGCAATGGGGGAACCAGCACTGTGGTTCGGCCTGCTGGGGACACTCGAGGTCCGGCAGGACGGAGTGCCCGTCGCCGTACCGGCGCGCCGGCAGCGGGCGCTGCTGGCCGCTCTGCTGTTCCGGTCCAACCAGGTGGTGGGGCTGGACGAACTGGCCGAGGCCGTCTGGCAGAGCCGGCCCACCGAGGCGGCGGCGACCACCCTGCGCAGCTACGTCATGCGGCTGCGCAGGATCCTCGGGCCCCGGGACGGCAGCCGCATCAAAGCGCTGGGGACCGGCTATCTGATCGAGGTCCGCGAAGGTGAGCTCGACCTGCAGGTGTTCGCCGACCTCGCCGCGCGCGGACGCAGGGCCAGGGCCGCCGGGGACTGGGCCGAGTGCGCCGACCTGCTGGCCGGGGCGCTGCGGCTGTGGCGCGGGGAGGTCCTGACCGACCTCTCCCCCGGCGCCGCGGACCATGCGGACCTGGAGGGGTTGCGCGAGCTCCGGATGCAGTCCCTGGGCTGGCGGATCGAGGCCGACCTGCGGCTCGGACGCCACGCCGACGTGCTGGCCGAACTGCGGGCGCTGACGGTCCAGCACCCCCTGGTCGAGGTGTTCCACGCCCAGCTGATGCTCGCTCTGTACCGCAGCGACCGCCAGGCCGACGCCCTGACCGCCTACGAACGCGCCCGCACCCTGCTCGCCGAGGAACTGGGAACTGACCCGGGCCCGTCGCTGCAGCAACTCCACCGCCGCATCCTGGCCCTGGACCCGGAACTTGACCCGGTACTTGACCGGGAACGCGACCCGAGCGCAGTCCGCAGCCCGGACCGGCCCGCTGGCGCGGGCGCGGAGCCGCCGACCGTGACAGTGGCCACACCCACCCCGGCACCGGCCCCGGCGCCCCCCGTCCCGGCCCAACTCCCGGCCGACCTGCCCGACTTCACCGGCCGCCGGGACCAGGTGAGCCGACTGCGCGAACTGCTGCTGCCCCCTGCGGGCCAAGCCGCGAACCGCGTCGTCGTGGTGTCCACCATCACCGGGACCGGCGGGATCGGAAAGACCACCCTCGCGGTCCACGTCGCCCACGCCGTGGCCGGGTCGTTCCCGGACGGCCAGCTCTACGTCGACCTGCGCGGAATGAGCGAGTCGCCGTTGAGCCCGGCCGAAGTCCTCGGTGACGCCCTGCGCGCCCTCGGGGTGTCCGAGGGCGAGGTCCCGCGCGGCGACGAAGCCCGCTCCGCGCTGTTCCGGACCCTGCTGGCGGGCCGCCGGATGCTGCTCCTGCTGGACAACGCGCTGGACGCCGCCCAGGTCCAGCCGCTGCTCCCGGGCGTCGGCGGAAGCGGTGTGCTGGTCACCTGCCGCAGCCGGCTGGTGGGACTGGCCGGCGCCACGACCGAGTACCTGGACGTGCTGGACGAGGCCGAGGCGGCCGAGCTGTTCACCGCCGTCGTCGGGCAGCGCCGGGTCGCTGCCGAACCCGAGGCGGTCCGGGCGGTCCTCGGCTACTGCGCCGGGCTGCCGCTGGCCCTGCGCATCGCCGCGAGCCGGCTGGCCAGCCGCCCCGGGTGGACCGTCGCCCACCTGGCGGCCCGTCTGAGCGACGAGCGGGAACGCCTGGACACGCTCACCCTGGACACCGCGGATGCGGCGGTGCGTGCCACCTTTCGCATGAGCTACGCCCAACTGGTGCTGGCCGAGCAGCAGGGCGCCTCGGACGCGGGCCGCGCCTTCCGCGGGCTGGGCCTGGCTCCCCTGTCCGAGATCGGTGTGGCGGCCGCGGCCGCCCTGCTCGGCGAGACGTCCAGGGAGGCCGAGCGACTGCTGGAGCAACTGGTCGACGTCAGCCTGCTGGAGTCCCCGGCGCCGGGCCGCTACCGGATGCACGATCTGCTGCGCGCCTACGCCCAGGAGTGCGCCGCCCAGGACGAGAGCGATTCCTGGCGCCGGGCGGCGGTGCGGCGCCTGACGGCCTGGTACCTGCGCACGGCGGAGCAGGCCATGGACCTGGTCTACCCCCACCGGCGCAGGTTCCGGTCCGAGGAGGCGGCCGACCCGGGTGTCGAGGGCGCCGTGGGCATCGCCGGCCTCGCGTTCGAGGACACCGACCAGGCCCTGGAGTGGTGCGAGAGCGAGCGGGCGAACCTGGTGGCGGTGGTCCGCCTGGCCGGGGACGCCGGGCTGGACGCCGAGGCCTGGCTGCTGCCGGCGACGCTGCTGCACTTCTTCAACATGCGCGGCCACCTCCAGGAATGGCTGGAGTCCTACACCGTCGGCCTGCGCCATGCCCGCCGGGCGGGCTCCGCGTCCGGGGAGGCCTGGATGCTGGGCGGGCTCAGCATGGCCCACCGGACCCTGGAGCAGTACGACCTGGCCCTGACGGAGTGCCAGGAGGCGGTGGAGGTCTGCCGGAGGTCGGGCGACCTGCAGGGCGAGGCCACCCATCTGAGCGCCCTCGCCAGCGTCCTGCACCTGCTGGGACGGACGCCCGAGGCCGTCCTCTGGTTCGAGCGGGCGCTACCGCTGCGCCGGCGCACCGGCGACCTGAGCGGGGCCGCCGCCACCCTCAACAACCTGGGCTTCGTCCACCAGGCCAACAAGGACTCCGACCGGGCGGCGGCCTGCTACCGGGAGGCGCTGGAGATCTGCCGCGAGGCGGGCCTGCGCTACCTGGAGGCCGCGGTACTGGACGGCCTGGGCACCGCCTCGCTGGACCTGGGCGACACCGCGGCAGCCGTCTCCTCCATCCGGGCCGCGATCGCGATCCGGGCGCAGATCGGGGATGCGACCGGCGAGGCGGTCAGCCAGGAGAACCTGGGCGACGCCCTCGCCGCCGACGGACAGTCCCGGCAGGCCCGGCAGGCCTGGGAGTCGGCCGCCGCCTTCCTGCACCGCTCGGGCCACCCCAACGAGGCCCGGGTCAGAGCCAAGATCGCCACCCTGCCCCAGAGCGAGGCGCTGGCCCCGGCCCCGGCCGACAGCGTCACGGCAACGAGCGGGTGAGCCACACCACCTCACCGCTGTCCTCCGTGGAGACGTGGTCCCGCTCGAACCCGAGCTTGTCCAGGACCCGGAACGACGGGGTGTTCCATGCGCCGACGGTCGCCCACAGCCGCTTCCGCCCGGTCGCCGCAGCGGCACCGAGCACCGCACCGGCCGCCTCGGTGGCGTAGCCGCGCCCATGGGCGCGCAGCAGCAGCTCGTACGCGATCTCGGGTTCCTCCAGGGAGGAGCGGCCGATGATCAGCCCGCAGTAGCCGATGAAGTCGCCCTCGTCACGGCGCTGGATGGGCAGCAGGGCGATCCCGGTGCTCTCCGTCGCGGTGAGCAGCTCGGCGATGGCGGTCCGGATGTGCTCGACCGTCGGCGTCCCCTTGCCGCGTTCGGCGAGCAGGGTGCAGAAGTCGGCGGCGTCCGACTCGGCCCACGGCCGCAGGATCAGCCTCTCGGTCTCCAGGTGGAACGGCATCGTTTCGTACGCAGACATACCGCCTACTCTGCCCCACGGTGGTCACAGCCCCAGCAGCCGGGCCAGCCTTCGGTAGGAGTCGAGCAGGGCCTCGCGGTCGTAGCCGCTGGTGGTGACCAGGTACTCGTCCGCACCGCTGCGCGCCAGCAGCCGGTCCAGGGCGGCCGCCACCTCGTCCTCGGTGCCGTACAGCTGCCCGCGCTGGGCCTCCTCGTAGAGGGAGCGCTCACGCCCGGTCATCGCCGCCACGTCGGCCAGGACCGCGTCCAGCGGCGCCAACGGCGGGAACACTCCGTGGGTGCGGGAGTACGCCGTGGCCCGGGCCTCGGGCAGCAGCAGCCCGCGGGCCTGGTCGGTGCCGGCCGCGACCGCCACCGTGCCGGACAGCACGACGTAGGGCCGCTCACCCCAGGCGGACGGCCGGAAGCCGTCGCGGTACGACTCGACCGCCCGCAGCATCGCGTCCTCGCCCCGCACCGGCGCGATCACCAGCGGCAGCCCGGCCTCGGCCGCGACCTGCGCACCCCGCCCCGTGGCCAGCACGAACGCCGGCACCCGCAGGCCCTCGGCCGGATGGGCATGTACCTGGGGATGCACGGTCTGGGTGCCGGTGAAGTAGCCGAGCAGCTCGGCGAGCTGAGCCGGAAAGTCGTCGGCGTCGCTCTTGTCTCGGCCCAGAGCACTGCGGATGCCGTCGGTGAACCCCACCGACCGGCCCAGACCCATGTCGATACGGCCCGGGAAGAGCGATTCCAGCACCCCGAACTGCTCCGCGACCACCAGCGGCCGGTGGTTGGGCAGCATCACCCCGCCCGTCCCGACCCGGATGGTGGAGGTCGCAGCCGCGACGGCGGCGGCGAGCACGGTCGGCGCCGAGCCGGCGATGCCGGGCACACTGTGGTGCTCGGACACCCAGAAGCGGTGGTAGCCGAGTTCCTCGATCTGCTGGCCGAAGCGCACGGTGTCGCGCAGCGACTGCGCCGCGTCCTGCCCCTGTCGGGTGCGGGAGCGGTCGAGCACGGAGAACGGGATCCTGCCGGCGACTGGGCTCACCTGTGGTTCAACACCTCCGCAGTGCCGTGATTCCCGCCCGCTGCCCGAGCCCGGCGGGTAGCGGTCCGGCAACGCCCGAGCAAGCCCCGACGCGTCCGGGGCAGCGGCGGTACTGTGAGCCCCGCGGTCACCGGTGGCCGCTGCTCCTGGTTGACGAGGGGGATCGCGGATGTTCGACAAGGTGCTGCACCACAAGCTGCTGCGGGAGGGCCTGGAGGGCGAAGGGGTGGTCACCGAGCAGAAGGTCGAGGGCTCCAAGGGTCAGACCGGCGCCATGGGTTTCTACATCGGCGTCGAGGGCCGACTCCGGTTCCCCGACGGCACCGAGGGCAACTTCCACTCGAAGGGTCTGGACACCTCCAGGGTCGGAGACCTCATGCCGGGGGTGATCGTGCCGGTCCGCTACGACGCCGATCACAAGCACGTGGTGCTCGACATCCCCAAGCTGGAGGCCGTCCAGCAAGCCAAGAAGCAGGCCAGGGCCGACTTGGCGGAGCGCCAGAAGCACCAGGCGATCGCCGCAGCCGAAGCCAGGCTGGCCAAAGCGCCCAAGCACCCCCACCAGGGCTGAGGAAGGGGTGGGCCCGCTCCCCCACAAGGCAGGGCGGGGGCGGGTCCGGCGGTGTCGGATCTGTCAGACGAAGCAGAAGCGCGCGGCCGCTTCGGCGGGCGTAGTTCCCTGGCGGCGTCCGGGGACGTCGTGGACGGCGGTTGCGCCCTCGGAACGCAGTTGGTCTGCGGCGGCATGTCGGGCCATGATCGCGGCGTAGGCGCGGACGTCCGCGGCGGTGACGTCAGTACGGCCTCGCTCCGCGTGCTGCTGAAGGAGATCGGTGACGTCCGGGTCGAATCGCAACATGGTCACCGGGGCGTCGAAGCGCCGGGCGATAGCGATGAGTCGTGCGCGCGCCCGGGGGGTGACGTTCGTGGACTCCACTGGGGTGGCTACTCACCGGCCACCTCGCACCACACGACTTTTCCGAACGGCTCTCGGGGGTGCGTGCCCCACGCCCGCGTGATGGCGTCCACGAGAAGCAACCCCCGGCCGCCCTCATCGTCTGAGTCGCCGTGCTGCAATACCGGCGTGCCCCCGCCCGCGTCGTGCACCTCAACCCGCACGGCATCCGGGAGCGCATGGAGTTCCACCAAGATGTCCCGGACGCGGCCCCCTACCGCCAACGGGGCGTGCCGCACGGCGTTGGCCGTCAGCTCGGTGATGCACAGTGCCACCGTGTCGGCGATGTCGGTGCTCCGGCCCCAGTCGTCTGAGACGATGTGCCGCGCCCATTGGCGCGCTCCCGGGACACTGCTGCGCAGGTGAGCGAAGTAGCGCCGCTGGGTGCATTCGGTATGGGCGGTCTCCGGCATGACTGTCATGACCCGCCCTCCCTACGCCGCCGCCCGGATCGTTGCTGACCTCGGCATAGTGGGTATCTCCTCATCGTCTGACCCTTGGAAGGATCAGCGTCGTCTGGACGGCCGGACGATGACCACGACGGGCGTGCATGACGGATATGCACGGGACGAATACAACGAGCTACCGGCCCGGCCTGCCGCCGATACAATCCAGGGGCGAACCGGCCATGAGCGCCGGATGTGGGTGGTCGGAGAATCGCGATGAGCACCACAAACCAGCAGCCCAGACACTGCGTGCGGTGCAGTCATCGGCTGGCCCGGGATAACCGGGAGCCGTTATGCGCCAGCTGCCAGCAGAACGCCCGCACGACGCTCGCCCGCGCGCCCCAGGTGCCGGAGGCGTTCTGGCGGACCAACCACATGCGGGATGCACTGGATAGTTGGCACATGGGGGCGGTTTTCCGTGCATACCGGGGCCATCTCTACCATGGGCGACCAATCACCCAAGAGGCACTCGCATGCTGGCTCGACCTGACGCAGGCTCAACTCTCCCGCATTGAAAAGGGCGACGCGCCCCAGGAGCTCACCAAGCTGACGAAGTGGGCGCAGGCCCTCGGCATCCCAGGCGACGTACTGTGGTTCAAGCTGCCCGATCAACGGCGACCGGCGCGGCCGCAGTCTGGCAATGTCGTGCCCGCCCAACGAGTGAGTACGCATCCGCCGGCTGCGCAACCCGAAGCGTCGAGCGACGGATGGTCGCACATGACGGACATGGAGCGGCGAGCCTTCCTGGCTCGCAGCCTGGCCGCCGTGGCACTCCCCACGGTGGGACTCGAAGACCTCTCCCATCTTGTAGCCGCGCTGGACAACTCCCGCCGCTACCTCGACGCCGACGTCGTCGACCACTTCCGCGCCCAGATCACCGCCTGCGGTACGACGGACGGCACCCAGGGGCCCAAAGAAACGTTGCCCGTCGTGCTCGGCATCCTCGGCGCGATTGAGAGCCACGCCCGCCAGGTGAAGCCGCAGGTTCGCCGCGACCTTCTCCGTGTTGGCGCCCAGGCCGCCGAGTTCGCCGGTTGGCTCTACCGCGATGTCGGTGTACCCAGCATGGCCGCCTACTGGCGCGACCGGGCCACCGAGTGGGCGCAGGAAGCCAGCGACTTCGTGATGCAGGGCTACGTCCTGCTGAAGAAGAGCCAATCCGCCTGGGACGACCGAGACGGGTTGCGGATGCTCACCTTGGCCCAGGCCGCGCAAGAGGGGCCGTGGCAACTCCCGGTGAAGGTGCGTGCCGAAGCCGCTCAGCAAGAGGCCCGGGGCCACGCCATGACGGGTGGTGACCTGGCGATGGTGGAGCGCAAGTTGGATGAGGCGCACCAGCTGCTCGCCGACGCGCCGAGTGGCGACGACTCGGGGCAAGAGCTGGGCGCGCTCTACAGCTCCGCCTTGCTCGCCATGCAGACGGCCATTTGCTACTGCGAGGCGGGCCAGGGTGCCAAAGCTGCCGAGCTGTACCAATCTCATCTGTCTGCGGGGGTCTTCTCCAGGCGGGACTACGGGTACTTTCTCTCGCTCCGCGCCGGGGCCCTGGCGCAAGCGGGTGAGCCCGAGGAAGCGGCGCGCCTCAGCATGGAGGCGCTGCCAGTCGCCACGGCGACCAACTCCACGCGGACGACGGGGGAGCTGCTGCGCGTGGCTGACATGCTGCGGCCGTGGGCCGACGTTGCCGCTGTGCTGGAGTTCACCACGGCTGTGAGCAACTAGGGTTCTACGCCAAGGCCAGCGTGACGCTCTCCAGAGCCGAGCATTCCAAGTTGCCCGAGCTGTTCCGTGCTGCCATGACTTGGAAGAGCCTGCGTACCGAGCCGCTGCTCATCAGGTCTTGTTTGGCATGTCCTGCGACACGTGTGGTGCATTGTTGAGTGTGTAGTAGTCGCCGTTCGGTGAGACCTGTCCGGCCTTAATCAGTGTCAGCTGATCCGGCGTCACACTGATTAGGTAGTATGTCCGCTGGATTCCTGCTGTGGTGTGGGACGGGAATATTTGAGTCGCCGAGTCATGTGTGTTGAGAGTCCACACGAGCTTGTAAATAGTCCGCTCTTCTTTTGTCCCATCCAAGGTTTGGGAAACCAAGATAACCTCGTTGCCCTGCGGTACGGGGCAGGTGATCTTCACTGCGATGGGGAAGCTCGTTGTTCCAGGGTCTGGCGGCACCTGAAGGACGTTGAGGCATCTTGAAGATGGCATGGTTGAAGTCGGGCTTGGCCCGCTGGTGGCGAGCGCGGTAGTGGCGGGATCAGTGACCGTTGAGGGCGATCCTGTGAAGGAGCTGGGAGAGGCCGAGATTGTTGCAGACGCCATCGTCGACTCGGCGCCTGGGTTGACAATCACGGGGCAGTGCGAATGATCGGCACAAGCGTTAACTATGCCCCCGCCCTGGCCGCTTTGGGTGGTACCGGTACACCCGCACACTATGGTCACCATGGAGATGACCATTACGGGGCCCAACGATCTGGCCCAAGGCATTGCTTCCCCCCACCGAAACGCTACTTCTTGCTGCCGCTGCCCACGGGACAAGCGCTATGATCCTGGCAAGCGTTAATGATGCCGGTTCCGCCAGTGGTGCTTTGATTGATTTGATTGCTTGGGCCAGAAAAGACGCCCGCGATTGCTGCCGCACCGAGCGTCGCAGCGGCTGTGATACTCGCACAAAGAATGGTCACCTGCTTGCGAGTCATGCGCCCCCCGTACCTACTACTTAGACCTCTCTACAAGTTAGCACTGGACTGTCTCAACGGACGGGTACCGACAGCTGCTGTGACAATGCCGTTACCTAGGGTGATCCGTTGTTGCTGGAGGAAATTAAGAAGCCCGGAGGGCTCCTTTTAGGCACCTCGAACAGTCCTTCTTGATGCCTTTTCCCGTTCGCTAAGGCAAGGCTTGACTTACCAATTGAGTATTGATCCACTCCGCAGCAGTGCTAATGAATGAGCGCTGCCAATCTTGAGTCTGGGGGTCGGCGTACGCCGGATCGTCATGCACCGCGATGCCGTGCTGTGCGCCGTCAACCTCCAGGAGTTGCACCTCGACCGGGACGCGCTTGGCGAAGTCGCGAGAGCTCTCCACTGGGATGAAAGTGTCCCGGGTGCCATGGACGACCAGCGTCGGCACGGCCAGCTGCTCGACCACTCGATGCGGCTGGAGGTGGAAGACCTCGTTCAACAGGGGCCGACCCAGCTTGAAGGAAGGGGAGTGGGCCAGGTAGCCGTGCTCAGCGAGTTCACGGCCGGCCTCGATGTCCAACCGGTCGTCGTACCAATACGGCTTGTCGTCGATGAACCTCTTCTTGTAGTTGAGCAGTGGGTTGATGAGCACCAACCCGCGGAGCCAGTCCGGGTGAGTGGTCGCCACGTACGCACAGATGCCACCGGAGAAGCTGGCCCCGAGCAAGAAGAGCGGCACCTCTGGCACGGCAGCGGCCACATACTCCAGGGCTGAACGGATGTCGTTGGCTACCCCAGAGATGGTGAGGTCTTCCTGACGGCCGCCGGAGTCGCCATGGCCGCGCAGATCGAACCGGAGTGACGCGGTGCCGGCCTCGGCCAGGCCCTCGGCGAGCCGCGCGAAGAAGCCGCCCTCTTCCCGAGTGACGCCACCACCGTGCACCAGGACGATGGCGGCATGGGGAGCCTCAGACGGGATGACGAGCGTTCCCGCCAACTCGATGCCGTCCAAGCTGTTGAACCGGACGGTGCTGCTGTGCGGCATCTACGTCTCCTACCCAAGCCCAACAGGGGAGTTGCCAGTTTAGCGATGGGTACGCCTGACCCAGCTCGTGCGAGCCTCTGCGCCCAGCTGGGGCGATGCGAGCGGCGCATACGGGCCAAGGTGTCCGATACGGCCACCGTATGCCGCGCGTCCGTAGCCCCGACTAGCGTGCCCCTCGCGTCGACGTAGGCCCCAACAATCACGGGAGCAATGGCGACGTCCTGGCAGTGCGGACGTGTACTGGCGCGGCGTGAACCCGTTGCTCGGCCCTGTCGAGGAGGTGAATGAGATGACCGAATCCAACATGACCAACCCCACGGCCGGTACTGGCGGTGGCGGCGGTGGAACGGGTGGTGGCGGCGACGGCAAGCAGGCCGACAAGTCGAGCGGTCTGCGTGGTGGCGCTGGACGCTAACGCGCTCGCGGTACGAGCGGTCTCGACTCCGAAGCGTTGGGGTCGAGACCGCCGCATGGTCGTCACGTGTGAGCATGAGCGGCAGACCGCAGGCTGCGAGCTCTTCACCGGGCATCCGGCTCTTGTCTGAAGTGACCATCGGCATTGGACAGTTGCCGACTTCAGTAGGGCGGCGTTCCAGGCGGCCCGCTGGGAGAAAACCAGCCGTACTGGTTACAGGTGCGGCAAGATCGGTGAAACGGTTCGGGGCCGTTGCGCCTCCACTCGTACGTGGTGACGATGCCGGTACCAGCGCAAAAGCGGCACTCTCGCCAGCCAGCGCGGAGGGCAGCTTGGCGGCGGTGTTCGTTGTGCTGGGCCACCTTCCCCTGGGCTTCTGCCGCGACAACGCCCGAGCAGATTGCCAGGATGATGAGGAAGGCACCGAAGATGATGCTCGCTACGTCGTGTTGGGCTGCCCCATAGAAGATGAGAATCCAGGTGCCAACGATGCCAAAAACGAAGGTAAGTGCCGTCGCCATGCATCCCATGTAGAGCCCCCCGGCCCGGGCCACACCAGAGGCCCACGTAACAGATTGTGTCGATACAGGCACGTTAGGTCAATGTCCGGATGCGCGCAGCCGATCCGCTCAACTGCAACCGGCTCCCATGGGAGGGCACCGTGCAGTTGACCCTTGAGCGATGCTGCGCCGCCGGCCAGGCCAGTTGGCTTTCCTGAAGCCGGGGCGCTGGGACTTCAGCGTCAGCTAATGGAAAGTCAAGTTGGTCATTTGGTATAATTAGTGCGATATGCAAAGCCCGTTACAGCGCCTCTACCGCACGAAGCTCGCTCTCCTCGCCACCGTCTCGACCGTGGCGGGTATCGGCTTACTGGTGCTGGCGCACTGGGTGAGTGGCCACCTATACGGCTCATGGGTGTTGAACCTCCCCATCGGCGACGTCGGCTCGGCGCTCTTCACCACGGGCCTCATCGCCATCCTGTTCGAGTACATCAACCAGGCGGACGCCGAGGAACGCGCCAATGAACGGCTCCGCAAGGTACTCAAAGAGGAAGCCCCGGCCATCCGGGACGCCGTGGTCGACGGCTTCGCCTTTGCGCCAGAGGCGCTGACGAACGTCTCCTCTCCGGAGACCCTCGACCGCATCATCACCAACTGCCTGACGATCCAGTTGGGCGATCCCGAGTTGGCCGCCGACTCCTACACCGATCTCCGGGAGCAGGTGGTTCGGTCGCCGGAGCGCTTCTACGACGCCCGGGTGTCGGCCGACCTGGCTCCATGGGAAGGCGACCCGTCCACTGGTGACTCCATGTTCGTCGCCACCATCCGGTGGGAGTACCGCGTTACCCCGACCAGTTCGACCATGCGGTTCGCCTGCGTCTCTGACTTAGATGAGTACCGGGAGCTGCGCCAAGACCTCAGCGTGACGGACGCCTGGTACTTCGAGCCATTGGCCAGCCTCGATGGCACTGCTCCCGAAGCCTTCTCACTGGTGCAGTGCTCAGTGGATGGTGTGGTTCGGACGGCGCGCCGGACAGCGAAGAAGGGGAGCCAGCTCTACAGCGTCAGCCTCGGAGACGGCGTGGTGGCAAGTGGGAAGGAAGTGATCATCTCCTACACCTACCGCACGCTTGTGCAGCGGCACGGGCACCTGCTCCACCTCGACTTGGCGCGGCCAACCAAAGGGTTCGCTGCCGAGTTGCGGTATGGCGGGTGCGGTATCCGGCACGTCAACGTGCTCGACTACGTGGCGGGGTCGAAGCAGCCACGCATCTCGGGGCTACTCGCCAGCGACCCGACGCCATCCGTTGAGGTCAGCTTCCCGGGGTGGGTGTTCCCCAAGGGTGGAGTGGCATTCGTGTGGGTGTTGGAGGACGAGTTGACGACAGCTACCGCTGCAGTCGAGTAGGTTGCTGGAACATTTCAGCATGATCCATATTGTCAATGGATGGCTGATCTTTCCTAAACGCACTGACTCGCCAGACGCCTCCGTGCCAGACTTAGACTGGGCCAGGGGGAACAGTATGAGTAGATCAACTAAGTGGCTTGTCACAAATGCGGCCACGGTAGCAACCTTCGTCTTGACGCTACTATTCGTACGCTTGGTCGCCTGGGACTGGGTGCACACCGAAGACGTGAACCGGTATGTACTCGCTGCGGCAGCTGCGACGGTCAGTGCCTCTGCCGTCCTGGCCTCAGGCGCCTGGTGGGCGGGGCGAGAATCGGCTTCATCTAGCGAATCAACCGCGACGCCAGAGGCATCGAAGAGAAAGACGACTGCAACAATTGAAACCCAGATCAATGGAAACATTAAGGGGAATGTTGCACCGCACGGCAAGATTTATGTGAATCAGCCGAAGCGTCGAAAGAAGCAGCAGTGAGTAAAAGGAAGCCATCCGACTCTGTCGAAAATCAGTTCACTGGGTCAATTGATGGCAACGTGGCGCCTCACGGGAAAATCTTCGTTGGGCTGTCAGGTGGAACGGTTGCGCTGATCTTGGCTGTTGTCATTGTGGCTATCTTGGCAGTGATCCTTCTCGTTGACCCCGCTTGGCATCAGTCCCAGTCGCTGCCCAAGTCGCCAGCTAGCGGATCTCCGATCCCTGGAGATGATCTGAAGTCAAGCATTACCTCTCGCCAAGATGGAGGTGCCAATGTCTCGGATTACATTCCAACGCAATCGGAATTCTCCAAGTATCTTGCCAACTTGCAAGGCCAAACGCGCGATGCAGCCTATACGAGCTTTTGGAATCGGCTTCATTGGGTCAGAGTGAGTGATGCATATAAAATCTCGATCACAAATGTGGGTGGCACACTCGCAACAATTGAGGATATCAAGCCGGTAGTCGTGAAGCGTAAGCCGGCTCTTACGGCAGCCTGGTATGAGAATCTAGGTGGCGCGGCACCAGTGGAGGGAACTATTGCCAGCCTCGACCTTGATGAACACTTTCCAACGCTCAAAACACGCTCCGGGGGTCTTTTCATTCAGAAATCCGTACCCATAAAGGCAGGCGACACGTTCAATATCACCATAAATCCAAGCGCCAACGAGTCCTACTGTGACTACTACTTCCAAGTTATATATCTTGTCAATGGAGTCCAAAAAACTATTTCCATTTACGACAACCTTACGAGTCAGACCAAAGATTTTGAGTTCAGCGCAGATTTGCCCCTGTCCCGGTTCAAGGTGGTATTCAAAGCTCACGGTTTTGGCTACTCGGAGAATTTCAATTGACGGTATAGAGTGGAGAGGCAGCACAACCGATGCAGCTACCCGTCGGCTGACTTTCGGACTGCGTCTGGCAGTGCAATGGGCTTACACCAGCCCGTTGCAGCGTGAGGGAAACTGACACACACTCAGCGTGGACTGGTGCGCAAACATTGGTGTCTTATGCTAGGCCGAGAAACCAGCAAAATGAGCCGGGGAGGTTATGCCTATCCGGCTTTTGCCATGTAAATTGATGGCCGTGGGTTCCAAGAGTGATTCGGAACCCACGGCCTATGTTTTGTGGCGGCTACTTACCGCCAGCCTGAGCCCGCTCGTACGCCTGGCGCACGTCCGTCGGGATGGGGCACTTGTCCGAGATGGGGCGGCCGTTGCGCATCGCCCAGTCGCGAATGGCCTGCGACTCGTCGCCGTTGCGCGCGCGGCGGGGCGGTGAGATGGGTCGCGAAGCGGCCTTGTACGGTTCGAGCTGCCCCCGGAACTTGGCGGCATTGACTTCCGAGAGGTCGAGTTCGTACCACTCGCTGTCCATGCCCCACGTGACGGTTTCGGCCGCCTCCGACTTGCCGTCGAGGTCGTCGACCATCACCATGCGCCGTGCCATTTTTATGCTCCTCCCAAGAAGCGGATAGTGGCTATGGTGCATGGTTTATTATGAACTAATGACAGAATTAGTCCACCCTGTTCGGCCGGCTCTTGACTTACTCCGGATAGCCATGGTGTAGCTATACGAAATCGGGGCCGCGGGCAACCTGGCTACACCATCAACTCGCATGCTTGGCAAGAGCTAGTGAGGCCGCGCCAGGGCCTCAGCCTCACGGGCCACAGAATAACCATTGTGCGACGTTGTGAGATGCAGCGATGGGCGGCCATCAAATGGGTCATCAGGCTTGCTGGTGTGGACTATCATGCACCCATGGATGAAGCCTGCCAGATTTTCGGTGACGCGTTTGTTTCCTACTGTCTCAACGTTGAGGTTGACTCGCTGAGGTCAGCGACGTTGTCGAGTGAGCAGCTAGAGGTACTTCAAGCGCTGATGCTTTGGGCTGGTCAAATTTCTACGCAGCAGAATTCCTTTGCTCGATCTCATGCCATCGGACAAGTGCTGAGCTTTGATGCGGCCGCTCAAACCACGCTGCCGAACATCTGGCGGCAACACTGTGGCGGATCGCTGTTGGCCATTGAAAGTGATGACCCCCTAGAAGAGGCACTTTTGCATCTCGGTAGGGACTTCTTCGCCGGATGCCTTCTTCCTCGCCCGACTGGTAATGCTGCCGGTGGCATGTCATCAATTCTCACTATGCCAACGTTCAAGCATCCGAAGATCAGGGAATTTGCACAAGCTGTGCTCCGCGACTCCGTCATGTGTCGACTGTTTCCTGGCGTAGCAAATGCGGATACGTACAACGGCGACGGCGCAGATGTTCACTCACATCTCCTTTGGTCTAGTGGCCAGGGTGGCACCTGCCAACTTATTCTGCTGCCGAGTTCCCTCCTGGGGGTGGCACTGAGACGGCTTGGTGCTCATCCCACTCCGGGCGGCTTCTTCGATGTACTCCGATGGGCGCTAAAGCTGGGTCGTAACCTGGCGGCGAAAAGGAATGTCCACGTTCCCGTGCTCGTAGGCCTGGCCCACATCGAGCTTGTCAATGGGGAGCCCATTTTCTTTCAGGGAGGTCAGATCAGAGTTCCCACGGACGGGGATCGGGAAAATCTGTGGGATGCCGATGGCATTACGGCAGTCTTGGAGGTCGAGGTGCCCGTTCGCCTCCTGTCGGTCCGTTACTGGGCTCCCGGGCCGCAGGACGATTCAGGCCAAGTCGAAAGGCGTTGGGAGACGGCCCGTCCTTCCATCCAGAAGTTTCAAGATGAGATGCGGCGTCGCATTAACTTGATCCGACTGGCAATGCTGTTTGCTTCCCCATCCGGCGAGGTTATTGCCCCGGCGGAGATGGTATCAACTGCCATTAACCCGCTTTCCCTTGGCCAAAGCGCCTCCATGAGCGTGTACCGGTACCCAATGTCCGCTTTCGCTTCAACTCAAATTACAGCTGAGGTTGGCACGGAGATCCAACGCTGGGTGGTGCAGGTGGCGAAGCATCCAACGGGTTTGGACATGGCTATGCGGCGACTACTCTCCGCTGTGTCGACCCGCCCCGACCCCATGGATGGCTTTGTGGACGCTGTCATCTGTTGGGAGAATATTTTTGGCACCAATGAAGGTGAAGTTACCTTCCGCGTTTGCGGTGCTATGGCAATTCTTCTAGAGCCAGACGACATGGTAAAGCGCAGAGCTCTCTTCAAGGAGTTGAAGGAGCTCTACGGCGTGCGCAGCGAGCTTGTGCACGGAGCAAATGAACCCTCCATCGCTGACGCCTACAAACATCGGGAGCGTTCTGTGGATGTTGCCACACAAGCCCTCAAGGCGTTGTACTCGCGACCTGACCTCCTCAACGCGCCGGGGTCAAATGTCCGTGGGAGAATGTTGTTGCTCGGTGTCTAATGTTCACAATGGCATCGAAGACTCATTCCACCGAGGAGGCGCCATGGCAGTCAAGGCGAGGCTGGAAGGGCATGTCTACGATCTGGACAGTCTGGTTGAGCTGTTTCGCGAGGGGGAGCCCCTCGTTGCCGTCGATGATGATGGCTACTACCTAGAGTCGTCGCACTTTGATGGGCTCACGGAAGGTGGCCAGAAGCTCTTTGACCAGGCCGCAAACGTACTTCGGCGTGTGATGGGCGTGGCTCGCATTCTCGATAGCAGCTTTCGCCCTGTGTCGATAAGCGGCCATTTTGTCGTTGATGATGCTGAGGGTGTGCGTCACCTCATCGTGGTTGGTGACACGGTCGAGGTGCGTTCAAACGCCATTGTGGGGGTTGTTGAAGTTGGCGGAGTGGTTTCACCAACGCCTCCTCCCGAGCCGCTTGGGCCTCCCTACGTTCAACTGAGTGACTCCCACCCGGATGTTGAAGAGGTGCTGAGCATCCTTGGCAAGCCAAGTGTGGCGCTCACATGGGTTGACCTGTACAAGGTCTACGAAATCGTCCGGCATAGTGTGGGTGACGATAAGGTCTTGAAGGGGAACGGGTGGGCCGCGCCGGCGGAGATTTCAGCGTTCACAGCTTCGGCTAATAGGCCGGACGTGAGTGGGAGCCAGGCGCGCCATGCGAGGATGGGTGGGGATTCACCGAAGCACACTATGACGCTCGCCGAAGGAGAGAGCCTCATTCGCCGTCTGGTGGTTGCATGGTGGAATTCGCTCAGTCCAAGTGTGTAGCAGTGCGGCAATGGTGATGGACTAGCCTGCCGTGGCGGGGTTGCGTCCACCCAAGCGCTCCACGTTCACTTCTGCGCCTGGCACCTCGGCCAGCTCGTAGCCACTGCAGCGAAATACCTCGTGGCCCGAAGGGCGTACGCAGAAAATGGCGTAGTTCACGATTCGAGCCGACCAATCTTCCCCCTGAGTCCAGCAAGAAGCCTTCTAGCTTGCTGATCAACCGTTATGCTGGCAACTTCGATTCGGCGATGTTCTGCATCACTGAATCCCTGACGAGCCTCTTCTACCGCCAGTACCACTCCAGGGCCATATTCATCAGAATCTTCTGAAACATTTGTACGGCGCCGAGCCAATTCAAGCATATAGTTGGCAGCAACTAGCACATTATAACTGCGATTAACAAGCAGATCCCGAATCTCCCTTGTCCCGCGATCTGACACCCCTTGTGGGATAACTGATAGGACAGTAATTTCGTCATTCAGTAGCTTAACTAGTCCCGCCGCAACAGTGCGAATTCCGCGGACAGCCGCAAGGCGCTCCTCAAGATTTTCACTGTCGATCAAATTCGTAACATAGTCCTGAAGAGTAACCCAGTTCCTGCCAGCGATTCCCACCAAAGCGTTTGCGCTTATGGAACTTAGGTGGCGATTTAAATCGCCACGCTGCGGCGCAGGAAGTACCTGGTGAACCTCTCTGAGAAGCTCCCATAGGAGACCCCCGTCCAATGCATCTCCCAGCAGCCCGAACCAGCGGTCCTGTATTGTTCGGTTGCCTTGCGCCCATGTTCCACTTGTGGACACCCCTGCTCGCCTAGCGCGAACCTTCATTGCATCAACATCATCAATATACGCTGCAAGAAAATCGCCCAGAGGGCCCAGCAGCGATTTGTCCCAGGTGGGCGCCACTTAAGGCTCACGGCTGGGGGTGGTGATTGCGCCAGTTCTGCACTGCGTTCCGAAGATCCTGCGAGGGACCCTGTTGCAGGGCTTCCTCAAGAAGCTCGTCCATCTTTCGCAGATCGCCGTATTTTAATACATACTCCAGCACCAAGTGCCAATAGGTTCCAGCGCTGCTAGCTTGTGTTGGGAGTGAGATCTTCCCAGGAGAATAGCCGACTCGATTGACTATCCTTCGGATCATCGTGAGATCATCTATGGTCTGCTCCAGAGTATCCTCAACCGCGTTAAGCCAGGAATCTCGGCGAGCCCCCTCCTGCATTCGGTAAATTCCAGACGGCAAACTGGACTTGTCCACTGATGTGACAGTGAAGCTTGAGTCGGGAAGCGCAGAACTCTCTTTTTTGCTACTGCCTCCGAGGGGAGGTTCGAGCTCTTTGGAATCCGGCACTACCCAGACTGCCGTTCCTCCATATATCGCAGCTGCAATGGCACCTACGGTGCCGATCCCCACGCCGACATCAACGCGGTAATAGATGCATACGACTACAGCTCCGCCAATGAGACCAAACGCTCCAACAAGCCATACCGCCACTGGGCCACGCATACCCCACTTCGCCATGTCCTGATAGTGGCGGTTGGCCAGGAGCGTCAGCAAGAGGTTGTACTAGTCGATGTTGTACATCTTGTGACAAGTCATGCGGTCGAGCCCAGCGGTTCTGGGGGTGGTCCTTCTGGATCATGTGCTTCCGGATCCATCCCTTCCAGGAGCCACGGAAAGGGCCCGAGAGCAAACCTCAGCGCGCTGGCTTGCGGTTAAATCTCAGGCCCTGGTGGGTAGCTTGGGCTACCGGGTTGCGGTTCTGGGGGCGCCGCGTGAAACGATCTCAGGCACGGCATAGGCGTCGTAGTGGCCCCACGCGTACCCATCCTCCAGCGTGAGGACACCTTCTTCCAGCCGCGCGCTGAGGTCGAGAGTTCTCGCCCAGGTTCCTTCACCCTCGCGATCGATCACGTAACCCGCCAAGCAGACCGAGGGGAGATGTTCCTTGTATTGGTACATTCCTCGCACCCAGTTGGGAAAATAAGCTGCGGCTTGGATGACCTGCGCGTGCGCCGAGTTGGATCGTCGGACGTCTCTTGGCCGGACCCAGCCCCAGCGATTTCGATTTGCGCACAAGTCTAGGACGACCCATTCCAGACTGCGTGGCACGAACGGTACTCCTGGTGCGTGTCCTGCTCCGAAGCCAGTGCTCGCGCTACCTCCGGCGAGTCGAGCCGGTAGAGCACGGCCTCAGTCACAAACTCGTCCAGCGCGGCCGCGTCGCGGAACACTTTGCCGCAACCAATCTGCCGCGCGTGGTTGTCGAGTCCCTTGCAGCGGTAGCGGCGTTGACTCGTACCGTTGTCCCGCTTCCTTGCTTGCCCGTACATCGCGGTCCCACAGGGGTCGCCAGAGGCCAGTACTCCGCCGCATCGAGCGAGACCACTCAGAAGGTACTTGCGGCCGTTAGAGAGGCCGTGAGCCCACGGCTGGGTGTGTTGCTGGAACCGCGCCATCATGAGCTCGTACTCAGCCCGTGTGATGACGCCGGGCCACTCCGCGCGGTACTCCCCCGTTTGGTGCTCCCGGGTACCGCGCTTCTCGGGGTCACTGTCGTCGTAGATGACGTAGCGCTTCTTCGCGAACATGCGCTTGAGGTTGCCTACGGTCCAGAGCGCACCCTCTGCCGTCAGCGACCCTCGGTCGTTCAGCCGGCGGACCATGGCGGTCTGACTCTCCCCGCCAATGAGGCGCCGCACGCCTTCCTCGTACTCTTCGATTTCGGAGTCCCGAAGAGTGACACCATCCTTCTCGTAGCCGTAGGGGCGGCCACCGCCATGGAACTTCCCAGCCTCAGCACGCTGGAGAGCGGCGCGCGCCACTCGTTCAGCAGTCTCCTCGGCCTCGCCCGCATCCTTGGCGGCCAAGATGCGGGCTATCATCCGGCCGCTGGCGGTATTGAGGTCGAAGTCAGGCGACGCCACGTAGAAGAACAGCGTGCCGTGTGCCTCGGCCAACTCGATGAGGTCTTCGTTTTCGCGCGGCTTACGCGTGATGCGGCTGGTTGTGTACGCCAGCACCACCTTGAGGAACCCCGTGCTCGCGTCCCCAAGAAGCCGTTGGTAGTCCTTCCGCTTCCGCTTCGTCCTGGTGCTGGCGCTGATGTCGTTGTCCTTGTAGACGCCGACCACGCGCACTCCCAACCTGTCGGCGAGACGTCGACAGTCTTCTTCTTGCTTCTTCTTGCCGCTCAACGCCCAGCTCACGACCCTCGCGGTCGTCGCTAATGCGGAGGTAGATTCCGGCTGGCTGGCCCTTTGCCTGGGTTCGCACGTTTGTTCGTATCCCTTATGCCCGCATTGTGCTGGATACGTAGTTGTGTTGTCAAATCGGCGACTGCACTGTGTCCGATAGCGAGCCTGGCCGCGATTCTGCGGTCACGCTCCTCAAAGATCAGGGCGTCCGCCGCTTCAGGATCCGCTTCGGCGGGTGAGGTGTCGAAGAGTTCCGCGCGGATCTCGTCGCTGGACACCACGGCGTCCTTGTCGATCTGCCGACCTGCGATCAGTGCCCGAACGAAGCTGGTCTTGCCCGAAGCCGGCGGTCCGACGAGGACGACCAGGCCTGCCGGCACCCGGATCAGCCCGTCGATGCCCGGTGCGAAAGCCTTGAGGTAGAGGTAACCGGCGCAGTCGAGGGCTTCTTCAGGGGATCCGGCGGGAAGTCCGTTGGGCAGGATGCTGTCCCGGTAGCTGTCAGTGCTCTCCAGGTAAAGAGCGAAGCCCCAGGTGTGCAGCACGCCGGTGAACCGCAGGCGGCACAGCGGAATGGCCCGCTCGCCGAGCAACTCGGCTTCCACGTAGGCGAATCCGGCGCGGAATCGGACCGTGATGGCGTCCACGTACGGCCAGCGCTCGCGGGCGTGACGGTTCAGGCGCTGGCGCAGGTGCTGCTGCATCGATTCCGGCGGGTTCTTCGGCACGGCCTCATACTGCCGGGTGACAGCCTTCGGCACATGCCTCGACGCCACCGGCTTCGACGCCGACGGAACAAAGCTGCAGCTCTTCGGTCCGGCATGACCGCTGTGCACTACCGCGGTCCTTCAGACCTTCGCAAAGCGCTGGTACCGATCCTTGAACGATGGAGTCAGCCGTCACTGACACAGCCCCGTGACCGACCTGATCAGTCAGGGCCGGATCCAACAAACTCGACCTGGGAGATGCTCCATAAAAGGGCAGGTCGGCCTGGATCACTACCAGGTGAGGCACTGGACTTATGGGACCACCTGCTGCACTGGTCGACCTGGCGGCGCCGGCACCAGGCCCGGGCCCGACGCAGCCACTACCGGCACCGACTCGCCGACAGCGCATAGTTCCCAGCGAATCCAGTCCACCCGCGAACCACGAGAGGGATCACTAGGCTGGGCTGATGATGCGCGATCTGATCGCCGCGTTCAGCACCGCCACGCGGGACCGGATGACCGGTGCCGAGTGGCGCAAGCGCACCGGCGACATCTACACCCACGACCTCGGCGACGGTTTCCACGCCTGGGTCGGACTCAACCGCGCCTCGAAGCAGTACCCGCTGAAGATCAACCCAGTGGTCGGCCTGCGCTACGACCCCCTCGAACGACTCCTCGCCGACATCACTGGGGCCAGGTCCCAGACGGCGGCCACGATCGCTCAATCGGTCGGCTACCTCACCCCCGGCAACAGCTTTCTGCAACTACAGGTCACCGAACCGGATGACGCGGGACGGGTCGCGGACGAGCTGCACGACCTCGTTGAGACCTACGGCCTGCCGTTCGCCCGGCAACACGCCAACACAGACGCACTGCTGACCGCCCTTCGAGCAGGCGGAAACGTGCCCAATCCCGACCGAGCCAGGCTTCTCATCCCAGCCCTTCACTTTCTGCGCGGGGCCACGGACGAGACCCGCGCAGGCCTCGCACAAGGACTCGCCCACTACGGGCAGAACACAAGCATGCCGGTCGTCGCTGAGTACCACCGATTCGCCAATGCCCTGACCACACGCCTGCCGGCATGAATCAGTGGCGCCCACCGCCCACAGACCCTGATCATCAGGCTCTCGGCCCGCGCCGACGGGCAACCCGCAACGCAGGGAGAGTCGGTACCGATTGCTGCCGGTGCTGCGTCCGCTGCGCGCGGAGACTGGCCTGCCGCTCCGTCCTGCCCGCGAGCCCGTCCGGGCTCGCGGGCACCCTGGCGGGGGCCGGTTCCTGTGTTTCCCCAGCCTCTTCAGAGGTTCCGCAGCGTGACGGACTGACCGGTCCTGACGCTGATCTGTCGCGAACTCCCGTTGCAGACGAGCGTCGTGGAACTGCCGCCGACGCTCTTCAGGGTGACCTGGGTGACCTTGCCGTTCTTCCAGCTCAGGTCGGCGACGAAGCCGCCGCGGACGCCCACACCGGATATCGAGCCGGCGGCCGCCCAGGCCGCGGGCAGCGCGGGCAGCAGCTCGACGTGTCCCGGCCGCGAGTAGAGCAGCATCTCGATGATCGCGGCGGCCGTGCCGAAGTTCGACTCGATCTGGAAGATGCCGTCGCCCTGCGAGACCTCGTAGATGTCGAAGAGGTTCTGCGCGCTGCCGTTGCCCCCGTTCACCGACGGCTTGAGGTTGTTGACGACCTCCTGGTACGCCTTCTCCGAGTCTTTCAGCCGCGACCAGCACAGGCTGCGCCAGGCCTGGGCCCAGCCGAAGCTGGTCATGCCGCGTGCGGTCAGCAGCGCGGTCGCGCCGGCGAGGATGTCCTTGGGCGTGGAGTCGTCCGGGCGGATCCGGTCGCCGGGGAACAGGCCGATGAGCGGGGAGAGGTGGCGGTGCGTGGTCTCGCCGAGGTTGTCGGGCGACATCCACTCCTCCAGCCAGCCGCTGGTGGGGCTGACCACGGGCAGGTACAGGCGGGCCCGCAGACCGTCGATGGTGGCGCGGTAGGCGGCGTCCCTGCCGAGCTCCGTGGTGGCGGTGTGGTAGTTGCCGAAGAGGTTCCACACCAGTTCCTGGGCATAGGTGATGCCCTTGGCGTCGAGCGGGCCCTGTTCGGGCGACCAGTCGCTGTCGTTGATCAGGACCTCGCGGGAGGCGCCGGAGGCGTCGGTGACGGTCGTGGTGATGAGGCGGGCCTCCCAGAACTGCACGGCGCCCTTGAGGAGCGGGTAGATCTTCTCCAGGTACGCGCGGTCCTGAGTGAACTCGTAGTGCTCGAACAGGCTCAGGCACAGCCAGGCGTTGCCGGCCGGGTGCCACCACCAGCCGCCGCCTCCGTAGGGGTTGGTGGAGATGGCCACCGTCCAGCCGGCGATCTTGCCGCTGGAGTTGCGGTACCGGTTGGTCGGGGTGTTGAACAGTCGCTGGGTGAGGTCCGACCAGTCGGGCAGCTGCGCGAGGCAGTAGTCGGTGAGGGCGTCGAACTGGTTGGACAGGCCGACCCGGTCGGTGGCCCAGTAGTTCATCTGGATGTTGATGTCGGTGTGGTAGTCGCCCATCCAGTCCGGGTCGTTGCCGTCCAGCCATCCGCCCTGGAGGCCCATCGGCAGGCTGCCGGCCCGCGATCCGGAGATCATGAGATAGCGGCTGAACTGCAGGTAGGCGGCCTCGAGCTCCGGGTCGGGGACGTTGTCGCGCCAGCGCGCCTGCAACCGGTCCCAGGTGTCCAGTTCGCGTTGCGCGGCCGAGGAGGCGCCGAGGTCGATGTCCAGTTGACCGGACAGCGGGAGGAAGTCGGCGACGTGGGTGTGCAGCAGGGTGTTCGCTGAGTGGCGGGCCGCGGCCAGGACCTTGGTCCTGGCGAGGGCCTGCGGGTCCACGGACGGGTTGCGGTATCCGGCGGCCGAGTCGGGCGCGTAGTCGGTGCCGCCGCTGACCACGACGGTGAGGTCCTTGCAGCCGCTGAAGGTGATCGTCGTACCGTTGACGAGGACCTTGCCGGTGCTGCTGTAGGCGGTCGTGGCGGCGCCGTACTTCAGGCCGTTGCCGAGCGTGGCGCCGAACGAGGCGTAGCGTCCGGCGCTGTCGGCGGTGGTGGTCTCGCTGTGGGTGCCGGCGAGGGTGATGGTGCCGGTGTAGGTGCCGCCGCCGTGCTGGGAGAAGTACAGGACGATGGAGTCGTCGGGGCGGCTGGCGAAGATCTGCCGTTGGTAGGTGACGCCGGAGATGTCGTACGTGGCACCGACCAGGCCCTGGGCCAGGTCGAGGGTGCGGCGGTAGTTGTTGACGTTGCCCAGGTCGTGGTCGGGGATGGCGACGGTGAGCTGGGCCAGCAGGGTGAGTGAGCCGAAGTCGTCCCGGCCGTAGGGGAACTGGCCGTCGTCGGTGAGCGAGTCGTTGAGGCCGCCGGTCCACAGCGAGGCGTCTGTGATCATCAGGAGTTCGCTGGAGGGGTCGTTGCTCGCGAGCGCGGAGAGGCGTCCGTTGCCGACCGGCAGGCCCTGGTTGATCATCGAGTTGGCGGAGCCGGGGGCCTGCCACCACAGCTGGTTCTTCGCAGCGTCGGCCGCGGACAGCAGGGGCGATGCGGTGGGGCGCTGCGGGGCGGCCGAGGCGGTGAAGGCGGGCAGGCCACCGAGCGCGACGGCGGCGCCGGTGCCGGCGGCGAGCGCCAGAAAGCCCCTGCGGTTGGGGCGGTGGATCTCTGCCGGCTGTTGTCCGGGGCGGCTGTCGGGGGCTTCGGTGCGTTGGATGTTCACGGTGCTGACTCCCTGTTCGGGGAAACGGCGGATGCCAAGACGACGGCTGCGGGCGGTGCGGGTGGGGCCCGGTTCCCGCGGGGCCCGGGTGGTGCGGGCCGGGCCCCGCGGGGGTCACTGGACGTCAGGAGGACTGCGGAACGGCGATCTTGTCGATGTCGGGTCCGTATCCGGTGCCGCTGTCGAAGGTGATGGTGTTGGTCCCCGCCTTCAGGGCCAGCTGGACGCTGATCGTCTGAGGTGTGCCCCAGTCGCCCGTGGAGGGGAAGGGCACGCTGGTGCCGTTGCCGTTGTTGGAGTAGATGGTCATCGCGCGCGGGTCGCCGCTGACGTAGGCGACGTCGATGTCGTAGATCCCGGCCTTCTTCACCGTGATGTCGTTGAAGGTCAGCTTGCCGCCGAGGTAGAGGTTGCCGACCTTCTTGCCGCCGGAGCAGGCGTCGCACCCGGCCACCGAGGCGTTGCCCGCCAGGGTGTTGTCGGCGGCCTCGGCCTCGTAGCTCGTGGTCGTCAGCGGGGCGCCGGCGGGCTTGATGGTGAACAGGCGCGAGCCGTGTGCGGGCAGCGCCTCGGTGATCTTGCTCTTGTACGTTCCCAGGTTCGACTTGTTCCACAGGTCGCGCACGGAGGCGTTGCCGGTGAATCCGAGGGCGGCCCAGTCGGCGGTGACCGATGCCGGCGAGGTGCCCAGGTTGAACAGGGCGACGGTGTAGCTCCCGTCGGCATTCTTGGTGCCCCAGACCTGCTGGTCGCCCGTCGGGGTGATCGGACGCGCGACGGGTGAGGTGTTCTGGTCGACGGCGATGACTTCCTTGTTGGTCAGCAGCGAGAGCCCGTAGCTGTCCAGTTTGGTGAGGTCGTCACCGGTGAACAGCGGCGACTTGTTGATGGCCCACAGGGTCATGTAGCTCTGCCGCTCGGCGTTGGTGAGGCCGTCCATCTGACCGTTGCCGACATCGAGCGAGTCGAGGTCGTTCCAGCCGCCGGGGCCCGCCTTGTTGCTCCATGCGGGGGCGTCGGTCCACCGGTCGTTGACCGAGTTCTCCCAGGTGACCAGTGTGCCGCAGTAGCACTCGACATCGGTGTCGATGCGCCAGCCGTTGGAGTACTGCTTCCAGTCGGCGGCGTTGGCGATGCTGAGCGACCAGGAGATCTCCAGATGGATCGGGCGCCCGGTTGCGGCGATGGCCTTGTTCCAGGCGGCGACGTCGGCGACGTTGTCGTAGTTGTCACCGGACTTGCCCGAGCCCGGTCCCACGCCGTCCAGCTTGAGGAAGTCGTATCCCCAGTCGGCGAGTTCCTGCGCCTGCGAGTCGACGAACTTCTGCGCGCACGGGTTGTCGAAGTTCAGCTTGTACGCGCTGTCCCAGCCGTTGGTGGTGCGCAGGTCCGGGTAGACGATGTCGGCGGTGGTGCAGCCGGGCGCGTTGTAGATCGGCACCGTGCCGCCGCCGTACGCGCCCTTCTCCAGGCCCACCGGCAGGTAGATGCCGGCCTTGAGGCCCTTGGAGTGGATGTGGTCGGCTACCGCTTTCATGCCGTCGGGGAAGCGCGTCGGGTCGGGTGTCTGCCGTCCGTACTGGTCGTACTCGGGCGTCCAGCTGTTGTCCATCCACCAGCCGGCGTCGATGTTGACGTAGTCGTAACCGGCGCTCTTCAGCGTGGTGGCCAGCGCGTCCGTCTGCTTCAGGACGTTCGCCTCGGTGAGGTAGCTGTAGTTGCCGTCCGGGTTCAGTCCGGGGTAGCTGGAGGACTGCATGCTCCAGCTGGACCAGCCCATGTACGGCGTGTCGGCGACGCCGGAGGTGGCGCTCGCCGGGGTCGCGGGGGCGATGGAGGGGGCGGCGGGGGCTGTGGCAGCGGAGGGCTCGGTGTTCGCATGGGCGGCGCCGCTGACGGCGGTGGCGAAGCCGACGGTGACGGCGAGGGCCAGGGTGGCTCTGGTGGTGCGGCGCCAGGCGCCGGCCGGGATTCTGGACAGGGGTGAGTGCGAGGATGACCGCATGGGTCGAACCTCCAGTGGTGGTGGGGGCATGCGGGGGGAATCGGGCAGGGGCAGGTGCGTTCCGGTCGCCGGGGGCGACCGTCAGGGCCGTTCGGGCAGGCGGCTCAGCCCTTGCCCGAACCGATGGTGGGGCTGCTGGTGAACTGACGCCGGAGCGTGGACCGGATCAGCAGCGTGGGGATCGGGTCACGGGGGCGCCGACCGCGATGAGGTCCGGGTCGGGGATGTGCTCCGGCGTCCCGCCGGGCAGTGCCTCCGACACCGAACAGCGCCGAAGCACCGCTCGGCGCCGAGGGCCGGGCCTAAGTGGGTTCGACGGGTGCGGCTCTGCGGCGTCATTGCTACTCCTCGTAGGTGTCTGATCCGATGAAGGACTGGATGGCGGTGGCCGCGGCCCCGCGCGCCCACTCTTCGAATGGCAGCGGACGCGTCATCACATCGCTCTGTGCGGCGCTGCCGAAGGCGGACGCGGCGAAAGCGTCGCGGATGCCTTCGGCGAACAGGTCGTAGGCAGCGAGTCCTTCGCCCGAGATGATCACTCGCTGCGGACCGAAGAGGTTCACCACCGAGCCGATGGCCTGGCCGATGGCCTGGCCGGCCCGCGCGTACACCTCGCGTGCCCCCAGGTCGCCGCTGCGGGCCAGTTCCAGCGCTTCGGCTGCGGTGGCCACGGGCTTGCCGGTGGCCTCACGAACTCCGCGCAGGATCGCCGGATCCGCCGCGATGGCCTCGACGCATCCGTTGTTGCCGCAGTAACAGCACGGACCGAGCGGGTCGATGGACACATGTCCGATCTCGCCGGTCACCCCGTGCGCTCCCGACACCACCCGATCGTGCACCACCAGGCCACAGCCGATGCCGGCGCCCACGGTCACCAGGGCGAAGCTGGACAGACCCACTCCGGCTCCGAACCACTGCTCGGCGACGGTGAGCGCCCGTACGTCGTTGTCGACCGTGACCGGCAATCCGGTGGCAGCGCCGATGATCTCGGCGAGCCGCACGTCCCGCCACTGCAGGAAGGGCGAGTAGCGCACGACGCCGTCCTCCCGGTCGACATCGCCCGAGACGGCGATGCCCAGACCACGCACCGGTGCACCGAATCCCTCTGCCTCCGTGAGGAGTTCCAGCACCAGCTCGGCGATCGAGGCGAGCACTGCCCCCGGCTGACGGTCCGCCAGTGCGAGGTGGCGGACGACCCGGATGCGGCAGCACAGATCGGCCAGGACGGCGATGATCTCGTCGCCGGTGACTTTGACTCCGACGAAGAACGCCTTGCCGCCGTCCACCCGCACGGGAATGGCCGGACGCCCGAGAGCGGACCGTGTGCCCTGGTTCGGGTCCTCGATCACATAGCCCAACTCCATCAGGGGGCGCACTGCCTTGGTGACTGCGGCCGCGGACAGCCTGGTCCGCCGCGCTATCTCGGCCCGGGTGAGCGGACCGTGGGAGAGCACGGTGGTGAAGACCAGGGAAGCGGCCGGCGTGGTCGCCAGAGCCGCCTCACGAGCAGAGGCCGAGGGCATGGCCGGAAACCTAAGGTGGTTCTTTTCCGCTGTCAATGAAGATGACGTAGCCCTTTTGAAGATCATGGAAAGCTGGCGCTGAAGCTACGAAGCCCAGCCAGGATACGGGTCTTGACAGTCATTCAAAGGCACGCTTGGCTGCTGTGCATCACCCGCCTCCAGAGGGCGGATCCGGGGAAGGGGGCCGCACTGCCTGGAGGTTCACGGTCGACGGCGGCAGGGTGAGCCGCTTCGAGACCGGGCAGGCATAACGGGCTCGCTCGATCAGCCCAGGAGCCCCGGATCCACGACGGCCGAGCAGCTGGTTGTGACGCAGGTCTCCCATCTGCCCGGCCCGGGGATGTCACGCGGCTGGTCGCTGCCTTGTCCTCTATGCGGAAGCCCTGATCGAGGATCTTCCCCTTCGTCCGCTCACGACAGAGAGTTCACTGGCATGGAGACCCTTCGGTACGTGTTCCTCGTCTTCCACCTCTTCGGCTTCGCCGCGATCCTGGGCGGGCTGTTCTACCAGTTGCGGGGCAAGGACCCGGTGACCGGCGGCTACATGGTCACCAGCGCGGGCGTCCAACTGGTCACCGGCGCCGGGCTGATATGGGTCCGCATGTCGTTGGACCTGCCGGTGATCGACGCGAAGATGTGGGTGAAGCTGGCCCTGGACGCCCTGGTGGCGGCGATCGCGCTGGTGGGCATGCGCAACCGGAAGGCCTGGCCCTTCTACGGCGTCGGCACGTCCACAGCCGCCGCAGTCGTCGTGGCAGTGGCCTGGACGTAGTAGCCGGGGATCCGTGGCGGTGCAGTCCGCTGTGACGACGTGCGAACAGCAGGCACTGCACCTCGATGACCCGGCTCCCGGTGTTGCCGTACTCGGTTGTCGCGGTCCCGCATCCCAGCCGCCCGGCTGGAAGCCCGACGCGCCGCCGTCGGTGCCGAGCCACCGCTCTGAACCCGCGTCAGCCCACTGGTGCGGGGAGCGGCAGCGAGAACCAGACCGCCTTGCCCTCACCGGTGGGCAGCGTGCCCCAGTCCGAGGCGAGCGAGTCCACCAGGGCCAGTCCGCGGCCCGACTCCTCCTCAGGTCCGGCCGACCTGGCGTGCGGCAGCACCGGGCTGCCGTCGCAGACCTCGACGCTGAGTTCCGCCCCGGCCTGGCGCAGCCGCAGCCGCAGTGGGCCGCAGGCATGCCGGACCGCGTTGGACAGCAGTTCCGAGGCCAGCAGGCAGGCGGTGTCCGCGAGTTCCTGGCAGTCCCACTCCTCCAGGGTGCGGCGCAGGAAGCGACGCCCGGCGCCGACACTCTGCGGTTCCACCGCCAGCGTCGCTGAGACCGCGGTGACCGGGGCGCAGGGGATACGGACCAGCAGCAGTGTCACATCGTCGGCGTAGTCCTTCGGGTCGGGCAGCAGGGCCGCGAGCACCGAGTCCGCCGCCGCCTCCAGCCCCGGAGTGTCCGCCACCGCCTTCTCCAGCGCGAGACCCAGGGCCTTGACCTGAAGCTCGATGTCACTGACGGGTGTCTCCACCAGGCCGTCGGTGTACAGGGCCAGAACCGACCCGGGGAGCACCGGCAGCACGGTTTCCTGGTGCGGCACCTCGCCGACCCCCAGCGGGACGCTGACCGGCACCGGCAGCTCGCGCGCACGGCCGTCCGGGTCGACCAGCAGCAGTGGCAGGTGGCCGGCCGAGCACACGGTCAGCCGGCCCTGGTCGGGGTCCAGGACCAGGTAGCAGCAGGTCACCAGCTGGTCGGGGAGTTCGCTGACCACCGCGTCCAGGGCGCGCATCAGCTGCCAGGGCGGCATGCCCGTCTTGGCCAGCGCGTGCGAGGCCGAACGCAGCTGGCCCATCACGGCGGCGGCCTCCAGACCGCGGCCCATCACGTCGCCGATCAGGATCCCGACCCGGCCCCCGCCCAGGGCGATCAGGTCGAACCAGTCCCCGCCGACGCCGGCGCCCTGGCGAGCGGGAAAGTAGCGGCTGGAGGTGTCCATCCCGGGCAGCGGGGCCGGTGAGCCCATCAGACTGCGCTGCAGGGTCAGTGCCACGTGCCGCTGCTGCTCGTAGAGCTCGGCCAGCTTCGTCTCGACCAGTTTGCGCGTGCTGACGTCCCGGATGGCGGCGGAGACCAGGGTCCCGTCAGGGGTCTCCAGGGGGCTGAGGCTGATCTCGACGGGGAACTCGGCGCCGTCCTTGCGCAGCCCGTACAGCTCCAGGCCCGCGCCCATCGGACGGACCCGGCGGTTGTCGACGTAGCCGTGCCGGTGGCCGGGATGGTGCCGGTGGAACCGCTCGGGCACCAGCACCTCCACCTGCCGTCCGAGCAGTTCCTCGCGCCCGTAGCCGAACAGCGTCTCGGTCTGGGCGTTGACGAGCTGGATGGTGCCGGCGTCGTCCACGATCACCATGGCGTCGGGGGCGGCCTCCAGGAGTCCGCGGAAGCGCTCCTCGGCCGACTTGCGCTCGCTGACGTCACGGACCGCGGCCGAGATCAGCAGCCCGTCGGGGGTCTCCAGCGGACTGAGGCTGATCTCGACCGGGAACTCGGCGCCGTCCTTGCGCAGCCCGTACAGCTCCAGGCCCGCACCCATCGGACGGACCTGCTGGTTCACCGAGTAGCCGAACCGGTGGGCGGGGTGCTGGGCGCGGAAACGCTGCGGCACCAGGATCTCGATCGGCCGACCGAGCAGTTCCTGCCGCGGATAGCCGAACAGGGCCTCTGTCTGGGCATTGACCAGCCGTATCACGCCGCTGTCGTCCACGATCACCATGGCGTCGGGGGCCGCTTCCAGCAGGGCTCGGAACGGCTCCTCGGTGGTGGTCGTCATGGTGCTGCCGCCTTGTGGTCGACCGACGCTGCGTGCAGGACATCCCAGCACGAACCGGACCACACCTCTGCGGTTTGTCGCCAACCTGACCGGGACCGACCGTTTGCGATCGGCAGGTCAGCGATCCGGGGCAGGTGGGGGTGGTCCTGCCCCGTGCTTCCAGCCCCCTGCCGGTCAGCGCAGGTCGAAGACCAGCCGTGCGGACACCTTGCCCGCCAGGACCTCCTCGAAGCAGGCGTTCACGTCCTCCAGGCGGCGGCTCTCACGGATCACCCGGGTGCGGCCCATGGCATGCAGCGCGAACACCTCGGCCAGGTCCTGACGGGTGCCGACGATGGAACCCACCACGGAAGTACCGTTGAGGACGGTGTCGAAGACCGGCAGTTCCAGCGTCCCACCGGCTGGAAGGGCTACCAGGACCAGGGTGCCCCCGCGGCGCAGCGCGGCGTAGGCGGCCCGGAACGAGTCGTTGCTGACGGCCAGGGAGACCGCGGCGTGGGCGCCCCCGAGTTTGGCCGCCTCCGCGGCCACGTCCTGCCGCCGGGCGTCGATCACGTGGTCGGCGCCCAGATCGCGGGCGAGTGCCAGCTTCTCGTCGGTGACGTCGACCGCGATGGTCTCCGCCCCGGCGATTCGGGCGTACTGCAGCGCGAGGTGGCCCAGTCCGCCGATGCCCGAGATCAGGACCCGGGTGCCCGGACGCGCCCCGGAGACCTTCACGGCCTTGTACGTGGTGACGCCCGCGCAGGTGAGCGGGGCGGCGTCGAGCGGGTGCAGCCCCTCGGGCACCTTGACCACGTAGTCACCGTGGGCCAGCGCGTACTGGGCGTAGCCGCCGTCGACGGAGTAGCCGCTGTTGTGCTGCGCCAGGCACAGGGTCTCCCAGCCGGACAGGCACTGGTCGCAGTGCCCGCAGGCATCGGCGAGCCACGGAATGGCAACCCGGTCGCCGACCTGGACGAAGCGGACCTGTTCGCCGACCGCCTCGACGATGCCCACGCCCTCGTGACCGGGGACGAACGGCGGCGTGGGTTTGACCGGCCAGTCGCCGCGTGCGGCGTGGATGTCGGTGTGGCACAGACCGCACGCCTCGATCCGCACCCGCACCTGCTGCGGCGCGGGCTCGGGCAACGGCCGGTCCTCGATGACCAGCGGGGCAGTGAAGTCCCTGACGACTGCGGCTTTCACGACTTCTCCCAACGGCGGCAAGCGGGGCGAACCGGGGTCGCCATGAGCGATTTCCGGTTCCTTTCTCCCATCCAGGCAGCGCCGGCACCCCACCATGGGGGCCGAACGGCCCAAGCCCGCCTGCTGCCCGGCCCTGTCGGAACAGGCACCCTTGACCGCTGGCCGCATAGCGGCGGCCCGTCCCCCAGCCGCTGTCGGGCCAGTCTCCGGTGATCCGGATGGCGCCCTCGGCGCAGCACGAGGAGAGTGATTCGGGAGGACGCGAACGCGCCCCGGCACCGCGCCCGGGACAGATCACCGCTGGGAGACGTCACATGTCTGAAGTCACCGGTCCGTACGAACCGGGCACACCGTGCTGGATCGACCTGATGACCCCGGACCAGCAGGCCGCGCTGGACTTCTACCGGGACCTGTTCGGCTGGCAGGGCGAGATCGGCTCCGAGGAGTTCGGCGGCTACTCGGTGTGCACGCTCAAGGGCAAGTCGGTCGCAGGCGTCATGAAGTCGATGCCCATGGGCGACCAGCCCCCGCCGCCCACCGCCTGGACCACTTACTTCTCCAGCGCGGACGCCGACGCCACCCAGGCCGCGATCTCCGCGAACGGCGGCACGGTCATCTCCCCGGTCATGGACGTGGGCACGATCGGCCGGATGCTGATCGCCGCGGACCCGCAGGGCGCGGTGTTCGGCGTGTGGCAGCCGCTGGAGTTCCCCGGAGCCCAGATCGTCAACGAGCCCGGTGCACTGGTCTGGAACCAGCTCAGCACTCCGGACCCCGAGGCCGCCGGAACCTTCTACCAGGCGGCGCTGGGCCTGGTGGCCGGCCCGATGCCGGAGATGCCGGAGTTCACCGGGCTCATGGTCAAGGGCCGTGTCATCGGCGGCGTACAGGGCATGGAGAACCTCCCGGCCGGAGTCCCGCCGCACTGGCTCGTGAACTTCGCCGTCGACGACACCGACAGCACGGTCGACGCGCTGGTGCGGGCCGGAGGTTCGGTGATGGCTCCGGCGTTCGACATGGAGAAGGTCGGCCGGATGGCGGTCCTCCAGGACCCGCAGGGCGCTGCGTTCGCCGTCGTTTCCCTGAGCGCACCAGTACCTTCCTGACCCGCTCACCCTGCCTCCGCTGCGCGGCGGGCCCGCAGTGATCACCCAGGTCCCGGTTCAGCCCCAGATGTCGGCGCTGCCTTCGGCCACCGTGTACTTGTCGATCTCGGCCAGTTCCTCCGCCGACAGCGGAGCGCCGTGCACCGCCGCCAGGTTGTCCTCGAGCTGTGCCACCGAGGAGGCGCCGATCAGCGCGGAAGTCAGTCTCGGGTCGCGCAGCACCCAGGTCAGCGCGAGCTGGGCCAGCGACTGTCCACGGCGGCGGGCGATCTCGTTGAGCGCACGCAGCCGGGCCAAGTTGTCCTCGGTGAGCAAGCCCGGCTTCAGCGACTTGCCTGCCGCCGCCCGCGAGTCGGCCGGCAGGCCGTTCAGGTATCGATCGGTCAGCAGCCCCTGGGCCAGCGGGGTGAAGCCGATGCAGCCGGCGCCCGCCGCCTCCAGGGTGTCCAGCAACCCGTCCTCCTCGATCCAGCGGTTCACCATCGAGTAGGAGGGCTGGTGGATCAGCAGCGGTACGCCCATCTCGTGCAGCAGCCGCGTCGCATCCCGGGTCTGCGAGGCGCTGTAGGAGGAGATGCCGACGTACAGCGCCTTGCCCTGCCGCACCGCAGCCGCCAGCGCACCCATGGTCTCCTCCAGCGGGGTGTCCGGGTCCGGGTAGTGCGAGTAGTAGATGTCGACGTAGTCCAGACCCATCCGGATCAACGACTGGTCCAGGCTGGCCAGCATGTACTTGCGCGAGCCCCGCTCGCCGTACGGGCCCGGCCACATGGGGTGCCCGGCCTTGGTCGAGATCACCAGTTCGTCCCGGTACGGGCGGAAGTCCTGGGCGAGGTGGCGGCCGAAGTCGGTCTCCGCCGCACCTACGGACTGAATAGGGGTCGACTTCTTTTGACCGCGAGCTGATGAGCGTGCAGGAATATTCGAGTCAATTCCTCGCGTGGCCCCGAGAGGCAAGGGCGATCGGCGCCGCCCCTTGACTGCACGCCCGCCCGGCCCGGCTGCGCTACGAGCCGCTTTCCTCCACGAAGCGCAGGTAGCGCTCCGCGGAGCGTTGCACTGCGGCCGCCCCGTCGGTGCTGACCACGCGCCCCCAGAACGCACCGTAGATGCGCTCGAAGGCGAAGGGTTCGACCAGCGCGAGCGCGCGGCGGATGGTGCTCGGCCGCTCCGGAATGAAGTTGGGGATGCTGTACATGAAGCTGACCCAGCGCCGGTCCATCACCACCATGAAGATGTCGCCGCTGAACAGCGCGCCGCGACCTTCCGGATCGTCAGCCCAGTGCAGCACGGTGCCACCGGCGAAGTGCGTGCCCGCGTTGATCAGCGTCATGCCAGGTGCGATCCGGTGGGTGTCGCCCGTCCAGTACTCGATCACCGGATCGGGCCGTGCGACCCAGTCACGGTCCGCGGCATGGACGTACACGGGAGCGTCGAAGGCCCGGCCCCACTCGGTCATCACGCCGTAGAAGTGCGGATGACTGACGGCGATCGCGCTGATCCCGCCCAGGTCCTGGATCTCGGCGGCGAGGTCGTCGTCGAGGTAGCCCACGCAGTCCCACAGCACGTTGCCGGACGGTGAGCGGATCAGCAGGGCGCGCTGGCCGACGGCCACCGACGGCACCGCACCCACCCCGATCACACCGGGTCCCTCCTCATCGAGCCGACCGCGACGGCCGCCGGCGCGCAACTCGGCCAGCGTCGTCCACTGTTGGCCGCCCCAACCGACGTACTGCCGCTCGTCCAGGCAGATCGGGCAATCAGCGCGCGGTGCCCCGTACTGCACGCCGCACGTACTGCAGATCGGAAGCTGCACACCCGTGACCGACGCGACCGGCTTCAAAGACGACACCAGAACCCACCCCTCCATCAACTCACCACGTGACGACACCTGCACCGACGTCAACAGCCGACTCTGCCAGGCCTCTTCCCGGGACCCACCCCGACACGACAGTCCACTGACGCAGGTGGTCAGGAGGTCCGCAGCTACGCATTGGTCTGCGGGGCCGGGATCCCGGCCTCCTCCGCGTCCGGGGCGTCGGCGTCGGCGGGTCCGGGCTGGGCGGCGGCCTCGGGGGTGCGCAGGACTGCTGCAGCGAGCACGATGCCGAGCACCATGAGCGCGGCGGCGACGAGGTATGCCAGCCGGTAGCCGTCGGTCACCGCCTCGGCGGCGCTCTTGCCGTCGCGGAGCAGGGAGTCGCTGCGCGAGCCAGCGAGCGCGGCGAGGACCGCGACGCCGAGCGCGCCGCCGACCTGCTGCGTGGTGTTGACAAGGCCGGAGGCCAGGCCCGAGTCGGCGGGCGTGGCACCGGACATGGCGAGCCCGATGACAGCGGGCAGTGCGAGGCCGGCGCCTACCCCGAGCAGGATCACCGAGGGCAGGACGTCCACCGCGTAGGAGGCGTCCACCGGGAGCCGGCCGAGGAGCGCGAGGGCGATGGTCGTGGCGACCATGCCTGCCACCAGCACGGCGCGGGGCCCGAAGCGGGTGATCAGCTTGGCCGAGCAGCCGAGCGAGATCACGGCGATCACGATGGGTCCTGGCAGATAGGCCAGGCCGGTCCTGGCGGAGCTGTAGCCGGCTACGGACTGCAGGTACAGGGCGAGCAGGAACTGGAAGCCGAAGAGGCCTGCCACGAAGAGGACCATGACCGCGTTGGAGCCGGAGGTGTAGCGCGAGCGGAAGATCCGCAGTGGCAGCAGCGGGGTGCGCGCCCGGGCCTGGCGCCAGACGAACCCGATGAGCAGTGCGGTCGCGAGGCCGCCGAAGCCGAGCGTCCGGGCGGAGCCGATGCCGTCGCTCTCGATCCTGTTGATCGAGTACACGAACAGCATCAGGCCCGAGGTCACCAGGAGCGCGCCGACCAGGTCCGCACCGGCCCTGATGCCGAGTCCCCGGTCCGGGGCGAAGATCCGGAGGGCGGCGATGAGGATGACCGCGCCGATAGGCACGTTGATGAAGAAGATGGAGTTCCAGCCGGCCGCTTCGGTGAGGACGCCGCCGGCGATGACGCCGATGGATCCGCCGGCCGCGGCGACGAAGCTGAAGATGCCGATCGCCTTGGCGGTCTCACGGGGTCGAGGGAACATCGTGACGATCATGCCCAGGGTCACCGCGCTGGCCATGGCTCCGCCGACGCCCTGGATGAACCGGGCAGCGATCAGTACTCCCTGGGTCGTGGCGAGAGCGCACAGCAGAGAGGCGGCGGTGAACAGGGCGATGCCGCTCAGGAAGAGTCGCTTGCGACCCAACAGGTCGCCGAGCCGGCCCGAGATCAGCAGCAGGCCGCCGAACGCGATCATGTAGGCATTGACGAGCCAGGCGAGGTTCGACTGCGAGAAGTCCAGTTCCCTGCCGATCGTGGGCAGTGCCACGGTGACGACGCTGCCGTCCAGGACGATCATCAGCGTCCCGGCGCAGAGTGTGTACAGCGCCAGCCAGCTCCTGCGGTCGGCCGGGGCAGCGGTATCGACAGCCATGGACAGCCCTCTTTCCCTTGGGGAACGACTTGTTACAGGCCTCATCTTTTGTGACTATGAAGTCGCATGGAAGGAGGCACTTTTGTGTCCCAGAGGAACAGCGCTGTGACCGTCGAGGTCAAGGCGGCGCCGAGCGGCGAACACGATCCGGTGGCGTGCACCGTGCTGCAGGTTCTGGACCGGGTCAGCGGCAAGTGGGCCATCGGGATCCTGCTGGAGTGCGCGCACGGGCCGCGGCGCTTCACCGAGCTGGAGCGGGCGGTGAAGGGGATCAGCCGACGCATGCTGACGCTCACGCTGCGCAACCTGGAGCGGGACGGCCTGCTGACCAGGACGGTGTACCCGACCGTGCCGCCCAAGGTGGAGTACACGGCCACGCCGATGGCGCTGGAGCTCTACGAGTCGCTGGTGTCGCTCGCCTCCTGGGCGGAACGCCACCGCTCCGAGATCGCCGACGCGCGCAGCGCATACGACCACAGCTCCGCTCCCGACCCGACGCTCTGAACGGGTCGGCCCGGCAGTCTGTCCTTCATTACTGCCTACCGAGCCGCCCACCCCTACGACGCCAGCGGCGCCGACCCCACCGCACGGCTCACGCTCGATGTCGCCGCCGGCGCCCGCTACCTGATCGCCCTGGACCAGTACGCCACCGCAAAGTGACCACTGACCCGCCCAACACCTGCCAGGGCGGCGTCGGCGTCGGCTCCAGCACCTACAGCATCCCTGTCCCGATGCCCGCGCTACGCCAGAGCTGACACAGCGTAGGAACCCCGGGCAGGTCGGCATTGGGTGAGGAGCCCCGCCCTCCACCGTGGGTGGGCGGGGTGAACCCTGACGGACAGGCTCAACGCCTCGGGGGCGTTTTGGCAATCCGCGTCAGTACCGGGCGGCGATCTGCCTCAGACGGCAACCGGCGGCCTGCTCCAGGACAGCGATCTCGGCGTCGTCGGCATAGGTCCGATCAAGCTCCCGCACCTCGATCACGAAGCGCGCGAAACCGGCCGGCTGTCGGTATGCCAGATCGTTCAACGAGGTGGCGGAACCGCAGCACTCGGTCGACACGGACAGGTCGCCAAAACAGGTCTCAGCCGCGGTGTCCATCCGTTCCTCCCACCAGGAGGTGTCGATGGCCGCGCCGCAGTGAGGGCACGAGATGTCCTCGAACCACTCTCCTGGATCGACGAATCCGATGGTCCCGCGGTCGCCTGTTGTCACCTCGGCGCATCGGGTCTCAAACAGCTGGCGAGCGGTTGCTTCGACCTGTTCCGCGCGTATACCGTCCGGCGTCCAGTCCGGCAGATCCGCAATAATGCGGAGGTATTCGGAACTCATATCAGATTCCCTTCGAATACGGCCCGTCGAAGCTGCCACCGGAGAGCTTCACGGCTCAGTCATTACTGCTGTCCCCAGCCGCCTTGTTTTCCTGGGTATCACCCGTTGGCGGCTCGGTACTTCTCTATGACCTCGCCAGGTATGCGCCCACGTGGGGCTACCTCGATACCCTGCGCCGCGGCCCAGGCGCGCACCTCGATGGGGTTCGGTCGATCTCCCCCCGCTACTACGGACGCACTTGGATGATCAGGTCCTCGTCGTCGTGCCTTCCGTAAGTCCGCCACTCGGCCCGGATGATCTCGTCGACGAGATCCGGGCGCCCGGTCTCGCAAAGCCCAAGGCGACCAGTCATCCTCGGCGCGGTACGGTTCCGTCCTGCCAGCGGTAGAGGTCGCGGAGCAGGGAGATCTCGGCGCCGTGGTGGATCAGCTCCCTGTTGACGTGCAGGACGATGCCCTCCATGGGAAACCGCTCGGGACCCGCCGTGGGCGGATGCGCCAGGTCGACGTCCGAGAGCTCGCGGACCCCGGCGTTCCACCGTCCGTACATCTCGTCGAGCTGCTTCAGGGCCTCATCAGCGGTGCCCGCGTAAGCGAATGCCTGGAAGTCGATGTCCGGGCCGCCGAAGTGCCATCCGACCCGATAGCCCAGGCAGGAGACGATGATGTGCGCCAGCCGCCAGGCAATCGTGGTCACCGGCGCCGGCACCGGGTCAGCGGACGCACAGTCCATCGTCCACTCCCCCGAACCTGCCGACATCGGTGCGGCCGACGTGCCGTACGGGCGGATACTCCAGCAACCGCGCACCGGCTCCCAGAAGTACTCCTCATCGGCAAGACCCTGCAGTCGCGGCCGCAGGTTCCTGTGCCAGTGCCGATCCAGCTGGTCCGCGATTCGCTCGCTTCTTGTCATTTGCGCACACTACCTACAACGGAGAGCTGGCCGCTGCGTGTACAGACACGCTCGCGGACGTAGCGGTGGCCGGTTGCCATGCCGATGCCGATGAACCCGTGCGCCGGAGGCTTCACCGCGCTGTACGGCCCACAGCAGCCAACCAGCCACCCTCACCGACAGGTTGAAAACAGCTCAGTTTCTTCCTTCGACGCCGGCCGACCAACCATCACATGCAGATGTAGTAGTGTCCGGTGGAGTAATTGCTGCCCAGGGTGACGTTCTTGGCGGACTGCGGAAGCTCGATGACTGTAGTGCCGCCGGCCGCTACCAGCCCCCACGCGTCGAACGACGAGTTGGGCTCGCTGGAACAGTTCGCCGACGAGGAGTACATCTCGTCGCTGGTCACGGCGTACTCACGAGCCGCGGGGCAAGCTCCGTTGCTGTGGCCGCACACCGAGTACTGGGTGGCGTAGATTCCCTGCGCTGCGTTCGCAAGGTCCGCCCCGACCGTGATGTTGGCGCACTGCACCACCACCCCGGAGCTGTTCTGGCAGTAGGCCTCGGCCACGGCCCAGGCGTGATAGGGGTAGGTCGCATTGCCCTGGCTGTCCTGGGCCGGTTGGGTGTACAGATCCGCGCAGACGATGGCCTGGTTGCCGTACTGGTCGCTGCCGATCTCCTCACAGTGATGGGCTCCACCGCCGACCGAGGCGTAGAGGATCGTGAAGCCGTCAACACCGGTCGCGGCGCTGGCCGGTGTGAGCTGCACGGCGGACGCGATCACCACACCGGCTACGGCAGAAACTATTCGCAGGCTTGTGCGCTTGAACATCAGAGCCTTCTCCCCTTGCTGTGACCGTCCGCCAGACGGGCATTGTCGGTAGACGGCGCAGTCTTGACGTCCACGCCAGCGGGATCGTACAGCTGGGACCCGAGGTGCTGCTGGGAAGTCGATCGACTGGTTGACCGAGCCGACTCCGGCAGGCTTGCCCTTGGGTTGATCCTCGGTGGGGGTGTCGGACGCCTTCGGAGACGTCTGAAGACTGTTCGTGATCGCCCGTCAGATGGTCGGTCAGGTCTTGGCGGGACCCTCCGGGTGCTCAGGAGCGCAGGTCACGGAGGGCGCCGAGCGGCCGGCGGCGTGCCGGCATCGGTGAGGCCGCTGCGGTGGGCGAAGACGACCAGTTGGGCACGGTCGCGGGCGCCGACCTTGACCATGGCGCGGTTGACGTGGGTTTTGACGGTGGCGGGGCTGAGCACCAGGGTCCTGGCGATCTCGTCGTTGGACAACCCGGTCGCCACGAACGCGGTGATCTGGCGTTCGCGGTCGGTGAGGGCCTCCAGCCCACGGCGGACCGCTTCGTCCTGGGGCCGCGACGGGGCAGGGGTGGCGAGGAATCGGCTGATGAGGGTCCTGGTCGCGGCCGGGGAGAGCAGAGCGTCGCCTCGGCTGACCGTGCGGATCGCCTGCAGCAGTTCCTCCGCGTCGGCGCTCTTTCCCAGGAAGCCGCTGGCGCCGGCGCGCAGTGCCTCGAAGACGTACTCGTCGATCTCGAAGGTGGTCAGGATCAGGACCTTCACCCCGGCGAGGTCGTCGTCGCCGGTGATCAGGCGGGTCGCCGCAAGGCCGTCGAGGACCGGCATGCGGATGTCCATGAGCACCAGGTCCGCCTGGGTGGTCCTGGCCAGTCGCACCGCCTCGTGGCCGTCACCGGCCACGCCGACCACCTCCAGGTCCGGCGCGGGGGCGATCAGCGCTTTGAAGCCGGTGCGGACCAGGGGTTGGTCGTCGGCGATGACGATGCGGATGGTCACGGGGCGGGCTCCTGGGCGAGGTCGAGGGGACGGCACGGCAGAGTCGCGGTCACCTGGAACCCGCCGTCCGGGCGCGGCCCGGCGGTGAACTGACCGCCCAGGGCGCAGATCCGTTCGCGCATTCCCACGATGCCGTGCCGTGCGGCGGTGGGCGGTTCGCAGGCGGCGTCGGGTCCGGCGCTCATGCCGCCTTCCCCGGGGTCCTCGACGGTGATGCGGAGCTCCTTCGGGTCGTAGGCCAAGGTCAGCCGTGCCTGACGCCTGCGCGAGTGCTTGTAGACGTTGGTGAGCGCTTCCTGGATCACGCGGTAGGCGGTGAGGTCGGACGAGGGCGCCAGCGCGAGGACGTGGCCCTGCATGCGGCAGTCGATGTCCAGCCCGGAGGCGCGCAGCGAGGCGAGCAGATCCGTGAGTGCGTCCAGTCCGGGGGCCGGAGTGGCGGTGGGCGCGACGGGGTCACCCGGTTGCCGCAGCAGGCTGATGGTGTCGCGCAGTTCGCCCAGGGCCTGGCGGCTGGCGGCCTTCACATGGGCGATGGCTTCGCGTGCCGTCGCGGCGTCAGAGTCGATCGCCTGCCCGGCGACGTTGGACTGCACGCTGATGAGCGCGAGTTGGTGGCCCACGGCGTCGTGCAGGTCGCGGGCGATCCGCAGCCGGTCCTCGGTGACCCGTCGCCGGGCGTCGCGTTCGCGCTCGACCTCCGCTCGCCGGGCGCGTTGTTCCACCTCGGCGAGGTAGGCACGGCGGTTGCGGGAGGAGTCGCCGGCGGCGATGGCCAGGCCCCCGAGGGCGGTGAAGGCCAGGTTCTCGGGACCGAGCACGGCGAACGCCGGGTGCGTCAGCATGTGCCAGGCGGCGAGCGCGACCAGTGCCAGACCTCCCAGGAGCAGGCCGCGCCGGCGCTCGACGAGGTCGGCGACGGTGTAGAGGGCGATCGAGGGGGCCAGCAGGATCAACTCGCCACGGGTACCACCGGTCTGATGCAGGAACACCTCTGCGGCCAGCGCACTCACGGCCAGGGCGACCACCGGGCGCCGGCGGCGCGCGGCCAGCACACCGCAGGCGATCACGGCGGAGACCAGCGCAATGGTGCCGTTGCCGACCGTAGCAGCGGCGTGCCCGGCGAAGGTCGTCACAGCGGTGGCGCCGAAGACCCCCAGCGCGACCGCCGCATCCGCCAGGTGCGCATGCCGGCGGGCGGCCAGACGTAGGTGGCAGATGCTGTCCATGCTCACACGATAGGCGCGCGGCCCCGCCGTGCCCTCGGCCGCGCGTGGGTGCCGCGGCTACCGCCGACGCGGTAGCCGTCGGGTCGTCTGACGCATGCGTGGTAGCAGCGGTTGCCGTGCCGGGGCGACGACAGTGCGGTGGTCGGTCCGGGACGGTGGTGGCGACGCCCGGGCCAGGTACCGGGTGTGGCGGCCGAGCCGTCAATGCCGGTGAAGGGGAGGACTCCGATGTTTCCGATGTATCCGATCGTTCCGCTGGGTTCGCGCAGGAGGCCGTCATGAGCGCCGGGATCACGGTGGACGGCCTGACGAAGCGTTACGGGCCGGTGACCGCTGTCGACCGGTTGACCTTCGAGGTCGAGCCCGGGGTGGTGACCGGGTTCCTCGGTCCGAACGGAGCGGGTAAGACCACCACGCTCCGCATGGTCCTCGGGCTGGTGACACCGACCGGGGGCCGGGCCCTGATCGACGGCCGCCGCTACGGCGACCTGGACCAGCCCCGACGCGTCGTCGGCGCGGTGCTGGAGGCGACCGGCTTCCACCCCGGCCGCCGCGGGCGCGACCACCTGCGCATCATCGCCGACGCCGCGGGCCTTCCGCGTCCTCGGATCGAGGAGGTGCTGGACCGCGTCGGTCTGACCGATGCCGCCGACCGGCGTGTCGGCGGCTACTCACTCGGTATGCGCCAGCGGCTCGGCCTGGCCGGCGCGCTGCTCGGCGACCCACGCGTGCTCGTCCTGGACGAGCCCGCGAACGGGTTGGATCCGGTCGGCATGGTCGACCTGCGGGATCTGCTCCGCGGGCTGGCCGCAGAGGGCCGCACCGTACTGATGTCCAGTCACATGCTCAGCGAGGTGGCCCAGACCGTGGACAAGGTCGTCATCGTCGCCGCAGGCAGGCTGCGCTACGCGGGCCCGCTGACCGAACTGACCGGCGCCCATGGGGAGACGCTCGAAGCCGCGTTCCTCCGGCTGACCTCCGACCCCGGCAGCGACTCGGACACCGGCCCTGACAGTGCGACCGACGCCACCGCGTCCTCCGCCCACCACTGAACGCGAGGAACGAAAAGAGATGAACAGCCTGATCAAGACCGAGGTCCTGAAACTCCGCACCATCCGCAGCCCGTGGCTGCTGCTGCTCGCCGCCCCGCTGCTGGTCACCGCAGGCATCAGCGGCATGGTGCTCTCCGGCAACAAGCCCCTCGACGCGGCCGCGCAGAGCGGGGCGCTCGCCCATGTCGGCCTGACGTCGCTGTTCACGATGGTCTTCGGGATTCTGGCCGTCGCCGGGGAGTACCGGCACCGGACCATCACCGACACCTACCTGACCACGCCCTCGCGAGGACGGGTCATCAGCGCCAAGCTCCTGGTCTACGCGGCCTTCGCCATGCTGTCCGGCCTGGTGAGCAGCCTGGTGGGCCTCGGGGTGGCGGCGGCCTGGTGGTCCGACAAGGGCGTCTCCTTCGCCTGGGGCGACACGGCGATGTGGACCACCATCGGCGGCGGGATCGTCTGGAACGCGGCGTTCGCCGCGATCGGCGTCGGCGTCGGCGCGCTCGTCCGCAGCCTGGTCGGCGCGATCGCCGTCTCGCTCGCCTGGGTCGCCCTGGTCGAGGGCATCGTCGGGCAGTTGATCGGCGGACTCGCCCGCTGGCTGCCGTTCAACGCAGGCCAGGCCCTGGGCGCCGGCACCGGGTCGATGACGACCAGTCACCTGCTGCCCCGCTGGGACGGCGGGCTCGTCCTTGCGCTCTACACCCTGGCATTCGCCGCCCTCGCCCTGACCACCAGCATGCGCCGCGACGTGTCCTGACCTCGACGATCGCCTTGGCGTCGCCCTGTCGGCGGATACTGGTCGGCGCCGCCGCTTGACCTCGCCCTTGGGGCGAAGCCCATGGTGGGGACCAAGGCCGCACGGCAAGCGTGCGGCCCGTACCCATACCGAACAGGACACCGAACTGCCATGCCTGATGACGAACTGCTGTCCAGCGGCGAGTTCTCCCGCCGCTCGCGGCTGTCGCCCAAGGCGCTGCGCCTGTACGAGCAGCAGGGTCTGCTGCTCCCCGACGAGGTCGACACGGCCAACCGGTACCGCCGCTATCGAGGCGACCAGCTGAACGACGCCCGACTGATCGTGTGGCTGCGCCGGCTGGACATGCCGCTGGGCGAGGTCGCGGCGGTGCTACGGGCCCCGGTCGCCCAGCGCGCCGAACTGCTGGCGGCCTACTGGGAGGCGGTCGAGGCCAGGTTCGCCGCGCAACGGCACCTGGCGGGGCATGTGCGTGATCTGGTGTCCGGCGGTCGTCAAGGAGGCTATGCCATGTCCCACACCGTGCTCACCCGCGAGATCCCGGCACAGATGGTGCTGACCGAGCAGCGTCACGTCACTCCCGAGGAACTGCCCGCCTGGATCGGCGCGGCCATGACCCGCCTGTACGGCGCCGCGGATGCGGTAGGGGGTGCGGTGGCGCCGGCGTTCGTCGTCTACCACGGCGAGGTCAACCACGACAGCGACGGCCCCGTCGAGGTCTGCCTCCCGGTCGACCCGAAGACCGCCGACAGCATCGATGCCGCGATGCGCGAAGAGCCGGCACACCGAGAGGCGTACGTGCGCATCGCCAAGGCCCAGGTGGCGTTCCCGCAGATCCTGTCCGCCTTCGAGGCGGTCGCCGGCTGGCTGCACGACCAGAACCTGCCGTCGGCCGGTGCACCGCGCGAGGTGTACTTCACCGACTTCATGGCCGCCGGTCCCGACGACGAGGTCTGCGACATCGCCTTCCCCATGTGAACTCGGCAGCTGGGGCAGTGGCAGTCGGAGGGTTCCCTACCCGGATCCCTCCGGCTGCCCGGCCGGTCAGATTTCTGCCAGACAGTGCAGTCTTGGCGACGAGGCGCAGAAGCCTGCCTGGTTCGATCTCCTCCACGCGCCAGAAGTCGAGCGAGTCGCCAACGCGCAGTCGGTGGGGATCACGGCGTCCGCGTCGCAGCCCGACGCCGGTTCTGCCATTGGTATTGCTGACGCGCAGGCATTCGCTTCAATACTCTCCTGCCGCCTCGCTCCCGGGCACGATCGAATCCTCTTGCCGAAATGGCATGCCTCTTTGCTGTTGCGTCCTTTCGGGTCGCAGGATGAGGGGCATGGATGAGCGAGAGATGACGTGTGTGGATGGAACGGCCTGGGACGTGGTGGTGGTCGGCGGTGGTACTGCCGGCCTCTCGGCCGCGCTGACGCTCAGCAGGGTGCGCCGGTCGGTGCTGGTGATCGACGCGGGTGAACCGCGCAACGCACCATCCGCCGGCGCCCACGGCGTTCTGGGACGGGAGGGCATCGCGCCTTTGGAGCTGCTGCGCCTTGGCCGGGAGGAGATCGCCGCATACGGCGGCAGGGTGGTCTCCTCCCGGGTGGCGCAGGTTCTCCCCGACGGCGAGGGCTTCACGGTCCTCACCCAGGACGGGCAACAATGTCGGACCCGGCGTGTGCTGGTGACGACGGGGCTGGTGGACGAGCTGCCAGCGGTGCCGGGGCTGGCTGAGCGGTGGGGACGCGACGTGATGCACTGCGTCTACTGCCACGGCTGGGAGGTCCGCGACCAGGTGATCGGCGTACTGGGCAACTTCCATCAGGCGCTGATGTTCAGGCAGCTGTCCAAGGACATCACACTGTTCCGGCACACCGGTGCGGAGCTGAGCGAGGAGCAGTGGGAGCAGCTCGCCGGTCTGGGTATTGCCGTGGTGGACGGCGAGGTCGGTGGCCTGGATGTCGATGATCAGGACCGGCTGGCGGGGGTGCGTCTGGTGTCGGGCACGGTGGTGCCGGTGCAAGCACTGGTGGTGTCGCCGAGGTTCGTGGCGCGCGCCGGCTTCCTCGATGGCCTGGGCCTGACCGTGCGGGAGCACCCGACGGGCTTCGGTGAGCACATCGCGGTGGACGCCTCCGGGTTCACCGGGGTCGCGGGTGTCTGGGCGGCGGGCAACGTCAGCGACGTGCTGGCCGGTGTTCCGCAGGCCGCGGCCGCCGGGGTGACTGCGGCTGCGGCGATCAACATGGATCTGCTGACGGCTGATGCCCACGGTGCCGCGGCCTCCCGTGCCGCGATCTCCGAGGTCGACGTGTTCAGCGGGGCGATGGAGGCTGAGGTGTCGAGGCGGGTGCTGGGGTCGCGTGTGCACGGCCTGGAAGGTCTCGTTGAGGGCGATTGAGCACCCGCGGCGGTGTTTGCTCCTGGTTCCCAATAAGGGTTAGGTAGTGCGGGCCTTGAGGTGGGCCCGTTCGCCCTGGGGGCCGAACAGGATGAGGAGTTCCACGGTTCGCCTGTCGTCCGAGCCGAGCCAGTGCGGCACGTGGGTGTCGAACTCAGCGGCCTCGCCGGGCTTGAGAACCACGGTTTCCTCGCCCAGCAGCAGGCGGAGCCGGCCGGCGAGGACATAGACCCATTCGAACCCCTCGTGCGTGCTGAGCTGTGGTTCGGTGTCGGGCCGGGGCGGGATGAGGAGTTTGTGGGCCTGGACGCCGCCGGGACGGCTGAGCGGCACGAAGGTCATGCCGTTGCGGTTGACGGGCCTGAGGTGGATGCGCGGATCTCCGGTGCGCGGTGCGCCGACCAACTCGTCCAAGGGCATGGTGAAGACCTCGGCAAGTGGGAGCAGCATCTCCAGGGTCGGCTTGCGGGTGCCGCCTTCGAGGCGCGAAAGCGTACTTTCGTTGATTCCGGTCTGCTCGGCGAGGTGGGCCAGTGTCAGCCCGTGACGCTGCCGCAGCTCCCGCAGCCGTGGCCCGACCGCTGCCAGCCTGTCCTTCTTCTCCTGCTCGGTGCTCATGTCTGCCAGCTTGCTGAAACGCCCTGAGCCTCTGCAACTCCAGCCAAGCTGGACTGCCACAGGGAGGGCGTCCCCGACCGTCATCGGCGGGGCCGCCACCCTGAGCCATAGCTCGGCGAAATGGTTGGACCGGCTCGTCGGGGGCGTCGGCCTGCACCTGGGCGACTCGCTGGGCTTCCGGCGTGTCGAGGAATTCCTCCCGGGCCGGCTGCTGCGGCCCACCGGTGCAACAAGCCGAGTTGGGTCGTCCCTACGACGGCAAATGCGTGGCACGATCGACCCCGTGTCGAGGAGGATGGGTTCGCCGGAGGCTCCTTCGTCGGGTGCGCTGGAGGGCCATTGCCATGACCGGAATCGAACCCTGGGCGTCTCCGCCTCCTCTGCCGCGCTGGTTCGGCCCCAGAGCCAGCCCTGATGACCCGGCTGTCTCGGCCCTGATCGCCCGCGTTGCGCACGGGGCCCGATGGGCAGACATCGGCGGTGAGTTCAACCTCAACCTGCGGATAGACGCTGAGCCGCCGATTGTCCTTCGAGTTCACAGGCCCTGGGTCCGCCGCGGGCGGGTCGCGGGACTGCGGCGCCTGCGCGAGCGACTCCAGCGGACACAAATCTGCGTCCCTCGGCCGATTCCGAGTTTCGACCGCGACCTCCTGAGGGTCGCAGATCGTTGGGCCGAGACTGAGGAATTCATCGAACACGTGCAGCCACAGGCGGACGAGGACTCCTACGTCCGCCTCTTCGAGGAGCTCGGACGCCTTCACACCGCGCTCCAAGCAGTCTGGGAGCCCAGTGCGCCCGCACCCCTCGACGACCACAGAACCTTCCGCCAACTGCGCTACTCGGTCGGCTTCACACACCGCACGCTCGGACCCCGCAGCGAGCCGGTCGTGCAGCGGATGCGCCACCTGGCCGGCGAGCTCTCCAAGCTCCGCAAGGAGGTCGACCTGCCCTGCGCTCCGATTCACGGGGACTACAAATTGGGTAACGCGGGAGAACTGGCAGACGGCTCATGGGTCACTTTCGACCTGGATTTCGCGCGGGTCAGGGAGCGGTTGTACGACATCGCGGTCAGCCTGCACCACATCGCCCAGGACGACGAACTGCTCAAGCCGCGACGGCTGCTCGACGCCTACGAGAGCACGGCAACAGAGCCGCTCACCCGCGACGAGCACCGATGGCTCCCCGGCGCTCTAGCCCTTGTACCCCTGCACTGGGCTGCCACCACGGGGCTCGTGGGCAAGAGCCTCCATGAGGCCGAGAACGCAATGACCGCAGCCGAGGCCTGGTGGTCGCGCCAGGCTGAACTCTCGACGTAGTCCGGCGGTCACAATTAGCGCTCTGACCGCATTGGTGCGCCGTGTGTGAACTGCCGCAGCGGCCCGAAGCGGGGCTCGATCGGGTTTGCCCAGGACGCGCACGAAAATCTCGCCAGACCCCGCGGGGGCCGTCGGGGGTCTGTGTGAGTTCCGCCGATTAGGCAGCGGACACTCGGGTCCGCTGTTGTCCTTGTACTGGCTGGGCCCGGCGGGCTCGGGCCATCGCCGCGTCCAGCGCGTCGCGGGCGTTGAGCATGTCGGTGATGTGGGACGAGAGCTTCTCGCGTTCCTGGGCCATCCGCTCGAGCGCGGCCCGGGAGTTGTCGAGGCTGGGCGAGTCCACGCAGGGCAGCAGCTCCAGAATGGTGCGGCTGGAGAGTCCCGCGGCGTACAGACGCTGCAGGAACAGGACCCGCTCGACGTCCTCCTCCTGGAAGTGGCGTTGCCCGCGGGGGCTGCGCTCGCTCGTGATCAGGCCCTGCTCCTCGTAGTACCGCAGGGATCTGACGCTGACGCTGCTGCGTCGCGCGAGCTCTCCGATACGCATCTCCGCCACTCCTCGCTGCTCCGCCGTCCAGCCCGTATGACCTGCGCCATACGACTTGCCTCTCACATCAATGTCAGGTTCTAGCGTAGTTCGCGAGCCCAGGACATGGGAATCGCACGGCAGCAGCCGAGCCGTTCGGAGCGGCCAAGCCAACGAGAAAAGGACAGCAGACATGTCGGTTGTGATCACCGGAGCCACCGGACACCTCGGACGTCTCGTCGTGGACCGCCTGCTCGACACCGGCACACCCGCCGGCGACATCATCGCGACCGGTCGGGATGTCGCGAAGCTGGAGCCGGTCGCCGCACGCGGCGTCACCACGCACCGCCTGGACTTCGCCGACCCGGCGCAACTGGAGGCCGTCCTCGCGGGAGCCGACCGGCTCCTGCTCGTGTCCACCACCACCGCAGGCGAGCGGTTCGACAACCATCGCCGTGCCATCGATGCGGCACGCGCCAGCGGCGTCAAGCGACTCGTCTACACCAGCACGCTGAACGCTGACACGGCGCGCATGCGGCTCGCCGAGGAGCACCGTCGAACCGAGGAGTACCTGCGTGAGAGCGAAGTTCCGTTCGTCATCCTGCGCAACGGGTGGTACTTGGAGAACTACACCGGCCAACTCCCGCTGATCCGCCGGCACGGGGTGCTGCTGGGCAGTGCGCGCGACGGCGCCGTCAGCGGCGCGAGCCGCCGTGACCTGGCAGACGCAGCAGCGGTCGTGCTGACCCAGGACGGCCACGAGGGATCCACCTACGAACTCGGTGGGGAGCCGTTCACTCTGTCCGACCTGGCCGCCACGATCGGCGAGGAGCTCGGTACGCCGATCGCCTACCAGGATCTGCCGGTCGACGCCTACGCCGAGGCGCTCATCGGGGCCGGACTGCCGGCCGACCTGGCGAAGATTCTGGCCGATGCCGACGCCGGCTTGGCGCGAGGCGAGCTGTACACCGACAGTGACGACCTCCCGCGTCTGATCGGTCGCGCGGCCACCACTCTCCGCGACGCCGTGCATGCAGCACTCACCCACGGCAACGCGTGATGCCCGCCCTCGCCGAACGCCACGACGCGCTGTTCTTCCCGGACCCGAAGCCCTACCCTCGGAGTCGTGGGCTGGGGCTGGGGGAGCTCGGGGGGACACATGAAGGTCGGCGACGCACCAGGGCTCGACGTCACGGCACATTTCACGCTCACTCTCGGCGAGTGCCGACGGATCGCCTGGCTCGCAGCGCCGCGGCTCTACATCTGGGTGATGCCTCGAGCGGCGGCCTTCGGCCTGGTGGTTTCGGCTGCGCTGTATTTCAGCCACACCGCGCGCAGCACCGTGCCCGCCCTCATCTACCTCGGTTTGACCGTCTACTGTCTCCTTCCCCCCGCATACGTCGGCTTCTCGGTGGCTCGGATAAAACGCGGATCCGACCATCCCGGGCTGGAGCCGATGACCTTCACCGCGAACCCGACGGTCGTCCGCATCGAGTTCCAGTCGGGCGTCACGCATGAGTGCCGACCGGACGAGGCGTGGGTCGTGGGCAAGAGCGGAGCGCTGTGGTATCTGCGCCTGGGTTCGTCCGGGTTCGCTGCCCTTCCGCTGCGGGCCGTGGCCCCCGATCAGCGCGACGGACTCGTGGCGTTCATCGCCGCGCTGCCACGCGCGCAGGGCGCGCCGCGTGCGCGGCGACCTCGGCGCACGCGGCGCTGAAACTGCCGCCCTGGCCTCAGCTGCCCCCTCCCCCGCCCATCGGCCGTCAACTGGGCGTCGAAACCAGTCGTGCCGCTGGTGGCAGCGGCGCGTGCTGAGGTGAGGCTTTCAACGCCTGGATGGCCAGCCCTGCGAAGCGTCGGGAGGCCGTCACCTGGGTGTCGGTCGATCTGCTGTGGATCCCCTTGTTGGCCATGAGGATGAGAATGAGGTCGTCCAGGACGAAGTCGGACCGCAGATGCCCTGCGTCCTTGGCCCGCTGGGCCAGTCCGGCGACCGCCTTCACCGTGTACTCGCGGCCCGCGACATCCGGCGCCCCTGGAAAGGCCGTCAGGAAGGCTTCGCCCAAACCCCGATCCCGCGCGTGCAGCTCACAGATCTTCTCGATCACCAGGCAGAGGCCACGCCACGGATCGGGATCGGCGCACCCCTGGTCGACGATGGTGCGGCATGCGCGCAACTGGTCCGCGAAGGCTTCGGTGGCCAGCACCTGCTTGGTCGGAAAGTGACGGTACAAGGTGGCAGGGCCGACCCCCGCACACCGTGCGATCTCCCGCATCGGCACGCCCAGGCCGTCAGCGGAGAACAGGGCTCGGGCCGCGTCGAGGATGCGCTCGCGGTTGTCCAGCGCATCGGAGCGCAGGGTGTGAGGCAAACGGTCGATCATGCTCTCACTTTAGCCAAACGGACGGGGGCGTCCGTTAGCGTCCGCGACGTAGCAGCTCATCGAGATCGGGAGACGACAGTGAAGGCCATCGCGATCCAGACGTACGGAGGCCCTGACGGTCTGGCTGTTGTCGACCTGCCGGCTCCCGCACCTGCTGCCGGGCAGGTGGTGGTCGCCACCGAGGCCGTGGGCGTCGGTGGCGTCGACACTGTGATCCGCAGCGGGGCCCTGGCCGCCTACGGCTTCACCGTGGGCCACATTCCGGGCAGCGAGGTGGCAGGCACGGTGACCGCGGTCGGTGACGGCGTCGACGCCTCGTGGATCGGCAGGCGGGTGTGGGCCTTCACGGGCACCGGCGGAGGCTATGTGGAGCAGGCCCTGGCACCGGTCGAGGAGATAGTTCCGCTGCCGGTGAACCTGTCCGCAGTCGATGCGGTGACCCTGGGCAGTGCCGGCGTGGTGGCCCACTTCGGGCTGCGCCACGCCCACTTCGCTCCCGGGGAGACGGTCCTGGTGCGTGGTGCGGCCGGCAGCATCGGGATCATGGTCGTGCAACTCGCCGCTCGCGGCGGCGCAGCCGCGGTGGCGGTCACCACCTCCTCGGCCGAGCGCGGCGAGCGGCTGCGAGGTCTCGGCGCGACCCGGGTGCTGGACCGCTCCGGCGACGGAGGGGGCCCGGCTCCCGCAGGGTTCGACGTCATCATCGACGTGGTGGCCGGCAAGGGCCTGCCGTCGTTCTTCGACCGGCTCAACCCGAACGGCCGCATGGTGGCCGTGGGCGCTGTCGCAGGCCAGCCACCGGCGGACTTCGGTACGAAGATCATGGCGGCGTTCCAGAAGTCGATGTCCTTCGCCGCTTTCAGCGCCGCCACCGTCCCCGGGGCCGACCGCCGTGCCGTACGGAGCGAGCAGTTCGCCGCAGCAGGCCGGGGTGAGATCGAAACAGTGGTGCACGAGGTGCTGCCACTGGACGCAGCTGTGCTGGCGCACCAGAAAATGGATGCGGGTGAGGTCTTCGGCAGGATCGTGCTGACACCGTAGTCGAAGGGATCGTGGTGTGCGCCGGCGCCGGCGCACTGACCGCCCGTCAGGCCGGGTCGACCGACGCCCCCAGCTGGACCATCTGCTCCCAGGGGTTCAACGGTCGTCGTCCACCGGCAGAAGGGCGAGCGCCTCCTGGAGGTTGTGCTCGGCGATGCCCATCATGACGGGGGCGACGGCGCTGATCAGTGAACTGAAGCAGGTACTCGACCACCTCTGAGAAGCCGTTGCCGCACCGATCACGTGAGCACCATCGACGGTGGGCACACAGCCCCCGCCGGAGTCCTCGCCCCTGACCTGCACCGTCGAACCGGACGACGCATGCGGATGCCGTCATCCGCTCCAGGGCCCGTCGAGGGCCTGAGCGAGTTCGGTGCGGGAGTTGATGCCGAGTTTGGGGAAGGCGCGGTAGAGATGGTGACCGACCGTCCTGGGGCTCAGGAAGAGCTGGGCGGCGATCTCACGGTTGGTGGCTCCGGTGGCCGCAAGTCGCACGACTTCCCGCTCCTGCGGGCTGAGCCGGCTGATCGCCGTGTTCGCGGAACCGCCGAGGTCGGCGGCCCCACCGCTGGCCTGGAGTTCGGTGCGGGCCCTGGACGCCCACGGCTGGGCGCCGAGTCCCTCGAACGTCTCCAGTGCGGCGTGAAGCTGGTGGCGAGCGTGGGTTCGACGCCTCTCACGGCGCAGCCATTCCCCGTACAGCAGCTCGGTGCGGGCCCGCTCGAACAGTTGGGCCGAGCCTTCACCGTGCAGGTGCAGGGCGGTGGTGAAGTGCTGCTCGGTCTGATCGTCCAGGCCGGTGACGGCCTGGCAGCGTTCGGAGAGCGCGGCAGCAGCAGGGTGGCCCGCAGCCTGTGCCCATGCGGCCAGCGCCAGCGCCGGCTGCTTCGCACGGTCGGGCTGTCCCGCGCGGATGGCGGCCTCCACGAGATCGGGCAGGAGCCGGGCCGACAGGAGCGGGTGCTCCACCCGGGCGCCGGCGGCCTCCAGGTGGCTGAGCGCGTCCTCCACCTGGCCCAGGCCAAGGCCGAGCAGGCCGAGTGCCCGATGCGCGTGTGCGGCGGCCAGCTCGATCCCGTGGGCGTCGGCGTAGCGCAGGGCCCGGTCGCCCAGGCCGGTGCAGTGCTCCTGGTCCCCCCGGAGCGCGGCCAGTGTCGCCAGGGTTCCACGCAGATAGGCGGCCCGGTGGTTGCGGCCGAACTGCTCGGCGACGGCGAGCCCCTCGGTGGCGGTTGCCTGGGCCTCTTCGTGCAGCCCCAGGGAGAGTTGGGCCTCGGCGAGAAGGTGCAACGAGGTGGGGAGCCAGCCGACCACGTCGTGGTCCCGGCAGTCACGTACGCAGGCGGCGGCGAGCTCCAGGGCGGTGTGGTGATCGGCGACCAGCCGGCCGTAGGTCCCGGCCAGGATCCGCTCGGCGAATCCGGCGTCCCGGGCCGGTGCCGGCCTCCTCGGGTATCCGGAACCGGTGCCGCCGGGATCCGCCATCACCCTGGCGATCGAGTGGCGCGACGAGGCGGGGATCCGCGACCCGACTTCGCTCATCAACGAGCGGTCACCCGACGACTGCGCCGTCGAGACGGCCTCGGCCAGTACCGGTGCCAGGTCGGCGGAAGAGGCGAGCCGGTCCATGCATTCCAGGAGGATCCGCGTGGCCTGGTGCGGCGTCCCGCGGTCCAGCTCCACGATGGCCCGGACCCGGGCGAAGTCGGCGAGCATCGCCGGGTCCAGGGCGAGCGCGTTGATCCGGTCGGTGAGGGCCGCGGTGCGGTGGAACTGCCCGGCCTCGGCCGAGGTGAAGGCTGCCGAGGCAAGCAGTCGGGCGCGTCGGGCCGGCACCGTGGTCAGTTGCGCCGCACGTTCGTAGGCGGCCGAGGCCGAGGCCGTCCCCTGCCGGCCTCCGGCCCTTCGCGCGACGCTCACCATGGCGTCGGCGACCTGCTCGTCGGTTCCGGTCGTCGCGGCGGCCAGGTGCCAGGCCCGGCGGTCGGCCTGCTGGTCGCCGGGCATGGTGTCGCCCAACGCGTCGGCCAACGCCCGGTGGGCCGCCAGCCGCCGGGCAAGCGGGGTGTCCTGGTAGGTGACCGATCTGATGAGGGGATGGCGGAAGGAGAGGGTGTCCTCGGTCAGCACGATGAGCGTGGCGCGTTCGGCCGGTTCCAGGTCCTCCACCGTGGCGCCGAACCGGGTCGATGCCCGCAGAACCAGGTCCAGGCCGCCGGAGTCGTCAGCAGCGGCCACCAGCAGCATGGCCCGGGTGGCGTCGGGCAGCCGCCGAAGCTGCTCCTGGAAGGTCTCCTGGATCCGGCTGGTGGGCGACCCCGGCCCGGCGGGGAGGGTGACCGGATTCAGCCGGCCGGCCCGCTGTTCGGCGGTGAGCGCCGTGGGAAGCTCCAGCAGCGCCAGCGGATTGCCCTGCGCCTGCTCGACGATCTGGCCGCGCGCGTTCGGCGACAGATCCGCGACGCGGTCGGTCAGCAGAGCCTCGGCGGCCGCGGAGTCGATCCCGGGCAGCCGCAGCCGCGCCAGGCCGGTGATCTGACCACCCGGAACGCTGTCACGCAGGGCGAACAGCATCACCACGCCCTGGCTGTGGAGCCGGCGGGCAGCGAACGTCAGGGCGTCCAGTGACGCCTGGTCCAGCCACTGGGCGTCGTCGATCAGGCACAGCAGGGAGCTGCCGCGCGCGGCCTGGGAGAGGCAGGTCAGCACCGCCACTGCCAGGGCGAGCCGGTCGCCCACCGCCTCACCGGACAGCCCGAACGCCGCCCTCAGGGCGGCGGCCTGCGGCCGGGGCAGCCGGTCCACATGGTCGGCAACCGGTGTCAGCAGCCCGTGCAGGCCCCCGAAGGCCAGCTCCATCTCCGATTCGATGCCCACGGTCCGCAGCACCCGCCCCGGCGCCGCGAGGTCGGCGGCGTACCCGAGCAGCGCCGTCTTGCCGATCCCGGCCTCACCGTGGATCACCAGCGCGCTGCTCGCGCCCTCGCGGGCACCCTCGAGCAGCCGGCGTATCCGCTCCTGCTCGGCCCCCCGCCCGTACAGCATGCGGTCACCCTACCCAACGCTCCCGCCCTGCCGGGGGTCGCGTTACGTCATGGCGACCGATGCGCCCGGTCGTCACGCTCCCCTAGCTTCAGAGCACTTCACCACCCCGCTCGACTCCGGGAGTACCGCCGTGTCCGACTCCGTCCACCTCACGCCGCTCCATCACGTCTCGGCCGTCCACGCCGCCGGGTGGCACCAGGTCCTCGCCGCCTCCATGGCCCACGACCTGCCCGGAGTCCCGCCTCCCGGGCCCGGGAAGGTCCATGCGCAGCTCACCAAGCCGGCCCTGGACAGTCATCGGCTGGCCTGGACGGCCACCGGGCCCGGTGGCCTCCCGGTCGCCGTCGCGGGCCTGCGGCTGTTCACCTCACCAGGGCGGGACCGCTTGGCCGAACTGGAACTCCACGTCGACCCGGCACACCGGCGCCGGGGAACCGGCTCACGCCTGCTGTCGACCGTCGTGGCGGCCTGCCGCACCGAGAAGCGGCGCAGCCTGGTGGTCGAAGTCCCGGGTGACAGCCCGGGTGAGGCCTTCTGCGAGCGGTGGGGCTTCCGACGGGCCCTGACACTCGATCACCTGATCCTGCGTCTGGACGCGCCGGCCGCGCTGGCCGCGCTGGACGAGGCCACGATCTCCGAGGTCGCCCCTGCCGGGCACCTCGGCTACCGACTGACCGGCTGGACCGGAACGGTGCCCGACGAGCTCGCGGACGCCTTCGCGACGGCCAAGAACGCGATGAACGACATGCCCGTCGGCGACCTGGACTACGGCAGCCTGGACTGGGACGCCGACCGCGTACGGACCATGGCCCAGGTGATCGCCCACCGCGGCGACACGCTGCTGACCCTCGCCGCCGTCCACGACGACGGCACGATGGCCGGCTACACCGAGATCCTGCTCCCCCACGGCGCGCCGCCACGGGCCCAGCAGTACGACACCGCGGTCGTACCCGCGCACCGCGGCCACGGCCTGGGGCTGTGGCTCAAGGCAGCGATGGTGCACCGGCTGCGGGCCCAGCACCCCCATGTCGTCGAGGTCGAGACCGACAACGCCGAGGACAACGTCCACATGCTCGCGGTCAACCACAAGCTGGGCTTCCGCTCCTACCGACGCACCTGCGAGTTCCAACTCGACCTGTCCGCACCCTGACCCGACACCCACGCAACACCTGACCTGGAGAGACACATGGCGACGAACACCACCTCCCCGACCGTCCCGGCGTGGACCGGCATGGTCCCGGTCGACGACACGGCCCTGGCCGTCACCGACACCAGCGGCCCCGGCATCCCCGTGGTCTACCTCAACGGCCAGTTCGCCACCCAGGGGTACTGGCGGCACGTCATCGCCGAGTTGGGCACCGGGTGGCGGCACATCACCTACGACGAGCGGGCCCGCGGCAGGAAGTCGAAGCGTTCGGCCGACTACTCCTTCGAGGCCGTCGTCCGTGACGTCGACGCCGTGCTCGCGGCCAGGGAGGTGGACCGGGTGCTGGTGGTGGGCTGGTCCTACGGGGCGTTCGTCGCGGCGCACTGGGCCGGCCGCAACCCCGACCGCGCCCTGGGCGCGGTCCTGGTGGAGGGCGCCCAACCGCACGACTGGCTGGACCAGTCCATGGAGCAGCGGATCCGCAGGACCTTCCGCCGGCTGAACCTGTTCATGCCGCTGCTGCGCCCGACCGGCCTGACCCCGCGGATGACCGCCGCACAGATGGCGGACTGCAACATCGAACTCGGCAGGCTCGCCCGCAGGCGCGAGTTGGGTCCCGTACTGGACACCATCACCGTCCCGACGCGATACGTGGTCGCCTCGGGAACGTCCCTGGGAAGCAAGGGCGACGAACAGGAACGGATCCGCGCCAGCCTCGACGGGGTGGTCGCCGGCAACCCGAACATCGAGATCAGCGCCAAGGTCGCCAGCAACCACGACACGATCCTGAAGAAGGACGCCCCCACCGTCGCCGAAGCCGTCTGCCAGGTCGCCGCCCACCACGACCGCGCAGAGCGGTGACATCTGCCCTGCCGTCGTGACCGACGCGGGTGCCCCCGCTGCCCCACGCGGCGAGGCACCCGCGCACCGCGTCAACAGCGGCCACCCCTCCCGGGGCAATGCAGGGTCGAGGTGCCTCATGCTCGTGGCCGCCCCGCACCTCCAACCCCGGCCCGTCAGTTCGGCGGCGCCCCAGTCGGGGTCGAACTGGGCGATCACCGCCAGGTGCTGGCGTAGCTGGAGGATCGGCATGCGTGCGCGCCAGTCTCGTGCGCGCCACGCTCGCCCCCTTCCGGCACCGGCCCTGAACTCAACTGAGCAGAGCCAGACACCGGTCCATCCGGGCGGGGCCATGGTGACGCGGCGCAGACGGCCGGGAATGTCAGACCCCGCTATTAGGCTTCCCGCCATGCGAGAACTCATTGACGCTCTGGTCCGGTCCGCCGAGCGAGAGGGCATGCAACTCTACGGAGTGCACATCTACCGCCGCGGTGCCGAGCCGGTCGAACGCAGGCTCCGCTCGGACGACCGGGTCGACGTGCGGTCCGTCTCGAAGACCTTTACCTCCGTAGCGCTCGGCATCGCCGAAGCCGAGGGTCGCCTCGCCCTGGACGACCCCGCCCTCACGTACTACCCCGAGCTGGCCGGCTCTGCCGCGCCCGGCCTGGACCAGGTCACGCTCCGGCACTTGCTGATGATGACGTCCGGCAGCCCGTACTTCTGGTCCGCCTACGACCCCGTCGTGGTCCCCGACCTGGCCGCTGACTTCTTCGCGACCCCGCTCGCGCACAAGCCCGGCACGTATTTCAGCTACACCGGCATCGGCCCGTACATAGCGGCCCGCGCCCTGCGCGCCGCGACCGGCGCCAACGTCCGCGACTACCTGCTGCCCCGCCTCTTCACCCCGCTGGGCATCCACAACCCCCAGTGGCACACCTGCCCCCTCGGCCACCCGGTGGCGGAGACCGCCCTCCACCTGAGGACGCCCGAACTGGCCCGCTTCGGCCGCCTCCTGCTCGACGAGGGCCGCCACGAGGGCCGCCAGCTGGTCCCCGCCGAATACTGCGCACGAATCGCGACAGAGACCGTCCCGACCATGCAGGACCCCACAGACGAAGGCTTCCGCCTCTCGGACAGCTACGGCCTCGGCGTCTGGTGCACCTCTGGGGAGAAGACGTACAAAATGGCAGGCCTCTACGGCCAGCTCTGCATCATCTCCCCGGACAAGGAAGCGGTGGTAACCGTAACTGCCCATGTAGAAGGGGGCGGCTCCCAGCGAACCTCTATCACAGCCCTGATAGACGAAGAGATCGTAGCCCGCCTGTAGAGGCAAGCGTTCCTCGACTCGATGAGGAGACAATCACGTGATCGGCCGGACGGCTCTCAATCGCCGCCTTCGTTCGTACGTGCTGCGGGTTCGTCGGGCGACGGTCCGGTGTGGAAGATCGGCCAGCAGATCTCGGTGCGCCACTCGGCCGCCTCTGCGCTCTCGTGGCGCCCGACGGGGTAGTACTCGCGGATCGGGCCGTCCACGGCGAGGGCATGTTCAGCGACGTACGTGCCCAGGGCTCCGTAAGCCAGGTCGATATTCGTATGCGGGCCGCGGTGCACGATCGTCGCCAACTCCACTGCCGGGATGACCAGCGCGTCGACCCGGCCGATGGGGCGCAGCGGTCCGGCGCAGGGTACGAAGATCGTCGCCGGTCCGTGCCCGTGGGTGAACAGGTCGGTACTGAAGATCCCGCCAGCCGGTGCGTCAGCGGCCAGTCCCTGGGCGTCGAGCGTCGCGTAGATCTCACCGAGCGCACCCTGGTACCAGGTCAACGCCTCGGCGACGTCCACCGTCTCGGTGACCGCAGCCCCCGGCATGGCCGGAACGCTGCGGCGCCCGATCTCGGCCCGGGTGCCGCCCGGCGGGCCGGTGAGCAGGTCGCGCAGCGAGGCGACCGCAGACTGGCTGCGCGCCAACTGCTGCTCCATCTGGTTCAGGTGTGCGGCCAGCAGCGCGTTGCGGGTGTCGAGGTCGGGGGCGGCCAGCACCTTGGCGATCTGCTCGACCGGCATGTCCAGGGCGCGGAAGCGGCGGATGATCTGCGCGGTCGGGATCTGCGCGGTGGTGTAGTAGCGGTGGCCGGTGTGCCGGTCCACCTCGTCCGGTTCCAGCAGGCCCACCTGGTGGTAGTAGCGCAGCGTCTTCACGCTCAGGTGCGTGGACCTGGCGAAGTCCCCGATCGGCAGTGTCGCGTCCATGCCTGCCACTGTGCCACCTCCCCCAGGGGGAGATGCACGGACGCGCGCGGGGCTTGCACCTCTCGTGGGAGCACGCGCGAGCCTGGGTGCAGGCGGTCGGACCGGGCCGCCGGCCGAAGGGAGCCGAAACGATGAACACGCCCACGAGCACCGCCCTGCCGCCCGTCGTCGCCGAGTACCTGGCGGCGGTCAACGCCTTCGACCTGGACCGGATGGTCGCCGCCTTCGCCGAGGACGCCTACGTCAACGACGCGCGCCGTGAGATCAGCGGTATCGCAGCCATCCGGGCCTGGGCCGAGAAGGAGATGATCGGCGACCACGTCACGATGGAGCCGATCGAGGTCGTCGCGCACTACGGCCAGACCATCGTGCGCTCGCGCTACGACGGGACCTACGACAAGACCGACCTGCCGGCCGAGCTGGTGATGTCGGACTACTTCAGCGTGCGCGACGGCAAGATCGTCAGCCTCGCCGTGATCCGCAACCAGCCCTCCCCGTACTGACGGACACCGCCGTGTCCGGCCCGCCCGAGGCCCGCGGCGCACGCGGACCGGCCCGCCGGCCCGCGTGCGCCACTTCGGTGCCCACCCATCCGTCCACCTGTGGAAAGCGAACCACTTCCCATGAACTACACCCTCGACCCCGAACTCGTCCCCCTGCTGGCCGCCCGCGCCGAGCAGGCCGCCGGCGTAGCCGCCCGCGAGCCCGGGGACTGGAGGTCGATTCGCGAGGCCGGAAGCCTCGGCCAGGCCGCCATGGCGGCCCTGGTCCCCGGCCCGGTCGGATGATCTTTTCTCACCGAATCTCTGACGTTCCGCCACGCCCGGATAGGGACAGTGCTGCCAGGACAGCCAGCGCCAGAACCCCGGCGAGGACCAGCACACCGTCCAGGCGGGTGGTGGCCAGCAGCCCGGCTGCCGTCGTCGCCGCCGAGGCGCCGATCCACGAACTGCTCTGCAGCCAGGCAAAGGCACTCGGCCTGATCGCCCGATGGGTCACCTGCGCGAGTTGCGATGTGATGAGGCCGAGTGTGGGCGAGACGGCGATGCCGCTCAGGGCGAGAACCGCGGCGAACACCACGCCGCTGTGCATCCCGAAGGCCGCCATCAGGAAGTAGGCAACCGGCGAGACGGCGAGAACGGCCCAGCGCACCCAATGCACCCCGATCCAGCGGGTCGCCCCGAGCCCTCCCAGCAGAGAGGCCAGCGACCAGCCGCACAGCATCGACGCCGCTGCCGTAGGGTCGTGGAACCTTGCCACGACCGCCACCTCGATGCAGGCGAGCATGCCGTAGCAGGCACCGCCCGCCGCCACCAGGATTACGGCAGGCAGCCACTGGGAGGCGGTCCTCGGCGCGTCGGCCGGGCTTCGATCATCAGGTTCCCCGGAGTTCGCCGCGACCTCTGGTCCTCCGCCGATCCGAGCGGCCCCGCGCCCCACGCGGACGTACAGCAGACTCACCGAAACCAACAGCGCGCCCGAGGCGAGGACCGGCCCCATCTCGACCAGTGCACGCGACGCCCCGACGATGAGCGGAGCGATGACGAAGGCCAGGCTGGCGAGAGCCGATTCGGTGGAGAACGCCCGCTCCCGTTCCGGACCCGGGAGGAGTTCCGCGAGCAGAGCGCGTGCCTTGGCCGTCACCGGAGGCAGCGTCAGACCAGCCAGCGTGGCCGCTCCGACCGTGAGCGCCGGCCCGTGGACGAGTCCCACCGAGGCGTGGAAGGCAGCCGTCAGCACTCCGAGGGAAGCCAACGTCCTGCCGTGCCCCCATCGCTCGCACGATGCCACCCAGGCCGGTTGCCCCGCTGCCCCCGCCAGGGTCCAGCAGGTCAGCGCGACGGAGGCGACCGCCAAAGACTGCCGCCCGGTCACCGTGACCAGAATCGCCAACGGACCCATGCCGGTCGCCGTGCGATACAGCAGGGTGCTGAAGAGCACCACGAGAACCTGCCGCCGGACCCGGAGGTCACCCGCATCCCGCTCCCTGGTCAGGCTGGACTCGGACGCCCTACTCGGCATTCTCGTCAACTGCCTCGGCAAGCACGTCGAGTCCCTCCCGCAGGTCCTCGTCGCTCACGGTGAGCGGCGGCAGCAGCTTGACCACCTCGTCCCGGGGCCCTGCCGTCTCCACCAGCAGGCCACGCCGGAAGGCGGAGCGTGCGATCCGCACCGCCAGCCCGGGATCGTCGAACTCGATCCCCCAGAAGAGGCCCCGCCCCCGGTGCCGGGCCCCGAGTCCGGCATGACGATCAGCCATCTCGCCCAGTGCTCCGGCGACCACGTCGGCCTTGCGCCTGGTGGACTCCTGCAGACCCGAGTCCTGCCAGTACAGGTCCAGGGCTGCGGTGGCGGTCACGAAGGCGAGGTTGTTCCCACGGAAGGTTCCGTTGTGCTCCCCCGGCTGCCAGAGGTCCAACTCCCGCTTGAACAGCGTGATCGCCATCGGCAGCCCGTACCCGCTGATCGACTTGGAGAGGCAGACGATGTCGGGGTGCAGGCCGGCTGCTTCGAAGCTGAAGAACTCGCCGGTCCGACCGCAGCCGGCCTGGATGTCGTCGACGATGAGCAGCATCCCCCACGCCTCGCACAGTGTGGCCAGCGTCCGGAGCCAGGCGCTGCTGGCCACGTTGACGCCGCCCTCGCCCTGAACCGTCTCGACGACCACTGCGGCGGGGAGCTCCACCCCACTGCCCGCGTCCCGGAGCAGGTCAGCGAGCAGGTCCAGCCCGGGCACGCGCTGGCCCTCGTACGGAATCCTCAGCACATGGCCGAGCGGCACTCCGGCTGCGGCCCGCTTCGAGGCGTTGCCGGTGAGCGCCAGCGCGCCCAGGCTCATACCGTGGAAACCCCTGGTGAACGCGACCACGGACTGACGGCCCGTCACCTTGCGGGCGAGTTTGAGCGCCGCCTCCACCGCGTTGGTTCCGGTGGGCCCGGTGAACTGCACCTTGTAGTCCAAGTCGCGCGGTCTGAGCACCCGGTCGTGGAGGGAGTCGAGGAAGCCCTGCTTCGCCTCGGTCATGGTGTCGAGGCTGTGGACCACCCCGTCGCCGGCCAGGTACTCCAGGAGACGGGCTTTCAGCACCGGGTTGTTGTGCCCGTAGTTGAGAGCTCCGGCACCGGCGAAGAAGTCCAGGTAGCTCCGCCCGTCGAGGTCGCGAAGCCGACTGCCCGCCGCCTGGGTGAAGACGGTCGGCCATGACCGCGAGTAGGTGCGAACCTCTGACTCCAGGTCGGCTCGGTCGGTGGAGTAGCCGAACTTCTGTGGCAAGAGCACGTCTGTGTTCACGAGGTATTCCTTGTCAGCGTCGAAGCAGCAGGTATCGCCCTGCCGCGATCACCAGGAGGACGAACAGCAGCAGGAGCGGTGCGGCAGCCCAGCGGAGGGGGGCACTGCCGCGGCGCAGCACCGCGACAGCCCCGAGTGCGTAGGCCGCACCGACGGCTGTGGCGGGCACCATCAGCAGCCGCCCGACGTCACCCCGTCCCACCAGCAGGAAGAAGCAGAACGCCAGGCCCACCAGGGCTGGTGCCACACCTCGCGTGGCCGTCTGGGGCAGGACCTCCCGCGCCGTCATGGACACAGCGCGCAGGTTGGTGGCGCAGTACGTCAGCAGCAGACAGGCCACCGCTCCGCAGAGGAGCCGGCGCCCGCCGGGAGGCAGGCCGCCCCCGGTGCGGTTGCCGTGGCACAGGGCGACCAGAACCAGGTAGACCGTGGACACCACGGCCGCCGCCCCGGCCACGCCGCGCAGCAGTTCCCTGCGAGTGAGTCCGGGCAGCGCGGAGTGGGCGACCACGCTCTCCCACCCGTAGCCGGCGAAGAACAGCACTGACGCGGCGGGCCAGAATCCCGCCGCTCCCGTCGGCAGTGACCAGGGCTGCGCCCACACCGCGGCGGCCACCGCGACCACCACCGCCACCAGGGGTCTGAACCTCAGTGCCCCGGCCCCGCTGCGGGGCAGCAGAGTCACGCCGACGCAGGCTGCCGCGGCCAGGCCCAAGGCCCACCACAGGGATGGCGCGCCGGGGACGTCCTGCGGGAGGGTCGCCTCGGCGAATCCGATGATGAACCAGACGATCGCGGCCTGCCCGGCGGCGAACGCCGGTACCAGGGCGATCCGTACGGCCCGACCCGCGGCGCTGCCGAGCACGTCGTCGAGCAGCTCGGGGAAGGAGCCGGGCGGTTTCGCTCCCCCGGCCGGGTAGCGCTCGTGGGTGAACAGCGCCAGGATCCCGCACAGGGCCGTCCCCGCTCCCAGTTGCACCACCCATGCGGCCGTGTCCCGCCCGTTCGCGAGCCCTGCTGCCACCAGGGGTGCCAGCAGCATCCCGGCACCGAGCACATGGGCGGCGGTCCGGCGGCAGACCAGTTCCGCAGTCACCGGTCGAGCCGCTTGTGCAGGCCCTCGAGAATGCTCTGGGCCCGGAGCGACAGCAGGCTGAAGGATCCTGCGTCACCGATCCCGTGCGAGGACTCACACAGTCCGTTGAGGATCGCGGGCGGGGTCTCCGGGGACAGCGAGGCGAGCGTGTAGTCGGCCTCCACCAGCGCGTATCCGTCGTTGTCGAAGGCGAACCGGTCGGCCAGCCCCTGGAGCAGCGGGGGCACCCGGTCCTGGTGCGGCCCCGGGCCGAGGTCACGGAATCCGGTGGCGAGTACGACCAGGTCGTGGTCGACCTCCTCCGTTTCCTGGGTGTCCAGGTCACCCACCCGGAGCCGGACGGCGTCGCCCGACTCGCTCGCGTCGAGCACCTCGCGGCTGCCTCGGACGAAGACCCGCTGCCCCTGATCGATCCGCTGCTCGTAGATGTGCGCATAGAGCTCGGCCAGCACGTCGCCGTCGGAGGCCGAGTAGTTGGTGGGGCGCAGGTAGGCGTCGAGCTCGTCCTTCCGGGCTCGCGGCAGTGCGTGGTAGCGGGCGGTGAACCCGGGGAAGTAGCCCTCCTCGCTGAAAGGGCTCGTGTCCTTGAGCCGAAGGGCGAAGGAGCGGACGTACATGGTGATCCTCGCCCGCGGGTAACGGCGCATCAGGTCGAGCGTCAGCTCGACCGCACTCTGGCTCCCGCCGATGACCGCCACGTTCTGCGGATGACTGTCGCCAAGCAGCCGCAGCGACGGAAGGTAGCGGGTCAGGTGGAAGACGCGGGAGGACTCCAGGCCGACGAACGGCTCCGGGATGTACGGCGACCGGCCCGGGGCGAGCACGATCGAGCGTCCGAAGAGCGCCTCTCCGGACAGCGTGGAGACCTGGTACATCGGACTGCCCTCGTCGGCCGTCCGCACCGCTATCGAGGACACCTCGGTTCCGTAGTCGACGAGGTGGCCGAAGAACCCTGCGGCCCAGCCGATGTACTGGGCGTACTCCTTGCGCAGCGGGAACTCCAGCGGCAGGTTGAGGTGTTCCAGCAGCCTTCCGTGCTCATGCAGGAAGTTGGTGAAGCTGTACCTGCTGCGCGGGTTGCGCAGCGACACCAGGTCCCGCAGCGGGTGGTTCTGGATGTCGGAGCCGTCCAGGAGCATGGCGCTCTGCCAGGAGGGGGTCTGCTGACGCTCGACGAAGCGCATCCGGAGCCCGCTGTCCGCCTCCTCCGCCGCGATGGCGAGTGCCAGGTTCGCGGGGCCGAAACCGATGCCGACGACGTCGTACACGTTGTGCGTTTGCATGTGCTCTGAATCTTTCAGCTAGGGGTTCGAACCTGACTCAGGACCCGCTCGGCCACGAGGCGTCCGACGGCCGGGGCGACCTTCACTCCCCCGCCGCTCCAGCCGCGGACGCTCCAGACCCCGCTGTTGCCGGTCGGCCGAAGCACCTCGGTACTCGACGTGTAGCCGTCATAGGAGCGGACCGTGGTGAGCAGGGGTGCCTGGCCGGCCCAGGGAAGGTTCACCGCCACGGCTTCCCTGGTCCTGGTCGTGTGCGGCACCGACGGCCGGTGCCTGTCGGCCGGGTCGACGTCCCAGACCTCGTGCGGCAGGCCGATCAGGGAGCTCTCCTCGTCGATCGGCCTCCCATAGGCGCCGGTTCGCAGATCCACGAAGCTCGCATGACCGGCCCGGCCGGCCTCCTGCCCCCGGCGCACCGTGCTGATCTGGATGGAGCGGGTGCGCAGCACGGTCGGCTCGCGCAGTCCGGGCACCGGTTGCGCCGCCCAGGCCCCGAGCGCGAGTACCACGGCGTCCGCGGTCAGAGCGGTGCCGTCGTCCAGTTCCACACCGGGCCTCCCCTGCTCGGTGGTGACCCGGACGACCGCATGGCCGAAACGGGCGGTCGCGCCCGCCCGGCATGCTCGACCCAACCAGTCCCTGGTGGCCCGGACCGGGTCGATCCAGCCGGCGTCCGGCTCGACCAGGCCCACTCCGCCGGCGGTGCGGACGCCGAGCAGCTCCTCGGCGGACGACACCGCCGCGGCCCCGAGTCCGAGCCGGCGCGCAGCGGCCCGGAGCACGGGCGCGGCTGCGGAGTCCGCGATCGTCACCGCTCCGACCCGTCGCAGCGGTGACGATCCGTCCGCCCACTGGCTGCCGTCCGCGTAGATGCGCAGGCTGGCCGACGCCAGTGCCGCGACGGTCGGGTCGGGGTCGAAGGCCCTGACCATCCCGCCGGAACTGCCGGTGGCCCCTCTCGCCGGTGCGTCGGCCCGGTCGACGATCACCGTGGCCGCCCCTCGGGCGGTCAGCTGCTGGGCCGTGGCCGCCCCGATGATGCCGGCACCCACGACGATCACCGCAGGGCGGCCGGCGCCGGCCGTCATCCGCCACCGACCGGGCTCCCGAAGCCGGACGGCGCCGCGACACGGTGGCCGGGCGGCAGGAACGACCACTCCTGCTCGCGAACCGGCTCACCGGACAGCCCCAGCGCGGTCCAGAGCCGGGAGGCCGTCTCGGGCAGCACCGGCCACGCGAGCGCCGCGAACGCCTTGGCCGCGAGGAACTCCAGCGCCAGGCTGGTGCGTGCCTCCTCCTGGAACGAGGGGGTCGCGCGCAGCGGCCCCTCCGTCGCCCGGAAGCGCTGGGCTCGGTCGAGCAGCCCTTCCAGACCTCGTACGTAGGCGCGGGCGCTGAAGGCGCCCGGCACCAGCGCTCCGTCCAGTTGGCCGGTGAGGGAGTTGACGCTCCGGTAGAACTCGCGATGGGCATCGGTCCAGGCGCCGGTGCCCGGTACCTCGGGACCGAAGCGTTGGACCAGCGGCGCGAATCCGTCGATCCACTCGCGGGCGCCCTCGACCAGCGGATCCTGGCCGAGCCGCGCACCTTCCTCCTTGGAGATGGAGGACTCCGCCCCTTCGGGGGCGTGCCGCATCAGCGCGGCCCGCACCGCGTCGGGTCCCACCCGGGTCAGGGCCTCGTCGGCCCAGAGGGCATGACCCCTGCTGGTGGAGAACTTCTCCCCGTCGAGCTGCAGGAACCTGTTGGTGACGAACGAGGTCGGCAGGAGGTGTTCCAGGCCGAGGGCGATGGCGAGCACCGGGAGCAGGATCGCGTAGTAGTAGCTGTTGTCGTAGCCGAGGAACAGGGCCGTCTCGAACGGCTCCGCCTCGTGCTCGCGCTCGCGCTGTGCCGCGAGGAGGAAGGTCAGGGCCAGGTCCACCCAGGCGTCCACCCGTGCCACTGCGCCTTCCGCCTCGGCGGATCCGCTCGGCCAGTCGATCCCCCAGTCGGTGCTGCGGGTCAACCGGTAGGGCCGCAGTCCGGCCTCGTCGTCGAGCAGCGATTCCGCGAGGGCTCGCAGGTCCGGACCGCCGACGGTGCTTCCGAGGTAGGTCCGGAGGCGGTCCTGGTAGTGGGCCAGGTCGAGCCAGAGCGCCTCCTCGACCCGTACCTCGGCAGCGGCCCCGCACAGGCGGCAGCGCACCCCGTGCAGTTCCCTGGCCTCGTTGGGGAAGCCGCAGGCCTCGCAGATCTCGCCGTCGCTGCCGGCTCCGCAGCGTGCGCAGTCCCCTCTCGCGAAGGCCTGGTGCAGTGAGGTCCGGCAGGCACCGCAGTACGCCGTCGGCTCGGAGCGGGTGGCCACTCCCTCAGCCGCCGACAGCCGGCCGAGCAGGGCCCGGACGGAGCTGTGGTGGTCGGGTTCGTGCACCGGACGGGTGAGCCGGGTCGGGTGGACCCCGGCATCGGCGAGCGTGGCCACCACGGCGTCGCCCTCCTTGCGGGCCACCTCCGTGCCGGTGGACCCGGTGAGCCGGGCTGCCACGCTGACGTAGGACTGGTGGTCGTCGGTACCGGTGATCAGCCGGGCGTCGCAGCCCATGGACCGCAGCGCCCGTGCGTAGAGGTCGGCCCGAACGTACGGACCGGCCAGATGACCGAGGTGCAGGCCCCCGTTGGGGGTCGGCGGCGGGCAGAAGACCAGTGTGCGCTGCGGCAGGCGCTGCCGGGCCGGGCTGCGGCGCAGGACCGAGACCGCGGCGGGGATGTCCTCCCAGTAGACCGAGACGAGGTCGAAAGGTGCTTCCGAGTCGTTCCGGATCTCGTGGACCGAGAAGGGTGGGAGGCAGACCACGTCGCCGCGCACCAGCAGCTGCTCCTCCGCGTCCACCACGACGGTCGCCTCGCCGTCGAGGACGACGAACATCTCGCCGTCGTGGTGGGAATGGCGCTTGGACACGCTGCGGGCCGGAACGGACCCGAAGACCGATCCGAACGGCATCCCCTCCACATCGGTCGCGGACAGCAGGTCCTGCAGGTCCATCTCGTAGGACCAGCTCATCTTCGCCCGGTCCAGTGAACGGACGATCATCGGAGGCTCCTTGTCCGACGCGGCGTGGCCGCGCAGTAGTCATGTGGTGGTGTCGCCGCCCCGGCCGTCAGGACCGGGAGCCGGTCCAGGCCCGGGCTGGTGGACCGCGGATTGGGGAGGTGGCGGATCCGCGGCAGGACGGCGGCCGCCCTGCGCGGGGGCAGGATGTGCGCCGCCGGCCGGTGGCCTGCCGTCAGGTCGAACAGCCCGTAGCCCATCCAGAACTGGGTCGCGCTCCGACGGTTGCTGCCCAGGTGCAGCCAGCCGGGGATGCCGCGGCGCAGCGCGATCGGGACGGTGTCCGACCGGTAGAGCTGGTGGGCCCGCTCGCGGTTGTCGATCTCCAGGTACGCCTGGTGTTCGCAGACGCTGCGGCGCAGTGCCTCCGGAGAGCGCCCGGTCCTCCCGTCCACGGCGTGGAAGTCGTTGTTCGCCGCACCGCGCAGCAACCGCTCCTGGTCGGCGGCCGGGAGCGTCGGGAACCACTCGGTCTCGAGCCGCCGCCCGAGGCTCTGCATCCGAGTCGTCAGGTCGTCGATGTCGTAGGCGTGCCTGACGAATGTCTGGCGTAGCTTCAGATTCGGTGCCTGGTCCCGGGCCACGGTGCGGAGCACCTCGTCGAAGGCGTTCCGGTAGGTCCGCAGCGTCTGCGGGTCGGCCCCGGTGAGCCTGGGCACGAGAGCTTCGTCGGAGCAGAACTCGATGACGGCCCCGGCCGGGTGGAGTGCGCAGATCGGGGAGACGAGTTCGCACAGTCCGGCGACCGCGAAGAGTTCCGCCCACCCGGCCGAGGGGTACTCCGGTGACGAGGGGCTCTTGTACCCGCCGAACGGAACCAGCAGCCGCAGCGGCTGCCCGCGTCGGACCGTGTACGAGACGACCTGCTCGACCCGGCCGGCGACCTGACGGTCCAGCGGGGACTTGCGAAAGGTCTTGGCCAGCAGTCTGCGGGTGATCAGTTCCTCGGGCGTCCCGCCGGCGGCCAGCCGGACGCCCCAGCGCTCCACCAGGTCGGTGTCGCACGGTGTGAGGAGTCCCCCGAGCAGGACGTCAACATCGCTGACGTCGAGCATCTGGGTGGTCGTCACGGGTTACTCCTTGCTTCGGCTCGGTTCGGATCAGGACTCGCGGTAGGTGACCGCGAGGTGGCTCAGCGCCGCGTCCGCGACGACGGCAGCCTCCTGGGGGGTGTCGGCGCTGGTCATCACATGGCCCAGCCGGTCATGGCTGTTGAGCGGCCACCTGGTCTCCCGCCCCGGGGCGGCCTTGAGCTGGAAGGCGACCAGAGCGGGGAACCTGTCCAGGACCCGGGTGTCGGGCACGGAGTCGACCGTCCCGGAGCGGCCGGCCAGGAAGCGGATCGCGGCACCGCCCGCGCGGGTGGGCGTCAGGTCGGGGCGGCCCCCGCTGTGCGCCACGATCGAGCGTTCCAGCAGGGGCACCCCGATCGCGTGGTGGACCAGATCGGGGATGAAGTCACCGCCGGTCCTCGCGTTGATCTCGATCAGCACCGGCCCCTGCGCCGTCAGCTTCACCTCGACGTGGGCCGGGCCGAAGTCGAAGCCGATCGCGTCCAGCGCGGCGACCGCCAGTTCCGCCGCGGCCCGCGCCCCCTCGCCGAGGGTGGACGGGAAGGTGTGGCCCAACTCGACGAAGTGCGGCGTGGGTCCCAGCAGCTTGTCGGTGACGCCGAGGACGGTCGTGCTGCCGTCGAAGGTGAAGGTCTCCACGCTGACCTCGTGTCCGAACAGGCACTCCTCGACGAGTCCGCCGGGCACCCGGGGCTGACCCTTGGAGTTCGTGGTGCTTGCCGCCATCGCGGCGATCCGCTCCACTGCGTCCTGCCGCGTCCGGCACAGCGCCACGCCGATGCTCGCCGACTCGTCCACCGGCTTCACCACGCAGGGCAGGCCGAACTCGGCCAGGGCGGCGTCCACCTCGGCGGCGTCCCTGACGAAGCGGAAACCGGGCACCGGCACCCCCCGCTCCGCGCAGCGGACCCGTGTCTTCAGCTTGTCCCTGGCGATCCCGGCCGCCAGTGGATCGATCCCGGGCAGGCCCAGCCGCCGGGCCGCGGCCGCCGTGGTGGGGACGTAGTACTCCATCACGGTCATGACGCCCCGCACCGGAACGACCGAATCGAGGAGCACCTTCTCGATCGCTTCCGGGCTCTGCGTGTCACAGATGAGGATCTCGTCGGCGATCTCCCCGATCGTGCGCGCCGTGTCCGGGTCGACCGAGTAGCGCTCCAGGTCCGAGGTCAGGAACAGGATGCGCAGCCCCAGATCGCGGGCCAGCCGCAGCGCCTGCATGCCGGTGCCGGTGAGGTTGCTCTCCACGAAGGCGAGCGCTCCGCCGTGGCCGGATCCGATGCCGGCCGAGGACTCGTTCATCGGGCGGCCCGCCCGCCCACGGCGTTGCCGCCGCTGGTGACCCAGTAGGTCTCGGCCCGCGGGTCCCAACGCCGCGCGAGCGGGTCCCGGATCAGACGACTGGCCACCCCCGCCGGGACCACCAGCAGGAAGTAGACAAAGCACAGCAGTACACGCATGGGAAGGCTCCTCGATCTGGTTCGACGTCAGGTCGGGCGGACGGTCCGGCTGCTCCGGCGTCGGTCAGTCCAACGGGATGGCCTCACGCCAGTCCTGCGCCTCGGCCCAGTCCGGCTGGTCCGCCTTCTCGAGCAGGAAGTCGCCCAGGACCAGCACGTCGATGTCGGTGCGCATGAAGCAGGTGTAGGCCTCCTCGGGAGAGTTCACGATCGGTTCTCCGCGTACGTTGAACGAGGTGTTCACCAGGACCGGGCAGCCGGTCCGCTCCTTGAAGGCCGACAGCAGTCGGAAGTAGGCCGGATTGCTCTCGTCGGTCACTGTCTGGACCCGGGCCGAGTGATCCACGTGGGTGACCGCGGGGATGGTCGAGCGACGCACCCGGAGCAGGTCCAGGCCGCTCACGCCGTCGTTGTCGTCGCTCTCCACCCGCTGCGCCGCGGCCACCCCCGCCACCACCAGCATGTAGGGGCTCTCCTGGTCGAGGTCGAAGTAGTCCTTCGCGTCCTCGCGCAGCACCGAGGGGGCGAACGGGCGGAAGGACTCACGGAACTTGATCTTGAGGTTCATCGCCGACTGCATCTCGGTGTCGCGCGGGTCACCGAGGATCGAGCGCGCGCCGAGTGCGCGCGGCCCGAACTCCATCCGGCCCTGGAACCAGCCGACGATGGCGCCCTGCGCGAGTCGGTCGGCCACCGCGCCGGGCATCTCCTCGGAGGCGGCCTTGCGGTAGGCGGCGCCTCGGCTGTCGAGGAATCCGCGGATCTCGTCATCCCCGTAGGAGGGACCGAGGAGCGATCCCGACATCGCGTCACGTCCGGTACCCAGGTGCGTGCGCGACGCGCCCCGCTCCAGGGCCACGGTCAGCGCGGCGCCCAGGGCTCCGCCCGCGTCGCCGGCGGCCGGCTGGATCCAGACTTCGTCGAAGATCCGTTCCTGGATGATCCTGCCGTTGGCGACGCAGTTCAGGGCCACGCCGCCGGCCAGGCAGAGCCGTGACTCCCCGGTGAGCCGGCCGGCCGTGCGGGCCAGCAGCAGCACGACCTCCTCGGTCACCTCCTGGATCGAGGCGGCCAGATCGAACTCGCGCGCGGTGAGCGGTGCCTCCGGCTGCCTGCGCGGGCCGTCAAAGAGCCGTTCGAACCCCCGGCCGGTCATCACCTGACCGGAGAGGTACTCGAAGTAGCGCATGTCCAGCCGGAACGAGCCGTCCGGCTTGATGTCGATCAGCTTCTCGCGGATCAGCGCGGCATAGCGCGGGGTGCCGTACGGAGCCAGGCCCATCAGCTTGTACTCACCGGAGTCGACCTTGAAGCCGCAGAAGTAGGTGAAGGCGGAGTAGAGCAGTCCCAGCGAATGCGGGAACCTGATCTCCGACAGCGGCTTCAGGCTGTCCCCGATGCCGTGCCACAGCGTGGTCGTGGCCCATTCGCCGACGCCGTCGACACACAGGACCGCAGCGGACGCATAGGGGCTCGGGAAGAACGCCGACGCCGCGTGGGACTCGTGGTGGCGCCGCGGCTGGACCGCGGGAACCCGGCCGAGGCCGAGGTCCTCCAGGTTGCGCCGTACCGTGTCGACGGTTCGGCGCTTGTCGGTCAGCCACCCCGGCAGGGTGTCCTGGAAGGAGGCGAGGCCGCGCGGGGCCGCACCGAGGTAGGTCGCCAGTACCCGACGGAACTTCAGCGCCGGATCCTCGTAGTAGGCGACCGCGGAGACCTCGTCCATCGACACTCCGGCCTGGTCCAGGCAGTAGCGCACCGCCTGTGCGGGGAAGCCGGCATCGTGCCGCTTGCGACTGAAGCGCTCCTCCTGGGCCGCCGCGACGGTGACCCCGTCCACGACCAGGGCAGCCGAACTGTCGTGGTAGAAGGCTGAGATACCAAGGACCAGATCAGACATAGCGCATTCCCTTCCTCTTGCCGGTCAACGACTTCTGGGTCAACGACTTCTGCTCACGCGTCTGGCACGTCGGTCCGCCAGCCGGGCGTGGATTCCGGTGGGCGGATTGAGGGAGCGGTAGCCCTCCCTGATCCGGCCCCAGGCAGCGTCACGTGCGAGTCCGCCACCGTTCGACGCCGCAGCGGACATGAAACTGTCGATGGCGTCGGCCGCCCAGGCGGAATGCCCGGTCGCGACGTTGTCGATGGTGTTGTGAATGTCGACGAAACGCGTGCTGAAGCCGTACTTGCGCAGTCCCAGCCTGGCGCGCCGGTAGGTTCCACCGACTCCTGAGAGCTCCATGGCGAGGTTCAGGCCGAGCACCTCGGGCTGGAAGGTCTGCGGGAACCGTCCGATGCTCAACCAGAACACCGGGAGCTCGAAGGAACTGTCCAGGAACCCGGGCCAGCGGGCGAACTCCACCGATCCGGTCGGTGGCAGTTCCACTCCCATGCCTGCCACCAGCTCCCGGTAGATCAGCGGGTGGTTGAGCGCGAGCCGGCCGTTTCCCAGTTCGTCCCAGTAGGTCTCGAAGAGGGAGTGGCCGATGTCGGAGGAAGCCAGCTCGTAGTCGGTGAAGCCCTGCAGCCAAGCGCCGTCGATCATGGTGAGCGGAGCCAGCTGAACGGTCGACTCGATCAGTTCCTCCCGGGACGGCAGCTCCGCCTCAGCCGTCGCCTCGAACTGCTCGGCATGCCGATCGTGCTGTTCGGCGAGCCAGGGCCGAAGCCCCTCCTCCGGCCAGCGCGGCGGCAGTGCGCAGTCGGTCCGCGCCAGACCGTGGCGCGCGCGACCGAGCCATCCGTGCACGTACTGCAGGGCGTAGCGCCGCACAGCCGGCTGCTGGCCCCGGCGTTGCAGCAGGAAGTACGCCTCCCGCAGGTCCGCAGGAGCCGTCCCGTCAGCCGGACTCCCGCCCTCCAGCGGCAGATCGAACCCACCGGACCCGGGGCGCTCGCCTCCGGAGCGGGCCCGCCCGTCCGCGGCACGAGCAGTGGTGCCTTCTCCATCGCTGGTCGGCAGCGAGCCGATCCACCGGCGGAGGACAGCCAGGTCGGCCTCGCTGAAGACCCGGAACATCGAACCGCGCTCGCTGACCAGCCCGTTCACCAGAGGGCTGCGATCGGGCCGCCCCGGCTTCACCAGACTGCTCTTCGCGAGTTCGGCGAGCAGCGGGAAGGGGTCGGTCCGGGCCTCCTGCAACCAGCTCGACAGCTGCCTTCCTGCGAGCTTGAACTTCTGGTGGTACTGGGATCCCTCCCTGGCCCTGATCCGGATCAGTTCCGCTGCCTGCCGAGCCGGGTCGAACACGTCGACGAGCTCGGCGTGGAGCCCCTCGTTCCATGCACGGAGGGCGGTGAACGCCCAGCTGAACCCGGCGGCGACCCGGCGGCCCGCATCCCGGTCGTCCTCGACTGCGGTGCAGAGGGCCGTTATCGCGGCCTGGCATGCGGCGGTACCGCCGTGCGGCTCGTGGCTCCGGGCCTGTCCGGGGTCCAGGACGTCCCAGGCGGCGGCGGGGAGGGCCGTCATCACCGCGACAAGCGGAGGGAGCAGGCCGACCCGGCGCAGGCACAGGTCGGCCCCGAGGATCTCCGGATGAAGGTCGTCGGGCCTTCTGCCCATCAGGAGCAGCAGTGCCGGCAAGGAGAACGCCTCGTCCCCGATCCGCAGATCGAGTGCGGTGCGCGCGGCGGGTACCGCGAACTCGGCGACCTGAAGTGCCTGCAGCACCTGCAGGTATGCGGCCCCGCGGGAGTTGCGGGGGTGTCCCACACCGACATCGGAGGCATAGAGGGTGAGGGCGGCCAGGGCTGATGCCTCGTCAGCGTTGGCCATACCGCTCAACCACTGCAGCCACGCCCCCGAGAGCAACGCGAGCGGTGCGCAACCGAGCGCCGCGGACTGCGCGAGCAGCAGCCCTGCGTCCTCCGCCGCGGCTCGTGCGGCCAACTCCCGGTACCGGAGCGCCTCCTGGCGCGACCATGTGCCGGCTTGGCCGCACAGTTCGGCGAGGTCCGGAGTGGTCGGTCCCTCGACGCCCGACCGCTCCAGCTCAGCCCGGATCTCAGCCAGCGGCACTGCCTCGGCCTGGGTGTCCTCCGGGTCGGCGAAAGCGGCGTAGGCAGTGCGCGCCCGTGTCCGGTCGAGCTTTGCGGAGCGGCCCTTCGAGGGGTCGGGCCACGCGGTCTTTGGGGGCATGAAGTCGTCTCCTCCGGGTGCCTCCGGTTAGAACATCGGGTAGATGGACGCGTCGTCTGCGCGCTTCTTCCTGCGTCCGCGCCGGAACAGGGCATCGATGAGTCTGCGAATGGTTCCCATGGGTTCCTTTTCTCCCTTGTCTGCCTCAGCGCAGGCCGAGGTGCTCCGTGAGCAGTCCTGCGACGAGGTCATGGCCTGGATCGGTGAAGTGGATTCGGTCCACGAACACCCAGTCGTCGGCGCCTGCCGCCTCGCCGAGGATCGGGTTGATGTCCAGGAAGCGCACGTCGGCCTTCTCGCAGCCCAGTCGAAGTTCCTGGGCGTAGCGCCGCCCGGCCTCGATGGTGCAGATGTCGCCGTAGGCCTGACTGAAGTTGGAGATGCCGTCCAACTCCTCGAACAGCAACCGCTCCTGCTCCGCGGGCCGTTCGCGCACCCAGGGGGCGAGCGGCTGCAGGACGAAGCTGAGACGGGCCCCCATGCCCTGGGCGAGGAGCTTCCAGGTGGCGAGGTGTCGGAGCGTCAGTGCGGCGGCTTCCTCGATCTGGGTGGACAGGTCCGGGACGCTCAGCTCCGCGGGCCCTCGTTCCGTGGCCTTGCGGGAGGCCCGCCGGGAGAGTCCGGCCGCCCGGCGCTGCTTGGCCTGCGCCTCCTCGACCTGGTCGAAGTAGTCGTGCCCGTTGAAGAAGGCGCCGTTGTCGCCCTGCATCCAGCGGGGCAGCCGGGCCAGGCCCAGATTGTTGAATCCGCTGAACAGGACGATCTCCTCCACCTGCGGCAGCAGGTGCCGGTAGAGGACGAACAGCAGCAGTTCCTGGGTCGAGTTGAAGCTGCGCCCGCCGAAGTTCAGCCAGGGCAGCTCAGGGGCGTGCTGCGACCAGAGCCGGGATGCCAGGGTCGCCGCATCGGAGGACGCCCCGATGCCGAACACCGTGGAGCTTCCGGCGATCAACCGGACCGGCCCCCCGGGCAGTTGCCCGCCGGCCGACGCCTGCCGGCCGCCGCCCTGGGAGAGCCGGAACCCCAGGTGGTCGGTGTTCACCACATCCGAGGCGTGGCCGGCTGCGTGAAAGTACATCAGGTAGGGCAGCCACCGGATCTCACCCCGGTCGTCGAACTTCTCGGCGTACTGCAGCATCTGCGGAGTCAGCTCCGCACGATAGGAGGGCATGGGGCATCAGCTTTCTTTCGGGCAGCCCGTCGGGACCGGCCCATGTGGACAGGGGGAGGCAACCTGGGTGTGGCGGGTGAACGGCTTCGGGCGGGGTCAGCCGGCCGGGACGCGGGGGGTCTGCGGCGCGGCCCCCAGCTCGTCCTGCGGCGTGTACAGCCCCCTGGTCGCCTCGGCCCAGCGCACCGCTCGGGGTGCACCGAGCCCGGCTGCCAGGAAGAGGGCGCCGAGGACGAACCAGCCCGGCTTCCCCCAGCCGATACAGAGCCAGGTGAGCAGTGCCGGGCCGAACGACTCGGCCAGTCCCATGCCCACGCCGAACACGCCGAGGTACTGGCCCAGGGCATGCTCGGGGGCGAGGACGTTGGAGACTTCGAAGCCTCCTGCCGCTTGCCACAGTTCACCCACGCTGTGCACGGCGACGGCAGCCCCGAGCACCACGAGCGCTGCTGTGGGGGGTATCCCGGAGGCCCAGGCCATGGCCGCGCAGGCGAGCAGGAAGGCGCATCCGGACCTGCGCAGGGTCAGCGCCGCGGCCCGCAGGGAGTCCACCCGGCGGCTGGCGCGCACCTGGAACAGGATCACGATCACGGTGTTCAGCACGACCGCTGCGGACACCGCCCAGCGCGGGGCCGACGTGGCCCCGACGATCCAGAGCGGAACAGCGACCGTGAGGACGCGGTACTGGATGGACAGGACTCCGTCCAGCAGTGCCAGGGTGAGGTAGGGGCGGTCACGCAGCGCGGTCCAGCGCGGTCCCTCGGTTGTCTGCCGGATCGGGGCCATGCGCGGAATTCGGAACGCCAGCGCAGCCGCCGCGAGGAAGCACCCGCAGTTGACCAGGACGAGCTGGCGGTAGGTGCCCACGGTGTCCGCCTGGGCGGCCCAGCCGGCCAGGGCCGCGCCGACGGAGATGCCGATGTTGGTCACCGACCGGATGTAGGCCCGGAGTTCCTGCGGCCGCCCCTCGGCCAGGTGGTTGATGATCGGGCCGCGCGCGACAAGAAGTGACGACTGTGCCGACGTGGCAGCCACCACCACGAGCAGGAACGCCCAGAACCCGTGCACGGGAAGGAAGGCGGCGGTGGCGAGTGCTCCCAGCAGCAGGCTGCCCATGAGAACGGCCCGCGGTCCGCGCCGGTCCGAGAGGTACCCCGCACAGATGCCGGCGACGACGGATGCGATCCCGGCGGCACTGAGCCCGATGCCCACTTCCTGGGCCGGTATACGGGCTGCCCTGGTGAAATAGAGGACACCCGAGGTGAGAAATATTCCCTTGCCGGTCGAACTGGCAAGCGTCACAAGGACCAGCGCTCTTTGTGAGTGCCTGTTGGGAAAAAGAGACGATGGAATGCGCACAGGAAACCCCCGCTTCCGAGACGCGCCCGATCCAGCCCGATGGAAACGGGTTAGAACAGGCGGCGGAATCGGATACGGGAACCATGCTTGTTTACGCGCACCATGTGCGAGATCCTCTCACTCATCTTTCCCGCGCCACTCTGGCGCGGGCCGGAATTAGCACCACCCTGATCGCTTCCTTTGAAGGAACAATGCGCGCTCGGGGAGGTTGCTGGGGGATCGACGGGCCGTTCCCTACACCCCTCTAGATGAACTACTTGAATACCACTACTTCCGATGACGAACAGATTACCGATGAGCTCATGTCAACGCAAAGGTGTCTCACCCGCTGAGACATCGATTAAATGTCCGAGTTCGCCCGAAGCATGCCGCTTGACCTGCTTGTACGTATCCTTGAGAGCGCTTTCAGGCACGCCTGGATTTCTGGCTCACCGCCTATGGAAACCCTTATTCCGTTCGGGAATCCGAGATCGTGGCAGGGGCGCACCAGGACGCCGTGGCGCTCCAGCTCCGTGCTGACCGACAGCGCCGGGTAACTCGTCTCGCAGAAGACGAAGTTTGCCGCCGACGGAACAGCTCTGATCCATCCGAGACTGCGGATCCCCTTGGCGAACGTGTCCGCCAGGCCGCGGACCCGCTCTCGCTCCTCCGCGACGAATCCGGAATGGCGCAATGAGGCCGAGGCCGCGGCCAGGGCAAACCGGTTCACATTGAACACCACGACGTTCTTGACCTTGCGCAGCTGCTCCGCGAGTTCCCGGGGGGCGACCGCGTAGCCGCAGCGCAGGCCGGCCAGCCCGTATATCTTCGAGAAGGTGCGCAGCACCACCACCGGCTTTCCGCTCCGAACGTGTTCGAGGGCGGAGCGGGCGCGATCGGGCTCGGCGAATTCCATGTACGCCTCGTCCACGACCAGGACCGCGTCGCTGCCGACGGCGGCTTCCACGAGGAGCGAGACCTCCTGCTGGGACAGCACCGTGCCCGTGGGGTTGTGCGGGTTGCACACGACGGCGGCCGCGACGCCGGGGGACAACGCCCCGGCGACACCGGCCGCGTCGACCCGGTACCCGCGCAGCGGCACCGTGATCCGCGCTGCCCGTACCGCATCCACCGCCGCGGCATGGCCCGGGTAGGTTCCGGCCGAGACGACGCCGGGCCTGCCGGGGCCGAGGAACGCCAGCGAGACGAACAGCAGCAACTCGTCGATGCCGTTGCCGACGACGATGTTCTCAGGCGCGACGCCGTGGAGCGCGGCCAGGGCCTCGGTGAGCGCCCCTGCGGTGGCATCCGGGTAGCGCCCCGCCAGCGGAACCTCGCGGGCGATGGCCTGGAGTACCTCGGCCCGGGGCTCGGTGCCACTTTCACCGAGCCCCAGCCTGACCGCCCCCACCGGGTCGTGGGTCAGCGGCCCCGGGCGGAAGGGGGGCAGCCAGTCCGTGCTGTCGCACTGTTTGATGACGGTGCCCGGCATCGGGCTCCCTCCCTTCGGATTGCCTCGACGACCCGCCGTTCCGACCTGGATCAGTCCAGGCCCACGGCCTGGCGAAGCGCCTCCGCCTTGTCCGTGCGCTCCCAGGGAAGGTCGAGGTCCGGACGGCCGAAGTGTCCGTAGGCGGCCACCGGGCGGTACTTGACCTGACGCAGTCCCAGGCCCTGGATGATCCCGCCGGGACGCAGGTCGAACACCTCGTTGACGGCCTTGAGAATCGACTCCTCCGGGACCGTGTGCGTGCCGAAGGTCTCGAAGGAGACGGACAGCGGTCGGGCCATGCCGACGGCGTAGGCGACCTGGAGCTCGAAGCGGGAGGCCAGGCCTGCTGCGACCACGTTCTTGGCGACGTAGCGGCCCGCGTAGGCACCCGAGCGGTCCACCTTGGTGGCGTCCTTGCCGCTGAATGCCCCGCCACCGTGCCGGGCCGCGCCACCGTAGGTGTCGACCTGCAGCTTCCGGCCGGTCAGCCCGGTGTCGACGACCGGGCCGCCGACGATGAACGTCCCCGTGGTGTTGCTGTAGACCTTCGTGCGGTCGTCCAGCAGATCGGCCGGTATGACCGCCTCGATGACATGGGTGCGCAGGTCCTCGTGGACCTGCTTCTCGTCCACCGACTCGTCGTGCTGGGTCAGCACCAGGATCGTGTCGACCCGCAGCGGGCGGCCCTCGGAGTACTCGACGGTGACCTGGCTCTTGCCGTCGGGTCGCAGGTACGCCAGCGTGCCGTCCTTGCGGACCTGGGCCAGCCGCTGGGTGATGCGGTGCGCCAGGGAGATCGGCAGCGGCATCAGGTCGGGGGTCTCGTCGGCGGCGAAGCCCGTCATCATGCCCTGGTCCCCCGCGCCGATGGTCTCCACCCCGGCCGGCCCGCTCGTCTCGAAGTCGACGGCGTGGTCGATGGCACCGGAGATGTCGGGCGACTGCTGCACCAGGGAGACCAGGATCGACGAGTTCTTGCAGTCGAAGCCGAGCGCGGGGTCGGTGTAGCCGATGTCGCGGATGACCTCGCGCGCCACAGCCTCGTAGTCGACCTGCGCACGGCTCCTGATCTCTCCGAGCAGCATGGCGAACCCGCCCTTGACGACGGTCTCGCAGGCGACCCGGGCGTTCGGGTCCTGCGCCAGGTGCGCGTCGAGCACCGCGTCGGAGATCTGGTCCGCGATCTTGTCCGGGTGGCCCTCGGTCACCGACTCGGATGTGAAGAACAGTTGCTTGGCGCTGCTGAAGGTGGCACTCATGTTGGTGACGTCCTCGTCTCTCGGTGAAGTTGTCGCAGTGGTCAGGAGTTCGGTCGACCAGGCGCATGCCCGCCGAAGACCGCGAACTTGATGTACCGCCAGGTGCAGTCGACCCGGGTGAATCCGAGCTCGTCGAGCCACCGCAACTGGTCGACCAGCGGGGCGGGGCGGTCGTTGTGGCCGACGCGCTCACGCAACTGCAGGACCTCCTCCTCGGAGAAGTCCTTGGTGCGCAGCCAGTCCGCCCACGCGTCCTCGTTGAGCTCGGAGTCCTCGGGGCTCGACGAGAGCACGTACTCGCCCTGCCAGAAGCTGCCGCCCGGCGTGAGCGAGCCGAGGATCCGGGCATACTGAGTGCGCTTCTCCTCGTCGGTGCCGAGGTGGTGCAGGGCGAGTGTGGAGACGACCGCGTCGAACGGCCCCTCGGGCATGTCCTCGAACCTGCCCTCGACGAAGCTCGCCCGGGAGCCGAAGCGCTCAAGCCGCCGCTCGGCCGCAGCGATCATGTTCGAGGAGAGGTCCAGCAGCGTCACCTGCGAGTCGGGAAACCGCTCCAGCATGATCTCGGCGAGGACACCGCTTCCGCACCCCAGGTCGAGGATCCGGGCGCCACTCGGCACGCGGACCCGCGACACCAGTTCGCCCAACATCTCGTCGTAGCGGGTCTGATAGCGGCGGGCGAGCTGGTGCCATTCGTCGGCCTCGCCCTGGAAGACACGTTCGATGACCTGAATGCGGTCGTCTGTTCCCATTTTTCGGCAGCCAAATCTTTGAGGTGGGTCGGTGGTAGGAAAAAAAGTCAGGCGGGAAGGAGTTCGAGCAGGCTGTCCCTCGCACCCAGCGGAATCACCCGGGTCAGGCGGAACCCCGCCTCGGTGAAGAGCGAGCGGAACTCCTCCTCGGTGCGTTCCCGGCCGCTGCCGAACACGAGCATGTTGAGGTCGCTCAGGGCCCCGGGATGCGACGCGCAGCCCTCCGGGAGCACGACGTTCAGCACCAGCAGCGTCCCGTCCGCCCGGATCGCCTTGCGGCAGTTGCCCAGAATGGTGCGGCAGTCCTGGTCACCCCAGTCGTGCAGCACCCACTTGAGCAGGTAGAGGTCACCGTCGGACGGGACCTCACGGAAGAAGTCACCGCCGATCAGTTCGCCGCGTTCGGCCAAGGTGCGGTGGCCCTTCACGCGAGCGTTCTCGACCACATAGGGCAGATCGAAGAGGACACCGGTAGCTCGGGGGACGGCCGCCAGCACCGCGTCCAGGAAATCGCCCTCGTTCCCGCCCACATCCACGATGCGGGTGAAACGGGTGAGGTCGTATGCCTCCAGCACGGCCTGAAGGATGTTCTCCGTCAGGCCGGCCATTGCCCGGCCCAGGGTGCGGCCGGCCTCGGGATCGGCTTGGAAGAGCTGCCACGGGGTTTGCCCGACGGCGTACTCGAAGGACGACTCCCCGGTTCTGAGGGCGTAGGTCAGCTCGCCCCAGGCCCGGTGTCGGCTCTCGCCCAGCTCCACGAGAACGTGGGCGGCGAGCGAGCCGGCGACACCGGTGCGCAGGGTGCTGCCGACCGGGCTCAAGGCGAACCGGCCGGGTCCGGACTCCACCAGGACGCCGACAGTGACCAGAGCCCGCAGCAACCGGTGCAGCGAGGGAGGATGCGTCCTGGTCAGCTCGGCAAGTTCAGCAGCCGTATGCGTTCGGTCCGCGAGATGGTCGGCGATACCGAACTCAACGGCCGCGTGCACCGCCCGCGCCGCCCAGAGTCCCTGACACAGGTCCAGCAGGAGATCCGCCGACTGGCGGGAGTGCGTGGGAGCGGGGGCCTTTGAGGTCACTGCCTCGCCCTGAGGTGCTCGGGCACGGGGATTCCGTCCTCGAGCCGGGGGTCCGGCTGAAGCGGGCCCCAGATCTCGGTCCGCGGCAACACGCCTGCCCATACGGCCAGGGCGTAGTCCTCCTCCTCGTCCAGCGGGGCGCCCGTCCTGACCTTGACCGACGCCTCCGCCAGCGGAACGGCCAGCACGAGGGTCGCCGCCAGCTCCCTGGCGTTCGGCTGCCGGGTCGCCTCCCACTGGCCGGGGGCCAACTGGTCCGTGATCGCCCGGAGTCCGGCCAGTCGCTCGGCCGGGTCCTCCACCCTGCGCGCCTCGCCGTAGATCATCGCCGAGCGGTAGTTCATGGAGTGGTTGAAGACCGATCGGGCCAGGACCACTCCGTCCAGGTGCGTGACGGTCACACATACCTGGCCACCGGTGCGCAGCGACCGGGCGCCGCTCGAACCGTGCAGGTACAGGGTGTCCTCGATCCTCCCGTACCCCGTCGGGATCACCACGGGGCCGTCGTCGATGATTACCCCGAGGTGACAGACCATGCCGGCGTCCAGCACGGAGTAGAGATCGGTGCGGTCGGTCAGGCCTCGTTCCTTGGCGCGGTTCAACCTGGTCCGGTGAGTGGTGGAGAGCATGATCGATAAATTACGAGCAGCTCGATGAGGCGACCATACCCACTTCCCTCTGTTTGGTAGAGACCACTTGGAGAAGCACGTGCGCGACCACGCCGACCTGCCGATCGCCGTCGACCGGGAGTCGGAACTGCCCCTGAATGTGCAGGTTCGCGACCAACTGCACGAAGCGCTGCTGCGCGGCGCCGTGCGGGCCGGCGAGAGGCTCCCTTCGAGTCGGGTCCTCGCCCGGAAGCTGGGCGTCAGCCGGATCGTCGTCACCGAGGCGTACCAGCAGCTCACCGCTGAGGGCTGGCTGCGGGGCGAGCACGGCTCCGGCACCTTCGTCGCGGACGCCTCCGACCTTCCGAACCACCCACCCGTCAAGTCGGGACCCGGGGCGGTGACAGGCGCCTCCGCCATGCCTGTCCACCCGCCGGAGCCACCGCAGGAGGGCGTGGTCGACCTGCGCTCCGGGAAGCCATGGGTGTTCGGCTACGACGAGGCGGCCTGGCGTCGGGCCTGGCGGGCCGTGGGGACGCTGTCGCTGGCGGACGACTCGACCCCCTTCGGACTGATGCATCTGAGGATGCTGTTGGTCGACCATCTGCGCAGGTCGCGTGCCGTCCCGGCGCGGGTGGAGAACATCATGATCACCAGGGGAACCGGCCACGGACTCGACGTCCTCGCCGCCACCCTGGTCCGCAGCGGTGATCGCGTGGGCATCGAGGAACCCGGCTACCGGGTGGCCCGGAACATCATGGCCTCCCGCGGTGCCACCATCACGCCGATCCCCGTGGACGACCACGGGGTCCTGATCTCGGAGCTCCCCGACGACCTCACCGTCCTCTACACCACACCGGCCCATCAGTTCCCTCTCGGCGGCAGACTCCCGAGCGATCGCCGCCTACAGCTCATCGAGTGGGCCGCGCGGACCGGCACCGTCATCGTCGAGGACGACTACGACGCCGAGTTCCGCTACGACGTCGCGCCGCTCAACACGCTGTACGGCCACGCTCCCGAACACGTCGTACTCGTCGGCACGCTCTCGAAGTCGCTCAGCCCCGACGTGGGCCTGGGCTGGCTGATCGCCCCCAGCGAGCTGCTCCAGGCGGTCTCCCGTCGCCGCGAGGAACTGGGCGACCGCACCGCAGGTCCGGTCCAGCACGCGGTGGCGACCCTGCTGGAATCCGGCGACCTCGACCGACACCTCCACCGCATGCGTCTCGAATACGCACGGCGCAGAGCGGTCATCGTCGACCTGCTGGGAGACCGGGTCAGCGGTGACGCCGCCGGCCTGCACGTGATGCTCAAGCTCCCTGCGGACATCGCGCCCCTGATCGTGGCCGAAGCCCAGGCACGCGGCGTTCTGGTGGAGACGACAGAACGCCATCACCACGGGGAACCTCGCGTCCACGGACTGGTCCTCGGCTACGGTTCCGCGTCCGCAGCCGAGGTGAGGCGCGGCTGCGCGATCCTCGCCGAGGTCCTCAGGGGGACTCGGGCACTCAATTCCTGGCGGGAGTAGCAGTGTGACACGGTGGCCGGCGCCGGGGCGCAGGCCACCCCAGCACTGCGGCCGATCTCTGCACGTGGCGTCAGTGCACCGGCGTTGATGGTGCACAGGTGGTCCCGTCGTCCCGCCCCATCACTCCAACGACTGAAATGCCTGCTGGGCCGCCCGCGTCGAGGCAAGGAACGCGTGGGACGCCACTAGGGTTTCCCGGCATGGCCACCTCTGGACCGGCGACCTCGCCGCAGCGCGCCCGCACGACAGTCCTCCTGGTCGGGCTGGCTGCAGCGGCAGCGAAGGCCGCCATCGCGGCGACCACGCACGGAACCGATGACGTGCGAACCTTCATCCGATTCGCGCGGGTCATCGCCCACACCGGCCCGGTCGGTGTCTACGGCGTCCCAGGACTCACGCGCTACAACCACGGTCCGCTCACCGGAATCCTGCTCGCCGGCATGTCACGGCTGGCCGTCTACGGCGCTCCGATGCCGCTGCTCATTCGCCTCCCCGCGATCCTCGCCGACCTGCTGACCTGCCTGCTGGTGTTTGAACTCACCCGCACCAGGATGGGCGTCCGGCGGGCCCGCTGGTGCGGGACTGCGGTCGCGCTCAGCCCGGTACTGGTCGCCGTCTCCGGATTCCACGGGAACACCGACCCGGTCTTCGCGGCCCTCACCCTGCTCTCCGCCTGGTTGCTGACCCGGCGCCGGCTCCCGCTCCAGGCCGGGATCGCCCTCGGGCTGGCGCTGAGCATCAAGATCGTCCCGGTGGTGGCGGTCCCGGCCCTGCTGATCGCCGCCTTCCGCCTGGGCCGCGGCCACGGCTACCGCTTCGCCGTCGCCCTGGCCGCGACCCTCGCCGCCCTGTGGTCCGGGCCCATGCTGCGCTACCCGAAGCAGGTCCACGCCGACGTCCTCAGCTATGCGGGGATCTCATACCGGCCCTGGGGCCTGCCGCACCTCGCCGCTCTGATGGGCGTGCCGCTGCACTGGATCCATCTCTGGGTCGGTCCAGGACGCTTCTCCGTGGTCCTGCTCGCCGCAGCCACCGGCGCCTGGATCGCCTGGCGCAGGCCGCAGGAGGCCGGAGCAGCTGTGGGCCTGTCCCTGGCCGCGATGCTGCTGTTCAGCACCGCGAGCGCGGCCCAGTACCTGGCCTGGGCCGCAGCCGGGGTGCTGGTGGCCGAGTTCTGGAGCGGGCTGGCCTACAACCTCCTGGCGGGAGCGTTCCTCTCCGAGCTCTACGCCCGCTGGAGCAGCCACTGGTACTGGGACTTCGCCCGTGCCACACGCTGGACCCCGCTGGAGGTACAGGCCGGAGTCGCGGTCTGGGCCAGCCTCGCGGTCGCGCTGGCCCTCGGCATCCGAGCGGTGCTCCGGCGCCCCGCGACGGTGACAGTGACCGTGGCCGTGGACGTGGATGTGCCGGTTGCGGCATGAGCAGTTGTCAGGACCTGTGGACCGCCTCACCCCCGGCTGGACTGCTTCCGCCGATGTGTTCCGGCGGCGAGGCCGCCTTCGGCCCCGGGATCGGCGAGGTGCTGAGGTGTGTCGCCGACGAGAGGCGGCCCGCCCAGGCGTCCAACTGCGCCTGGGCCGCCGCTTCCAACCGGACTGAGCCGATGCGCTGGTGGAGGGCGACGGCTTCGCGAAGCAGGGCCTGTGCGGATGCGCGGTCCCCGGTCCGCTCCAGGCCGTGCGCGAGGCCCTCCGACGCGTGCGCCTGGCCGAGCAGGTCGTCCGCGGCGCGGGCGCAGGTCAGGGCATCGCGGTAGTCGGCGACGGCGTCGTGCACGGCACCGGTGTCGGCGGCCAGGTCGCCCTGGTACCGGTGGACGAGGCCCAGGCCCCCCTGGTCGCCCGTCGCCCGGTAGGCCGCAGCGGCCTCCCGCAGCATCGTTGCGGCGGCGGATGTGTCACCGGCGGCGTGGAGGATCCGCGCCAGTTCCGCCTTGGCCCGGGTTTCCAGCGGCGGGACCCGGTGCAGGCCCCATGCCACGGACTGCTCCAGGGCGCGTCGGGCTGAGGGCAGGTCACCCAAGGCGGCGAGGGCCTGTCCCAGGAAGATCTGGACGTGGGCTTCGTGGAACTGGGCTCCCAGGCTGTTATGCAGCGCCGCCGACTCGGTCAGGGTCCGGGTCGCGGAGACGATGTCCCCGGCGGCGAGGTGGAGTTGGCCGAGCTGGCCCAGCGCGGCGGCGACCCCGCTGGACAGGCCGAGGTCCCGGTACAGGGTGAGCGCGTCGTTCAGTGTTGCGGTCGCGGCGCGCAGGTCCGCGGTGGCCAGGTGGACCCTGCCGAGTTCGGTCAGGGCCGCGGCCTCGTTGACCCGGTGTCCCAGTGACCGGGCCAGGTTCAGCGCACGGCGCTGCAGGTCGGCCGCGGTGTGGACGTCCCCGGCGGCCCACTTGACCACGCCGAGGGCGGTGAGTGCGTCGAATTCGTTGAGCCGGTGCTCCAGTTCGCGAAAGCCGCCCAGTGCCTCGGTGAAGTGGGACGCCGCCGTCGGCAGGTCCCAGCGCGACCAGGCCAGGTTTCCCAGCGCCCATCGGACGTTCGCCTCGCCGAGGCGGTCGCCGAGGTCCTGGAAGATGCGCAGGGCCTGGTTGTCCAGGTCGGTCGCGGACGCCAGATCCCAGGCCAGGGACCGTGAACGGGCCAGCTCCCACAGGGCGTTCGCCTCCCCGTGCCGGTCGCCGGCCGCGCGGTGGGCGGTGAGGGACTGCTCCAGCTGGACGGCTGCGGCCCGGTGATCGCTGGTCAGATTGTGGACCCGGCCCAGTTCCCAGCGCATGGACGCCGCGCCGAGGTGGTCGCCGCGCTCGACCGCGGTCCGTACCGCGTCCTGGTGCAGCGCGACCACCTCGTCCCAAGGCCCTTCCTCCTGGAGGAACGCGGAGAGCGCGCAGCCGATCGGGACCGTCTGCGCGGGCCAGGCGCGCGCTGCGGCGATCAGGTTGGCCCGTTCGGCCCGCAGCCAGGACTGGGCCGCGGCCCGGTCCCCCAGCTGGGGACCGCCATCTGAGGCGACGTCAGACACCGGCCGGTCGCCGGCCGATGCTGCCGCCGGGCGGGTATGGCGGACGAAGAACCGGTCGGCGGCCACGGAGGTGCGCAGGTAATGGTCGGTCAGCCGGTCGAGGGCGGTTGCGTACTCCTTGACGGACCGTCCGTCGCTGTCGCCGAGCGTCCGGGCATGGATGCGCACGAGGTCATGGAACCGGTAGCGGCCGGACTCGTGCTGGAGCAGCAGATTGTGGTCCAGCAGGGATTCGAGCAGCCGATCGGCGATATCCCGGTCGCTGCCGGACAGGGCGGCTGCGGTGTGGACGTCGAAGTCCGCACCGGGGACGAGCCCCAGCAGCCGGAACAGGCGCTGTTCGGGCTCGGGCAGGGCGGCGTAGGAGGAGGCGAACACGGCGGCCAGGTCGCGGTCCTCGTCGCGGAGCCGGCCCAGTCGGGTGCCTTCGTCGCGAAGTTGCGCGACCAAGTCCGCGATCCGCAGGGCACGGTGGTAGCGCAGCCGTGCCGCGACGATCCGCACCGCCAGGGGCAGGAAGCCGCACAGGGCCATCAGTTCCACCGCGTCCGGATCGCGGGTGTCGATCCGACCGGGACCGGCCACCTTGTCCAGCAGGTCCAGCGCCTCTGCCTCGGACAGGGTGTCGAGCGAGACCCAGTGGGCCTCGTCCAGCCCGGTCAGCCGTCGCCGGCTGGTGGCCAGGACCAGGCAACCGGAGGTGCCCGGCAGCAGCGGACGTACCTGAGCGGCGCTCACCGCGTTGTCCAGGACGATCAGGGTCCGGGTCCCGGCGAGCAGGGCGCGGTAGAGCGCGGCGCGCTCCCCGGGGTCGCCCGAAATCCGGGTCGGCGCCACGTCCAACAGGCGCAGCAGGCGGGCCAGCGCGTCCGGTGCGGTCAGCGGCTCGGTTTCGGGATCGTGTCCGTGCAGGTCCAGGAACAACTGCCGGTCCGGATAGGACGGTCTCAGCCGGTGCGCGGCGTGGAGCGCGAGCGCGGTCTTGCCGATGCCGCCCATTCCGCCGATCAACGCGACCGCTGCGACCGCTGCTCCGCCGGTCCCGGACGACGGTGCGCCCGCGACCTCGACCAAGGTGCGGACCTCCGCTGCGCGACCGGTGAAATGTCGTGTCTCTGGCGGTAGTTGACTGTGCGTCATGCTCAATGGCCCGGCCGGTTCCGCGGGGGTCGCCGTCGGCGCCCGGAGGGCCGTCGGGTACTCGTCGGACAGGATCTGCTGGTGCAGCCTCCGCAGTGCGGGGCCCGGCTCGATGCCGTTGGTGGCGACCAGGGTGGCGCGGGCGTCCAGGTAGGCGGACAGTGCCTCGGCGCGCCGTCCGGCGCGTGCCAGTGCCGACATGAGCAGGCCGAGCGGCTGCTCGCGGAGCGGATGCCGCTGAACGATGTCGGCCAGTTCCGGGAGCAGCGATTCGGCGAGACCGAGCTGGAGTTCGGCCTCGATGCGGCGCTCCGTGATCCGCAGGCGCAGTTCCTCCAGGCGACTGTGCCAGGCGTCCTGGAGCAGGCGGCTGCCGATGTCGACCAGCGCGGTGTCGCGCCACAGGTCAAGGGCTCTGACCGCGTCGGTGCGTGCCTGCTCCCACTGCGCGCGGCCGAGGGCGGCTTCGCACCGAGCCGCCAGGGTCTGCGCGCACTGGTGGTCCAGTTCGCCCTCGTGGGTCCTGATCAGGTAGCCGGGGGCGCGGGTGATGATCCGGGCCCTGCCGTCGGTGCCCAGTGCGGTGCGCAGTCGTTGCGTGTAGGAGCGGACGGTGGCATACGAGCCGGGCGGCTGGGCACCGTCCCACAGGGCCTCGGCCAACTGCTCCACCGGAACGACCTGGTTGGGGCGCAGCAGCAGGGCCGCGAGCAGGACGCGTTGGCGGGCGGCCGGGACCGGGAGCTCTCGTCCGCGGTCGTCGTGGACCTGCAACCGTCCGAGAATGCCGAATCTCACGTCGCCGAGCCCCCACCGTCGACCCTGCTGGTCTAGACCCATGGTAGTAGCCAGGGGCGATGACGTCCGGCGCCACGGCGACGTCGTCGGCACGTCGGAACGGCGACCTACGGTGAACCCGACCGGGCACCGAAAGCTCGTCAACTCGTCAACTCGCCGACCGACAGCCCGTGGAGGGTCACCCATGCGCACATCCGGCTCAGCCGTCGCAGCCCACGACGCCGCCTCTCCCGCACCGCGCCGCAGGCACCGCCGACTGCTCGTCGCGGCTGCCGCCTCGGCGGCGCTGCTCGCTACGGTACCCGCAGCCGCGGAGGCCGGGACTCCCCGACCAGTCGCACAGCAGGGCAGCGACGGCGGCAAGCAGTTCGTGGGCTACTTCACCCAGTGGGGCATCACCTCCGGGTTCTACGAGAAGAACCTGATCACCAGCGGGGAGATCGGGAACCTCACCGAGCTCGACTACGCCTTCGGCGGCGTCGCCCCGGACGGCACCTGCACCAGCACCGACCCGTCGGCCGACTACCAACTGCCTTTCACCGCCGCACAGTCCGTGGACGGTCGTGCCGACCGCCCCGGACAGGCCCTGGCCGGGAACTTCAACCAGCTGCGCGAGCTCAAGGCCAAGTACCCGAAGCTGAAGATCGTGATGGCGATCGGTGGCTGGACCGGGTCCGGCCGGTTCTCTGCCCTGGCGCAGACCGCCGCCGGACGCCGCGCATTCGTCGCCTCGTGCATCGACCAGTACATCAGGGGCGACATCCCCGGCCTGCGTCCGCACGCTGCCGCCGGGATCTTCGACGGCCTGTCGGTCGACTGGGAGTATCCGGACCAGCCCGGCGCCGGCAACCCCTACAGCGCGCAGGACATCCCCGACTACACCGCGCTGCTGCAGGAGTTCCGCACCCAGCTCGACGCCGCGTCCGCCGGCACGGACCGGCACTACCTGCTGACCGCCGACACAGCGCCGTTTCCGCAGCTCGCCGGCCAGCTCCAGCTGGCACAACTGACCCAGTACGTCGACTGGCTCAACGTGATGACCTTCGACGTCTACGGAAGCCTGGAACCGAACGGCCCCACCGACTTCTCCTCGGGCCTGTACCCGGACCCGCGCGACCCGTACCCGCCGGTCTACCAGTTCGACATCGCCAACACGGTGACCTTCTACGAGTCGCAGGGCGTCGCACCCGGCAAGATCGCCATCTCCGTCCCGTACTACGCGCACTACTGGACCGGCGTCGCACCCGGCCCGAACGGGGACGGCCTGTTCCAGACGGCGACCGGCGGCGGCACGACCATGAACTACAACCAGGAGACCGGCGAACCGGGCACGACCTACTTCGACCCGGCGGCCGGCGAGCCGTACAAGTACGACGCGGCGTCACAGACCTTCTACAGCTACGACAGCCCCGCCTCCGTGGCCCTGAAGGGCCGGTACGTCTGGCAGCAGGGCCTGCGCGGCGCGATGGTCTGGTCGATGGACGGGGACACCGCTGACGGCCGGCTCACCGCGGCGCTCGGACGCAGCCTCCGCAATCCCTGACGCCGCCGTGCCCTCGGCGCGGGGCAGCACCGGCGGCGCGACGCCGGGCAGACGACGGAGTCGTCAGGACGGCCAGACCAGCCGGGCCAGGCGCGGGTCCTTGCGCTCGGGTGCGGGCCCGCCGTCGGCGGGCATACGGCCGGCCCCTGGCGCCCGTCCGACCACCGGGGTAGTGCCCGGGCGCGTGGATCCGTACGATGCAAACCTGGCTGTTGATCTGACGGCCTGACAATTTCATGCGTCCACGCGTGGGGGAAGCCGGTGGGAGTCCGGCGCTGACCTGCAACCGTGAGCGGCACGAGCCTGTGCCGCGAGCCGGGATACCCGCCGTGCGACGTGCACCGCTTCCCACTGTCACGGTCTGCAGCGTGGAGCCTGAACCCTCGCGGGTCCGCACGTCCCCCGCCGCCTCCACACGGAGCCCTCGGCGGGGTGCGGGGCACGTCGCAGTGGTTGTGGGGTCCTGGTGCCGACCCCATTCGAAGGGTCGTCCCCTCGTGCGTCGTACACCCTCCCGACGGACCGCCGTCGGCGCTGCCGCCCTCACGCCACCCACCGTCGGCGCCATTGCGGCACCTCACCCTGGACGAGACCGACGCGGGACACGCTCCACCGGCCTCAGGAGCTGAACCGCAGGGCACTTCCGGAGGAAGGGTGGGGATGTCAAGGCAACCGGAACCGGAGCGGATCTTCAGAGACGGTGAGGAACTGGTGCTGCTGACGGTCGAGCAGTACGAGTCACTGCGGGCCAGCCGTCGCCAGATCGGCGGCCAGGCCAACCGCGTGCGCAGACTGCGCCAGGACCTCGACGTGACCCGCGCCCTCCTCGATACAGCAGTGGTGCTGCTCGGGGAGCTGGACAGCTGTCCGGACGTGCGGCACCGCACCTGCGGCCACCGCGACCGCGCGGCCTCGCTGCGGGCCGTGTGCAGCCCGGGCCGGGGGCTCACGACCCGCAGCGAGGAACCGACGCCAGAAGGACGGGGCAGCGCGGAGCGGGATTGATCGGCCCGCTCGGACTCCCTCTGCCTACCGTGCCGTACCAGGGGGGGGAGGGGGCAGGGGCGCGATGAGCGGGGGTTCCATGCTCGCGGCCTCGCGGCCCGTGGCAGACGACCGTGCAGTTCACCGTGGGTCTGCGGCGACAGCCGGAGTGAGCGGCGTCACCGGCCCCGCCGGTACCCGCTCATTGTGAAGACGGCATAAGAACTCCTACACTTGCGCACTGTATGACGGTGTACGGAAGTCGGTGGGAATCCGACGCGGTAGCGCCACTGTGAACCACCCCGGCAAGGGGCTGGTCAGCCAGATACGTCTCCGTCATGACGCTCCAACAACAACGAGGGACGCCCCATCCCCGAGGAGGACTTCATGTCGTCTGCCGTCCACGGCTCCACCCCGCTGCCCGGAATCACGGTCTCGCCCGAGGCGATCTCGCGCGGCCGGGTCGCCGTCATCCTGAGCCTGACCGTCCTGGTCGCCCTGGGCCTGTACTACTTCGTCGGTGTCGACGAGGGCATGGCCTCGGTGTTCGGCAAGACCATGGTGATCCACGAGTGGGTGCACGACTCGCGCCACTTCCTCGGCTTCCCCTGCCACTGACGGGAAACCGACACCCACCATGGAAATCAGAACCATCCTCCGCGGCGCGCTCGCGGGAGGACTCGCAGGCGTGCTCGCATTCGCCTTCTCACGCATCTTCGCCGAACCCCTCATCAACAAGGCCATCGACTACGAGTCCGGCCGCGACGACGTCCTGTCCGCGATGAACAAGGCCGCAGGCCGCACCGTCGCCCCGGACGGGCCGGAGATCTTCTCCCGTTCCATCCAGTCCACCGTGGGCATCGCCACCGGTCTGATCGCCTTCTCGGTCGGCATGGGCCTGCTCATCGCCGTGGCCTACACGGTCATGCACGGCCGGTTCCAGGTACGCCCGCGCAACCTGGTCTGGGGCATCGCCGCCTTCGGATTCCTGGGCGTCTTCCTACTGCCGTACGTGAAGTACCCGGCCAACCCGCCGGCCATCGGCCACACCTTCACCATCACCACCCGCGGACACCTCTACCTGGCCATGGTGTGCTGCTCGCTCCTGCTGCTCGCCCTGGCCGTCCACCTGGCGCGGGTGCTCTCCCGGCGCTACTCGATGACCACCTCGGTGGTGCTCTCGGCAGTGGCGTTCCTCGTCCTGTACGGCACGCTGATCGAGCTGCTGCCCTCGCTCGGCCACCTGTCCGCGAACGTGGCCGCGGCCGACCAGTTCGGATACGGCCGCGCCGCCACCGAGACCCCGCAACCGATCGTCAACATCCTCACCCACGCACTGACCGTCGACGGGAAGACGTACCAGCCCGGGCAGATCGTCTACCCCGGCTTCGACGCGGACGTGCTGTGGAAGTTCCGCTGGTACTCGCTGCTCAACCAACTGCTCCTGTGGACGACCATCGCCCTGACCTTCGGCGCACTGCTGGAAAGGTTCCTCACCGGCCGCCCGCTCCTGAAGCGGCAACAGCCCACCCCACCCAGAACCCCGGAGCCCGCCGAGTCCCCAACCCCCGCCCCCGCCGCGTAGCGACCGACCCGGGCAGGGCTGACGGTGCGGCAGCGCGTCCTTGATTACAGTGGATCCAGTACCCACGCGGTAGGCCGGTACGCACCTCATCCGGCTCGGACCGAGCCGGCAACTGATCGGAAGCCCATGCCTGACCTGGATACCTGGATCTCGGCAGTACGCAGCTCGCAGAACCGCTTCGCCGCCCTGCTGGCACCGCTCGACGCCGCGAAGGTGCAGCACCCGTCCTACGCCGACGACTGGTCCATCGCCCAGGTCGCCTCGCACCTGGGCAGCCAGTCCGAGATCTTCGACCTGGCCCTGGACGCGGGCCTGAACGGCACCCCGACCCCGGGCATGGAGCAGTTCCAGCCGCTGTGGGACGCCTGGAACAGCAGGTCCCCGGAGGCCCAGGTGGCCGACAGCGTGAAGGCCAACGAGGCCCTCGTCTCCCGGATCGAGGGCCTGTCCGGTGACGACCGGGCCAGGTTCCGGGTGTCCCTGTTCGGCCGGGACATCGACCTGGCCGCCCTGCTGGCCATGCGCCTGGGCGAGCACGCGCTGCACACCTGGGACATCGCCGTTGTCCTGGACCCCTCGGCCGTGGTGTCCCCTGACGCGGTCCACCTGCTGATCGACGTCCTGCCCGGCACCGCGGCGCGGGCCGGCCGGGCCGCTGCCGAACCCCGGGTCCTCGCAGTCGAGACGGCCGACCCGCAGCGCCGCTTCACCCTCACCACCGGGCCCGACGTCGAACTCGCCGCCGCCCCGGACGGCGGGCCGGTGGACCTGGTCCTGCCCGCCGAGGAACTGCTGCGGCTCGTCTACGGGCGACTGGACCAGGAGCAGACCTCCGCGGAACTCCCCGGCCACGAGGTGGTCCCCGAACTGCTGCAGGTGTTCCCGGGCTTCTGACCCTGCCGCCCGGTCAGCCCACCGCTCCGCCCTCATCGGCCGACGGCCGAACGGTTGCGGCTGGCCGTGCGGCTGGCCGGGTACGCCCGCCTTCCAGGGGTTTCGTAGACGTGTTGGTGCCGCCCGTGGATGCGGACCGTGGCACCATATCCGCGTGGTTACTTACAGCTAGTTTCCGTTTCCTTGCGTAACCATCCACTGGCAGTCGACCCCCACTCCCCAGGAGCCTCGCCGTGACCATCGCTACCAACCGGCTCTCCGACCCCACGGTCCGCGCCCTGGTGACCGCGATCAACGACAACGACCGCGCAGCCTTCCTCGCGCTGCTCGCCGAGGGCGCGACCATGTCCGACGACGGATCAGACCGCGACCTCGAACAGTGGATCGACAAGGAGATCTTCTCCTCCCGCGGCCACATGGAGGTGCAGACCGAGAGCGACGGAGGGCGCGCGCTGATCGCGAACTTCCGCAATGAGACCTGGGGTGAGATGCGCACTGCCTGGAGGTTCACGGTCGACGGCGGCAAGGTGAGCCGCTTCGAGACCGGGCAGGCATAACGGGCTCGCTGCCGTTCGCGGAGCCAGCAGCCCGGCCGCATCACTGGCCATAGGCGTCAAACTGGTGGAGTCCGCCCAGCCAAGGCGGCGGGCCCTACGGGCCCCCACCCGCAGCCGCGGTGGGAATGAGCGGTTCGATGCACTGAAGTGGCGGCGATGGATCGTGCATCACCGGGGTGGGAGAGAATCCTGGGCATGAACAAGATCTTGATCACCGGCGGTGCCGGTTTCATCGGCAGTACAGTCGCCTCTGCCCTCACCGATCAGGGGATCACCCCGGTCATCCTCGACGACTTCTCCAAGGGACGCCGCGAGTTCGTCGTGGACCGCGTGTTCTACGAAGGGGACATCGCCGACCAGGCACTGATCGACCGGGTCTTCACCGAGCACCCCGACATCGACGCCGCCCTGCACTGCGCGGCGAAGATCGTCGTTCCCGAGTCTGTCGCGCAGCCGCTGCACTACTACCGCGAGAACGTCGCCAAGACCGTCGACCTCCTGGACGGCCTTGAGCGCAACGGCTGCCGGCGCGTGGTCTTCAGCAGCTCCGCCTCCATCTACGCACCGACGCTCGACGCCCGTGTCGACGAGTCGTCACCGGTGGCCGCCGCGAGCCCCTACGCGCGCACCAAGCAGATGATGGAGCAGGTCCTGCACGACTGGAGCACCGCATCCCCGGTGCGGGTCATCGCGCTGCGGTACTTCAACCCCATCGGAGCCGACCCGAAGCTGCGGACCGGACTGCAGGACCTGAACCCGACGCACGCCCTCGGTAAACTCATCGAGGCGCACACCCAAGGCACCCCGTTCACGATCACCGGAGTGGACTGGGCCACGCGCGACGGCAGCGGGATCCGCGACTACATCCACATCTGGGACCTCGCCCGGGCCCACGTCGCCGCCCTCACCCGCTTCGACGAGGTAGTCAGGCCCGATGCTGACGACCGCTACCGGGTCATCAACATCGGCACCGGTCAGGGCACCACCGTCCGCGAACTGGTGTCCGCCTTCGAGGACGCCGTGGGACAGAACCTCGCTGTCCGCGAGGCCGAACCTCGCCCCGGCGACGTCATCGGCTGCTACACCGCCAGCGACAACGCCCACCGACTCCTCGGCTGGACCGCGCAGCACACCATCAACGACGGTGTCCGCGACGCACTGGCCTGGCGCGCGAAGTGGGCAGCCCAACTCGCCGCCGGCTGACAGTCGGGAACCCGGCGAAGTCACCATCGCACGCCGACACGACCCACCCAACAGAGTGCAGCAGGGCAGGTCGCCCCACTCGAGGCCGGATGACGAAGACCACATCCTGGCCAGAGCCGATCCCGAACGCCCACCCTCGGTCCCTTTGGCCGGGCTCGCTCAGTCGCTCTGGCGGGCGAAGTCTCCGAAGATGCGGGTGGCCCGGTCGTAGCGGTCACGTTCGTCGGCGAGGCCGCGGGAAGCGTCCGCGGGACCGCAGCGCAGCCGCTCGTTGGTGGTCGCCAGCCGGTAGATGACGGCACGGGCGACGTGTTGGGCAAAGTAGGGCCCGCTGATGGCCGCTGCCGCGCGCAGCAGGGGCAGTCCGGCTCCGTGCCAGATGATCGCGTCGCCCACCACGACGGCCTCTGCGAAGGCGGTCGGACGCCAGTAGGGCGACAAGTCGATCACGGCCGGGGGCAGACCCGGGGCGAACAGCACATTGCCCGTCAAGTCGCCGTGGACCAACTGGGGTTCCTCGGGCGGCGGTGGTCCTGCCAGGGACCTCAAGCGCTGGTGGAGTCCGTCGAGCGGTGGGGTGAAGTCGGCGTCGCGTTCACCCCAGGCCACCTGGTCGCCGATGTCCCACCAGGTGCAGCGGTTGTCCAGGAAGCCCGGGCGTGGACGGCCCGCGAGCGCCTTGTGGAAGGCGCGGCCGGCCTCGATGATGTCGAGCCAGCGGGGAGTTGAGCCGTGGTCGGGTTCCGCGCCCGGAACGAACTGCGAGGCCGTCCAGCCCCCGTTGGTCCAGGAGCCCTCGGTGGTGCGCAGGGGGCGGGGTACCCGAAAGCCGGCCTCTTCGATGGTGGCCAAGGTCTCCGCCGCCCACTGCGTCAAGCGCAGGTCGGGTTCGGCGGGTTTGAGGACGGCCTCCCCGACGCGGAAGCTTCCTCCTTGACCACCGCTCAGACGGACCGCGTCGCCCATCAACCCGAATGCCGCCAGCACGGCTGGCCCTGGGACATCCACGGGGTGTCGCCTTCCCTCGTCGATCATGTTGAAGGCACCGTAGCGACGGCGAACCGGTAGGGGCCAGCGCTTAAGCGCACCCCGCCCATGGGCCCGAGGAAACAAGGGGATTGTGCAGCCAGCAGACGACGCACCAGGCCCTGGGAGAGCTGAGCCGGACCTCGTTTCCGGCTGTCACCCGGCTCCGGTGTACTGCAGGATGCGCTCAATATCCCAGGCGTGGTGGTGCCCATCATGGGCGTTGTTGCGCGCGACATCCTCGGCACGCTGCACTCCGCGGGTGGCATGCCGCAGGACAATCCCGCCTTCGAGGGCGGCAGTGATCGAGGCCACCCATGCACTGACCGCGTGTTCCAGCGACCACAGGGCGGCGGCCGGGGCGATCTCGTTGTAGTGACGGGCCCGAGCGATCAGGTCCGGATCGTAGCCCGGCACATCGACCGCCCCGGACAGCCGGGCCCCAGCCAGCCGTTCAGCCCAGTTCCGGAGGTTGTCGGTGACGTGGCTGATGTAGGCCGCGGGCGTCCAGGCCAGATCCGGGTGCCGCTCGTGCCCCGAGTGCCCTGCAAGAAGTAGGCGGAAGCGCGTCGGAAGCTCCTCCACGGCCTGAATCGCCGCTGGCGGAGTCAGCGACCACGCAAAGCCGCAGTGCTCACACGGATCCCCGTACAACCTTGCGCCCCATGGCTCCATGGACCTCGACCCTACCCAGGCACATGAGATCGGAAAGGACCCGTGGTGTCGTCGCGGCGCACGTAGGCTCTTGATGCACGCGGCCGGTGGGGAGCGCATCGCGCCTGTGCTCGAACGGTTTGCCGAACGGAGGGCGTTCAGCTGTGTCGCAAGCTCATGAGGAAGAAGTCCTGGCCCGGATCGGAAAGGGGCTCGTCTACACCGAGTCGGAGGCGGCCTTCCAGGCCCCTCTGCGCCGCACGGAGCAGATCTTCGAGTACAACCACACGCCGCCGGGCGAAGCGGACCGGCGTCGATCGCTGCTCATGGCGATCCTCGGATCAGTCGGAGAACGCACGGTGCTGCTGCCGCCGTTCCACGCCGGGTTCGGAAGCAACGTCCACATCGGTGACGACTTCTTCGGCAACGTGAACCTCACCTTCGTCGACGACGTGGACATCCGCATAGGCAACGACGTCATGATCGCGCCCAGCGTGACACTGACCACGACGGGTCACCCGGTGCATCCCTCACGGCGCGTGGACTTCGGGCGGTTCTCGGAACCGATCGTGATCGAGGACAAGGTCTGGATCGGCGGCAACGTGGTCGTCCTGCCGGGTGTGCGGATCGGTTACGGGTCGGTCATCGGCGCCGGCAGCGTGGTCAGCCGCGACATCCCGGCCATGACCGTCGCGGTGGGAACTCCCTGCCGGGTGCTCCGCCCCATCACGGACGAGGACCTCACCACCCGCACCGCCGAAGGCTAGCGGCGTGTTCTCCTCCTCGACGCGGTCCGAACTCCCCGCCGGGGGCGGGGACCGGGCCCACCCTCGGCGACCCCGCCCCACAGGATCACGTCGCCGCCCCAGGCGGGGCGGGCACGGTCCGTCCCTGCTCTCCGGCCCCCGGTCCACTCGTCTGGACCCCACCTCCGCCGGAATCCCTCGCACCGCCGCAACCCCCCTCCATCGGTGCGCGACCGCCGAGGCTGTCGAGCACGGCCAGGGGCACCGTGTCGTACACCGCAGTGTGCGCCACGCCCATCCGGTCCAGTAGACGGCGCTGGGTAGGAGTCGGGGCCACGATGCGCACATCGACGCCGCGGTCCTGGCCACGCCCGCATGCGCGGGCGATGACGGCCAGTCCGGGGGAATCGATGAACTGTACCGGCGAGAGATCCAGCACGAGCCCGGTCGGAGGCAACCGGTCCCAGACCCGCTCGCCCAAGGTCGCGTCGACCTCGGCGGCACGTACGCCGTCGACCTCCGGGGGAAAGGCGACGATGACGCATCCGCCCATCGATTGGATCCGCAGTGCCATGTTCCTCTCCCATCAGCGCGACTGGCGGCGGAGGCGAACCGCCGGCAATCGGGCGGCGCGGCTCTATCGAACCAAGCCTCGTACACATCACGCGGTGAATGTCCTGCGATTGCAGGACATTCACCCGACCGAGCAGAACCTGACCCGTGATGTGACCGACTTCCGGAACCGACCGGTCAGAGCCAGGGGCGACGGCCCGGTCCGGTCGGGTGCGTGCCGGTGACCGCCATGACCACCGAGTAGAGGCTGGTCTCTGCGGCAATGAAGAGACGGTTGCGCTTGGCGCCGCCCCAGGAGATGTTGGCGACTGCCTCGGGGATGTTGAGGCGCCCGATCAGCGTGCCGTCGGGGTCGTAGCAGTGCACACCGTCGCCCATCGCGGCAGCCCAGAGCCGACCGCCCTCGTCGAAGCGGAGATTGTCGAAGCGGGCGCCCTCGCGGGCCGCCGCTTCAGCGAAGACCTTCCCCTCGGACAGCGTCCCGTCCTCGTGCACGTCGAAGACCCGGATGGCGCCCGCCCGGGTGTCGGAGACGAACAGCTGCTGCTCGTCGTGCGAGAAGACCAGGCCGTTCGGGGCGCCGAAACCATCGGCGACCAGCCGCACTTCGCCGGTGACCGGATCGATGCGGTAGACGTTGTTGGAGCCGATCTCGCTCAGCGCACGGTAGCCCTCGTAGTCGCTGTTGATGCCGAAGTCCGGGTCGGAGAACCAGATCGAGCCGTCGGCCTTGACCGCCGCATCGTTCGGGCTGTTCAGCCGCTTGCCCTTCCAACGGTCCGCCAGGACGGTGACCGTGCCGTCGTGTTCGGTCCGGGTCACTCGACGGTTGCCCTGCTCGCAGGTGATCAGCCGGCCCTGACGGTCCAGAGTGTTGCCGTTGGTGTGCCCGGCGGAGCGGCGGAAGACACTGACGGCACCGGTCTCCTCGTCCCAGCGCAGCATCCGGTCGTTGGGGATGTCGCTCCAGACCACCTGCCGCCAGGCAGGCAGGTAGATCGGCCCCTCGGCCCACCGGCAGCCGGTGTACAAGACCTCCAGCGCCTTGTCGCCGTTCATGCACTTCCCGGTGCGGAACCGCTCGTCGAACATCTCGTACAGCCCGGGGCCCTCGCCGGTCATGAGGCTTTCCTCTCCTGCGGACGTCACATACTGAATGTGCTTTGGTTCGAGACGATGATTGCAGGATGAGATATGGTCATTGCAAGAGAATTCCGAACGGAGAGTCGTGGATCACATCGATCGCGTCCTGCTGGCGCAGCTCCAGCAGGACGCCACCCAGTCCTATGCCGCGCTGGGCCAGGCCGCCGGCCTCTCGGCCGGCGCCGCCCACGAACGCGTGCGCAAGCTGCGGGAGAGCGGCGTCATCCGGCGCACCACCGTCGACACGGACCCGGCCGCGCTGGGCGGCGCCGTCCTGGCCTATGTGATGGTCGACTCGTCCAGCTGGATGGGTGATACCGCCCAGGACTTCGCCGCGCTCCCGGAGATCCTGGAGGCGCACATCATCGCCGGCAGCGCCTCGGTGCTGGTGAAGGTCAGGACCGCATCCACCGAGCAACTGCAGGATGTGCTGCGCCGGATCTACGCCATCGAAGGGGTCAGCGGGACGCAGGCCACCGTGGTCCTTGAGACCTTCTTCGAGCGCCCGCTCTCCCCGCAGACCCCCGAGCAGACGTGATCAGGGGCAAGCGTCCGCAGTGCGGTTCGGTGCCGGCTCGGAGGGCTAGCCTGTGGACGTGAACGATGCACACGCAGCCCGCGGCCCGCAGGAGCCGGAGAAGCGCCCCCGGGTGGGGCACATCCAGTTCCTCAACTGCCTGCCGATCTACTGGGGGCTGGCCCGCACCGGCACCCTGCTGGACCTGGAGTTGACCAAGGACACTCCGGACCGGCTGAGCCGTCTGCTGGTCGACGGGGCCCTGGACATCGGGCCGATCGCATGCATGGAGTACCTCAAGCACGCCGACGAGTTGGTGCTGCTCCCGGACATCGCGGTGGGCAGCGACGGCGCGGTGACCTCCTGCCTGATCGTCAGCCAGGTCCCGCTGCATGAGCTGGACGGGCGCCGGGTCGCCCTGGGCTCCACCTCGCGCTCGTCGGTACGCCTGGCCCGACTCCTGCTGGAGGAGCGCGAAGGGGTCCGCCCCCAGTACTTCACCTGCCCGCCGGACCTGCCGGTGATGATGCAGGACGCGGATGCCGCGGTCGTGATCGGCGACGTGGCGCTGCGCGCCTACCTGCACCAGGCCGAGGAGCTGGGACTGCTGGTGTACGACCTGGGCGAGATGTGGAAGGCGTGGACCGGCCTGCCGTTCGTGTTCGCGGCCTGGGCGGTCCGCAAGGACTACCTGGAGCGGAACCCCCGGCTGGTGCGCGAGGTGCACCAGGCCTTCCTGGAGTCCCGGGACCTCTCGATGGCCGAGGTCGACAAGGTCTGCGAGCAGGCCGCCCGGTGGGAGGCGTTCGACGAGCAGGCGCTGCGCCGCTACTACACCGAGGCCCTGGACTTCTCCTTCGGCGAACGCCAACTGGCGGGTGTCCGCGAGTTCGCCCGCAGGGTCGCCCCGGACTCCGGATTCGATCCCGGGCTGGAGATCACGGTCCTCCAGCCGTAGCGCCCGCCCCGGTCCACGGTGCTGAAGCAGAGAGGCGGCCTGAGACTTCGTCCTGGACCCGCCCGCGTCTCATCCCGCGCCGTAGTCTCTCCTTGGGGAAGAGGACCACCGGGGACAAGCCAGCAGCAGTCTCGTCTTCCTCTACCTTGTTCCCGCCATGCGCGTCGGCATGATCTTCTTCCCCACCGACCTCGAAGGCGAGAAGCTCACCCCCATCGGCCGCCTGCACCACCTCTTCGCCATCGCGCATCATGTGCTCAGCTTCACGGCCCTACCCGCAGCCGGCTCGACCGGTCCGAGCGCGGCCGTCTCGATGATGGCGTCGGCTGCCCGGCCGGGGCCGTCAACGGCGTCGTAGAGGCGTTTGATCCGGGCAGCGGCCTGCCGATAGCTGTCGTGGCCGAGGAGTTGCCGGGCCAGTGCCGCGAGCTTGGGGCCCGCGCAGTCGCGCGGGGCGATGCGGCGAGCGGCGCCGAGGCGTTCGAGCAGAGCGACGTTGAGGTCCTGCTCGAGCTGCAGAGGGATGCCGAGGACGGGCGTTCCCGAGGCCATCGCCGTCTGCACGCTGCCCTGCCCGCCCGTGACGACCGCCAGGTCCACCCGGGGCATCACCAGATGGCTGGGCAGGACCGAGTCGACCATGACCTGGCCGACGCCGTCGCCGCTGTCGCTGTCGCGTCCGTCGAGGTCGGCGAGGTCGGCGAGGTCGTGGACAATCCCCGCCACCAGGATGCGGACGCCGAGCCCGCGCAGTCCGGCCACCGTGCGACGGATCAGATCAGGTCCGGTGGAAGTGAGCGCGACGTAGACCACCGGGCCCGGCCCGTCGAGGAATTGCTCGACCCGGGCCGGCAGCGGCAGGTCCAAGTGGGCATAGAGCGGGCCGGTGTACCGCAGGGAGGCGCCCTGCCGGTAGGCGGCCTTGCCCCGCGGGCTCCATGCCTCGAGTTCCTGTGCAGGGATTCCGACAACCTCGGGGATCTCCGGAACCAGCGTCACGTCTCCCATCAGCAGCGCGGGCAGGCTGGGCACGCCCTCGACGCCCAACTCCGCTGCGATCCGCTGGAACCCGGAGCAGTAGTAGCGCAGTCGTGGGAGCCGACGGTTGATGATCCGGCGCAGCACTGACCTGGGAACAACGCGCAGCGCGCCCTGCACCTGGCTCGGCGCGGGCAGCAGACCGCGCTCAAACACCGGCGGCACCCAGCTGCCCGCGTGCTCGGTGACCAGCCGGGTGCCGGTCAGCCTGGTCGACAGCAGGGCGGTCAGCGTGAAACCGGTGACCGCGACGGTGACGCCGTGGGTCCGGAAGTACTCCGCCTCTGCCTGGACGTAGGAACGCATCTCGTCGTCGGTGTACATGCTCTGGTCCACCGGGCCCAGGCCGACGGCGGAGCGGACGAACTCGGTGCCCCGTTCCCGGTTCATCGGCGTCCCGATCACGTCGTAGTCGATGCCCGCGGCGCGCAGCAGCCCCTCGTGGACACCACCGTGGGTCGCCACCCGGACCGAGGCCCCACGGGCGCGTAGTGCCCGGGTCAACTCGATCATGCGACTGGTCTCCGACAGGTACGCGCAATGGACCAACATGCAGATCACGGCCACACCCCTCAACTTAGGCAATATATTGCACAACCTGATTAGGTAATATATTGCTCATGACTCCAGCAGGGAAGTCCGTGTTCGGCATCGGCCCTGATTCATCACTCGATCCGGCGGTGCGAGCCTTCCGCGCCCTGCTGCTCGCAGGGCAGCGATTGCGCTACCTCATGGACGACCGGCTTCGCGCCGACGGGCTGACGACCCAACAGGCCGCGCTGCTCACAGCAGTGACCGCCCTGGGCCAGCCCTCGCTCCGCGAGGCCGCCGAGGCCATGGGCACCACCCACCAGAACGCGGCCCAGGTGGTCGCCGCCCTGGTCCGTAAGGAGCTCCTGCGCGTCGAGCCCGACCCCGCCGACGGCCGACGTCGGCGGCTGATCGCCACCGAGACCAACGACCGGTACTGGCGCACCCGCGATGCCGCGGACCACGCGGCGGTGGCCTCATGGTTCTCCTCGTTGAGCGGCCAGGAGATCGAAACCCTGGCCTCGCTGGCCGAACGCCTGCTGCCCGGCCTCACCGACGCCCACGGGGACGCCGCCCGCAGCAGGTAGCGACCGGATTCGGAAGCGTTCACCAGTGAGACGAAGCAGACATGACGCTTCGCACACGTCCCCTCTCGAACGCACCCGCCGCAGCACCACCCGGCTCTCGCGCAGGGACTGGTCAGCGGCTGCGGCCGGCTCGCCGCGGCCATCGACAGCCTCGCAACGCTCAAGGCTGCCCTGGCTGCTGGTTCAGGGAACTCCCATTTCCGCCCCAGGCCTGGCACATGCTGGACATACAGACTCTCTGTACGGGTCGTCGCAGAGGGGATTTTCTGATCATGAGTGGCTTCGAGGACAGCGGCGCTGCGCACGGCGGGCCCGCGAGTGGTGATCAGCCGGCGAGCGAGCCGGACCCCGCCCTCGCGCAGCCGACGCCGCCCGTGCCGGTGGATCAGTCCGGTCCGCGGGGGTTCTTCACCCGCAAGCGGAACATCGCGGTCGTCGCCGGGGCGGCGGTGCTCGCGGTGGGCGGCGGGATCATCATCGGCGTGGTGGTCACCTCAGGTTCGTCGAACACCACGGCCAGTGCCCCTTCGGGGTTCAAGGGCGGCAAGGGCCGTGGGGCCCTCGGTGCGGGTGAGTCGGGATCCAATGCCCGTTCCGTCAACGAGCCCGGAGGCACCTCGGGCACGGTCAGCAGCGTGTCCGGGACAGGGTTCACCGTGACG
>NZ_JOEH01000029.1 GCF_000719095.1 Streptacidiphilus jeojiense | reverse complement strand
CGGCGCGCACCGGTCGCCACCAGCGTGGCCAGGACCACAAGAACAAGAACGGTGCCGACAGCGCGCATTTCGGGATCCCCGGATCGTCACCGGGGTCCCTGCCGCACCAACGCCGCAGATCCATCCCCGGGCCGACCAGACTTCCCGGCACACCGTGAGAACACCTTATCCAATCCTTAACGCCCTGGGCCGCAGCGGTCCGCACGCCGGCTCGGGGCGTCGGAACGCCGGCTCTGAGGTCCTTCTGAGATGGGGCAACGATTATTCACCCCGGGATGGTGACGGCTGCGACTAGGGAGGCCGATGTGCTGGAACGCACTCTTGACTACCTGCTGATCGGTGCCGGCCCGGCGGGGCTGCAACTGGGCCACCTGCTCGGGGAGCAGGGACGCGACTACCTGATCCTCGAACAGGGCAGCGCGCCGGGGAACTTCTTCGCAACGTATCCACGGCATCGCCGGCTCATTTCGATCAACAAGGTCCACACCGGCAGCACCGACCCGGAGTTCAACCTCCGGATGGACTGGAACTCGCTGCTGTCTCCGGACCCCGACCTGCGGTTCACCCGCTACAGCGAGCGCTACTTCCCCGAGGCCGGGGACCTGGTCCGCTATCTGGCCGACTTCGCCGAGGCGTTCGGCCTTCGGATCCGCTACGGCACCAGGGTCACCGAGGTCCGCCGTGAGGGGGACGGTGAGGCGGACTTCGCGGTCACCGACGACGCGGGCCGGGTGTACCGGGCCCGTCATGTCGTGGTGGCCAGCGGCGTCAGCCTGCCCCACGTCCCGCCGATACCGGGAGTGGAGACGGCGGAGCACTACGCGTCGGTCTCGGTGGAGCCCAAGGACTTCACCGATCAGCGGGTTCTGATCATCGGCAAGGGAAACTCGGCGCTGGAGACCGCCGACAACCTGGTGGAGACCGCGGCAGTGATCCACGTCGCCGGACCGCACGCGCTGCGGCTGGCCTGGCAGAGCCACTTCGTCGGGCACCTGCGGGCCGTGAACAACAACTTCCTGGACACCTACCAACTGAAGTCGCAGAACGCGGTCCTGGACGGATCGGTCCTGGCCGTCGAACGGGAAGATGACGGCTACACCGTGCGGTTCGCCTTCTCCCGCGCGGACGAGACGGTCAAGGAACTGCGCTACGACCGGGTCATCGTCTGCACCGGCTTCCGCTTCGACGCCTCCGTCTTCGCCGAGCCGGACCGGCCGCGCACCGTGATCAACGACCGCTTCCCGGAGATGACCGCCGCATACGAGTCGGTGAACGTACCCGGCCTGTACTTCGCCGGAACGCTGACCCAGCAGCGCGACTTCAAGAAGTCCACCAGCGGCTTCATCCACGGGTTCCGCTACGGCACCCGGGCCCTGCACCGGATCCTCGAACAACGCCACCACGGGCGGCCCTGGCCCCGGCGGGAGCTGACGCCGTCGGCCGAGGCGCTGGCAGCGGCCGTGGTCGAGCGGGTGAACCGGACCTCCGCGCTGTGGCAGCAGTTCGGCGTCCTGGCCGACCTCGTCACGGTCGGCCCCGACGGAACGGCCCACTACTACGAGGAGGTGCCGGTCGGCTTCGTCCATGACGCCGCGTTCGGCGGCGCCGACGGCGCTGTTGACGCCGGCGACGCGATCACGGTCACCCTGGAGTACGGGCCGGACCACGACAAGGTAGACCCCTTCGACATCACCGTCTCCCGGGTGGCCCAGGACCAGCCGGGGGTCGCCCACGACGCCGCGTATCTGCACCCGGTGGTCCGGCACTACCGGGCCGGCGTTCTCCAGGACACCCACCACATGGCGGAGAACCTGGAGAACGAGTGGAACCGGCCGGACGTCCACGTGCGGCCGCTGGTGGACTTCCTGGCCCGTTCGGTCCGCGCCCTCGGCGGGAGCCGGGCGGAGGCGCTCTGATGCGGGCGCGGATGATGCTGACCACCGCCGACTTCGAGGACGCCGCCCGTGAGGCTCTCGATCCGGTGTACTACGACTACGTCGCCGGCGGGGCCCGCGACGAGGTCACCCTGCGGGCCAACCGCGAGGCGTTCGGGCGGCTGAACCTGCTGCCCCGGATTCTGCGCGGCCGGGACAAACGGGACCTCGACCGCACCCTGTTCGACTGTCCGATGAGCATGCCGCTGCTGCTCTCCCCGACCGCCTTCCATCGACTCGCCCATCCGGAGGGGGAGTTGGCCACCGCGAGGGCCGCCGCGGCGGCCGGGGTGGTGATGATCGTGAGCATGGCCAGCACCGTGGCGGTGGAGGACATCGCAGCGGCCGCGCGCACGGTCACCACCGAACGCCCGCCCGCGCTCTGGTTCCAGCTGTACCTCCAGCCGGACCCCGACGTCACCGAAGCGCTGGTGGAGCGGGCCACCGCGGCCGGGTGCGCCGCGCTGGTGGTGACCGTCGACTCACCCGTACTCGGCCTGCACGAGCGGAACAAGCGCAACGGCTTCGACGACCTGCCGACGGGCATGGCCTGCGAGAACCTGCGCAATCTGCGCGGCGGCGAACCCGGGAGCGTGCGGCAGATCGCGATGTCCGCCGAGCTCTCCTGGGAACACCTGGACCGGCTCCGCCACAGCACGCGCCTGCCGGTCCTGCTCAAGGGAGTCCTGCACCCCGAGGATGCGCGGCTGGCCGTGGAGCACGGCGTCGACGGGCTGCTGCTGTCCAACCACGGCGGGCGCCAACTGGACACGGTTCCGGCGACGGTGGATCTGCTGCCCGAGATCCTGGACGCCGTCGCCGGACGCGTCCCGGTGCTGCTGGACGGCGGCGTGCGGCGCGGCACCGACATCGTCAAGGCGCTGGCCCTGGGCGCCGCGGCGGTGGGGATCGGCAGGCCGGTGGTCTGGGGCCTGGCCGCCGACGGGGAGGACGGGGTACGGGCGGTGCTGGAACTGCTCCGTGGCGAACTGGACCACACGCTCGCGCTGTGCGGGGCGACCGGGGTGGACGACCTGGTGCGCGACCTGGTCCGCCCGGGGTTCCCGGGGCTGCGATGACCGCGCTGTGGTGGGCGCTCGCCGTCCTGGCCGTCCTGGTCACCCTGCCGTACTGGCTGCCCACGGCCGTGGTCGCGCTCCGGGTGAAGGTCTTCGCCTGGGTCAACGGGGAGGAGGGCATCCCGGTCCCCGGCCCGCTGGTCGACACGGCGGCGTTCCGTCGCGTGTACGGACACCCCGCCGCGGACGGTCGCAGCCGCGGTGCGGCGCTGTCCGACCTGTTCTGGTACTGGCTCGCGCCCGGGCCCGAAGTCCACCAAGAGCACCTGGAGCCGGGACCGCGCTACGACGAGGTGGCCCGGTGCACCCGGCTGATCCTCACCGGCCTGGACCGGAAGGGCTGGGAGGACCTGGTCGGCCGCAGGGCCGGCGCCCTGTTCGACGACTGGAGCCGGCCGGGAGCGCGAGCGGGCACCCGCGCGGTGCGGCTGCGGGACCTGATGATGCCGCTGTGGGCCGAGGTCTACTACGAACTCGTCTTCGCCGAGGCCTGCCCGCCCGAGGTCAGGGACCTGATCGTGGCCAATGCCGACGACGTGGTCAGCGCGTTGAAGTGCACCCGGCTGCGCCATCTGGACCGCCGTGACGACCTCACCCGCTACCTGGAGCGCCGCGTCGCCGCGGGGTCGGTCCCGTCTGTGCTCCCGGCCTCGCTCACCACCCGGGAACAGGCCTACTACCTGCAGGGGACGTTCTTCAACACCGCGGTGGTGCAGATGTCCGAAGCCATGGCGCACCTGCTGCTGGCGATCGCCACCCACCCCGACGTCCAGCGGCGGCTGCGGTCCGAAGCCGACGACGACGCCTACCTCGGCCGCGTCATCGAGGAGGCCCTGCGGGTGTATCCGCTGTTCGGGGTCGCCCACCGGATCACCTCCGCCGAGATCGCGGTGGAGGGAGCGGCGGCCATCCCGGTGGGGTCGGTACTGCTGTTCAACTACAGCGAGTACCAGCATGCCGGACTGGCCGACGGCGAGGTGTTCGACCCGGACCGGTGGCTTCGGATCACGGCCCGGGAGATCAACCACATCCCGTTCGGGATCAGCGCCAACCGTGCCTGCCCGGCCCGCGGCATCGCCCCGGGGACCATGCGGGTAGCGGCCCGGGAGCTGCTGGACCGGTTCGACCTCGCCTCGACCGCCGCCCACACCCGATCGTTGCCCAATCGCGGACCGTGCCTGCTGACACCACGTCAGTCCGCACCCGCCGACGCGCCCGCGCCCCGCCTCCGGCTGGTCCTGATGAGGATCCGCGACCGTTGGGAGGGACTCGGCCGCAGCGTCGTGCAACTGCTGCTGGGCAGCTACATGGTCTGGGACGCCCGCCGCCAACGCCTGTGCCAACGCTACTTCGCCGCGCAGCCACTGGGAGGCGACTCGTGACCGTGACCGAACTCGCGCCCAGGTTCTTCCTTGCCGCCGTCGTCATCCTGCTGGTGTGCCGCACCGTCTCCTGGGGCCTGTCGCGGGCGGGTCAGCCGCCCGTGGTGGGGGAGATGATCGCAGGGGTGCTGCTGGGGCCCTCGTTGCTGGGCCTGCTGGCCCCCCGCGCCGAGGCGGCCCTGTTTCCGACGGCGCTGCTGCCGGTGCTCTACGTGGTCGGGCAGGTCGGCCTGGTCGCCTTCATGTACCAGGCCGGACACGAGTTCAAGTCGCACCTGGGGCGCGGGATCGCCGGCACGGCGCTCACGGTCTCGGCCGCGGGCATCGTGGTGCCGCTGACCCTCGGTGTCGGCCTCACCCTCGCCGCCCGGGGGCGGGTGGCGATCTTCGTCCCCGGCGTCTCCTCCGGCGTGTCCGCGGCGTTCGTCGGCGTGGCGCTGGCGATCACCGCGTTCCCGATGCTGGCCCGCATCATCACTGAACGCGGACTGGCCGGCAGCCGGCACGGGTCACTGGCCCTGGCCAGCGGCGCCCTGGACGACCTGGTCGCCTGGTGCCTGCTGGCGGCGGTGCTCAGCGTGCACACCGGACGCTCCTGGCCGGTGATCGAGGCCGTCGGGGGCGCGGTGCTGTTCGCCGCCGTGGTGTTGCTGGTGCTGCGACGCTTCCTGGACCGGGTGATGTCGCATCCGACGGTCGGCGACGAGACCAGGCTGGTGCTCACCGTCGCGGTGCTGTTCGCCGCCGCCTGGTTCACCGACGAGATCGGCCTGTACTCGGTGTTCGGAGCGTTCAGCATCGGCATGGCCATGCCCGCATCCGCGCAGGCCGAACGCGTGGTCCACACGGTCGGGTTCACCACCCGAGTCCTCTTCCTGCCGATGTTCTTCACCTACTCGGGACTCAACACCCGCTTCGGGCTGTTCGGCGACCCCGTCCTGCTGCTGTTCTCCCTGGCAGCCGTCCTCGTGGCGGTCGTCGGGAAGTTCGGGGCGTGCTGGGCCGCGGCCCGGATCCGGGGGGAGTCCCAGGTGACGGCGGCTCGACTAGGAACGTTGATGAACGCCCGCGGGCTGATGCAACTGATCGCCCTGAACGTCGGACTCCAGGCCGGAATCGTCAACCGTCGGCTGTTCACCGCCCTGGTCCTGGTCGCCCTGGTCACCACGGTGATGACCGCTCCGGTACTGGCCCTGCTGGACCGGCGTGCCGCGAGCCAGGCCCCCGAGGACGCCGAACACCCGCTTGAGGAGGCGCCTTTGAACGCCGGATGAGGCCTCCAATAGCTGAGCTGAGCCTGACATGGCTTCCATGCGCATGCCACAATCGGCACAGTGACCGCGTCCATTTCAACCCCAAGTGCACCGAAACTGCTGATAGTCGAGGACGACAGGGAACTCGGCCCGATGCTCAGCGGGCTGTTCGCCAGCGAAGGATATGCGGTCGACCTGGCCGCCGACGGGCAGCAGGGACTCCACCTCGGACTGAGCCGCCCGTACCAGGTGATGGTCGTCGACCGTCGACTGCCGGGCATCGACGGCCTCGAGCTGCTCGGGCGGCTGCGGCGGAGGGCCGTGACCGCCAGAGTCCTGATCCTCACCGCACTGGGCGACCACCACGAGCGGGTGCGGGGCCTGGACGGCGGAGCCGACGACTACCTGGTGAAGCCGTTCCACATCGACGAACTGGTGGCACGGGTAAGGGCGTTGACCCGAAGGTTCGCGGAGGAGGCCAAGCAGTTACCCATCGGCACCGGCCGCCTCGACGTCGAGCTGCACCAGGTCGAACTGGTCGACGGCAGCGCCGTGCAGCTCTCGCCGCGTGAGTTCGACCTGCTGCTGACCCTGGCACTCCGGCCCCGGAGCGTCCATTCAAGAGCCCACCTGCGGGCCCGGGTCTTCGCCGACACCAGCGCGGAGTCGCTGGTGGACACCTACGTGTACTACCTGCGCCGCAAGCTGGGCCGCGAGGCCGTGCTCACCGTCCACGGCTACGGCTACCAGATCGGCACGCTGTGAACATCCCGGCCCCGCACACCGACCAACAGGTGCTGCGACGCGTGCGGATCAAGCTCGGCGCCCAGGTGGCCGCAGTGATCACGGTCGTGGTGCTGATGCTCGGCTGCCTGAGCTACTGCCTCTTCCAGGACCGCCAGCAGGCCGACATCAGACGCGCGCTGGACTACTCCCTGGAGCACGGCAGCCCGGACCGCCCCGACCCGTGCATCTGGCTGTTCGTCCAACGGGCCGGACAGCTGGACCAACCAGCACAGCACCCGCCCGGATTTCCCCTGGCCACAGCCCTGCGTCGCGCCGCACAGGGCAGGCCGGCCCAGACCGACGACGTCGCCCGCAACGGGACGCACTACATCGTCGTCACCGAGGAGCGTTCCGGAGCAGTGCGGCAGGCCGTCTTCGACGAGCGCTACCAGAGCGCGGACCGACACCAGATGCTGACCGTCCTGCTCATCGCCGAACTGGTGGGCCTCGGGCTCGCCCTCGCCACCGGTGCGATCCTGGCCGAACGGGCCATCTCCCCGCTGAGCAGGGCTCTGGTCAAGCAACGGGAGTTCGTCGCCGATGCCAGCCACGAACTGCGCACCCCGCTCACCCGGATGCACACCCGGGCCCAACTCCTGCTGCGGGGAGAGCAGGACCGGTTCGGCGCCGGAACAGCGGAGGAGCTGCAGCGGCTCGTGGCCGGCTCGGCGCAATTGGCCGAGGTCCTGGACGATCTGCTGCTCTCCGCGAGCCTGACACCCCTGTCGACCGGCTACGAGCGCCTGGACCTGTCCGTGCTGGCGGCAGAGGTCGTCGAGGCCGAGCGGGCCCGCGCCGCACAGCAGCAGCTGACGCTCGAACTGAGGGCACCGGGCCAACCCGCCCTGGTCCACGGAATAGCTTCACCGCTGCGCCGGATGATCTCCAGCCTGGTGGACAATGCGCTCGGCCACACCCGCCCGGGCGGACTGGTGCAGGTGGTCGTCGAGGTCATCGACCGCGGCCACACCGTTGAACTCACCGTTGCGGACGACGGTGTCGGCTTCGACCCCGCGGACCGAGGCCGGATCTTCGAGCGCCTGGCGCGCGGCACGCAGGGCAGCGGACACCGGTTCGGCCTGGGCCTGGCCCTGGTCAGCACCATCGTGGAGAACCACGGCGGCACGATCTCCGCCACCAGCCGCCCTGGAAAGGGCTCCACCTTCACCGTGCTGCTCCCGTCCGCGACCCGCCACATCCGGCCGGCCGAGGCCCAACCAGCTCCGTTCGAGGTTCAACGGCGACCGATCACGGGCACCGCCGGGCCTCGGCCGTCCCGTTGTCCGGGTTCCTCCCAGCGACGGGGTCGTCGGTGGGTCGGATGTCGCCGAGGGTGAGCACACCTAGTGATGTGAGCATGGGCGCAGGTCAGGTGGTGCGGCGACGGTTCGACGGCCCGTCTGTCAGGCGCCTGCGCCGCCGTCGACCGGCACCATCGCGCCGGTCACCATCGAGGCCCGGTCGCTGAGCAGCCAGGCAGCTGCCTCGGCGATCTCGCGGGGCTCGGCCATCCGTCCCAGCGGGGTCGATGCCGTGATCCGGTCGACGACGCCGGGGGTCGCCGCCTCCCATGCGTCGATCATCTCCGTGGCGGTGCCGCCGGGGGTGATGCCGTTCACCCGGATACCGTCCCGGGCCCAGCTGACCGCGGCGGTCTCGGTGATGCTGTTGAGCGCGCGCTTCATGGCGGCGTATGCGGGGAGGGCCGGGTTCGCGCGGCGGCTGCCGATGCTGGAGGTGTTGACGATCGCGCCGCCCCCGTTCCGTCGCATGACTGCGGCCTCGGCGTTCATGGCGGTCCAGTGCGAGCGGAAGTTCACGGCGAACTGCTCGTCGATGTCCTCGTCGGTCGTCGTGTCGAGCGGGCCGGGTCGCTGCTGGCCGACCGCACCGTTGTTGAACGCGCCGTCGAGCCGTCCGTGCAGTTCCTCGACGCGGTCGACGGCGGCGCGGACGCTCGCACGGTCGGCGAGGTCCAGGGCGACGGCGTCGGCGACGCCTCCGTCGGCGCGGACCTCGGTGACGATGCGGGCGAGGGCGTCAGCGCTGCGGGCGGCGAGTACGACGGCGGCCCCCTCCCGTGCGAAGAGCCGGGCCGCAGCCGCGCCGATGCCGCGGCTGGCACCGGTGATGAGGACGACCTTGCCGGTGAGCAGGCCGATGGGTGCGGAGTCGATCGTGTTGGTGCTGTTCGTCATGCCGCCAGTCTGAGCCGGTCTCCGGGCCGGATGCAGGCACAGGCAGTACCAGGATCCGCCGCCACGCAGCGTGCACACTTGGGCTATGGACAGACAGGAACTCGGGGCTTTCCTCCGCAGCCGCCGCGAGCGGCTCCGGCCGGAGGACGCCGGCCTCCCCTCGGGCTCGCGGCGCCGTACGCCGGGTCTTCGACGTGAGGAAGTGGCGGTGCTCGCGCACATCTCCACGGAGTACTACGTCCGGCTGGAGCAGGGCCGGGCGCCGCGACCCTCGGGTGAGGTCCTCGCCGGGATCGCGGGCGCGCTGCGGCTCACGGACACCGAGTCCGACCACCTCCACGTCCTCGCGGGTACCGCGCCGAGTCGTACCGGACTGCACCGGCGCGACGTCCGCCCGAGCATCCTGGCGCTGCTGGAGCGGCTGCCGCAGACAGCCGCTTTCGTGACCTCCGCCGTGTTCGAGGTGCTCGCCTGGAACGACCTCGCGGCCGCGCTGATGGAGGACTTCGCCGGGCTCGCCGCGGAGGACCGCAATCTCGCACGCCGGGCATTCCTCCGGCCGGCCCGGGTCGACGGGACGCTGTACGGGATCTCCGACGTCAGGGAGTTCCGCCACCACGTCGTCATGAGCCTCCGATCCACTGTCGCCCGCTACCCGTCCGACCCCGCGGTTACCGGACTGGTCGACGAACTCCGGGACGCGAGCGCCGAGTTCGCCCGGCTCTGGCAGCAGCACGACGTACAGGCCGCGCCGATGCTCACCAAGACGTTCCGTCACCCGGTCGTCGGTGAGATCACCGTCGACTGCGACTCGCTCGCCCTCACCGACCGGGACCAGAACCTCGTGCTCTACAGCGCGCCGCAGGGTTCCCGCAGTGCGGAAGCGCTGGCCCTGCTGAACGTCCTCGGAGTCGAAGCCGGCGAATACCGGCGGTAGCGCCGGGGGGAAACGCCTTCGGGTTGCGGGACCGGCGGCGGCTGTGGGCCGTGCCGCCGCCGGTCGTGACGGGTGGTGGCCGGCTCTCAGACGACGATGCGGTCGAGGTTGGGGGCGCCGGCGGAGGGGTTGGAGAACTCGATGGTGTTGCTGCCGGCCTTGAGCTGGACGGTGACGTTCTTGGTGACGACGGTGTTGTAGTCGGGGGTCTCGGGGAAGCTGACGGTCTGGTTCACGCCGTTGACGGTGACCACCGCCGACCGGGCCTGACCGACGCTCATGAAGGAGACGGTCATGGTGTAGCTGCCCGCGGTGGGCTCGGTGACCCCGGTGAAGGTGGCGGTGCCGCCGTTGCCCAGGTAGCTGAGCTTCTTGCCGCCCGAGCAGTGCGCGCAGTTGGTGACCGTCGTGCCGCCGGCCAGGGCCGCCGCCTCGGCCTCGTACGACTTGTTCCCACCGGTCGGCGGAGTCGTCGGCGGAGGGCTCGACGGCGGCGGGCTGCTGGGTGGCGTGCCCCCGGCCATGCTTGAGCCGAGGGTGTCCAGAGCCTTCTGGACCAGGGCCTGCGCGTTGTCGTTCAGGGTGGCGTTGGTGCCGTTGACGACCCAGGACGAGCCGGAGAACATCACCACGGTCACGCCGTTGTCGACGCCACCGGTGGTGCCGCTGCTGGGGATGCCCAGCAGCTGGGCGGCCTTGACGGATGCTTCGCCCAGTTCGCGGGAGTCGTTGTCCGAGGTGGTCTGGTTGTTCGCGGTCTGGGTGTCTCCGAAGATCGAGCCGATGACCTTGCCGTTGTAGAACATCAGCGCGAACTGACGGCCCGACATGCCGCGTTCCTTGTAGAAGAAGTGCGGGCAGGGGGAGGTACGGTCCCAGCAGTCGTCGCCCAGCACGTAGAAGGGGACGTGGTGGGCGCCCAGGGCCTGCCCGTTGCTGTCCTGCCAGGTGGTGTCGCCCTGGTGGTCGGGGTCCGGGTCGGAGTCGCTGCCGTCGGTGTCGATGGCCATGCTGGAGGTGTAGGCGTAGACGCCCGAGGCGACTTGGTACACGTTCACGTTCTGAGCCCGGGTCATCGTGTTGATGTGGGGCTTGGTGTTGACCTGCGTCGCGCTTGTCGAGTTCTTCTGGATGCCGGCCAGCACCTCGGCGGGGGTGTACGAGGTGGCGGCCGCCGGCGCGGCGGCCGAGGCAGCCCTGCCGGTGGCGGGGGTAGTGGCGGCGTCGGCGTTCGCGAGGGCGAGCGGGGTGGCGAGCGCCAGAGCCGCGGCGATGCCTATGGCAAGGCGCGTACGGGTCGGTGACATAGCGGTGGAGACCTCCATCGGTGGGGTTGATTATTAGGAAACTTTCCTAACGAGATTTAGGGTCGTTTCGTTTACGCGTCCCTGTCAAGACATTTGAACTGGGAAGTTCTCTTGGTCGCGTCCGCACCATTTGTCGCACGGCGGCAGATCGGGGAGGGGGTGATCCATCGTCAGGAAGGGCTCGGGGAGGGTTAGTTAAGAAGCCTTCCTAGGTGATGGTTGAGAAGCCTGACCCCGGCTCTCCGGTGATGTCAAGACCTGGACCTGACAGCCCCGGCGTTCGGTTCGAGGCGACTGCTGAGACGGCGCAACCGCTTGACAGCACCCCGGTGCAAGGCCAGGATTCATGAAACATTTAGGAAAGCTTCCTAACGAGGTTCGCTCCTTGGATGAGACCCCTGACCCGGTGAGCCCGTCCGGCCCCGACCGGACAAGTGGGTCGGGGCGGGACGGCGACTGGTCACGGCATCACGGCTGGTGGAACAGGAAGCTGAAGTCCTGTGTGCAGCGACCGGTCAGCCTCTGGTCGGAGGTGATCCGTCCGGCGGCGATGTGCTTGGCGACCTCGGCGCGTGACAGCGCCAGGCCCGTCGCGATGAGCGCTGTCGTCCTGAGCGGGATGCACTGGGCGAAGCGGACGCCGACGTCGAGGATGTCGGCCTTCGGCAGCTCGTCGGGCTGCATCGTGATGGTCCAGGCGTCGGTCCAGTCGAGTGTGACGTCGTTGCGGTGCGCCAGCTGGGGATCGGCGAGCAGTTTCGCTGCGAGTTCGGGGGAGTCGTCGCGGAAGCCGCTGAGCATCGCGGGCTCGATGGCGCGGACGTGGACGCGTTCCAGCACCGTCAGTTTGACGGTCTGGTCGCACCGGACGCATCGCGCCAGCAGCCAGATGTCGAGGAGCTTGTGGTGTGCGTTGACGCGGAACCGTCCTTGGGTTCGGTAGGCCGTCGAGGGGCAGGTCCGGCATCGGCGCCGGATGGTCGGAAAGGTCGTCGGACGTACGAGCCACTGGCTGGTGGCGCGCAGGGGAGAGGTGATGTCGTGCACCTGGGAAGGCCGATCTGCTTCGAGATCCTCGTTGCGAGATGGGCGCGGCACGGACAGACGGCCGTGGCGCCGGATCGATCAGCGGGTGCCACGTGATGGGCAGCCGGACGATGACCTGCCGAGGGCACGCTGAAGCAGACCGTCAGCGCAACAGCGCTGCACGGCCCGGGGCCCGTCAGGGCGCGGCGTGCCTTCTCGGCGCGGTGAGCGTCTCAGCTGTTGTACAAAGGGGCCGTCCTCGACGGAGCGTGCGGAAGCGCCGGTCGGCGGTCCTGAAGTGACGGCGTGACGGTAACGTCGGCCGCCCGGGCCGCGCCACCGAATTTTTCCCTGCATCCGCGGACCGTCAGGCCGACTGCCCCAGCGTCAGCTCTGAGCCACCCACGGCCGCCATTGCTCAGCCGACGGGGTAGTCGTCGACGTCCATCGAGTTGTAGAGGCGGGCGGTCTTGGTGGTGAGGCGGAGGAGAGCGCGGCTGGGCCCGGCGGGCAGGGCGGAGATCAGGCGGGCGCCCTGGGCCAGCCCACGCACGCCGAGGGGTGAGGTGGGGATGAGGGTCTTCGCCGCGCTGAGCGCGGCCGCGCGGCTGCCCGGCACGTGCTGCGCCATGGCGCGCTCGTAGGCGGGGAAGGCGCGCTCGTGGTCACCGCCGGCCCGCGCCAACTCCCCGGCGAGGACGTACGCGCCGACGACGGCCAGGGTCGTGCTGCCGCCGACGGCCGGACCGGGGCAGTAGCCCGCGTCGCCGACGAGCGTCACCCGCCCCCGCGACCAGGTGTCCATGCGGAGCTGGGTGATCGAGTCGAAGTAGAACGCCGGGGTGCGGTCGAGCTCGTCCAGCCAGCGGTCCACATCGGGGTGCATGCCGGCGAACGCACCGCGCAGCAGCTCCTTCTGCCGGGGCACGTCGTGGTGGTGGCAGTCGAGCTCGTGCTCGCTCCGGAACAGGAACAACGCCCGCGCGTCGCCGAGGTGCCGCGCGCCGTACATGCCGGCCGTGCGGCCGACGCCGACGTGGATGAGGAGCTCGCGGTCGAGCCCCGATACGTTCGGCAGGGTCAGCACCCCGAGGTAGGCACCGATGAAGGCGCTGAAGCGGGACTCGTCGCCGAAGACGAGTCGGCGCACGTTGGAGTGCAGCCCGTCAGCGCCGACGACGAGGTCGAAGCGGCGCGGCGCGGCGTTCTCGAACCGCACCTCGCCTTCGGGTGAGATCGCGGTGATCGAGTCGCTGAAGATGTACTCGACGTCGTCGCGCGTGGCGTCGTAGTAGATCTCGCTCAGGTCGTCACGCATGATCTCGACGTGCCGGTCGGAGGTGGCACTGAAGATCTTGGAGAGGTCCACCCGGACGGGACGCCGCGCCCTCTCCTGGTGGACAGTCATCCGGTTGGTGCCGGTGGCCCGCTCCTCGACGCTCGGGAGCACACCCATCCTCTCCGAGATGTCCATCGCGGGCCGGAACAGATCGACCGCGTGGCCACCGGTCCTGCGCAGCGTCGGTGCGCGCTCGACGACGGTGGCGCAGAAGCCGTGCCGGGTGAGCCAGTACGCCAGCACCGGACCGGCGATGCTGGCGCCGGAGACGAGAACCCGCATGGCACTCCTTCGAGCAGGGGACAGTGCCCAACTGTCGCCGCCGGTACCCGCCGGTGGATTGGACGAATGTTCCCCGCACTGGGCCGTGTGTTCCCCACACCAGGCCGTGCAGTCGGGCGGGAGCGTCCGGCCCGGTCACGAGTTGCGGGGCGTCAGTCCTGGTGCGGTAGGTACACGGTGAGGGCGTGGGGTGCCTTGTCGAGGACGAGGGTGTCGGCGGCGGGGCTTATCTCGCCGTCGCGGGCGTAGTGCTCGGTCTCCTCGATGCCGTCGATGCGCAGCTGGGAGAGGTGAGCGGCCTGGTAGACGCGGGAGCGGGCCAGGGTGCCGGTGAGGAAGGCGGCGACCAGGCGGCTGCGGGCGAAGGGGTGGCTGCCGTCGACGGCGCGCACGTCGAGGGTGCCGTCGTTCAGGCTGCGACGGAAGCTGGGGGCGAAGCCGGGCGGGTCGTAGCGTCCGTTGCCGGCGAACAGCAGCCACAGGCGGCGCTCCGTGCCGTCGATGACGGCGCGGGTGGGCTGACCCTGGGCCAGCACCCGGACCAGTCCCACCCCGAGGGCTGGCCACTTGCCGAGGTACTTCTGCAGGGACTCGCGGGCGTGCACGAGCTCGGGGTAGACCCCGATGCTGAATGTGTTCAGGAAATAGGCCGTCGGCGGCTCGTCCTCCGCCTCGATGCGGGTGGTGCCTTTGGACGTCACCCGTCCCAGGTCCACTGATCCGCCGTGTCCTTCCTGGAGGGCGGCGACGGTGTCCTGCAGGGTGAAGATGCCCAGTTCGGCGGCGAAGTGGTTGAGGGTGCCGGCGGGGAAGACCGCCAGCGGCAGCCGGTGCTCGGCGGCCAGGAGGGCTGCGGCATTGACCGAGCCGTCCCCTCCGGCGATCCCCAGGGCGCTGTCCCCGTCGGCGGCCTCGACATCGGCGACGGCTTGGTCGAGCAGGGCGATCAGATCCTGGTCGCCCTCGCGCACGCGCAGGTCCGCGTCCGGCATCTGTGCACGCAGTTCCGCCTCCACACTGCCCGCACTGCCCGAGGAGCTGTTGACCACCAGCACCAGGCCGCGACCGTCCGGCAGGGCCGGCAGCTCGACCCGGGCCCGGGCCGCCTGCGCGGGGGCGTCGTCGCGCAGCGGCCACCACCGCAGCGTGAGCGCCGCCATGCCGACGCCCAACGTCACTCCGGCCAGCACGTCGCCGGGGTAGTGCGCCCCGGTGTAGACGCGCGAGCCCGCCACCGCTGCGGCCAGTGGAACGACGGCTGCGCCCAGCCAGGGTGATTCCAGAGTCACGGCGGTCGCGAACGCGGCCGCGGAGGCCGCGTGTCCGGACGGGAACGACGTGGTGATCGGGGGGCGCAGCAGGCGGCGGGCCATCGGCACGCCGGTGGTGACGGGGCGTCGGCGGCCGGCGAGTTTCTTGGCGACCACGTTCGCCGCGGTGGACGCCAGAGCGAGGGAGCCGACGCCCCGCATAGCGGCGCGACGGGCAGTGCGGTTGCGCGAGAGCCCGAGCGCGGCCGCTCCGGTCAGCCACAGCACTCCGTGGTTGGCGCTGCGCCCCAGCCTCGGCAGGACCGGGTCCAGGCCGCGTGGATGCGCGGCGGCCACGCGATCGAACAGGTGCACGTCGAGGTTCTGCAGTCGTCCCATGGACGCCGGTTACCCCGAACGGGTGCGAACACACGGTCGGTGACGCAGTGCGTGCATGTCCGTCGTCCGGGCAGACGCGTGTGCAGCGGTGCGAGCATGCCCGCACTATCAGGAGGTTCATCGTGGCGTCATCGCATGCGCACAACAGGAGCACCGGTCCAGGACACCGTTCTGATGCTCCGTCGATTCCTCGGCCCAGCGAGAAGGGCGCCCTGCGGACCGCGGGCCGGGCCGGCTTCGTGGCACGCGGGGTGGTCTATGTCCTGATCGGTGTACTCGCCTTGGAGATCGCGCTCGGCAAGGGCGGCGGTGAAGCCGACCGCCAGGGCGCGTTGCACCAGGTGGCCGCGCAGCCCTTCGGCCTGGCGATGCTCTGGATCCTGGTGGTCGGCTTCGCCTGCATGGCGCTGTGGCGTGCGTCACTGGCGGCGTACGGTGAGGCGGGTCGGAAGAAGACCGGCAGCCGCATCCTCAGCGCCGGGCGCGCCGTGTTCTACGCCTCGGTGTGCTGGGGAACAGCCGCCTACGCCGCGGGGAGCGGGGGCCAGACGGGCAGCAACGCCAAGTCGCAGGACTGGACCGCGTCCGCGCTCAAACTCCCTGGCGGCCAGGTGCTGGTGGCGATCGTCGGCGTGGTGCTGTTCGGTGTCGGCGTGGGCATCGCGGTCAGCGCGATCCGACGCACCTTCCTCAAGAAGCTGAACACAGCCGCCATGAGCGTGCGCGTCCGCAAGGTCGTCACCGCGCTGGGCATCGGCGGCAGCACCGCGCGCGGCACCGTCTTCGCCGGCGCCGGCGTGTTCATCGTGGTCGCAGCCGTCCGCTTCGATCCGAAACAGGCCAAGGGCATGGACGCCACCCTGCGCAGCTTCGCCCACACCCCGGCCGGTCCCTGGCTCCTCGTCCTGGTCGCGCTGGGACTCGTACTCTTCGGCGCCTTCTCCTTCGCTTCCGCCCGCTGGCGCAAGCTCTGACCCATGCCTCCTCCAAGCCCCGTCGGGTCCGCAGGAGACAGCCCGACGCTGCTTGGCGACGAAGCGTCAAGAGTTGTCCCTGGGGCGGTTTTCAGCCAGCGGGACGGGGCAGCCGGAGTGACAGGAGGCACACATGGACTGGACACTTTCCGGCAGACGACATTCCCCCAGCCGCCGTACCAGCAGTTCGCGCTACGGCCGCAGCCGCACCTACCGTGAGCGCCGATCCGGCACCCGTCGCCGTGGGGGCGCACGGAGGGTGGCCGGGGCGGGGGCGATCGACGGCCTGGCCCGAGCCGGCTTCGTGGCCCGGGGCGTGGTCTACATCGTGATCGGCATCCTGGCAGTTCTGGTCGCACTCGGCTTCGGGCGCCACGACCTGGACCGCGCCGGCGCCCTGACTGCGATCGCCGACGAGCCCTTCGGTGAACTGCTGCTGTGGCTCCTGGTCATCGGCTTCGTCGGCCTGACACTGTGGCGCGCGGTGCGGGCCGTCGACTCCGCCGAGAGCGGCGGCCACCGACTCCTGGACGCGGTCCGCGCCGTGGTCTACGCGATCGCGGCCTGGAGCACCTACCAGTTCCTCGCCCACGGTCGCACCCCCACCACCTCCGACGACAGCGCCCACGACGTCAGCGCCCGCCTGCTGCACACCGACGGCGGACGCGTCCTGATGATCGTCCTGTCCCTGGCCGTCATCGCCGTCGGCATCGCCATCGTGGTCCGGGCCATCGGCAAGCGCTTCGCCGAACGGCTGCGCACCGGCTGGATGACCTACCGCACCCGCGACCTCGTGCTGCGCCTCGGGCAGGCCGGGCACATCGCCCGTGGCGTGATCGTGGGCGCGTTCGGCGTCTTCGCCCTGCAGGCCGCACTGTCCGACACCCCGGGCAGGTCCAAGGGCCTGGACGCCACGCTGCGCTCCTTCGCCCAGACCTCCTTCGGCCCGCTGGTGCTGGTCCTGGTGGCGTTGGGCCTCATCGCGTTCGGCCTGTACTCCTTCGCCGAGGCCCGTTGGCGCCGCACCCTGGGCGGCGTCCCCCGCTGACCTGCTGCTCGCGTTGGATTACGGTCCGGCAGCAGCGCACCCACGGCGGCTTCCGAAGAGGTGCGCGTCGACTCACTGCGCACCTGCGACGTACACGGCATTGCGAAGGCCCCCTGCACCGAACTGGTGCAGGGGGCCCGGGCTCGTCCCGGCGGAGAGCGTCAGGATTGCAGCCACGAGTCGGTGTTGGCCGTGGCGTTGAGGCTGCCCGCGTACTGCGGGGCGTAGTTGTACCAGTGCAGGTTGACGTCCATGACTTCCACGAAGTGGTCGGTGTTGTTCACGATGGAGGCGGCGTTCTTGAAGATGTTCTGGCCCGAGCCGGAGCCGTTCCCCCAGTGGGTCAACTTGACCCGGCCGGTGAAGGGTCGGGCTTGGAGGTAGGGCGCGGCTGGCTGTCGCGTGGCCTCCTCCGTCTGAGCACCTATACAGGTGCTGGGACGCGTGACTCACGCCCCGCTGTCCACACGGTCTCGCCCTTGCGGGCGATGTTGTGGGACGCGTTGGTGTCCGCGTGCACCATGGTCCCGCAGGACCTGCAGACGAACGTTGCCTGGTCGACGCGGTTCTTCGGGTCGACGTGGTGGCACTGGGAGCATTCCTGGCTGGTGTACGCCGGATCGACGTGAACCAGCGGGACGCCGGCGCGTTTGGCCTTGTAGGCGAGGTACTGGCCGAGTTGGTGGAAGCCCCACGAGTGGAGTTGGGTCCGCTGTCCCTTTCGGAGCCGTACCCGGTCGCGGACGCCCGTCAGATCTTCGAGGGCGATGCCGTGGCCGGTGCGTTCAGCGGTGGCGACGATGGTCTTGGCGATGACGTGGTTGACGTTGGCAGCGTGCCGCTGTTCTTTGCGGGACCGCTTCTTGAGCAGGCGCTTGGTGGACTTGGTTCCCTTGGCCTGGAGCTTCTTGCGCAGGTCGATTTGCCGTTTGCGGTGCCGGTTCAGGCCTCGTCCGGCGGCCCGGTAGCCGGTGCTGGTGGTGGCGATGTTCACGATGCCCAGGTCCACCCCGACGAACCCGACAGGGTTCTCATTGACGGGGGTCTCGGGCACCTCGCAGGTGGCGATCAGGTAGAAGGCACCGTCTCGCTCCACCAGGTCCGACTCGCCCTTGCGATGCTCGCGCAGCCGTTTGAGTGCACCCTGGGAACCGGTGAAGCGCACGTTGCGCAGTCGTCCGGCGGTGCTCCAGATCGATACCGTCCCCGCGTCGTACTGCCAGGACAGACACCGGTCGTCGTAGGGTTGCGCTGCCTGGGGACGGAACGTGATCGGCTTGGACTGCGCCGTGACCCGGCGTTTGGACCCCGGTCTGCCGAGGTTCCCTGCGCGGATGTTCGCCTGCAAGGCGGTGTAGGCGTCGCGGACCTTCTTGATGGTGTGCTGTGCGGCCTGTGCTCCCAGCCCGCGCGCCTTCAGCTCGGCGTAGGTGTGCTTGCGCAGCTCGTACTCACGCGGGACCCCGCGCTCGAACGCCACGCCGGAGACCCAGCAGGCCGCCTCGTTGACCGCGCGCAGGGTGGCGTGCAGTGCGGCGGCCTGGTCGGCCTGCGGCAGCAGTTTCACCCGCACCACGAGCTTCACAACGCGACCGTAGCAATCGATGTCACCACGGTGGGAGTCAAATCCCGATATCCGCAGGGGTCGAACGGTTGTTCATACCCTGCATGCCCATGTGGTCTTCACCCCCACGTACCGGCGCGGACCGTTCACCGACGAGATCCCGCCGCGCCGCGAAGCGGTCATGCGTGCCGTCTGCGCCGACTTCCAGACCGAACTGGTCGCATTCAACGGCGAGAAGGACTATGTGCACCTGCTCGGGCACTACCCGCCCAAGGCCGTCCTGTCCCGGCTGGTCGGCTCGCTCAAGGGCGTTTCCGCCCGCCGCCTGCGCCAGGAGTTTCCCGCCCACATCCGCACGTACCTGTGGGGCGAGCACTTCTGGCCCCCAGCTACCTCGCGGCATCCTGCGGCGGATCACCCCTGGCCGTCATCAAGGAGTACATCGAGAACCAGAAGCGACCAGACTGACCGCTACTACCAAGGCGCAGACAACTCCGGCGCCTCGCGCCTCCGAATCAAGGATGCGATTCCTCCCGAGCCTGAAACCCAATACTGTTGGCATAGGTGACTTTGTGCAGTTCAACGGATACTGGAGGTGATCTGTGTAGGTCGAGTCTGGCGGACCGTGTGGTGCCGAGGCGTGCCCCTGTGCCCGGATGGCGGCGTGGACGGCCAGGTGCGCGTAGATTAAGGCGCGTACCGCTGGTCATGGCCGGTCCACGGGTCGAACCGCGGCGACGGGTGCGCGAGGCGTTGCCCGGAGCGGTTCTCGCGACGCGCATGGCGGTGTTCGCGCTGGTCGTCGGGGTAGCTGCGGACGTCGTCGAGCCGCTGGTCGTGCGTGGTGCTCGGTGCGTCCGGGCGTCCGCGTTCGAATGCGGTGGCCATGAACGTCCTGCCGTCCTTCTCGGGGGCGAACGGGATGCCGGACGACATGGCGCGCGGGACGATGACGGCGGCCTGCGCCAGCCGGTTGAGGCCCAGGGTGAACAGCAGGGTCGCGCTCGATGCGGCGACGTGGGCGTGCATGGCGGCGGCAGGTAGGTAGATGACGCCGCGCCAGGCCACCAGGACGACCCACAACCACAGTCCGCGTACCGGCATCTTCGCCCACAGCGTGCCGTTGCGGGCTTCCAGATGCATGATCGCGCCGAAGCCCAGGCCGATCACGATCGAGCCGGCGGCGCCGATGGTCAACCAGACGAGGTCGGCCGTCTGCAGGTGCCGGCCACCGCTGGTCAGGTTGGTGAACCCGACGACCGTCAGGATCGCCGGCAGCAGCACCACGCGTTTGCCGCGCAGAGACTGCCCGGCCAGCTGCTGGTAGATCACCAGTCCGATGACGCCGATGACGGCGAGGATTTCCACTGCGGACACGAGGGGCTCCCTGGTCTATGCGCTTGCGCTGACCGCGCACCGGCCTTGAAACCGGCAGGTCCGACGCTATGGATCAACGCGGTACCAGTGCGTCGCCTCCAGGGCTGAGCCCTGGCATCAGACGTCGCCCGCGCCTGGTACCAGGCCGGACCCTGCGCTCATGCCAGGACTCAGCCCCAGCTCCGGTCCCGCACAGCTGATAAACCACTTGAACGCGCTGGGGCATGCCGTTACGGTCTGCCGCATGTTCTAGAGACGGCACAGGTAGAGACACCTCACCAGGCAGGCGACAGCGGTCGATTCCCCGACGCTGCGTGCTGAGTCCTGCCCGTGTTTCCCATGCCGTCGACCACCGCTTCCGCAGCGGCACTTCTCCCTTCCCGATCGACATCGCGATGGGCGGTCGGCATGCCATCGCGAACTCTTCGAGGAGAATGCTGATGTCACAACGCTGCGACGTGTGCGGCAAGGAGCCGAGCTTCGGCAGAAAGGTCGCCAGGCTGGGGCGCAACGCCCAGAGGCGGCGGGTGCTCGGGCGCTCGGCGCGGATGTTCCGCCCGAACATCCAGCCCGTGAAGGCGACTGTCGACGGCCGGCCGGTGCGGCTCAAGGTCTGCACAGCGTGCCTGAAGGCCGGGAAGGTCCAGCGCCGCGCTTCGTAGCACTGCGCCGGCAACGCGGACGGGGCCCGCGCCGGCGGGCCCCGTCCGGTCACGCTGCGGTTCTGATCATCGGTCGTCGTCGTCGTCGTCGTTGCTGCTGCTGCGCAGCGGCGGAGCTTAGACCGTGGTGACGACCAGGTTCTGTTCCAGGCGCGGGCCGCGGGGGAATGCGGGGTCCTCGTCCGGCTTGCCGATGGTGATCACGACGAGGGTCCTGTAGCCGGTCTCGGCGAAGAACTCCTTGTCGATGGCCTCGGCGTGCAGGCCGGTCATGGGCCCGGCGGCCAGGCCCACGGCCCGCACGCCGAGGATGAAGTAGCCGATCTGCAGCCCGGCGCTGACGGAGGCTTCGACGAAGCGGTGGTCCTTGCCCTGGAACAGGCTCTGTGCGGCGGGGAAGTGCGGCAGTTGGGTGGGCAGGTGCTCGTGGAACTCGGGGTCGTAGGCGAGCACCCCGACCAGCGGAGCGGCGGCGGCCTTCGCCTTGTTGCCGTCCCACAGATGTTCGACGAGACGCTCGCGGGCCTCGGGGGAGCGCACCAGCAGGATGCGCAGCGGCTGGGAGTTGAACGCGGTCGGTGCGTACTTGACCAGGTCGTAGATCGCGGCGACCTGGTCCTCGCTGACCGGCTCGTCGGAGAAGGTGTTCGCGGTGCGGGCCTCGCGGAAAAGGAGGTCCTGCGCGGTCCGGTCCAGGGCGAAGTGCTGGTGCAGCTCAGTCATCGTGGTTCGCTTCCGTTTCGTGGTCGGATGGCACGGGTCGTCTGCGGCGGGTGGAGTTCACTCACCGCGCGGGCAGCGGTGCCTCGGCGCTGAGGCCGATCAGGGACTGGTAGGCGGCGTGGGTCAGCAGGCTCGAGTCGTAGATGGTGGTCAGGCGGCTGACCTTGCCGGTCCCGTCGAGTTCGAGGCAGGTGTGGCCGCGTCGTATCGGGGCGGCGTGCGGGGCGGCCGTCCACTCGTAGCCGCCGCCCTGGCGGCTGCCGCCGGTGTGGACCAGCGCGGCACCCGGGCCGTAGGGGAGCTGTCCGAGCGCCCGCGTGTAGTAGCGCTGGACCTGGAGCGTGCCACGGACGCGGGTGTGTGCGGCCAGGTCCTCGTGGACCACGTCGTCGGACATCAGGGCGACGGCCCCGGCCGCGTCGCCCGCCGCGAATGCGGTCTGGAGCGCACGGGCGGCCCGGGCGACGGCGGGGTGGGCGTTCTGCTGGGAATCGCTGAAGTCGGTGGGGTAGGTGTCGGCGATGGTGTTCTGGATGAGGGAGCTGCGGCCGTCCCAGTAGTCGACCCAGCGGGTGACCTTGTGGTTGTCGTCGAAGGTGACGGCGGAGAGGGTGCGGATCTCCTGGCCGAAGAAGGCGGGGGTGTCCACGAACTCGATCGCTGCGCTTCGCGCGTCGCCGACGATGCGCAGCGGGTAGGAGATCGCGTCGGCGGGCACGCTCGCGAGGAAGGGGGTGAAGAAGTTGTTCAGCGCCTGCCGGCCGGTCATGGTGACACCCAGGCACGCGTCGATGTAGACGGTGTTCGTCCTGGAGAAGTAGGACAGGAACCCGGCGGCGTCGTGCCTGCTCTTGGCGGTGAGGATGCCGCGGAAGACTGCGGCGATCTCCGGAGTGCAGTGCGAAGTGTCAGTGACGCCGGACGGGTACGGGAGTTGCTGCCCCCCGTTGGCCGCCGGGGTGGCCGCGCGTGCCGTTGCGGCCGTGAACACCCCGGTGGCGCCGAGAGCCGCAGCCGTCCCGGCCATGGCTCCGGTGCGGAGCATCGTCCGCCTGGTGGTTCCCTGTCGATCCACGTGATCCATCATTGAGTTCCTTTTCGCGTGGGGTGATTAGGAGAAGCGGATAGCACTGGTGCGAGCGCCGCCGGTCACTCGGCGGGCACGGGGCCCACCAGGTCGAACTCGTTGCCCTCCGGGTCGGCGAAGGTGGTCCAGCGGACCGCCGGCTTCTCGGCGTCGGCGACCGGTGTGGCGCCGAGGTCGGTCAGCCGCTTGCTTTCGGCCTCGAAGTCGTCGGTCCACAGGTCGAGGTGGAGGCGGTTCTTGGCCGACTTGGGCTCCGGGACCCTCCAGAAGGCGAGCTTCGGGCCGCCGGCCGGGTCGGCGGCGTCGATCGCGGCGCTCTCGGTGGTCGCGCCCGGGTTGACCGGGCGGTGGAGAACCTTCGACCAGAAGGCGGCGAGGGCGGCTGCGTCGGCGGCGTCGATGCTGAGGCCGATGACGGACGTGGTCATGATGTCTCCTCTTTCTGCGTGATGCCGACGTCCCGCACTGCTGGGCGGTCGCGGCCTGCCTTGGGTGTCCATCAGTTAATGCTTTAAGTGAAGCTAGCTCAGATTGACTTCGCCATGCAAGTGATCCGACTGCCGATTCACTTCAACTCTTAAGCTATGCTGGTGTCATGGACGTCTCGCAGGAGCCCCGTTGGCTCGACGCCGAGGAGGGCGCTGCATGGCTCGCCCTGGCCGGCACACTGATCAGGCTGCCGTCCGCGCTCGACGAGCAGTTGCGCCGCGACGCCGGGATCAGCCACTTCGAGTACCAGGTGCTGGCCAAGCTGTCCCAGGTGCCCGACCGCACCCTGCGGATGAGCGTGCTGGCGGTGCAGACCGAGGGTTCGCTGCCACGCCTGTCGCAGGTGGTCGCCCGGCTCGAGCAGCGCGGCTGGGTGCGCCGCACGCCTGATCCGACGGACGGCCGCTACACCCTGGCGATCCTGACCGACGAGGGCGGGGCCAAGGTGGCGGCAGCCGCGCCCGGCCATGTCGAGGAGGTCCGCCGCCTGGTCTTCGACCCGCTGACCAAGGCCCAGACCCGGCAGCTACGCGAGATCAGCCGACGCATCATGCGCGCAATCGACCCGGACGAGCGCTCCCTGGACGACTGAGGCGGGGTCAGGCCGCCGGCGTGTGCGACGAAAGGGCATCGGCTCGGCTGAGTTCCGGGCCTCCCCGGCCGGGCGGCGCTGATCGCTTCAGGTGTGGAGGCCGTCGAGCAGGGTCTGGATGATCGGTTCGAGGTAGTCGCGATCGCCGTGGATCCTGGCGATGGCGACGATCGCGTCGAAGATCTGTACCAGGGTGATGTCGCCGCGGATCTCGTGGGACTCCTGCGCCGCGGTGAGCAGAGGCTGGCCGGCGGCGAGTGCCCGGTGGCGGTGGCTGGGAGGGGCGGTGTCCTGGGAGGCGTGTTCGAGCAGCTCGGCCACGATCAGGCGCTTGTTGGGGATGAAGTCGAAGTGCAGGCGCAGCCAGGCGGTCAGGGCCTGGCCCGGTGTCTGGCCGTCCTCGATGCGGGCGGCCCGGCAGATCGCGTCGACCTCGTCGACGTAGAGGGCTTCCAGCAGTTCCCGGCGTCCGGGGAAGTTGCGGTAGAGCGTGGCCATGCCGACGCCCGCGCGGCGTGCGACCTCGGCCATCGACACCTCCGCGTCGGGGTCGGCGAAGGCGCCTCGGGCGGCGTTGAGGATCTTGTCGCGGTTGCGCTCGGCGGCGGCCCGCCTGGTGGGGAACGAAGTCCCGCCCGAAGTCATCCCGTTCCTCCGATCCCGCGCGCCGGTCCGCCGGTGCGCCAGTCCGCCGTGCGCCGGTGACCACTTTAGCGGATCGCCTGTCCGGCATTAGGTGGACAGCCTGTCCGGCATTGCCTAGGCTCGTTCCGGAGAGCCTATCCGGCAACTTGTCCAGGAGCATCCCATGCCGCACATGCGCACCCGCCCCACAGGCACGCCACCGCCCGCCGCACGGCGCTCACCGCAGGCGGTGGCCAAGCCGGGCGTAGGACTGGCCGCCGTCGCCGTGATCGCGTGCACCGCCCAGTTCATGGTGGTGCTCGACTCCAGCATCGTGAACGTCGCCCTGCCCTCGATGAGGTCGGGGCTGGGCCTGTCGGCCGACGCGCAGCAGTGGGTGGTCGACGGATACCTGGTCTCCTTCGGCGGCCTGCTGCTGTTCGCGTCGCGTGCCGGGGACCTGTTCGGCCGCCGCCGGGTCTTCCAGATCGGGCTGTTCGTCTTCTCCGCCGCCAGCCTGTTCGGCGGTCTGGCCCAGACGGGCTGGATGCTGCTGGCGGCGCGCCTGGTCCAGGGCGCAGGAGCTGCCGCGCTCGCCCCCTCCAGCCTGAGCCTGATCACCGCCAGCCATACCGAACCCGCCCAGCGCACCCGGGCGATGACCTGGTGGGGCGTCGCGGCCTCCAGCGCCGCCGCAGCCGGCATCGTGCTCGGTGGTCTGCTGACCGCCTCCCTGAGCTGGCGCTGGGTGCTGCTGGTCAACGTGCCGATCGGCGTGGGCCTGCTCCTCGCCGGCCTGGTCTGCCTGGCACCCACCCCCGTCTCCCGCAGCCGCCCGGGTATCGACGTCCCCGGCGCCGTCACCATCACGATCGCCACCGCCGCGATCGTCTACGGCGTCTCGGCCGCCCCGGACCACGGCTGGGGATCGGGCCAGATCCTCGCCGCCCTGATCGCCGGCGTCGTGCTGCTGGCCGCGTTCGTGGTCATCGAGCGGCGCGCGGACCAGCCCTTGATCCCGCTGGAGCTCCTCTCGGTCCACAACCTGCGGGCCGGCAACGTTCTGACGCTGTGCATGGGAGCCGTGATCACCGCACCGCTGTTCTTCCTCTCGCTCTACCTGCAGCAGGTGCTCGGCGAGAGCGCCGTGCGCACCGGCCTGTCCCTGCTGCCGATGGTCTCCGTGATCAGCGTCGGCGTCCTCGTCTCGCAGAGGCTGATCCCGACCGTGGGCCCGCGCCGTCTGGTGGTGATCGGCGGTCTCGTCGCCGCCGCCGGACTGGCGTGGCTGGGCCAGTTGCCGGCGCACTCCGACTACGTCGGTCATGTGCTGCTTCCCACCCTGGTCGTCGGTGCCGGGACGAGCGTGACGATGATGCCGGCGATCGTCGCCGCCACCACCGGCGTCGATCCGCGCAACGCCGGCGTCGCCTCCGGTCTGATCAACATGTGTCGTCAGCTCGGCGCAGCACTGGGATTGGCCGCCCTGGTCACCGTCGCGGCCGGTGTGACCAGCCACAGCCGCGCCGGTGGTGCCGCGGCCGTCGTCGACGGCTACCGCATCGCCTTCTACGCGATGGCCGCCGTGAGCGTGGCTACAGCCGCCCTCGCCCTGACCCTGAAGCCGGCAACAGTGCCGCGCCCGCGACGGTAGGGACAGTCAGGCCGCCCCGGCGGCGCCTGAGGACGGGCCGGCGCCGGTCACGACGCCCCAGCGGGTTCCAGCAGGGCGGCGATCATCGTCGCAGCGTGCCAGCGCTCGAATGCGTGGTGGCTCCAACCGCGCTCCTCGACCAGGTGCCGGTAGTTGGCGGGCTGGATCTGCAGCCAGAGCACGTCGGCGGCAGCCTCACGCGGGATGTCACGCCGCAACGATCCTGTCGCGGCTGTGGCCGCGATGATTCCGCGAGCGCATTCCAGCAGTTCCTGCTGGCTGGACTCCTGAAGCTGCGCCAGTTCGGGATCGGTCCCCGCGGCCTGCTCGAGTGCCAGTTGCAGCGGCCCGAGCCGCTGCGAGATAGCGGCGGTGAAGGCGGCGAACTCCTCGAGCAGCCGGTGCGCGTCGGGGATCGCCAGCAGCCGCTGGAATCCCTCGTCGTTGGCGGTGACGCTGCCGTCGGTGGCGGCGTACTGCCGGGCGAGGGCGAACAGTTGGGCCTTGTTGCCGATGCCGAAAACGGTCGGGCGCGAGACGCCGGCGCGGGCGGCGATCTGCTCGATCCTCGCGCCCGTGTAGCCCTCCTCGGCGAACACCTGCACGGCGGCAGCCACCACCGCCTCATGGGTGCGCCGGGCGGCCTGCTCGCGCAGCGGCGAGCGGTACGTGCGCTGAGTTCCTTTGACGTCGGCCATCAGATTTGGCTAGACTCCCAATCAAGTCATTTAACTCATGGTCAATCCAATTCTATGAGCAGGGGGAACAGTTGTCGACCTCGGAATTTCTCAAGCCGTGGCGGGTCCTGGGATTCGGCAAGCACCCGGAGATAGGCGCGGCCGTCCAGGCGCGCCTGCGGGCGGCCGGGCTGGCGGCCACCATCGTGGTCCTGACCGACGACGAGGACGGCGACGCCCGTCTGGTCCAGGAGTTGAGTGACGCCGAGTACGACGGCGTGGTGATCGGCAGCTTCGTCAGCGGCCAGGACCCTCAGCTTCCGCCGACCGAGGAGACCACGCTCTGGTTCAACCGCGTCCTGAACATCATCCACGCCCACGCGCCGTCCGCCAGGATCATCCTGGTCCGCAACCCCGGCGACGCGCTGCCCGCGATCAGCCGCGTGCTCGAGTAAGCCCCCGAGTGGGAGCGCCGACCGGACCGCCGCACAGCCATGGGCGGACACCTGCGCGGTGCGGCAACTAGGGTGTGGCGCATGAGTCAGACTCCCGTCGCCCCCATCGACCCCGTCGCGCACAACCGCCTCGCCTGGGACCGCGAGGTGGAGCAGGACAACGAGTGGTCGCGCCCGGTCGGCCCCGAGGTGATCGCCAAGGCGCGGGCCGGCCAGTGGTCCATCGTCCTGATCGGGCACGAGCCGGTGGACCCGACCTGGTTCCCGCCGGAGATCGCCGGTTGCGACGTACTCTGCCTGGCCTCCGGCGGCGGGCAGCAGGGTCCGGTGCTGGCCGCGGCGGGCGCGCGGGTGACCGTCTTCGACAACTCGCCCCGCCAGCTGGCGCAGGACGAGATGGTCGCGGCGCGGGAAGGGCTCGACCTGCGCACGGTGCTCGGCGACGCGCGCGACCTGAGCGCGTTCCCGGACGCCTCGTTCGACCTGGTCGTCCACCCGGTCTCCAACCTGTTCATCCCCGAGCTGGCGCCGGTCTGGCGCGAGTGCCACCGCGTGCTGCGCCCCGGCAGGACGCTGCTGTCCGGCTTCCTCAACCCGGACGTCTACCTCTTCGACGCCGAACCCCTGGAGGCGCGCGGAGAGCTGGTGGTGCGCCACCGCCTGCCCTACAGCGACCTCACCCACCTGGAGCCCGCCGAGCGGGAACGGCTGTGGGGCCTGGACGCGCCGGTGGAGTACAGCCACACGCTCGCCGAGCAGCTCGGCGGCCAGATCGCGGCGGGCTTCGCCATCACCGGCTTCACCGAGGCGCCGCACCACTCGGACGCCACAGCCGGCTGGCTCCCCGGCTACTTCGCCACGAGAGCGGTGAAAGCCGGCGCCTGCCGCTGAGCCTCCAACTGCCCGGTGCCTTCCGATGCTTGCCTTGAGCCGCTGATCTTGGCGTGGGAGACTTTCACCGGCCGTCGGCTGGCGGAGAGTGTGTCCCAGCGGCCGCGGTAGGGACGCGGATGGTGCTGCAAGCTCCCTGGTAGCCCTTGTCCGCCCAGCAATGGACCCCGTCCGGGCCGTCAGTCCGCGGTGATGCTGTCCAGCACGTCAAGACGGGCGGCCCGGCGAGCCGGCCATTGGGCGGCGGCCAGGCCGACGAGAACGGCGGCCAGCAGCATCAGCAACAGCTTGGGGTAGGGCAAGACCGTGCGGAGCTCTGGCAGGGTCACGGTCATGGTCGTGCCGGCCGCCCAGGCCAGGAAGACGCCGAAGGCCATGCCGATCGCCGCGCCGAAGACGGAGATCAACACCGATTCCAGCCGTACCATCCGCTTGACGCCGCCGCGGTCCAGGCCGATCGCCCGGAGCAGGCCGAGCTCACGCCTGCGCTCGAACACGGCCATTGCCAGTGTGTTGACCACTCCCAGGGCCGCGACCAGCAACGACATCACGAGCAGTGCGTAGAGCAGGTTGAGGGCGAAGGTGATGGTGCGGTCGAACCCGTCCCTCAGGTTCTGCTTGTTCTCGACCTCGACCACCGGGCTTCTGCCGGTGGCGTCCTTGAGAGCCTGTTTGAAGGCCGGGGTTGCCCCGTTCGCGCCCTTGACCAGGATCTGCTGCGCCGGCGCGTACGGCTGGTGGGCGGCGACCACGCCGCCCGGCAGGAGCACGGGGGCGAGCATCCGGCTGGGTGCGAACACCCCGCCGACGGTGAGGCGGATGCCGGTCCCGTGCGGGGCGGCCACGGTCACGGTGGAGCCGACGGCCAGTCCGTGCCGGCTCGCGAAGCTGGAGTCCACCAGGATCTGACCTCGTTTCAGTGCCGTGGCCGCCCCCTGACTCATGTTCGGCCGGACCAGCTGATCGGCACTGTCGGCGTCCAGACCCTTCGCCTCGGTCCGCTCGCCGGCTATCGACCACTCCACGTCGGTGACCGGACTGGAGGCGACCACCCCGGGGGCATGGGCGACCGATGTCGCGATGCTCGGGTCCAGGGTGCCGGTGAGCGTGGTGACGACGTAGTCCGCCGTCATCTCCTGGGTCACGGCACGGTCGATCGCATCCGAGACCGAGGCGCCGATCACGGTCATCGCGGTGACCAGGGTGAGTCCGATGGTCAGGGCGGCGGCTGTGCTCGCGGTGCGGCGCGGGTTGCGGATCGCGTTGAGTGCGGCGAGTGAGCCGGGGGTGCCGCAAAGGCGGGCGAGCGGTGGGCGGGCCAGGGCGATGACCGGGCGGGACAGCAGCGGCAGCAGTTGCACGATGCCGAGGACCGCGAGGAGCGCCCCCGCCATGAGCGGCAAACGCGCCGTGGCGCCCCTCTCGGTGCTGCCCAACACGACCAGGCCGAGGCCCCCGGCGGTGGTCAGGGAGCCGAGGACGTTGCGAAGAAACAGGCTTCGGTGGGTGGCGGGTTGCTCGCCGCTGCTCAGCGCGGCGACCGGGGGGATCCGGCAGGCGCGCAGCGCGGGCAGCGCGGCGGACAGGACAGTGACCAGGGTGCCGACGAGCAGGGTGATCAGCACGGTTGTCGGGGTGATGACCACGCCGGCTCTGGGGAGGTCCGCGTCCAGGGACTTCACTCCCGCCGCGAGGGCGGCGCCGATGCCGATGCCGAGGAGCAGTCCGGCGGCGGAGCCGCTGAGACCGACAAGGAGCGCCTCGATCAGCACGGAGCGGGTGACCTGGCTGCGCCCGGCGCCGATGGCGCGGAGCAGTGCCAGCTGCCGAGTGCGCTGGGCCACCAGCATGGTGAAGGTGTTGGCGATGAGGAAGATGCCGATGAACAGCGAGATCCCGGCAGCGGTGGTCAGCATGGTGGCCAGGCTCCTGCCGCTCTGGGCCAGTCTCTCGGCCTGCTGCGCGGCCAGCTGCGCGCCGGTCTCGACTCGGAATTGGTTGCCGCCGGGGACCAGCGGGGTGACGGCGTGCAGCAGTGCGGTCTCGGAGGTGCCGGGGGCGGCGGTGACGTCGATGCTGCTGTACTGGTCCGGCGCCAGCGACAGCACCCGCCTGGCGCCCTGGGTGTCCAGCAGGGCCAGCGGGTTGCCGGACCGGACCGCAGGCGCGTCGGAGGAGAAGACGCCGGTCAGGGTGACGCTGATGGCAGGGCCGTTGGCAGCGATGCGGACGGTGTCACCGAGCCGGTAGCCTGCTTTCTCGACAGTGCCCCGGTCCAGGGCGACCTCGGTCGCGGTGTGCGGTCCTCGGCCCTGGAGCATCGGGTAGCGCGCATCGTTCCCGGCGGCATCCGGCACGAAGTTGGCGCCCGTGCTTCTCATGATGTCGCCGATCATGTTGCCGTTCTTGTCCGCGATGGCAGCGGTGCCGCTCACCTCCGCGCGGGTCCCGGCGACTCCCGGCAGCGCGGCAATCCGACGGACGGTCGCCTCCGTGAGCCGGGCGGAGCTCTTGGTGCTGTTCTGTCTGGCGCTGGAGGGAAGTCCGGCGGTGTCGTCGGCAACCTGGACCGAGATGCCGGTGAAGTCCTTGCTGCGGCTGTTGTTCGCGGCTTGGTGGATGCTGTCGGAGAAGATCATGGTGCCGGTCATGAACCCGGTGCCGAGCAGCACGGCCAGGGTGGTCATCAGGAGTCGGCCGCGGTGGGCCAGGACATTGCGCAGTGCGGTACGGAACATGGGTGACAGCCCCCGTCAGCCGACGCGGTCGAGTCGGCGCATGCGGTCCAGCACACTGTCGGCGGTGGGCGTTCGTAGTTCGTCGACGATGCGGCCGTCGGCGAGGAAGACCACCCGGTCCGCGTGGGCGGCGGCCACCGGGTCGTGGGTGACCATGACGACGCTCTGGCCGAAGTCGCGCACGCAGGAGCCGAGGAGCGCCAGGACCTCCGCGCCGGCGTGCGAGTCGAGGTTCCCGGTGGGCTCGTCGGCGAAGATGATCTCGGGCTTTCCTGCCAGGGCGCGGGCGCAGGCCACGCGTTGCTGCTGTCCGCCGGACAGTTGGCCGGGGCGGTGCTTCAGCCGGTCGGCCAGGCCCACCGCGTCGACGACCCGTGCCAGCCAGTCCCGGTCGGGCTTGCGCCCGGCGATGTCCCCGGGCAGCGTGATGTTCTCCATGGCGGTGAGCGTGGGCATCAGATTGAAGGCCTGGAAGATGAACCCGATCCTGTCCCGGCGCAGCCGGGTCAGCTGTTTGTCCTTCATGCCGACCAGCTCGACATCGCCGATCGTCGCGGAGCCGGAGGTCACGCTGTCGAGGCCGGCCATGCAGTGCATCAGCGTGGACTTGCCGGATCCCGAGGGACCCATGATCGCGGCGAACTCGCCGCGGGGAAACTCCACGCTGACGTCGTCCAGCGCCAGGACCCGGGTCTCCCCCTCCCCGTAGACCTTGTGCAGCCCACGGGCTCGGGCAGCCGCCGCGTACGTGGTCGTCGTCATCGCGTCCATCACCATGGGAGTCCTCTCGGTGGAGTTCGGAACGCCGTCCACGCTCGCCCAAGCCGGGTCCTGGGGGCGTCCGGCCCTCAGCGGACCCGTTGGGTGGTCCGTCATGCCGCAGGCGTACGCCTGTAAGTCGACGCGGAGAGCCGGATGCACGCCTAGGCTCGGCCTGTGGAAGAGATCAAGCCCCGGCCGCCCCTGCTCGGACGCATCCCGCCAGGCGCCTGGCCGGTCCTCACCTGGTGCGCGGCCCCGTTGTTCGCACTGGCGCTGTGGCTGCTCGAGCAACAGGGCGGGCCCGAGGCCGCCCCCTTCCTGCGGGGCCCCTGGGCCGGCCTGGCGCTCGCCGTCGGCCTGGCGTTGCCGCTCGTCGCGGCCCGACGCCGACCACTGCCGGTCCTGGGCCTGGTCCTCACCGAATCCCTGGCGGCTGCGGCGCTCGTTCCCTGGGCGTGGGCCCTGCTGCTCCCGACGGCGGACGTGCTGCTGCTCTACATCGCCGCCACCTCCGACCGCAGCCGTCGCACCACTGCCATGGCGGCCGTCGCGGTCCTCACGGCGCAGATCAGCGGCTGGCGGATCACGAACGGAGGCTGGGCGCACGGTGTGACCGAGGCCGCGGTGCCGATCGCCTCGGTCGCCCTGGTCTCCTGGACGCTGGGCAGCTCGATCCGCCAGCGGCGCGAGTACGCCGAGCGGCTGCGTGAACAGGCCGCTGCCCAAGCGGTGCAGGCGGAGCGCCTGCGGATCGCCCGGGAGCTGCACGACACGGTCGCCCACAGCATCGGAGTGGTCGCCATCCAGGCCGGCGCGGCCAAGCGGGTCATCGAGACCCAGCCTGAGGGAGCCCGCAGAGCGCTCGACGCGATCGAGCTGACCAGCCGGGAGACCCTCGTGGGGCTCCGCCAAATGCTCGGCACGCTGCACCGGACCGAACCCGAACCGGTGACGGGCATGGCAGGCGTGGACCGACTGACGCAGGGCACCGCCACGGCCGGACTCCACGTCAAGGTGCGCTGGCAGGGCACGAAACGTCCGCTGCCACCCGACACGGACCAATCGGCATTCCGCATCATCCAGGAGTCATTGACCAACGTGGTCCGCCACGCGAACGCCCGCCACTGCCAGGTGAACGTCGACTACCGCACCGCCGAGCTGGCCATCGAGGTCGTCGACGACGGCACCGGCGCGCCACCCGATGCCGCGACCGACGGCACCGGCTACGGAATCACTGGAATGCGCGACCGAGCAGACCTGCTGGGCGGCGAGTTCAGCGCCGGGCCGCGCCCCGAAGGCGGCTTCCGGGTGACAGCCAGGCTGCCGGGATGACCGTACGCATCGTCCTCGCCGACGACCAGCCCCTCGTACGAGCCGGCCTTCGCATGGTCATCGCCGACGCCCCCGATCTGGAGATCGTGGGCGAGGCCGGAACCGGCACGGAGGCAGTCCGGACAGTCAGGGAACTCCGGCCCGACGTCGTCGTGATGGACATCCAGATGCCCGGCATGGACGGCATCGAAGCCACCCGGATGATCACCACCGATACCCCGGCACCGCGCGTACTCATGCTCACCACCTTCGACGACGACAACAACGTCTACTCCGCGCTCCGGGCGGGGGCCAGCGGATTCCTGGTCAAGGACATGGCGCTGGACGACATCCTCGCCGCGACCCGCGTCGTGGCCGCCGGCGACGCCCTCATCGCGCCGAGCGTCACCCGACGCCTGATCGAGGAGTTCGCGAACCGTCCCGCGGCCGCTGCCCCTCCGCAGCGACTCGAGGGCATCACCGAGCGGGAACGCGAGGTGCTGACACTCGTCGGGCGCGGCCTGTCCAACAGCGAGATCGCCGCCGAGCTGTTCATCGGTCACGCCACCGCCAAGACCCATGTGGCGCGGCTGCTCACCAAACTCGACGCCCGCGACCGTGTCCAGCTCGTGATCATCGCCTACGGAGCGGGCCTGGTGTCGTCCTCACCATGACCCGGCAGCAAACAGGTCACCCCCTGGTCTGCGATCTGGCCCACCGCCGCTTGCGACAACGAGGACGTCTGCGGCGGGAGCCCACCGACTTGCCGCCGCGGCGATTCTGAGCGACCCGGCGCGGTGACGGGCTTCCGGTCGGTGGGATGACGGCGCTGCCGGCCTGTGCCAGGGCGCTCAGGGGCGTACCCGGATGACGGTCTTGCCCTTGCGCCGCTCGGTCGGGTTCAGCGCGGGGATGGCGTCGTCGAGGGTCGCGACGGTTCCGATGTGCGTGCGAAGGCGTCCGTCCCGCACCCGGTCGACGATCTCCACCAACTGACTCGGAACGGACTCGACGACGAAGTCGATCGCGAGGCCGTCGACGGGGCGGGCCTCGACAGGGCCGACCACCGACACCAGCGTCCCGCCGGGGCGGACGATGCTCGCCGAGCGCCTTTGGATGTCACCGCCGATGACATCGAAGACCAGGTCGACGCCACCGGTGTCGTTGAGATCGTCGAGGTCCAGGTCGAGGAACTCGTTCGCGCCGAAGTCGAGCGCCGCTTGGCGGTCGGCCGCCCGGCCGGTACCGATGACGTAGGCGCCGAACTCCCGGGCGAGCTGCGTCACCACGGACCCGACCGCGCCGGCGGCGCCGTGGGCGAGGACGCTCTGGCCGGCTTGGAGTCGACCGTGCTGGAACAGGCCCTGCCATGCGGTCAGGCCTGAGATCGGCAGGCTCGCGCCCACCGTGAAGTCGACGTCTCCGGGCAGTGGCGCGAGGTTGCGTGCCTCCACGGCCGCGTACTCGGCCAGGGTTCCGTCGCGGTGCCAGTCCGTGATCCCGAACACCCGCTGTCCCAGCGAGAATCCCGTCGTGCCGTAGCCGAGGGAGGAGACCACTCCGGCGAACTCGTGGCCGATGATCCCCTGGGCTCGATCGTGACCGGAGCGATCGACCCACGTCGAGGGCCACTCCCACTCCGCGGGGACGAAGCCCGACGCATGGACTGCAACGACGACGTCGTTGATGGCCGGTGTCGGCTCGGGCCGTTGTGCGAGGGTGATCCCGGCTGCTTCCGCGGCCTGATCCGTTGCGACGACTGCCTTCATTGGTGCCTCCGAATATCTCGTGTCCGACGCGTTCGGTGCGTTGCGGTCTCAGGCGGTGATGTGGCCGACGACTTGGGGGATTTCGAACAGGTTGCCGATGTCTCCGGTGTGCAGGAACGCGACGTTGCTGCCGGCGGGGATCCGTCCGCTGCGGGCGTGGTCGAGCAGTCCGGCCAGTCCTTTCCCGGTGTAGGCGGGGCCGACGAAGACGCCCTCTGCCCGGGCCAGCTCGCGGATGGCTGCCGAGCTTTCGGGGGACGCGACGGCATAGTCCTCGCCGATGAAGCGCTGGTCGATGTCGATCTCGGCGCGGATCGTCGCGTCGTGGGGCACGGGTGCACCCAGGGTGCCCAGAACCGCCTTGGTCCGTTCGACGATCACGCCGGGATTCATCCAGTCTCCGTCGTTGTACCTCAGGACGGAGATCGACCGGAACTTCACCGGATGGCCCAGGCTCAGCTTGGCTGCCAGCATCCCCGGCAGCGCGGTCCCGGTGCCGATCGTGTGGTAGGCGAAGTCGAGATCCACTCCCGCGGCATGGGACTGCTGCAGCATCTCCCGGAACGTGAGGGCGTGCGCGATGAAGCCGTCGGGGTGCGCACCACCGGCTCCGACGACGAGAACCTTGTGCCCCTGCGCCTCGAGCTCGGCCTTGCGGTTCGCGATGGTGTCGGCGATCCGCGCGGCCTGCTCCGCAGCGTCCCAGGTGTTGCCGGTGACGTTGATGACGTGGGTCTCGACCCCCATCGTCCTGTTGAGCAGGTAGTTGCCGCGGAACTCGCCGAGCTCTCCGTGCTGGGTCACGTTCCGCGTCAGGACCAGGATCGGCGTGATCCGTGCGCTCAGGCAGGCGGCGGCGAACTGCAGCCCCGAGTTGGTCAGGTACGCACCCTGGGTGATCACGTGCGTCACCCCGTCCTCGACGGCTCGACCCAGGATGAACTCGGCCAGACGCATCTTGCTTCCGCTGATCGCACTGGGGCCCGCCAGGTCCTCGCGTTTCATGAAGAGGTTGATCCCGTACGCGGCCGACAGGTTGGGCAAGGCGTGGAACGGAGTCGGATAGAAGCCGACCCGGCGTCGGGGGAGTTTGTCGATGGCGGTGTCGAAATCCGTGAAGTCCATGCGTCCAGCGTCATCCCCGCTGCGTGATTAGCACAAGCGATGATCTCTTCTCGATCGATAAGCTACACTTATCTCCATGCCTTGGCTGTTCGATCCCCGGCATCTGGTGACCCTGGCCGCCGTCGTGCGGCTCGGTTCGTTCGCCGCTGCCGCGGAGGAGCTGGGCTACACCCAGTCCGCGGTCTCGCAGCAGATTGCGGAACTGGAACGACGGGTCGGCGCGCGAGTCCTGATCCGGCGCCCCCTGCGCGCCACCGAGGCCGGGCGGGTCCTTCTCGACACCGAAGCCGCGATCAGCATGTCGATGAGTCGCGCCGCCACCGAGCTCGGGGCGCTCGCGGAGGGCACCGTCGGCGAGGTGCGGCTCGGCGCGTTCATCTCTGCGGCAGCCTCCATCGTGCCTCCCGCGCTCGCACGCCTGCGTGCTTCATGTCCGGCGGTTCACATCGCACTCCGTGAACTCGAGCAGCGCGAGACGCATGCGCTGCTGTTCCGGGGAGACGTCGACCTGGCCATCACCTTCGACTACGAACACGCGCCTGGACCCGTGCCCGCCGGGCTCAGACAAGAGCACCTCATGGACGATCCGATCATGGTTGTCCTCCCCGTCGGTCATCCCCTGGCCGGAGCCGACAGTGTCACCCCCGCCGAGCTGCCGTCGGACGCGTGGATCAACACCCCGGTCGACTTCCGCGACCTGGCAACGTCACCCGTCGTCGGCCACCGCGGAGGCGAACACCGTCTGGATTTCGACGGCATGGACTTCCGCACCGCGCTCAATCTCGTCGCGGCGGGCCTCGGCGTCGCGCTGCTGCCGAAGCTGTTGCTGCTGGACGCTCCCACGAGCGTGGTGGTTCTCCCGATGCGGCAGCCCACACTCGTCCGTCGCCTCTACACCTGCCGACTCGACACCAGAGGCGTGACCGCGCCGATCAGACGACTTGAGGCGTACCTGCGGGAAGCCGCAGCGGAGCTCTGAAACGACCCACTGGAACGCGGCCGAGCGGGCGCAGGTATGGACAAGGACATGGCCAGCTCCCGTGCCGCTGACCTGGTGCTACGGTCCACGGCCCGGCGCGGGATACTGATCGCCATGCGAACCGATTTCGACCCACGGGGCATGGACCCGCATGCCTTCTACAAGCTGCTGACGGCAGTAGTGGTACCCCGGCCGATCGCCTGGGTCTCCACGCTCACGGCCGACGGCGTCTCGGCGAACCTGGCACCGCACTCGTTCTTCACCGTCGCCTGCACCGCGCCGCCCATCGTGCAGTTCACCTCGGTGGGTCGCAAGGACACGCTGCTGAACGTGGAGGCCACCGGCGAGTTCGTGGCCAACTTCGCGCCGGAGTGGATGTTCGAGCAGATCAACGAGACCGGGACGAACTTCCCGCACGGGATGGACGAGTTCGAGGCGGTCGGGGTCGAGCGGGAGGCGTCGCTGCGGGTGAAGCCGCCGCGGGTGGCCGGGTCGCCGGTGGCGCTGGAGTGCCGGCTGCACAGCACGCTGTGCCTGGGGAACTCCACGGTGGTTTTCGGCGAGGTGCTGCATGCGGCGGTGAGTGACGAGGTGCTGGTGGACGGGCACCCGGAGGTCACCAGACTGCGGCCGCTGTCGCGCCTGGGGAAGAACGAGTGGGGGCTCACCGAGGGAATCCGGGAGCTGGCCCGGATTCCGTTCGGGGAGTGGGAGAAGAAGCATGAGCAGTGAGACGGGGAAGGGCCGAACGCTGCGGGTCGGCGTCATCGGACTGGGCGACATCGCGCAGAAGGCCTATCTGCCGGTTCTGACGGCTGAGCCTGGTCTGGATCTCAAGCTGATGACGCGCGACCAGGACAAGCTGGACCGGATCGGCGACCAGTACCGGCTGAGCGCACGCCACACCGACCTCCAGTCGCTGCTGGACGACGGCCTGGACGCGGCGTTCGTGCACGCCAGTACCACTGCGCATGTGCCGATCGTGACGCAGCTGCTCGACGCCGGCGTGGATGTCTATGTCGACAAACCGCTCGACTACACCGTCGAGGGCGCGCGGAAACTGGTCGAGCTCGCCGAGTCCGCCGGCCGTTCGCTGATGGTGGGATTCAACCGGCGCCTGGCACCCGGCTACGCCCAGTGCCTGGAGCGGCCGCGCGACCTGGTGGTGCTTCAGAAGAACCGCGAGGCGCTGCCGGAGGCACCGCGCAGCTTCGTCTTCGACGACTTCGTGCACGTCGTGGACACCCTGCGGTTCCTGGTCCCCGGCGAGATCGAGCAGTCGTCGGTCCGCTTCCGGGTCCGCGAAGGGCTGCTGCAGCACCTGGTGCTGGAACTGTCCGGCGACGGGTTCACGGCGCTGGGCATCATGAACCGCGCCAGCGGTTCGACCGAGGAGGTCCTGGAGGTCTCCGGCCAGAACTCCAAGCGGCAGGTGGTCAACCTGGCCGAGGTCGTCGACCACCGCGGGCAGCCGACGGTGCGGCGCCGGGGCGACTGGGTGCCGGTGGCCCGGCAGCGCGGTATCGAGCAGGCCTGCCACGTGTTCCTGGACGCGCTGCGCCGGGGCCGGCGGCTGGACGCCTGGGACGCGCTGCGCACCCATGAGCTGTGCGAGTGGATCGTCCAGCAGGTGGAAGGTCGGGACGTCCCGGCGCGTTGACCTCGGGCTGCAACTGACGGACTGTCATCATCCTGGGATGATCATGGTCAGGCGTTCTCGGCGGGGCGGTGGCGGCGGGCTCAGGTTCGCTGCCACCTCGCTCGCCCTGGCGGTCGCGGCCGCCGCTGCCCCCACCGCCACCCTCCGGGCCGCCGCGGCGACAGCAGGCGCGGACTCCGCCGACCGCACCATCGCCCAGCGGCTCCAGCAACGGTTCCCGCAGGCGGGGCTGGGCTCCGGACGGGTCGGCCAGGTGCTGGACGCCGGCTCGGGGCGGACAGTGTGGTCCTCTGGAGCGGGGCTCGGACGGATGCCGGCCTCCACGATGAAGCTTGCCACCGCCGTGACCGCGCTGACGGTGCTGGGCCCGGACCACACCGAGCGCACCCGCACCGTGTACGCCGACGGGACGCTCTACCTGGTGGGCGGCGGGGACCAGCGCCTGGACCGGGCCGGACTGGGCCGGCTCGCCGCGGACACCGCGCGGGAGCTCAAGAGCCGCAGGCTCGCCGTGCACGCGCTGCGGGTGGACGACTCGCTCTTCCCGGCCCCGACGCTCAGCCCGGGCTGGCAGCCCGGGTACCTCCCCTACGAGGTGGCGCCGGTGCGGGCGCTGGCCCTGTGCGGGGACCGCGTCGGCGACACCGCCCTGGCCGCCGGCGACGTGTTCGCCGGCGCACTGGCCAAGGCCGGAGTCGCGGTGCCGCCCGGCCCGCTGCGTCACGCTGTCGCACCGGCGCTGGGCGGGGGAGACGGGGGCGACGGGGGAGCGGTGCTGCTGGCCTCCCGGACCTCGGTGCCGCTGTGGAACGCGGTCGAGTACATGCTGAAGGTGAGTGACAACAACATCGCCGAGGGGCTGTTGCGGCTCGCCGCGCTGGGCCGGGGCCGTCCGGCGACCTGGCAGGGCGGTACCGCCGTGGTCCGCCAGGTGCTGGACGGGTACCGGGTGCCGCTCGGCGGGGTGCGCATCCTGGACGGCAGCGGCCTGTCCCGCCAGGACCGGATGACGGCCGCCGCGCTGGCCGACCTGGCCGCCCTCGCCGTGGACCCGGCCCGGCACCGGACGCTCTGGCCCCTGCTGGAGGGACTGCCGATCGCAGGCCGGGACGGCACCCTCGCCGCGCGCCTGCACCGCTTCGACTCCCCGCCGAGCAGCTGCGCCGCGGGCAGGGTCCACGCCAAGACCGGGACCCTGCACGACAGCACCGCGCTCGCCGGGGTGGCCCGGGGCAGTGACGGGCGCTGGAAGGCCTTCGCCTTCGTGGAGAACGGATCGGTCCACAAGAGCCAGGCACGCAGCGGGCTGGACCGGCTCGCGGCGACGGTCACCGGGTGCTGGTGACCCGCCAGCGGTAACCGGCTGCTGGTGACCGGCCCCGCCGGAGAGGCCGCCATCCCTGGCGATGTCGGTCCTGTTGGCTACGCTGGGCTTCTCGCCATCGGTCTGCACCGGTGCGGGCAGCACGAGGAGGATGCCGATGGACCGACCCCACGGCCTGATGGCCGTTCATGCGCATCCGGACGACGAGTCCTTGTGGACCGGCGGCGTACTGGCGCAGCATGCCGCCGAGGGCCGCCGCACCGCGGTCGTGACCTGCACCGACGGGGAGTTCGCCGACGGGACGTCGTTCGCCGGGCCCGGCACCCGGGCCAAGGAGCTGGCGCAGGCGCTGGCGGCGCTGGGGGTCGGCGAGTCGGGGATCCTTCCGTACGGCGACTCGGGGCACCTCGGGCGCGGGCGGGGGAGCCTGTGCGAGGCCCCCTTCGACGACCTGGTGGCCGATCTGGTGGCCCGGATCCGGTCCTTCCGTCCCTCGGCGGTGGCGACCTATGACGCCAACGGGATGTACGGGCATCCGGACCACGTCCGGGTGCACCGTGCGGTGCTGGTCGCCGTGGAGGCGGCGGCCTGCCCCTACCAGTGGCCCGAGGCGGGCGCCGCCTGGGAGGTGGAGTCGCTGTGGCTGGCCACCGTCCCGGAGTCGCTGGTGCGCACCCTGACCGAGCTGGGTCTGGAGACGCCGCTGCCGTCCACCCCCGACTCCCGGATCGCCGCTGCCGTCGACGTGCGGCCCTGGCTGGACGTCAAGTGGGAGGCGGTGCGGGCGCATGTCTCGGAGTTCGCGCGGGGTGCGCGGATCGCCGCCTTCGAGGAGCCGCAGCTGCGTGAGCTCTGCCTGGGCACAGAATGGTTTCTGCACCGACCCGGCCCCGGGGCGGCACACCCCGGGGCCGGGGGCGCACGGGGGTCCCGGCGATTGCTCGCCGATCCCGTGCGCTGAGCCCCCGACGGTCCGTCAGGCTGCGTTGCGCAGGCGGGGGAGCGAGGCGTCGGCGTCGGTCCGGTCGGTCTGCGGGTCGGCTTCCATGGCGTTGTCGGCCGACAGGTCCGCCGACCCGGCCCCGGCCGAGCGCGCACCGCGAAGCAGCATCCAGACCAGCACGGACGCCCCGACCAGCAGCAGCCCCGCGAGCACCGCAGCCAGGTTCATGCCGTGGACGAACGCCTGTCGGGCACTGTCCAGCAGCGCGTCGCCGGTCGCGGACGGCAGCGTCGCGGCGACGTGCACCGCCCCGCCGATCGAGTTCTCCGCCTCGGTCGCGGCCGGGCCGCTGAGCCCGGCGGGCAGCACCAGCCCGGACCGGTAGACGGCCGCCAGCACCGAGCCGACCAGAGCAATGCCCAGGGCGGTGCCCAACTCGTAGGCGGTCTCGGAGACCGCGCTGGCGGCGCCGGCCTTGTCCTCGGGCGCCGAGCCCAGCACGATCGTGGTCGACAGCGCGTACACGATGCCCTCGGCCAGTCCGGTGGCCAGGAAGGCCACCGCGATCAGCAGGTACGAGGTCTCCGCGTGCACCCAGCCCAGCGCGCCCAGACCCAGCCCCATGGCCAGCAGTCCGCCGGCGAGGGTGGCCCGGCTGCCGAACCTGCGGGCCAGGTAGGCGGCGGTCAGGCCGCCGACGACGGAACCGGCGAAGGCAGGCAGGTCGGCCAGTCCGGCCTGCAGCGGCGAGTAGCCGCGTACCAGCTGGAAGTACTGGGAGAGGAAGAACACCACTCCGGCCAGGCCGATCAGCGCTATCAGTGCGCCCAGCGCCGCCGCGGTGAAGCGCCGGTCGGCGAACAGCCGCACGTCCAGCAGCGGCACCGGCAGGCGCAGCTGCCAGCGCACGAACCAGTACAGGCAGACGACGCCCAGCACGGCCGCCGCGATCACCGCGGGCTGCAGCGCCTGGCCCACGGCCGCCTCCTTGACGGCGTAGACCACGGCGATGATGCCCACCAGGGACAGGCCCACGCTGGGCAGGTCCCAGGCGGCGGCGTTGCCGTCCTTGGACTCGGGCAGCACGCGCCAGCCCAGGAGCAGCAGCAGGACCACGATCGGGATGTTGATCAGGAAGACCGAGCCCCACCAGAAGTGCTCCAGCAGCAGTCCGCCCAGCAGCGGCCCCACCGCCGCGCCCGCGGTCGCGGCCGCACCCCAGATGCCGATGGCCCGGGCGCGTTCGCGGTCGTCGGGGAAGAGGTCGCGGATCAGGGCCAGGGTGGAGGGCATGATGGTGGCGCCGGCGACGCCGAGCAGGGCGCGGGCGGCGATCAGCCAGCCGGCGCCGGGTGCGTAGGCGGCCAGCAGCGAGGCGGCGCCGAATGCGGCGGTGCCGATCAGCAGCAGTCGCTTGCGGCCGATGCGGTCGCTGAGCGAGCCCATGCTGACCAGCAGTCCGGCCAGGACGAAGGAGTAGCTGTCGCCGATCCACAGCAGCTGGGTGGACGAGGGGTCCAGGCTCTGGCTGATGAAGGGGATGGCGAGGAACAGCACGGTGGCGTCGACGGCCACCAGGAGGACGGCCAGGACGAGGACGGACAGTGCGACCCAGCGCGCCCGGCCGGGTGTATGTCGGTAGGCGGACGTGGTCTGCGGTACGGCGGGAATGGTGGTCACGGCAGGGGTCCTTCGGGGTTCTGCTGCGTCTGTGGGGTGCTGAGTGGGTGCTGCGCTGTGCGGGTGTGCGGCTGTGGGGCCGGGTTACGGCTGCTGGTCCCGCCTGAGTGCGCCGCCGAGGAAGAGTTCGGTCAGCGCGGTGGTGCTGGCGCGGGGTGCCAGCCGGCCTTCCTGGACGGCCCAGCCGACACCGGCGAGCAGGTCGAAGAAGGCTTCGCTGAGCCAGGCGGCGGGCAGTTCGACCCGGAAGGCGCCGGACTGCTGGCCGCGCAGGAACAGTTCGGCCACCCGGGCGTCCATCCGCTCCCAGGACGCCCAGATCTCGCTGTCGTCGAACAGTCGGCTCTCACCGGTCAGGAAGGCGGCCTCGGCGGCGTGCGGGACGGCGGCGTCGGCCAGCCGGCGTACGGCCTGGACCGGGTCGCCGTCCTCGATGGCGGCGGCGTCCAGCGCTGCGGAGATGCGGCGCAGGGCCAACCCGGCCGCCTCCCGGACCAGCGCGTCGCGTCCGGGGAAGAGCCGGTGCAGGGTGGCCCGGCTGATCCCGGCGGCGCGGGCGATGTCGTCCATGGCCGCAGTCGGCTGCCGGGACAGGATGCCCACGGCTGCCAGCAGTACGGAGTCACGGTCGGTTGCCATGAGGCAATGCTAGCGCAAGTGCGATAGCCATGTCTCATCAGATACAAGATTGTCTCCCCCGGGTGGGGTCGAGCCGGGCGAGCGGCCCTTCAGTCCATGAAGGACTCGTAGGCGGGGAGCAGCAGCGTCTCCAGGGACTTTCCGCGGATCAGGATCCCGGAGGACCCCAGCTGCTCGGGTGCCGCACCGGCGGTGCCGTCCTGGTCGGCGGACAGTGCCCGGTGCTGCTCGCCCTCGGTCCAGAAGTCGTCGAGGCGCTGCTCCAGTGGGAGCTCCGGTATCGCCAGGGTGGTGGCCGCCACCGGGTCCTCGGCCGCCGCGCGGCGCTGGGCCAGGTGCCGCAGCAACCGCTGGTGGTCGCGTCCGCGCCAGGCGGTGAGCAGGAACGGATCGGCGTCGAAGGCCGCCGCCATGGCGCCGAGCACCGCCGCGAGATGCCGGCAGGCCGACCACTGCGGGCAGGAGCACTCCAGCGCGAGATCCGACGCGCGCACCGGGAGCAGCGACAGGCCGGCCCGGGCCAGTACGCCCTCCAGATCCGGCGGGAACTCCCCGTCCAGCAGCGCCTCCCTGACCTCGCCGTCCTGACTCAGGGCCTGCTCGGCCCTGGCCCACTGCCGGGCGTCGAACACCGGCAGCTCGACCCAGACGTCGAAACCGCGCCCGTCGGAGCCGGCCACCCGGGCCCCGACCAGGCCCGCGGACACCGTCAGCTCGGAGACCTGGGGGACCGGCGGGGCCAGCTGCTCCATCCGGAACACCCCCAGCGCCTCCAGCCGGGCCAGGAACCGCCGCGACCAGGCACCATCCGCACCAGGGGTCGTGCCCGCACCCCCGCCCGTGCCCGCATCGTCCGCGCTCATCTCTCGCTCACCGCGTCCTCCGTCAGCGCGAGCACCTCACGCAGCGCGTCCGTCGACAGGTCGCCGAGGTCGCCCAGCCAGCTCTCGTCCGAGCCGACCACCGCGTCCGCCAGGGCCCGCTTCTCCTCGATCATGGCGTCCACCCGCTCCTCCACCGTGCCGACGCAGACGAAGCGGCGCACCTGTACGTCGCGCTGCTGGCCCAGGCGGAAGGCGCGGTCGGTGGCCTGGTCCTCGACCGCCGGGTTCCACCAGCGGTCCATGTGGATCACCTGGTTGGCCGCGGTCAGGTTCAGCCCCACGCCGCCGGCGCGCAGCGACAGCAGGAACACCGAGGGGCCGTCGGGGTCCTGGAAGCGGTCCACGGCGGCGTCGCGCTGACGTTTGGTCATCCCGCCGTGCAGGAACAGCACCTCGCTGTCCAGCCGCTCGGCCAGGTAGGGCTGCAGCAGCGCGCCGAACTCGGTGTACTGGGTGAAGCAGAGTGTGCGGTCGCCCTCGGCCAGCGCCTCCTCCAGGGTGTCCTCCAGCCGGGCCAGCTTTCCGGAGCGGCCGGAGAGCTGAGGAGGACGGCCCGGCGCCCCGCCCTCGCCGGAGTAGTGCGCCGGATGGTTGCAGATCTGCTTGAGCCGGGTGAGTGCGGCCAGGACCAGGCCGCGCCGCTGCACGGTGTGGCCCGGGTCGAGTCTGGCGCGTTCCATCCGGGCCAGCAGGTCCTCGACCACCGCCTGGTAGAGGGCGGCCTGTTCGGCCGTCAGATTGCACAGCACCGTCATCTCCTGCTTGCCGGGAAGGTCGGCCGCCACCAGCGGGTCGGTCTTGGAGCGGCGCAGCACGAAGGGGCGGGTGCGGCGCAGCAGGTCGGCGGTGGCCCGGCGGCTGGCGTTGCGTTCGATGGGCACCGAGTAGCGCTCCTTGAAGCCCTCGGCCGACCCGAACAGCCCCGGGTTGGCGAAGTCCAGCACCGAGTGCAGCTCGGCGAGCCGGTTCTCCACCGGGGTGCCGGTCAGGGCTAGCCGCTGCAGGGCCGGGAGTTCGCGGATCGCCCGCGACTGCTGGGTGGCGCCGTTCTTGATGTGGTGCGCCTCGTCGGCCACCACCCGGCGCCAGGCCACCGCCCGCAGGGCGGTGAAGTCCCGCTGGACCAGGCCGTAGGTGGTGATCACGACATCGGCCCCGGCCACGGCGCGGGCCAGTCCGGCGCCGTCGGCGCGACCGGAGCCGTGGTGGACGTGGACCTGCAGGGCCGGGGCGAAGCGGGCGCACTCCCGGGTCCAGTTGCCCACCAGCGACATGGGGCAGACCACCAGCGTCGGGCCGGGACGTCGGCCGCGCGCCGCCGCCTCGGCGTGCTCGACCGCCAGCAGCGCGAGGGTCTGCACGGTCTTGCCGAGGCCCATGTCGTCGGCCAGTACCCCGCCCAGGCCCAGCCGTGACAGGAACACCAGCCAGGCCAGGCCGCGCTCCTGGTAGGGGCGCAGCACCGCGCCGAAGTCGGTGGGCAGCGCCACCGGCTCGGGGGACAGGCCTTTCGCGGCGGCCCGGTCCGCCCCTGCCGGGGGGGCGTCCGAGGCGTCTGCGGTGTCGTCCGCGGCGTCCAGGGCCGGGCGGACCTGGCGGAGGAGTTCGCCGAGGCGGCCCTCGGCGTCGGTGAACAGCACCGGCAGTCCGGTGCCCGGCTCCCTGCCGTCCAGTGCGATCCGCAGCAGCTCGCCCGGTGCCATCAGTCCCTCGGCGCGTCGGGCCAGGAAGGCGGCCGCGGCGGCGATCCTGGCCGGATCGGCCTCGAACCAGCGGCCCCGGATGCGGACCAGCGTGTGCTTGGCGGCGGCCAGTTCCTTGAGTTCCTCGTCGCTGATGGGCTCGCCGCCCAGGGCCGCGCTCCAGCGGAACTCGACCAGGTCCTCGCGGGCGAGCAGGCTCTCGCGTTCGACCACTCCGGCTTGGACGGCGCCGCCGGTCAGTGCCAGGCCGAGCGTGGGCGGCCGGGCCCACCAGACCGGCAGCAGCACCCCGAAACCGGCGCCGGCCAGTGCCGGGGCGGTGTCGCGCAGGAAGGCGAGCGCTCCGGCCCGGTCCAGGCCCAGTCGGCTGGGCCGGTGCTGCTCCAGCAGCGGATCGAGTTCCGGGCAGCACTGGACGGCCCGCTCCAGTTCGGCCTGGAAGGCCTGGTGCGGTCGGTCGACCAGGCGCAGCAGTGGTGCGGCGGCCGCTCCGCCCTCCCACAGCTGGGCGGCGTCGACCCGTACTGAGGGGTCGTCACGGCACTGCAGGGTCAGTTCCAGTAGCCAGTGGTCGTCCTCGGCCCGGTCGGTCTCACCGTCGACCTCAGGGTTGGGGTCAACCTCAGGCTTAGCTTGAGACATGGTCCGTCCGGCGCCTGCGACCAGGTCGGCAGCGGCCCCCGGATCCCAGCCGTCCTCGAACGGCTCCGCCAGCCGGAAGACCAGCCGCAGCGGCCCGCGCTCGGCGGTGGCTGATCGGTGCCAGGCCGTCAGCCGGGATTCCACCAGGGCCAGTTCGGCCCGGTCGGCGCCCAGTACCTGCCCGCTGGGGGAGGTGAGCGCGGCCAGCCAGCGTTCGGCGGCGGTCGCCGCGGGGCGGCTGCGGCCGCGGCTCTGCGGCAGCAGGCCGGAGCGCTCCGACAGCACCGCGCGCACCTCGCAGTCGACCAGAACGGCCAGCAGTTCTGTCACCAGGGCGGCGCCGGTGCGTCCGCCCCCGCTCCCGGACGTGTCGCTCCCAGGACCCGCCGCCGGTGCCTCGGCGCGGCACACCGGCGGGCAGTCCGCCGCCAGCGCCGCGGCCTCGCGCCGGGCGGCCGCGTCGGCCGCAGGGACCCAGCGCGCCCACGGACCCGGCTCGGTGCTCGACCCGTCGCCCGGCTCCCGGTCCGCGAGGCCCGGCAGCACCCGGCCGCGGCCGACCAGGCGCCAGGCCAGGTCGTGCACCCGGGTCAGCCAGCGCAGCGAGGCGCCGTAGGGGGCCTCGACCGGCCCGGCGCCCGGCAGGTCCGGCTGCAGCACCGCGTTCCCGGGGTCGTGGAGCTCGCCGAGCAGTTGCGCCGCCTGCACGGGGGTGAACAGCAAGCAGGGGACCCGCCAGGGCAGCAGGCTCACTCCGGCCGGGGAGCCGCCGCGCAGCGGGCCGACCAGTTCGGGGGAGGGCAGCGGCACGCCCTCGCGGGTGGGCAGCAGCAGTGCGCACTCGCCGGGCTCGGCCTGTTCGACCAGCCACTCCAGGCCCGGGCCGACCGCGGCCAGCAGGCCGCGGACCGCGACCGGGTCAACGCCGTAGCGGCCCTGGTGGGCGGTGCCGTCCTCGGCCCACAGGGCCAGCCGCCGGTCGGCCCGCCACAGTCCGTGCAGCACCCACATGGTCGCGATCACCCCTGCTCCGGATCAGAAAAAGGCTGGTGGCCCAGGGGGAAACCCTGGGCCACCAGCCTACGGAGCACCACTGACAACGGACGGCCGACGGTCATCGGCCCCGGTCGGGTCGCAGTGTTCTGGTCGCGGCGGTCAGCTCTGGTTGTAGAAGCCCGAACTGTCGTCGGCGCCGTCGATCACCAGGACCTCGACCTCGGGCGGCGCGAGCAGGAACACCCGGCGGGCGATCCGCTCGATGCTGCCGCGGGTGCCGAAGGTCAGCCCGGAGGCGAAGTCCACCAGGCGCTTGGCGTCGCCGTCGGTCATCTCGGTGAGGTCCATGATCACCGGTGTGCCGACCCGGACGTGCTCACCGATGATCCGTGCCGACTCGAAGCCGGTCGGGCGCACCGAGGTGATCTGCGGCGCGTGCGGTGCCGGGACCAGTTCGGGAGAGTCCCAGGGCTCTTCGTAGTCGGGCACCGCCACCGGATAGTTCCCGGAGGGCGCCAGCCACCCGCGGTAGTCGTCACGCAGTGCTGCTCCCATGCCGTACCTCCCCATCCGTCCTGCTGCCCCGTGTTATTTCCGTGCCCGGTGTTTCTGGACAGTCCCACCGTGCTGTCCGAGTATCGCATTGATCACCGACATAGCACCCGTACGGATGCTTCGGCGCGCCGTTTGTATCAACTGATCTGACGTTCTGTTCGGACGCGCGATCGAATCTGTTGGTTCCATTCGAACGGATGTACTAAAACCCGTTCACTGAAACTGCTGACTTCCCCAACAGTCCGGTTGTGCCACGTCAGACGCGGGCAGCATTCCCGAATCGCCTGCGGCAAAACGCGGTCCAAGTCGCTGTCTTTGTAGCCGTCTTCGCCACTGCCGATCCACCCCCGAGGATCCCTGCGCGCCCCCGCGCCGCGCTGTGCGCCCCATCATCGCGGCTGGGGTGATTGCGCTGCTACCGAGTTTCCGATATTTCTGACCGGTCCTGACGATTCGTGGAATCCGAAGCGGCGTCAGCGCCCGGTGTTCCGCCGGTTGCCGCCGCTCCGGCGCGCGCCGCGGGCGCGAGCACCCCGGCCCCGACGATCAGCCCCACCGCGAGCACGGTGACCACGCCGAAGGAGACCGGCAGCGAGGTCGCCTGGGCGATGGTGCCCACGGTCGCGGGCGCCACCAGGCCCGAGGTGTAGGTGACGGTGGCCACCCCGGCGATGGCGCGGCTGGGATTGGCGCCGCTGTGGCCGGCCGCGGCGAAGCACAGCGGGACCACCACCGCGATGCCGATCCCCAGCAGGGCGAACCCGGCGATGGCCGGCAGCGGCGTCCGCGAGACCACCACCAGCACCCCGCCGGCCACCGCGACGATCCCGCCGATCCGCACCGTGCGCACCGCGCCCAGCATCCGCACCACCGCGTCGCCGGCCAGCCTGCTGGCCGCCATGGTGCAGGCGAAGGCCGTGTAACTGGCCGCCGCGACCCCGGCCGAGGCCCCGGCGGTGCCGTGCAGGTACACCCCGCTCCAGTCGCCGCTGGCCCCCTCGGCGAACACCGCGCAGAAACCCACCATGCCGATGGCCAGCGCCGAGCGCGGCGGCAGCGCGAACCGCGGCGGAGCCTCCGCCTCCGGCTCGGGCCGCACGTCCAGCAGCCCCCGGCAGGCCAGCAGGCCGACGCCGATCAGCACGACCGCCATCACCGCGAGGTGGATCCGGGCGTCCCAGCCCTGCCCGGCCGCCAGCGCGCCCACCGCCGAGCCCAGCAGCCCGCCGACGCTCCACATCCCGTGCAGCCCCGACATGATCGAGCGGCCCATCCGCTCCTCGACCTCCACCCCCTGGGCGTTCATCGCCACGTCCGCGGTGCCGGCCGCCGCCCCGAACAGCAGCAGCGCCAGCGCCAGCACCGGCAGGTCGGGGGAGAGCGCCGGCAGCGCCAGCGTGGAGCAGAACAGGACGATCAGCAGGCGCACGGCCGAGCGGTGGCCGCGGGCGTGCACCAGCCGTCCGGCCAGCGGCATGGCCAGCGAGGAGCCGAGCGCGGGGGCGACCAGCGCCAGCCCCAGCGCTCCGGCGCTGAGGTGGAGGTCGTCCTTGATCCAGGGGATCCGGGTGGCGAAACTGCCGGCCACCGCCCCGTGCACGGCGAAGACCGCCGACACCGAGCGCCGGGCCCTGCGGACGGCCTGCTGTTCCATCACCGAGATCCCCCGTGTCACGTGTCAACAGAGACCAACCTAGCGTCGCGGGCACACAGCCGTCACCCGTCGGTGATCATGGAGCCGAGCAGGTCCGCGGACCCGCCCCCGGCGACCCACCCGTCTGGGGGCTCGCACATGCGAGGAGGTTCGCAGCTCCGAACTGGCCTGTGCAATGCTACGAGTGACGAGGGGATAGCAGATGCGACAAGATGATCGTCATGTGAACAGCTACCGGATCGGAGAGGCCGCGGCCCTGCTCGGTGTCAGCTCCGACACCATGCGCCGCTGGGTCGACGCCGGCCGGCTCGCCGCCGAACGCGACGAGCACGGCCACCGCATCGTCCCGGGCGCCCAGCTTGCGGCCTTCGCCAGGGAACTGGCGCGCTCCGAGACCACGGCCGCGGAAGGACTCCCTTCGTCCGCCCGCAACCGCTTCCGCGGCATCGTCACCGACGTACAGCTCGGTGACGTGGCCGCGCAGGTGGAGATCCAGGCAGGGCCCTTCCGGGTGGTCTCGCTCATCAGCCGCGAGTCGGCCGAGGAGTTGCGGCTGGAGCCCGGAGTCCCCGCCGTCGCTGTGATCAAGTCGACCAACGTGGTCGTCGAACGTTCCTGACCGACCTTCACCCCAGGGGGTACACCCGCCATGGCCAACACCCGTCTGCGCACTGCCACTCTCGGCGCCACAGCCGCCGCGGCCCTGCTCGCACTGACTGCCTGCTCCTCCAGTGGCAACACCACCGCGTCGTCCTCGGCCACGGCCTCTACCCCGGCCGCCGGATCGGCGAGCGCCTCGGCGTCGCCCGCGATCACCGGCAAGGTCATCGTCTTCGCCGCCGCCTCGCTGAAGAACACCTTCACCCAGTTCGGCAAGGAGTTCGAAGCGGCCCACCCCGGCACCACGGTCACCTTCAACTTCGGCGGCAGCGACACCCTCGCGGCGAGCATCGTCTCCGGCGCCCCCGCCGACGTCTTCGCCTCGGCCAGCACCGCCACCATGGCCACCGTCACCAAGGCCGGCGACAACGCGGCCGCGCCGGTGAACTTCGCCAAGAACAGCCTGGAGATCGCGGTCGTCCCCGGCAACCCCAAGGGGATCACCACGCTGCAGCAGCTCTCCTCCTCCTCGGTCAAGGTCGCGCTGTGCGCCAAGACCGTCCCCTGCGGCGCCGCCGCGGTCAAGGCCCTGGCCGCCGCCAAGGTCACGGTCACGCCGGTCACCTACGAGCAGGACGTCACCAGCGCCCTCACCAAGGTCGAGCTCAAGGAGGTCGACGCCGCGCTGGTCTACCGCACCGACGTCCAGGGCTCCAAGGGCAAGGTCGTCGGCGTCGACTTCCCGGCCGCCCAGCAGGCCGTCACCAGCTACCCGATCGCCCCGCTGACCCACGCCACCAACAGCGCCGCAGCCGCGGCCTTCACTGCCTTCGTGCTCTCCGCCCCCGCAGAGCAGGAACTCGCCGCCGCCGGCTTCCAGGCGCCGTGACCGGACGCCACCTGCCCGCGGACGACGTGATCAGCTCGGCGCCGACCCGCCGCGGCCGCCCCTGGCGGCGCCGGCGGGCCGGCGCCGTCCCGGTGGCGCTGCTGCTCCCGGCCGTCGTCGGGCTGGCGTTCCTGGTGCTGCCCCTGGTCGGTCTGCTGGTCAGGGCGCCCTGGAGCGGAATGGGCAGCGTCCTGGGCGACGGCACGGTCTGGCCCGCACTGCGGCTCTCGCTGATCACCGCCACCGCCGCCACCGCCGTCTCGCTGCTCCTCGGCGTGCCGATGGCCTGGCTGCTGGCCCGCACCGAGTTCCCCGGACGCTCCCTGCTGCGCACCCTGGTGACCGTCCCGCTGGTGATGCCGCCGGTGGTCGGCGGCGTCGCACTGCTGCTGGTCTTCGGCCGCAACGGCCTGGTCGGCCGCTGGCTGGACTCCGCCTTCGGCATCACCCTGCCGTTCACCACGGCCGGGGTGGTGGTGGCCGAGGCGTTCGTCGCCATGCCCTTCCTGGTGCTCAGCGTCGAGGGAGCGCTGCGCGGCGCCGACTCGCGCTACGAGGAGGCCGCCGCGACCTTGGGCGCCTCGCGCTTCACCGCGTTCCGCCGGGTCACCCTGCCGCTGGTCGCCCCCGGCATCGCCGCCGGCAGCGTGCTGGCCTGGGCCAGGGCCCTGGGCGAGTTCGGCGCCACCATCACCTTCGCCGGGAACTTCCCCGGCACCACCCAGACCATGCCGCTGGCCGTCTACCTGGCCCTGCAGGACGACCCGGCCACCGCGATCGCCCTCAGCCTGGTCCTGCTCGTCGTCTCCGTGCTGGTCCTGGTCGGCCTGCGCGGACGCTGGACCGGAGGCCCGGCATGACCGACCCCGACGTCGCCCCCACCGCCGCTGACGCCGACGCGGACGGCCTGGACGCGCACCTGGTCGTGGCGCGCCCGCCCCGGGACGCCGCCGGCGCCGGCTTCCGACTGGACGTCACCCTGCGCGCCCGCCCCGGCGAAGTGCTCGCCCTGCTCGGACCCAACGGCGCCGGAAAGACCACCGCCCTGCGCGCGCTGGCCGGACTGACCCCGCTCGACGCCGGACGGCTGACCCTGGACGGCCGCACCCTGGAGGAACCCGCAGCCCGGCTGCGGGTCCCCACCGAGGAACGCCCGGTGGGCGTGGTGTTCCAGGACTACCTGCTCTTCCCGCACCTCAGCGCGCTCGACAACGTCGCCTTCGGGCTGCGCACCCGCAGCGGCCCCGGACACGGAGGCCCCTGGCGCGGCGCCAAGACCGCCGCCCGAGCCGAGGCCGCCGCCTGGCTGGAACGGGTCGGCCTGGCCGAGCACGCCGCCGCCCGCCCCCGCTCGCTCTCCGGCGGCCAGGCCCAGCGGGTGGCCCTGGCCCGGGCCCTGGCCCCGCGCCCGCGGCTGCTGCTGCTGGACGAGCCGATGGCCGCCCTGGACGCCCGCACCCGGCTGGACGTGCGCACCCAGCTGCGTCGCCACCTGGCCGAGTTCGACGCCGTCGCGGTCCTGGTCACCCACGATCCGTTGGACGCGATGGTGCTGGCTGACCGGATCACCGTCATCGAGGACGGCGCGGTGGTCCAGGACGGGGCGCCCGCCGAGATCGCCCGCCACCCGCGCAGCGACTACATCGCCCGCCTGGTGGGCCTCAACCTGTTCCGGGGCACCGCCGACGGCCACGAGGTCCGGGTCGAGGCGGCCTCCGGGCCGGTGGCGGTCACCACCGCCGACAGCGCGGACGGCGCGGTCTTCGTGGCCTTCCCGCCGTCCGCCGTCACCGTGCACCGCACCCGCCCCGACACCAGCGCCCGCAACCTGTGGCGGACCGTGGTCGCGGGGATGGAACTGCACGGCGACCAGGTCCGGCTGGACCTGGTCGGCGAGCTGCGGATCACCGCCGACCTCACCCAGGGCGCGGTCGCCGAACTGGGCTTGGCCGAGGGGAGCGAGGTCTGGGCCGCCGTGAAGGCCACCCAGACGCACGCCTACCAGGGGTGATCCGCGGCCACCCGGTCCACCATGGGAACAGTGCGTACATCTGGGCAGCGGATGTCCAGGCATCCCCCGGCAGGACAGGAGGCCGTCCATGGCAGCGAACACGGCCGTCGCGCTGGACGGGGTGCCCGAGACCATGCTGTGGACGCTCTACCAGCGCGCCGCCGAGGCCCGCCGCCCCGACACCGTGCTGCCGGACCCCGAGGCGGTGGCCCTGGTGGAGGCCGTGGCGGAGACCGGCGGATTCGCGTTCACCGAGCGCTTCGGCCATCCGCACCCGCTGGCCGCCCAGGCCCTGGCCCTGCGCGCCGCCTGCTTCGACTCCGTGGTGCGGCAGTTCCTGGACGCCTATCCGGACGGCACCGTGGTCTCCCTGGGCGAGGGGTTGGAGACCGCCTTCTGGCGCTGCGACAACGGCCGGGTCTCCTGGCTGACGGTGGACCTGCCCGAGCCGCTGGCGGTGCGCCACTCGCTGCTGCCGCACGGTTCGCGGCAGCACACCCTGGCTTGCGACGCCAGGGATCCGGCCTGGACCGCGGGGATCGACCCGGCCAGGGGCGTCCTGGTGCTGGCCCAGGGGCTGCTGATGTACTTCCGGCCGCCCGAGGTCAGGGACCTGATCGCGAGCTGCGCCGAGCACTTCCCCGGCGGCGGCCTGGTGTTCGACGCCGTCCCCAGGACGCCGGGACGGCCCGCCGACCCCGCGGCGCGGCGCGGCCCGCCGGTCGCCCGCGGCTACCGGCTTCCGCCGATGCCCTGGCGGATGAACGCGCGCCAGCGGCCCGCGCTGGCCACCGCGCATCCGGCGGTCGCCGAGATCAGGCCGGTCGAACTGCCGCCGGGGCGCGGCCTGCTGTGGGGGACGGCGGCTCCCCGGGTGGAGCGGCTGCCGGTGCTGCGCAACCGGCGGCCCACGGTCACCCTGCTGCGCTTCGCCAGCCGCTGAGCCTGCGCCGGCTGCTGACCGGCCGTCCCCGTCCTCCCGTACGCGGCCGGTGCGCTCACCCGTACGGGCGACCTGGGGCGCAGCCGTCCGACCGGCCGGGCAGGATCGGGGAAAGCAGCAGCTCACAGGCCAGCGGAATGAGGTCGGACGCCATGCAGCGAATCACGACGGCGCGAAAGCGGCGGCCGGGCGGGGGCTCGGCGGCGGTCCTGGGCGGCGTCCTGGTGCTGCTGGCATCGGCCTGTTCGAGTTCGAGCTCCAGCGCGGGCTCCGGCTCCGCGTCGGTGACGCCGACGGTGATCGGGCAGGAGGTCAGCGGCAGCCCGTCGGCCTGGTCCCAGGAGCGGCTGCAGGAGGCGCTGGCCAAGCACGGCGGCACCTCGCACCCGGCCAAGTCCACCAGCGTCAACGCCAGGGTCGGGGCGATCTTCGACCACGATGTGAACGGTGACCACTTCTGCACCGCCAGCGTGGTCAACAGCGCCGGGAAGAACCTGCTGCTGACCGCGGCGCACTGCGTCCACAGCGGCAAGGGCGGCAGCTACGGCAGCGACCTGGTGTTCGTGCCCGAGTACCGGGACGGCAACGCCCTGCAGGGGGAGTGGCCGATCACGAAGATCTTCGTGGACCAGAGCTGGATCGACTCCTCCGACCCGGACATGGACGTCGCCTTCGTGGCCCTGGGCCCGCTGGACGGCAAGAAGATCCAGGACGTGCTGGGCGGCGACACGCTCGGGGTCAACAAGGGCTTCGGCCAGGTGGTCCGGATCACCGGCTACCCCTCCGACGCCAGCGCGCCGATCTCCTGCTTCAACACCACCACCAAGCAGAGCGACACCCAGATGAAGATCGCCTGCACCGGCTTCCCCGGGGGCACCAGCGGCAGCCCCTGGCTCTCCTCCTTCGACCAGAAGACCCGCACCGGTACGGTCATCGGCGTCATCGGCGGCTACCAGGAGGGCGGGGACACCGACGACGTCTCCTACAGCCCGTACTTCGGCGACAAGGTCCAGACCCTGTACGACCAGGCCGTCTCCCAGGACAACTGAGCGCCGCAGCGCACCGCCCGATCCCGACCGGACCAATCCGCAGCCGCCGCGGCGCCGAATCACCCGCGCAGGGGGAGAGGCCGCGGCCGGCGCACACGCCGTCCGCCCGGAGCGCAGGGATGTGCGGCATGACCGAGAACGTCGGAGTGGGCACACCGGTGGCGCGCCCCACGGGGTACGGATCGCGGCGGCGCCATGGCGGGGGAGCGGAGGGCCGCGGCGTCGCTGTGGTCGGCAGCGGGGTCGCCGGGCTCACCGCGGCCTACGAGCTGACCCGGCGCGGCGCACGGGTCACCCTGTACGAGGCCGACACCCGGCTCGGCGGCCACGCCCACACCCAGGACGTGCGCGCCGCCGACGGCTCCGACCTGGCCCTGGACACCGCCTTCCTGGTGCACAACCGCCGTACCTACCCGCACCTGGTCCGCCTGTTCGACGAACTCGGGATCCCCACCCAGGAATCCGAGATGAGCATGTCGGTGCGCTGCCTGAGCTGCGGACTGGAGTACGCCGGCGCCCGGGGGCCGGCCGGGCTGCTGGCCCAGGCCGGCTCGCTGGCGCGCCCGCGCTACCTGCGGATGCTCACCGAGATCCCGCGCTTCCACCGGCTCGCCCGCGGACTGCTGGCCTCCGCGGACCCGGCCGCCGACGCGCTGACCCTGCGCCAGTTCCTGGCCCAGGGCGGCTTCTCGCCCTATTTCGCCGCGCACTTCCTGACCCCGCTGGTGTCCGCGGTCTGGTCCTGCGCCCCCGACCTGGCCCGCGAGTACCCGGCCCGCTACCTGTTCGCCTTCCTGGACAACCACGGCATGCTCGCCGTCACCGGCTCGCCCACCTGGCGCACCGTCAGCGGCGGCTCGCGCACCTATGTCGAGCGGATCGCCGCCAGGCTCGCCGCAGTCCACACCCGGGCGCCGGTGCGCGCCGTGCGCCGGCACAGCGACCGGGTGGTGATCAGCGCCGCGGACCGGGCGCCGGCCGAGTACGACGCGGTGGTCCTGGCCACCCATCCGGACCAGGCCCTGCGGCTCCTCGCCGACCCCAGCGGCGAGGAGCACGCGGTACTGGGCGCCTTCGGCTACTCCTACAACCCCGCCGTGCTGCACCGCGACACCGCGCTGCTGCCGCGCGCGCACCGGGCCCGGGCCTCCTGGAACTACCAGATGACCTCCTGCGTGGATCGCTCCGACCAAGTCCGGGTCACCTACCACCTGAACCGGCTGCTGCGGCTGGACACCCCCGAGGACTACCTGGTCACCCTGAACGAGGACCCCGCGAACCCGATCGCCGAGGAGCACGTCGTCTCCCGCACGGTCTACGAGCACCCGGTGTACACCCGCGAGTCGCGCGCCGCCCAGCAGCGCCTGCCCGCGCTGAGCACCGGCCGCACCGCCTACGCCGGCGCCTACCACGGCTGGGGCTTCCACGAGGACGGCTGCCGCTCCGGCGTCGAGGCGGCCCACTCCCTGGCCGCGGTGGTGCGGGCATGAACAGGCCCGGCGGCAGCTCGCACAGCCCCTGGGGAGCCGCCCTCTACGACTGCCGGATCACCCATGTCCGCAGCGTGCCGGTGCGCCGGTCCTTCCACCACAGCACCTACCTGTGGCTGGTCGACCTCGACGCGCTGCCGCGGATCCCGAGGCCGCTGCGCCCGCTGGCGCGCTTCGAGGCCCGGGACCACCTCGGCGACCCCCGCGGCACGCTGCGCGGCAACCTCGACGCCTACCTGGCCGCCAACGGGACCGACCTGGACGGCGGGCGGGTGCTGATGCTCACTCAGGCCCGCAGCCTCGGCCATGTGTTCAATCCACTCACGCTCTACTGGTGCCACGACCGGAGCGGGACGCCGGTGTGCACCGTCGCCGAGGTCTGCAACACCTACGGCGAACGCCACTGCTACCTGCTGCGGCCCGACGCCGAGGGCCGGGCCGAGGTGCCCAAGGAGTTCTACGTCTCCCCGTTCTTCGGCACCGAGGGCCGCTACCGGATGGCGGTCCCGCTGCCGGACGAGCGGCTGACGGTGACCATGCACCTCGATCACCCGAACGGGCGCCCCTTCACCGCCACCGTGCGGGGTAGACGGCAGTCGGCCGCACCCGCATCGCTGCTGCGCGCCGCCCTGCGCCACCCGCTGTCCACCCTTGCGGTCTCCGCCCACATCCGGATTCAGGGCATCCGGATGTACCTGCGCGGGCTGCCCGTCCAGCCCCGACCGCACCACCCGCACCAGCAAGGAGTCACCGCACCATGACCCAGCCGTCCACGGCCCAGCGCCACGGCAGCGCGCCCCAGCAGCGCGACCACCGGGGCGCGGATCCCCGGCGCTGGCCCGACGTCGCCACCGTCCCGGCCTCCCCGCTGCGGGCCCGCGCCGCCGAACTGCTGCTGCGCCACGTCGCCCGCCGTCTGGGCCTGCGGGTCCAACTGCCCGGAGGAGCACTGCTCAACCGGACGCCACCGCCCCCGGACGCCCCGGTACTGCGGCTGCGGGCGCCCGGCGACTTCTTCCAACGGGTCGGCGCCGGCGGGCTGATCGGCTTCGGCGAGTCCTACCAGGCCGGCGACTGGGACTCACCGGACCTGATCGCGCTGCTCACCGTACTGGCCGCCTCCCCGGGGACCCTGGTACCGCCGCGACTGCAGTGGCTGCGCCGCTGGTTCACCCCGCGCCGTCCGGCCGAGCAGCTCGGCACCCCGGAGAACGCCCGGCGCAACATCCAGGCGCACTACGACCTGTCCAACGAACTGTTCGCGCTGTTCCTCGATCCCACCCTGACCTACTCCTCGGCACTGTTCGCGACCGGCCCCGACGGGACGCCCGCGGCCTCCTGGGACCTGCTGGCACCCGCTCAGCACCGGAAGATCGACCGTCTGCTGGACCTGGCCGGGGTCGGGCACGGCACCCGGGTGCTGGAGATCGGCACCGGCTGGGGCGAGCTCGCCCTGCGCGCGGCCGCGCGGGGCGCCGAGGTGGTCACCCTCACCCTGTCAGAGGAGCAGCAGCGCCTGGCCGAAGAGCGGATCGCCGCCGCAGGCCAGGCCGACCGGGTCGAGGTACGGCTGTGCGACTACCGCTCAGCGACCGGGCAGTTCGACGCCGTGCTCAGCGTGGAGATGGTCGAGGCGGTCGGCCGCGACTACTGGCCGGCCTACTTCGCCACCCTGGACCGGGTACTCGCCCCCGGCGGCCGGATCGCCCTGCAGGCCATCACCATGCCGCACGACCGGATGCTGGCCAGCCTGCGCACCTTCACCTGGATCCAGAAGTACATCTTCCCCGGTGGCCTGCTGCCCTCGGTGGAGGCGGTGCGCACCACCCTGGCCCGGCACACCAGCTTGAGTCTGACCGAGCGTCACGGCTACGGCGCCCACTACGCCGAAACCCTGCGGCTGTGGCGGGAGCGCTTCACCGCCCGCGCCGACGAGGTCGCCGCCCTCGGCTTCGACAGCGTGTTCCAACGCATGTGGACCCTCTACCTCGCCTACTCCGAGGCCGGATTCCGCAGCGGCTACCTGGATGTCCAACAACTGCTGCTGACCCGGGAGGGCGACGTCCCGGACGGCGGGCACCGGTCGTGAACGGGATCGACGGCGGAGCCCTGCTGGTCTCCACGGTGGCCTGCCTCGCAGCGGCGCTCGCGGTGCTGTTGGCGGCCTTCGCCGTCGGGGTGCGCCGTGGTCTGCACAGGGTGGTGGACGTGGCCTGGGGACTGGCGTTCTGCGCGGTCGCACTGACCGGATACGCACTGTCCGCCGGACACGGCGACCCCGGCCGACGGCTGCTCACACTGGTGCTGGTCCTGATCTGGGGCCTGCGACTGGCCGGGCACATCTGGCAGCGCGGCCGGGGCCACCCCGAGGACCCGCGCTACCAACGGCTGCTCGCCAAGGCCGCGCCCGGGCGACGCACCTGGTACGCGCTGCGGATGGTCTACCTGCTGCAGGCAGCCCTGGTCTGGGTGGTCTCCCTGCCGGTCCAGGTCGCCCTGTTCGTGCCGCACCCGCCCGGGCCGGCTGCCTGGGCCGGCACCGCGCTGTGGGCGCTCGGCCTCGGCTTCGAGGCGGTCGGCGACCACCAACTGACCCGGTTCCGGGCCGACCCCGTGCGCCGCGGCCAGGTCCTGGACACCGGCCTGTGGCGCTACACCCGCCACCCCAACTACTTCGGCGACGCCTGCGTCTGGTGGGGCCTGTTCCTGCTCGCGGCCGACACGCCGCTCGGCCTGGCCACCGTGGTCGCACCCCTGGTCATGAGCTACCTGTTGGTCAACGGCAGCGGCAAACCCATGCTGGAACGGCAGCTGCAGTCCACCAAGCCCGGCTATGCCGACTACGCCGCTCGAACCAGCGGCTTCGTCCCGCTGCCGCCCAGAGGCGCGCGCGGTCACCACCGGAAGGACAGCTAGTGCACGACGGCGTCTCCATCGCCCTGCTCACCTGCGACCTGCGCATGCACGACAGTCCCGTGCTGCACGCCGCCGCGGCCCACCGAGGGACGGTGCCGCTGTTCGTCCTCGACGACGCCGTCCACGGAGCCGGCCTCGCCCCACCCAACCGCTCCGCCTTCCTGGCCGACTGCCTGGTGGATGTGGACCGGTCGCTGCGCAAGCTCGGCAGCCGGCTGATCGTGCTGCGGGGCGACACCGCCACCGAGACCGCACGGCTCGCCGAAGCGGTCGGCGCGGCCCGGGTCCACGTCGCCGCGGACGCCAGCGCCTTCGCCCAGCGCCGGGAGGCACAGCTGCGCAAGGCCCTCGGCGACCGTCTGGTGGTCCACGAGACCGTGGCCACCATCGTGGCGCCGGGCGCGGTGCTGCCCTTCGGCCGCGACCACTACGCCGTCTTCGGCGCCTACCACCGCCAGTGGGCCCTGGTCCCGCGCCGCGAACCGCTGCCCGCCCCGGGCACGCTGCATCTGCCCGACGGGGTGACGGGCCTGTCGCTGGATCAGGTCGTCGGGCTGCTGACCGAGGACGGCGTCGCACCGGGCCTGCCCCTGGGCGGAGAGGGCAACGGCCGACGCCGACTCTGGAAGTGGCTGGACTCCTGCTCGGCGCGGTACGACCAACTCCACGACGACCTGCCCGGTGACGCCACCTCACGCCTGTCGCCCTACCTCCACTTCGGCTGCCTGTCCGCCACCGAGGTCGCCCACGCCGTAGGCGCCACCGGGACACCGGGCGCCGAGGCGTTCCTGCGCCAGCTCGCCTGGCGCGACTTCCACCACCAACTGCTCGCGGCCAGACCCGACGCGGCCACCCACGACTACCGCCCGCGCGGCGACCGCTGGCGCACCGACGCCGCCGACCTGGCCGCCTGGTGTGCAGGCCGCACCGGATATCCGCTGGTCGACGCGGGAATGCGGCAGCTGCTGCACGAGGGGTGGATGCACAACCGGGCCAGGATGATCACCGCGAGTTTCCTCACCAAGACCCTCTACCTGGACTGGCGCGCCGGCGCGGCCCACTTCGCCCACCACCTGGTCGACGCCGACGTGGCCAACAACCAGCTCAACTGGCAGTGGGTGGCCGGCACCGGCACCGACACCCGCCCCAACCGGGTACTGAACCCGCTGCGCCAGGCACAGCGCTACGACCCGGACGGCGGCTACGTCCGGCGCTGGGTCCCGGAGCTGGCGAGTGTGCCCGGAGCGGCCGTGCACCGCCCCTGGCTGCTCCCCGCACCGACCCGGGCCAGGCTGGACTACCCCGAGCCGATCGTCGCCCTGGACGCGTCACTGTCCCGGTTCCGGCAGGCCAGGAGCCTTTAGAACGCTCGAGCTAGGAGAGCTCCCGGCGGTGCGGCAGCCGCAGGTCCAGGCCGCCGGGGGCCTCGCCTCGCAGGGCCAGCGCGGCCGCGACCTGCTCGGGGAACGGGCACAGGCCCAGCATCCCCTGCACCATCCGGGTGCTGACGGCCTGCCAGTCCCCGGCCCGCCGCAGCATGCCGTGGCCGCTGCCGTGCACCTGGTACTCGCACGCCCGGGCACCGGCGGCGCGTGCCGCGGCCGCGAAGGCGCGTGAGGCCGCGGGATCGGTGACCTTGTCGGAGACGTCGTGCAGCACGACCAGGCACTTGCCCTGGAACTGCTGCCAGGGATCCCCGGGTACGCACCAGGGCGCGAGCGCCACCACGCCGGTGACCTGCGGCTCGGCCGCCGCGTACAGCGCCGCGCGCCCGCCCATCGAATGCCCGACCAGGACGACCGGGACCGGACCCAGTTCGGCCTTCACCTGATCCAGCGCCGCCACAGCGTCCACCGCCGCGTCGGCGCGCTCCCCGTTCCAACCGCGCACCCGGTAGACCACCTCGCCGACGGCCACCGGATGCGGGCGCACGGCCCGCTCCACCGCCGTCACGAACGGACGCATCCGCAGCCTTGCCGGGCTGCGCTCCCCGGGAGCCTGGAGCCCGTCGGCCCGGCCGCCGTGCAGCAGCAGCACCGCTGCCTGCGGCTGCCCTTCCACCGGCGCGCCGCGCCAGCGGACCGCGTCGTGCTCCGCCGCCTGCCGTGTGTCCGCCATCGCCGCTCCCCGGGGTCGACCTGTCCGGTACCGGTGCTCAGACCCAGCGGTGCTCCGCGACTCCGGCCTGCGGGACGTGTACCGTCCCGGCGGGCGTCGCCTCGTCCCGCCAGACCGTGTAGTCCCCGGACCGCAGCGGTGAGATCACCGCGCAGTACACGGTACGTCCAGCGAGATGGCGCGGGCGCACCGCGGCGTGGGTGCGGCGGCCCGACGGGTCGTCCACCGGTCCGACCTCGATCTCCAGGCCGTCCTGCTCGGGGCCGGTGTGGATGATCAGTGCGCCGAGGTCGCCGCCGATCTCCAGGACGACGCTGCCTTCGCGGGAAGGGGCGGGCAGTGGCGCGTGCTCGTGTGGGTGAGGGTGTGGGTGCTCGTGGGTGTGTGCAGCGGTCATGTCGGCCTCCGGGTGGCGTCGGCGGGGAGGGGTGGCAGGGAGGGGGCAGGGAGGGGGCAGGGAGGGGACGCGGGCCGAGCGGCCGGGCCGGAGCCGGCCCGGCCGCTCGGCATCCGGACAGGGCTCAGGACGGGTTGTGGTAGCCGTCGTAGGGCACGCCCAGGTACGGGAAGTGGTCCAGGTAGGGGTTCTTGACGTCCGCCGGGGTCAGCCCGTCGGTGACCGCCCCGGCGGCGCCGTCCGGGGTGTAGGTCTTGTCGACCAGCGGTACGGTCACCCCGGCGATGGCACGCAGCTCGACGGTGACCACGTCGTCGAAGACCCGGCGCCCGTTGGGGAACCCGGCGGCGTCGCCGGCCACCAGGCCCAGGATGTTCGGCTGCGTGGCCGGGGGCACCGCGACGTTCAGGCGCAGCATGTCGGCCTGGGTGGCGCCGGTGAAGTTCTGGAAGCCGGGGACCACGCCGCTGGGGATACCGGTGAGCAGGATCGCGAGCAGATCGGCGCGTGGCTTGCCGGACTTGTTGAGGGTGTCCAGCTGGGGGAAGACCCCGGGGTAGAGCACCGGCAGCAGGTTGGCGAGCTCGGGCTTGGCGACGTAGGAGGCGAACTGCTTGTCGTCGGCCGGGGTGAGCGAGTTCCACAGGTCCTTCTTGGCCATGGGCACCAGGACCTCGTTGAACAGCGGATTGCCGAGTCGGGAGACCTGCACGTAGGGACCGGACTCCACGTCGTGGCCGCTGCGCGGGGAGATCACGCGGGCCTGGCGGCGACTGGCAGTCGTCCAGACGCCGATGGTGGCGGCCGGGTTGGCGACGTCGCTGCCGTGCCAGCCGCGATGGGTGAGGTCGGCGATCGGGACCTGCAGAGCCAGACTGTGCACGTTCAGTTCGTTGGTGGTGTTCACGCCCGGGGCGGGCTGGGTGAAGGCGTTCAGGCCGAACTGGTTGTGCAACTGCTGGAACGGGCGCAGGTTCCCCAGGTCGAAGATCGAGCCGAGGTCGACGTAGAACCCTTCGGCGCGCTGTCCGGCGAAGACCTTGCGGCTGCCGAGGGTGTGCACCGCCGCCGCGGCCAGGGATGGGTAGTCGGGGGTGGACAGCGGACCGATGTTGCACGGCGGGCAGGCCAGGTTGCGGCCCAGCACCGTGGTACGGCCCCCGGCCTCGACCCTGGTCAGGGTGTAGGTCTGGTGCCGGTTCCAGTTGGGGGAGTCCAGTGAGGCGATGGGCCCGGTGTTGTAGAGGAAGGTGTCCTGGTTGCGCAGGTGGGTGGTGAACTGGAACTGGTAGGTGACGTCGGGGCGGCCGTCACCGGTGTTGTCGATGTGGATCTCGTAGCGGACGTCGTCGCCGAACTCGAAGAAGTTCGGCCCGGACGCCGCACCCTGCAGCGGGATGTAGTTGGCGATCAGAGTGACGGTGTCGCAGGCGTCGGGGCTGACGAAGGCGTAGACGTCGGTGCTGTCCGCCACCGGGTCCTTGGAGATCTCGGGGGCTTCGCGGTGGGACGACATGAGGGTTCCTCGCTGGTGGTGGCGGATGCTGCGGGAGGGGCGGGCGGGCGCTGTCTCAGTCGGCGGCGCGGAGCAGCGCGGCCGCCAACTTCCGGTCCTGGACCGAGCGGTGCTCCTCGCCGTGGAAGATGTCGATCTCGCCGGTGCGGGCGTCGCGCACATGGACGATCAGGGGCGCGGAGGCATCCGCGACGGTCGTTGCCGCGCCCTGTTCCGGGCCCTGTCCGGGGGATGGCTCGTGCGCCTGTGCAGAACCGGCCATGGCGTTGACCAGCACGCCGGCGGCCAGGCCGGTGGCGCCCGCTGCTGCCGCGTTCCTGATCAGACCGCGCCGGGAGAGGCCCGACTCGGAGTCGGAGGTGGGCATGGGTGTGTCGACGGGCATGGGTGCTCCTCGGAGGAAGAAGAGAAAAGAAGCAGAGAAAGTGCGAAGAACGGCGTGCCGATCGGCCGGTGCTCAGCGGGACTCGGCTGTGAAGAACCGAAGGTGCGGCTGGCATTTCGCGGCGGAATCGCCGCGACCAAGGGAAGTGAATCGCCGTCATCAGCGGCCGTCAAGACACCGCACCGTGGGAAGGGGGAGAATAATAGACATCTGCAGGTCAGGGGTTGAGAAGTACGCCATATGAGCGGGTTCTGAAATTGGCTCAATGTGAAACCAATCCAAGGGACCTTGCGCTCCGAACCCTTGGTGAGAGACTGTTTCAGGAACTGGATTCGTATGCGTCTGCTCGTGGTGACGGGATTCCCTTGTGCATGTGAGCCTTCTGCGTGGAGTCGGTGTGGCGACTGCTGTCTACGGTGCCCTGGTCGCCCTGCGGCCGGACCTGTTGGCCAAGCCGTCGGGTCTGGTCGACAGCGACGGCAGCACCGCTGATGCCACTGCCGTCTCGCTGCGGCCGCTGGGGTGGCGCGACGCCGCCAGCGGGCTGGCGATGGCGACCGCGCCGGCCGGTGCGCCGCTGGCGACCGCGGCGTTGTTGCGCGTGGCGGCGGACTTCGGCGACGCCGTGCTGCTGGGAGCTACCCTGCCGGACCGCTCCACCCGACTCAAAGCCGTAGCCGTGTCGGTGGGTTGGGGCACCCTTTCGGTGATCGGCCTGCTGGCCCCCAGCGGTGTCGATCGGCATCAGTGACCATCGCACTATTCACTCGTTGAGCCCAGAGCCGCGCTGCCGGGGATCTCCCGATGCAGCGACTCGACGCCGACGAGGAGCGCCATCCATGGGCCGTGCTACCCGCAAACCACGCAGCAGCCGTGCCGCCGGGAGCCCCAAGGTCCATCGCCCCACGCCGCAGGCGCCCGCGGCCCGGGTTCCGGCGACCCCGGCCGGCACGCCACCTGTCGCTCAGTTGCCACCTGACCCCGCCTCCGCCGAAGCCGTTCTGGTGCTGCACTACACCCGGCTCGCGCGCCTGGCCTATACCGTGCTGCCGAGCAGCCTGGACCGCCACCGCAGGGTCCTGGCGGCGCACGCGCTGGTGCAGCGCGCGCTGCCGAACCGCCTGCCGGATCTGCTGAGGACCCGTCAGCCCGGTGTCCCGGCGCCCAGAAGATCCTCCGAAGGCACGTCCGCGCCCATCGATCCTGCCTATGCGCATCTGCGCGCGACAGTGCTTTCTGCCGCCCTGCGCGAAGCTCCTCAACGCCCTGGTCTGCTCCCGCAGGTGTGGGGCCTGCGGCTGTTCCCGGCCAGCAGCGGAACCGAGGGACTCGCCCTCGAGCGGGAGCTCGCCGGACTGAGCCCGGCCGAGCGGGCGGCCTATGCTCTGCTCACGCTGGAGGAGCTGTCCCCGGCGTCCGCGGGAGAACTGCTGCGGGTCGCGGGGGTCGAGGACCCCGACGGCGCGCTGCGACGGGCCGAGGCGCTGGGCGCGGCCCACTCCGCCCAGGCGCTGCTGGCACCCGACTTCGACCCGTGCACCGTGCACGCGCGCCCTACCGACCTGCTGCGCCGGCGCCGTCGACTGCGGGGGACCGCCGCTGCCGCGGTGCTGGCGGTCGCCGCCGTCGTGGCCGCCGCCCTCACCCTGCCGGGCGGCGGTGGGCCCACCGCCGCGCCGCTGCCCACGGTTCGACCCGGCTCCGAGGTGGCTCGCGCGGTGGCGGCCGTGGTTCGGGTGCCGGATGACACCTGGCGTCACACCGCCAGGATCGACTTCACGGCATGGCCCGCCCGTGGCGACCAGCTCCATGACCAGGCTCTGATCGCCCGTGCGCTGACGCTGTGGTCCTCGGCGGGACAACTGCAGGCCCGACGCGGACTGGTGCACGCGGAGCCCGGCACCACCAGCGCGCCGCCGGTGCAGTCACCGCGCCTGCTGTGGGCGGGCCGGGTGGACGGTGCCTCGGTCGTGCTGCTGGACGACGGCTCACAGCTGGCTCGCTACACCAGACCGGACCGGCCCACCGGCAGCGACGGCGAACAGCTCGACCTCTCCCGCAGCGACGAGTCGGACGTCACCACCGCAGGAGCCGTGCTGCTGCGCAGCACCGCCGCCGGGGACCGCTTCCTGATTGCGCCATGGGTCGACACCGTGCAACTGCGCGACCTGCGGGCCCCGAACACTCCGGCCAGGGATCTGGCCCCGGTGGACGGACTGACCCCGGAGGTCGCCGCCCCGCCCGCCCAGGGCTGCGCCAGTTGGCCCGTGCTGCAGTTGCGCTCCTCCTCGGTGATCGCGGAGCACCACGCCTTCCTGCTGACCGACCTGGGCGGGATCACCGCCGCCCACCTCACCTTCACTCCGCCCCCGCAGAGCGGCCCGGCCAACTACCCGCGCGAGGCCACCGGTTCGGCCGCGCTGGTGGACTGGGGCAGGCTCGGCTGCTCGCTGCCGGCGCTGCGCGGACAGGACGTCAAGTCCGTCAACGCATGGGAGTTCGCCGACCAGCAGCTGCCGGAGAACCAGGGCACCGCCGCCTGGACCTGCACCCGCGCCGACCGCTGGGACGGTACTGGCTCCGCTGCGACCCAGTTCCTGCCGCCGACCAACGACCCCGCCGCGACGGCGACCACCACCGGCACACAGACCCAGGGGCGCGCCTGCAGCCGCTATGAGCAGTACGTGGTCGCCGACACCTGGTGGCGGTCGGCCGCCGGGCGCAGCTACCTGCTGGCGGCCGGAAGCCGACACGTGGTCAGCATGGCCACCCAGGGCGGCCTGAGCACCCCGGCCACCGCGGTGCCGAGCCGCACCATGGCCCTGCCCGTCCCAGCCCGTCCCCAGGCGGCCGTGACCGTCACCGGTGCACTCGACACCGGTCAGACCGCTCGCTCACTGGGATGAGCGGTCCGTCAGGACTGAGATGTCGTCAGGACCCCTGGAGGAAGCGCTCCAGGGTTTCGACGACCATCAGGTGGTCGGCTATCTGCGGAAGCCCCGACACCGCCACGGTGCCCACCACGCCGACGTCGACGATGCGCAGTGGGAAGGCGCCGCCGTGCGCCGCGAAGCGGTCCGGGTCGAGCCGGGACTTCTCCTCGAAGCTGCTGCCCTTGTCGCGGAACCGCTGCCCCACCAGGTAGGAACTCTCGCCGAAGCGGCGCACCACGCGGATCTTGCGCTCGATCCAGGCGTCGTTGTCGGCGCTGCTGCCGGGCAGGGCGTAGTGGAAGAGCTGCTGCTCGCCGCGGCGGATGTCCACCGCGACCGGGTGTCCTGCCTCCCGGCACAGGTCGACCAGCAGGCAGCCCAGCCGCCAGGCGTCGTCGTTGTCGAAGCGGGTCAGCTGCAGCCGGGACTCCTGGGCCTCCAGCTCGGCTGTGGTGGGGCCCGCTGCCGGGGTCGATGCCGTCGGCGTCGTCACAGCGTCACCGTCCGGCGCTCGGTGGCCGAGAGGCGGGCCGCCTCCAGCACGGTGAGGGCCGCGACCGCGTCCCTGGGCTCCACCGGCACGGGTGCCTGTCCGCCCAGCGCCGCCGCGATCCCCGCGTAGTAGCTCTGGTAGGTCCCGGGCAGGGTGGGATAGGGCTCGGTGGTGTCGCCGGCGCCCAGTCGGCCGTACTCCTCGGGGGGAGTGACGCCCCAGTCGGCGTCGGCGGGGGTGCGGCCCTCGCGCAGCGCCGCCTCCTGGCCGTCCAGGCCGTCGACGACGTAGGCGCCCTCGCTGCCCAGAACGCGGAAGCGAGGGCCGAGGTCGGCGGCCACGGCGCTCATCCACAGGTGCGAGCGGGTGCCGCCGGAGTGCAGCAGTGCGACGAAGGCGTCGTCGTCGGCGTCGGAGCCCGGACGGCGGCTGTCCAGCTCGGCGTAGACCTCGACGGCCGGACCGAACAGGGTCAGCGCCTGGTCCACCAGGTGGCTGCCCAGGTCGTAGAGCAGTCCGCCGCCCTCGGCCGGATCGCCCAGCTCCCGCCAGCCGCCCTTGAGCTGGGGGCGCCAGCGCTCGAAGCGCGACTCGAACCGGCCCACCGTGCCCAGCCGGCCCGAGCCGACCAGCTCGGAGACGGTGCGGAAGTCGCCGTCCCAGCGGCGGTTCTGGAAGACGCTGAGCAGGAGTCCGCGCTGCTCGGCGAGTGCGGCCAGCGCCTCGCCCTCGGCCGCGGTGACCGCCAGCGGTTTGTCCACGACCACGCCGACACCGGCCTGCAGCGCCGCGGTGGCGGTCGGGACGTGGGTCCGGTTGGGGGAGGCGACCACGACCAGGTCCAGGCCGAGCGGCCAGAGCTCGTCGACGGTGGCGACGGTCGCGGCACCGGGGTGGTCCTTGCGGACCTGGGCCTGGCGCTCGGGGTTGCCGGTGACGACGGCGGTGAGCTCCATGCCGGGGGTGGTGCTGATCAGGGGTGCGTGGAAGACCGAGCCGGCCAGACCGTAGCCGACCAGTCCGACGCGCAGGACGGGGCCGGCGGGGACGGGGGAGAGCGAAGTGGAATCTGCCATGCCCCTAGTAAAGCAACAGTGTGGACTAAGTCGCAAGCCGCCTGCATAATGACGTCATGGCCAACCTCACCGCGCTGCGCGACCACAACACCGCCGCCGTCCTCGGGCGCATCCGCGCCGCGGACGAGATCAGCCGCGTCGAGCTGGCCCTGGCCACCGGGCTGACCGCCCAGGCCATCAGCAAGATCGTGCAACGGCTGGCCGCCGAGGGCCTGATCGCCCCGGCCGGCCGGGTCCCCTCCGCCGGGGGCAAGCCGCGCACCCTGCTGCGGCTGGTCCCGCAGGCCCGCTGGGTGGTCGGGGTCCAGCTGCACCGGCACGGCAGCACCCTGGTGCTGGTCGACCTCGCCGGCCGGATCGTCGATGCCACCGCGACCCGTTTCGACCCCTCGGGGGCCACTCCCCAGCAGACCCTGGACCTGATCGCGGCGCAGGTCGAGGCGGTGATCGCGGAGCTCCCCCGGGAGCGCGTCCTGGGCGTCGGCGTCGCCTGCCCCGGGCCGCTGGACCAGCGAACCGGGGTGCTGCACCAGGTCACCGGGCTGCCCGGCTGGAACGGGATACCGCTGCGCGCCGAGCTGGCCGCCAGGCTGGGGCTGCCGGTGTTCCTGGACAAGGACACCACCGCCGGCGTGCTCAGCCGCCCCGGAGCCCCCGACCGGGCCTTCGTCTATCTGGGTGACGGCCTCGGCGCCGGGCTGGTCCTCGGCGGCCGGGTGCAGCGCGGCGCCCGTACCAACGCGGGGGAGTTCGGCCACCAGGTGATCGACCCGCGCGGACCGCGCTGCGCCTGCGGGAACCACGGCTGCCTGGAGGCGCTGTGCCGGGCCGCGCTGGCGGACGGCGACCGCGGCCGGGCCGCCGACCTGCTCGGCGAGGGGATCGCCAACCTGGTCCGCCTGCTGGACCTGGCCCAGGTCGTCCTCGCCGGCGACGCGGTCCTGGCCGACCCGGACCTGTTCCGCGACCGGATCGGCGCCGTCGTCCGCGAGCGGCTCCCGGACCCCGGCTGGCAGCAGGTCGGCGTCACCGTCACCGATGCCGGCGAGCAGGTGGTCGCCCTGGGCGCGGCCGGGCTGGTGCTGGGAACGCTGTTCGGCGAGAGCGACGCGGACGGCCCCGACGCCGCCGGGCTGGCGGTGCAGGCGCCGGCCGCGCAGTACCCGGAGTAGTTCCGGAGCAGTACTGCACCGAACCAGGACCCCACGCAGTACCGCCGGGGCGCCGGGATCGGTTGCCGGGTACCTCCGGGCGCGGCAGGGTGGGTGCCATGACTTCCGCGCTCCCACCTGCCACGACAGTCGGCTCAGAGAACAAGGAACGTGCAGAGCCCCAACCGGTGGTGAGCCCGCTGACGGTAGCGGCGATCATCCTCGTGCTGACCATCGACCCCGGCGGCGAGCAGGAGGTGCGCGACCTGCTGGGGGACCTGTCCGGGCTGCAGCGCTCGGTCGGCTTCCGGATCCCCGAGGGCGGCCTGGCCTGCGTGGCCGGGATCGGCTCGGACGCCTGGGACCGCCTGTTCGACGGCCCCCGCCCCGCCGAACTGCATCCGTTCCGCGACTTCGAGGGATCCCGGCACCGCACCGTGTCGACCCCTGGAGACCTGGTGCTGCACATCCGAGCGCCCCGACTGGACGCCTGCTTCGAACTGGCCGGCCAGGTGGTGAGCCGGCTGTCCGGCGCCGCCACCGTCGTCGACGAGACCCAGGGCTTCCGCTACTTCGACCTGCGCGACCTGCTGGGCTTCGTCGACGGCACCGAGAACCCCAGCGGCCGCGACGCGGTCCGGGCAGTTCTGGTGGACCAGGAGGACCCGGACTTCTCCGGCGGCAGCTACCTGCTGGTGCAGAAGTACCTGCACGACATGACCGCCTGGAACGCCCTGTCCACCGAGGAGCAGGAGCGGGTGATCGGGCGCACCAAGGCCGACAACATCGAACTGGACGACGCCGTCAAGCCGACCAACTCCCATGTCGCACTGAACACCGTCACCGACCCGGACGGCACCGAGCGTCAGATCCTGCGCGAGAACATGCCGTTCGGATCGTTGGGCCGCGGCGAGTACGGCACCTACTTCATCAGCTACGCCAGGACCCCCGCGGTGACCGAGAAGATGCTGGAGAACATGTTCGTGGGCAGCCCGCCGGGCAACTACGACCGGATCCTGGACTTCTCCACCGCCGTCACCGGAACGCTGTTCTTCGCGCCGTCCGCCGACTTCCTGGACGACCTCCCCGACCCGCCCGGCGCCCGATCGGGGTCGACTGCGGCCGACCCCGCCGCGCCCGTCCCGGCGCCGGCCCCCGAGCCGCCCGCGTCCGAGCTGTCGGCACCCCCGTCACCTGCCGAGTCCCTGGGCATCGGCAGCCTTCGAAGGAGCACCCCGCAGTGAACAACCTCCACCGCTCACTCGCACCCGTCTCCGACGCCGCCTGGGCCGAGATCGAGGACGAGGCCCGACGCACCTTCAAACGCCATGTCGCCGGCCGCCGCGTGGTCGACCTCAACGGCCCGGCCGGCACCGAGCTCGCCGCGGTCGGCACCGGCCGGCAGACCGCCGTCGCCGCGCCCGCCGAGGGCGTCAGCGCCGCGCTGCGCGACGTCCAGCGCCTGGTGGAGCTGCGGATCCCGTTCACCGTGGACCGCACCGCCGTCGACAGCGTGGAACGCGGCGCCGCCGACGCCGACTGGCAGCCCGTCAAGGACGCCGCCCGCCAGGCCGCCTTCGCCGAGGACCGCGTCGTCTTCGAGGGCTACCCGGAGGCCGGCATGACCGGCATGCGGCCCGGATCCTCCAACCCCGGGCTGCCGCTGCCGTCGGACGTGCGCGACTATCCCGACGCGGTCAGCCGCGCCCTGAGCGCCCTGCGGCTGGCCGGGGTCGACGGCCCCTACTCGCTGCTGCTCAGCGCGGACGCCTACACCGCCGTCAGCGAGACCGCAGACCACGGCTTCCCGATCCTCACCCACCTGTCCCGGCTGCTGGTGGACGGCGAGATCGTCTGGGCGCCCGCGATCCAGGGCGCGTTCCTGCTCTCCACACGCGGCGGGGACTACGAGCTGCACCTGGGCCAGGACCTCTCCATCGGCTACCGGTCGCACAGCGAGACCGGGGTCGAGCTCTACCTCCAGGAGACGCTGACCTTCCAACTGCACACCAGCGAGGCCGTGGTGTCGCTGACCGCGGCGGGCTGAACCGGGTTCCGGCGCCGGACCGCCTCCGGCGCCGGCCGGTCCCTCGAACCGCCCACTCCGACGAGCGGCTTCGCTGATGCGCCGTTAGCTTGGACCGGGGGGAGCAGCGAACCGGGGGGAACGCCCCGGCCGCACCGCGCCCGGGACCGCCGCCGGACCATGCCCGGCCCCCACCGCAGGGAGCAGAACCGCGTGCAGCCGTCGCCGATTCCCCAGACCGGTCAGGACGTCGCCGACGAACCGGACGCCCCCGCGCCGCCCCGCCGACGACGGTGGATCCGCAGACTCCTCGCGCACCGCAGCGTCCAGGCGGTGCTGGCGCTGACGGCGGTGTTCCTCGGCTGGCTCGGCTGGTCGCTGGGCAGCGCGATGGCGGCCCCCGGCGACGACAGCATGGCCGCCCGAGTCGCCGAATGGGGGCGCGACCACAAGCTGGGACCGCTGGTCACCTTCCTGGAGAGCGCCCAGTACAAGGCGCATCCGCCCAAGGTCGGCGGCACCCCCACCGGCGCGCTGCAGCCCGCCGGCGCCGCGGCCGCGCAGGCGGGCTCCGGCACCTCGGAGCTGAAGGCCGTCGTGCCACCGCGGTTGGTCTCGCCCGCGGGCACCCCGCTGGCCGGGGAGGGCACCTGGGAGGTCCTGGGTAGCGTGCGCGGGACCCCCGCGCTGATGGGCGCCTACGTCCGCCCCGACGACGAGCACACCTCCTACGTCGCCGCGGCGGTCTCCATGGACCAGCGGCTGCTCAGGTTCGCCCTGCACCCCGGCGAGGTCGACCCGGGCCCGGACAACTGGGGCGTGCCGACCTCGGTCCCGGCCGGCCAGCGCACCGGCCTGATGGCCACCTTCAACGGAGGGTTCAAGGTCGGCGAGGCACGCGGCGGCTTCTACCTCAACGGCATCACCCACGGCACCCTGGCCGACGACGGCGCCTCGCTGGTCTACTACAAGGACGGCCATGTGGACATCGGCTCCTGGGGCACCGAGGAGCGGATGACCCCCCAGGTCGCCGGCGTGCGGCAGAACCTGAACCTGATCGTGGACCACGGCCGCGTCCCCGCCGGGGTGGACCAGAACGTGGAGAGCGGCTGGGGCCTGACCATCGCCGGCAAGTACTTCGTCTGGCGCTCGGGCGTCGGGATCACCCACGACGGCCGGGTGGTCTACGTCTACGGTCCGGCGCTGTCCGTGCGCACCCTGGCGGACCTGCTGCAGCGGGCCGGCTGCGTGCGGGCCATGCAGCTGGACATCAACCCTGCCTGGATGTCCTACATGTACTACAAGCCCACGCCGGATCCGAAGAACCCGACCCCGGTCAAGCTGCTCGACTCCCAGGAGCGCCCCGCCAACCGCTACTACGAGTCGACCAGCCGCGACTTCACCGCCGTGTACGCCAAATGAGCCCGCGCCGCCGCGCGGCGGCGTCCTGGCCCGCGGCCGGCGCGGCGGCCCTGGCGGCAGTCCTGTCGCTGACCAGCTGCGGCCGTGGCGCCGACCCGGCACCGCCCTCCGCATCGGCTGCGGCAGCGGTGCGCCACGCGATGGTCAGTCCGCCGCCGGCGCCGCTTCCGGTCGTGCCGCTGCACCCCGCGATCCGTCCGCTGGTCGCCCCGGCCGAACCCGGCGAGGGCCGGTTCAGCGCGCTGGTGCAGGTCAAGGGCCGGCCGGTGGTCCAGAGCACGACCGTGCGCCCGGACGCCCAGGACACCCAGTTCCCGGTCGGCGTGGTCTGGATGAAGCAGGACGCGCTGCGCTTCGACCTGCACCCCGGCTCGCAGGAGCCCGGCGGCTCCTGGCGGATCCCGCCGACCGTCCCCGACCAGCAGCGCACCGGCCTGGTCGCCACCTGGAACGGCGGGTTCAAGGTCTCCAACGGCGACGCGCACGGAGGCTTCTACCTCGACGGGACGACCGTGGGCCGGCTGCGCACCGGGGCCGCCTCCGAGGTCTTCCACCGCGACGGTTCGCTCACCGTGGGGGTGTGGAACCGCACCGTCTCCATGCGCCCCGACGTGGTCGGCGTCCGCCAGTGCCTGGTACCGCTGGTGGCCGACGGGCAGGTCACCGACGAGGTGTACCGGGGCGGGACCGAGACCTGGGGGCTCACCGACGGCGGGAACGCGATGGTGGCCCGCTCCGGGATCGGCGTGGACCGCAACGGCGACCTGGTCTACGTCGGCGGACGGCTGCTCTCGGTGCAGTCACTGGCCACCCTGCTGCAGCGGGCCGGAGCGGTCACCGCGATGATGCTGGACATCAACCTCAGCTGGCCCTCCTTCATGTCCTACGACGCCTCCCGCCGGCCGCACGACCCGGTGCCGCACAACCTGGTCAACTTCGTCCGCGGCCCGTACCGCTACTACGACGTCTCCAGCCGCGATTTCGTGGCCGTCCACGCCCGCTGACGGCACCTCACAGAGCCGGGGCGGCCCCGGCCGCCGGGCCAGGCACCTCGTCCAGCTCGAACCAGATGCACTTGCCCTCGCCGCGCGGCTCCATGCCCCAGCGGTCGGACAGCAGCTCCAGCAGGATCAGGCCGCGCCCCGAGGAGGCCATCTCGCCCGGCGAGCGCCGGTGCGCCAGCTCGTCGCTGCCGTCGGCCACCTCCAGCCGCAGCCGGCGCGAGCCCACCTGCCCGGTCATCGTCGCCACCAGGGCGGCCGTCTGGTCGGTGTGCACCAGCACATTGGTCAGCAGCTCGGTCGCCAGCAGCACCGTGGCGTCGGCCTGGTCCGGCACGGCCCAGTCGTGCATGATCGCGCGCAGCTCCTCGCGGGCCCCGGCGATCCGGTCGGCCTGGTCCTGAGCCACCGTCAGCACCAGGCGCCGGCCCGTCACGGCCTGGCTCTGGCCGACCACGTCGCGGCGCAGCAGCAGCAGGGCGATGTCGTCCTCGCGCCGGTCCGCCAGATGCCCGGCCCCGGTGTGCGAGGCGGGACCGTGCACCGCGTCGATCAGGCGGTCCGCCATGCCCTCCAGGTCGCCGGTGGGCCCCGGCGACAGGGCGTCCCGCACCCGGATCCAGCCGGTGTACATGTCGTGGCCGCCGGTCTCGATCAGCCCGTCGGTGCACAGCATCATCACCTCGCCAGGCTGCAGCTCCAGCGTGGTGACCGGGTAGTCCTCGCCCTCGGGAGCCAGCCCCAGCGGCAGCCCGCCGTCCACGTGCCTGATCATGCAGGTGCCGTCGGGCATCCGCAGCACCGGATGAGGATGGCCGGCCCGGGCGATGGACAGGGTGCCGCTCGCCGGATCGGCCTCGATGTAGATGCAGGTGGCGAAGCGGTCGTCGTCCAGCGCCGCCAGGAAGTGGGAGGTGCGGGCGAGCACCGCGTCCGGGCGGTGCCCCTCGGTGGCGTAGGCGTGCACGGCGGTGCGCAGCTGCGCCATCAGCCCGGCCGCGTGCACGTCGTGGCCCTGCACGTCGCCGATGACCAGGGCCAGCCGGCCGTCGGGCAGGTTGATGATGTCGTACCAGTCGCCGCCGACCATCAGCCCGCCGCCGGTGGGCACGTAGCGGGTGGCCACGCTGATGCCCTCGGCGGCCGGCGATCCGGTGCCCATGCTGCGCCGCAGCCCGCGCGACAGCGCCCGTTCGGCCTCGTTGGTGTGGGCCCGCTCCAGGGCGTGGGCCAGCATCCGGGCGACCGTGGACAGCACCGCCCGCTCGTCGGGGGTGAACCGCACCGGAGTGCGGAAGGAGGCCATCCACGCCCCGGTGGTGCGCCCGGTGGCGACCAGCGGCAGGAACGCCCAGGCCTGTCGGCCGAAGCCCTGGACCAGCGGCCAGGCCGCGGGGAAGCGGGCCCGGTAGTCCTCGGGGGAGGACATGTAGATCGCGCGCCCGGTGCGCACCACCACGGCGGCCGGGTAGTCGGTCTCCACCGGCATGGTGAACGCCGAGTCGTCGTTCAGCTCGTAGCCGTGCTGGCCCACCATGGACAGGGTGCCGCCGTCCACGCCGAAGACCGCCAGGCCGTCCGGCGAGAAGCCGGGCATCGACAGTGAGGCCACCACCCGCAGCACCTCGGCGGTGGTGCCGGCCTCGGCCAGCGCCCGTCCGGCGTCCAGCAGGAAGGCCTCGCGGGAGCGGCGGAGGTTGGTCGGGCCCGGCCCCGGGTCCAGGCCGCGGGCGGTGCCGTGGGAGGCGTGCGGGTCGGCGCCGAGCGGGTGGGGGAGCCGTTCGGTGCGCAACGAGGACGGTGCGCGGTTCAGCGTGTCGATCTGCCGCAGCTCCGCGTCCAGGCCCCCCGCCGACGCGGTGCCGGGATCCGCGCCGTCCGCCGGGTCCGGGTCCAGGTCCGGGTGTGGGTCCCGGTTGACCCGGGGCACGGTCGCCGACAGGTCGCCCTCGCAGATGTCGGCCAGATGCCCCGCCACCGCGGTTCCCTGCACCGGCCACGGCTGGCCGGGCGCGGCGGGCACCACCTGCAGGTGCAGCACCCGGCGCACCTTGCCGGTGGCGGTGAGCACCCGGACCCGCACGTCGAAGGGGCGCTGCTCGGCGATGGCCAGCTCGGCGGTGGAGCGCAGCCGCACGTAGTCCTCGGCGTGCAGCAGCGAGCGCAGCTGCGGCACGCCCAGCCGCTCCGTCGCGGCGTCCACACCGAGCAGGTCGGCCGCGATCGGGTCGACCTCCAGCAGGGCCTGCGGCCGGTTCCAGCGCCACACCCCGATCCCGGCGCTGCCCAGCACGGCGTCGCCACGCAGCGGCGGGGTCGCGCTGCCCAGCTCGTCAGCCATCGGGCCGTCCCTTCCGGGTCCGGGCGGACAGGACCGGTTGAACCACGTCACAACACCAGAGGCAGAACACCAAAGGAGGGCAAGTACGGACAAAGCATATTACGCAGCGATCAACCAGAGGCTCAGCCCCCCTGCGTGGCCGACTCGGAGCGCCCCGCGTTCCCCCGTCCGGACCGGCCGCGTGGCGGTCCCGCGGCCGCGGGGGTGTGATCGTTCCAGGTCCCGCGGACCCGGCACCGACGGCCTGCGGCGCGGGGCGACCAACCAGGGAGGAACGCTTGTCCACGCTTCGATCCTGTACTGCCATTGACCTGGGTGCCTCGTCCCTGCGCGTCCGCAGAGGCGCCGGCGCCCCGGTGGCGTCGATGCCGGCCAGGGTCGTGCTCGAGGGCCAGGACAGCATCTTCGCCATGGGCGAGGACGCCGTCGCCATGGAGGGCCGCACCTGGGGCGCCCTCAAGCTGTGCCGTCCCACCAGCGGGGGAACCGTCGCCGACCAGCGGGTCACCCAGATCATGGTGCGCACCCTGATGCGCGAGTCCGGACGGGCCAGGCTCACCTACGGCGGGCGGGTCGGGGTGTGCGTCTCCCCGGCCGTCACCGACCTGGGCGCCGCCGCGCTGCGCCAGCTCTGCCGGGAGGTCGGCTTCTCCGACGTCCGGCTGGTGCCGCAGGCGCTGGCGGCGGCGGTCGGCGCCGGCATCGCGGTGAACACCCCGTACGCCAGCGTCCTGGTCGACCTGGGGGCCGAGCACACCAGCGCGGCGCTGGTGGTCTACGGACGGGTGATCGCCTCCCGCTCCACGCGCACCGGCGGCGACGCGCTGGACGCGCTGCTGCTGCGGCACCTGCGCGAGGAGCACCAGGTGGTGATCGGGGCGGCCGCGGCGCAGACCGTGAAGACCACCCTGCGCGGAGCCCGCGACACCGTCTCGGTCCGGGGCCAGGACGCGGTGACCGCGCGCCCGCGCGGACTGATGCTGCCGGTGGGCGAGCTCCACGAGGTGCTGCTGCCCCGTGCCGTGGCGGCCGTCTGCGACCAGGTCACCGCGGTCCTGGCGGGCTGCCCGGTGGAGATGGCCGCCGACGTCTACGAGCGCGGCATCGTGCTCACCGGCGGCGGCGCCCGGCTGCACGGCCTGGTGGAGGCGGTGCGCAAGGAGTCCGACCTGCCGGTCCACGTCGTGGACGACTGCGAGCTGATCGCGGTCAAGGGGACCCAGATGCTGATGGACGCGGGCTGGGCCGGGGTGGACCGCTCCGCGCTGCGGGCCGCGGCGCTGGCAGCCGGGGAACTGGAACCGGAGCCGGCCGCCGCCCCCTGACAGCCCGAGCAGCCCGAGGTGCAGAGATGACGGTGCAGACATGACGGTGCAGATATGACCCGGCCTCATCAGCGTTCCCGCTCCCGGCTGGGCAAGGCGGGCCTGTGCATCCGCCTGCTCGGCGCCAGCGTCCTGGCCGGGGCCCTGGTCGCGGTGCTGGCCCTGCCGCTGGTCGGCGCCGTCGGGTACGGAGCCAAGTCGGCGGCCGGCTCGTTCGACCAGCTCCCGGACAGCCTGACCGCGCCGGTGCTCGCCCAGGCCTCCACCCTGTACGACGCCGGCGGCGGGGTGATCGCCCGGGTGTACGCACGCGACCGCACCGTGGTCCCGCTGGCCCGAATAGCACGGGTGATGCGGCACGCCATCGTCGACATCGAGGACAACCGCTTCTACCAGCACGGCGCCGTCGACCTCAAGGGCACCCTGCGCGCGCTGGCGACCAACGCCGGATCGGGCGGCGTCGCCCAGGGCGGCTCGACGCTGACCCAGCAGTACGTCAAGAACGTCTTCGTCGAGGAGGCGGGGGACGACCAGGCCAAGGTGCTCACGGCGCAGCGGCAGACCCTGGGCCGCAAGATCCAGGAGATGAAGTACGCGATCGGCCTCGAGGAGCGGATGTCCAAGGACCAGATCCTCGAGGACTACCTGAACATCACCTTCTTCGGTGAGCAGGCCTACGGCATCGAGGCCGCGGCTGAGCGCTACTTCAGCGTCCAGGCCGCCGACCTCACCCTGCCGCAGGCGGCGCTGCTGGCCGGCCTGGTGCAGTCGCCCAGCCGCTACGACCCGCTGCGCGACCCGGACACCGCCAAGGAGCGCCGGGACACCGTGCTCGACACCATGGTCGAGAACCACAGCATCACCGCCGCCCAGGCCGCCGCGGCCAAGGCCGCCCCGCTGGGACTGGACGCCAGCCCGCCGCGCCAGGGCTGCATCACCGCCGGCACCGGCGAGGCCTTCTTCTGCGACTACGTCAAGCACGTCTTCCTGGCGAACAAGGCCTTCGGGGCCACCGCGGAGGCCAGGCAGGCGCTGTGGGACACCGGCGGCCTGCAGATCCACACCACGCTGGACCCGACCGCCCAGGCCTCCGCCCAGTCCGCGGTCACCAGCCACGTCTACGCCACCGACCAGGCCGCCGCGGCGATCACCCTGGTCCAGCCGGGCACCGGGAAGATCATCGCGATGGCGCAGAGCCGCCCCTACGGCCCCGGCGACCACGAGACCGAGCTCAACCTCAACGTCGACCGGCTGATGGGCGGCGGCAGCGGCTTCCAGACCGGTTCGACGTTCAAACCGGTCACCGCCGCCGCAGCCCTGGAGAACGGCATCGGCATGGACCAGGTCTACCCGGCGCCCTACCAGGACGACTACCCCGCCATGCAGACCTGCGACGGCAGCACCCTGCCGCAGGTGCCGGGGGACCAGAACGACAGCCCCGACCTGGTCGGCCCCTTCGACATGCCCACCGCGATGGCGCAGTCGGTCAACACCTACTTCGTCCCGCTGGAGGCCGACGCCGGGCTGTGCAACGTGGTCCGGATGGCCCGCAGGCTCGGCCTGGGATCGCAGGCCCTGCCCGACGCCTCGGGCCGGCTGAAGCCGGTGGACCAGGTCCAGTCGCTGACGCTGGGCACCAACAACTTCACCCCGCTGCAGATGGCCGACGTCTACGCGACCTTCGCCGCGCACGGCAACTACTGCGCCCCGGTCGCGCTGACCTCGGTCACCACGCCCGCCGGCGCGAGCCTGCCGGTGCCCGGGGCCTCCTGCACCTCGGCGATGTCCTCCGACACCGCGGACGCGATCACCACCATGCTGCACGGCGTGGTCCAGGACGGCACCGGCGCACCGGCCGGACTGTCCGACCGCGACGACGCCGGCAAGACCGGCACCACCGACGGGCACCGCCAGGTCTGGTTCACCGGCTTCACCGCGCAACTCGCCGGGGCTGCCGTGGTCAGCGACACCAAGGCTCCGCTGGAGAGCCTGAACAACCGCTCCTACGGCGGGGTGTACGTCACCGACGCGTTCGGCGGCACACTGGCCGGCCCGATCTGGAAGCAGGCGATCAGCGGAGCCCTCTCCGGCCAGCCCGACATCGGCCTGGCCTCGGTGCCGCTGCCGACCCCGCCCGACCCCTCAGCCACCGACACGACCCCACCGGATCCGACCGCGACCACCCCCTAGCGTGGGTGTCCGAAGAGTGAACACGTGTGGACCGGAACCGTTGGTTCCCTGGGTCTTCCCAGGTCGCCGGTGTATGGTCTGCCCGACTCGGCCGAAGGCTTGTCTGATCTCCGTATCGGTCCTGTCGTGTCACACGTACACATGTCAGCGCGGAATCGGATTGTCGAGGACCATGGCTGTCGCTGCTGTCGGGTCGAACCCCTCTGCCGTAGCCGAGCCCGGAGGGGCCAAGGAGCGGTGGACCCCGCTCCGGGTCTTCTGGTGGGCCTTCGTCGGCTTCCTGGTCCTCGGCATCGGCTGGGGCCTCGCGGTGCCCTACGACGGCTTCGCCGACGAGGCGCGCCACGTCGCCCGGGCCTACAGCGCCGCAGGGGGGCAGCTGGTCTTCCATGGCGACCTGGTGACCGTGGACACCCAGGCCACCGGCGGCCCGGCCGCCGGCACCCCGCTGATCAAGGTCCCCCGCAGCCTCGCCCCCAACGCCCCGTCCGGCTCGGCCTGCTTCCAGCAGGACCCGGGCCTGGCCGCCAGCTGCTCGCCGCCGGCCGGCCGCACCCAGGACGAGCACACCATCGTCGAGATACCGTCCGGAGCCGGGTACTACAACCCGATCTACTATGTGATCGTCGGCCAGCCGCTGCGGCTGTGGCCGAACTCCACCGGCATCTACCTCGCCAGGCTGCTGTCCGACGCCATGGTCAGCGCCCTGTTCGCGGCCGCCTTCGCGATCACGGCCATGGCCCGGCGCGGACGGCGGATGCTGGCCGGGCTCCTGGTCGCGCTCACCCCCGTGGCGATCAACCTGGCACCGGCCATCAACCCGGCCGGTCTGGAGATCGGCGGCGCCGCCGTGCTGTGGACCGCCCTGGTCCTGCTGGTCGACGGTCGGCAGCGGTCGGCGAACCTGGTGCGGCTGGCCTCGCTGGGAGCGGCGATCGTGGCCACCGTGCGCTTCGGCGGCATCCTCTGGCTGGCCCTGATCGTCGGCGTCGCCGCGCTCGGCATGGACCGGGACCGGCTGCGCCGGTTGACCCGGCTGCGGCTGGTCCGCCGCTGGGGCACCTTCGTGGCGGTCGCCGTGGCGGCTGGCGCGCTCTGGACGCTGTGGCAGGACCCGGCCGGCGACGCGGTCTCCACCAGCGGCGACCGCTCACTGGCCTACAAGGTCTTCGCGGCCCTCAGCGTGGACACCTGGGACCGGGGCGAGTACCTGGTCAAGGGCATGGTCGGGCTGGTCGGATTCGGGGAGACCTCACCGCCGGCGATCGTCTTCCCGGTCTGGTTCTGCGCCTTCGGAGCCCTGCTGTTCACCGCCGTGGTGCTGACCCGCAGGCTCGACCGGATCCGGCTGGGCATCCTGGTGATCGGCACCTTCGGGGTGCTCATCGCCAGCGACGTCGGCCCGATCAGCCAGGGCTGGTACCTCTCCCAGGGCCGCTACGGGCTGCCGGCCATCCTGGGCGTGCCCATTCTGGGCGCGTACCTGCTGGTCGAGCGGGGCGTCTTCAGCGAGGCGCACCTGCGGACGCTGACCCGCGCCTACGTCCTGCTGCTGCTGCCGCTGCAACTGCTGACCTTCTACACCGCGATGCTGCGCTACCAGCAGGGCCTCAAGGGCGGGAACCCGTTGCCGGTCCAGCCGTGGAACCCCTTCGTCGGCAGCTGGCTGCCGGCCTCCGGACCCGAGTTGCCGCTGGCGGCGGCCGTGATCGGGCTGGCGGTGCTGGGGTGGCTGGTGTGGCGGATGACCCCGCCCCAGCCGGAACCGGCTCTGGCGAACATGTAACGCTCGTGAGCGAGCGGTGAGAAGGAATCGTACGCGAGGGATTGAATTGTATGACGTGTACGTGCCACCCTTGAGGCGCCCGGACGGCGCTGGTCGCAACCCGCCGCCCGGGCACGTGGACCCCACGCCGCCCGGCAGAAGCGGCAGTGGGGTCCACGTGCGCGCAGCCGGTGGCGTCGGCGCGGTCCCGGTGGGGGAGTAGTGCTTCATGGAGAACCTGGTGACCCGCGCCGAGTGGGGCGCGCTGCCGCCCTCGCAGCAGTGGCGCGCCCTGCCGAGGGCCCTGGGCGTGAAGATCCACTACGAGGGCCGTGAGGTCCCCGCCGACCTGGCCCGCCCCGACCAGCACCACCGCTGCGCCGCCCGGGTCCGGGAGATCCAGGCGATGCACCTGGCCGATCCCGTGCAGGGTTGGATCGACATCGCCTACAACGCCCTGGTCTGCCCGCACGGGCGGGTCTTCGAGGGGCGCGGCGCCCGGCGCGAGAGCGGGGCCAACGGCGACCGCCGGCTGAACCGGGCCCACTACGCGGTCTGCGCCATGCTCGGCGACTCCGGTCTGACCGAGCCGGGCCCGGCACTGCTGCACGGGCTGTGCGACGCCGTCGACTGGCTGCGCGAGCGCGGCGCCGCCGGGCCCCAGGTGGTCGGGCACCGGGACGGCCGCGACACCGACTGCCCCGGTGAGCCCCTCTACCGCTGGATCCTGGCCGGGGCGCCGCGCCCCTGACGTCCCGTCCGTCGACGGGCTACCCGCTGACGCTGGCCGCGCCGGTCTCGATGTGGCCGGTGAAGCGGCGGCTCCAGCCGGGGTCGCTGCTGACGGTGACGGTGAAGTCGTACCAGCCGTTGCTGTAGGCCACCGCGTTGAAGTAGTCCGAGACGCTGCCGCCGGCCGGGACCTGGTAGGTCCAGGGGCCGTCGGTGCGGTAGCCGGTGGCGGTGATGGTGAAGGTGACCTGGGCGGTGGAGCTGTTGGACAGGGCGAACCAGACGGCCTGCTTGCCGGTGTCCGGGGCGGGCGCGAAGGAGGGGACGGCCTCGGCCTTGCTGCCTGCGGCGGCGGTGTCGCCGGCGAAGTGGCGCAGGAAGCGGTTGGGGCCGACCAGGGTGAGGTCGTACTTGCCGTTGCCGTAGCCGGTGCCGACGTTGAAGAAGTCGGAGGCGGTGCCGCCCGGGTCCACGGTGTACTGCCAGGGACCGCCGGTGCGGTAGGCGTTGGCGTGGACGGAGAAGTGCGCGGCGGAGGTGGCCGGGGCGCCCTGGTTGGCCATCTTGATCCAGACCAGGGTCTGGCCGCCGGAGTCGTACTCGATGTGGTCCACGTAGCCGTTGGGCTGGTAGGGCAGGGCGCGCGCGGGGCGGGTGCCGGCCTCCTGGGTGGGCATCGCATTGTTGCCGGGGCTGGGGTTGATCAGGATGTTGCAGTACGACTGGCCGATGGTGGCGCTGGTGGACGGCAGGGCGGGCAGGCCGGAGACCGGGTTGGCGAAGTCGAAGGCGCCGGTGAGGTCGCCGCAGACCTTGCGCCGCCAGGCGCTGATGCTCTGGCAGATCGCGGGGGTGCCCAGGGCGGTGGTCCAGGTCTCCAGGAAGCGGATCACCGAGGTGTGGTCGGAGACCTGGGAGTCGACCCAGCCGCCGCGGGTCCACGGGGAGACGATGACCATCGGGACCCGGAAGCCCAGCCCGATCGGCGTGCCGCTGTAGCTCTCGTCGGCGGTCCCGGACGGCGCGACCGGCGGCGGGACGTGGTCGAAGAAGCCGTCGTTCTCGTCGTAGTTGAGGAACAGCACGGTGGAGTCCAGCACGTCGCTGTCGGCCGCCAGGGCCTGCAGCACCAGGTTGATGAAGTGCGCGCCGTCGTTCGGGGGCGCGTCCGGGTGCTCGGAGAAGGCCTGGTTGGCCACCACCCAGGAGACCTGGGGCAGGGTTCCGGCCAGCGCGTCGGCCTTGATCGCGGCGGCGATGTCGTCCGGGGTGGAGCCGGTGGACGGGACCGAGGCCATGCCGCGCTGGTAGAGCGTGCTGCCGCTGGCGGCGTTGGCGAACTGCTTGAAGTACGCCAGTCCGTTGTCGCCGAAGTTGTCGCTGGCGTTCTGGTAGACCTTCCAGCTGACCCCGGCGTTCTGCAGCGTCTCGGCGTAGGTCTGCCAGCTGAGCCCGGACTCCGAGCCGCCGTCGTAGGCCGGACCGCCCGCGGTGCCGCCCGGGTCGATCATCCCGCCCCACAGGTAGGTGCGGTTGGGGCCGGTCGCACTGAGGATCGAGCAGTGGTAGGCGTCGCAGATGGTGTACGCGTCGGCCAGGGCGTAGTGGAAGGGGATGTCCGTGCGGTTCAGGAAGCCCATGGTGCGGCTGGAGCCCTTGGCGGAGATCCAGTTGTCCATCTTCCCGCCGTTCCAGGCGCTGTGCTGGGTGGACCAGCCGTGGTCCAGCGAGCCGTCGCACTGCGCCAGGGTCTCCGGGGCGGCGCCGAAGTACCAGGTGTTGGTGGCGCTGAGCTGCCACGGGTACTGGCGGCCGCTGCCGTTGGGCTGGTTGAAGACCGAGTAGCCGCCCGACAGCGGCACCGTGCTGCGGTCCGCGAAGCCGCGCACCCCCTTGAGGGTGCCGAAGTAGTGGTCGAAGCTGCGGTTCTCCTGCATCAGCACGACCACGTGCTTGACGTCCTTGATGGTGCCGGTGGCGGCGGCCGCGGCGCTGGACGCGGAGCCGGCCACCGCCTCCAGGCCGAGGGCCGCGCCGAGGGCGGCGGCGGAGCCGAGGAAGGTACGGCGGGTGACGGGGGCCACGGGGTCCTCCGGATCGGTGGGCAGGACACGACGGGCTGAACTCTGGGCCGGACAGATGGACTGACGCCCCGACAAAGGTGGCAGGGACATGAAAGATTGCCCACAACTGGACTGGACCCGTGATCAAAACGTGACCATGTTCAAGCTGCTGTGCGGCCCCGCGCCCGCCGCAGCGGCGGCCTAGACGGTCCAGGCCTCCGCGCTGGTGGTCACGGCGTCCCCGGTCCGCAGCGACTCCAGCACGGCCAGACTGATGGCGTGGTCCTGGCAGCCCTCGGCAAGCGGATAGGGGGCCGGACCCTCGCCCCGGCTCCAGGCCGTGGTGTCCAGCAGCAGGTCGACCACGGCCAGGTCGTCCTCGGACAGCCGCGCCCCGAAGACCCGGTTGCGCCACAGCACCTGCCCGTCGACGCTGATGTGGTCCAGGTCCACGCCCTCCAGGTTCAGGTCGGTCCCGGTGCGCCGGCGCACCAGCGGAGACTCCACCACGGTGCGCTCGTCCACCAGCCGGGTCATCCGGTCGTCGACGATCTCGCCCAACGAGCCGCGGACGGTGATCCGGCGTGCCCGCAGCGGGTTCCACCACTGGTTGTCGGTGAAGTCGTACAGCCCCATCGAGCCGCCGAAGTCCAGGGTGGCCAGCGTGGTCGCCGCGGGCTTGGGGGCGGCGTCGCCGCTCCAGCCGTCCCGGCTCAGCGGGTCGGCCAGCGGCGCCGTGAAGGACTGCGCGCGCACCGTGGCCGGGGCCAGGCCGACGCCGAGCAGCCGGCGGATGATCGACACCGCGTGGTAGAGGTGGGTCGAGGAGACCTGCACCGAGCCCACCTGGCCGATGGCGCCGCGGGCGACCAGCTCGCCGCGGACCGCATGGGCCGGCATCCACATGTACTGCTCCGCCACCTGCACCGCGCCCGAGTCCCCGACCGCGGCCCAGAGCCGCCGCAGCCCGTCGAGGTCCGCCGCCGGCGGAGTCTCGGTCAGCACCTTGGCCCCGCGCTCGACCAGTTCGACGGTGACCTCCGCCGCCACGTCCCAGGGCACGCAGGGGACCACGAAGTCCGGAGCGGTCGCCGCCAGCAGCTCCTTGACGGTGCGGAAGGTGGGCACGCCCCACTCGGCCTCGATCTCGGCGCCGCGCTCCGCGGCGCGGGTGACCACCCCGCAGACCCGCAGCCGCTCGGGCGCCTGCCGGGCGAGCCGCAGGAAGAACTCGGAGCGCCAGCCGCTCCCGGCCAGGGCGAAGACGGACGGTATTGCGGCAACTGACTGCGTGTCGGTCACGGGTGCGCCTCTCCGGATGTACGGGCACCCTGCCGTGGGTGGGGGCAGGGCATCGTGATCATCCTGCCGAAGCGGGGCCGGTCTGACCAGACCGGCCCCGTGCCCGGGGCGCTGCCCGGGTCAGCGGCGGACCTCGATGAAGCCCTTCTCGTGATGGGTCCCGCAGCGGTCGGTGGGCGCGTCCTGGTGCATGGTCACCTCGGCCAGCACCGGCGCGCCGGTTCCGTTGGTGTAGTAGCGGCCCGCGCCGCCGTTGCCCCACTGCTCGCCCCAGCCGATCCGGGTGCGGCCGGCGCCGCTGCCGGTGTAGACGGTGAACACCGTCGGGCCGTAGCCGTCGTCGATACCGATCCAGATGTAGCCGCCCGGTGGCACGGTCACCGGCGGGGCGCAGGCCAGCTCCCCCGAGTAGGGGATCTCGCAGGTCCAGTTCTCGTGGACCAGGACGCTCTCGGCGTGGGCGGGCGGGGCCAGTGCGAGGCCTGCGGTGACCAGCAGGCCGACGGCGATCCATCTCGATGATGCACTCATGCTGCTGTCATCCCACCGGCGGCCCGCCTGCCCGGCGTCGGCCCGCGGAGTCCACCCGTACGGGCGAACGCCGATGCGGTGGCGAGACGTGCGAGGACCCCTGCGGCGGCGGCCGCAGGGGCCCTCACGATCAGGTGGCGATCAGTGGGCGATCACTGCGAGGTCTCCACCCACTGCTGGTTGGAGCCGCCGTTGCAGGTCCAGATCTCCAGTTGGGTGCCGTTGGCGGTGTTGGCCGCGGTGTCGTCCAGGCACTTGCCCGTCGCCGGGTTGACCAGGGCGTTGCCCTGCTGCTGCCACTGCTGGTTGGAGCCGCCGTTGCAGGTCCACAGCTCCACCAGGGTCCCGTCGGTGGTGCCGGCGCCGGTGATGTCCATGCAGGAGCCGTTGATGCGGATGGTGCCGTCGGTGCCGACCGTCCAGTTCTGGGCGGCGGTCCCGTTGCAGTCCCACATCTCCACCTTGGTGCCGTTGGCGCTGGAGTTGCTGTTGTCGTCGACGCACTTGGCGGAGTTGTCGACGGCCACGATCGGACGGGCGGCCGGCGTGGTGCCGATCGCGGTGACCGTCAGGTTGTCGAACTGGTCGCCCTGGTAGCCGCTGGTGCCCAGACCGACCATGCCGGCGACGAAGGTGCCGTCGGTGGCGCTGCCCACCGTGGTGCCGTCGATGGCCGCGCTGATGCTGCTGCCGTTGAGGGTCAGCGCCAGATGGTGCCAGGTGCCGAGCCCCGGTGCGGTCACCGTGCCGGAGGCCAGCGTGGTGAGCGTGCCGGCGGTGGTGTTGCGCACGATCGACCAGGCGCCGGTGTTGCTGAGCTGCAGGTAGTACTCGTTGATCCCGGCCGGCCCGAAGCTGTGCTGGGTGCCGACCCGTCCCAGCAGCTGCACCGATCCGGCCGTTTTGATCAGGGTGTCGGCGGCGACGGTGTAGTTGGTCCAGCCCAGGCTGCCGCCGATGGTGTAGGGGTTGGAGTCGCCGTCCCACTCGATCGGCTTGACCAGCGCCTGCTGGGTCACGCAGCTGCCGGTGCGGCCGGTGCAGGGCTCCACCTCGAAGGCGCCCTGCATCTGCGACAGGTAGCGCGGCTGCTGGTCGGTGGTGTCGCTGTCGAAGGTGTCGGAGTACGGCAGCGCCAGCGCGCCCTGTGCCGGGCTCGCCGCGGTGCCCTTGCCCTGCCCGGTGGTGGTGGTCAGGGTGTAGATGTAGCCGGGCTGCACGGTCAGCGAGTAGGAGCCGCCCGAGGGGGTGATGTCGCTCTGCTGCACCATGCCGCCGGAAGCGGCCGAGGCGTTCAGGTTGGTGGCCCAGACGTGGACGGTGCCGGTGGAAAGGCCCCCGGTGACATTGACGTTGACGGTCTGCGCGGCGGTGGCGGTGGTGGTCTCGATGACCGTGGAGTAGTTGCCGCCGCTGGTCGACTTCAGCGACACGTAGCTGCCGTTGGACTCGCTGCCGCCGAGGTAGCCCGAGCCGGTGTTCAGGAACTGCCAGCCGGGTGCGGTGAACTGGGTGACCTGGGCGGTGGCCCACAGGCTCTTGCCGACGATGTAGGCGCCGGAGGACGGCTGCGAGGCCTGGACCAGCCCGTCCGTGTCATAGGGCAGGTTCGGGTAGACCGCGGCGACCACCGGCCAGTTGATGTAGGCGGTCAGGCCGCCGTCCAGATAGCCGCGGGTGATCGACCGGATCAGCGCTGCGGCACCCGAGTTGAGGTCCTGCGAACCGTTCTCGCTGGCCCACAGCGGCTTGCCGGTGCCGGTCGCGGTGGAGTTGCCGGTGCAGGTGTTGGCGGACCCGCCGTCACCGCCCGCGCAGGGGTAGTGCACCCCGATGATGGAGACGGCGGCGGCGAAGGCGGAGTTGGAGGCGACGTCGGTGGCCACGCTCCAGTCGCTGTCGGCGCCGACGATCTGGATCGCCGAGTACCCGTCGGCGTTCAGGGTGGAGCGCAGCTGCTCGTACCAGGCGATGTTGTAGCCGCGTTCGTTCCAGCCGCCGAGGTAGTCGATGGTCAGGCCGTGCGACTTGGCGCAACCCAGCCAGTTCACCAGGTAGTTGATGGTGTCGGTGGACCAGAAGCTGCCGCCGCCGATCCAGCCCGGCGCGCCCCAGGCGAGACCGTAGAGCTTGATGGACGGATTGAGCGCCTTGGCCTGCTCCATCAGCCACCACTCGTAGCCGGTGCCGCAGTCGACGGCCGAGGCGGTGTGCATGTGGCTGGACTCGGAGCCGTCGGTGGAGTTGGTGTCGCCGCCGATCTCCACCTTGAGGATCTGCAGGTCGGCGCCGTAGCCCGGCTTGAACAGGTAGTTCAGGATCTGCTGCTGCTGGGCCGCGGGGTAGTCGGTGAGCAGCCGGGTGTTGCCCCCGCCGCCGCTGATCGCCCCGATCCCGTCGAAGGTCTTCCCCGCGCTGGTCCCGCTGACCGATATGGTGGTCGAGGTGGCGGCGTTCGCCTTTGGTGCAGTCGGCCCAAAACCCATCGCGATCAACAGCAGCGTCACCACCCCGAGTACGGTCGGAAGCCCTGGTCCCCAACGCCGCGCCTTGGTCACTGCGATCACCTCTCTGCAGGTGGGAGGCGACCAACACGGCCCCGAGGGCAGGACGGCACAGGCCCGGGGGGAGCCGGACCCACCGCAGACTGCTGATCGTATTGGGCGGAAAATGTTGGTCGCTGTTGGAATTGACGCATCGTCAACTGGACATGTCAAGGTCTCCGACCGACCTGCCGGTCCGGGTGTGCCGGGTGCTGCCAGACCCTGCGGAGCGCCGCCGGTTTCAGCGCCAGGTCCGGCGGGCGACCAGCTCGGCCCACTCCCGGTCCTGCAGCCCCGGCAGGGTCCGGCCGTTGCCGCGCCATTCGGCCGCGAGCTGCGAGTAGATCGGTTCGTCCTGCGGCCGGGAGGCCGGGCGTTCCTGCTCGGGCGGTGCCGCGGGCGCCGCCGCGGGTGCGGCCCACTGCTGAGGCAGCTCGGAGAGGGTCACTCGGGACCAGCGAGGCTCGGGCATGCCGGATCAACGACGAATCCGGTGCGCCGGTCACCCAGGATTGGGCCGAACGGGCGGTGGTCGGACCGCTGAGCTGGAGTTCTTCCCCGGCTCTGCGGTATGGCCCGGTGGCGGTCCCGACGGGCGGGCCGCGGGCGGATCGAGCAGCCTTGGCTCATGGAGAATCCCGATCCGCTGGTCATCGTCTGGGGCTACGGGCAGGGCCCGGACGGTTCCGGGCGCCGCGTACAGATCGGCCGCCATGTCATCGCCATCGCCGAGACCAGGTCCGATGTGGACCAACTGCTGAAGATGGCCGGCCTGGCCGAGTGGTTCGAACTGGACCCCACGATCGTGGAATGGCGCGGGGGCGACCCCGACGTCTGGTCGGCCCCGGGATGCAGCCCCGACTGAGCGGTCGGCGTCACCCGTCCGGCCCAGTGGCGTTGCGCAGCGCCACCGGCGGTCACACGCTGGAGTCTGAGCGGCATTCAGCTCAGTCACCTGCCGGGAACTCTTCTCCCCGGCAAACGGCGCCCCCGGGTTCAGCACCCGGGGGCGCCGGTGCGTACGGGCCTGCGAGCGGGATGGATTTCGGGCGGCGCACCGGGGGCGGTAGTTGAGTCTATAAATACGATTTGTCATGCTTTGTGGCATGGAGCTACCGCACGGGCCGACCGGGCTGCGAAGGGGTGTGCCGTGCGGCGAGGCCTGAACCGGTGCCTGGTCGGTGCCGGAGCACTGGTGGTGGCCGGAGTCGCCGCCCTCGCCGTGCCCACGGCCGGCCAGGGCGTGTCGGTCCGGGCCTTCCGGGTGCACCAGGTGGATCTGCGGTCCACCGCCCAACTGGCCGGGGTGCTCCGGGCGGCGGTCACCTGGCGGATGTACTTCGGCGCGGGCACCGCGGTACCCGCCGGCGGCGCGGCCGACGCCGGCGTCTGCACGACCGGACCGCTCCCGACGCCAGGGCTGGGCCCGGTCGCCGAACTGCAGGCCGTCCCGGGCCAGGCGGTGACGAAGGGCCAGCTGCTGGCCCGCGCCGACACCACGGCCGTCCAGCAGGCCCTGGACGCCGCCGAACAGGACCTCGCCGAGTCCCAGTCCCTGCTCCAGGACCACCGCAACGCCGCCACGGCCACCGGCGGTTCCGACAGCAGCGACCCCTCGGCAGCGGCCGCGGCCGCCGCAGCCGCTGCCGCGCAGGCGCAGCTCGGGCCGGACCTGGACCGGGTCGCCCAGGGCCAGCAGCGGGTGGCGGCGCTGCAACGCACTCTCGCCGACGCCACCATCACCGCGCCCGCGGACGGCGTGGTCGAGCAGGTCGGCACCGCGGTCGGCGGCAGCCCCGACTGCCACACCCCGGTCCTGGTGCTGCGGACCTGGGCACTGGAGGTGCACACCCAGGTGGGCGGCGAGGTGCGCGGACGCCTGCGGCCCGGCCAGTCCGCCGAGGTCGCGGTGCAGGACACCACCTCGCAGGTGACCACGGCGGTGGCCACCCTGCCGCTGAGCGCCACCGTCCCGGCGCCGTCCGCCCCCGCCCAGCCGCTGCCCGGCCCGTGGGCGTCCGGAGTAGCGCGGTACCCGCTCGACCTGGTCGTCCCCGACCCGCCGCCCGGCGCCCTGCCCGGCATGCCGGCCACCGTCACCATCACCCTGGAGGCACGCCCGGGGGTGCTGGCGGTGCCCGCCGAGGCGGTGCACTCCGACGGCGCCGTCGCCCACGTCATGCTGCTGACCTGCCCGTCCGCGGACCGCCCCGGCCACTGCCACTCCCGCCCGGCCCCGGTGGCCACCGGCATCACCGTGGACCAGCTGACGCAGATCACCGCAGGACTCCACGAGGGCGACACCGTCGCCGTGCCCTGAGCCCGCGCCGCCGGGGAAGCCCGCGGGGCGCAGTGTGGCGCGCGATGATTTCCCCGCATATGACCTAGCTTTGGCGAAATGAGTGTCTGGAACGGTCCCAAGCGCCTGCTGTTCGGGACCCCGCTGGACAGCGCCCGGCTGGGGGAGACACTGCTCCCCAAACGGCTGGCGCTGCCCATCTTCTGCAGCGACCCGCTCTCCTCGGTGGCCTACGCGACCGAGGAGATCCTGCTGATCCTGGCGCTCGGCGGGGTCGCCCTGCTGCACCTCGCCTGGTACGCCGCCGCGGCGATCGTGCTGCTGCTGGTGGTGGTGATCGCCTCCTACCGGCAGACCTGCCACGCCTATCCGGGCGGCGGCGGCGCCTACGTGGTCAGCGCGGAGAACCTGGGACCCACCGCGGCGCTGACCGCGGCCAGCGCGCTGCTGGTGGACTACGTGCTGACGGTGGCGGTCTCGGTGGTCTCCGGCGTGGCCGCGATCACCTCGGCCGTCCCGGCGCTGGACCGCTACCAGGTCCTGCTCTCGGTGGTCTTCGTGACCGTGCTGACCCTGCTCAACCTGCGCGGGGTACGCGAGTCCGGACGCCTGTTCGCCATCCCCACCTACGGCTTCATCGCCGCGATCTACCTGATGTTCGGCTACGCGGCGGTCCGACTCGCCTGGGGCGCCACCATCCGCGCCGAATCGGCGACGCTGCCGATCCACGCCACCGGCTCCTTCACCGGACTGGCCCTGGTGCTGTTGGCCATGCGCGCGTTCGCCTCCGGCTGCACGGCGCTGACCGGCGTCGAGGCCATCAGCAACGGGGTCCCGGCGTTCCAGGAGCCGAAGGCCCGCAACGCGGCCACCACCCTGGCGGTGATGGGCCTGTTCTCGGTCACCATGTTCGTCGGCATCACCGTGCTGGCCATGGCCTACCGGGTCCATGTCGCGGCCGACCCAACCGAGTTGGGCCTGGCGCCGGGCACCGCCATGCCCACCGCACTGGCCCAGATCGCCCGGGCCACCTTCGGCGACGCGAACCTGCTGTTCTACCTGGTGCAGACGTTCACCGCCGGAGTGCTGATCCTGGCCGCCAACACCGCCTTCAACGGCTTCCCGATGCTCGCCTCGATCCTGGCCCGGGACCGCTACGCCCCCCGCCAACTGCACAACCGCGGTGACCGCCTGGTCTACTCCAACGGCGTGGTGCTGCTGGCACTGGCCGCCATCGGCCTGATCGTGGCCTTCGACGCCCAGCTCACCCGGATCATCCAGCTCTACATCATCGGTGTCTTCGTCTCCTTCACCCTCTCCCAGGCCGGCATGGTGCGGCACTGGCGCACCGCCCTGGCCACCGAGTCCGAACCGGCCCCGCGCCGCCGGATGCGCAGGTCCCAGGCGATCAACGCGGTGGGCGCGACCCTGACCGCGCTGGTGCTGGTGATCGTGCTGATCACCAAGTTCACCCACGGCGCCTGGCTGGTGATCATCGCCATGCCGCTGCTCTTCGCCGGGATGAAGGGGGTGCGCCGCCACTACGACCAGGTCGCGAAGATCGTCGCGGTCCCGGACGGGGCCCGGCCGCACGTCCCCCCGCGCAACCATGTGCTGGTCCTGGTCTCGTCCGTGCACGCGCCCACGCTGAAGGCCCTGGGCGTGGCCCAGGCGCTGCACCCCACCAGCGTCACCGCCATGAGCGTGGCCGCCGACGCCGCCGACGCCGAGGCCCTGCGCACGCAGTGGGACCAGCACGTGCCCGATGTGGCGCTGGAGATCCTGCACTCGCCCTACCGCGAGGTGGTCGGCCCGGTACTGGCCCGGATCCGCCAGGAGACGGCGGCCGATCCGACCGCGATGGTCTCCGTGGTCATCCCGGAGTACGTGGTCGACCACTGGTGGGAACAGCCCCTGCACAACCAGAACGCCCTGCGCCTCAAGGCCCGTCTGCTGTTCGCCCCCGAGGTCACCGTCATCGACGTCCCCTTCCGTCTGGCCGCCCCGGCACCCCCACAGGCCGACGTGCCGGTCCCCTGACGGTCCCGGCGCGGACGCAGCGGACCTGTCAGTGGCGGCTGCGAGGATGCGGACCATGACTGATCGACAGGCTGCCATCGCCAACTACTGGGACGCTGCCGCGTCGTCCTTCGACGAGGAGCCCGACCACGGGCTGAGGGCGGAGGGCACGCGCGCCGCGTGGGGCCGGCTGCTGGAGGCGTGGGTGCCGTCCGGCCCGCTGGACGTACTTGATGTCGGGTGCGGAACCGGCTCGCTGGCCCTGCTGCTGGCGCAGGCCGGGCATCGGGTGACCGGTGTGGACCTGGCGCCGAGGATGGTCGAGCAGGCCGGGCGGAAGCTGGCGGCCGCCGGTCTGCGCGGCCGGTTCCTGGTGGGTGACGCGGCTGTGCCGCCGACCGGTGACCAGTCGTTCGATGTCGTGCTGTCGCGCCACCTGGTGTGGACCCTGCCCGACCCCGAGGCCGCGCTGCGGCAGTGGGTGACCCGGCTTCGCCCCGGCGGCCGGCTGGTGCTGGTCGAGGGCCGGTGGCGCGAGTCCGGGCGGAGCGGTGCGCCGTATGTGGCCGGGGCGGAGTCGTTGCCGTGGAACGGCGGGGTGGGCGCCGACGACCTTGCGGCGGCCGTGCGGCCGTTCGTCGCCGATCTGCGGGTCGAACCGTTGAGTGGGGACGCGGATCTGTGGGGAGGTCCGGTGCATGACGAACGGTATGCCCTGATCGCCCAGGTCTGACCGGAGAGGTGTCGGGCCGTCAAGCGGCTACGGCCTGGCGAAGGTCAGGTGGGTGACACCGCTGGGGGTGGTCACGGACTCGACCTTGTCGAACCGCTGTTCGAGGTCTTCGAGGCCGTCCCACAGTCGGATGCCCCGGCCCAGGACGATCGGGACGATCGTGACGTGGAGGTGGTCGACCAGGTCGGCGGCCAGGAATTCGCGGACCGTGCTCGGTCCGCCGCCGATGCGCACGTCCAGGCCGCCCGCGGCCTCACGGGCCTGGCGCAGTGCCTCCTGCGGGGTGGCGTCGATGAAGTGGAAGACGGTGCCGCCCTCCATCTCCACGGACGGGCGCGGGTGGTGGGTCAGTACGAACACCGGGGTGTGGAACACCGGGTCGGGGCCCCACCAGCCGTTCCACTCGTGGTTCTCCCAGGGGCCGCGCTGCGGACCGAACTTGTTGCGCCCCATGATCTCCGCGCCGATGCCGTCACCCCAGGTGCCGGCGATGGCGTTGTCGACCCCGGTGTCCCCGGAGCCCTGACCGTGCATCTGTTGGAACGTCTGGGTGGCGAAGAACCATTCGTGCAGCCGTTGGCCCGCGTGGCCGAACGGCGCCTCCAGGCTCTGCCCCTCGCCGGTGCCGAAGCCGTCGAGGGAGACGGAGAAGTTGTGGACCCGAACGCGGGACATGGAGCGACCTCCTGATGGGACGTTGTCTGTCGATGGTGATCACCCGCCGGGGTCAGCGACCGGAGTCAGTGACCGGGGTGGTCCACAGCGGCAGCGTACGCGGCGCCGGGACGCGCAGGCGGGCAGTTTCCTTCGTGTCGGCGCCGACAGACGTGGCAGGAGAGGCCCCTGGCCGGTGACGTGGGGTCACCGGCCAGGGGCGGTCTTGGTTTCCGGGTCGGGAGGCTCAGCTCTGGGGCAGCGTCCAGGACTGGTTGGCCGCTCCGGTGCAGGTCCAGATCTGCACCTGGGTGCCGGGCGTGGTGGAGGATCCGGTGTCGTCCAGGCACTTGCCGGAGTTCGGGTTGAGCAGTGTCCCGTTCGTCTGGGGCTGCCAGACCTGTGCCCCGGTGCCGTTGCAGGTGTAGAGGTCGACCAGGGTGCCGTTGGCGGTGCCGGCCGCGTTGACGTCCAGGCACTTGCCCAGCGCCTGCAGCGTTCCGCCCGACACGGTCCACTGCTGGGCGGCGGTGCCGTTGCAGGTGTAGACGTCCACCTTGGTCTTGTCCACGGTACTGGCCCCCGCCACGTCGAGGCAGAGCCCCGCGTAGCCGGTCACCTGGCCGGTGGAGCCGGAACCGCCGGAGGTGGCCGCCGGGGAGGTCCAGGACTGGTTCGCGGCGCCGGTGCAGGTGGAGATGGTGACCTGGGTGCCGTTGGTGGTGGAGGAGTTCGGGTCGGTCAGGCACTTGCCGGAGGCCGGGTTGAGCAGTGCGCCGTCGGTCTGCGGCTGCCAGACCTGGGCGCCGGTCCCGTTGCAGGTGTAGAGGTCGACCAGGGTGCCGTCGGCGGTGCCGGCCGACTGCACGTCCAGGCACTTGCCGGCCGCCTGGACCGTGCTGTTGGAAGCCTCGCTCCATTCCTGGCCGTTGGTGCCGTTGCAGGTGTAGACCTCGACCTTGGAGCCGTCGGTGTTGCTGTCACCGGCCACGTCGAGGCAGAGGCCACCGACGCCGACCAGGGGAGTGGCCGCGGTCGCGTCGGCCGGCACCACGGTCCACAGGAAGGTGGTCGACGCGAGAGCGCCGGCGCCGTCCTGGGCGGTGACGGTGACGGTGGAAGTACCCGCGGCGGTCGGTGTGCCGCTGATGAGCCCGGCGGCGGAGATCGAGGTGCCCGCCGGCAGTCCGGTCGCGCTGAAGGAGGGGGTCTGCGCGGCGGTGGTGTCGTGCGCCGCCAGCTGGACCGACACCGGCGAGCCGGCCAGGCCCTCCTGCGAGCCGGGGCTGGTGACCGTCAGCGGCTGGCCCAGCTGGGCCGAGGTGACGGACAGCGTCCCGGTCAACGGCAGGTTGGCGTCCGAGTCGCCGACCGAGATGCCGTAGCTGCCGGTGCTGGTGGCCCAGGCGTTGGAGGTGGCGTTGTAGTACTGCAGGCTCTGCTGCGTCAGCGGGAAGCTGACGGTCTGACTGGCACCGGGCTGGAGGTCGACCCGGGCGAACCCCTGGAGCTGCTTCGGCGGTTCGCCGGACGCCGTGGGCTGGGTGACGTACAGCTGGGCGACGTCGGCGCCCTCCCGCGAGCCGGTGTTGGTGACGGTCGCGGTCACCGTGGCGGCGCCGCCCGCCGACAGCGTGCCGACGTGCAGGTTGCTGAAGCCGAAGCTGGTGTAGGACAGGCCGAAGCCGAAGGGGAACAGCGGGGTCAGGCCGTTGGCGTCGTAGTAGCGGTAGCCCACGTCCACGCCCTCGGAGTACTGCACGGTGCCGTTGCTGCCCGGCCACTGCGCCGTGGTGTGGGCCGGCACCTGGGACAGCGACGTCGGGAAGGTCACCGGCAGGTGGCCGGACGGGTTCGCGTCGCCGAACAGCAGCGCGGCGACGGCGGTACCGTCGCCCTGGCCCGGGTACCAGCCCTCCAGCACACCCTTGACCGAGCCGATCCAGGGCATGGTCACCGCGGAGCCGGTGTTGAGCACCACGACGGTGTTGGGGTTGGCCGCGGCCACGGCGGAGATCAGCGAGTTCTCGGCGCTGGGCAGGTCGATGCCGCTCAGGTCGCTGCCTTCGCTCTCGAAGTCGCTGACGAAGACGACCGCGGCACCCGCGGAGGCGGCGAGCGAGGCGGCCGAGCTGCTGGAGGAGCCGTCGTTGTAGCTGACGGTGACGCCGCTGCCGGCGGCCCGCGAGGTGATCCCCTGGAGCGGGGTGACGGTGCCGCTGGAGTTGACGGCCGCGCTGCCGCCGCCGGCGCTCTGCACGGCGGTCGAGGCGTCGGCGCCGATCACCGCCAGCGACCGGATGGCCGATCCCAGCGGGAGCAGGCTGCCGCTGTTCTTCAGCAGCACCGTGCCCTCCTCGGCGAGTTGGACGGCGGTGCTCTGGTTCGCGGTGCTGGTGGCGGTCTGCGCCGGTGAGCCGGTCGGGGCCTTGTCGAACTGGCCGAAGGCGAACATCTCGGTCAGGATGCTCGACGTCAGCGAGTTCAGCGTGGCCAGGCTGACTGAGCCGTTGGCCACCGCGCTCTGCAGGGCGCTGCCGTAGTAGCCGTCGTTGCCGGGCATGTCCTGGTTCAGGCCGGCGTTGGCGGAGGCGGCGGTGGCGTGGGTGGCGCCCCAGTCCGAGGTGACGAAGCCGGTGAAGCCGAACTGCTGGCGCAGCACGGTGCTGAGCAGGTACGGGTTCTGGCAGGCGTAGGTGCCGTTGATCGTGCTGTAGGAGCACATCACCGAGGAGGCCGCGCCCTGCTGCACCGAGTCCTGGAACGCGGGCAGGTAGATCTCCTGCATGGTGCGGTTGCTGATCACCGCGTTGTCGGAGGGCGTGTTGCGGTTGGTCTCCTGGTTGTACACGGCCAGGTGCTTGACCTGCGCCATCACTCCGGTGGACTGCACCCCGCGGATGTCGGCGGCGCCGAGCTGGCCGTTGAGGTACGGGTCCTCGCCCATCGCCTCGAAGGCCCGCCCCCAGCGCGGGTCGCGGGTGATGTTGATGGTCGGGCCGAGGTCGACGGTGGTGCCCTTGGCCGCCTCCTCCGAGCCGATGGCCCTGCCGTAGGTCTGCTCGGCCGCGGTGTCCCAGGTCGAGGCGACATTGACCGGGGCCGGGAGCTGGGTGACGCCGGTCATGCCGTCGGCGACCCCGGCCGGCCCGTCCTCCAGGTTCATCGCCGGTATGCACAGCGAGCCGATGGCCGGGGTGAAGCCGACGTAGCTGGAGCCGGTGGCCCCGGTGGCCAGGGTCACCTTCTGAGCGGTGGTCATCTTCGCCAGGAGCTGGCTGACCCGCTGCGGGATCGGCGCGCTGGAGTGCACCCAGGGACATGCGGCGGGAGCGGCCGCGGGGGTCGCCGACGGCGAGACGGTCCTGGCGTCGGCGGCCGGGGCGACCACCCCCAGGAGGCCGGAACCGCCGGCCACCAGGGCCAGGGTCACCAGGCAGGACGTCTGTTTTCTGGCTGGTCTCCGGAACGTGCGCACGATGCCTCCAAAGCGGGGTGGGGTGAGCAGCGCCCGCGCGCGAGCGGGGTGAGTCGTCAGCCGGGCAGGGCCGGGCGGAGGGACAGGAGCTGTGGGCGACCCGGAAGGCTTCGCAACGTGAACACAGCCCTTCCACAGGGGGCCGTAGTCCCGGGGCGTGGGAGCCGGACTGATTGCCTGCGGAACGGCTGGCTGTAGGCTGAGATCCGCTCCTGACAGGCTCTCTGATGGCTGGTCAGATGCCTGCTCCCGTCTGCGATTGAACCCGCCTGAGGTGGCCCGGTCAAGGTCTGGGCCGGTTTCCGCAACCTTCAGGTTCTGAACTCAAGGAACCGCGACGGGTCCCGGACTGACGACTTCTCAGATCCCCGGGTGGCGGTCAGATGGGCGTACAGCACCACGTTGCCCAGGTAGCCGGAGGCCCTGCTGTAGCCGCCGCCGCAGGTGATCACGCGCAGCTCGGGGTCGCGGGTGGGGCCGTAGACGCGCTTGGAGGGGAACGCGTCCTTGGGGTAGACCTCGATCGCGTCGACGGTGAAGACGGCCGCCCGCCGGTCCCTGAGGTCGACCTCCACGGTGGCGCCCTTGTGCAGCGAGCCCAGCAGGTAGAACACCGCGGGGCCCTGGAGGGTGTCGACATGGCCGTCGATGATCGCGTTGCCGACGGTGCCCGGGGCCGGCCCGTTGCGGTACCAGCCGGCCAGGTTGCGGTCGGTGTCGTCCGGCACCTGCAGGTGGCCGGCGGAGTCCAGGCCGAGCAGGGTCACCGGCGCGTCGACGCCGATCGCGGGGATCTTGACCCGGACCGGGACGGAGGCCGCCAGCGGACGCACCTTCGCCCGCGCGGGGACCTTGGGGCGTGCACCGGTGCCGTCGGTCGGTGAAGGCGAGGGTATGGGTGCGTCGAAGGCGTCGGCCGCGGAGGGCTGCGGCGGGCGCTCGACGGTGGTGCTGCCGTCGTACAGCAGCCATGCCCCGGTGCCCAGGGCCGCTGCCGCGACCAGGGCCACGACCCGGTTGTTGCGCACACGCTTCGAGGTCATGCTGAGGCGCTCTCTTCGCAGGTGGGGCGACCGGTCGCGGGTCCGTCGGGGCAGGGGAGGCAGCCGTCCCCGATCGGGGACGGCTGCCTCCCGGGCGCGCTCTGCGCTGTGCGTGCCGGGCCGGTGCCTCAGCCGCGCTGGGCGGCGGCGCGGCGGCGCAGGTACACGGCGCCGCCCAGGGCCATGGCGGCCAGCGCGGCGCCGCCGGCGATCTCGGCGGTGTTCCCGTCGCTGGAGCCGCCGCCCAGGCCGGTGCTGACCGAACCGGTGGGCACGGCGGTGCCGACGACGGTGAACTCACCGGCGACGATGAGGCCGCCGGTGGGGCAGCTGCCGACCACGGTGTAGGTGCCGGCCTTGGCGGTGGACGGGACCCTCAGGGTGCCCACCAGGGACATGGTGCCCTTGGTCAGGGTGGCCGACCAGCCCTTGTTCTGCTCGGAGACCCGGATGCTGCTGTCCTTGGGGCAGGTGGTCTCGGCGGTGCTCAGGGTCACCGTGCCGCCGGGCCTGACCCTGCTCGGGTTGGCCTCGATCTGGCCTTCGTTGCCCGCCGCGAAGGAGGCAGCGGTCGGAAGGGCGAGGGCGGCGGCGGTGAGGGCACAGACGGCCAGGGTGCGCGCAGTGCGCATGGAGTCCTCCATGAACGGGGGGTGCGGGCCGTCCTCGTCGGCGGTCCGACGGGCCGTCGGAATCCGCGGCCCGCAGACACGACGAGACACTCCGCACCGAGCCCCCGCATCTCGGGATCCGGGCACCGTTCACGCGGATGGTCGCCGCCCGTCCGGGATCCGGGCCGGTACCTGCGGGCTGACCGGCCGTCAGCAGTCCTGCCGCGGGACTTGCTCCGACCGTGGAGGGCGCCGCGGTCGGGCACTGCGGCCGCGCACCGCGGTCAGAGGTCAGGCGTCGGGGTCCGCTGCTCCGGGGACCAGGGCGAACCAGATCCACTTGCCGGTGGCGTCCACCTCGCACCCCCACTGCGCGCTGAGTTCCTCGATCAGTTGCAGGCCGCGGCCGCTCTCGGACAGGGCCGCCGCCGAGGCGTCGTCCCGCTCGCAGTCGTGGGCGGCCGCGCGGTCGCGGTTGTCCCCGCCGTCGGCGCCCAGCGCGGCGCCGTTGTCGCGCACCGCGCAGACCAGCACGCCGGAGCGCTCGTCGTGCCGGATCAGGATGCGCACATCGTCGCCGTCGGTGTGCTCGACGGCGTTGGCCACCGCCTCGGTCATCAGCAGCCTGCCGTCGTCCACCAGCTCGTGCCCGGCCGCCACAGCGGTCAGCGCCATCCGCGCCTGCGACGCGGCGCGGGTGCGGCTGGGCAGGGACATGTCCGCGGCGCTGCTCATGGTGACGGCTCCCATCGGCGGGTCGGGCGGTCCGGGGGCGGTTGCTCCCGCCCTTCCACGGTAGGCAGGCCCAGGGGTGCGGACATCGGTCGAACTGCCCGAGCCGACCGGGCCCAAAGGCCACAGTGGGGACTGCCGAAAGGGCGGGAAAGCGCTTTCCAAATCCGGGCGCGGCACGCTACCGTCTTCCGGGGAGGCCGCTCGCGGTTCCCCTCCGCCCGCCCGTCGCCCCCCACATCCTGGTCTGGGGGTCGGCGGGGAAGGGCCGGGTCCGGCCCCGCTGATCCGGCGTCAGCACCGGCGCGACCGCCCATCCGCAGCCGGTCACCCGGATGCCGGTCCCCGTTGGTCGGGTACTCCGGACCAGGCCAGGATGCGGAGATATGACGAACCGTCTGTCGCCGCGATCCGGCCTGCTGTGGGCCGGCGTGGCACTGGCGCTGATGGTGTGGCACGCCTCGCCTGACGCCGCGTCGCAGAGCGCCGGACCCGGGCACCCGGCGGCGGCCGCGCTGTCGGTGGGGATCCTCCCCGGCGCGGTGCCCGCCCTGCCGCCCAGCGCGGACGGCGCGGACGGCGCCGGCTCCAAGGACAGCGCCGCTGCGCCGAGCGTCCGGCCGGCCAAGGTGGTTCCCCAGGTGGGAGCGGTCTTCGCGACCGTGGACGGCCGTCCCACCGAGCACTTCTGCACCGCGGCGGTGGTGGACAGCCCCGGCCGGAACGTCCTGGTCACCGCGGCCCACTGCGTGGTGGCCCCGGGCCGGGCCTCCGCGGAGGAGGCCGCCCGGTCGGGGGACTCGCTGCTGTTCGTGCCCGGCTACCACGAGGGCCGGCGCCCGTTCGGGACCTGGGCGGTGACCCGGGTGGTGGCTGATCCGCGCTGGTGGCGCGGCGGGGACCCCGACTTCGACGTGGCCTTCCTGACGACCCGTCCGCTGAACGGCGGCAAGCCGGTGGAGCAGGCGGTGGGAGCCGAGGGGGTCGCCTTCGAGCCGCACTGGCACGGCCCGGTCGAGGCGGTCGGCTATCCGCGCACCGGCGAGCGCCCGGTGATCTGCGCGAACCGGCTGATCGGCTTCGGCTTGGACCAGGCGCAGTTCCCCTGCCGGGGGATGACCGGCGGCACCAGCGGCAGTCCGCTGCTGGCCGCGGTCGGCCCGGACGGCCGGGGCACCGTGGTCGGCGCCATCGGCGGCTACCAGGCCGGCGGCCTCACCGCCGACCTGTCCTACTCGCCGGGTTTCGGCCAGGACGTCGAGGCGCTCTACCGCGCCGCATCCCTCGGCTGAGCCGCCGGCGCCATCCGACCACCTCCCGCACCGCCCGACCACCTCCCGCACCACCTGGCCGCGCCCGGCGCTCCCGACCGCGCGCCGTGCAGCACCGGACACTCCCGGTGACGTCCCGAGTTGCGGCCGGAGGCGGCGCGGTCCTCACTGGTCAGAGTCCCGGGAATCAGGTCCCGGGAGTCACCGGAGCGGTTCCGTATCGGCCATTCCCACCGCGAGCAGGCCCCCCAGGCGTACCGGGTCCGGCCCGGGGGTAGGGCGAGCGAGGACGAGAGGAGCGGAGTCATGGGACACCGCCTGGTGGAGAGCGAAGCCCGCGAGCACGTCTACGGGGTCTGTTTCAAGACCGGCCCGCCCAGGCGCACCGGCCTGGAGCTGGAATGGCTGGTGCACGACGGCGCGGACGGCCGGCGACCGGTCCGCCCGGAACGGTTGGAGGCGGCCCTGGCGCCGCTGGCGCAGCCGGGCGCGCTGCCGCACGGCAGCAGGCTCACCCGTGAGCCCGGAGGGCAGGTCGAGCTCAGCTCCCTCCCCGCCACCACCCTGGCCGCCTGCGTGCGGGCGCTGCGCACCGACGCCGAGGTCCTGGCCGTAGCCCTGGCCGCCGAGGGACTGGTCCTCGCCGGTGACGGACTGGAACCGCACCTGGACCCGCCCCGGATCGCGCAACACCCCCGGTACCGGGCCATGGAGGCCTATCTGGACCGGGTCGGACCCTCCGGCCGGATGATGATGCGCGCCACGGCCGCAGTGCAGGTCAATCTGGACGCCGGCGACGACACCGGCGGCCCCTCCGGGTACCGCTTCCGCTGGGAACTGGTGCACCGGCTCGGCCCGGTACTGGTCGCCGCCTTCGCCAACTCCCCGCTGTGGCGCGGACGGCCGACCGGCTGGCGGTCCACCCGGCGGGCCGTGTGGGAGCGGATGGACCCGCCCCGCACCGCACCGGTCACCCACAGCGAGGACGACGGCGACCCCCGGGCCGCCTGGGCCGACTACGCCCTGGACGCCCCGCTGCTGTGCCTGCGGCGCCCGGAACCCGACGACTGGAACGCCCCGCCCGGGCTGACCTTCCGCGACTGGACCCGCGGCGCGGACGGGGAGCGGCCGCCCGCCCTGGACGACCTCGACTACCACCTGACCACGCTGTTCCCGCCGGTGCGCCCGCGCGGCTGGCTGGAACTGCGCATGATCGACACCCAGCGCGGCGACGACTGGACGGTGGCCGCCGCCCTCGCCGCGACCCTGATCGACGACCCGGTGGCGGCCGCTGCCGCCTGGGAGGCCACCGAGCCGCTGTGCCCCAACGGCGCGGCGGTGCCCTCGGCGGAGCAGTGGAGCCTGGCCGCCCGGCTCGGACCGGCCGACCCGGTGATCGGCAAGGCCGTCCGGGCCTGCTTCGGCGCGGCGGACGCCGCGATGGCCGACTCCGGGGTCCCCGCCGACCTGCGCGCCACGGTGGCGCGGTTCGCCCAGCGCTACGCCGAGCGGGGCCGATGTCCCGCAGACGACCTCCTGGAAGGGATCCGCGGATGAACCAGCACGACACCTCCGACCAGCGAGTGGCCGACCAGCGAGCGGCCGACCAGGTGGCGTCCGACCTGCGGGCCCGGATCGCGGCCGCCCTGGAGACCGCGCGCCGCCGCACCCTGGGCCTGACCGACTGCCTGGACGAGGACGGCCTCAAGGCCCAGCACTCCCCGCTGATGTCGCCGCTGGTCTGGGACCTGGCCCACATCGGCAACCAGGAGGAGCTGTGGCTGGTGCGCGACGCCGGCGGCCGGCCCGCGATCCGCCCGGACCTGGACCCGCTCTACGACGCCTTCCAGCACCCGCGGGCCGACCGGCCCGCACTGCCGCTGCTCGCCCCCGAGCCCGCCCGCGCGTACCTGCGCCAGGTCCGCGCACAGGCCCTGGACGTCCTCGACGGCGCGGACCTCGATCCGGACGGGCCCCCGCTGCTGGCCGGCGGCTTCGTCTTCGGCATGATCGCCCAGCACGAGCAGCAGCACGACGAGACCATGCTCGCCACCCACCAGCTGCGCCAGGGCCCCGCCGTCCTGGACGCCCCCGCACCCCCTCCCGCCCCCGCCGACGCGGCCGCCCTGCCCGCCGAGGTCCTGATCCCGGCCGGTCCCTTCACCATGGGGACCAGCACCGAACCCTGGGCCCTGGACAACGAGCGCCCGGCGCACACCGTCGACCTGCCCGGCTACTGGCTGGACAGCGCGCCCGTCACCAACGCCGCCTACCAGGAGTTCATCGCCGACGGCGGCTACACCGACCCGCGCTGGTGGACCCCGGCCGGACTGCGCCACCGGGAACAGGCCGGACTGACCGCGCCGCTGTTCTGGCAGCGCGACGGCGACACCTGGCTGCGCCGCCGCTTCGGCCGCACCGAGCCAGTCCCCGCGGACGAGCCGGTGGTCCACGTCTGCTGGTACGAGGCCCACGCCTACGCCCGCTGGGCCGGGCGCCGACTGCCCACCGAGGCCGAGTGGGAGAAGGCGGCGCGGCTGGACCCGGCCACCGGCCGCTCCCGGCGCTACCCCTGGGGCGACCAGGACCCCACCGCCGACCACGCCAACCTCGGCCAGCGCCACCTGCAGCCGGCCCCCGCCGGGAGCTACCCGCGCGGCAGCGCCCCCAGCGGCGCCCGGCAGCTGATCGGGGACGTCTGGGAGTGGACCGCCAGCGACTTCGAGCCCTACCCCGGCTTCACCGCCTTCCCCTACAAGGAGTACTCCGAGGTCTTCTTCGGCCCGGACTACAAGGTGCTGCGCGGCGGCTCGTTCGCGGTGGACCCGGTGGCCTGCCGGGGCACCTTCCGCAACTGGGACTACCCGATCCGGCGGCAGATCTTCTCCGGCTTCCGCACCGCCCGTGACGCCGACGCCCCGCCCACCGACGCCGTGGAGCTGGGCTGATGTGCCGTCACCTGGCCTACCTGGGCGCCCGGACGGCGCTGGCCACGGTACTGCTGGAGCCCGAGCACAGCCTGTACCGGCAGTCCTGGGCGCCACGGCTGCAACGGCACGGCACCGTCAACGCCGACGGCTACGGCATCGGCTGGTACCCGGGCCCGGACGACCCGGGCGCCACCGGGGAGGACGACTGCTTCCGGCACCGGCGCGCGGTGCCGATCTGGGCCGACGCCAACCTGCCCGACCTGGCCCGCGCCGTCCGCAGCCACTGCTTCCTCGCCGCCGTCCGCTCGGCCACCGCCGGAACCACCCAGGACGAGTCCGCCGCGGCCCCCTTCCGTGAGGGCCGCTGGCTGTTCAGCCACAACGGCGCGGTCCCCGACTGGACCAGGCTGCCCACCGCCGGCACCGGCCTGGACAGCGCCGACCTGCTGTCCCTGGAGGCCCGCAGCGACTCGGCGCTGCTGTGGGCGATGGCGGCGCGACGGCTGCGCCAGGGCGAGCCCCCGGGGCTGACCCTGGCCGGCCTGGTCCGCCGGGTCGCCCAGGCCCGCCCGTCGGCCCGGCTGAACCTGCTGCTCACCGACGGCCGCACCGTCGCGGCCACCCGCTGGGGCGACACGCTCTGGTACCGGCGGGCCGACGACCACGTCCTGGTCGCCTCCGAACCCCACGACGACCACTCCGGATGGAAGGAAGTCCCCGACCACACCCTCCTCCTGGCCTCCCCGGACGCGGTGCGCAGCTATCCGCTGCGCCCCGTGCGGCGCCACTTTGCACAGCGCCACCCTCACAGCAAGGACAAGCCCGTGAACGACCGCTTCAGCATCGAACAGCGACTGCCCTCGGACTACTTCGCCAGCACCCTGCGCGCCGACGCGCGGCAGGGCCTGTCCGCACAGCCGAAGACGCTTCCGCCGAAGTGGTTCTACGACGAGCCCGGCAGCAAGCTCTTCGAGCAGATAACCGAGCTGCCCGAGTACTACCCCACCCGGGCCGAGCAGGAGATCCTGGCCCAGCGGGCCCCCGAGATCGCCGCCACCACCCGGGCCGGCTCGCTGGTCGAACTGGGCTCGGGCTCCTCGCGCAAGACCCGGCTGCTGCTGGACGCGCTGACCGCGCAGGGCACCCTGCAGCGCTACACCCCGCTGGACGTCAGCGCCTCCGCCCTGCTGGAGGCGGGCGAGGCGCTGTGCCGGGACTACCCGGCGCTGCGGGTCACCGCGGCCGTCACCGACTTCGAACACGACCTGGCACTGCACGACGAACCCGGACCGCGGCTGCTCGCCTTCCTCGGCAGCACCATCGGCAACCTCGACCCGGCCCAGCGCACCGACTTCTACGCACTGCTGCGCCGCGCCCTCAGCGCCGACGACGTGCTGCTGCTCGGAGCGGACCTGGTGAAGGACCCGGCGGTGCTGGTGGCGGCCTACGACGACAGCCAGGGCGTCACCGAGGCGTTCGACAAGAACGTGCTGCAGGTGCTCAACCGGGAACTGGACGCCGACTTCGACCCGGACGCCTTCGAGCACCGCGCGGTGTGGAACGCCGACGCGGAGCGGATCGAGATGCACCTGGTCTCCCGCAGCGAACAGCGCGTCAAGATCCCGGCGGTGGACCTGTCGGTGACCTTCGCCGCGGGGGAGAGCCTGCGCACCGAGATCTCGACCAAGTTCCGCCGGGAGACCCTCACCGCGGAACTGGCCGCCGCGGGCTTCACGGTCCGCCGCTGGTGGACCGACCGGGCCGCGCGCTTCGCCCTGCTGCTGGCCGTTCCCAGCAGATGAGCGGTGCTTGTGGGCCGAACGGGCCCCGCCGCGGGTGCGCGGGGCCCGACCGGGGGACGCTGGTGTGACGGATTCCCGGCGAGGACCAAGGAGCGGGCCATGGCTGACTACGGCTGGGCGGGACCCCCGGTCCCCGGGGTGTCCGGCGAGGTCCTGCCGGAGCTGGATCTCCCCGGCCCGGGCCGGCAGCGCCGCTGGACCGTGCTGCTGCGGTTGCTGCTGCTGGTCCCGCAGTACGTGGTGCTGTTCCTCCTCGGCATCGCCGGCTTCGTCGCGATGGTGGTCGGCTGGTTCGCGGCCCTGCTGCTGGGCCGGCTGCCCCAGCCGATCGCCGCGTTCCTGTCCGGCTTCCTGGTCTACCAGACCCGGGTGTACGCGTACGGCATGCTGCTGGTGGACCGCTATCCGCCGTTCGCCTTCACCGCCCCGGAGCACCCGGTCCAGGTCGAACTGCATCCGGGCGAGCTGAACCGGCTGGCGGTGCTGTTCCGGATCGTGCTGCTCATCCCCGGCGCCGTGGTGAGCGGCCTGGTCACCTCCGGCTTCTACGCCGTCAGCATCCTGATCTGGCTGGTGACCCTGGTCCTGGGCCGGATGCCGGAGCCGGTCTTCGGCGCCACCGCGGCCACCGCGCGCTACGCCATGCGTTTCAGCGCCTATGTCACCATGCTCACCGCCGCCTACCCCAAGGGCCTGTTCGGGGACGACTCCCGGCTGATGCCGCAGTCCCGCTCGGCCACCCGGCCGCTGCTGCTGTCCGGCGGCGCCAAGCTGCTGGTGGCGGTGTTCCTGGTGCTCGGACTGGTCTCCGGGGCCTTCTCCGGGACCGGGACCAGCGGCGGAAGCGACTCCGGCACGGTGAACGCGTCGGCGCGGTAGCGCCACTGGTTCAGTGCACCGACAGCCCGCCGTCCACGAAGACCGACTGGCCGGTGACATAGGCCGAGGCGCGGCTCGCCAGGAACACCGCCGCGCCCTCGAAGTCCTCGGCCAGACCGTTGCGCCCGGTCATGGTGCGGGCGGCCAGGGCCGCGACCTTCTCCGGGTCGTCGGCCAGCCGTGCGTTCAGCGGGGTCATCACGAACCCCGGCACCAGGGTGTTGCAGGTGACCCCGGACGGCGACCAGGCCTCGGCCTGGGAGCGGGCCAGCGACTCCAGGCCGCCCTTGGAGACGCCGTAGGCGCCGCTCTGCACGAAGGCCCGATGGGCCTGCTGCGAGGTGACGTGGATGATCCGGCCGAAGCCGCGCCGGGCCATCCCGGGCCCGAACCGCTGACCCAGCAGGAACGGCGCCTCCAGGTTCACCGCCATCGTGGTGGCCCACACGTCCTCGCCGAGCTCGTCCATCGGCGGCCGCAGGTTGACCCCGGCGCAGTTGACCAGGATGTCGGGCTCCCCGAACGCCCGGACCGCCTCCTCGGCCGCCGACCGGACGCCCTCGCGGGTGCCCAGGTCGGCACTGACCCAGGCGGCACGGCAGCCGTCCGCCACCAGTTCCTCGACGGTGGCCGCCAGCGCGGCCTCCCCGCGCGCGACGACCACCACGGACGCGCCGGCCCGCGCCAGCGCACCGGCCACGGCCCGGCCGATGCCGGAACTGCCACCGGTCACCAGCGCGGTGCTGCCCTCCAGCGAGAACAGCCGGGAGAGATAGTTCTGCGTGATCATGCCTGCACCCTAGAGGACCCGTTCCCGGGCGGGGCTTCCCGACCCCCGTCCGGGGGCCGCCGACGGGCCGTCACCCGGGCTGTGACCAGGCCGGATTGTCAGTGCCTCGCGCGACAATGGAGAGCGAAGAAGCCGCTTCAGCCATCACGGAGGCCACGTTGAAGACCGACATCGGCACCGCCCGTCACTTCCTGCCGCCCAACACCCCCAGCGAGGTGTGCCACGCGTTCAACCGGTCCGCGCTGACGGCAACCATAGCCGCCAGGGCCGTCGCCCTGGGCCTGACCGCGGACCTGTCGGACATCCAGATGGCCGGACTCGCCCAGCTGGTCCGGGACACCAAGCGGTCCCGCCCGCTGTCCGCGGAGACCAGGGCGGCGGTCCGGGCCGCGCTGCGCCCGGCGCTCAGCTCCCAGGACGACCCGGACCAGGTCGCCGCGGCGGTCTTCAGCTCCCTCCCGGGCACACCGCTGCGGGTACGGGACACCGGGGGCCGCGAGTACTTCCTGGTCGCGGTCCCGGCCTGAGAGCAGGGGCCTCCGCCCGGGGCAGGCGGAGGCCCCTCCGGTCCGCGTTCCGGCCGGCAGCAGACGTCGTCACCGGAACCCGATTCCTTTGCCGGTCGCGGCGAGTCTCCATAGATGTGGACGGAACCCACCAGCCACAACCGACGGAGGCGACCCCATGAACCCTGACACCCACCGACTCGACCGGGCCTTTGCCAGTACCCGATCCGTTCTGGCCCAGATCCGCCCCGATCAGCTGGGCGACCCGACGCCGTGCAGTTCATGGGACGTGAGGGCCGTGATCAACCATGTCATCGGCTCGGCCCACTGGGCGACGGCGTCCATCGGCCTCGGGGTCGAGAGCGCCGACGTGGACTTCGCCGCCGGCGACTTCCTGGCGAGCTACGACGACTGCGCCCGGGCCGCACTCGCCGCCTTCGGGACCGACGGAATCCTCGACCTGACGGTACGTCTTGCGTTCGGCGAGTTCTCCGGCGCCGAGGTGCTGGGCATGGCCGAGGCGGACCAGTTCACGCACGGATGGGACCTGGCCCGGGCGATCGGGCTGCCCACCGACCTGGATCCGGGACTCGCGGAGGAACTGCTCGCCACGACCCAGAAGACGATCACCGAGGCTTATCGTGGACCGGACGGCGCAGCCCCGTTCGGACCCGAGCGGACCGCTCCCGCCGATGCCGCCCCGGCCGACCGGCTGGCGGCGTTCCTGGGCCGCACGGTGTGAGGCCGGATCGCGGTTCGACCGTGGGACGCTGATGATCCATCGGATGCTGCTGAGAAGGGAGCCGCATTGCCGGGCGATGCGACATTCGTCAGGGAGACGGAGCCGTTCCGGCGCGAGCTGCTGGCGCACTGCTACCGCCTGCTCGGGTCGGTCCAGGACGCCGAGGACCTGGTGCAGGAGACCTACGTCCGTGCCTGGCGCGGCTATGCCGCGTTCGAGCACCGGTCGTCGGTGCGCACCTGGCTCTACCGCATCGCCACCAACGCCTGCCTGACGGCGTTGGAGCACCACAGCCGGCGGGTCCTGCCGTCCGGCCTCGGAGCTGCGGAGCCCGATCCGGACACTGTCCCGCAGCCGGGGGAGCCGGGCACCGCATGGCTGCAGCCGCTTCCCGACGGGCTGGTGGCGCCCGGCCCGGACGATCCCGAGAGCATCGTCATCGAGCGGGAGTCGCTACGGCTGGCACTGGTCGCCAGCTGGCAGTACCTGCCCGGCAGGCAGCGGGCGGTGCTGATCCTGCGGGACGTGCTGGCCTTCCCCGCGGCCGAGGTCGCCGAGATGCTCGGCACCACCACCGAGGCGGTCAAGAGCACGCTGCAACGCGCGCGGGCCCGGCTGCGGCAGTCGGACGTGGCGGCCGAGTCGGTCGCCGAGGTCGCCGAACCGGCGGCCCGTGCGCTGCTCGACCAGTACATCGCGGCATTCGAGAATGCCGACACCCTGCTGCTGGAGAAGCTCCTCTGCCAGGAGGCCACGCTGGAGGCGACGCCGTTGCGGACCTGGTTCGCCGGACGCAGCACCTGCGTGCCCTTCCTCGGCAGGCAGATCCTGGGTGTCCCCGGCGACTGGCGGATGCTCCCGACCAGCGCCAACGGGCAGCCCGCCGCCGTCGGTTACCGCCGCGACGGGGACGGGGTGCACCGGGCCTACGGAGTCGCGGTGCTCACGGTCCGCGCCGACGGCATCATCGGGGTGGTCTCCTTCGGGGATCCGGGGCTGGTCCCGGCCTTCGGCTTTCCGACGGACCTGGGGGAGTCCACCCGTACGACGTAAACAGTCGATCCGCGGGAACAGGGACCGTGCGGGCAGCGGTTGTCGCCAGAAGCCGGACACCGGATCGGAACAGGCGACAGGAGCGGGACATGAGCACAGCGGCAGGCGTGGCACGGGGCACGGTCGGCGTGTGGCGGCACGCCAACGGGCTGACGCCGGAGCGGGCAGTCGAGCTGGAACGCCTGGGTTACGGGCGCATCTGGATCGGCGGATCGCCCGACGGCAGCCTCGACTCGGCCGAACGGCTCCTGGACGCGACCACAACCATCGGCCTGGCCACCGGAATCGTCAACATCTGGCAGGACGACGCCCACAAGGTCGCCGCCTCCTTCCGGCGGCTGGAGGAGCGCCACCCCGGACGGTTCCTGCTCGGAATCGGCGCCGGCCACCGCGAGCACACCGACCGCTACACCCAGCCCTACGAGGCGCTGGTCGCCTACCTGGACGTGCTGGACGCCGAGGGGGTCCCGCAGGACCGACGGGTGCTGGCCGCGCTCGGCCCGCGGGTGCTGAAGCTGGCCGCGGACCGGGCCGGGGGCGCGCACCCCTACCTGGTCACCCCGGGGCACACCCGGCAGGCACGGGAGATCATGGGCAAGGACGCACTGCTCGCCCCCGAGCAGAAGGTGGTGCTGGATTCGGACCCGGAGCGGGCCCGGGCGATCGGCCGCCCCCGGGTCGAGTCCCCCTACCTACACCTCGTCAACTACACCGCGAGCCTGCGCCGCCTCGGCTGGAGCGACGCCGACCTGGCCGACGGAGGCAGCGACGCGCTGATCGACGCACTGGCCGTGCACGGCACCCCCGAGCAGGTGGCCCAGGGACTGCGTGCGCACCTGGACGCGGGCGCCGACGAGGTCGCCGTGCAACTGCTGACCAGGGAGGGGGAGTCGCCCGACCCCGGATTCCGGGACCTGGCCCAGGCACTCTGGGGCTGACAGCGCAGCGGCTGTCGGCTCAGGGCCGCTGCTCGCCGTGCAGCCGCAGCGTCGGCGGTGCGGGCAGTCGCTGTTGCAGCTTCAGCAGCGCGGCGGCCTGGGTGACCCGCAGCCGCTGCACGCTCTCGCGGTAGCCGTCGTCGATCGCCTGGGCGTGCCCGAGCCACTTCGCCTCGATGGCGGCGAGGCCGTCCGCATGGACGGCCTCCAGCCGGCTGATCGTCTGCTGGAACAGCTCCCGCTCCTCGGCCGAGACCCGGCGCTCCTGCGCGGACACGGCCAGGGCCTGCTCCACCAGCGTCCGGTAGGCCCGCAGCCGGCGCCGGTGCAGCAGCGAGAACACCGGCCACTGCGACAGCGACAGCGCCAAGACCGCCATGACGACGACATCCATGCCGCCTCCCCTCCGGAGCAGGACACCAGCGTCCCACCCCGGAGGCGGATCCAGGTATCAGCCCTTGTCCTAGCCCTGGTCTTCCAGGAGGGCGTCGATGACGCGGGTGGTGGCCTTGCCGTCGTCCCAGGGGCTGTAGGCCTGTTGGTAGGCGGTGTAGGCCTCTTGGTGGGGTTGGGTGGCGGCGTGGATGTCCTGGAGGGCGTGGATGAGT
>NZ_JOEH01000028.1 GCF_000719095.1 Streptacidiphilus jeojiense | reverse complement strand
GGGACGGGGCGGGGTGGTCGCGGCAGGGGCCGTCAAAGCGAAGAACGAGTCATCGGCGCCATAAGACTGAACACGCTTACAGACTCGTTCTGCAGCAGGCCCCAGAGCGACCACCCCGCCCCGGCCCGCCCCCGCTGCCATGCACAAACCCCCGCCGGAGGCGTCAGCCGCGGCCGCGCAGACCCCGGAGGTGTTCTGCGATGGGGGCCAGTGACTCGTACATCGACGAGATCTGCTCGGGTTCGAGCCGATCGATGAAGTGCTCGCGGACATTGCGGACGTGGTGCGGAGCGACCTGCCGCATGGTCTCCCAGCCGTGGTCGGTGAGCACCGCGTAGAGCCCGCGCCGGTCGCCGGGGCAGCCCTCGCGGGTGACCAGGCCGGCGGCCTCCATGCGGGTGATCTGGTGCGAGAGGCGGCTCTTGGACTGGAGCGTGGCCATGGCCAGGTCCGTCATCCGCATCCGGTGCTCGGGGGCCTCGGAGAGCTCCACCAGGATGGTGTAGTCGTTGATGGCCAGGCCGAACGGCTGGAGCCCGCGCTCCATCTGGTAGGCGAGGAGTCGGCCGACCTCCAGGTGGGCCCGCCACAGCCGCTGCTCTTCGGCGGTGAGCCAGGGGGCGTCGGCGGGAGCCGTTCTCGCGCTGGTTTCCATGGGGACCATGATACCTGTGGAAGTTGAATGTTGTACTAAAATCCGAGCTGCCGACCGAGAGCGCCGAGATTGGCCTGGGCGCTCTGCGCGGGGACGGTGTGGCCGGGTTCGACCGCCACCAGTTCGTTCATGAGCACCTCGGTGGACTGCAACAGGACCTGACCTGCCCCGACGAACTCGTACTGGTGCTCCTCGCCGGAGGCGCCACCGATGCCGGTGAGCCGGCGCACCCCGCCGAGGACCCCGCGCATGTAGGCGTGGTCGTAGTGGTGGCAGGGGGAGGGGCAGTCGGCCCAGCCGACCAGGGCCTGCGGGTCCACCCGAATGGGTGGCTCCACGAAGTGGACGGGGCCGTTGGAGGCGGCGACGAACTTGCCCGAGCCGATCAGGGTGAGGAAGCCGGGGATGATCGACTGCTTCAGCGCCAGGGTCGGCGCGAAGGCGAGGAGATTGCCGGCGCGGACGGTGAGGTTCCCCTGTTCCAGGTCGTACGAGTTCACGTCGTACGCCCGGTCCGCCAGGATCATGTGGCCCTGGCCCTCGGCGACCACCCAGTCGCCCACGTGGGTGGGGGAGTGGAAGCTGGTGGAGATCAGCGAGTCCAGCGGGCCGTAGCCGATGGGGTGGAAGGTGATGTTGCCGTAGTAGGCGACCATCTTGCCTTTTTGCAGGAACCAGCGGCCGTTGAGGGCGACGGAGAAGGCGTACGGGTTGACGTTGTCGTCGGTGGGGAGCGTCGAGGGGTCCCAGACGACGGGGCCGGTGGTCACAGCTTCTCCTCGCTGGCCTGGACGAAGACCGTTCCGTTGCCGGTCAGTTCGAGCTGGAAGGCCTCGCCGGAGCCGCGGCCGACGGCCTCGCGCCAGCCGATCGCGGTGCTGACCTTGCTGCGGACCTCGCCGCGGTGGGCGACATAGGCCTGCGGGTCGACATGGATGGGGCGGTCGGGGGTGATCGGGATCTCGAAGACCCCGCCGTGAGCCAGCACCGCGGCGGACCCGTGGCCGGTGAGGGTCGTGGTGAACAGGCCCTGGCCGGTGGCCTGGCCGCGGATGATGCCGCGGAGCCCGCCCTGGGAGCCCATGAACATGGTGGACTGCTGGAGCGAGCCCTCGAAGACCAGGAGACGGTCGGCCTCGACGTAGAGGGTGTCGCCGGTGAGCTGGATCACATGGGTGTGGTGGCCGCCGTGGCCGAACATCGCGCTGCCGCTGCCCTCCACGGTCATCAGCGGGGTGTCCTCGTTGGCGATGCGGCGGCCCAGCATGGAGCCGATGCCGCCCTGGCCGCCCATGATGTTCGGGGTGAAGGTGACCTGGCCGCGGTAGGCGAGCATCGCCCCGCGCTGGCTGAACAGGCGCTGGCCGGGGATGACCGGGGCCTCCACCATCTTGCTGTTGATCTGCGTGAACATTTAGGCGTCACCCGCGAAGGTCCGGCGCTCGGAGGGCTGGACGTAGACCAGTCCGTCGCCCTCGAACTCGATCTGGAAGCTCTCGCCGCCGGTCTCGCCGACGACGGCGCGCCAGGTCACGTCGGTGCGGAAGCTCTGCTTGAGGTTGCCGGTGTGCGCGATGTAGGCGCCGGGGTCGACCCGCAGCGGCAGGCCCGGGGCGACCCGCAGGATGACCGCGGGGCCGTCGGAGGTGACGGCGGCCCAGCCCTGGCCCTCCACCTTGGTGGTGAACAGGCCGTGGCCCTCGGAGGCGCCGCGCAGACCGGTGAACTCGGTGCCGGTGCGCAGCGTCGCCTCGGTGCAGAGCAGGTTGCTCGCCTCGACGTGCAGGCGCTCGCCGGTGAGCCGGACCAGGTTGATCTCGGTGGCCCGTTCGGCGAACCAGCAGGTGCCCTTGCCCTGGACCTCCATCACGGTCATCTTCTCGCCGGTGATCCTGCGGGTGACCAGGCCGCGCAGGCCCTCGCCGCCGCCGGACATCCGTTTGAAGGTCATCTGGCCGTCGTAGGCGACCATCGAGCCGTTACGGGCCTTCACGCTGTCCCCGGCGAGGTCCACCGCGAGCACCCGCGAGCCCTGCATTCGAAACTGAGCCACGGGCACACCGTAGGGGAGTCGGAGCGGCGTTGTCAGGTGCGTACGTGGTCGCCGGCCGAGGTCTCCACCTCGAGCAGCGACGCGCTGTGCCGTTCCGCCTCGAACTTGGCGGCGCCGCCGCGGAGCCCGAAGAGCCGCTTGGCCAGCAGGATGTAGACCACGGCGAGGACGTTGACCAGCAGCGTGGCGATCTTGAGCCAGCTGACCTTCTCGGTCAGCTCGTAGATCTCCAGCGGCAGGAACGCGGCGGTGGCCACCACGGTGAGGTACTCGGCCCAGCGCTTGGCGGCCCACAGGCCGAAGCCCTCGACGATCTCGATCAGGGCGTAGACCAGCAGCGCGGCGGCGGTGATCTCCAGCGTGGAGTGCTTGTAGCTGAAGGTCTTCTGGATGGTGCCGACGATCGGGGAGTTGTTGAGGTCGTAGTGGAAGTGCTGGGCGATCGGCTGGAAGAGGGTGAGGTTGTCGTTGAAGAACTGCTGCACCGAGGTCTGGCTGTTGCTGAACTTCCAGACCGCGATGGCCACCAGCACGATGAACACGCCGCGGATCAGCCGCTCCACGGCCAGCACCCGGAGGATGAACAGGTCGCGCAGCGCCTTGCCGCGGATCACCAGCGGGGCGTCCTCGGCCTTGCCGCGGCCGTGCGGTTCGCCCAGGGTGAAGTCGCCGCAGCGCAGGCAGCGCCAGGCGTCGCCGAGGGCGGTGTCGGCGTGCAGGCGCTCGTGGAAGTGCGGCTCGGTGGGCGCGTAGGTGACGTGCCCGCGCCGTGAGCAGGTACGCCGGTTCCAGTCCCAGTTCATGGAGTCCCCCGTTGAAGGCCGATGGCGGGAGCAGAATATCGGTCGGAGATACTGGGGGACGTCGTTCGCTCCCCGAAGGGTTCCCCCGTGAAGAACAGTGCCGTCCACCGCCTGCGCCTGGTGTCCATGCCGGAGGGGCTCTCCTTCGTGCTGCTGCTGGTCTGCACGGTGCTGAAGTACACGACCTCGTTCAACGCGGTGCCGGTGCTGGGGATGCTGCACGGCATCCTGTTCATCTTCTACGTGGTGTTCGCGCTGTGGGCCTGGTACGCGCAGCGGTGGAGCTTCGGCCACGCCGCGTGGGTGCTGGTGCTGTCGGTCATTCCCGGCGGGGGTTTCTACGCCGAGCGGCTGATGGCCCGCGAGGAGCGGGAGGGCTTCGAAACCCCTGCCGTCGCGGTCTGACCCTGACGGTACGGTAAGGACGTGTCCAAGCCGCTGAGCCTTTCTTTCGACCCCATCGCCCGTGCCGACGAGCTGTGGGCGCGGCGCTGGGGCGCCGTGCCCTCGATGGCGGCGATCACCTCGGTCATGCGGGCCCAGCAGATCCTGCTGGCGCAGGTCGACGCGGTGGTGAAACCGTACGGGCTGACCTTCGCCCGGTACGAGGCGCTGGTGCTGCTCACCTTCAGCCAGGCCGGGGAGCTGCCGCTGTCGAAGATCGGCGAGCGGCTGATGGTGCATCCGACCAGCGTCACCAACACGGTGGACCGGCTGGAGCGGTCGGGGTTCGTCACCCGTCGGCCGAATCCCCTGGACGGGCGCGGGGTGCTGGCCGCCATCACCGAGCGGGGGCGGAAGGTCGTCGAGGACGCCACCCGGGACCTGGTGGCGATGGACTTCGGGCTGGCGAGCTACGACGAGGCCGGCTGCCGGGAGCTGTTCGAGGTGCTGCGGCCGCTGCGGGTGGCGGCCGGGGACTTCACCGAGCCCGGGCCGGTGTGAGAGATCCACTTTTGGGTGGCTACGCTCTCTCCCATGAACAAGTCGAACCCCCTGCTGACGGCGTACCGGGTGCTGGCGTACGTGACCGGTGTCGGCCTGATCCTGCTGTGCGCCTCCTGCATCGCCTGGTACGGCTTCGGCGTGGGCGAGACCGCGGTGATGGTCGTCGGCACCATCCACGGCTGGGCGTTCATGGCCTACGCGGTGGTGGCCTTCACCGTCGGCAACAAGCTGGGCTGGCCGTTCGGGCGGATGGCCTGGGTGATCCTCGCGGGCACCATCCCGACCTGCTCGTTCATCGCCGAGCGCCGGGTGATGGCCGACATCCGCGCGCAGGTCGCCGACGGCGGGTCGAAGCCGCTGGTCAACGTCTGATCCTGAGAATCTGAGGAGCGCGTCCCTTCGGGGGCGCGCTCTTTTCGGGTATAAATTTAGTAGGACATCCTAGTAGTTGGGGTCGGCTGATGGACGCACGTGAACGGTGGCAGCAGCGGTACGACGGGGCGCGGAAGCGCGACGCGGCCGGGGGTCTGGGGGGAACCCCCAGGGATTATCGCCGTACGACGCTGAGCGGTGACGAGGTCGAGCCGGTGTACGGGCCTGCGGACGGTGTCGTCCCGGAGGCGATCGGGTGGCCCGGGGAGTACCCGTTCACCCGCGGGCTGTACGCCACCGGGTACCGGGGGCGGGCCTGGACCATCCGTCAGTTCGCCGGGTTCGGCAACGCCCGGCAGACCAACGAGCGCTACCGGATGATCCTGGACGCCGGCGGCGGCGGTCTGTCGGTCGCCTTCGACATGCCGACGCTGATGGGGCGTGACTCGGACGACCCGCGGGCGCTGGGCGAGGTCGGCCACTGCGGGGTGGCGATCGACTCGGCGGCGGACATGGAGGTGCTCTTCGCCGGGCTGCCGCTGGGTGAGGTCACCACCTCGATGACGATCTCGGGGCCGGCCGTACCGGTGTTCTGCATGTACCTGGTCGCGGCGGAGCGGCAGGGGGTGGACCCCGGCGTGCTCAACGGGACGCTGCAGACCGACATCTTCAAGGAGTACATCGCCCAGAAGGAGTGGCTGTTCGCCCCCGAGCCGCATCTGCGGCTGATCGGCGACCTGATGGAGTACTGCGCCGAGCGGATCCCGGCGTACAAGCCGCTGTCGGTCTCCGGCTACCACATCCGCGAGGCCGGCTCGACGGCCGCGCAGGAGCTGGCCTTCACACTGGCGGACGGCTTCGCCTACGTGGAGCTGGGGCTCTCCCGGGGGCTGGACGTGGACGTCTTCGCCCCGGGGCTGTCCTTCTTCTTCGACGCGCACCTGGACTTCTTCGAGGAGATCGCCAAGTTCCGTGCGGCGCGCAGGATCTGGGCACGCTGGTTGAAGCAGCGCTACGGCGCCAGGACCGACAAGGCGCAGTGGCTGCGGTTCCACACCCAGACGGCCGGGGTCTCGCTGACCGCGCAGCAGCCCTACAACAACGTGGTGCGCACCGCGGTCGAGGCGCTGTCGGCGGTGCTGGGCGGCACCAACTCGCTGCACACCAACGCCCTGGACGAGACTCTGGCGCTGCCCTCGGAGCAGGCGGCGGAGATCGCGCTGCGCACCCAGCAGGTGCTGATGGAGGAGACCGGCGTCGCCAACGTCGCCGACCCGCTGGGCGGTTCCTGGTACGTCGAGGCGCTGACGGACCGGATCGAGGCGCAGGCCGAGGCGATCTTCCAGAGGATCCAGGACATGGGCGAGCCCGGGCACCCGGTCGGCCCGATGACCGCCGGGATCCTGCGCGGCATCGAGAACGGCTGGTTCACCGGGGAGATCGCCGAGGCGGCCTTCGTCTACCAGCAGGCGGTGGAGAAGGGGGAGAAGCGGGTGGTCGGCGTCAACTGCCACACCGGCAGCGTCACCAAGCCGCTGGAGATCCTGCGGGTCAGCCACGAGGTGGAGCGCGAGCAGGTGCGCGAGCTCGCCGCGCGGCGGGCCGGCCGGGACGAGGCCGCGGTGCGGGCCGGCCTGGACGCGATGCTGGCGGCGGCGCGGGACGGCAGCAACATGCTGCCGCCGATGCTGGACGCGGTACGGGCCGAGGCGACCCTGGGCGAGATCTGCGACGCGCTGCGGGCGGAGTGGGGGACCTACACCGAGCCGGCCGGGTTCTGAGGCAGCGCGGTCAGCGGGGTCAGCAGCAGGGTGGTGAAGCGGCTGATCCACTCCGGGTCCGCGCACTCGCCGCTGACCAGCATGCGGTGCTCGACGGTGCCGGCGATGGTGTCGAAGATGATGTCGACGTCCGCGTCGGCCGCCTCGGGGCTGGCGTCCGGGGCGAGTTCGCCGCGGGCCTGGGCGGCGGCGCGGCCCTGGTGCACCAGCCGCTTCTGCGGATGGATGATCGCCTCCCGGACCCGGCGCCGCAGCGCCGGGTCCCGGCTGGCCTCGGCGAACAGCGCCAGCAGCGCGGCCTGGCTCTCCGGGCGGGCCAGCAGGTCGGCGAACTGCCGCACCACGGACTCGATGTCGGCCCGCAGGCTGCCCAGGTCGGCCATCTCCAGCTCGTCGAAGAGCACCGCGACGGCGTCCACCACCAGCTCGTTCTTGGACGGCCAGCGCCGGTAGAGGGTGGTCTTCGCCACCCCGGCGCGCACCGCCACGTCGCCCATGGTCACTCCGCCCCAGCCGAGTTCCGCGAGCGCGGCCCTGGTGGCGGCGAGGATCGCCACATCCGCGTCGGCGCTGCGGGGACGGCCCTTGCGCGGGGCGACGGCTTCGGTCATGGGTTCCTCGTGACGGTTGAAGGTCAACGGAGGGTATCCGAGTCGGCTGAGGACCCGGCTACCCCCGGTGCGCCCGAGTGGCGCAGTTCACGTCGGAGGGGGTGCGCTCCGGGGTGGCATGCATATACGCTACGACTCGTAGCGAAAGAAGTGACAACCACGCTGCCGCGCGGATGGGGATCCGCGCACGGAAGTCTGGGTGGGCGATTCACACTGGAGCGCGTGGACGGGGGAGGATAGGGCCATGCAGCCACGGAACATGTCCATGCGCGGCGCGGTCGACCTCGCCGCGGTGAAGGCGGCGGCGGAGGCCGCCGAGAAGGCGGAGCAGGCCCGCGCAGCCCGCGCCCGCCAGGCCCAGGAGGGCGGCGGCGAGGCCCCGTCCGCCGGGCCCCTGGTCTTCGATGTGAGTGAGGCCGAGTTCGAGGCGGAGGTCGTCCCGCTCTCCGCCGAGGTGCCGGTGGTACTGGACTTCTGGGCCGAGGGGTACGCCCCCGCCGAGGAGCTCAACCCGGTGCTGGAGAAGCTCGCCGCCGAGTACGACGGCCGCTTCGTGCTGGCCAGGGTCGACATCAGGAACAGCCAGAACCTGGCCCGCCAGCTCCAGATCCGGGATCTGCCGACGGTGCTCGCCGTCGTCGCCGGACAGCTGGTCCCGCTGTTCGAGGGGCCGGCCCAGGAGGCTGAGATCCGGCAGCTGCTGGACCAGCTGATCACCGTCGCCGAGCAGCGCTTCGGCATCGTCGGCGAGGTCGGCGCCCGCTCCGGCAGCGCGGCCGGGGAGCCCGCCGAGCGGCCCGAGCCGGTCGATCCGGCGATGTCCGCGGCGCACGAGGCGCTGGACCGGGGCGATCTCGGCGGTGCGATCCAGGCCTACCGCAATGTGCTGGCCGAGCGTCCGGCCAGCGTCGAGGCCAAGCTGGGCCTGGCCCAGGCGGAGCTGCTGCAGCGGGTGCAGGGCATGGACCCGCAGGCGGTGCGCAGCGCGGGCGCCGAGCGGCCCGACGATGTCGACGCCCAGCTGGCGGCGGCCGACCTGGATCTGGTGGGCGGTCATGTCGAGGACGCCTTCGGACGGTTGGTCGACCTGGTGGGGCGCACCTTCGGCGAGGACCGGGACCGGGTGCGGCAGCATCTGCTGGGTCTCTTTGAGGTCATCGGGGCCGAGGACCAGCGTGTGGTGAAGGCCCGGGGCGCACTGGCGCGCAAGCTGTTCTGACGGTCTCCGGTCGCCCCTTGGGGAGCCTGGAGATTTGGCGACAAAGCCGGGACAAGAGCTCGTGTTTACCAAATCTTGACATACGGCGGCGATGGTCACTCTGCGTGGCTGTCGCCGCCTGCTTCATTGGTGTTTCGGCGCCTTTGCCCAGGTGCCGGGCGCCCGAGGGGTCACTGCCCGTAGTTCATCCGCTGTTCGCACGGACATCAGGGTTCACGCACTCCTTACTCGTCAGTAATGAACTACTTGTGCAGCGGCCCCGTTTGGACCAACATCGGGCACGCCCGGTCCTTGTCCTCGCGCCCCGACCGCCAGTCGGGGGAGCGGACGCGGAATCCCCACCGGGCAGGGGTCGGCGATCCGGCTCCTTGAGGACAGGGGGGTCTCCAGCCCGTTCCGGTGGAGCCTGTCCTCGCACGGCCGTGCACCCAGCACGGCATGTGGTTGTCACTCGGGGGTGATCGCCGATGCTGCCGATCAGAGAATTCGTACCCACGAGCCTCACGCACGCAGCCGACGCGCTCCCCTTCCCGAGGACGTAGCTCTTCTCCCCATCCCAGGCCGGGGCCCAAGCGGGGCAGGCCGGAGATGTACGTCCGAGAAGGAGGACCTCGTTATGTCCCAGACTTTCGGCAGGACTCGCTGGAAGCGGTTCGCCATTGTCATGGTTCCGACCATCGCCGCCACGGCTGCGGTCGGCGTCAGCATCGCCCAGGGCGCGCTCGCCGCGTCGTTCAGCGTCTCAGGGCAGCAGTTCAAGGTGTCGGCCGGAAAGCTGGTCGGTCAGGGCTTCACCCAGTACGGCACCGTCCTTTCGCATGACACCAGCCAGGCGACCAACGCCAACACGGCTGTGCCGGTGGCGGTTTCGGGCTTCACCTCGGCCACCATCAACCAGCTGTGCCAGTCGGTGGACTTCCCCACCCCGTTCGGTTCCTACACGCTCACCATCAACGCCGGTGGCTCGTACGACCCGACGACTGACACGTCCACCGGCCCCGAGGTCGACGCCTCGCAGTTGTTCATCTCGATGAGCGACCTCAAGGCCGACAAGGCGACGTTCAACGGCATCAACATCGGTGTCGCGACCGGCGCGCTCGGCGGGGCGGGAACCCACAACGGCGACGCCACCAACCCGGGCGCCTTCGCCCAGGAAGCCGACTCGGCGACGCTGATCGGCGTCCAGCAGACCGCGTGGGCGACCTCCGCCTCCACGTTCTCGCTGAACGGCCTGCACATGTCCCTCGCTTCGGGTTCCAAGGGCTGCTTCTGATCCGCTGAGGTCCCGCCGGTCCACCCCCCGGCGCTCGGCAGGACGCAGAACGGCTCCGCACCACACTGTCGGGGAGGGGCTCCGGTCCCTCCCCGCTGTGTTCCCAAGCCCAGAGCACCTTTTCCAGACCAATGCACTACTCCAGCAGGGAGTCGCCACGTGACGAGCGCGACCGCACCGGCGCGGCCCGAGCCCGGGAACGCCTTCGCCAAGGGACGCCGGGCCTTCCGGAACTGGCGCCGCAGCCGCCCCTTCTGGGGTGGGCTGCTCGTTGCCCTGGCCAGCCTGCCGATCATGTACTTCCCCTACAACGACCTGAGCGTCGGCGCCCTGCGGATCCACATGGCGACCACGGCGGGTGCCGGTGCGGCGGTGATCGGACTGCTGCTGCTGGCCCTAGGCGTCTCGGTCTGGTTCCAGCCGATGATCCGGATCTTCGCGGGTATCGCCGCCATCGTGCTGGCGCTGGTGTCGCTGCCGGTCTCCAACTTCGGCGGATTCGGACTGGGGCTGTTCCCCGGGCTGATCGGCGGAGCGCTGGTCTGTTCCTGGGCGCCCAACAAGGAGCAGTCCGAGGAGACGGCGGCCGCTGCGGACAGCGACTCCGAGGACGAGGACGAGGACGAAGAGGTGAAGCTCAACCAGCTGATGGTGGACGACGCCCGGCCTGCGGGTGAGCCCGCCGCTCCCGCCGAGTCCACCAGGCCCGCGGAGGAGGAGACGACCAGTGAGTGACCCCGACTCCACCCGGTCGGACCGTCCCACCAACTCGGAGCAGCCCGTCCCGCGGCGTGCGGGTGCGCGCCACGCGGCCCCCAGGCTGACCGTGCGCGACCGGATGCAGCTCCCGGTCGGGCGGGTCCTGGCGATGACCGCGGTGCCCACGGCGCTGCTGATGGGCTCGATCGCCCCGAAGCTGGCCTTCGCCGCCGACGCGTCCAAGACGACCGCCGCGACCAGCAGCGCGCAGGCGGCCGACACCGGCACGACGGGTACGCAGTGCACCCAGGACTCGTCGACCGCGACGCCCAGCGCGAGCAGCAGCTCCAGCAGCACGGCGAGCAGCGGCACGGGGAGCAGCACCACCAAGGTCCGCTCGGCGACGCCCACTCCGTCGGCCTCCGCGACGGCGAAGACTTCGACCTCGACCGAGCAGAAGGCGACGAGCGGCACCGCCAAGAACAGCACCGCGTCCGCCGCCTCGCCCAGCGCCTCCGCCTCGGCGACCCCGTCGGCCAGCGCCTCGCCCAGTGCGTCGGCCACTTCGTCGGGAGGGCTGCTGGGAGGCCTGCTGGACGGTCTGGGCAACCTGCTGAGCGGCAACCACGCCGCCGCGGCCACCACCAGCTCCGCCGCCAGTCCCACCGCCACGGCCAGCTCCGCTCCGCGCGCTGCCGCCGTCGGGACCAACGACGCGGCTACGCCGACGGCCACTGCTTCCCCTTCCGCTTCCGCGTCGGCCTCGCCGTCCAGCCCGGCCGCGAGCGACTCGGCCAGTGCCACCGCCACGCCCAGCAGCACCGCGTCGAGCCCGACGGCCACCCCCTCGGCCAGTGCCTCGGCCGACCCGAGCTCCTCGGCAGCCGACGCCGCCAACCAGCTCTGCGACGTCAGCAAGCTCGCCGCCCCGGTGGAGACGCTGCCGGCGGGGACCTTCCCGGTGGACCCGTGGACCCTGAAGACCAGCCGGCTGGAGCTGATCAACACTCAGTTCTGGGGCGTGAAGACGGTCCACACGGCCGGCGGCGACGTCCGGGTGCTGAAGTTCACCGCCCAGCAGGTCAACATCGACAACCTGGACATGTCGGTTCCGCAGAACGGCCAGAAGCTGCACGTCCAAGGCGGTTCGGGTACGACCTCCACGATGCGCGGGGGCACCGTCACGATGTACGTGACCAGCCTCTCCGGGACGCTGTCCAAGGCCGAGGGGATCCCGCTGGCTTGGCTGGGCGTCAGCCTGACGCTGACCCCGGACACCCTGCCGCAGTGGCTGTACGACCTGATCGGCTCGGTGCCGATCCCGCTGACGCTGGAGCTGAACAATGCCACCGCGATCCAGGCGGGGCAGACCGGCGGCAATCTGACCATCCCGGGGATGCACCTGTACTACACCCCATTGAGCTGACCATCCCCCCACCCTGGTCGGCGCACGACGGAGGGCCTGTCCGGTTCGACCGGACAGGCCCTTCGTCGTGCTGCGGTGCTTCCGGGGTGTCCCGTGTGCGGCTCCCGCTCCGGCGTCAGCGCTGCCCGCCGCTGCCGCTCTCGCCCAGGTGGTGCACCCGGAGCATGTTGGTGGTGCCGACCACGCCGGGGGGCGAGCCCGCGGTCACGATCAGGGTGTCGCCGTCGTTGTAGCGGCCCAGGCCGCGGACTGCCTCGTCGACCTGGTCGACCATCGCGTCGGTGTTGCCGACCTGCGGGGTCACGAAGGTCTCCACGCCCCAGCTGAGGGTGAGCTGGTTGCGGGTGGCGGCGTCCGGGGTGAAGGCCAGCACCGGGATCGGCGAACGGTAGCGGGACAGCCGGCGGGCGGTGTCACCGGACTTGGTGAAGGCCACCAGCGCCTCGGCGCCCAGGAAGTCGCCCAGTTCGCAGGCGGCGCGGGCGACGGCGCCGCCCTGGGTGCGCGGCTTGCGGCCCGGGTTCAGCGGCTGCAGGCCCTGCGACAGCAGTTCCTCCTCGGCCGCCTCGATGATCCGCGACATGGTCTGCACGGTCTCGATCGGGTACTTGCCCACGCTGGACTCGGCGGAGAGCATCACCGCGTCCGCGCCGTCCAGGATGGCGTTGGCGCAGTCGGAGGCCTCGGCGCGGGTGGGGCGCGAGGCGGTGATCATCGACTCCATCATCTGGGTGGCGACGATGACCGGCTTGGCGTTCCGGCGGCACAGGGTGATCAGGCGCTTCTGCACCAGCGGCACCCGCTCCAGCGGATACTCCACGGCGAGGTCGCCACGGGCCACCATCACCGCGTCGAAGGCCAGGACGATCTCCTCCATGGCCTCCACCGCCTGCGGCTTCTCGACCTTGGCGATGACCGGGACACGGATCCCGACCTCGTCCATGACCGCGTGGACGTCCTTGATGTCGGCGGCGTTGCGCACGAACGACAGGGCCACCATGTCGACGCCGAGGGCCAGCGCGAAGCGCAGGTCCTCCTTGTCCTTCTCGGACAGGGCGGGCACGTTGACGGCGGCTCCGGGCAGGTTGATGCCCTTGTTGTTGGAGAGGACGCCGCCCTCGACGACGCGGGTGACCACGCGGGGGCCGTCGACGCTGACGACCTCCAGGGCGACCACGCCGTCGTTGATCAGGACCGGGTCGCCGGGCTTCACGTCGCCGGGCAGGCCCTTGTAGGTGGTACCGCAGATGTGCTGGTCGCCCGGGACGTCCTCGGTGGTGATGGTGAAGGTGTCACCGTTCTCCACCGTGACCGGGCCGTTGGCGAAGGTGGCCAGACGGATCTTCGGGCCTTGCAGGTCGGCGAGGACGCCGACGGCGCGTCCGGCCGCCTCGGAGGCGGCGCGCACGTTCCGGTAGCGCCCCTCGTGTTCGGCGTGGACGCCGTGACTCATGTTCAGACGGGCGACGTTCATTCCAGCTTCGATCAGCGCTTTCAGCTGTTCGAAGTTGTCCGTCGCGGGACCCAGGGTACAGACGATCTTGGCTCGGCGCATATGGCTCATTCTATCGGGTCGCCTTTCGGGTGCATTTTCGAACAAATCGCACTACTGAGCAGCACTGCTGACCAGGCTGAAGGTCTGCTGGGCGATCTCCAGCTCCTCGTCGGTGGGCACCACGGCGATGACCACCCTGGAGTCCTCCCGGGAGACCACCCGGGGCTCCGGGGAGCGCACCGAGTTCAGTGCCGGATCCAGGACCAGGCCCAGGGACTCCAGGCCGGACACCGCGGCCTCGCGCACATCGGCCGCGTTCTCGCCGACGCCGGCGGTGAAGGCGATCGCGTCCACCCGCCCCAGCACCGCGTAGTAGGCGCCGATGTACTTGCGCAGCCGGTGGACGTAGATGTCGAAGGCCAGCCGGGCGCTCCGGTCGCCCTGGGCCATCCGTCGGCTGACCTCCCGCATGTCGTTGTCCCCGCACAGGCCCAGCATCCCGCTGCGGCGGTTGAGCAGGGAGTCGATCTCGTCCATGGAGAACCCGGCGACCCGGTGCAGGTGCAGCAGGACGGCGGGGTCCAGATCACCCGAGCGGGTGCCCATGACCAGGCCCTCCAGCGGGGTGAGCCCCATCGAGGTGTCCACGCAGACCCCGCCGGCCACCGCGGAGGCGCTGGCGCCGTTGCCCAGGTGAAGCACGATCACATTCACCGCTTCGGGTGACTTTCCCAGGAGTCGGGCGACACCGCGTGACACGTACTGGTGGGATGTGCCGTGGAAGCCGTAGCGGCGTACCGCGTAGCGGTCCGCGGTCTCGGTGTCGATGGCGTAGCGGGCCGCGCTCTCCGGCATGGTGGTGTGGAAGGCCGTGTCGAAGACCGCCACCTGGGGCAGGTCGGGCCGCAGCTTGCGGGTGACCTCGATGCCGGTGATGTTGGCGGGGTTGTGCAGCGGCGCGAGCGGGATCAGCTCCCGGACCGCGTCCAGCACCTCGTCGGTGATGAGGGTGGGAGCGGTGAAGCGGCTGCCGCCGTGCACCACGCGGTGGCCGACGGCGGCGAGTTCGGGGGAGTCCAGGCCGAGGCCCCGGTCGGCCAGCTGGTCGGCGATCCGGGTCAGCGCGGTGGTGTGGTCGGGGCAGTCCGGCTCGCCGATGCGCTCGACCAGGCCGGAGCCGAGCCGACTGCCGTCGGCCATCTCGACCAACTGGTACTTGACCGAGGAGGAACCGGAGTTGAGGACGAGGACGCGGGAGGCGTCGGTCATGACTGCTGCTCCTTGGCGAGCTCGGCAGCGGCCTGTTGGGCCTGCTGGGCCTGGATGGCGGTGATGGCGACGGTGTTGACGATGTCCTGCACCAGGGCGCCGCGGGAGAGGTCGTTCACCGGCTTGCGCAGCCCCTGGAGCACCGGGCCGACGGCGACGGCGCCGGCCGAGCGCTGCACCGCCTTGTAGGTGTTATTGCCGGTGTTCAGGTCCGGGAAGATCAGCACGGTGGCCCGTCCGGCGACCGCCGAGCCGGGCAGCTTGGTCGCGGCGACCTTGGGCTCCACCGCCGCGTCGTACTGGATCGGCCCCTCGACCAGCAGGTCGGGGCGCAGCTTGCGGACGATCTCGGTGGCCTTGCGGACCTTGTCCACGTCCACCCCGCTGCCGGAGGTGCCGGTGGAGTAGGAGAGCAGCGCGATCCGGGGTTCGACCCCGAAGCGGGCGGCGGTCTCCGCGGACTGGATGGCGATGTCGGCGAGCTGCTCGGCGTCCGGGTCGGGGTTGACCGCGCAGTCGCCGTAGACCAGGACCCGGTCGGCCAGGCACATGAAGAAGACCGAGGAGACGATCGCGGCCCCCGGCGAGGTCTTGATGATCTCGAAGGCCGGCCGGACGGTCGCGGCCGTGGAGTGCACGGCGCCGCTCACCATGCCGTCGGCCAGGCCCTCCTGGACCATCAGCGTGCCGAAGTAGCTGACATCGGTGACGACGTCCTGGGCCGCCTCCACGGTCATCCCCTTGTGCCTGCGGATCTCGGCGTAGCGCTCGGCGAAGCGGTCCCGCAGCGGGGAGGTGGCCGGGTCGATGACCCGGGCCCGGGCGCCGGGGCCGGGGTCGTCGGCGGCTCGGTCGAGCCCCAGGTCGATGCCGAGTTCGGCGAGCCGCCTGCGGACCGCGTCCTCGCTGCCGAGCAGGGTGAGGTGGCAGACGTTGCGCCGCAGCAGCACCTCGGCGGCGCGCAGCACCCGTTCCTCGGTGCCCTCGGGCAGCACCACTTCCCTGAGCTGGGCGCCCCGGGCGCGTTCCAGCAGCTCGTGCTCGAACATCATCGGGGTGACCCGCTCGGAGCGGCTCAGCTCGATCCGGCTGGTCAGCTCGGTGGTGTCGACGTGCAGCTCGAACAGGCCCAGCGCGGTCTCGGCCTTGCGGGGGCTGGCCGCGGTCAGCCTGCCCTCCAGGGTGGACAGCCCGGTCGCGGTGGAGAAGCTGCCCTCGGGGACCACGGCGACCGGGGTGCCCGGGGCCAGCCGGGCGGCCAGCCGCATCACATCGGCGCCGGGGCTCTGCCCCATCGTCATCAGCACCCCGGCGATCGGCGGGGAGCCGGCCGCATGGGCGGCGAGCGAGCCGATCAGCAGGTCGGCCCGGTCGCCGGGGGTGATCACCAGGCAGCCCTCGGAGAGCGCGCCGAGGAAGTTGGGCAGCATCGCCCCGCCGAACACGAACCGGCGGACGTCCCTGGCCAGCCCGGAGGCGTCGCCGAGCAGCACCTCGGCGCCGGTGGTGTCGACCACCTGGGCCACCGTCGGCGCGGAGAGCGCGGGCTCGTCCGGGATGACGTAGACGGGTACGTCCGGCCGGGTCGCGAGGCGGCGCTGGACCTCCTGCTTGTCCCGTCCGGCGACCCGGTTGGCGACCATGGCCAAAATGCTGCAGCCCAGGTCGGAGTAGGCGCGATGGGCGTTGCGCACCTCGGCGACCACGGTGTCGGCGCTCTCCCGGTGGCCGCCGACGACCGGCAGCACCCAGGCGCCGAACTCGTTGGCCAGCCGGGCGTTGACGGCCAGCTCGTCCGGGATGTTGGTGCCGGCGAAGTCGGTGCCGAGCACCAGCACCGCCTGGCACTGGCGCTCCAGCGCCCGGAACCGGTCCACCAGCATCCCGATCAGCTCGTCGGGGCCGCGTTCGGCCTGCAGAGCGGCGGCCTCGTCGTAGCTGAGGCCGTACATCTCCTCGGCCGCCAGGTCGATCCGGTAGCGGCCGCGCAGCAGCTCCACCACGTGGTCGGTGCGCGAGTGCATCAGTGGGCGGAACACCCCGACCCGGTCGACCTGACGGGTCAGCAGCTCCATGACCCCCAGCTCGACCGCCTGACGGCCGTCCCCCCTGCCGATCCCGGTCACATAGACACTGCGCGCCACAGGGGCACACTCCGTTCGCTCCGCCTGGCCGCTGGGTGCCTGGCCGCTGGGTGAGAGGGCCCGGCGCGGACGATGCCAGCCGGCCCCGCTCAACGACCCTACCTTCGCACCGGTGACCGGGGCGCGCTCAGCGGGCCAGCTGGGTCCGCCAGTGGTCGAACAGGGCCTCGGCGTTGCCGGTGTAGGACCAGGGGACCCGGGTGGGGCGGTCCCCCAACTGGCGGAACACCTCGGTGGCCTCGGTGGTGAGCCCGGCGAAGACCAGTCCGTGCGCCAGGGTGTTGAGGTCGGCCACGTCCTGGGCGTACTCGATGCCGCTGCGGTGCGCGATCCACTGCCGCATGGTGCTGTGCAGGGCCTGCAGGGCGACCTCGTGGTTCCAGTGGTAGGTCAGGCCCACGGCGGCGGCGCCCTCGGTCTCCACCCGCTGCCGGTAGTGCTCCGCCCGGGCGGCCTGGGTGAGCGCGGCCAGCGGGGATCCGTGCGGTGCGAAGGCGGCGCTGTCGCGGGCGAAGTTGTACATCTCGCCGTGCGAGCCGTGCCAGCGCGCGGAGAGGTGGCGCAGCACCTGGTGGTGGCCCTCGCGGCTGTAGGGGTCGCGGGCCTGCAGCTCGCGCCACCAGTGCCAGACATGGGGATGGCCCTGGCCGTAGAGCCTGGCCAGGGTCATCAGGGAGACCCAGGGCAGCGGGTCGGCGGGATTGCGTTCGGAGGCCTGCAGGCAGATCCGGGCGGCGCGGTCCAGGTGCGGGCGGTCCAGGCTGTCCTCGGAGGCGGGCGGGGCGCCCGCGGTGCGGTTGGTCTCGGCGACCGCGGAGAAGATCCGCATCACCTCGGTCTCGGCGCGCAGCACCAGTGCGTCGGGGTTGTCCGGCTCGGCCGACTGCCAGGTCTCCACCGTGCGTATGCCGGCCGCGGTGTCGGCCAGCAGCCGGACCCGGTGGGTGCGCCGGTCCCAGTCCCGGCCGGTGTCCCTGAGCAGGTCCCGGGCCCCCTGCCAGCGGCCCACCACCAGGTCCTGCCGGGCGGTGGCGAGTGCCGTGTCGCCGAAGGTGGGGTCGTAGCGCACGGCTGTGGTGGTGCGTCTTCTTGCTCTGGCCATAGGAGGGACCGCTTCTCGTCGGGAGTCGGTAGAGCTACGTCCGAGGGGTGTCGTGCGGGTTGTCGAGCACGGGGCGGAGAGCAGGCGCGTGGCGGCCCGGAAGCGCCGACAGCGGGTGTCGGAACCGGAGGAACCGGATCCGACACCCGCTGATGCTACTGGCTGTGTGTAAACGCGTGGTGACTGCCCATATCTGACGTCAGATCAGATATCGGTGGCCAGTCCGGAGCCGCTGCTGCCGGTGCCGGAGGCGGTCAGCGTGCTCTGCCCGTACAGGGCGTCGACCTCGTCGGCGGCGGTGGCGTCCAGGCGGACCGCACCGGGGCGGTAGTAGTCGCTGCCGTTGGCCCAGTAGTAGGCCATCGGGATCAGGCCGAGGGCCAGGGCGCCCAGGCCGATCAGGATGGTGGTGAGGTCGAGGGTCATGCAGTTCTCGACGAAGAGGAAGCCCATGAAGACGGCGCCGGCCAGCGGCCAGAGGCCGACGAAGACGGCGTTGGAGACGGACTTCAGCACCAGCTTGCGGTACGCCACCACGACGGCCAGTCCGGCCAGCGCGTAGTAGATGGAGATCTGCAGGCCGATGGCGGCGACGGCGTAACCCATGATCTTGGTTACGCTGCCCAGCGAGTTGGAGGCGACGAACAGGCCCAGCGAGACCACGACGACCACCAGGATGGCGACCCAGGGGGTCTGCCAGCGGGCGTGCGACTTTCCGAAGGCGGCCGGGATGGTCTTGTCGCGGCCCATGGCGAACAGCGAGCGGGTGACCTGGATCAGCGTGGTCTCCAGGGTCGCGACGGTGGACAGCACTACCGCGATGACCAGGATCTTGCCGCCGGCGCCCGGCCAGACCACATTGCCCAGCGTGGTCAGCAGCGGCGCGGAGTTCTCGTCCAGGATCTCCTTCTGACTGATGATCATGTTCACCGCGATGGTGACGATCTCGAACAGCGCGAACACCGCGATGACGCCGACCAGTCCGCCGAGGCCGGAGTTCTTCTTGCTGTTGCTGGTCTCCTCGCTGAGGTTGGCGGTGACGTCCCAGCCCCAGAAGTAGAAGGCGGCGATCAGGGCCGCACCGGCGAAGCCCTTGACCCCGCCGAAGTGGCCGAAGCCCCACAGCCAGGACCAGGAGAAGGTGGCGGCCGAGCCGCCGTGCACCAGGGCGGCGATGCCGAAGACCACCAGGATGGCGACCTCGATGCCGGTCATGATCCACTGGGCGTGGGCGGTGATCCGGGCGCCCAGCAGCACCAGCAGCGCCATCACCAGGAAGGCCACCGAGCCGACCGCGATGCAGGCCCAGGTGTTGTTGGCGGCGCTGTCGCTGAACAGCGAGAGGGTGTACTGCCCGGCCGGCAGCGAGCCGGCCACCATGAAGATGGTCGCCGAGACCACCAGGGACCAGCCGCTGAGGAAGCCCAGCGCGGGGTGCAGGGCGCGCCCCACCCAGGAGTAGCTGGCGCCGGCGTTGACGTCCAGCCGGCCGAGGTAGTTGAAGGCCCAGGCGATGCCCAGCATCGGGATGGCGCACCAGAGCAGGGCGGCCGGGCTGACCAGTCCGGCGGCACCGACCAGGACCGCGGTGGTGGACGCCAGGGAGTAGGCCGGGGCGCTGCCGGCCAGGGCCATGATGACGGTGTCGAAGCCGCTGAGCACATTGGCCCGGAGGCCGCCTCTGCTCTCGACGGATATGTCGTTGGACAACGTGGTGCCTCTCCTGGAGCCGCCGCCGGAGGGTGTGGCGCGTGGGGGGCGCGGCAACGGGGGCCTCACGGCAGGGGTGCGTACGACAAGGGGTACGTGCGGGTGCTGAGGGGCGTGCGACGGTGCACGGTGCGGCGGCGCCGCGGGAGATGGGGGTGTGGCCAGCGGATTTCGGGAGGCGGGATTGCCGCTTCGGCACCAGTGGCATGAATGCGTGCCATATGGTGCCCGTCCGCTCACCCCGCTGGCAATGGTTTGGCGGATTTCGTTTACTGGTCCTTCACAACTGCGGAATCCATGCAAGAATCCGATAATCGCAACTGATTTCGTTGACCCATGGATGACATATGCCTGAAACACCACGCCCGGCACTGTCCGGCAGCGACCGCACCCGGCTGCGCCGGCTGCGCGAGAACGGCCGCACCGACCGCTCCGAGCTCGACGCCGTGCTGGCCGCCGGGTTCCTCTGCCACCTGGGGGTCGTGCTCGACGGTGCGCCGATGGTCGTGCCCACCGTCTACGGGGCCACCGCGGACACCCTGTACCTGCACGGCTCGGTGGCCAGCCGCAGCCTGGTGGCGGCACCGGAGGCCACGGTCTGCGTGACCGTCACCCACGTCGACAGCCTGGTGCTGGCCCGCTCGGTGTTTGAGCACAGCGTCAACTACCGCTGCGCCATGGTCTACGGCGTGCCCCGGCAGGTCACCGACGCGGAGGAGAAGCTGGAGGGGCTGCGGGTGCTCAGCGAGCAGGCGGCGCCGGGGCAGTGGGACTACGCCCGCCGCCCCGACCGCAAGGAGCTCGCCGCCACCACGCTGCTGGCGCTCAGCCTGGACGAGGCCTCGGTCAAGATCAGCGCGGGGCCGCCGGAGGACGGCGACGGACCCGACGCGGAGCTGGGGCTCTGGGCGGGGGAGCTGCCGCTGCACCAGGTCTGGGGAGAGCCGGTTCCTGACCCGGCGCTGCCGCCGGGTGTGCCGGCGCCGTCGCACATCGTTGCGCGGGTGGGGCGGAACTGACCTGTCGTCGGCTGCGGGCTGTGCATGGCTTGTCGCGCACGCAGTTGATCAAGCAGAGCCCCGCGCCCCTGACGTGTGCAACTGGGCCAGTTGCAGACCCCTGGGGGCGCGGGGCTCTGCTTGCTGAAAGCGTGCGCGGCCAACCACCTCAGAGCTGCCACTCTGCGCGCAGCTCAGCCAGTGCCTGATGGAACCCCGGGAAGGTCTTGCGGACGCAGCCGGGGTCGTCGAGGGTGAGGGCGCCGGGGATGCCGTTCTTCGCCAGGCCGAGGGCCGTAACGCTGAAGGCCATGGCGATGCGGTGGTCGCCGTGGCAGGCGACGGTCACCGGCGTGGGGCGGCCCGGTTGGATCTCGATCCAGTCGCGGCCGGTGCTGACCCCGATCCCCATGGCGGCCAGGTTCTGCTCGCAGGCGGCCAGCCGGTCGCACTCCTTCACCCGGGTGTTGTAGACGTCCTCGATCCGGACCGGGCCCTCGGCGAAGGGGGCGATCGCGGCCAGGGTGGGGACGGTGTCGGAGATGTCGCGCATGTTCACGGTCACACCGCTCAGCCGCTCGGGGCCGGTCACGGTTACCGAGTCGGTGCCCAGCTCCACCTCGGCGCCCATCCGCCGGAGCACCTCGGCGAAGCGGAGGTCGCCCTGGAGTGAGCCCGAGCCCAGCCCAGGGACGGTGACGGTGCGTCCGGTGAGCGCGGCGGCGGCCAGGAAGTAGCTGGCGGTGGAGGCGTCCGGCTCGATCAGGTAGTCGGTGGCCCGGTAGGGCTGCGGGGGCACGTGGAAGGTGTCGCCGACCCGGCGCGCGTCGTTGCCGAAGCGCCGCATCATGGCCAGGGTCATCTCCACGTAGGGGACGGAGACCAGGTCGGAGACGGTGATGTCGAGGCCCTCCGCGGTCAGCGGACCGACCAGCAGCAGCGCGGTGAGGAACTGCGAGGAGAGCCCGGCGTCCAGGGTCAGCGCACCGCCCTTGATGCCGTCGGCGCGGACGGTCAGCGGGTGGTGCCCCTCGGCCAGCTCATGCGTCAGGTCGACGCCCAACTCGCGCAGGGCCCCGGTGAGCGGACCTAGCGGGCGGCGGCGCATCTGCTCGGAGGCGTCGAAGCGGAAGGTGCCGCGGCCGGCGGCGGCCAGGGCGGGCAGGAAGCGCGCGGTGGTGGCGCCGTCGCGGCAGTAGACCTCCGCCTCGGCGACGGCCGGTCCGGCCGGGCGGCCCTCGATCGTCCAGGCCTCCGGCTGCCGGTCCACCCGGTAGCCGAGGGTGGCCAGGCCCTGGACGAAACCCTCGCTGTCGTCCGACAGCAGCGGCCGGCGCAGCACGGAGCTGCCCTCGGCGGCCGCGGCCAGGAACAGCGCGCGGGCGGTGATGGACTTCGAGCCGGGGATCTGGACGACGGTCATGGGAAGAGCCTAGGACCGGTGCCGGGGCCGGGCGCGGTACGTCCGGTGTGCGGACGGGCACCGCACCCGGTGCGGTGGGCGGTCAGGCCGGGCTGAGCCAGATGGTGGCCAGCGGCGGCAGGGTCAGCAGGGCGCTGGTGTCGCGGCCGTTCCAGGCGACGGACTCGGCCTTCACCGGGTCGGGGTTGCCGACCCCGCTGCCGCCGTAGACCTCGGCGTCGGTGTTGAGCACCTCCAGCCAGACCGAGTCCCGGACGTCGGCGCGCACGGTCGGCAGGCCGATCCGGTAGTCCTGGCGGACCACCGGGGAGAGGTTGGTGACGCTGATCAGCGGGCGGCCGCTGCGGTCGCTGCGGATGAAGCTGAAGACGTTGTCCTCGGCGGCGCCGCCGTCGATCCAGGAGAAGCCGGCCGGGTCGGTGTCCTGCTGCCACAGCGCGGGGGCGTCGCGGTAGATCCGGTTCAGGTCGCGGACCAGCTCCTGCACCCCGCGGTGGTCCGCCGCCGCGGGCCAGTCGTCGGCCAGCACCCACCACTGCGGGCCGGTGTCGTGGTCCCACTCGGCGCCCTGGGCGAACTCGGTGCCCATGAAGATCAGCTTCTTGCCCGGGTGGGCCCACATGAAGCCCAGGTAGGCGCGGGTGTTGGCGCGCTGCTGCCACCAGTCCCCGGGCATCTTGGCGACCAGTGACCCCTTGCCGTGCACCACCTCGTCGTGCGAGATCGGCAGCAGGTAGTTCTCCGAGTAGGCGTACACCATCGAGAAGGTCATCTCGTTGTGGTGGTACTTGCGGTGGACCGGCTCGTGGCTCATGTACTGCAGCGAGTCGTGCATCCAGCCCATGTTCCACTTCAGCCCGAAGCCCAGCCCGCTGCGCCCCTCGTGGGTGGAGTCGGTGGGGCGGGTGACGCCCGGCCAGGCGGTGGACTCCTCGGCCACGGTGACCACGCCGGGGCAGCGGCGGTAGACGGTGGCGTTCATCTCCTGCAGGAACCGCACCGCGTCCCAGTTCTCCCGCCCGCCGTCGGCGTTGGGCGACCACGCGCCGCCCTCGCGGGAGTAGTCCAGGTAGAGCATCGAGGCCACCGCGTCCACCCGCAGCCCGTCCACGTGGTACTCCTGGCACCAGAACACCGCGTTGGCGACCAGGAAGTTCCGCACCTCGGTGCGCCCGTAGTCGAACTCCAGGGTGCCCCAGTCCGGGTGCTCGGCGCGCAGCGGGTCGGCCGGCTCGTACAGCGGCTGACCGTCGAACTCGCGCAGCGCGAAGTCGTCCTTGGGGAAGTGCGCCGGGACCCAGTCCACGATCACCCCGATGCCGGCCGCGTGCAGCGCGTCGACCAGCGCCTTGAAGTCGTCCGGGGACCCGAGGCGGGAGGTGGGGGCGTAGAAGCCGGAGACCTGGTAGCCCCAGGAGCCGCCGAACGGGTGCTCCATCACCGGCATCAGCTCGACATGGGTGAAGCCCAGGTCGCGCACGTAGGCCGGCAGCTCCACCGCCAGCTGACGGTAGCTCAGGCCCGGTCGCCAGGAGGGCAGGTGGATCTCGTAGACGCTCATCGGCCGGTCGTGGGCGGTGCCGGCGGCGCGGCGGGCCAGCCAGTCCTGGTCGTGCCAGGTGTGGCTGGAGGCGTGCACCACCGAGGCGGTGGCCGGCGGCACCTCGGTCGCCTGTGCCAGCGGGTCGGCCTTCTGCAGCAGCCGACCGTCCCGGGTGGCGATCTCGTACTTGTAGCGGGTGCCCTCGCCGATGCCGGGGATGAACAGCTCCCAGACCCCGGACCCGCCCAGTGACCGCATCGGGTGCGCGGCACCGTTCCAGCCGTTGAAGTCCCCGATGACGCGCACCCCGGAGGCGTTGGGCGCCCAGACCGCGAAGGCGGTGCCGGTGACGCCCTGCACGGTGCCCGGGTGCGAGCCCAGGGCGTCCCACAGCTGCTCGTGCCGGCCCTCGGCGATCAGGTGCAGATCCGTCTCGCCCAGCGTGGGCAGCAGCCGGTAGCCGTCGTCCTGCAACGTCTCGGAGCCGGCGTAGGTCACCCGGAGCCGGTACGAGGCCGGCGCGGCACCCGGCAGCAGCACCGTGAACAGGCCGTCCTGCTGATGCGCCATCGGGTGACGCGACCCCTCGGCGGTCTCCAGCACCACCCGCTCCGCGAACGGACGCAGCACCCGTACCGCCGTCCCGCCGGGCACCCGGTGCGCGCCCAGCACCCCGTGCGGATCGTGGTGCCAGCCGTCCACCAGCCTGGCCAGCTCGGCGGCCGGCAGCGACGCGTCCGGGACCTCGGCCTCGGGGACCCCGGCGTCCGGGACCTGCGCCGGGCCGTCGTCCTGGACGGGTTCGTGCCGTGGCTCGACGACGGTGACCTGCGGCTCGACAGCCGCGGGCCGGGGTCGGTCGGCGGCGGAGGCGATGGGGCGGGTCGGGTCCAACTCGGTCACGGCCGGTGCCTTCCTGTGGGTGGTGGGTCGGGTGGGGCGGGTGGGTCGGTGCTGGACTGGTGGGACGTCGGAGCACGACGTTAGGGGAGCGGGGTCAACGGACTGTTACCTTCCGGCGGCCTGCGCGAGACGGACGACCGCCGACAGCGGGATGGCCAGCCACTCGGGCCGGTTCCCGGCCTCGTAGACGACCTCGTAGACCGCCTTGTCCGTCTCCATCGCGTGCAGCAGCACCGGATCCGCCGTGGGGTCCTCGGCCCCGGCCGCCGCGTAGCCGGCGCAGAAGGCGGCGCGGTTGCGCAGCGCCCAGGTCGAGGCCAGGCCGCTGAGCCGGGGCAGCTCCGGATCGCCGGGCGCGAGCTCGGTCAGCAGGTGGGCCGCAGCGTAGTCGAAGGACCGCAGCATCGCCGCGACGTCGCGGACGGCGGGCTGGACCCGGCGCCGCTCCTCCAGCGGCTTGGCCGGCTCGCCCTCGAAGTCCAGCAGCGCCCAGCCGCGCGCGGTCCGCATCGACTGGCCCAGGTGCAGGTCGCCGTGGATCCGCTGGGCCCGCAGCAGCCTGCCGTCGCGGGCGGACCTGGCCAGGTCCTGGAAGATCCGCCGGAGCGGCTCCCGGTAGGGGGCCAGCGCCGGGACCGCCAGCGCCGCGGCCTCCAGGCGGCGGGTCATGGCCTGCGCCATGGCCTCGATCTGCGGGCGGTCCAGCACGGTCACCGGCAGAGTGCGGGCCAGGGCCAGGTGCACCTCGGCGGTGGCCCGGCCGAGCAGGAACGACTCCGCGGAGAAGTTGCCGGTGATGTGGTCGCTGGGGTGCCCGTCCCGGCTGCCCATCCACTCCGGGTCGGTGCGCAGCCTGCTGACGTGGGCGAGGGCGAACTCCCAGCCGTCCTTGCCGCCGAGCAGGTAGCGCTGCAGCAGGCCGAGGGTGGCCGGGTCGCCGGGGGCGTCCGGGAGGTCGCCCTCGAACCAGGCCAGCGGGGTGGGGACGCGTCCCGACCCGGCCCGGCTGAGGGCCAGTGAGAGTTCCAGGTCCGGATTGAGGCCCGGGGTGATCCGGCGGAACAGCTTGAGGATGGCGCTGTCGCCGTAGACGATCGAGGTGTTGCTCTGCTCGGCGGTGCCGACCCGGGCCGGGCTGCCGGGCGCGGCCAGGTCGGTGAGGTCCGGACCGTGCGGGGCGTGGAAGACCAGCGGGCCGATCCGGCTGCCCTGCGGCAGGCCGCCGCCGATGATCGTCCGCAGCAGCCGCAGCGCCAGCGCGGGGTGGTGGCTGGCGTCGTAGGTCAGCAGGCCGTCGTGCGGGCCGCCGCCGATCCGGCCGATGACCGCGGCGCGGGCCCGCTCGGCGCCGGCGCCGGTGGCGGTCGGGGCGTTCGGGCCCGCGCCGAGCAGCAGTTGGTAGAGGTCGGCCTGGTCCGAGGAGTACTCGACCTTCAGCAGCAGGTGCAGCAGCAGCGGTTCGTCGGCGCTGCCGGGGAGCAGGGTGACCGTCGCCGGGGAGACGGCGGTGATCGGCCGGTGCTTCCCGGCGAACCAGCGCTGCCGCGGCAGCCAGTCGTGCAGCAGCGGCAGCACCGTGCGGATCAGGGCGTCGAGGTCGGTGCCGCGCACCGCGGTGGTGGAGGGAGTGGTCGAGGAGGCCGTGGCGGTGGTCGTGGCGGCAAGCGTACGAGGCCGGGAGGTGTCGGACATTTCTCCCTTTCCCCGGGGGCGCGGCAACCCCGGCGGCGAGGAGGCCGAAGGCGGATCGGCCCCGCTGCCGGGTCTGCCAGTCTCCCGGATTCTGACGGCGTGAAGGCTTCGGCACGCGGGGACGGACCGCCCCCGCGTGCCGGGGTACGCCGTTCGAGTGTGTGGGCTGCGCTGCTCCTCGGGGCGGACGGGACGGGTGGGTGGAGGGGTGGGTGACGGGGCGTTACTCCGCTCGGCGGAGCCTGAACCAGTAGAAGCCGTGGCCGGCCAGGGTGAGCAGGTACGGCAGCTTGCCGATGGCGGGGAAGCGGACCCCGCCGATCAGCTCCACCGGGTGCCGGCCCTCGAACTCCGGCAGGTCCAGTTCGGTGGGCTGGGCGAAGCGGGAGAAGTTGTTCACGCACATGACGATGTCGTCCCCGCCGTCGGGCAGCGCCAGCTTGCGGACGAAGGCCAGCACGGCGGGGTTGCTGGAGGGCAGCTCCGCGTACGAGCCCAGGCCGAAGGCCGGGTTGAGCTTGCGGATCTCGATCATGCGGCGGGTCCAGTGGAGCAGCGAGCTGGTACTGCTCATCTGCGCCTCGACATTGGTCACCTGGTAGCCGTAGACCGGATCCATGATGGTCGGCAGATTGAGCCTGCCCGGGTCGGCGGAGGAGAAACCGGCGTTGCGGTCCGGGGTCCACTGCATCGGGGTGCGGACGCCGTCCCGGTCGCCGAGCCAGATGTTGTCGCCCATGCCGATCTCGTCCCCGTAGTAGAGGACCGGCGATCCCGGCAGGGACATCAGCAGCGCGGTGAACAGCTCGATCTGGTTGCGGTCGTTGTCCAGCAGCGGCGCCAGCCGGCGGCGGATGCCCACGTTGGCCCGCATCCGCGGGTCCTTGGCGTACTCCGCGTACATGTAGTCGCGCTCCTCGTCGGTGACCATCTCCAGGGTCAGCTCGTCGTGGTTGCGCAGGAAGATGCCCCACTGGCAGTTGTCGGGGATCTTCGGGGTCTTCGCCAGGATCTCCGCCACCGGGTAGCGGGACTCGCGGCGCACCGCCATGAAGATCCGCGGCATCACCGGGAAGTGGAACGCCATGTGGCACTCGTCGCCGCCCTTGGAGTAGTCGCCGAAGTAGTCGACGACGTCCTCGGGCCACTGGTTGGCCTCGGCCAGCAGCACCGTGTCCGGGTAGCTGGCGTCGATCTCGGCCCGCACCCGCTTCAGGAACTCGTGGGTCCGCGGCAGGTTCTCGCTGTTGGTGCCCTCCTCGGCGTAGAGGTAGGGCACCGCGTCCAGCCGGTACCCGTCGATGCCCAGGTCCAGCCAGAACCGCAGCGCGGCCAGGATCTCCTCCTGGACGGCAGGGTTCTCGAAGTTCAGGTCGGGCTGGTGCGAGAAGAACCGGTGCCAGTAGTACTGCTTGCGGACCGGGTCGAAGGTCCAGTTGGAGGTCTCCGTGTCGACGAAGATCACCCGGGCGTCGGCGTAGGCCTTGTCGTCGTCGGCCCACATGTAGTAGTCCCCGTAGGGGCCGTCGGGGTCGTTCCTGGAGGCCTGGAACCAGGGGTGCTGGTCGCTGGTGTGGTTCATCACGAAGTCGATGACCACCCGCATGCCGCGCTGGTGGGCGGAGTCCACGAACTCCACGAAGTCGGCCAGGTCGCCGAACTCGGGCAGCACGGCGGTGTAGTCGGCCACGTCGTAGCCGCCGTCGCGCAGCGGCGAGGCGAAGAAGGGCGGCAGCCACAGGCAGTCCACCCCGAGCCACTGGAGGTAGTCCAGCTTGGAGGTGAGGCCGCGGAGGTCGCCGACGCCGTCCCCGTTGCTGTCCTGGAAGGAGCGGACCAGGACCTCGTAGAACACCGCGCGCTTGAACCAGTCGGGGTCGCGGTCCTTCTGCGGGGTGTCGGTGAAGGTGTCGGGTACGGGTTCGTTGACGATCACGAGTCGGCCCTCCGGACCGTGAGGATGTGAGCCGGCTGCTGGGTGGGGTCGAGCCGGACGTAGTTGTGGTCGCCCCAGCGGTAGTGCGCGCCGCTGAGCTGGTCGTGGACCTCTGCCAGGTCGCCCGGGCCGAGTCCGAGGGCGGGCAGGTCCAGCGAGAGGGTGGCCTCGTGGGTGTGGTGCGGGTCCAGGTTGACCACCACCAGCACGGTGTCCTCGCCGTGGCGCTTGGAGTAGGCGAGCACCTGGTCGTTGTCGGTGTGGTGGAACCGCAGGTTGCGCAGCAGCTGCAGCGCGCGGTGCTCGCGGCGCAGGGTGTTCAGCGTGGTCAGCAGCGGCGCCAGCGAGTCCGGACGGGCCCAGTCGCGCGGGCGCAGCTGGTACTTCTCGGAGTCCAGGAACTCCTCGGAACCGGGGCGCACCGGGGCGTTCTCGTAGAGCTCGTAGCCGGCGTAGATGCCCAGGCTGGGGGTGAGCGTCGCGGCCAGGATCGCCCGGATCGCGAAGGCGGGGCGGCCGCCGTGCTGCAGGTAGGCGTGCAGGATGTCCGGGGTGCTGGGGAAGAAGTTGGGCCGCATGTAGGCGGCGGCCTCCCCGGAGAGCTCGGTCAGGTACTCGGTGAGCTCCTGCTTGCCGGTGCGCCAGGTGAAGTAGGTGTAGGACTGGTGGAAACCGATCTTCCCCAGGGTGTGCATCATCGCCGGGCGGGTGAAGGCCTCGGCCAGGAACAGCACGTCGGGGTCGGTGCGGGCGATGTCGGCCAGCACCTTCTCCCAGAACAGCACCGGCTTGGTGTGCGGGTTGTCGACCCGGAAGATCCGTACCCCGTGCGCCATCCAGTAGCGCAGCAGCCGCAGGGTCTCGGCGACCAGGCCCTCGAAGTCCTGGTCGAAGTTGATCGGGAAGATGTCCTGGTACTTCTTCGGCGGGTTCTCCGCGTAGGCGATGGTGCCGTCCGCGCGGCGGGTGAACCACTCCGGGTGCTTCTCCACCCAGGGGTGGTCCGGGGAGCACTGCAGCGCGAAGTCCAGCGCCACCTCCATGCCCAGTTCGGCGGCCCTCGCCACGAAGGCGTCGAAGTCCTCGATGGTGCCGAGATCGGGGTGGACCGCGTCGTGGCCGCCCTCGGGCGAGCCGATCGCCCAGGGCGAGCCGACGTCGTCGGGGCCCGCGTCCAGGCTGTTGTTGGGCCCCTTGCGGTAGGCGCGGCCGATCGGGTGGATCGGCGGCAGGTAGACCACGTCGAAGCCCATCGCGGCCACCGCCGGCAGCCGCTCGGCCGCCGTGCGCAGCGTGCCCGAGACGGGTGCGCGGTGGCCCCGGTGGTCCACCACCGCGCCCTCGGAGCGGGGGAAGAACTCGTACCAGGAGCCGTACAGCGCCCGCTCCCGGTCCACCTGCAGGGCAGAGGGTCGGGAGGCGGACACCAGTTCGCGCAGCGGATAGCGCGTCAGGATCCGGGTCAGTTCCACGTCCAGCGCCGCCAGCCGGGCCGTCGGGTCCAGCTCGGCCTGACGCAGCGTGACCGCGGCGGCCAGGACCAGGGCCCGTCCCTCTTTCTTGGGGACGCCGGGGGCGGCGCGCTCCAGCAGCAGCGCACCCTCCTCCAGGACCAGCGCGGTGTCGATGCCGGCCGGGATCTTGATCTCGGCGTGGTGCCGCCAGGTGGCCAGCGGGTCGCTCCAGGCCTCCACCGAGTAGGTCCAGCGGCCGGGCGCGGTGGCGACCACCTCGGCGCCCCAGCGGTCGGTACCGGGGGCCAGCTCGTGCATCGGGGTCCACGGGCCGCTGCGGCCCTTGGGGTCGCGGAGCACCACATTGGCCCCGACCGCGTCATGGCCCTCACGGAACACGGTGGCGCTGACCTCGAAGGGCTCACCGACCACGGACTTGGCCGGACGGGTGCCGCAGTCCACGCGGGGGCTGACGTCCAGGACGGGGATTCGGCCGATCATGTGTTGCTGTTCGTCCTCTGCGGTCTTCACCGGCTTGGCTGATTGTGGGCTGCGCGGGGCGCGGGGCGTACGGGTCGTGCTGGTCCTGCCGGTGGTTCTGGTGGTTCTGGTCTTACCGGTGCCGCTGGTGCCACTGGTCGGCTCCACCTGCTCCTGGTGCGATTCCCGCACGTCCCGCATCTCCCGCTCCTGACCACGATCGGCGGCGGCCGTCCGGGATAGCACCCGGTTCCGAGGGGGAGGGTGCGTCCGGTCGGCGCCGGAGGGCTGTGCCGGTCGGGAGGGGCACGTCGTGACGTGGAGTCATGTCGACCCGGCGTCATCGTTGACCCGACCCAGACCCGAAGGAGTGACCCCGAGAGCCTTCCCCCGGACTACTCCGTCAACCTGGCGTGCGGTGGTCACCGCAGCCGCGGCCGATACGCGCCGGGGCGCGCACCGGCGCGCCGCACCCCGTTCCGTCACGGGCTTCGTGGCCCGCTGCCTACAACGAGCACGTGGGGAGGGGGACACGCGGAGGGCGGAGCACAAGCTGTGGCTGGAAAACGCAGAGCGCCGGCCGCACCCTGCGTGAACTCTCTCGACCTGCCTCGATCCTCGCACCGTCACGGTGTACCGCGCACGGGTATCTCCAGGTTTCAGCCACTTGGAACGACAGTTCGTCAGGTGTGACGGAGTGCGCGGGCCGCACGGGCGACGGCCGTGCTACGAAGGGATTTCGGCTGTGTGAACATGCGCCCCCATGCGCCTACCTGCGCCGTTGTGCGCCATTCCGCCGTCCGAGTGAGATTCGGGGCCGTTGCTCCACCGGAGCGCGCCGGGCGGGTGCCGCGGCCTCCTGAACCAGCTTCGCAAGCCGCATCGGCTCACGCTATCTTCGCTTGGGTGAAGGCAATCCGACGTTTCACAGTCCGCACCGTCCTGCCCGAACCCCTTCGAGCCCTCGGCGAATTGGCGCTCAATCTGCGCTGGTCCTGGCATCCGGACACCCGCGAGCTGTTCCGCGAGGTGGACCCGGAGACCTGGGAGGCCGCAGGCCGCGACCCGGTGCGGCTGCTGGGCCAGGTGGCCCCGCAGCGCCTCACCGCCCTCGCCGCCGACCGGCGCTTCCTGCGCCGTCTCGGCGACGCCGCCGACGATCTGAACGACTATCTGAGCGGTCCGCGCTGGTACCAGAACCAGCTCGCCCTGCCGGACCCGCCCGGCCTGCCCGCCGCCATCGCCTACTTCTCGCCCGAGTTCGGTATCACCGCGACCCTGCCGCAGTACTCCGGCGGTCTCGGGATCCTGGCCGGGGACCATCTCAAGGCCGCCAGCGACCTGGGCGTTCCCATCATCGGGGTGGGTCTGCTCTACCGCCACGGCTACTTCCGCCAGTCCCTGTCCAAGGACGGCTGGCAGCAGGAGCGCTACCCGCTGCTCGACCCCAACGAACTCGCCGTCAGCCAGCTGCGTGAGGCCGACGGCAGCCCCAGCACCGTCACGCTGGCCCTGCCCGGCGGCCGGCAGCTGCATGCCCGCATCTGGAAGGCCCAGGTGGGGCGGGTGCCGCTGCTGATGCTGGACTCCGACATCGAGGAGAACGCCGCCTCCGAACGCGATGTCACCGACCGCCTCTACGGCGGCGGCAGCGAGCACCGACTGCTCCAGGAGATGCTGCTCGGCATCGGCGGGGTGCGGGCGGTCCGCGCCTTCTGCCGGCTCAGCGGGCACGCCGAGCCCGAGGTGTTCCACACCAACGAGGGCCATGCCGGCTTCCTCGGGGTGGAGCGGATCCGCGAGCTGGTGGCCTCCGGGGCCGACGGGAAGACCGAGGGGCTGGACTTCGACACCGCGCTGGAGGCGGTCCGCGCCGGCACCCTCTTCACCACGCACACCCCGGTCCCGGCCGGGATCGACCGCTTCGACCGCCAACTGGTGCAACGTCACTTCAGCGGCGACGCCCAGTTGGACGGGGTACCCGCCGAACGGGTGCTCGCGCTCGGCGCCGAGGCCTGGCCCGGCGGGGACCCCGGCCTGTTCAACATGGCCGCGATGGGTCTCCGGCTGGCCCAGCGGGCCAACGGGGTCAGCACCCTGCACGGCAGGGTGAGCCGGGAGATGTTCAACGGACTCTGGCCGGGATTCGACGCCGACGAGGTGCCGATCACCTCGGTCACCAACGGGGTGCACGCCCCCACCTGGATCGACCCGGAGGTGGTGCGGCTCGGCTCCAAGGAGATCGGCGCCGAACGCACCGAGGAAGCCATGATGGTGGGCGAGTCCCGCCGCTGGCACGGCATCGAGCAGATCCCGGACCGGGAGATCTGGGAGCTGCGCCGCCGGCTGCGGGAACAGCTGGTGGACGAGGCGCGCCGGCGCGTGCACGCCTCCTGGCGGCAGCGCGGTGCCAGCGAGGCCGAGCTGGGCTGGGTCGCCGGGATACTCGACCCGGACGTGCTGACCATCGGCTTCGCCCGCCGGGTGCCCTCGTACAAGCGGCTGACGCTGATGCTCCGCGACCCGGAGCGGCTGCGGGCGCTGCTGCTGCACCCGACCCGTCCCATCCAGATCGTGGTGGCCGGCAAGGCGCACCCCGCGGACGACGGCGGCAAGCGGCTGATCCAGAAGATGGTGCAGTTCGCCGACGACCCGGCGGTACGGCACCGGATCGTGTTCCTGCCGGACTACGACATGGACATGGCCTCCGCGCTCTACCCGGGCTGCGACGTCTGGCTGAACAACCCGCTCCGCCCGCTGGAGGCCTGCGGCACCTCGGGGATGAAGTCCGCCCTCAACGGCGGACTGAACCTCTCGGTGCTCGACGGCTGGTGGGACGAGTGGTACGACGGCTCCAACGGCTGGGCGATCCCGACGGCTGAAGGCATCGGCAGCATGGACCCGGACGGGCCCGAGGCGGACCGGCGCGACGACATCGAGGCGGCTGGCCTCTACGACCTGATCGAGCACCAGGTGGCCCAGCGCTACTACGACCGGGGCTCGGACGGCCTGCCGTCCCGCTGGATCGAGATGGTCAGGCACACCCTGATCACCCTCGGCCCCAAGGTGCTGGCCGGGCGGATGGTCCGCGAGTACGTCGAACGGCTCTACACCCCGGCCGCCGAGGCCAGGCGCATCCTGGCCGAGGACGGCACCGGGCTGGAATCCTTCGCCGGCGCGCGGGAGCTCGCCGCCTGGAAGGCCCGGGTCAGGGCGGCCTGGCCGGGGGTCGGCGTCGACCACGGCGAGACCGCCGACAGCGCGGACAGCGCGGAGCTGGGCACGACGCTGGCGCTGCGGGTGCATGTCGCCCTCGACGGCCTCGACCCCTCCGACGTCGACGTCCAGGTCGTCTCGGGCCGGGTCGACGACGCGGACCGGATCACCGACGCCACGGCGGTCTCGCTGAAGGCCGCCGACCGTGCCGACCTGGACGGCCGCTGGCGCTACGAGGGCCCGCTGGAGCTGGGCCGCACCGGGCCGTTCGGCTACACCGTGCGGATCCTCCCGGCGCACCGGCTGCTCGCCTCCAGCGCGGAGCTCGGCCTGATCGCCGTCCCGGCCGAGACCGGCGGGATGGACTCCGGGCTGCTGCGCTGATCGGACGTCAACAGGGACGGGCCCCTCCGCGGGGCCCGTCCCTGGTCCTTATCGGGTCAGGGTCCTGTTGAAGAGAAGGGCGAGCTGGTCCGCGAGGGCGTCCTGGTCCAGCCGGCCGCGCTGGGTGTAGCCGCCGCCGGGGCGGACGTGCTCGACCCGCAGGGTGCCGTCGGCTGCGGAGTGACGGATCGTCATCCGCTCCACCGTCGGTCCGTCGTCCTGGGCCTGCGTCGCATGGTCGTAGAGGTCGACGACGACCGACTCGTTGCCGCCGCCCGGGAGCCGCAGCGTGCCGGCCGCCCAGCCGGCCACGAAGTTGCCGGCCCGGCGGGGCAGGAAGAGGCCGTACTCGCGGATCCGGCCGAGTACCGGCACGGTCCTGGGGGTGACCTGCTCGGCGAGCAGGCACTGCTCGCTCCGGCTCTGGTCGGACAGCCCGAACAGATGCGGTGCGGACGGCTGCGCGGTGCCCGGGACCGAGCAGACCGCGACGAAGGAGGGGCGCTGCCGCGCCGCCAGGATGTAGCCCAGCTTCGGCTGGATGGCGACCTCCGGGGCGCAGCCGTCCTCGACCAGCCGCAGCAGCCGCCGCTCGGCCAGGAACCCCTGGGCCAGCTCGGCGCGGCGGATCCGCTCCGGGTCGGGCAGCGCGAGCCACGTCGTCCAGACGTCCTTGTCGAGGAGGGTGGCGAAGGCGTCGGAGAAGACGCAGAGGTCGGTGTCGGTGAGCTGGGGCAGCGGGGCGCCGCCCTCGGCGTCCACCATGGCCATGATCGCCTCGGCCTCGTCGACGTCCGTCTGCCGGAAGTCGCTGGTCGTCATCAGTTCGCCGTCCGGTGTATCGAGTTCAACCTCTTGGCGTTGGCCGCCTCGGTGGCGGCGTACTCCTTGGCACTGCTGCTCAGGCCCTCGCCGATGAAGGCGAGCACCTTGCCCACCGAGAGCATGGTCCGGGTGGCCGACTCGTTCGCCCCGCCCAGCGCCGCAGCGAGGCCGGGGTGCCCGGCCACGGCCTGAAGCTCCATCAACGTCGAGGCCAGCCCCTCGGTAGCGGTCTCGCACTGCCCCACAAGGGTCCCGAGTTCCCCCGCGCCGGTCGAGAGTTCACCGGTGTGGACCTGGAGCTGGTCGGTCATCTGTTCTCCCTCGCTCGCTTTGTCAGTAGGACGGTCGCTTGGCCTTGTAGGTGATCTCGTTGGTGATGCTGTCGGCCCGTGGAAACGAGGCCAGAGCCTGTCGCAGCTTCTTCGGATGCTGGGTCGGCACGCCCAGAACGGGGGACTCCGTCCAGAACTTGTGCCTCTTCTGCCGTGCCCGGGGATACTCCGCGAGGGCCGGATCGACGCGGATCGCCAGCAGGGTCGGAGCGCCGGGGACGCGGAGCATACCCAGGGGCGTGGACCATCTATTCGGAACCACACCTGTGGCGGACAGATTGGTCCTGTCCCTGGACTCATCGATCAGACGCCTGGCTTCACCTGCACCAGTGGCGATCACGATCGACCTGACACCCTCCCAGCCGCAGCTGTACACCCATCTGCGTGGCGGTACTGTGCCGTCTCGCCGGGTCCCTGCTGCCACGTCGCGTCCGTCAGAGAAGGCGATGGCGCCGACAATGACCCGCTTGGTGGTGATCCGGATACCGAAGGGCCGGAGCGCTGCAAAGAAGAGAACGGCATAGCCGGCCAATACCGCCCCCATGATCGTCGCGAGGTAGAAGGACGAGTGGCCGCTGAGCACGGCGAGCAGGACACCGACCAGAGCCAGTCCGACCCCGGACCAGAACGCGGTGGTCACCGGATGGCCGATCGCACAGTGTCGCTCCTCGTAGAGCAGTTGCTCTGGAGAGTCGTCGACATAGCTGCCGGGGCGCTTCAACGGGTTCTCGGTCATGATTCCAGTCCTTACCAGCCGAAGAAGTGCGCGACACTGTGGGCTGCCGAGGACACGCCGTGAGCGGTGGCCTCGGCGGCCGAGGCGACCCCATGACCCACGGTGTTGGCGACGTCGTGAAACGGCTTGAAGTGGTGGTAGAGGAAGTCACCGGCCAGATACACCCCGGTCGCCACGTCGGCCACCATGACGACCTCACCGACGATCGGTACCTCGTCCAGGTAGTTTGCGGCGAGCAGGTCGGTCCCGATCGCGCCCATGTTGACACCGGCGGCTCCCCGGTCGACCCAGCCCATCGTCCCCTTGTCCTCGGGGTCCACAATGGTTGCCGCATCGCCGAGGATCGCCGTGACGCCCAGCACTTTGGAGCCCATCTCCCAGCCCCGCAGGGACTTGGCCGCGTCACCTATGCCGTCGTCGATACCTTTGCTGTCGACGAAGTACTTGGCGAAAGCATCCTCGACGTCGTCCATGGAGGCATCGCCGTGGTCGAAGTCACGTGCAACGCTTTGGACCTGATCGTCATACAGCTGATGCAACTCCTTGGACAGATCCTTCAGCTGGTCCCTGGCCGCCTCTTTCCCGGTGCCCAGCGCCTTGAGAATCGCCTCGGTCAGCGGTTCGGTCGCCACGTCGACCGGGACGTGGATCCACTCGTTGGCCTTCCGGTACGGCTCGATGACCTCCAGGAACTTCTCCAGGCCGTGCTTCTCCTCCTCGACCTCCGCCCCGGCCTTGTCGCCGGCCCCGTCGACCTCGGTCTTGGCGTCGCTGGACGCCTTCTTCGCGGCGTCGATCTGCGTCTGGGCGTCCGGGGCGCCGTTCTTGGAGGCGGTGTTGGCGGTGTCGATCGCGGTCTGCACCCGCTTCTGCGCGCCGTCGAGGGTGTCCGCGTAGGTGCGGACGGAGGCCGCCATCGCGGTCAGGTGCGGATGCAGCGCGCTGATCCCGCCCGAGGCCGCGCCGGTGAACCCGGTGTACGCGTCCGCCGCGGCGCCGGACCAGTTGGCCCTGGTCCTGACGTCGGCCGTCTTCGACCCGGTGTCCTGACCCAGGTTCAGCACCGCCGTCGCGTGCTTGTCCAGGGCGTCGGCCAGCCGGTGCAGCGCCGCCGGATCGCCCGGCGGGATCTCGACGACGACCTCACCGCCGCCGCCCCCGCTGCCGCCTCCGTCACGGGTCATGGCCCGACTCCCCTCGCGTTGCCAGCCGCGGCTGGTCGATTCGGTCCGACGCGAACGACCCGGCAAAAGCTACACCCCCTGCCGGACGGCAGGGGGTGTAGGGGCGGTCAGACCAGGCTGTCGCGCCAGGCCTCGTGCAGTCGGCTGAAGCGGCCGGTGCCGGCGATCAGGTCGGACGGGCTGCCGTCCTCGACGATGCGGCCCTGCTCCATCACCAGCACCCGGTCGGCGATCTCCACCGTGGACAGCCGGTGCGCGATGATCACCGCGGTGCGTCCGGCCAGCACGGTGCGCATGGCCTCCTGGACGGCCCGTTCGCCGGGGACGTCCAGGGAGGAGGTCGCCTCGTCCAGGATCAGCACCGACGGGTCGGCCAGCAGGGCCCTGGCGAAGGCCACCAACTGGCGCTGGCCCGCCGAGATCCGACCACCGCGCTTGCGGACGTCGGTGTCGTAGCCCTCCGGCAGCGCGCTGATGAAGGCGTGCGCGCCGATGGCCTTCGCCGCGGCCTCGACGTCCTCGCGACTCGCGCCGGGGCGTCCGACGGCGATGTTGTCGGCGACCGTCCCGGAGAACAGGAAGGACTCCTGGGTGACCATCACCACGCCCCTGCGCAGTTCCGCCGTTGCCAGCTCGCGCAGGTCCACGCCGTCCAGCAGCACCCGGCCGCCGGTCGGGTCGTAGAACCGCGCCAGCAGTTTGGCCAGGGTCGACTTGCCGGCGCCGGTGGCGCCGACCACGGCGACGCTCTGGCCGGCCGGGATCCGCAGCGAGAACTCCGGGAGCACCTGCTTGCCGGTGCGGTAGGCGAAGCCGACCTCGTCGAAGACGATCTCACGGCCGGTCAGCGCGGTCTCCGAGGGTGCGCTCTCCGACTGTGCGGGCTGCTCGGGCAGCGGCACCGCTTCGACCGGTTCCGGGACCGAGGGCTCGTGGGCCAGCAGGCCCGCGATCTTCTCCAGCGCCGCGGCCGCCGACTGGTAGCTGTTGACGAACATCGCCAGCTGGTCGATCGGGTCGAAGAGCCGTCGCAGGTACAGCACGAAGGCGGCCAGCACCCCGAGTTCGAGCTCCCGGTCGGCGACCAGGTAGGCGCCCCAGAGCACCACCCCGATGATCCACAGATTGGCGGTCAGCCGCGCCGAGGCGATGAACAGCGCCATGGACAGCGAACTGTCCGCGTTGGACTTGGCGTACTCGGCGTTGGGAACGGCGAACGAGGCGTCGTTGGCCTCCTCGCGGCGGAAGGCCTGCACCGGGCGGATGCCGTTCATGGTCTCGGTGAAGCGCACGATCACCGAGGCCACCGCGGAGCGCGACCGCCGGTAGATCTCCCTGGACCGGATCCGGTAGGAGCGCTGCAGCAGGAAGACCGGACCGGCCGAAGCGATGGACACCAGGCCCAGCCGCCAGTCCAGGACCAGCAGCAGCCCGCTGATGTAGATGATCTGCAGGGCCACCGAGAGCAGTTCCTGCAGGCCCTCGTTGAGCAACTCCCGGACCGCGTCCACGTCGCTGGTGGCCCGGGAGATGATCCGTCCCGAGGTGTAGCGCTCGTGGAAGTCCAGGCTGAGCAGCTGGGCGTGGCGGAAGATCCGCCGGCGCATCTCCAACAGGATGTCCTGGTTGATCAGCCCGGACAGCCGGATGAAGGCGCGCTGCAGCAGCGTCGCCACCGCGGCGCAGCCCAGGTACCCGGCGGTGACGGCGATCAGCGGCCCGGCGTCGTGGTCGCGCAGCGCCGGGATGCCGCGGTCGATGGCGATGGACACCAGCAGCGGCCCCACCTGCAGCGCGGCCTGCTGCAGCACGATCATCAGCACCGCGAGGACGATCCGCCTGCGGTGCGGTCCCATCAGCGAGCGCAGCAGCGCGCGGGGCGCACCCGGCGGGACCGGGATGTCCTCCCCCTCGGCGGTGGCCGCGGGTTCGGCCACGGGCTCGGCCGGATCCGGCAGTTGCTCCTCGACGAGGGCTTCGTCGAGCGTCTCCGCTTCCACTGCGGCCTCCGTGGTGTTGGACTGACGGTCGGTCAACTGGCGCTCGGTCAACTGGCGCTCGGTCAGGACGGTTCCGGTGTCGCTCATGCCGGCACCCGCTCACCGGACATCAGCTCGCGGTAGGCGGGCGAGGTCTCCAGCAGCTCGTGGTGCGTGCCCACGGCCGCGATCCGCCCGTCGACCAGCATCGCGACCCGGTCCGCGAGCAGCACCGTGCTCGGCCGGTGCGCCACGACCAGGGCCGTGGTGTCGGCCAGCACCCGCCGCAGGGCCCGTTCGACCTGAGCCTCGGTGTGCACGTCCAGCGCCGACAGCGGGTCGTCCAGCACCAGGAAGTCCGGTGTGCCGACCACCGCGCGGGCCAGCGCCAGCCGCTGCCGCTGGCCGCCGGACAGGCTCAGGCCCTGCTCGCCGACCTGGGTGTCGGTGCCCTGCGGCAGGGCCCTGACGAACTGCGCCTGGGCCACGTCCAGGGCCCGCTGCAGTTCCTCCTCGTTCGCCTCCGGGGCGCCCATCAGCACGTTCTCCCGCACCGAGGCGGAGAACAGGGTGGGCTCCTCGAAGGCCACCGAGACCAGTTCGCGCAGCCTGGCCCGGGACAGCGCGGTGATGTCGGCGCCGTCCAGGGTGATCCGGCCCGCGCTCGGGTCGTAGAGCCGGGGGAGCAGCGCCGTCATGGTGGTCTTGCCGCTGCCGGTGTTGCCCACCAGCGCCATCGTCTCGCCGTGGCGGATGTGCAGGTCGACGCCCTGGAGCAGGTCCGGGGTGTCGGCCGGCGCGTCCGGGTAGCGGAAGCGCACGCCCTCGAAGCGGATGCCGTCACGGCTGCCGCCGGCGCCGGGACCGGTGCTGGTCACCCGGTCCTCCGCGTCGGCGAGCGGGGTGTCCAGCACCTCGAAGAAGCGGTCCGTGGCGGTCGCGGCCTCGTTGCTGTACGCCAGCAGCCAGCCGAGCGACTCCACCGGCCAGCGCAGTGCCAGTGCCGTGGAGAGGAACGCCACCAGTGTTCCGGCCGTGGTGACGTCGTGCGCGACCTGGACCACGCCGACCGCCAGCGCGGTGCCCAGGGCCAGTTCGGGCAGGCCGACGATGACCGCCCACAGGTTGGCCAGCAGCCGGGCCTTGTTCAGCTCGGTGCCGCGCAGCTCGCGGGCCTGGGCGCGGAAGCGCTGCGCCATGGTCCGGTGCCGGCCGAAGGCCTTGAGGATGCGGATGCCCAGCACCGACTCCTCGACGATGGTGGCCAGGTCGCCGTTCTGGTCCTGGGCGAGCCGGGCGGCGGCCGAGTAGCGGCGCTCGAAGTAGGAGCACAGCATGATCAGCGGCGCGGCCGGCAGCACCGCGATCACCGCGAGCTGCCAGTCCAGGGCGAACATGATGCCGATCCCGACCAGGAACACCATCGAGTTGACGATCAGGAAGACCAGCGGGAAGGCCAGGAACAGCCGGATGGTGAACATGTCCGAGGTGGCCCGGGACAGCAGCTGGCCGGAGGCCCAGCGGTCGTGGAAGGTCACCGGCAGCCGCTGCAGCCGGGCGTAGAGGTCGGCGCGCATGACCCGCTCGACGCCGGAGAGCGGCCGGGCCAGCAGCCAGCGGCGCACCCCGAAGAAGAGCGCCTCGGCCAGCCCGAGCACCAGCAGCAGCGCGGCGGGCCACCACAGGCCGGCCGCGTCGTGGTGCGACACCGGTCCGTCCACGATCTGCTTCAGCACCAGCGGGATCAGCAGACCGGCCAGCGAGGCCACCATGGCCGCGGAGGTCGAGCCGACCAGGTACCAGCGGATCGGCCGGGCGTACGGCCAGATGCGCAGCAGTGAGCGCACGGTCGAACGCTTGGGTGAGTGGGCGGGCGGGGGCGACTCGGTCATGGCGGCAGCATCCGGTCTGTCGGCGTCCGGGGTGGCCGGCGCTGTGGATTCCGGTAGGGACGGCGCTGGTGGCGCCTGCGGGGTGGGCACGGGGGAGGAGGCACTGGACATCGTCTGTGAGCGTACGGCTCACCACTGACAATCCTCACCTGGTTTTTGCTCAGGCATTCCGGGCGGTGTCCGCTTGTCTCAGGCCCGCCACCTCGGGTCTGCGTGGGGGTACGGGGGGTCGCTCCCCGGAGAATTGGAGCGGTCGCCCCCGGGACCGCGAACGGCCGCCGACTCCCCTGCTGCCAGGGGGGTCGGCGGCCGTTCGGACCGCTGCTACCAGGTCACCTGCCCGCGGGCAGGTGCACCAGCAGCTTCCCGGTTCCGTCGAGCACGTCGAGACCGGTTATCTGGGCGGGGCTGATCGAGGTGGAGGCGGGGACCTGGGCCGAGACCGCGTAGCCCGAGCCCCAGGTGCCGGCCGTCTCGGTGGCCCCGTCCTTCCCGTGCACCACCAGGTGGCAGGTGATGTCGGAGGGCAGCCCGCCCAGCTTCAGCTGGAACTGGGTGCCCCAGGCCTCCGGGAACAGCGCCGCGGTCGCCGAGACGTGGGTGGTCGGGTCGGTCGCGCCCCAGGTCGCCGCGGCCTGCACGGTGGCGGCCCGGCCGGCACCGCCGCCGCGCTCCGCCACCGAGTACACGCCAACCCCGGCGGCGCACGCCGCCAGTGCCAGCCCGGCGGCCAGGGCCGCGCGCTTCCGGCTGCGCCTGCGGTGCTGGGTCGGTACCGGCAGCGGGCGCAGTCCGGCGGAGTCGGCCTCCGGCGGCTGCTCCCGGGCCGGGCTCAGCGACTCGGCGACCTCCGCCGTCTCCGGCAGCTCCTCGAAGGCGGTGTGCCGCATCAGCCCCGGCAGCGGCGCGAGTTCCACCAGTTCGGCGCGGCAGTGCGCACAGCCCGCGATGTGCCGCTCCAGCGCCCTGCGCTCCTCGGGATCGAGGGCCCCGAGCAGATAGGCGCCGAGCGAGACGCTCTCCTGACACGGCGTCGTCATCGGGATGTCACCCCTCTCTCCTCCAGTACGTTCCTCAGGGCGCGCAGCCCGTAGTAGCAGCGCGATTTGACGGTGCCGACCGGCACCCCCAGGTGCTCCGCCGTCTCGGCCACGGTGCGGCGCAGGTAGTAGACCTCGATGAGCACGGCCCGGTGTTCGGGGCGCAGTCCGCGCATGGCCTCCAGCATCTGCCAGCGCTCCAGCATCCGGTCGAGCTCCAGGTCCCCGTCACCCTTGGCCCACTCGCCGCCCTCGTCCTCCGGTAAGGGCGACTCGGCCGGCCGGGCCTTGATCTTGCGGTAGGCGGAGACCACCAGGTTGTGGGCGACGGTGTGCAGCCAGGGGCCCGCCCGGTCCGGGTCGAGCGAGTCCTGGTGCTGCCAGGCGCGCAGGAAGGTCTCCTGCACGATGTCCTCCGCCCGCTGGTAGTCGCCGTGGACCAGCCCCAGGACCCGGCCGAGCACCGAGCGCCCGTACCGGGAGTAGAGGGAGCGCACGAACTCCGAATCGCGCGCCTGCGAGTGGTCCACGCCTTCAAGTACGCACCACCTGCGGGAAAGGTTCAAGCAGCTTCACCCGGCGCGTCAATCCGGTCCGGCGTCCTGACCGGCCGGTTCCGCCGGCGGGCAGATCCTCAGCAGCAGCAGGGTCCGCCCGGGGACGGTGAGGCCGGTGCCGGCCGGGTACCGCCGGCCGGGCGCCTCGGCCTGGTCCTCCAGCGCGGTGTCGACCACCGACTCGTAGGCCTCGGCCCAGGGCGGCCCGGGCAGCAGGAACCTGGTCGGCCGGTGGTCCGCGTGCAGGACCAGCAGGAAGCTGTCGTCGGTGAGCTCGCGGCCGAGCGGGTCGCGCTCGGACATCTCGTCCCCGGACAGGTACATCCCCAGGGTGGCGCCGGGGGTGTACCAGTCGGCCTCGGTCATCTCGCGCCCGCGCGCGGTGAACCAGGTGAGGTCGCGCAACCCACCGGGATGCGCCGGGCGCCCGGAGAAGAACGCGCGCTGGCGCAGTACCGGATGCGCCCGGCGCAGCCGGATCAGCCGCGCCGTGAGCTGGGTCAGCGCCCGCCAGCCCGGCTCCCCGTCCGGCGACTCCCGCAGCAGCGACCAGTCCACCCAGCTGATCGGGTTGTCCTGGCAGTAGGCGTTGTTGTTGCCGTCCTGGGTGCGCCCCATCTCGTCGCCGGCCACCAGCATCGGCACCCCGGTGGACAGCAGCAGGGTCGCCAGCAGGTTGCGCAGCTGCCGCCGGCGCAGGGCGTTGACCTGGGCCGAGTCCGTCTCGCCCTCCACCCCGCAGTTCCAGGAGTGGTTGTCGTTGGTGCCGTCCCGGTTGTCCTCGCCGTTGGCCTGGTTGTGCTTGCCGTTGTAGGAGACCAGGTCGCGCAGGGTGAAGCCGTCGTGCGCGGTGACGAAGTTGACCGAGGCGTAGGGACGGCGCCCGCCCTGCTGGTACAGGTCGGACGAGCCCGCCAGCCGGTAGCCCAGCTCCCTGACGTCCGGCCGGGCGCCGCGCCAGTAGTCGCGGACGGTGTCCCGGTAGCGGTCGTTCCACTCGGTCCACAGCGGCGGGAAACCGCCGACCTGGTAGCCGCCGAGGCCCACGTCCCAGGGCTCGGCGATCAGCTTCACCCGGCTCAGCAGCGGGTCCTGGGAGACCGCCGACAGGAACGGCGCCAGCATCGACACCTCGAACGGCGACCGGGCCAGCGCGGCCGCCAGGTCGAAGCGGAAGCCGTCCACCCCCATCTCGGCGACCCAGTACCGCAGCGAGTCGGTGATCAGCCGCAGCACCTGCGGCTGGTTGCTGTCCAGGGTGTTGCCGCAGCCGGTGAAGTCGGCGTAGGCGCGGCGGTTGTGCGGCTGCAGCCGGTAGTAGCCGGCGTTGTCGATGCCGCGCAGCGACAGGGTGGGACCGCCCTCGCCGCCCTCGGCGGTGTGGTTGTAGACGACGTCGAGGATCACCTCGATCCCGGCGGCGTGCAGCGCCCGCACCATCCGCTTGAACTCGGTGACCTGCTGGCCCCTGGTGCCGGACGCGGAGTAGCCGGCGTGCGGGGCGAAGTAGCCGATGGAGTTGTATCCCCAGTAGTTGCCCGAGCCGCGCCGCTGCAGGTGCTCCTCGTCGGCGAACTGGTGCACCGGCAGCAGTTCCACGGCGGTCACCCCGAGCCGGGTCAGGTGCTCGATCGCGGCCGGGTGGGCCAGGCCCGCGTAGGTGCCGCGGAGCTGCTCGGGGATGCCCGGGTGCCGCTGGGTGAAGCCCTTGACGTGCAGTTCGTAGAGGACGGTGTCGGCCCACGCGGTCTTCGGCCGCCGGTCGTCGGACCAGTCGTCGTCGTCGTGGACCACCACGGCCTTGGGCATGTGCGGGGCCGAGTCGCGGTTGTCCCTGACCGTGTCCGCGACCTCGCGCTCCGGCCAGCCGTGGACGTGCCCGTACATGGAGTCGTGCAGCCGGAAGGTCCCGTCGACCGCCCGCGCGTAGGGGTCGAGCAGCAGTTTGGCCGGATTCCAGCGGGCCCCGGTCCAGGGGTCCCAGCGGCCGTGCACCCGGAAGCCGTAGCGCTGCCCCGGCAGCACTCCGGGCAGGTGGCCGTGCCAGGTCTGGAAGTTCTGCTCGTGCAGCGGATGGCGGGTCTCCTGGTCCTCCTCGTCGAAGAGGCAGAGCTCGACCGCCTCGGCCCCGGCCGCCCAGAGGGCGAAGTTGGTGCCGGGACGTCCGTCCGGGCCGATGTGGAAGCGGGCCCCCAGCGGCTGCCAGCTCCCCGGCCACACCTCGACCGTCCCGGTCCGGGCGGGCTGTGCCCCGCCGGGCTGCGGCTCCGTGGCGGGCGCGGTCCGCAGCGGCGCCCCGGCGGCCGGCCGCTGCACCGGCGGCGCCTGCTGCTCCGCCGCTACCAGCCGCAGCCGCGCCCGCCCGCCGTCCGGATCGCTGCCATCCCGGTCACCCGCCCCCTGCCAAGCCGTCATGACACGTACCTCCCCGCTGCGGGGAGTCCCGTTCCCCGGCTGGAATGTACGTTCCCACCCTGCCCACGGATGTCACGTGCAAGCGGCCATGGATCCATGCGGAGGACGTGTCCCCGTCGATCAAGCCTCGTTGATCCCCGGGGGCGGACTGATCGAGACGAAGGAGCGGTGACGGTGGGTCTGAGCAGCTGGGTGCGGCGGTCGGGACTTCGGGGGGCGGGACTCCGGCGCACGGCCCTCGTCCTGTCAGCGGGGGCGCTGACACTGCTCACGGCCTGCGGGGGAGGGCCGGAGCGGGCGCCCTCCTCGGACGCGGCCCCGCCGGTGTCGGCGGCCGTGGTCACGCTCACCCCCGGCGACGGCGCCGCACAGGTCCCGGCCCAGGGCGGGGTCGGCGTCGCCGTCGCCGTCGGGAAGCTCACCCAGGTCCGGCTGCGGGACGACCGCGGCGACGAGGTCCCCGGTGCCTTCGGCGCCGGCGCCGCGTCCTGGAGGCCGACGGCCAAGCTGATGCCGGAGACCCGGTACACCCTGGACGCCATCGCCACCGACGGCAACGGTCTGCAGGCGGCCAAGCACGCCGTCTTCACCACCTTCGTCCCGACCAACACCTTCATCGGCTTCTACACGCCCGAGGACGGCAGCACCGTCGGCGTCGGCATGGAGGTGTCGCTGCGGTTCAACCGGTCGATCACCGACCGGGCCGCGGTGCAGCGGGCCGTCACGGTGACCGCCGCCCCGTCCGTCCCGGTGGTCGGCCACTGGTTCGGCGACCGGCGGCTGGACTTCCGCCCGGAGCACTACTGGCAGCCGGGCACCAAGGTGGTCCTGGCGCTGAACCTCAAGGGCGTCGAGGGCGCTCCCGGGGTGTACGGGACGCAGGCGAAGAAGGTCGCCTTCACCATCGGCCGGGCCCAGATCAGCACCGCAGACACGGTCTCCGACACGCTCACGGTCCGCCGCGGCGGACAGCTGCTGCGCACCCTGCCGATCTCGGCCGGCGGCCCCGGGCACTCCAGCTACAACGGGATCATGGTGATCTCCGAGATGTACCAGGTGACCCGGATGAACTCGCAGAGCGTGGGCCTGGGCAGCGAGTACGACATCCCCGCCGTCCCGCACGCGATGCGGCTCACCGACTCCGGCACCTTCGTGCACGGCGTCTACTGGCGTCCGGCCTCGGTCTTCGGCAGCCAGAACACCTCGCACGGCTGCATCGGCCTGCACGACGTCAAGGGCGGGACGAGCGACACCACCCCGGCCGGCTGGCTCTACGACCACTCGATGATCGGCGACGTGGTGCAGGTGACCGGCTCCAACGGCGACGCGGTCGCCCCGGACAACGGACTCAGCGGCTGGAACCTCAGCTGGGCCCGGTGGACCGCGGGCAGCGCGCTGCGCTGAGCGCCCGGGGGGGCGAAACCCCAGGCAACGAATTGGTACCGGAACCGCACGAACGGGCGTCAACCGCCCCTTCCAACAGAGTTCTCCCAGCTGCGCCGGTTAGAGTGCGACGGTCCGCCCGGCACGTGCGGGATTACTCCGCCCTCGGATGCAACTGAGCGGGGTGCCTGGGCGTTCATAGAGGTTGAACATCCGGGAGGGGAGAGACGGTTGAGCTCGGCACGGGCGGTTGACGCCAGCAGTGACAAAGAACAGCGCGGACGCCGCAGGAGCACCCGGCGTGCCTGGGTGGCCCTGGCGGCGGGCTCCCTGCTGCTGGTCGCCACGGCGTGCAGCAGCAACGGCGGCACCGGCACGGTCGGTGCCGCGGCGGGCGGCGGTTCCGCCAGCGCGTCGGCCGGAGCCTCGGACGGGTCCGCAGCCTCGCCGTCCGCCTCGGCCAACTCCGCGGCCGTGGTGACCATCTCGCCGAAGAACGACGCGACCGGCGTGAACACCAACGGCGCGCTCAAGGTCTCGGTGGCCACCGGCAAGCTGACCACGGTCAAGGTCTCCTCCGCCGACGGCTCGGACATCAGCGGCACCATCGCCACCGACGGCAGCAGCTGGACGCCGGCCAGTGCGCTGCGCTCCGGCACCAAGTACAGCGTCGCCGCGACCGCGGTGGACAGCAGCGGACTGAGCGTCACCGAGCAGTCCAGCTTCACCACCATGACGCCGAGCAACACCAACATCGGCAACTTCAACGTCGACCCGGGGGCCACCTACGGTGTCGGCATGGAGGTGTCGATCACCTTCACCCACCCGGTGAGCAGCAAGTACCAGGCCGCCGTGGCGAAGGCGATCTCGGTCACCGCCTCTCCGGCGGTGGACGTCGAGGGCCACTGGTTCGGCAGCTCCCGGCTCGACCTGCGCCCGCAGAGCTACTGGAAGCCGGGCACCAAGGTCACCCTGCACATGGACCTCGACGGGGTGGAGACCTCCACCGGGGTCTACGGCAAGCAGTACAAGGACGTGGCCTTCACCATCGGCCGCAGCCAGACCAGCGTCGCCGACAACACCGCGCACACGCTGAAGGTCTACCGCAACGGCGTGCTCTACAAGACGCTCCCGGCCAGCCTCGGCGACGCCCAGCACACCACCTACAACGGGAAGATGGTGATCACCGAGAAGTACTCGGTGATCGACATGGACTCGCAGACCGTCGGCCTGGGCGACGCGTACAACATCAAAGACGTGCCGCACGCCATGCGGTTGACCACCTCGGGCACCTTTGTGCACGGCAACTACTGGCGGCCGGTCTCGACCTTCGGCAGCGAGAACACCAGCCACGGCTGCGTCGGCCTGCACGACGTCCAGGGCGGCGGCGACCCCTCCGCCCCGGCGGCCTGGTTCTACAACAACTCGATCATCGGCGACGTGGTCCAGGTGGTGAACTCGCCCGACAAGGTGGTCGCCCCCGACAACGGTCTGAACGGCTGGAACATGAGCTGGTCCGCCTGGACCTCCAACTGAGCCCGCCGCTCTGAGCGACTGTCGCCCGGAGCACGACGGCCCGGCCCCCACCACGGGGGCCGGGCCGTCGTCGTTGCCGGCACCGCCGGTTAGCATGCGTTAACCCACCCCGGGCTCCCAGGAGGAAACCATGACCACCCTCGTCAGCCTCGATGTGCAGGACGCCGTCGGGACGATCCGGCTGGCCCGCCCGCCGATGAACGCCCTGGACGCGGCGATGCAGGACCAGCTCAGGCAGGCCGCCGAGGAGGCCGCCGCCCGCGCCGACGTGCGGGCCGTGGTGCTCTGGGGCGGCGAGAAGGTCTTCGCGGCCGGCGCCGACATCAAGGAGATGCAGCGGATGTCGTACACCGACATGGTGGAGCGCGGGCCGGCGCTGCAGGGCGCCTTCGACGCGGTGGCCCGCATCCCCAAGCCGGTGGTGGCCGCGGTGACCGGCTACGCGCTGGGCGGCGGCTGCGAGTTGGCGCTCTGCGCGGACATCAGGATCGCGGCCGAGAACGCCAAGTTCGGCCAGCCGGAGATCCTGCTGGGGCTGATCCCCGGGGCCGGCGGCACCCAGCGGCTCTCCCGTCTGGTCGGCCCGTCCCGGGCCAAGGAGCTGATCTTCACCGGGCGTCAGGTGCGCGCGGAGGAGGCGCTGCGGATCGGCCTCGCGGACCAGGTGGTCCCGGCCGAGGAGGTCTACCCGACCGCGCTGGCCTGGGCCTCGCGACTGGCGGCAGGGCCGGCGCTGGCACTGCGCGCGGCCAAGGAGGCGGTGGACCGCGGGCTGGAGACCGACCTGGACACCGGGCTCGCACTGGAGCGCAGTCTCTTCGCAGGTCTGTTCGCCACCGAGGACCGGGAGACCGGAATGCGCAGCTTCGTGGAGGACGGCCCCGGCAAGGCGGTGTTCCGCTAATCCCAGGCATATGCCGGAAGCACTGATGATTCTTTACGCATTGTGCTCCCCAAGTCAGCGCAGAGTCGCGATGATAGGGGCATGGCGCCACGGGGCAAGGCTGAGCAACGAGTGACGGACGGGACCGGAGGTGGTGCGGTCGCGGCGCTGGAAAGCGTCCTGGAGACCGCACCGGACACGGTCTGGCTCGACGACTGGACGGCCGCGCTGTGGCCGGAATCGCTCGGCGGCTCGGCCGGCTGCCCGGACGCCGTCACCCCGGAGGAGCTGGAACTCGCCCTCTTCGGTCAGCTCACCGACCCGCTGACCGAGGAGGTGCGGTTACCCTCGGGCCCGGCCTCCTCGGCGAGGGCCCGCCGCCTCGTCCGGTCCGCCCTGGACACCTGGGGCCTGGGCGGCCTGGGCGAGGTGGCGGAGCAGTTGGTGGGGGAGCTGGTGGCCAATGTGGTCCGGCACACCGGCGGGCGCTCCTTCGGGCTGCGCCTGGTCCGGCGGAGCGGCAGCGTCCGCTTCGAGGTGCGCGATCCGTCCAGGGCGCTGCCCTGTCTGATCATCGGCGAGCCCGAGGATGACGCCGGGCGGGGGCTGCAGCTGGTGGATCTGATGTCCGACCGCTGGGGCGCCGACCTGCTCTCCCGCGGCAAGTCGGTGTGGTTCGAACTCCGGGCCCGGGAGACGGCAGCGGGCTGAGGTGCGGGACGGCGCGCGGGCTGAAAAGCCGAGGACCCCGGGCGCGTCAGGCGTTCCGGGCTCCTCGGCAGATGTGCTGCCCGGCCGTAGGGGGTGTGCCGGGCTGCTTCGCGGTACGCGCTCGGGTCGGCGACGTTCCGGTCGAGTCGGGGGGCTGAGGCTCCCCGACCGCACCGACTATGGCACGGTGTCCAGGATGCGGGCAAGCCACATAGATGGAAAAATCGGGCAAATGCCCCAAGTGAGCCGTGGATCACAAGGAAATTCACCTTCATAACCTTGATTAAAGGGAATGTTCAGCTGATCTCCCTCTGATCGACGAATCCTTAACGTGCTGGCCTTCGGCTGCCGCAGCGGGGAGGATACCGATCATGACCACTCCTGATGCCGCCGTCCTGCCCGAACCGCCCTTCACCCTCGCCGGTGACGGACTGTTCCTGCGCGAGTGGACGCAGCAGGACATCCCGGTCATGGTGCAGCTGTTCGACGAGCCCGAGGTGGCCCGCTGGACCCCGCTGAGCTCGCCGTTCGACACCGAGGCGGCCGAGCGCTACCTGGGTCGGGCCCGCGCCGCCAGGGAGGCCGGCACCAGGATCCAGTTCGCCGTCACCGAGGTCGCCGACCCTGACGGCGCCGGGACCGAGGTCGGCGGCGCGCCGCGCGGTGAGGCGCTGGCCATGCTCAGGGGCGAGGAGGGCCGGGACGTCGAACTCGGCTACGCGATCGGAGCCGAGCACCGCGGCCGGGGCCTCGCGGTCCGTTCGGTGCGGCTGCTCACCGGTTTCGCCTACGCCGTCCTCGGCGCCCGCCGGGTGCTGCTGCGGATCGAACCCGAGAACGATGCCAGCTCCAACGTCGCCCGCAGGGCCGGATTCACCGTCGCCGACCGGCCGCTGGAGGTCGTCGAGGATCCGGACGGCACCCGGATCGCGCTGCAGATCTGGGAGCACGGCGGGCCGACGGGCCCTCAGCTCTGATCCGACCGTTCGGCGATGCGGCGCAGGTTCGCCGCGAAGACCTCACGGGCGTCCGGGGTCAGCCGGGCCAGGGCGACCATCGCCGTCACGATGACGTCGCACAGCTCGTTCCTGACGTCGTCCCAGGTGTGCGAGAAGCCCTTGCGCGGGTTGGTCCCGGTGGCGCCGATCACCGCCTCGGCGACCTCGCCGGCCTCCTCGGTGATCTTGAGGAGCTGGAGCAGCACCCTGGTGTCGTCGGGGACCTCGCTGCCCTGGTCGAGCCAGCGGACCAGGCTGTCGATGGTGTCCCAGGCGGTGTCGTCCACGGGCGCTCCTGTGCGTAGGGGGCAGACGGCCAGGCTGGCCGAGGGCCGCGGCCGACGTCAAACGCCGGCCACGACCCCGGGCTGCGCACCTCCGCGCCGGACGGCACCTCCGCGCCGGACGGAGCGTCAGACCGTGCCGATGGCCGGGTCGCTGCTGCTGACCCGCCCGTTCTCGACGTGGCCAGCCGCGCGGCGCAGGAACGCGGGGTCCTCGGCGGAGGTGACGACCAGGTCGTACCAGCCGTGGGTGGCGTTCAGGGCGACCGTGTGCACCCGGCTCGCCCCCGGGCGCAGCTGGTAGCTGGCGGTCCGGGCGCAGCCGTAGCCGTCCTTGACCGTCAGCCGGACCGTGCCGGACCCGTGGTTGCTGAGCTCCAGCCGGACCTGGCCGCCGTTGCCGTCGTGCCGGACGGTCAGCTCGGGTCCGGCGGTGGCCAGGCGTCCCTTGAACTCCCGCAGGAATCCGTTGGGGCCGTGGGCGGAGAACTCGTAGTCGCCGCCGGCGGCCGGGGCCACGGTCCAGCTGCCGGTCAGCGACTTGTGGGCCTCGACGGTGTAGGTCCACGGGCCGCTGGTGTCGGTGCCGGAGCGGACCTGCCAGTTGGCGCCGGCCCGGCCGTGGTTGGCGAACTCGACGGACAGCGTGCCCTTGCCGGCGTCGACCCGGGCGTCGGCGGACAGGTCGTAGGGCAGTGGGCGGGCCGGGCGGGTGCCGTGCTCCTGCTTGGGCAGCGCCGGGGCGGCGGGCGGGGTGGGCACGTAGTCGGGGTGCCGGTCCTGGTCCGGCGGCTGGTAGCCGGTGGTGGCCGGCAGCGCGGGCACCTTGGCGTCGCTGTGCGAGAAGTCGAAGGCCGAGGTCAGGTCACCGCAGACGGCGCGGCGCCAGGCCGAGATGTTCGGCTCCTCGACACCGAACCGCTCCTCCATGAACCGGATCACCGAGGTGTGGTCGAACACCTGCGAGTTGACGTAGCCGCCCTTGCTCCAGGGCGACACCACCAGCATCGGCACCCGCGGGCCCAGGCCGTACTGGGCGGAGAGGTAGCCGCTGCCGCCGGCGAACAGGCTCGCTGCGGAGACGCCGTCGGTGTACAGCTCGGCCGAGACGTCCACGGTGGACGCGCCCTGCGCGGCGCTGAACGGCGGCACCGGCGGGACCACGTGGTCGAAGAAGCCGTCGTTCTCGTCGAAGGTGACGAACAGCGCGGTCCTGGCCCAGACGTCCGGGTCGGCGGTGAGCGCGTCCAGCACCTGGGAGATGTACCAGGCGCCGTAGTTGGCGGGCCAGTTGGGGTGCTCGGTGAAGGCCTCGGGGGCGACCACCCAGGACACCTGGGGCAGCTTCCCGGCCTTGACGTCGGCCTTCAGCACGTCGAAGAAGCCGTCGCCCTTGCTGGCGTCGGTGCCGGTGCGGGCCTTGTCGTAGAGCGGGTCGCCGGGCTCGGCGTTGCGGTACTGGTCGAAGTAGAGCAGCGAGTTGTCGCCGTAGTTGCCGATGTAGGCGTCGCTGGTCCAGCCCCAGTAGCCGTTGGCGTCCAGCCCGGTGCCGACGTCCTGGTAGATCTTCCAGGAGACCCCGGCCTGCTCCAGCCGCTCCGGGTAGGTGGTCCAGGAGTAGCCGGCCTCGGCGTTGTCCAGGACCGGTCCCTTGCCCTTGCCGTCGTTGCCGGTGTAGCCGGTCCACAGGTAGTAGCGGTTGGGGTCGGTGCTGGTCATCAGCGAGCAGTGGTAGGCGTCGCAGACGGTGAAGGTGTCGGCCAGCGCGTAGTGGAAGGGGATGTCGTCCCGGGTCAGATGGGCCATCGTGGTCGAGCCCTTGGCCGGGATCCACTGGTCGTAGGCGCCGTTGTTCCAGGCCCAGTGGGTGGTGTTCCAGTCGTGCGGGAGGTCCTCCAGGAAGGCCAGACCCAGGTTCTTGGCGTCCGGGTGGAACGGCAGGATCTCCTTCTTGCCGTCCGACTGGTACCAGACCGACTTGCCGCTGGGCAGCGTCACCGGGCGGGGGTCGCCGAAGCCGCGGACCCCGCGCAGGGTGCCGAAGTAGTGGTCGAAGGAGCGGTTCTCCTGCATCAGGACGACGATGTGGTCGACGTCCTTCAGCGTCCCGGTGCGCCGGGCGGCGGGGATGGAGGCGGCACGGGCGATGCTGCTGGACATCGCGGTGGCGGCGGCGGTGCCGCCGGCCAGTTGGATGAAGCGGCGACGGTTGAGGGCGCTCATGAAGGAGAGGTCTCCCGATCTGTCCGAGACGGGTGGGCGGGGTGGGCGGGGTGGGGCGGGACTGGGCAGTCGGACATTCTCACCACACTTGTTCGAACAAGTGGAGGCGTTTGCGAGACGTCTGGGGGAAAGCTGCGCCAACTGCGTCGGGATGTCGCGGACTTCCTGTGGATGATGGCGTCGGCAATCCTGTCAACAATTTGGTATTGCATCGGCATTGACCCGGCCGGTGCGGCGCCCTTACGGTCCCGGCACGGCATCACTTTCCAGGCGTGCACCACCGCACAACCTCAGGGGGTCCGATGCGTCGTCAGTCCATCGTCTGCACCGTCACGGCGGTCCTCGCCGTCGTCCTCGCGGGATGCAGCAGCGGAACCGGGAGTTCCGGTACCGGCCCGGCGGCGTCCGGGAGTTCCACCGGTACCGGCGCCGCCGCCCTCGTGGACGTCAAGGTGGGGGTGATCCCCATCGTGGACGTCGCGCCGATCTACCTCGGTGTGAAGCAGGGCTTCTTCGCCGACCAGGGCCTCAAGCTCTCGCTGACCACCGCCCAGGGCGGCGCCGCGATCGTGCCCGGCGTCGTCAGCGGACAGTTCCAGTTCGGCTTCTCCAATGTGCTCTCGCTGATGCTGGCCGAGCAGAACGGCGTGCCCATCAAGGCGATCTCCAACGGCGTGGCCTCCACCGGGGTGGCCGGCAAGGACTTCGGCGCCCTGGTGGTGAAGAAGGGCAGCGCGATCACCTCGGCCAAGGACCTGGTGGGCAAGAAGGTCGCCATCAACACCCTGAAGAACATCAACGAGGTCGCCGTGCGCGACTCGGTGCAGAAGGCGGGTGGCGACCCGAGCAAGGTGAGCTTCGTCGAGCTCGGCTTCGACGCGATGCCGGCCGCCCTCGCCAAGGGCCAGATCGACGCCGCGCTGGTGGTGGAGCCGGCGCTGGCCACCGTCAAGGCGCAGGGCGCCACGGTGATCGCCTCGCCGTACGTGGACGTCGCTCCCGAGCTGACCGTGGCGATGTACTTCACCTCGACCAGCTACGCCCAGCAGCACGCCGACGTGGTGAAGGAGTTCCGGACGGCGCTGGCCCAGTCGCTGGCCTACGCCGACGGACACCCCGACGACGTGCGCGCGGTGCTCGGCAGCTACACCAAGATCCCGGCCGACACCCTCAAGCAGATCACGCTGCCGAGCTGGCCCGCCGACGTCAACCGCGCCTCACTCCAGACGCTGGGTCAACTGGCGGTCGGCTACGGTCTGTTGACCAAGGCACCCGACCTCGACACGCTGCTGCCGTGAGCCGGACCGCACCCGCGGGGCCGCGCGGAGCGGCCCTCGGCACGGCCGGGCTGGTGGCCTTCGCGGCGCTGTGGGAGGCGGTGACCCGGACCGGGCTGGTCGACGGCCGGTTCCTGCCGCCGTTCAGCCGCACCGTCGCGGCCCTGGGCCGGGAGCTCGGGGACGGCACCTTCTGGTCGGCGCTCGGCGACACGCTGACCGGTTGGGCGCTGGGCCTGGCCATCGCCACCGCCGCCGGGATCGCCGCGGGGTTCGTGATCGCCCTCGTCCCGTACCTGCGCCGGGCCACCGCGTCGACCATCGAGTTCCTACGGCCGATCCCCTCGGTGGCGCTGATCCCGCTGGTGGTGCTGGTCTACGGCACCGAGATCGCCTCGGTGCTGGTGCTGGTGGTCTACGCCTCGTTCTGGCAGGTGCTGGTCCAGGTCCTCTACGGGGCCCAGGACGTCGACCCGGTGGCGGAGGAGACGGCCAGGGCCTACGGCCTGGGCCCCTGGGCCCGGCTGCGGCACGTGCTGTGGCCGACCGCCCTGCCGTACCTCATGACCGGCGTGCGGCTGGCCGCCGCGGTCGCGCTGATCCTCGCGATCACCGCCGAACTGGTGATCGGCGCACCGGGCTTGGGCAACCTGATCGCGGTCGCCCAGGACTCCCAGGCGGTGCCGGAGATGTACGCACTGATCCTGGTCACCGGGCTGCTGGGGGTGGTGGTCAACGTCGGCGCCCGCGCGGTGGAGCGCCGCGCCCTGGCCTGGCACCAGTCGGTACGCGGGGAGGTGCCGGTGTGAGCGGTGCCGGTGTGAGAGCCGCACTCCGCATGGGCGGCGCGCTGCTGCTGGTGGTCGGGCTGCCCGCGGTCCTGGTGACGGTGTGGTGGTTCGCCTCGGCCGGCAGCACCAGCTTCTACGAGCCGCCGCTGCACCGGATCGTGTCGACCTTCGGCAGGGTGTGGACCCCGGAGCGGCTCCGCACCGATGTGCTGCCGAGCGTGCTCCGCCTGCTCGGCGGCTATGCGCTGGCCGGGGCGGCCGGTGTCGGCTGCGGCGTGCTGCTCGGCTCCTACCGCACCGCGCGGGCGGTGGCCGAGCCGGTGCTGGAACTGTTCCGTGCCGTTCCGCCCCCGGTGCTGGTGCCGGTCATCATGCTCTTCGCCGGTATCGGCGACACCATGAAGGTCGTGGTCATCGCCTTCGGCTGCTTCTGGCCGGTGCTGCTCAACACCGTCGAGGGGGTCCGGGCGGTGGACCAGGTGGCGGACGAGACCGCCCGCTGCTACGGCGTCCGGGGCGGCCGCCGGCTGCTGCGCCTGGTACTGCCCTCGGCCGGCCCGCAGATCATGGCAGGGCTGCGGCAGGCGCTCTCCATCGGGATCATCCTGATGGTCATCAGTGAGATGTTCGCTGCCAGTAGCGGCATCGGCTTCACCGTCGTCGAGTTCCAACGCAGCTTCGCCATCCCGGAGATGTGGACCGGGATCCTGGTCCTCGGCCTGCTGGGAGTGGTCCTGTCGCTGCTGTTCCGGCTGGTCGAGCAGCGCGTGCTCGGCTGGTACCACGGGCTGCGCGGGGCGCGGCGGGAGGGAGGGGGCGGACATGCTTGAGATCAGGCACCTCCGGAAGGTCTACGAGGGCACCGGACGCTCGGTCGAGGCGATCCGCGACATCGACTTCACCCTGGCGCAGGGCGAGTTGGTGTGCCTGGTCGGCCCGTCCGGCTGCGGCAAGACCACGCTGCTGAAGTGCGTCGCGGGGCTGCTGCGGCCGAGCGCGGGTTCGGTCCTGCTGGACGGCTCCCCGGTGACCGGGCCCCGGCCGGGACTCGCCATCGTCTTCCAGGAGTACGGCCGCAGCCTCTACCCCTGGCTGCGGGTCGGCGACAACGTCGAACTGCCGCTGCGTCACCGCAAGGGCCTGTCGCGGACCGAGCGCCGCACCCGGGCTGCCGAGGCGCTGGCGACGGTCGGCCTGGCCGAGGCCGGCCGCGCCTACCCGTGGGAGCTCTCCGGCGGCATGCAGCAACGGGTGGCCATCGCCAGGGCGCTGGCGTACCGGCCCGAGGTGCTGCTGATGGACGAGCCGTTCGCGGCCGTCGACGCGCAGACCCGGGCCGACCTGGAGGACCTGGTGCGCCGGCTCTGGACCGAGCGCGGGATGACCGTCCTGTTCGTCACCCACGACATCGACGAGGCGGTCTACCTGGGCGAACGCGTCCTGGTGCTGAGCCGGTCGCCGACCGTGGTGCTGGAGCAGATCGAGGTCGGCCTGCCGGTCCGGCGCGACCAGCTGACCACCCGCGCGGACCCGGAGTTCACCCGACTGCGCACCCGCGTCCTGGAACGCATCCGCGGCACCGTCCCCGACGCGGCGGCCCGGGACCAGTAGCGCCCGTGCCGGTCAGCCGTTTCCGCGGCAGAGGTCGTCGCCGAGAGCGGTGCGGGCGTAGAGCACGCTCCGGCCGTGGCGGGCCCGGTGCAGCAGCCGCGCCTGCAGCAGCACGCCGAGGTGCTGGCTCACCGCCGCCGGGGTGACGCCGAGCCGGCGGGCCAGCTCGGTGGTGGACGCGGGCTCGCCGAGCAGGACCAGCAGTCGGGCCCGGGCCCGGCCGAGCAGGCGTTCCAGTGCCGCGTCGGTGGGCGGGGGCGAGACCGTCTCCGCCATGGTGGCCCGCCCGCGGGCCGGATAGATGATCAGCGGGGCGGCACCGGGCTCGATCGCGGTGATGGCGCCCTGGGCGAAGAGGGTCGGGACGAGCACGAGACCCTTGCCGTCGACCGGCACCTCGCCGGACGGCAGGTCGGGCCAGTGGTCCCAGGCGATCGTCAGTGTGCCCTGCTGCCAGCGCAGTCGTGGGTCGATGTCGGCGAAGAGCGCGTCGGCCCCGCCCTGGGCGAGCCTGCGGGCGCGGTACACGATGTCCGCGTCGAGCACCGAGCGGGCCCGTGGCCACCAGGCGGGGGCGAGGCAGCGGTCCCAGTAGGCCTCGATCGCGTCGGCGATGCGGGCGAGCAGGCGGGCCGGGTCGTCCAGGCCCTCGCGCAGCGGCGCCGGCAGGACGCGGTCGTGCGGCAGGTAGGTGCGGCCCAGGTCGGCGCGGATCAGCTCCGGCGGGGTGGCCCGCAGGGCCGCCAGTTCGTCGGGGAAGCTGGGCGAGGGGCTGCTGGGCCTGGGGGTCAGGAAGTCGGGGATCCACCGGTTGGACGCCACCAGGGAGAGCAGCAGCCCGGTGTCGGCGGGGTCAAGGAGTTCGAAGTCGTCCCGCAGGCGCCGGAACCAGGGGATCTGCTCGGCGTAGTAGCCGGGGTGGGTCCACATGCGGATGCTCAGCACCGCCTCCTGCAGGGCGGAGCAGGCGAAGGCGGTGGAGGCGAGGTCGGCGAGGCCGAGCCGGAATCGGACCATGAAGCTGCACGCTAAATCACTTCGCTCCCATGCCGACAGGCGATGGGATGATCGCATGAGCGAGACCGCCGACCTGCTGCTGGGCTGCACGATCCTGCTGGGCGCGTCCGTGCAGCGGATGTCGGGGATCGGGTTCGCCCTGGTCGCCGCGCCGGTGCTGGTGCTGCTCCTCGGTCCGGCCCAGGGTGTGCTGCTGTCCAACTGCGCGGCGGGGGTCATCAGCGCGATCGGTCTCACCGAGGGTTGGCGGCGGGTTCGCCCGACCGCGATGCTGCCCCTGGTCGCCGCGGCCGCGTGCACCGTGCCGGTCGGCAGTTGGGTGGTCACCCGGCTGCCCGAACCGGTGCTGCTCACCGGCATGGGGGCCTTGGTCGCCGCGAGCGTGCTGCTGGTGATGGGCGGCACCCGGGTGCCCGCCCTGCGCGGCGTCCGGGGAGCCGTGGCCGCGGGCGCGGCCAGCGGCTTCATGAACTCCTCGGCCGGAGTCGGCGGCCCGGCGCTGTCCCTGTACGCGGTCAACGCGGACTGGACGGCACAGGAGTTCGTCCCGAACGCCCAGTTCTACGGGGTCGTGGTGAACGCGCTCTCGATCGCGGCCAAGGGCGTCCCGCACCTCACGCCCGTACCCTGGCTGCTGGTCGGAGCCGGGATCGCAGCGGGCTCCGTGATCGGGAAGGCCCTGGCCCAACGGGTGCCGGAGCACCGGGCCCGGCAGACGGTACTGCTGCTCTCCCTGGCCGGCGGGATCACCACCCTCGCCAAGGGGCTCTGGGGCCTCTGACTTTTGACCAGTGCTCGGCCAGCGCTCGTGCGGAGCCGTCCTAGCACTCGATGACGTTGACGGCGAGGCCGCCGCGGCTGGTCTCCTTGTACTTGACCTTCATGTCGGCGCCGGTCTCCTTCATGGTCTTGATGGCCTTGTCCAGGGAGACGTGGTGGCGGCCGTCGCCGCGCAGGGCCATCCGGGCGGCGGTGACCGCCTTGACCGAGGCCATCCCGTTGCGTTCGATGCAGGGGATCTGCACCAGTCCGCCGACCGGGTCGCAGGTGAGGCCGAGGTTGTGCTCGATGCCGATCTCGGCGGCGTTCTCGACCTGCTCGGGGGTGCCGCCCAGCACCTCGGCGAGGCCGCCCGCGGCCATCGAGCAGGCCGAGCCGACCTCTCCCTGGCAGCCGACCTCGGCGCCGGAGATGGAGGCGTTCTCCTTGAAGAGCATCCCGATGGCGCCGGCCGTCAGCATGAAGCGGACGATGCCTTCGTCGTCGGCGCCCGGGATGAAGTTCAGGTAGTAGTGCAGCACCGCCGGGATGATGCCGGCCGCGCCGTTGGTCGGGGCGGTGACCACCCGGCCGCCGGAGGCGTTCTCCTCGTTGACGGCCATCGCGTAGAGGGTGACCCACTCCATCGCGTTGGCCGGGCCGATGCCCTCGACCCGCAGCGCCCGCGCCGCCGGTGCGGCCCGGCGCCGGACCTTGAGGCCGCCGGGCAGGATGCCCTCGTGGTTCATGCCGTTGCGGACGCACTCCTGCATGACCCGCCAGATCTCCAGCAGACCCGCCCGGATCTCCGGCTCCGACCGCCAGGCCTTCTCGTTCTCCATCATCAGCGCGGAGACCGAGAGCCCGGTCTCGTTGGTCCAGCGCAGCAGGTCGGCGCCGGTGCGGAAGGGGTAGCGCAGCACGGTGTCGTCGGGCTTGACCCGGTCCGCGCCGATGGCGTCCTCGTCCACCACGAAGCCGCCGCCGACCGAGTAGTAGGTCTTCTCCAGCAGCGGAACCCCGGCCGCGTCGTAGGCGCAGAGGGTCATCCCGTTCGCGTGGTACGGCAGTGACCTGCGGCGGTGCAGCACCACCTGGGTGTCGGCGTCGAAGGCGATCTCGTGCAGGCCCAGCAGTCGCAGCCGCCGCTCCGCCTTGATCCGCTCCACGTCCAGGTCCGCCTGCAGGATGTCCACGGTGCGCGGGGAGTTCCCCTCCAGCCCCAGCAGGACCGCCTTGGGGGTGCCGTGCCCGTGCCCGGTCGCGCCGAGCGAGCCGAAGAGCTCGGCCCGCACCGAGACGGTCTGTGCCAGCACGCCCTCGGACTTCAGCCGCCGGGCGAACATCCGGGCCGCGCGCATCGGTCCGACGGTGTGCGAGCTGGAGGGCCCGATCCCGATGGAGAAGAGGTCGAAGACGCTGATGGCCACGGTGAACCTTTACAGAGAGAGAAAGTTGCAACCCCCCAGGGGCGCGGGGAACTGCGCGAGCAACCCACCACCTACGCAGTGGACCGCTTCCGACAGCAACCCGCGCCCCCGGTCCCGGACTACAGCTCCGGGTAGAGCGGGTACTTAGCCGCCAACGCAGCAACCCGCTGCGCCAGCGCTTCACGCTTCTCGTCGAAAGACGGCTTCAGCGCCTCCGCGATGACATCGGCCACCTCCGCGAAGTCCTCCGCGCCGAACCCACGGGTGGCCAGCGCCGGAGCGCCGATCCGCAGGCCCGAGGTGACCATCGGCGGACGCGGGTCGAAGGGAACCGCGTTGCGGTTGACGGTGATGCCGACCGCGTGCAGCCGGTCCTCCGCCTGCTGGCCGTCCAGCTCGGACTTCCGCAGGTCCACCAGGACCAGGTGGACGTCGGTGCCGCCGGAGAGCACCGACACGCCGGCCTCGGTGGCGTCCGGGCGGGTGAGCCGCTCGGCGAGGATCTTCGCGCCTTCGAGGGTACGCCGCTGCCGGTCCTTGAACTCGTCCGTCGCCGCGACCTTGAAGGAGACCGCCTTGGCCGCGATCACATGCTCCAGCGGACCGCCCTGCTGGCCCGGGAAGACCGCGGAGTTGATCTTCTTGGCGTACTCGGCCTTGGAGAGGATCACGCCGCCGCGCGGACCGCCGAGGGTCTTGTGGGTGGTGGTGGTGACCACGTCGGCGTAGGGGACCGGCGAGGGGTGCAGCCCCGCCGCCACCAGGCCGGCGAAGTGCGCCATGTCCACCATCAGCAGCGCGCCCACCGAGTCGGCGATCCGCCGGAACGCGGCGAAGTCCAGCTGCCGCGGGTAGGCGGACCAGCCCGCGATGATCAGCTGCGGCTGGTGCTCCTTGGCGAGTCGCTCGACCTCGTCCATGTCGACCAGGTTGGTCTCGGCGTCCACGTGGTACGCGGCCACGTTGTAGAGCTTGCCGGAGAAGTTGATCTTCATGCCGTGGGTCAGGTGCCCGCCGTGGGCCAGGTCCAGGCCCAGGATGGTGTCGCCCGGCTTGAGCAGCGCGAACATCGCCGCGGCGTTGGCCGAGGCGCCCGAGTGCGGCTGGACGTTGGCGTGCTCCGCGCCGAACAGCTCCTTGACCCGGTCGATCGCCAGCTGCTCGACCACGTCGACGTGCTCGCAGCCGCCGTAGTAGCGGCGGCCCGGGTAGCCCTCGGCGTACTTGTTGGTGAGGACCGAGCCCTGTGCCTCCAGCACCGCCACCGGGGCGAAGTTCTCGGAGGCGATCATCTCCAGGGTGGACTGCTGGCGGTGCAGCTCGGCGTCCACCGCCGCAGCGACCTCGGGGTCGAGGGAGTGCAGGGACTGGTTCAGAACCGTCATGTCTTTCGTTCCCTAAAGGACTAGGCGCCGGTGTGGGCGGAGTACTCGTCGGCGGTCAGCAGGCCCTCGGGGGTGCCGTCGAGCCGGATCTTGAACAGCCAGCCCTCGGCGAAGGGGGCGGAGTTGACCAGGGCGGGGTCGTCCACCACGGCCTGGTTGGCCTCGACCACCTCGCCGGTGGCGGGGGAGTAGAGGTCGCTGACCGACTTGGTCGACTCCAGCTCGCCGCAGGTCTCGCCGGCGGAGACGGTCTGGCCGACCTCGGGGAGCTGCACGTAGACGACGTCACCGAGCGCGTCGGCGGCGAACGCGGTGATCCCCACGGTGGCCACGCCGTCCTCGACGGCCGTCAGCCACTCGTGTTCCTTGCTGTAGGTGAGGTGCTGGGGGTTGCTCATGGCTGCGATTCTCCAGGATGAGGAAGGGGAGGGCGAAACGGGTCCGTACAGGAAGACGGCGGCGGCTATCGGGCGCGCGTGTAGAACGGCAGCTCGACGACCTCGACCGGCTCGTGCGTGCTGCGGACGTCCACGGCCACCGCGGTCCCGGGGGCGGCGTGCGCGGCGTCCACGTACGCCATCGCGATCGGCTTCCCCAGGGTGGGGGAGGGGGCGCCGGAGGTGATGCTGCCGATGACCGTGCCGTCGCCCGACACCACCGGCATCCCGGCCCGGGGCACCCGGCGGCCGGGGGAGACCAGGCCGACCCGGACCCGCGGCGGGTGCGTGGCGGCCAGCTCGGCCGCCTTCTCTAGGGCCTCGCGGCCGACGAAGGCGCCGCCGTTGGTGGTCTTGTCGAAGCGGACCACCCGGCCCAGGCCGGCGTCGAACGGGGTCAGCTCGGTGCTGAGCTCGTGCCCGTACAGCGGCATCCCGGCCTCCAGCCGCAGGGTGTCCCGGCAGGACAGCCCGCAGGGCACCAGGCCCTTGGCCGCGCCCGCCTCGGACAGTGCGTTCCACAGCGGCTCGGCGTCGCCGGGGGCCACGAACAGCTCGAAGCCGTCCTCGCCGGTGTAGCCGGTGCGGGCCAGCAGCGCCGGGCGGCCGGCCACGGTGGCGGGCAACGAGGTGTAGTACTTCAGCGCCGGCAGGTCGGCGTCGGTCAGCGGGGCCAGGATCGCGGTCGCCTCCGGGCCCTGGATCGCGATCAGCGCGTAGGCGTCGCGGTCGTCGCGCACCTCGGCGTCGAAGCCCTCGGCGCGCGCCGTCAGCTCGTCCAGCACCAGCTGGGCGTTGGAGGCGTTGGCGACGACCAGGAACTCCGTCCCGCCGGTGCGGTAGACGATCAGGTCGTCCAGGATGCCGCCGTCGGCCGCGCAGATCATGGTGTAGCGGGCCTTGTTCACGGCCAGCGCCGAGACGAAGCCGACCAGCGCGTGGTCCAGCAGTTCCCCGGCCTGCGGGCCGGTCACGGCGATCTCCCCCATGTGGGAGAGGTCGAACAGGCCGGCCCGGGTGCGGACGGCGTTGTGCTCCTCGCGCTCGCTGCCGTAGCGCAGCGGCATGTCCCAGCCGGCGAAGTCGGTCATGGTGGCGCCGAGGGCGCGGTGGACCTGGTCCAGCGCGGTGTATCGCAGGGTCATGGACACTCTCCTGATAGCTCTCAAGGACATGCTGCGGCAGGGGCTCCCCCTCTGTCGCTGCGACCTGAGAGCTTCACCGTGTCGCCCACCGAAAGGAGGAGGGGACAGCGGCTTGCACCGTTGGTGGGTCCGCCAGTGGCGGACCGCTTTCCAGATGTGCCTAGCCCGTGCGGTATGGGTGCCTGAGAGATTCCGGGGAGGGCTTGCTCCTTCGGCGCCGGCTGCGCACCCTGGGGTACGGCCTGGCTCTCCCGCGCGGGTTCGAACGGCCGGTGTGGAGTTGTTGGTCGCGCTCATCATGGCACGTCCCGGCCCGCTACTGTGTCGGCCAGACGACAGTGTGACGGAGAACGGCGGTACCCGCAGATGCACCCGGCCATCCCCCCGCAGCCGGACGGCCCGCAGCCGGGCTGGCCGGCGAACGACCTGGAGCGGGTGCTGGCCGCCGCCGTGGGCGACCCCGGCGCCACCCCGAGGGTGGTCGAGGTGTTGCGGCGCTCGGTGGTCTGGGTGCCGCTGCCGGGTGGCGGCGGCTACGACGCGGGGACCCTGGAGCTGCCGACCACCGAGCTGGCCGGGCAGCCCTTCGTCCCGGTGTTCAGCTCGGAGGAGCAGCTGCGCCGGGTCGCCGGGCCGATGTCCTTCACCGTCGCGCCGGTGCGCGAGCTGGCCCAGGGGATGCCGCTGGGCGTCGGCATCGTGGTCAATCCGGAGGGCGCGATCGGTATGCCGGTTCCGGCGGCCGGGGTCGCCGAGCTGTGCGGACGGGCGGCCGACGGCCCCTCCGGGGAGGGCTCGGCCGAGGAGCGCGGTGCGCGGGTCGGGCTGCGGGTCCCGGAGCCGTACGAGGAGCCGGTGGAGTTCCTGGCCGCCGTGGTGGACGAACTCGCCCGGGTACCGGTCGTGCTGACGGCCCGTCGGGTGCTGGCCCGGGTCGAGGCCGACCAGGAGAAGCTGTTCGTCGGGGTGGAGCTGGACCGCTGGCAGCCGGAGGACCAGGCGGCGGTGACCCAGGGTCTGGGCCTGGCCCTGGGCCGCGCCCCGCTGCCCTGGGAGCTCGGGGTGGTGCTGCTGGACCTGGCGCAGGACCCGGTCGGCGACTGGATGCTCACATCTGTCGCACCGTTCTTCGAACGGCACCCCTCGGAGCACTAGGCTGATCGTTCGGGCCGCTGACCGTTCGGGCCGGGGTGCCCGGCAGCACGGGCCGAGCAGCGCAGAACAGAGCAGCGCGGAGCATGGGAGAGGACGTCGTGGTGGAGCCAGGGGGCGGGAGCGCCGTCGAACAGGCGCTGCGGGAGGTGTCCCCGGGGCGCTACGACACCTACGAGGCGCTGCTGGGCGCGGTGGCCACGAGCCAGGTGTGGATGCTGCTGTGGCACGGCGAGCCCGGCCGGCCCGACGCCCAGTACGGCAACATGGAGGTCGGCGGATTCGGCTACGCCCCCTGCGTGACCTCGCCCGAGCAACTCGCCGCCAGCGGCTGGAGCCGCGCCTGGCAGGTCAGCGCCGGCCGGGACATCGCGGCCGCGCTCTACCGCGAGCGCTGGGGGCTGTGGCTGAACCCGCACCAGCCCGGTGGCGGGGTCGGGCTGCCCTGGGCCGACCTGCGCCGGATCGCCGGGGGCCTGGACCGGCTGCCGGCCGGACCGCTGGTGATCGACGATCCGCAGCTGGCCAATCCGCAGCTGGCGGCCGACCGGTTCTACGCCCTGCTCAACCAGGCCGCCCAGGGCACCCCGGCGGTGCGCTCGCTGCGCCGCGCCTGGGTCCGTCCGGCCTGGGGCGACCCCTATCTGGTGATCGGCCTGGACCTCTTCGACTCCGGCCCGCAGGCGGTCGAGTCGGTGCGGCTGATGATGCAGCACGCCCTGCCCGGAGCCCCGGCCGGGGTCGCGGTGTCCACGGTCGCGATGTCCGACCCGTACGACCCGGTGGCGATGTGGCTGCAGGCACGCGCGCTGCCGTTCTTCGACCGCACGGCGAGCGGCGGCGGATACGGATACCCGTACTACCAGCGGTAGGCGCGGGCAGCACAAAGGGGGCGCATCGTCTGAGGGATGCACCCCCTTTGTGCTGCGGGCCGGCGGCCGGGGTCACTCCGGAGCGACGACCTGCTTGACCTCGGGGAAGTGGCAGGCGGCCTGGTGGCCCTCGGCCGATCCGATCAGCTGCACCAGCGGCGGCTCCTGGCTGGCGCAGATGTCCTGGGCCTTCCAGCAGCGGGTGCGGAAGCGGCAGCCGGAGGGCGGGTTGATCGGGCTGGGCACGTCGCCGGTCAGCCGGATCCGCTCGCGGCGCTGCTCGCTGTCCGGGTCCGCCTCGGGGACGGCGGACAGCAGCGCGTGCGTGTACGGGTGCTGCGGACGCAGGTAGAGCGTCTCCCGGTCGGCGATCTCGACGATCTTCCCCAGGTACATCACCGCGACCCGCTCGGAGAAGTGGCGGACCACCGCGAGGTCGTGGGCGATGAACAGGAAGGAGAGGTTGAACTCCCGCTGCAGGTCCTGCAGCAGGTTCACCACCTGCGCCTGGATCGACACGTCCAGCGCGGAGACCGGCTCGTCGGCGACGATCAGCTTGGGCCGCAGGGCCAGCGCCCGGGCGATGCCGATGCGCTGCCGCTGGCCGCCGGAGAACTCGTTGGGGTACCGGTTGTAGTGCTCCGGGTTGAGGCCGACGATCTCCAGCAGCTCCTGGGCCCGCTTCTTGTGCCCCTGCGGCGGGTTGATGCCGTTGAGCTTCATCGGGGTCTCGATGATCGTTCCGACCGTGTGCCTCGGGTTCAGCGAGGAGTACGGGTCCTGGAAGATCATCTGCAGGTTCTGCCGGGCCTCACGCATGGTGGAGACCCGCTTGTGGGTGATGTCCTCGCCGTCGAAGACGATGCTGCCCGCTGTCGGCTCCAGCAGCCGGGTGACCAGGCGGCCGGTGGTCGACTTGCCGCAGCCGGACTCGCCGACCAGGCCCAGCGACTCGCCGGCCTTCACCGAGAGGTCGATGCCGTCGACCGCGCGGACCGCGCCGACCTGGCGCTGGAACACAATGCCCTGCCGGATCGGGAAGTGCATCTGCAGGCCCTCGACCCGCAGCAGCTCGTCACCGCCGCTCGTCGGCACCGCGGATCCGTCACGAGGAGCGGGTACGGTCTTGGTGGTGCTCACGCCAAACTCCTGTTCGTCCGCCGCCGTCACTTCGCGAGCCGATCGGCTGCGCTGCGGATCTCGATCTTGTTCTCAGCGGTCAGATGGCAGGCCGCGATGTGCTTGTCGGTTCCGGGAACCGGGAGGAGCTCGGGCCGCTCGGTGGAGCAGCGGTCGTCCGGCACCTGGTCCTTGAACGCGCAGCGCGGGTGGAAGGCGCAGCCGGTCGGCAGGTTGATCAGGCTGGGCGGCGATCCCTGGATCGGGTTGAGCCGCTCGGTGACGTCCCCGCCCAGATGCGGCATGGACTGCAGCAGGCCCCAGGCGTAGGGGTGTTCCGGCGTCTTCAGCACGTCGCGGACGCTGCCGTACTCGATGCGCCGGCCGCCGTACATCACCAGGATGTCGTCGGCTATCTCGGCGACCACGCCGAGGTCGTGGGTGATGATGATGACCGCGGAGCCGAACTCCTCCTGCAGGTCCCGGATCAGGTCCAGGATCTGGGCCTGGACGGTCACGTCCAGGGCGGTGGTCGGCTCGTCGGCGATCAGCAGCTCGGGGTTGCAGACCAGCGACATCGCGATCATGGCGCGCTGGCGCATACCACCGGAGAACTGGTGCGGGTAGTCCTTGACCCGGCGCTCCGGCTGGGGGATGCCGACGCGCTTGAGCATCTCCACGGCACGGTCCCTGGCCTCGGCCTTGGAGACCTTGTGGTGTACCCGGTAGGCCTCGGCGATCTGGGCGCCGATGGTGAAGAAGGGGTGCAGCGCGGACAGCGGGTCCTGGAAGATCATGGACACCTTGTTGCCGCGCAGCGACCGCATGTCCTGCTCCGACATGCTGACCAGCTCGTCGCCGTCCAGCCACACCTCGCCGGAGACCCGGGCGCGGCTGCCCTTGTGCAGGCCGAGCAGGGCGGCGGAGGTGACGGACTTTCCGGAGCCGGACTCGCCGACAATGCCGAGGGTCTGACCCTTCTGGAGCGCGAACGACACCCCGTCGACGGACTTGACGATTCCGTCGTCGGTCGGGAAGTGCACGCGCAGGTCCCGGACCTCGAGGAAGGAGGAAGGAGGTGCCACGTCCACGGACTGCGGCGAGATTTCGATGGCCACGGGGAGCTTCCTTGGGCGGGTCAGGCGAGGCGTACGCGGGGGTCGATGATGCCGTACACCATGTCGACCACCACGTTGGCGAGGACGATGAAGGTCGCGGCGAAGAGCGTGGTGCCCAGGATCACCGGCAGGTCGGAGTTGGTGACGGAGTCGACGGCGAGCTTGCCGATGCCGTTGATGCCGAACACCGACTCGGTGATGACCGCGGAACCGCCGATCAGCGAGCCGAGGTCCATGCCGAAGATGGTGACGATCGGGGTGATCGCGGCGCGCAGACCGTGCTTGATGATCACGGTCCGGGCCGGCAGCCCCTTGGCCCGCGCGGTCCGGATGTAGTCCTCACCCAGCACCTCGAGCATCGAGGAGCGGCTGAGCCGGGTGTACAGCGCGAGGAACAGGATGACCAGGGTGGCCCAGGGCAGGATCAGCCCCTGGAACCAGGCGACCGGATCCTGGGTGATCGGCGTGTAGTTGGGGGTCGGCAGGATGGAGAACTTGTCGACGAAGACGTACATCAGCAGCAGACCGACGAAGTAGATCTGCAGTGAGACGCCGACCAGTGCCGCACCGACGGCGATCTTGTCGGCGGCCCTGCCCTTGCGTACGGCCGCGAGGACGCCGAGGCCGACGCCGAGGATCAGGAAGACCACGGCCGCACCGAGGGCCAGCGAGAGGTCCACCGGGAAGTCCTGCAGCAGGGTGTCCAGCACCGGGGTGTCGGTCTGGAACGAGATGCCCAGGCAGGGGGCGTGGCAGTGGACGATCAGGCTGGCGTCGCCGTAGTCGCGGCCGACGAACAGGCCCTTGAAGAACTCCCAGTACTGGGTGGTGATGCTCTGGTCCAGACCGAGTGAGTGCTTGATCTCGAGCAGACGCGAGGGTGAGCAGGTCTTGCCGCAGGCCAGCAGAGCAGGGTTGGAAGGGAGCGCGAAGAAGATGAAGAAGGTGATCATGCTGATCACCAGCAGGATGACGGCTGCCGCGAGCAGGCGCCGAATCAGGTAACGAAGCATGCGGTGCTGGGCTCCGGCATGGACCGGGGCCGCCTCCCTTGTGCTTGGGGCCGGCGGGGAGTGCCCGGTCGGCGGCGCGGGCCGCCGACCGGGCGTTGGAACGGGGTGGGACTACTTCTTGATGTAGGCGCGCACCAGGCTGGGCTCAGCCAGAACGGTGTCCTTGATGATGCCGCCGACCTTGGAGCCCGAGAGCTCGGTGAAGTTCATGTACATCAGCGGCACGACGGCCGCCTGCGCCAGGACCGACTTGTCGATGGCGCCCCAGGCGGCGTTGCGCGCCGTCGGGTCGGTCATCGTGGTGGCGGCCTGGAGCGCCGCGTTGATCGACGGGACGTTCAGGTACGAGGCGTCCCAGTTGGACTGCGGCGAAGCGGTGATCTGCTTGCCGTTGAACAGGGTCGGCAGCACGGTCGAGGCGTTCGGCCAGTCCGCGATCCAGTCCTGCCAGGTCATGTCGTACTGGTTCTTGGTGTTCGACGTGGTGGAGAAGTAGTTCGCCGCGTCGATCGGGGTGATGTTGACGGTGATCCCGATCTTCGCCAGCGAGGCCTTCACGGCGTCGGCGAAGTGGGTCTGCGTGGTCACGCCGCCCTCGACCGCCAGGGACAGCGTCGGGGTCGGGTTGCCGGCCTCCGCCATCAGCGCCTTGGCCTTGGTGAGGTCACCGCTCGGGTCGGTGGCGTACAGGTTGAACTGGGTGTAGCCGCCCATGCCCGGGTTCAGCATGGTGGTGGCGTAGTCGCCGTAGGCCGAGCCGCCGAAGGCACCGCGGACGGTGGTCTTGTCGATGGCGTACTCGATCGCCTGGCGGACCTTGATGTTGGTGATCCGGGTGGTGTTCAGCGCCAGGTAGTTGATGCCGGGGGCGGCGATCTTGTAGTACCGGTCCTGCACCGACTTGTTGTTGGCGATGCTGGCGAGGTCGGCACCGGCGATCGGCCACTGCTGGATCGAGGTCTGCGCGCTGCCGGTGTTGGCGACCAGCTGCTGGTCGATCGCGGCCTCGTCCTGGCCGAACTTGAAGTCGATCTCGTCGACGTTCTGCTGGCGGATCACGTCCGTGGACTGGTCCCAGTACTTGTTCTTGACCAGAACAAGTTCCTTGTTCTTGGTGTAGGACTGGATCTGGTAGGGACCGTCCGACCACACGTGGGTGTCGTACGTGGAGCCGGTGTCGTGCGCCTTCGGCACGGCGGACCAGCCCGGCATCGCGGTGGTCTCGTTGAAGTCCGCGGAGGACTGCACCAGGTTGAAGACGATGGTGTGGTCGTCCGGGGTCTGGATCGAGTCCAGCGACTTGCCGGTGTACGGGCCCTTGTAGTCCGCGCCGCCCACGAGCAGGCTCTGCGCGTAGGACGGACCGCCGGATATGTCGGCCGAGAAGGCACGCTCCACGCCGTACTTGACGTCCTGCGCGGTGACCGCGGTGCCGTCCTGGTACTTGATGCCGGTACGCAGGTGGAAGGTCCAGGTCTTGGCGTCGTTGCTGGGCGTGCCGGTGTCGGTGGCGAGGTCGCCGACCAGCTTCGGGGTGCCGGAGGACTCGTCCCAACCGGTCAGCGACCGGATGATCTCCAGGTCCGTGCTGGAACCCTCGGTGGTGTAGGTCCGCTGCGGGTCGATGTGGTCGAAGTCCGCCTTGTTCAGGACAGTCAGGGTGCCGCCCTTGGTGACTCCGCCTGAGCCGGAGGAGCTGGTGCTCTTGCTGGAACCGCCACAGGCGGTAACACCGAGGACCAGGGCCGTGGCAGACGCCAGAAGGGCGACTGAGCGCGTCCTACGCATCATCAGAAATGCTCCTTGTTTAGTAGATCCGTTCCCGGCCGTGCCCCTGGGGGCGAGGCGGGCCCGAAGCATGGGTGCCGCGTCAGCTGCGGTTGGCGCGCGGGTCGAGAGCGTCCCGGACGCCGTCACCGAGCAGGTTGAGGGCGAGGACGAGAATCAGCAGCAGGATGCCGGGGATGAACAGGTAGGTCGGGTCCTGCAGGAACCACTGGGCCGAGTCGGAGAGCAGCGACCCGAGGTCCGGGGCCGGCGGAACCACACCGACGCCCAGGTAGGAGAGGGCGGCCTCGGTGCTGATGTTGGCCGGCACCGCCAGGGCGAAGGAGATCAGGATCGGCGCCCAGATGTTCGGCAGCAGCTGGCGGAAGAGGATGTGCTGCCAGCCCGCGCCCATGATCCGGGCGGCGTCGACGAACTCGCGCTCGCGCAGGGACAGGACCTGCCCGCGTACCAGTCGGGCGGTGTAGGCCCAGGCGAAGACCGAGATGTTGAGGACCAGCACCAGCAGGCGCAGGTTCTCGTTGGTGCCGCCGTGTTCGTTGGTCTGCAGCGAGTTCTGGATCACCGGGGTCAGCGCGATGATGAACAGCAGCTGCGGGAACGCCAGCATCACGTCCATGATCCGGGACAGCAGCGTGTCGATCCAGCCGCCGAAGTAACCGGCCGTCAGACCCACCACCACGCCGACGACGGTGGAGAGCACCGCCGAGAGGAAGCCGACCAGCAGCGACGTGCGCATGCCGTAGATGATCCGGGCGAACAGGTCGTAGCCGGTGCCCGGCTCGACGCCCAGCAGGTGGTTGAGGCTGATCCCGCCGAAGGACCCGATCGGGTAGTTGCCGGTGTCCGGGTTGATCGCGTTGTTGTCCGGGGTGATCGGTCCCCAGCCGCCCAGCGAGCTGAGCAGCGGCGCGCCGACGGCGACGAGGATGAAGAGCACCGATACGGTCAGCGCGACCAGGCTCACCTTGTCGCGCCTCAGGCGCATCCAGGCGGCTCGGGCCGGGGACCGCCCGGCGATGGCGGTTGCGGCGGCCATGGCACTGCCGTCGGCGGCTGCTTCCGACCGGTCCTCGACGAGAGCGGCTGCCTCGCCAGTGGCATCGGTCGGATGGGGTGGCATGGTCATGGTGCGGACATCCCCAGTTTTCGGGTCAGAGTTTTTCTCATCGCTGCGCGGTGAGGGGACTCTACGCAAGTAGTTTTTAGCTCCTCAAGGGCGGGAACCGCCCTGAGACCAGAATGAGATCATGCGAGATCCTGTCGTAATGATCGAATGTCCGAAATATCCATGAATAGCAGGCGGTTGGGGTTCTGTGACCGGCCGGTGAGCGTGGCCCTATGTCCCTTTTCTCGGCATTTAGGTAGACACCCCGTCCAGTGGTGCATTTTGCTTTTTCTTTGCCCCGCTGTCTGCCATGTGAGATGGACAGAAGTTTCGGCCGTGTGAACTGATACGCGTGGGCTGAAATGAATTGATCCATTCAAAGCGGGAGTGGCGCTCGGCGGCGCACCCGCGGCGAGCCGGTACAACTAGGGCTGTGACCTCGCAAATCTTCGCTCCGGGCGTGCAGCAGGTGCTCGACACGGTCGGAATCTTCGTCTTCGCCCTGTCCGGTGGCCTTCTGGCGGTCCGTAAGAACCTCGACATCTTCGGCATCGCGGTGCTGGCCGAGGTCACCGCGCTCGGCGGCGGGGTGTTCCGCGACCTGATCATCGGCGCGGTGCCGCCGGCCGCCTTCGAGAACAGGGGCTACTTCTTCACCCCGCTGGTGGCCTCGCTGGTGGTCTTCTTCCTGCACCCGGAGGTGCAGCGGATCAACCGCACCATCCAGGTGCTGGACGCGGCCGGCCTCGGGCTGTTCTGCGTGACCGGGACCGCCAAGGCCCATGACTTCGGCCTGGGATCGGTCGCCGACATCGCACTGGGCATGGCCACCGCGGTCGGCGGCGGCGTCGCCAGGGACCTGCTCGCCCATGAGCTGCCCTCGCTGCTGCGCTGGGACCGGGCCCTGTACGCGGTACCCGCGCTGGTCGGTTCGAGCGTCGTCGCGGTGCTGATCGCGCTGGACCGGCTGGACGGCGTCACCGGCACCCTGGCCGCGCTGACCGCCTTCGTGCTGCGGCTGCTGGCGCTGCGCTACGACTGGCGGGCGCCGAGGGCCTGGCACCGGGGGAGCGGCAGCAGCGCGGCGGACGACCCGGCCTGAGCCCGGGGCGGTCCTGCTAGCTGCGGGTGCGTCCGCCGTACTCCAGGGAGACCGCCTCGGCCGTGTCCAGCAGTTGCGGCACCAGCCGGCGCAGGGTGCCGATCGGGGCCACCACGGTCGGGGTGGATATCGAGCAGGCCGCGATCACCCGGCCGTCGATGCCGCGGATGGGCACCGCCACGCAGTTGACGGTCTCCTCGTACTCGCTGCGGTCCACCGCCCAGCCCTGGTCCCGCACCTGGGCGAGCTCCTCCAGCAGGGCCTCGGGCGTACGGATCGAGCGGACCGTGTAGGCGGGGAACTCCAGTGCCTCGGCGACCTCGCGGCGCCGGGCCTCGGGCAGGTCGGCCAGCAGCACCTTGGCCACCGCCGAGGCGGTCAGCGCGGCCCGCTTGCCGATCCGCGAGTACATCCGCACCGGGTAGCGGCTCTCCAGCTTGTCGACGTAGGTGACCTCGCCGTCCTCGTAGACGGCGAGGTGCACGGTGTGCCCGCAGCGCTCGTTGAGGGCCGCCAGGTGGGGTGCGGCGACGACCCGGACGTCGATGCTCTCCAGGGCCAGCTGGGCCAGCGAGAACAGCCGGCCGCCGAGGCGGTAGCGGTAGTCCGGCTGGCGGTGCACGAAGCCGTGCTCCTCCAGGGTGCGCAGCAGCCGCATCGCGGTGGACTTGTGCACCCCGATCCGGTTCGCCGCCTGCTCCAGCGAGGCCGGCCCCTCGGCCAGCGAGGCGAGGATCACCAGTGCCCGGTCCACCGTCTGTGTCATAAGCCCCGCCCGTATGTCCCCCGCGGCCCCGTCGTGGGCGTGTGCAGGGATCCTAGGCAGCCGTTGCACTGGGCGCAACGTGTCCGGCAGCGGCCGGGATACGGCCGCTGCCGGACGGGCGGGAGGTGAGGAAGGGGGTAGGAGGGTCAGCGCGCGGCGTAGTCGCTGACCACGGACATGGCCTTGTCGGAGAAGTCGAACATGGCCTGGTTCTCCCAGCCGTCACCGGAGCTCGCGTTGGTGGGGTCCCAACCGTTGCCGGAGACCACGGTCCAGGTCGGCTCCCAGTAGAAGGCGCCCCAGCCGAGACCGTTGGGGACCGCCTGGACCACGGACAGCACGTCCCGGAAGTTGGCCGCCTGTCCGGCCGGGGTCGCCGGGTACCCGGCGTCCAGGGTGGTGTTGGTCGCGGTCACCGAGTTGGTCTCGGAGTCGCCGTTGGCCGTGGTCCAGGGGTAGGCGGTCTCGGCCACCACGACCGGCTTGCCGAAGGTGGCGGCGAGGTCGTCCAGGGTGGTCTGCAACTGGTCCAGCGGGCCGTGCCAGTAGTCGTAGTACGAGAGCCCGATGACGTCGAACGGGACGCCGTAGTTCACCGCGTTCTGGTACCAGGCCTTGTCGGTGGCGTCGGCCGCGCCGTTGGCGATGTGCAGCATGATCTTCGCCGAGGAGTCCGCGGCCTTGACGCCGCTGATGCCGGACTTGAGCAGGGCGGCGAACTGGCTCCAGTTGGAGGTGGAGCCGTAGGTCCAGAGCATCCCGGCGTTGATCTCGTTGCCGGTCTGCACCATGTCCGGGGCGGTGCCCTGGGCCACCAGGTCGGCGGTGATCTGCTTGGAGTAGTTGTAGACCGCGGTCTCCAGCTGGGCCAGGGTGTAGCCGGCCCAGGCCGCCGGGATGGCCTGCTTGCCCGGGTCGGCCCAGGTGTCGGAGTAGTGCAGGTCCAGCAGCAGCCCCATGCCCTTGGCCTTGACCTGCTTGGCCATGGCGAGCAGTTGGGCCTCGTTGTCGAAGCCGTCGGCCGGGTTCACCCAGACCCGCAGCCGGGCGTAGTTCATCCCGGCGCTGCCCAGGATGGTGAGCGGGTCCTGCTGGGTCCCCGAGCTGTTGTAGTAGACGCCGCCGAGGTTCTCGCCGCGCTGCAGGCTGGAGACGTCACCGCCGCGGACCGCCAGCGAGGCGTAGCCGGAGGTGAAGCTGATGTCGTCGAAGTTGGCCCAGTTCCCGGCCTTGGCGTCGGAGACCAGGTTGATGGTGCACTGGTTGTTGCTGACCGTGGTGGAGACCACGATCCGGACCCAGTTGCCGTCGGCCATGGTGGGGACGTAGGTCTTCTTGTCGGTGCCGCCGCAGTTGGTCAGCCCGACGTACACCGAGTTCTGGCCGCCGCCGGAGCGCACCCAGGCGGTGAGCGTGTAGTTCCCGTTGGTCAGCCCGCTCAGGTACTGATAGGTGTTCACCGAGTAGGCGCTGGCGGAGTAGTGGGTCAGCCGGTAGCTGCCGCTGTGGCCGCCGGCCTCGGTGTACGCGGCGGCCGCGGTGCCGTTGGCCGAGTAGGTGGTCCAACCGGTGGGGGTGGCCGTGCCCTTGGCGTCGGTCTCGAAGCCGCCGTTGGTGACGGTGCTCGCCGCCCGGGCGATGGTGGCGGGGGCTCCGACCAGCAGGGTGACCGCGAGCAGGGCGGTCACCGCGAGCGCCCTGGTGAGTCGCGGGAACAGGTGTGGCATCGACATCGTCCTCTCTGACGATGGGATGGGGTGGGGGTGGCACTGGGGTGGGAACGTGCACACCGTAGTGGATGGCCTCCCGGTGCTGGCAAGGGGAAAGTTGTTTGAATCTGTTGGAAAATCGGGCACTATCTCGGACAAGTTCCCGCATCGCTTCTTGAAATGGCAGGTCTATGTGTGGTTATGGGGTGTGAACGCTCCCATGTAGAAGGGGCGGCGCTGAGGACGGCCCCCACCCTCTACACTTGGTCCCGCCATGCCCTATCTCGACCATGCCGCGACCACCCCGATGCTCCCCGAAGCGGTCAGCGCCATGACCGCACAGCTGGGCAGCACCGGCAACGCCTCCTCCCTGCACGCCGCCGGCCGCCGCGCCCGCCGCGTCGTCGAGGAGTCCCGCGAGACCCTCGCCCAGGCCCTCGGCGCCCGTCCCAGCGAGGTCGTCCTGACCGGCGGCGGCACCGAGTCCGACAACCTCGCGGTGAAGGGCCTCTACTGGGCCCGCCGCGACGCCGACCCGGCCCGGGTCCGCATCCTCTGCAGCCCGGTCGAGCACCATGCGGTGCTGGACGCGGTGGAGTGGCTGGAGCGGCACGAGGGCGCCCGGGTCGACTGGCTGCCGGTGGACCGGCTCGGCCGGGTCCACCCGGAGGCGCTGCGCGAGGCCGTCGAGCGCAACCCGGCCGATGTCGCGGTGATCACCGTGATGTGGGCCAACAACGAGGTCGGCACCATCCAGCCGATCGTCGAACTCGCCTCCATCGCGCGCGAGTTCGGCATCCCCATGCATGCCGACGCGGTGCAGGCCTTCGGCCAGGTGCCGCTGTCGTTCGCCGACTCCGGCCTGGACGCGCTCACCGTCACCGGCCACAAGATCGGCGGTCCGTACGGGGTCGGCGCCCTGCTGCTGTCCCGATCGGCCGCCCCGGTCCCGCTGCTGCACGGCGGCGGCCAGGAGCGGGACGTCCGCTCCGGCACCCTGGACGTGCCGGCAGCGGCCGGCTTCGCGGCGGCGGCGGCCATCGCCGCCGAGCGGCAGCCGCAGCACGCGGGCGAGCTGGCGCTGCTGCGCGACGAACTGGTGCTGGCCGTGCACGGGGCGGTCCCGGACGCCGTCCTCAACGGCGATCCCGGGCAGGGCGCAGGCGACGGTGCCGTCGACGTGACCGGGCGGCTCTCGGCCAGCGCGCACTTCTCCTTCCCCGGCTGCGAGGGCGACGCCCTGCTGATGCTGCTGGACGCCCGGGGCATCGAGTGCTCCACCGGATCGGCCTGCTCGGCCGGCGTCCCGCAGCCCAGCCACGTGCTGCTGGCCATGGGCGTCGAGCCGGCGCTGGCCCGCGCCTCGCTGCGGTTCTCGCTGGGCTCCACCTCGACCAGGGCCGATGTGACCGCCCTCGCCGAGGCCATCGGCCCGGTCGTGGAGCGGGCCAGGATGGCCGGGGCGGCGGCCCGGCGCTGAGCCGGTACCCGGGTCGCGACAAACCGCTGGAACCGCCACGTACCCTGGTTGCATCATGAGTGACTTCCCCGGTGCCCCAGACGGTTCCCCCTCAGCCCCCGGCAGGCTCCGCGTCCTGGCCGCGATGTCCGGCGGCGTGGACTCCGCCGTCGCTGCCGCGCGGGCGGCCGAGGCCGGGCACGAGGTGACCGGGGTGCACCTGGCGCTCTCCAGCAACCCGCAGTCCTTCCGCACCGGCGCCCGCGGCTGCTGCACCCTGGAGGACTCCCGGGACGCCCGTCGGGCCGCCGACGTGATCGGCATCCCCTTCTACGTGTGGGACCTGGCCGAGCGCTTCCGCGAGGACGTCATCGACGACTTCGTCGCCGAGTACGCCGCCGGACGCACCCCCAACCCGTGCCTGCGCTGCAACGAGAAGATCAAGTTCGCGGCGCTGCTGGACAAGGCCGTGGCCCTGGGCTTCGACGCCGTGGTCACCGGCCACTACGCGCAGATCCTCACCGGCCCGGACGGCGTCCGCGAGCTGCACCGCGCGGTCGACCCGGGCAAGGACCAGTCCTACGTCCTCGGAGTGCTCGACGCCGAGCAGCTGGCGCACGCGATGTTCCCGCTCGGGGACACCCCCAAGGAGCTGGTCCGGGCCGAGGCCGAGCGCCGCGGCCTGGCGGTGGCCAGGAAGCCGGACAGCCACGACATCTGCTTCATCGCCGACGGCGACACCCAGGGCTTCCTGGAGCAGCGGCTCGGCACCGCCCCCGGCGAGATCGTCGACGTCGACGGCACCCGCCTCGGCGAGCACAGCGGCGCCTACGGCTTCACCATCGGCCAGCGCAAGGGCCTGAAGATCGGACACCCGGCCGCCGACGGCAAGCCCCGCTACGTGCTGGACATCTCCCCGGTCGACAACCGGGTGACGGTGGGACCGGCGGAGGCCCTGGACGTGGCCGCACTCACCGGCATCAGGCCGCGCTGGTGCGGCACCACGCCGTTCGCCCCCGGCGCGTACACCGTCCAGCTGCGGGCCCACGGCGAGCCGGTGGCCGCCACCGCCGAGCTGGACCGGGACGGCTCCGAGCTCCGGGTCGCCCTGGCCGAACCGCAGCGCGGGATCGCCCCGGGCCAGGCCGTGGTGCTCTACGACGGCACCCGGGTGGTGGGGTCGGCGACCATCGCCGGCACCGAGCGGCCCGCGCTGGCGGGCTGACCTCCATCTTTCATCTCCGTACCGACCTGGGGGGATCTCCATGAACATCACCGTCTTCTGCTCCGCCTTCGCGCTGGACGAGCGCTACACCAAGCCGGTCAGGGAGTTCGCCCGGCTGCTGGGCGAGCACGGGCACACCCTGGTCTGGGGCGGTTCCAACGCCGGGCTGATGGGGGTCGTCGCCGACGAGGTGAAGGCGGCCGGCGGCCGGCTGGTCGGCGTCAACGTCGGCCTGCTGTCCCACAAGACGTACCAGGGCGCCGACGAGATGGTGATGACCGCGGACCTGGCCGAACGCAAGGCGGTGCTGCTGGCGCGGGCCGACGCGATCGTGGTCCTGGTGGGCGGGCTGGGGACGCTGGACGAGGTCACCGAGGTGGTGGAGCTCAAGAAGCACGGGCTGCACGACAAGCCGGTGGTGCTGCTGGACACCGAGGGCTTCTACGAGGGCCTGCGGATCCAGCTGGCCCGGATGGAGGCGGAGGGGTTCCTGCCGCGGCCGCTGAACGAGTTGGTCGGCTTTGCCTCCGACGGGGCGACGGCGCTGGCGCTGGCGGAGGCGTAGGTCGGGTTTTTAGCTGCGGGCCGTAGGTGGTTGGTCGCGCAGTTCCCCGCGCCCCTAGGGGGCTGCAACTGACCCACTGTGAGCAAGTTGCACTTCCTCAGGGGCGCGGGGAACTGCGCGACCAACCACCTACGGCCCGCACCTGACCATCACTGCTCGTCCTGCCCCGGATACGGCGCGTCCGGCTGGGCCCGAGGGAGGCGGGGCAGCGGGCCGGTGTCGTCCGGCCGGCGGTGGAACCGCGGGCCGGGCAGGTGGGGGTGGGCCGCCGCGGCCGGAGCCGCCTCGTCCTCCTCGACCGCCGCCGCAGCGACCGTGCGCCGCAGCAGCAGGCCCAGCCCCTCCCGGGTGGCGACCACCACCACCCGGTCGTCATCGGCGAGCGGCCGCTCCGGCGCCGGGTTCCAGCGCAGGTCCCGGCCGGCCCGCTGGAGTCCGACCACCCGCCAGCCGCCCGGCCGGAAGGCCTCGGCGACGGTCCGCCCGGACAGCGCCTCCCGCCCGCGCACCCCCACCGTGGCGACCAGCAGCATCTGCCGCTCCACCGGGATGGAGGCCAGTACCTGACGCCCCATCATGGCCGCGGCGAAGGCCGGCGCCGCCAGGTAGGAGACGCTGCGGCTGCGGGTGCGGGCCTGCGGGTAGGAGGCCCGCAGGGTGCGGTAGACGGTGCCGGCGAAGGCGTCGTCGAACAGCCGCAGCACCACCCGCAGATCGGGCTGCTGTTCGCGGGCGTACAGCACCGCCTCCAGGTTGACGCTGTCATTGCTGGTCAGCGCCATCAGGGTCTGGCTGCGGCTGACCCGGGCGTCGTGGTAGATCTCCGGCTCGGAGATGTCACCGATCACCACCGGCACCCCGAGCTTCCTGGCCCTGGCCACCCCGGAGGCCTCCGGGTTCCGCTCCACGGCCACCACCGGCACCCGCATCGCCGCCAGCCGCTCCACCACCCGGCTGCCGACCTTGCCCAGACCGATGACCACGATGTGGTCGGCCATGCTGCGCTTGGGCCGGTCCAGTCCGCTGACGTTGCGCAGCGCCCCGAGGTTCTCCAGGATCACGGCCAGCACCAGCGGCATGATCAGCATCCCGGTGAACATCGACAGCAGTTGCAGCACCTTCCGGATCACCGACTCGTTGTCGGCCGGGTTGCCGGCGGCGGCGACGTCCATCAGCACGTCGTAGAGCGAGAGCCCGATCGACCGCGGCGTGGTCAGCCAGGTTACCACGGTCAGCACCGCCACGAAGGCGCCCAGCCCCAGCGCGGCCCGGCGCAGCCGCCGCGAGATCAGCGCCCCCAGCGGGAAGCGCGGCAGACCGCCCCGCCCCGGTTCGTCGGGCGGGTTGGGGTCGTGCCGCAGCCGGACGACGGCGCGGACGGTGCCCGGGGTGGCCGCCGCGGTCTGTTCCGGGGAGGGCAGCAGGATGTGCAGCGGGGAGTCGCCGGAGCCGACCCCGTCGTCGGTGCGCGGGGCGAGCAGCGCGAGCGGGACGGTGGTGCCGTCGGCCTCCTCGTCCAGGGCCTGCTCGACCACGGAGAAGGTGCCGCCGTTGATCGGGATGACCTGGTTGCGGTCGGTGACGGCGGCGGAGACCAGGGCCGGCGTGGCCGTCTCCGAGGCGGACAGCACCGCGGTGGAGCCGCCGGAGTGCTCGGCGGCCCGGTCCAGCAGGTGCTCCAGCCGCTGGCCGAGCGGATTGCTGAAGATCCGGATCACCAGCCGCAGCCGCGGGTTGAGGCCGCGGGCCAGCAGCGCCGCCTCGGTGACGGCCGGATCGTCCTCCATGGTCAGGGCCAGGGCGGTGGCCTCGGTGATCCCGGCGGCGCGCAGCGTGGTCTCGTCCGGACCGCGCCCGCTGATCACGGTGACCGTGCCGTCCTCGGTGGCCAGCGCGGCCAGCTGGGGTCCGTGCCCGACGTCCAGGCCGGGGATGATCAGGGTGACCCGCTCGCGGTAGAGGTGGATCAGGTCCAGCGCCAGACGGTGCGTCAGCGCGTCGCCGCCGCAGACGATCATGTGCCCGGGGGTGGATCCGGCCGTTGTTGTCGTCTCGTCACTCACGTACCGCCACGCCCCCCTGTCGATCCTCTGCACACACATAGTGACGGATCGCCGGTGCCGCCGGGCGTGATACCAATGAACACATGGCTATCCATTTGATCACCGGCGCCGGTTCCGGCATCGGCGCCGCCGTCGCCGAACGGCTGGCGGAGCGCGGCGACGAGCTGTGGCTGCTGGCCCGCGACGCCAACCGCGCGGCGGTGCTGCGGAAGCAGTTCCCCGGCAGCCGCACCCTGATCGGTGACCTCGCCACCCCGGACCGGCTGTCCTGGGCGCTGGGCCAGCAGGAGCAGCCGGTACGGCTGGACTCGCTGCTGCACATCGCCGGCGTGGTCGACCTCGGCACCATCGGTGACCTGGGCACCAAGGTCTGGAACCGGACCCTGGCCGTCAACCTGGTCGCTCCGGCGGAGCTGACCCGGCTGTTCCTGCCGACCCTGCGGGTCTCGCGGGGGCACGTGGTCTTCGTCAACTCCGGGGCGGGGCTCCGGGCCAGTGCCGAGTGGGGGGTGTACGCCGCCTCCAAGTTCGGGCTCAGGGCGGTCGCCGACTCGCTGCGCGCCGAGGAGCACGGCAACGGCGTCCGGGTCACCACCGTCTACCCGGGCCGCACCGCCACGCCGATGCAGGAACGGGTCCACGCCCAGGAGGGCAAGCCGTACGACGCCGACTCCTGGATCGCCCCGGAGTCGGTCGCGACCGCCGTCCTCACCGCCGTCGACCTGCCGCGGGACGCGGAGATCAGCGATCTGACGGTACGTCCGGGGCGGTAGCGGGCGGCGGCAGGGGCGTTGTTCACATCCGCGCCGAGCGCACCGACGTCCGGTGCAGCTTCCATCCGGCCAGCGCGCCGAAGCCGAGCGCGAACGCCAGCAGGACCGCGCAGCACTGCGCCGTCCTGGCGCCCTCGCCGGACAGCGCGGCGCGCAGGGCCGCCGAGGCCCAGTAGCCGGGGGAGGCCGGGGCCACGGCGCGGACCCAGTGCGGGAGCGCGGCCAGCGGGACCAGTGCGCCGCCGAGACTGCTGAGCAGCATGCCGCCGATGTCGTACGCGGCGGAGAGCCCGCCGTAGCTGCGGGCGGCCACGCCCAGCGCTGACCCCAGGCCGAGCAGGGTGGTGGTCCAGCACAGCAGCGCGGCGGCGAGCAGCGCGGGGTGGTCGATCCGCAGGCCCAGGAAGGCGGCGCCGAAGCCCAGCACCAGGGCCTGCTGGGCGAGCAGTGCGGCCAGGATCGGCAGGGCCTTGCCGCCGAGGATCTCCAGCGGGTGGGCGGTGGTGCTGCGCAGCCGCTCCCAGGTGTGCTGGAGCCGTTCGCTGAGGATGGAGCCGCCGACGATGCTGAGGGCCAGCAGCGAGAAGGTGACCAGGGTTCCGGTCACCGCCTGGACGGTGCCGTCCCCGGTGCCCTGGGCGGCGGTGTAGAGCGGGCGCAGCAGGGTCACGAAGACCAGCGGCAGGATCATCCGGCTGGCCAGCGGACCGGCGTCGCGCAGCAGCAGGGTGGTGTTGTGCCGGGTCAGCGCGAGGGTGCGGCGCACCGCCGCCGGCAGCGGGAGGCCGGACCCGGCCGGGATGCGCAGGGCGGTGTCAGGCAGCACGGTCGGCCTCCGCGGCGGGGGTCTCGGCGAGGGAGCGGTACAGGTCGTCCAGATCGGGACGGCGGATGTCGACGGAGGTCGGCACGCAGCCCGCGGCGAGCAGTGCGGCCAGGTCGGCCGGTCCGCCGGTGGTGCTGATCCGAGTCTCGCCGTCGACGGTGCTGCTGCGCCGTCGGAACGGCTCGGGCAGTGCCGCGCCGCTGTCGGCGAGGCGCAGCCGCAGCTCGCCCGGCAGGTCCCGGGTGAGCTCCTGCTGGGTGCCCCTGGCGATGATGCGGCCCGCCCTGGCGACGGCCAGGGTGGCGCCCAGATCGGTGAGTTCGGGCAGGTAGTGGGTGGTGTAGACGACGGCGCAGCCGTTCGCCGCGCGGGCCCGTACCGCGTCCAGCAGGGCGGCCCGGGTCTCCGGGTCGGCGCCGGCCGTGGGCTCGTCCAGGAGCAGCAGCGGCGGGTCGCCGATCAGCGCGGTGGCGGCCTGCACCCGGCGGCGCTGCCCGCCGGAGAGCAGCCCGACGGAGCGGTCCAGGACGTCCTCCAGCAGGAGTTCGGCGGCCACCTTGGCGGTGCCGGCCCGGACGGCGCGGCCGCCCATCCCGGCCAGCGCCCCGAACAGCCGCAGGTTGTCGCGGACGGTCGCCGACGGGTACAGCGCGACCTCCTGCGGGGCGACGCCGAGCAGGGCCCTGGCCCGGCGCGACGAGTGCCGCAGGTCCCGCCCGCCGATGGTGATCCGTCCCGAGTCCACCCGGGTCAGACCGGTGACGGCCTCGACGAAGGTGGACTTGCCGGCGCCGTTGTGGCCGATCAGCCCGGCGATCTCGCCGGGCGCGACCTCCAGGCTGAAGCCGTCCAGCGCGGTGGTGCCGCCGTAGCGCTTGACCAGCGCGTGGGCCGAGAGCATGGGACCTCCCCGTAAACGATCTACACCGTATAGATCTACAGTGTAGAGCCATGAGCGGACGACGGGAAGAGATCCTGGACGCGGCGCTGGACCTGGCCGACGAGCGCGGGCTGGCGGCGGTGTCGATGCGGGCGGTCGCGGACCGGGTCGGGGTCACCCCGATGGCGCTGTACCCGCACGTCGGCAGCAAGGCCGCGCTGCTGGACGGGATGGTGGGGCGGCTGCTCGGCGGGATGGCCGCCGAACTGGCCGGCACCGAGGGGGACTGGACCGTGCGGCTGTCCGCCTACGGGCGGCAGGCGCGCGAGCTGGCGAAGCGTCACCCCTGGAGCGTCAATCTGCTGCTGACCCGGCCCGCGGTCACCCCCGACGCGGTCCGCTTCGTCGACGCCATCTACACCGCGCTGCTGGAGGCCGGCGTCCCGGCCCGGCTGGTGCCCCGGCTGGAGCGGCTGGTCAGCACCTTCGTGCTGGGCTTCCTGGCCTCCGAGGCCAACGGCCGCTTCGCCCCGGGGACGCTGGACCCGCGCGGACGGCGCGGACAACTGCCCGAGGGGGCGCTGCCCGGGCACGCCGCGGTCGCGCGCTGGCTGGACCTGCCCAGTGACCTCGACGCCGAGTTCGAGGCCGACCAGGCCGATCTGCGGCAGCTGGTCGAGCGCATCGCCGCCGACGCGGGGGCCTCGGCCGGCCCGGACTCCCGTACGCTGCCCGAGTGAGCGCTGAGAGTACGTTTCCGCAGTTGACCGGTCCTGGCGCGACGGGTGTCGGCTCGATGCCGGGGACGGACGCGCGGGAGGCCGCGAAGACCGTCACCGGATCGCTGGAAGCCCTGCCGCACCTCCCCGAGCTGCCGGCCCGCGACCCCGGCGCCGACATGCTCGGCCGCAGCCTGGGGCTGCTGGTCGAGCTGTTCGCCCGGGTCGAACCCAGCGGCTGGCGCTTCGGCGACCGTCCGGGACGGGACAGCCGCCGGGCCCGCTCCTGGCTGGGCGAGGACCTGGACGCCCTGGAGGAGTACACCCAGGGCTGGACCGGACCGCTCAAGCTCCAGGCCGTCGGCCCCTGGACGCTGGCCGCCGGCGTCGAACTGCACCGCGGCGAGAAGGCGCTGGCCGATCCGGGCGCGGTGCGGGACATCGCGGGCTCGCTGGCGGAGGGGCTGCGGCTGCACCTGGAGGAGGTCCGCAGGCGCGTCCCCGGCGCGCAGCTGGTACTGCAGCTGGACGAGCCCTCGCTGCCGGCGGTGCTGGCCGGGCAGGTGCCGACCGCCAGCGGCTGGCAGCGGCTGCGCGCGGTGGACCGGCAGATCGCCGAGGAGACGCTGCGCACGCTGGTCCGCGCGGTGGACCTGCCGGTGGTGGTGCACTGCTGCGCCCCCGGCGTACCGCTGGCCCTGCTGCGCCGGGCGGGCGCCGCGGCGGTCTCCCTGGACATGGCGCTGCTGACGGAGCGTGACGACGACGGGATCGGTGAGGCGGTGGAGGGCGGCACCCTGCTCTTCGCCGGTGTCGTGCCCAGCGTAGAGCCGGGATTGTCAGACCCTGCCGATAGTGTGAGCGGTGTCAGGACGTTGTGGCGACGCCTGGGTCTCGACCCGGCGCTGCTGGCCCAACGCGTCGTGGTGACCCCCAGCTGCGGCCTGGCGGGGGCCTCCCCGGCCTATGCACGACGCGCGCTGTCACACAGCGTGATCGCCGCGCAGAGTCTGGCCGACAATCCGGAGTAGGTGCTTGAAGGGGGACGTCGATGGAGGAGCAGACGGTGCCGGCAGAAGAGGCTTCGGCCGAGGAGCGGTCGCGGCACGCGGAGCTCTCGCAGGAGATCGAGGAGCACCGCTTCCGCTACTACCTGCAGGACGCCCCCACCGTCAGCGACGCCGAGTTCGACGTGCTGATGCGGGAGTTGGAGGCGCTGGAGGAGCGCCACCCGGAGCTGCGCACCCCGGACTCGCCGACCCAGAAGGTCGGCGGCGCCTACTCCAACGACTTCGCCTCGGTGGAGCACCTGGAACGCCTGCTCAGCCTGGACAACGCCTTCACCGAGGAGGAGCTGGACTCCTGGGGCGACCGGGTCGAGAAGGAGCTGGCCGGGCAGAGCTACCACTTCCTCTGCGAGCTGAAGATCGACGGCCTGGCCGTCAACCTCACCTACGAGAACGGCCGGCTGGTCCGGGCCGCGACCCGGGGCGACGGCCGCACCGGCGAGGACATCACCGCCAACGTCCGCACCATCGCCGAGATCCCGCACCAGCTGCGGGACGACGGCGGGCACCAGGTGCCCGAACTGGTGGAGATCCGCGGTGAGATCTACTTCCCGATCGAGGCGTTCGCCGAGCTCAACGCCGCCCGGGTGGCGGCCGGCGAGGCCCCGTACGCCAACCCCCGCAACTCCGCCTCCGGTTCGCTGCGCCAGAAGGACCCCAGGATCACCGCCTCCCGGCCGCTGCACATGATCGTGCACGGCATCGGGGCGCGCCGCGGCTTCGACATCGACTGCCAGTCGCACGCCTACGACCTGCTGCGGGCCTGGGGGCTGCCGACCGCCAAACACAACGCGGTGGTCGGTTCGCTCGCCGAGGTGAAGGAGTTCATCGCCCGCTACGGCGACCAGCGGCACTCGGTCGAGCACGAGATCGACGGCGTCGTGGTCAAGGTGGACGAGATCCCGCTGCAGGGCCGCCTCGGCGCGACCTCGCGTGCGCCCCGCTGGGCCATCGCCTGGAAGTACCCGCCGGAGGAGGTCAACACCAAGCTCCTGGACATCCGGGTGAACGTCGGCCGCACCGGTCGCTGCACCCCGTACGCGGTGATGGAGCCGGTGCAGGTCGCCGGCTCGGTGGTCGAGTACGCCACCCTGCACAACCAGGACGTGGTCAAGGCCAAGGGCGTGCTCATCGGCGACACCGTGGTGCTGCGCAAGGCCGGCGAGATCATCCCCGAGGTGCTGGGCCCGGTGGTGGAGCTGAGGGACGGCAGCGAGCGCGAGTTCGTCATGCCGACCAACTGCCCGGACTGCGGCACCGAACTGCGGCCGATGGCCGAGGGCGACATCGACCTGCGCTGCCCCAACGCCCGCACCTGCCCGGCCCAACTGCGCGAGCGCCTCTTCTACCTGGCCGGGCGCAAGTGCCTGGACGTCGAGGCGCTGGGCTACGTCGCCGCCACCGCGCTCACCCAGCCGCTGGAGCCGTCCGAGCCGCCGCTGCTCAACGAGGGCGACCTCTTCGACCTGACGATCGAACAGTTGCTGCCCATCAAGGTCGTCGTCCGCGACCAGGACACCGGACTGCCCAAACGGGACGCCAAGACCGGCGAGGAGAAGGTCGTCACCTTTTTCGCCAATCTGAAGGGCGAGCCCAAGAAGACCGCGACCGCGCTGCTGGAGAACCTGGAAGCGGCCAAGCAGCAGCCGCTGGCCAGGATCCTGGCGGGCCTGTCGATCCGTCATGTCGGCCCGGTCGCCGCCCAGGCGCTGGCCCGGGAGTTCCGCGACCTGGACCGGATCGCCGCCGCGAGCGAGGAGGAGCTGGCGGCCACCGAGGGCGTCGGTCCGACCATCGCCGCCGCGATCACCCAGTGGTTCGCCGAGGACTGGCACCGCGAGATCATCGAGAAGTGGCGCACCGCCGGTGTCCGGTTCGTGGAGGAGGGCGGCGGGGAGGACGAGGGGCCGCGTCCGCTGGAGGGGCTGACCGTGGTGGTCACCGGAACGCTCGCCTCACACACCCGGGACGGCGCCAAGGACGCGCTGCAACGGCTCGGGGCGAAGGTCACCGGATCGGTCTCCAAGAAGACCGACTTCGTGGTGGTCGGCGACAACCCCGGCTCCAAGTTCGACAAGGCGATGCAGCTGAAGCTGGCCGTCCTGGACGACGACGGCTTCGCGGTGCTGCTCACCGAGGGGCCGGACGCGGCGCGCGAGCGTGCACTCCCCGTAGCGGTTGACGCACCCTCGGATGCGGACTAATGCCTCGTCAAGTAACTTAACGCAAAGGCATTTCGGTCAGGCAGCGCATATCGTAGAGCCGACCGGCTGGTAACGACACCAGTCGGTCACGGCCTGTCCAATTCCCTGCCCCTCCATGAGTCCCGGCTTTACCCTTGAACACAACCCGCTCCCTCAGCGGGCGAACGGGGAATCCAGAGGAACATCTATGGAGCGCACGTCGAGGCTCGGCCGCGCCGGGCTTCCGGTCAGACTTGCGGTTTTTGTCGGAACGCTGGCGGTGGGTGCGGCACCGCTGCTGCCTTTGGCGCTGATCACCTCCCACCACGCACCGCAACTGCTCCCGCTGTTCGCGGTCCCGCTGGCCGTGCTCTACGTGGCCTGGCGGATCGCCGGCGAGCGGCTGCACGACCAGGCCACCGACCCGCTCACCGGCCTGGCCAACCGCGACGCCCTGCTGCGCGCCGCCCGCGAGGCCATCGCCCGCGCCGACGGGGACCGGAAGCTCGCGCTGGTGCTGCTCGACCTGGACCGGTTCCGGTCCCTCAACGACACCCTGGGCCACTCCGCCGGCGACCGGCTGCTGGCCCAGGTCGGCCACCGGCTGCGACGCTCCGTCCCCGACGCCGGCCTGGTCGCCAGGCTCAGCGGGGACGAGTTCGCGGTGCTGCTGCCGGACGTCGGCGACGACCCGCTCCGCTCAGCCCGCGAACTGGTGGCGGCCCTCGCGGTGCCGGTGCACCTGGACGGGCTGCAGCTGGTGCTGGAGTCCAGCGCCGGTGTGGCCGTCACGCCCGACGACGCCACCGACGCCGAATCCCTGCTCCGGCGGGCCGATGTGGCGATGGCCCACGCCCAGCGCAGCCGCAGCGGCGTCGAGCGCTACCACCCGGAGCAGGACGCCGACACGCCCCAGCGGCTCGGCCTGCTCGGCGACCTGCGCCGGGCGCTGGACACCAGGGACGTGCAGATCCACTACCAGCCCAAGGTCGCCTTCGACGGCCATGTGGTCGGCCTGGAGGCGCTGGTCCGCTGGGACCGGGCCGGGCACGGGCCGGTCAGCCCGGACGAGTTCGTCGGCCTCGCCGAGTCCAGCGGGCTGATGCCCAAGCTCACCGACTACGTGCTGGAGGCGGCGGTCACCCAGCTGGCCGCCTGGCGCGCCGAGGGGATGACCGTCCAGGTCGCGGTCAACGTCTCGCCCCGCGACGTGCTGCGGCCCGGGTTCGCTCAGTCCATCGCGGACCGGCTGGCCCGGCACGGGGTGCCGGCCGGGGCGCTGCAGCTGGAGATCACCGAACGGCTGCTGCTGGAGGACGGGCAGCTGGCCGCCGACACCCTGGAGGAGCTGCGCGGCCACGGGGTCGGCATGTCCCTCGACGACTTCGGCACCGGGTACTCCTCGCTGGTGCGGCTGCGGAAGCTGCCGGTGGGTGAGCTGAAGATCGACCGCTCCTTCGTCAGCAGGATGGTGGCGGACCACCACGACGCGGCCGTGGTCCGCTGCTCGGTGCAGCTCGCCCACTCGCTGGGGCTGACCGTGGTCGCCGAGGGCGTCGAGGACGACGAGACCTGGGAGCGGCTGCACGCCATGGGCTGCGACGCGGTCCAGGGCTGGCTGGTCTCCGCAGCGCTCCCCGCCGACCAGGCGACGGCGTGGCTGCGGATCCGCAACGCGGCTTCGCCGCAACCCGTCGAACCGACGTCTTGAGGGGCGCGGGGAACTGCGCTGCCAGCCATGCACCTCCGTAGATGGTTGGCAGCGCAGTTCCCCGCGCCCCTAGAGACAAAAACGTCAGCGCATGGATGCCCCGGGCGTCCGTAGGATGGGGTCCTCCCCGGTGTCAATAGACTGGGGCCCGGAAAACCTGATCCCACCCCGAAGGGGACTGCTGCATGCCTGGCATTACGCGCGAGGAGGTCGCCCACCTCGCCCGGCTGTCGCGGCTGGAGCTCAAGGCCGAAGAGCTGGACCACTTCGCCGAGCAGCTCAACGACATCGTCGACGCGGTCGCCCGCGTCAGCGAGATCGCCGCCGAAGACGTACCGCCGACCTCGCACCCGCTGCCGCTGACCAATGTCATGCGCCCGGATGTGGTCCGCCCGTCCCTCACGCCCGCCGAGGCCCTCGCCGGTGCGCCCGCCGCGGAGGAGCAGCGCTTCCGCGTGCCGCAGATCCTCGGGGAGGACTGACCAACCCATGACCGACCTGATCCGCAACACCGCAGCCGAGACCGCCGCGGCCATCGCCGCAGGCGAGGTCTCCGCCGTCGAGGTGGCCCAGGCGCACCTGGACCGCATCGGCGCCGTCGACGAGAAGGTGCACGCCTTCCTGCACGTCGACACCGAGGGCGCGCTCAGCGCCGCCCGCGCCGTGGACGCCAAGCGCGCCGCAGGCGAGGAGCTGGGCCCGCTGGCCGGCGTCCCGCTCGCGCTCAAGGATGTGTTCACCACCAAGGGCGTCCCCACCACCGCCGGGTCGAAGATCCTCGAAGGCTGGGTGCCGCCGTACGACGCGACGCTGACCCGCCGGCTCAAGGACGCCGGCGTGGTGATCCTCGGCAAGACCAACATGGACGAGTTCGCCATGGGGTCCTCCACCGAGAACAGCGCCTACGGCCCCACCGGCAACCCCTGGGACCTCTCCCGGATCCCCGGCGGCTCCGGCGGCGGTTCCGCCGCCGCGCTGGCCGCCTACGAGGCCCCGCTGGCCATCGGCACCGACACCGGCGGCTCGATCCGCCAGCCCGGCGCGGTCACCGGCACCGTCGGCGTCAAGCCGACCTACGGCACGGTCTCCCGCTACGGCCTGATCGCCTTCTCCTCCTCGCTGGACCAGGGCGGCCCCTGCGCCCGCACCGTGCTGGACGCGGCCCTGCTGCACGAGGCCATCGCCGGGCACGACCCGCTGGACTCCACCTCGATCGACGCCCCGGTGCTGCCGCTGGTGGCGGCCGCGCGCCAGGGCGCCGGCGGCGACCTCACCGGCGTCCGGGTCGGCGTGGTCAAGGAGTTCGCCGGCGAGGGCTACCAGGCCGGCGTGATGCAGCGCTTCAACGAGTCGGTGGAGATCCTGCGCGGTCTCGGCGCCACCGTGGTCGAGCTGTCCTGCCCGTCCTTCAGCTACGCGCTGCCCGCCTACTACCTGATCGCGCCGTCCGAGGCCAGCTCCAACCTGGCCCGCTTCGACGCCATGCGCTACGGCCTGCGGGTCGGCGACGACGGCACCCGTTCGGCCGAGGACGTCACCGCGCTGACCCGCGAGGCCGGCTTCGGCCCCGAGGTCAAGCGCCGGATCATCCTGGGCACCTACGCCCTCTCCTCCGGCTACTACGACGCCTACTACGGCTCGGCGCAGAAGGTGCGGACCCTGATCACCCAGGACTTCGCCCGCTCCTTCGCCGACGTGGACGTGCTGGTCTCGCCGACCACGCCGACCACCGCCTTCCCGATCGGCGAGCGCGCCGACGACCCGATGGCGATGTACCTGGCGGACCTGTGCACCATTCCGTCGAACCTGGCCGGCAACTCGGCCATGTCGGTGCCCTGCGGGCTCGCCCCGGAGGACAATCTCCCGGTCGGCCTGCAGATCATCGCCCCCGCCATGGCCGACGACCGGCTGTACCGGGTTGGTGCGGCGGTCGAGGCGGCACTCAACAACCAGTGGGGACACCCCCTGCTCGAGGAGGCACCGGCGCTGTGAGCAACAAGACCGTCGCGAAGATCGACACCGCCACCACCATCGGCACCGGCAGCAAGGCCAAGCAGCTGAAGGGCTTCAAGCACTCCAAGCCCGGCATCCTGTTCGGCATCGGCGGCAGCGCCTTCGGCGCCTTCGGCATCGTCAAGGACGTCCGCAAGGCCCGCGAGGAGGGCGACACCCTCAAGCTGGTCAACGCCGCCGTCGCCGCCCTGGCCCTGGTCACCAGCACCGCGCTGCTGGTCCGCGAGCTGCGCAGGCTCGGCGACGACGACATCCTGCTCGGCTGAGCATCCATGAACACATGTGACGAAGAGGGGACGCATCAGTGAGCGTCATCGACCTGGTGCCCTACGACGAGGCGCTGGCGGCGTACGACCCGGTGATGGGCCTTGAGGTCCACGTCGAGCTGGGCACCGCCACCAAGATGTTCTGCGGCTGCTCCACCGAGCTGGGCGCCGAGCCCAACTCGCAGACCTGCCCCACCTGCCTGGGCCTGCCCGGCGCGCTGCCGGTGGTGAACGAGATCGGCGTGGAGTCGGCCGTCAAGATCGGCCTCGCGCTGAACTGCGAGATCGCCGAGTGGTGCCGTTTCGCCCGGAAGAACTACTTCTACCCGGACATGCCGAAGAACTTCCAGACCTCGCAGTACGACGAGCCGATCGCCTTCAACGGCTACCTGGACGTCACGCTGGAGGACGGCGAGGTCTTCCGGGTGCAGATCGAGCGCGCCCACATGGAGGAGGACACCGGCAAGTCCTCCCACATCGGCGGTGCCACCGGCCGCATCCACGGCGCCTCGCACTCGCTGCTGGACTACAACCGGGCCGGCATCCCGCTGATCGAGATCGTCACCAAGCCGATCGAGGGCGCCGGCAGCCGCGCACCCGAGGTCGCCAAGGCGTACGTGGCCGAGCTGCGCGAGGTCATCAAGGCGCTGGGCGTGTCCGAGGCCCGGATGGACAAGGGCCAGATGCGCTGCGACGTCAACCTGTCGCTGCGGCCGCACGGGCGCGAGGAGTTCGGCACCCGCTCGGAGACCAAGAACGTCAACTCGCTGCGCAGCGTGGAGCGGGCCGCCCGGTTCGAGATCCAGCGGCACGCCGCCGTGCTCAACGAGGGCGGCAGCATCGTCCAGGAGACCCGCCACTTCCACGAGGAGGACGGCAGCACCACCGCCGGGCGGATCAAGGACAACGCCGAGGACTACCGCTACTTCCCCGAGCCCGACCTGGTGCCGGTCGCCCCGCCCCGCGAGTGGGTCGAGGAGCTGCGTGCCGCGCTGCCCGAGATGCCCCGGGTGCGTCGGGAGCGGCTGCAGGGCGAGTGGGGCATCTCCGACCTGGAGATGCAGTCGGTGCTCAACGCCGGTGCGATCGAGCCGATCCTGGAGACCATCGCCGCGGGCGCGCCCGCGGACCAGGCCCGCAAGTGGTGGATGGGCGAGCTGGCCCGGCACGCCAACGAGTCGGGCGCCGAGCTCGGCGCGCTGCCGATCACCCCGGCGCAGGTCGCCCGGGTGTCCGAGCTGGTGGCGGCCGGTTCGCTGAACGACAAGCTGGCCCGCCAGGTGATCGAGGCGGTGCTGGCCGGCGAGGGCGGCCCGGACGAGGTCGTCGCCGGGCGCGGCCTGGCCGTGGTCTCCGACGACTCGGCGCTGGGCGCGGCCGTGGACGAGGCCATCGCGGCCAACCCCGATGTCGCCGCCAAGATCCGCGACGGCAAGGTCGCCGCGGCCGGGGCACTGGTCGGCGCGGTCATGAAGGCCACCCGCGGCCAGGCCGACGCGGCCAGGGTCAAGGAGCTCATCCTGGAGCGGCTCGCCTGAGGTTCTAAGGTCCTAAGGCGCCTAAGGCCGCAGGACACTCCACTGAGGCCGTCCCACCCCTCCGGGTAGGACGGCCTCAGTGCTGTCTAAGGCCCCTCTGAGCTGGAAGATCGGGCAGGCTCCCGATGCCCGGCACCCCCCTGGGAGAGGAATCTTGAGGTCAGCAGGGAAGAGCGAAAGACCTTCACAGGGGAGCAGCAGATGTCCAGCAGCGAGTTCTACTTCCAGTCCTTCAAGATCCGCGAGTCCGAGCTGCGTCGCGCGGCCGAGCAGCACCGCATGGTAGTCGAGGCCGAGCAGCACGCCCGGGCGGCGGCGGAGAGTGACGGGGCCCAGGACCGGAAGGGAGGGGGATCGCAGTTCCACTTCCGGGGCGCCCGCCGCTCGCGGCGGGCCTCCGCGCCCAGTGCCTGCTGACCGACGCCCCCGGACTGTCGGAGGCGTGTGCGATGCTCAGTGATGTGGAGCGCATATCGGTGAGTCCCGTGTTCGTCGGCCGCTCCGCCGAAATGGCGGAGCTCTCGACGGCGCTGCAGCGGGCGGGGGAGGGGCAGCCACAGGCGCTGCTCATCGCGGGGGACGCCGGGGTCGGCAAGACCCGGCTGCTGGAGGAGTTCGTCTGTGCGGCTACGGCGCGGGGGGCCGTAGCCGCCGTCGGCGGTTGCGTGGAGATCGGTGCGGACGGCCTGCCGTACGCGCCGATCGCCGCCGCCCTGCGCGCGCTCCACCACGAGCTGGGCGTCGAGATGGAGCAGGCGGCGGCGGGCAGCGAGGGCCGGCTGGCGCAACTGCTGCCGGAGCTGGGCCACGCGGTGCCGGAGGCCCACGACGAGTTCGGCCGGGCCCGGCTGTTCGAGCACACCGCCCAGCTCTTCGAACGGCTCACCGCGGACCGCACCGTGGTGCTGGCCCTGGAGGACCTGCACTGGTCCGACCGGTCCACCCGGGAACTGCTGGTCTACCTGCTGCGCTCGCTGCGCGGCTCGCGGCTGGTCATCGTCGCCACCTACCGCAGCGACGACCTGCACCGCCGTCACCCGCTACGGCCCTTCCTGGCCGAGCTGGAGCGGCTGCGCACGGTGCAGCGGCTGGACCTGCCGCGGCTGGGCCGCGCCGAGGTCGCCGACCAGCTGCTGGGCATCCTGGCGGACACCCCCGACCCGGCGCTGGTGTCCAGGATCTTCCTCCGCTCCGAGGGCATCCCCTTCTTCGTGGAGGAGCTGGCGGCCAGCTACCAGGGCGGCTGCTCCACCGGGCTCACCGAGTCGCTGCGCGATCTGCTGCTGGTCCGGGTCGAAGCGCTGCCCGAGGCGGTGCAGTCCGTGCTGCGGGCCCTCGCGCTCGGCGGCTCGGCGGTGGAGTACGGGCTGCTCCGGGCGGTGCTGCCGCTGCCGGAGGACGAGCTGATCGGCGCCCTGCGCGCGGCGGTGGACGCCAACATCCTGCGCCCCACCCCGGACGGTGACGGCTACCGCTTCCGGCACGCCCTGGTCCGCGAGGCCGTCGCCGACGACCTGCTGCCCGGCGAGGGCGGCCGGATCACCCGGCGCTACGCGACGGTCCTCAGTGAGCAGCCGCAGCTGGTGCCCGCCGTGGAGCGGACCACCCGGCTGGCCAACTACTGGTACAGCGCCGGTGATCCGGCCCGCGCCCTGCCGGCCGCCCTGGACGCGAGCCGCGAGGCCCGGCGGCGCAACGCCTTCGCCGAGCAGCTGCAGATGCTGGAGCGCGCGCTGGAGCTGTGGGACCGGGTCCCGGAGGAGGTGCTGGCCGATCTGCGCCCCGCCGACTACGCCGAGTCCTATCCGGCCTGCAGCTGCGACGAGGACCCGAACGGGGAGTGCTGCGAGCGGCTGCGCTACGTCGACGTCATCGCCGAGGCCGCCGTCGCCGCCCGGCTCTGCGGGGAGCGCGAACGCTGCCTCAACCTCTGCAAGCTGGCGCTGCGTCATATCGACGAGACCACCGACCCGTCCCGGGCCGCCTGGTTCTGGGGCCAGCGCTCCCGCGTCCAGTTCCTCTTCGACGCCGGCGACAACGGCCGCGCCGATCTGGCCAAGGCCCGCGCGCTGGTCGAGAACGGTCCGCCGAACGCGGTGCAGGCGGAGGTCTTCGCCCGGTACGCCGCCTGCGACATGGTCGACTGGCCCGAACCGGAGGACATCGCCCTGGCCGAGCGGGCCATCGGGATCGCCCGCCAGATCAGCGACGAGCCGGTGGAACTGCACGCCCGGGTCACCCTGGGCACGCTCCAGGTCATCCTGGGACGCGAGGCCGAGGGCCTGGCCGAGCTGCAGCACGTGCTGAGCCGCGCGGTCGAGCTGCACGAACCGGACCTGATGTCCCGCGCCTACGTCAACCTCTCGGACGTCTACGAGGGCCTCGGCCGCTCGGAGCAGGCCGAGGCGACGGCCCGCGAGGGCTGCGAGATGGCCAGGGCCAACGGCCTGCTGGGGGCCTCGGGTTCGATCCTGCAGGGCAACTGGGTCGAGCCGCTGATCTCCCTCGGGCGGCTGGACGAGGCCCAGCGGCTGCTCGACGCCGTCTCGCACGAACTGGGCACCCCGACCGAGAGCGGCTTCCTGAACCGGCTCCGCGGTCTGATCGCGCTGCTGCGCGACGACCTCCCGGCCGCGACCGCGCAGCTGCTGAACGCCAGGGCCGAGCTGGTCGGCGGCCGTGCGCAGAGCTGGCTGCCGGTGTCCGAGCTGGCGATCCGGCTGGCCGCCGCCGAGGGCCGTTTCGACGGGGTCAGGTCCGAGCTGCTGGCCGCCGTCGGCGAGGGCTTCCCCTCCGGGAAGTCCCGCTACGTCTGGCCGCTGCTGCTGCACGCCACGGCCGCCGAAGCCGACTCGCGCGGGCTCCCGGCCCTGGACGCCGACCGGCCCGCGGTGCTGGAGCAGGTGCGCGCGGCCGCCTCGCAGCTGCTCCGCGGCTGGCCGCTGGCGGACGGGTTCGCCCTGCTGCTGGACGCCGAACTCGCCCGCGCCGAGGGCGATTTCCAGGCCGAGCCGTATCTCCGCGCGGCGGCCGTGCTGGAGCCGCTCGGACTCCCGTACCCGCTGGACCTGGCGCTGCTGCGGGCCGCCGAGGCCGAGGCGCTGCAGGGGCGGCGGTCCGAGGCGGCGGCGCTGCTGCGGCGGGCCGAGGAGCAGGCGGCCCGGCACGGCGACGTACGGATGCAGGCGTCGGCGCGGCAGCTCGCCGACCGTGCCGGACTGCGGGCGGCGGAGTCCGCGGAGCCGGAGCCGTCGGTGGAGCCCGCCGCCTTCCATCTGACGCCGCGTGAGCTGGCGGTGCTGCGGCTGGTTGCGCTGGGGCGGAGCAACCGTCAGATCGCCGAGGAGCTGTACATCTCGCCGAAGACGGCGAGCGTCCATGTGTCCAACATCCTGGCCAAGCTGGAGGTGACCGGGCGCGGCGAGGCCGCCGCCCTGGCGCACCGGCTGCGCCTGGTGCCGGTCGGCGCCTGATCGGCCCATCGGTACCAGGTGCACGGGGAAAATCAGGCGGCGCTGTCGGAGGCATGTGCGATGCTCGGGGCCGTGGAGCGGATATCGGTAAGCCCCCGGTTCGTCGGCCGCAGTTCCGAGCTCGCGGCGCTGGACGACACGCTGCGCCGGGCCGGGGCGGGGCTGCCGCAGGCCGTGCTGATCGGCGGCGAGGCCGGGGTCGGCAAGACCCGGCTGCTGGAGGAGTTCCAGCGGGCGGCGCTGTCCGGCGGCGCCCTGGTCTCGGTCGGCGGCTGCCTGGAGGTCGGCGCCGAGGGGCTGCCCTACGCGCCGTTCGCCAGCATCCTGCGCCGCCTGCACCGGGAGCTCGGCGTCGAGCTGGACCGGGCCGCCGAGGGCTACGAGAGCAGCCTGGCCCGGCTGCTGCCGGACTTCGGCGAGGCCCCGCCCGAGGCGCACGACGCCTTCGCCCGGGCCCGGCTGTTCGAGCACACCGCGCGGCTCTTCGAACGGCTGACGGTGGACCGCACCCTGGTGCTGGCCGTCGAGGACCTGCACTGGTCCGACCGCTCCACCCGGGAACTGCTCGCCTACCTGGTCCGCACCCTGCAGGGGGCCAGGGTGGTGCTCCTGGCCACCTACCGCAGCGACGACCTGCACCGGCGCCACCCGGTCCGGCCCTACCTCGCCGAGCTGGAGCGGCTCCGCACCGTCCAGCGGTTCGAACTGCCCAGGCTGGGCCGGGCCGAGGTGGCCCGCCAGCTGGCCGGCATCCTGCACCCCCGGGTGCCCGGCGAGGACCTGGTCCAGTGGGTCTACGACCGCTCCGAGGGCAACCCCTTCTTCGTCGAGGAGCTCGCCGCCTCCGAGCAGCAGGGCGCCGGCCGCTGCCTCACCGACTCGCTGCGCGACCTGCTGCTGGTACGGGTCGAGGCGATGCCGGAGGAGACCCAGGGCATCCTGCGGATCCTGGCCGAGGGTGGCTCGGCGGTCGAGCACCGGCTGCTGGCCGCGGTCGCCGGACATCCCGAGGACGAACTCACCGAGATCCTGCGCACCGCCGTGGGCGCCAACATCATCCAGCCCAGCGCCGACCTGGACGGCTACTGCTACCGCCACGCCCTGGTGCGCGAGGCGGTCTCGGACGACCTGATGCCGGGGGAGCGCAGCCGGATCAACCGCCGCTACGCCGGCGTGCTGGCCGAGCGCCCGGAGCTGGTCGCCGCCGACCAGCGGGCCGCCCGTCTCGCCGACTACTGGTACCACGCCCGCGACGCGGCGCTGGCGCTGCCGGCCGCCCTGGAGGCGGGTCTGCACGCGCGCCGCCGCAACGCCTTCGCCGAGCAGCTGCGCATGCTGGTGCGGGCCCTGGACCTGTGGGACGACGTGCCGGAGCAGGTCCTCGCGGGTCTGACCGGTGTCGAGTCGACCGACTCGACCTACCCCCGCTGCACCTGCCCGCCCGGCGGCGGGCACTCATGCGGCCGGCTGCGGACGACCGACCTGCTGGCCCAGGCCGCCGTCGCGGCCATGTACAGCGGCGAGCACGACCGGGGCCTGCGCTTCATCAAGAAGGCGCTGCGGATCGTGGACGAGACCGAGGACCCGCAGCGGGCCGCCTGGTTCCTGATGCAGCGCGGCCGTGCCGTCCGCTACCGCTCCGGCGGGACCGCCCGGGAGGACATCGACCGCGCCCTGGCACTGGTCGGCGAAGGACCGCCCACCGCCGTCCTCGCCGACCTGCTCAACCGGCTGGCCGTCGAAGGCACCCTGGACGACGCCCGCAGGGAGGACCTGGAGACGGCCCGACGGGCCGTCGAGGTGGCCCGCGCGGTCGGCGCCCGCACCACCGAACTGCACGCCCGGCTCACCCTGGGCAGCCTGCACCGGATCTTCGACGACCACGAGCAGGCCGACGCCGCCTTCGCCGACCTGATCGAGGACGCCGCCGCCACCGGTGACATGGAGCTCCAGTCCCGGGTGTACATCAACCTCTCGCACCACTACGAGGCCGAGGGCCGGTCCGCCCGTGCGGCCGAGGCCGCCCGGGCCGGTCTGGAACTGATCAGGCTGAACGGGATGGCGGCCTACAGCGGCACCATCATGCTGGGCAACCTGGCCGAGGCACTGCTGTCGCTGGGGCGGCTGGACGAGGCCGGGAGGCTGCTCGCCGAGGAGCCGTTCGGCTCCGGACGGGAGGCGCACCGCGACTTCCTGGAGCGGCTGCGCGGCGATCTGGCGCTGATGCGCGGGGACACCGCGCACGCCGCCGAGCAGTTGGAGGCAGCCCGCGCCCTGGAGGCCGACTGGCAGCCGCAGAAGTACCTGCCGACGGCGCTGCTGGCGGTGCGGATCGCCTGCCGGCAGGGCCGTTTCGGCGATGCCAGGTCCGAGCTGTCCGCCGTACTGGACAAGGGCCTGGACCGGGGCTACGAGCGGCACGCCTATCCGCTGCTGTTCCACGCCGCGGCGGCCGAGGCCGACGGCTACGAACTGCCGGGGTCGGCCCAGGGCCGGCCCGAGACGCTGCAGCGGATCCGGGCCGCGGCGGCCGGGTTGAGCAGGCAGCATCCGCTCGCGGCCCCCTGGGGATCGATGCTGGCGGCCGAACTGGCCCGCGCCGAACGGAGCGACACCGCGACGATGTGGCTGGCCGCGGCGGAAGCGGTGGCCGGGCTGGAATCCCGGGGAGCGCGCGCCATGGCGCTGTACCGGGCGGCGGAACGGCTGGCCGTCGAGGGGCAGCGCGGCCCGGCGGCCGCGGCCGCCGACGAGGCGCTGGAGCTGGCCGAGCGCCAGGGGGAGCACGGGCTGCAGCAGTCCGTGCGGCTGCTGCTGGAACGGGCCGGGCTGCGCACCGAGCGGGCCGCGGCGGAGCCGGAGCAACTCGAGCCGGGTCCCGCCGCTTTCCATCTGACGCCGCGTGAGCTGGGCGTGCTGCGGCTGGTGGCGCTGGGGCGGAGCAACCGTCAGATCGCCGAGGAGCTGTACATCTCGCCGAAGACGGCGAGCGTTCACGTCTCCAACATCCTGGCCAAGCTGGAGGTGACCGGGCGCGGCGAGGCCGCCGCGCTGGCCCACCGGCTCCGACTGGTCGGCCCGCGATAGCCTCGCGGTCATGGCCCGCTACCTCCTGCCCTATCCGCCCGAGCAGCTCGGCACGCTGCCCGCCGGGGTCCGCGCCGACGAGATCGCCGTCTGGGACGGAGGGGGACCGCCACCGGAGCAGCGGGTGCTCGACGGCGTCGAGTTCTACTGCCTCCCCTACATGCACCATGCGGCCGCCACCGCCCTGTTCCCGCGGCTGCCCGCACTGTGCACCGTGCAGACGCTCACCGCCGGCGTCGACGACGTGCTGCCGCGGCTGCCGGCCGGGGTGACCCTGCAGAACGCCCGCGGCCTGCACGACGCCAGCACCGCCGAACTCGCGGTCACGCTGATCCTGGCCTCGCTGCGCGGCATCCCGCAGTTCGTCAGGGACCAGGCCGACGGGGTCTGGAACCAGCACTTCCGCCCCGCGCTGGCCGACCGCACGGTCCTGATCGTCGGCTACGGCTCCATCGGCGCGGCCCTGGAGGCACGGCTGCTGCCGTTTGAGTGCGACATCGTCCGGGTGGCGCGCAGTGCGCGTTCCGAGCCGCTCGGCCCGGTGCACGCCCTGGACGGGCTTCCGGCGCTGCTGCCGGCGGCGGACGTGGTGGTGCTGCTGGTGCCGCTGACCGAGCAGACCCGGCACCTCGCCGACGCCGCGTTCCTGGCCCGGATGAAGGACGGCGCGCTGCTGGTCAACGTCGCGCGCGGCGCTGTCGTCGACACCAAGGCCCTGCTCGCCGAGCTGGACACCGGCCGGATCGGCGCGGCCCTGGACGTCACCGACCCGGAGCCGCTGCCCGCCGACCACCCGCTCCGGCACGCCCCCAACACCCTGATCACCCCTCACGTCGGCGGCCCCAGCACCGCCTTCCTCCCCCGCGCCCTCCGCCTCCTGACCACCCAACTCGCCGCCTTCGGCCGTTAGGCCTCTGGGGGCGCGAGGCTCTGCTTGACGAAAGGCGCGCGCGAGAACCAGCTACGGTGGCAGGCGTCGCGGCACATGCCTCGCTCCGCGCCCCCCTTGCGCCCCCAACACCCCCACGCGCCTGGCCATTCGGCTGGTTCCGGGCCGTCCCCACCGATCCCGCAGAGCCTTCCCAGCGCGTTCAGTTACTCTGAGTTGAGTATGGATGTCGTAGAGTGACGAGAGTGGTGTAAGGTCCCGACCGGGAGAGCCGGTACGGAGCGATCCGCATCGCTGCTCCGCCCGCGACCGGGGCCGGAGGGGGAGTTACCGGTATGAGTACCAAGACCGTGCTGCCCGGCCCACCCTGGGCCGAGGAGCATTCCGTGCCGAGATTCAGCGTGCAGGACCCCGTCGCGTCCGTCTCCGACCTCGACCCGCCGGGGCTGCTGTCGGGCAGCCTCTCCGCGTACGAGGCGGAGGAGCCGCGCGAGGAGGCGCCGCAGCCGGGTCCGGCCTCCCGGCTGCCCAGGCTGCTCATCCTGCTGCTGTGCCTCGGCTATCTGATCGGTTCGGCCTCCGGCTGGGGCTCCCCGGGCCTGGCCGACTTCATGGGGGACTTCGGCCTCTCCGGTGCCGCGCTCACCGCGTCCCTGTCCTGTCTGGGCTACAGCTGCACCGCCGCCGGCCGGCACCGTCCGGCCTGGCTCTGCTTCGGCCTGTCCTCACTGATGGTCGCCGTCGGCAACGGCGTCTGGGGCTGGTACGAGGTGGTGCTCCGGGTGCCGATCCCGACCCCCTCCATCGCCGACTACGCCTTCCTGATGTTCGCCCCGCCGGCCATCCTCGGCCTGCTGCTGCTGGCCAAACGCCCGCGCAACGCGGCCGGTTGGCTCTGTCTCGCCCTGGACGGCTGGCTGATCGCCGGCTCGCTGCTCACGCTGAGCTGGAGCCTCGCGCTGGCGCGCACCGCCCACGGCGACTCCGGCAGCCCGCTGCGGCTGTCGATGGCGCTGGCCTACCCGGTGCTGGACATCCTGCTGGTCAGCATGGTGCTGGGGCTGCGCTTCCGGAGCCGCGACAGCAACCGGGCGGCCGTGCACACGGCGATGGTGGCGCTGGCGCTGACCGTGCTCTGCGACGCCCTGTTCACCAGCCAGGCGCTCCGGGACGCCTACCACTCCGGCCAGTTGCTGGACGCCGGCTGGTTCACCGGCAGCATGCTGCTCGCCTGGGCCCCCTGGGCCAGGCCCAGCGGCAACGGCGGGGCCGCCGCCCCCGGCGGCGGGCGGACCAGGGTCGCCTCCACCTTCAGCGCGCTGACCCCCTACGCCGCCGCCGCGGTCTGCACCGCCGGCCTGATCTACAACGCCTTCGCACAGCGCCAGTTGGACCGCTTCGTACTGATCGTCGCCTGCACCGTGGTGTTCGCGCTGATCCTGCGCCAGGGCATCATGCTGCTGGACAACCTGTCGCTGGCGCAGAAGCTGTCGCACCAGGAGAACCACTTCCGCTCGCTGGTCCAGGGCTCCAGCGACGTCATCATGATCGCCGACCCGGACGGCGTGCTGCGCTACGTCAGCCCCGCCGCCACCGGCGTCTACGGCCGCCCGGCCGAGGAACTGGTGGGCACCCGGCTGCCGGAGATGGTCCACCCGGACGACCTCGGGCACGTCCTCTGGGAGGTGCAGCGCTACCTGGCGCAGAGCCCCGCCCAGGAGCCGACCGCCAGGATCGAGTGCCGGGTGCGCTCCGGCGCGGGGGAGTGGCTGGACGTCGAGTCCACGGTGAACCGCTACCGCGACGGCCTGATCTTCAACTGCCGGGACGTCTCCGAACGGGTGCGCCTGCAGGCGCAGTTGGAGCACAACGCGTTCCACGACGCGCTCACCGACCTGCCCAACCGGGCGCTGTTCCTGAACCGCGGCAGGACGGCGCTGAACCGGATGCCCGCCGCCGAGGGCGTCGCGGTGCTCTTCCTCGACCTGGACGGCTTCAAGGCCGTCAACGACACGGCGGGGCACCAGGTCGGCGACGAACTGCTGGTCCAGGCGGCCCGGAGGCTGCAGGACACCGTCCGTTCCGGGGACACCGTCGCCCGGCTGGGCGGCGACGAGTTCGCCGTACTGCTGGTGGGGCTCGACCAGGAGCAGGCTGCGGAGGTCGCCGAGCGGCTGCGCGCGGCCCTGTCCGCGCCGTACTGGATCGGCAGCGAGGAGCTCGGCGTGGCCGCGAGCATCGGCATCGCCTTCGCCGAGCCCGGCATCACCCCGGCCCGGCTGCTGCGCAACGCCGACCTGGCGATGTACCGGGCCAAGAAGAACGGCAAGGGCCGGGTCGCCGTCTACGACCCGCAGTTGCGCACCGAGCTGCACCGCCGCACCGAGCTGGAGCAGCGGCTCAGGCTCGCCGTGCGCGAGGGCCAGTTCGCCCTGCTGCACCAGCCCGTGGTCGACCTGGGCTCCGGTGAGGTGGTCGCGCTGTCCGCGCAGGCCCGCTGGCGCTCGGCGCAGGGGCTGCTGCTCACCCCGGCCGAGTTCCAGCGGGCCTCGGAGGGCGGCGACCGGGCGGCGCGGTTCACCCGCTGGATGGTCGAGCAGGCGCTGCAGCTCTCCAGGGAGCGCCGGGAGCGGCTGGGCGCCACGGTGTCCCAGCTGCCGGTGGCGGTCCGGCTCTCGGCCCGCAGACTGGCCGTTCCGGGGTTGTGCGAGACCATCGAGGCCATGCTGCTGCGCAGCGGCCTGCCCGCGGAGTCCTTACTCCTGGAGATCACCGAGGGTGAGGCCGCGGACGGCCGGCCGCACCACTCCGACGAGCTGGTCCGTCGGCTCACCGCGCTGCGCAAACTCGGCATCGGGCTCGCCCTGGACGGGTTCGGCGGTCCGGGCGCCCCGCTCAGCGGGCTCCGGCTGCTGCCGGTCGACATGATCAAGGTGGAGCGCGGTCTGGTCGAGGGGCTGGTCGAGTCGGCGTTCCTGCAGACCCTGACCACCTCGGTGCTCCGGCTGGGACAGGAGCTGGGCCTCACCACGGCGGCCGAGGGCGTCGACCAGGCGGCCCAGGCGGCGCTGCTGCGCCGGCTCGGCTGCCAACGCGGCCAGGGCCGGTACTTCTCCGGCCCGCTCCCCGAGGAGGAGTTGGACGCGGTACTCTGCGGCCCCGGATTCGACGTTCCCGATGCCCCGGCGGAGGGGTCGCAGCGGCTCGTCCACCCTTCGGGTGAGTCCCGCAGTGACCTGCGGCTTCATCGCCCCGGCCACCCCCGCACCAACTCTGACCAGCAAGGACGCTCCCGTGGCAGTCATCTCGGCCTCGGTCCGCATGATGAGACATCGATCCCACCGGCTTGACACCCCGGTCACCGCCGGAGGAAGGTCGAGCCATGAGCACCCGAATTCTCGTACTTGGCGGGCGCGTCGGCTGATCCGCAGGACTCCGGTCTCACCCGGTCCACGGAATCACTCAGGTCGACGCGCCACCCCTCGCATGCCCACGGGCACGAGGGGTTTTTTGTTGCCCACGCCCCGAAGTCCGCAACCCCGCCACGTACCCCTCCGAGAAGGAATCAGCAGATGACTGAGCAGGCAGCCGCCGCCCCGCAGCGAGGCGAGACGTCCCCCGTCGCCGAGCCCATGACCGGGGCCCAGTCGCTCATCCGCTCGCTCGAAGCCGTCGGTGTCGAGACCATGTTCGGCCTCCCCGGCGGTGCCATCCTCCCCGCCTACGACCCGCTGATGGACTCCGTCAAGGTCCGTCACATCCTGGTCCGCCACGAGCAGGGCGCGGGCCACGCGGCCACCGGTTACGCGCAGGCCACCGGCAAGGTGGGGGTCTGCATGGCCACCTCGGGCCCGGGCGCCACCAACCTGGTCACCCCGATCGCCGACGCCTACATGGACTCGGTGCCGATCGTCGCCATCACCGGGCAGGTCGCCAGCGCCGCGATCGGCACTGACGCCTTCCAGGAGGCGGACATCTGCGGCATCACCATGCCGATCACCAAGCACAACTTCCTGGTCACCGACCCGGCCGAGATCCCGCGGGTGATCTCCGAGGCGTTCCACATCGCCGCCACCGGCCGCCCGGGACCGGTGCTGGTCGACATCGCCAAGGACGCGCTGCAGGCCCGGACCGTGTTCCGCTGGCCGCCGGAGCACCAGCTGCCCGGCTACCGCCCGGTGACCAAGCCGCACGCCAAGCAGATCCGCGAGGCCGCCCGGCTGCTGACCACCTCCAAGCGCCCGGTCCTCTACATCGGCGGCGGCGTCATCAAGTCCGGTGCGACCGCGGAACTGCGGATCCTGGCCGAGCTGACCGGTGCCCCGGTGGTCACCACGCTGATGGCGCTGGGCGCCTTCCCCGACACCCACGACCAGCACCTGGGCATGCCCGGCATGCACGGCAGCGTCGCCGCCGTCACCGCGCTGCAGAAGGCCGACCTGCTGTTCGCGGTCGGCACCCGCTTCGACGACCGGGTCACCGGCCGGCTAGACACCTTCGCCCCGCACGCCAAGATCGTCCACGCCGACATCGACCCGGCCGAGATCGGCAAGAACCGCACCGCCGACGTCCCGATCGTCGGTGACGCCCGGGAGATCCTGGCCGACCTGATCCAGGCCGTCCAGGCCGAGTTCGCCGGCGGCACCACGGCGGACTACACCGAGTGGTGGCAGCAGCTCAACGGCTGGCGCAAGACCTACCCGGTCGGCTACGACGCCGCCCCCGACAACATGCTGAGCCCGCAGCAGGTGATCGAGCGGATCGGCCAGTTGGTCGGCCCGGACGCGATCTACGCGGCGGGCGTGGGCCAGCACCAGATGTGGGCCTCCCAGTTCCTGACCTTCGAGAGGCCGGCGACCTGGCTGAACTCCGGCGGGGCGGGAACCATGGGTTACGCGGTTCCGGCGGCGATGGGGGCCAAGGCCGGGATGCCGGACACCCCGGTCTGGGCGATCGACGGCGACGGCTGCTTCCAGATGACCAACCAGGAGCTGGTCACCTGCGCCCTGAACAACATCCCGATCAAGGTCGCGGTCATCAACAACGGCTCGCTGGGGATGGTCCGCCAGTGGCAGACCCTCTTCTACGACCAGCGCTACTCCAACACCGTGCTGCACAGCGGTCCCGAGCACGACGGCGTCGCCCAGCCCGCCCAGGGCACCCGGATCCCGGACTTCGTCAAGCTGTCCGAGGCGATGGGCTGCGTCGGGCTGCGCTGCGAGCGCCCCGAGGACCTGGACGCGGTGATCCAGCAGGCGATGGCGATCAACGACGCCCCGGTCGTCATCGACTTCATCGTCCACCAGGACGCCATGGTCTGGCCCATGGTCGCCGCCGGAACCAGCAACGACGAGATCCTGGCGGCGCGCGACGTCCGCCCGGACTTCGGCGACCAGCTCGACTAGACCAGCGACCAAGGGAATAGGAACCATGTCCAAGCACACCCTCTCCGTCCTGGTCGAGAACAAGCCAGGCGTGCTCGCCCGCATCGCCGCGCTGTTCTCCCGCCGCGGGTTCAACATCGACTCGCTCGCGGTCGGACCGACCGAGCACCCCGACATCTCCCGGATGACCATCGTCGTCAACGTGGAGGACCTGCCGCTGGAGCAGGTCACCAAGCAGCTCAACAAGCTGGTCAACGTCATAAAGATCGTCGAGCTGGACCCGGACGCGGCGGTCCGCCGCGAGCTGGTCCTGGTCAAGGTGCGCGCGGACAGCGAGACCCGCTCCCAGATCACCGAGATCGTCACGCTCTTCCGCGCCAAGACCGTGGACGTCTCCCCGGACGCGGTGACGGTCGAGGCCACCGGCAGCAGCGACAAGCTGGAGGCGATGCTCAAGATGCTGGAACCGTACGGCATCAAGGAACTCGTCCAGTCCGGGATGGTCGCCGTGGGCCGCGGCGCACGGTCGATCACCGACCGTTCCCTCCGCGCGCTGGACCGCAGCGCCTGACTGATCCTCCGTAGCTGGTTCTCGCGCAGTTCCCCGCGCCCCTGGCTGATTGCAACTGAGCCAGTTGCAGACCCATAGGGGCGCGGGGAACTGCGCGAGAACCCCGCGCCCACGTGCACCGTCCCTGAGACGCTAATCTCAGCATCCGAGAAGCAAACCCGCGCGCCGCCGACCGGCGTACGGTGTCCCTAACCGAAGCAACCCCCCGCAAGGAGAAGCCAGCGATGGCCGAGCTGTTCTACGACGACGACGCCGATCTGTCCATCATCCAGGGCCGCAAGGTCGCGATCCTCGGCTACGGCAGCCAGGGCCACGCCCACGCCCTCTCCCTGCGCGACTCCGGCGTCGACGTCCGCGTCGGCCTGCTGCCGGAGTCCAAGTCCCGCGCCAAGGCCGAGGAGCAGGGCCTGCGCGTGGTCACGCCGGCCGAGGCGGCCGCCGAGGCCGACGTCATCATGATCCTGGTCCCGGACCCCATCCAGGGCGACGTGTACAAGGAGGTCGTCGAGCCCAACCTCAAGGCCGGCGACGCCCTGTTCTTCGGCCACGGCCTGAACATCCGCTACGGCTTCATCAAGCCCCCGGCCGACGTCGACGTCTGCATGGTCGCCCCCAAGGGCCCGGGCCACCTGGTCCGCCGTCAGTACGAGGAGGGCCGCGGCGTCCCGTGCATCGTGGCCGTGGAGCAGGACGCCACCGGCAAGGGCCTGGAGCTGGCGCTCTCCTACGCCAAGGGCATCGGCGGCACCCGCGCCGGCGTCATCAAGACCACCTTCACCGAGGAGACCGAGACCGACCTGTTCGGTGAGCAGGCCGTCCTCTGCGGTGGCACCTCCGCGCTGGTCAAGGCGGGCTTCGAGACCCTGGTCGAGGCCGGCTACCAGCCGGAGATCGCCTACTTCGAGTGCCTGCACGAGCTGAAGCTCATCGTCGACCTGATGTACGAGGGCGGCCTGGAGAAGATGCGCTGGTCGGTCTCGGAGACCGCCGAGTGGGGCGACTACATCACCGGCCCGCGCATCATCACCGCCGACACCAAGGCCGCGATGAAGCAGGTCCTGGCCGAGATCCAGGACGGCACCTTCGCCAACGCCTGGATCGCCGAGTACAAGAACGGCCTGCCGAAGTACAACGAGTACAAGAAGGCCGACAGCGAGCACCTGCTGGAGACCACCGGCAAGAAGCTCCGCAAGCTGATGAGCTGGGTGGACGAGGAAGCGTAAGCTTCCCCCCACCTCTGCTGCGGGGGTGTCCCGGAACGGGCACCCCCGCATCTTTGTACGGTTCGTAAGGTCCCGTGCGGGTGATTCCTCCGCAGGGGCGCGTGGTACAGGCCCAACCCTCGCTAGACTCCCGATTGCGCGTCAGGCCCACAGCGTCGTGCGTCTCCAACGCGGCATGCCACCGTTCCCACCATGCCGCCCCTACACGGGTGCCACCCACACCCATGCGGCAGGGGAGATCCGGACAGTAAGGACAACTGTCGTGAGCGCTGCACCCACCCACAAGCCTGTCGTTCTCATCGCGGAAGAGCTCTCCCCCGCGACCGTGGACGCGTTGGGCCCCGACTTCGAGATCCGCCACTGCGACGGTGCCGACCGGGCCCAGCTGCTGCCCGCCATCGCCGACGTCGACGCGATCCTGATCCGCTCCGCCACCAAGGTCGACGCCGAGGCCATCGCCGCCGCCGGGAAGCTCAAGGTCGTCGCCCGCGCCGGCGTCGGCCTGGACAACGTGGACGTACCCGCCGCGACCAAGGCGGGTGTGATGGTCGTGAACGCCCCGACCTCCAACATCGTCACCGCCGCCGAGCTGGCCTGCGGTCTGCTGATCTCCACCGCCCGGCACATCCCGGCCGCCAACACCGCGCTCAAGGCCGGCAAGTGGGCCCGCAGCAAGTACACCGGCGTCGAGCTGGCCGAGAAGACCCTCGGAGTGGTCGGCCTCGGCCGCATCGGCGTGCTGGTCGCGCAGCGGATGTCCGGCTTCGGCATGAAGATCGTCGCCTACGACCCCTACATCCAGGCCGCCCGGGCCGCGCAGATGGGCGTCAAGCTCATGTCGCTGGACGAGCTGCTGGAGGTCTCCGACTTCATCACCGTGCACCTCCCGAAGACCCCCGAGACCATCGGCCTGATCGGCGACGAGGCGCTGCACAAGGTCAAGCCGACCGTCCGCATCGTCAACGCCGCCCGCGGCGGCATCGTGGACGAGGAGGCCCTCGCGGCCGCCCTCAAGGAGGGCCGGGTGGCCGGCGCCGGCCTCGACGTCTACTCCAAGGAGCCGTGCACCGACTCCCCGCTGTTCTCCTTCGACAACGTGGTCTGCACCCCGCACCTGGGCGCCTCCACCGACGAGGCGCAGGAGAAGGCCGGCATCTCGGTCGCCAAGTCGGTCCGCCTCGCGCTGGCCGGCGAGCTGGTGCCGGACGCGGTCAACGTCCAGGGCGGCGTCATCGCCGAGGACGTGCGCCCCGGTCTGCCGCTGGCTGAGAAGCTCGGCCGGATCTTCACCGCCCTGGCCGGCGAGGTCGCGGTCCGCCTCGACGTCGAGGTGCGCGGCGAGATCACCCAGCACGACGTCAAGGTGCTGGAGCTGTCGGCCCTCAAGGGCGTCTTCGAGGACGTCGTCGCCGAGACGGTCTCCTACGTCAACGCCCCGCTGTTCGCCCAGGAGCGCGGCCTCGAGGTCCGGCTGACCACCACCAGCGAGAGCCCCGAGTACCGCAACGTCATCACCGTGAAGGGCACCCTGACCGACGGCCGCGAGGTCGCCGTCTCCGGGACGCTCACCGGCCCCAAGCGGGTCCAGAAGATCGTCGGCGTGGACACCTTCGACGTGGACGTGGTGCTCACCGACCACATGGCCTTCTTCCGCTACGACGACCGCCCCGGCGTGGTCGGCTCGCTCGGCCGGATCCTCGGCGAGGCCGGTATCAACATCGCGGGCATGCAGGTCTCCCGTGACGACGAGGCCGGCGACGCCCTGGTGTCGCTCACCGTCGACAGTGAGATCCCGCAGCCGCTGCTGACCGAGATCGCCGCTGAGATCGGCGCCAAGTTCGCCCGTTCGGTGAACCTCAGCGCCTCCTGAGCCCTGAGCTGCGCAAAGCCCCGTCCGTCGCGGTCCGCGACGGACGGGGCTTTGGTATGTCCGGGTGAGCTCCGTCTCAGATAGTAGGAAATCCAAGTAGTTCTGCAGACAGTCGCGGCCCACTGTCGTACCGTGAGGATGTCGGACGATCCGCCGTATCCTCGGCCAGTTCCGACCGGCCCCTGTCGCGGGTGATCCCCGCGCGGCCCTCCATCGCCTTTCTCCGCGCATGAAACCTCCGCGCACGAAACGGAGTCCCCCATGGACCAGCCGCGCCCCCAGCAGAACCGCCCCTCTCCGACCAGTGACCGGGCCAAGGCCATGGCCGCCCTCCAGCGGGCCCTGGACCGCCGCGACAACGGCGGCGTCACCGGCCACCAGTAGCGAAGTCCACATTCCGGACGGCAACTGCCCACCTGTTGGGCTCCGGAGTAGGGTCGCAGGCATGTCTCGCACACTCCGCCTCGCAGTGATCCCCGGTGACGGCATCGGCCAGGAAGTCGTCGCCGAAGGGCTCAAGGTCCTGACCGCCGTCCTTCCCGCCGACACCAAGGTGGAGAGCACCGAGTACGACCTCGGCGCACGCCGCTACCACGCCACCGGCGAGACCCTGCCGGACAGCGTGCTGGAGGAGCTGAAGAACAACGACGCCATCCTCCTCGGCGCCATCGGCGACCCGTCCGTGCCCTCCGGGGTGCTGGAGCGCGGGCTGCTGCTGAAGCTGCGCTTCGCCTTCGACCACCACGTCAACCTGCGCCCCGGCAAGCTCTTCCCGGGCGTCGCCTCCCCGCTCGCCGGCGACCCTGTCATCGACTTCGTGGTGGTCCGCGAGGGCACCGAGGGCCCCTACGTCGGCAACGGCGGCACCCTGCGCACCGGTACGCCGCAGGAGATCGCCACCGAGGTCAGCCTGAACACGGCGTTCGGCATCGAGCGCGTCGTCCGCGACGCCTTCGCCCGCGCGCAGGCCCGTCCGCGCAAGAAGCTCACCCTGGTCCACAAGAACAACGTGCTGGTCCACGCCGGCCACCTGTGGACCCGGATCTTCAACCAGGTCGCGACCGAGTTCCCCGAGGTCAGCACCGACTACCTGCACGTCGACGCGGCCACGATCTTCTTCGTGACCCAGCCCGAGCGCTTCGACGTGATCGTCACCGACAACCTCTTCGGCGACATCATCACCGACCTGGCCGCGGCCGTCACCGGCGGCATCGGCCTCGCCGCCAGCGGGAACATCAACCCCAGCGGCGCATTCCCGTCGATGTTCGAGCCGGTCCACGGCTCGGCCCCGGACATCGCCGGACAGGGCAAGGCCGACCCGACCGCCACCGTGCTGTCCGTCGCCATGCTGCTGCAGCACCTCGGCCTGACCGACGAGGCAGCGAGGATCGAGACCGCGGTCGCCGCGGACCTCGCCGAGCGCGTCGGCAAGCCGGCCCGATCCACCAGCGAGGTCGGCGACGCCCTCGCGGCGCGAGTAGCCGGCTGACCCGCCGGCACAGCGCAGGACCTCCACGAGCGGTCCGGAAGCAGCACTGCCGGTCAACACCGGCACGAGCCTTCCGGGCCGCTTCGGCGTATCCGGACCGCCGGACCGGCTCGGCTGCGAGATACAAGGACATGCGACTATCAACCTTGGACGCCCTCATCGGACAATGGGGGATGTCCGCCATGACGACACGGTGAAGGACGTAACGGCCATGACCTCCCCCAACGAGCACATCGAGATCGAGCTGAAGCCCTCGGCCCACCCGCTCTCCGACGCCGAGCGCCAGGCCCGCCTGGCCAACCCGGGCTTCGGGCGCTACTTCACCGACAACATGGTGACCATCCGCTGGACCGAGGGCCGTGGCTGGCACGACGCCCAGCTCGTCCCGTACGGACCGATCGAGCTGGACCCGGCCACGGCGATCCTGCACTACGGCCAGTCGATCTTCGAGGGCCTCAAGGCGTACCGCACCGCGGACGGGGGCATCCAGACCTTCCGCCCCTACGCCAACGCCGCCCGCTTCCAGGCCTCCGCCCGCCGCCTGGCCATGGCCGAGCTGCCGCAGGAGACCTTCGTGGCCGCCGTCGAGGCCCTGGTCCAGCAGGACCAGGCCTGGGTCCCGACCGGGGGAGAGGCCAGCCTCTACCTGCGCCCCTTCATGATCGCGACCGAGGTGGGGCTGGGCGTCCGCCCGGCCAGCGAGTACCTGTTCATGCTGATCGCCTCCCCGGCCGGGGCCTACTTCCCCGGCGGCGTCGAGCCGGTCTCGGTCTGGCTCTCCGAGGAGTACGTCCGCGCGGCGCCCGGCGGCACCGGCGCGGCGAAGTGCGGCGGCAACTACGCGGCGTCGCTGGTGGCCCAGGCCCAGGCCGCGCAGCAGGGGTGCGACCAGGTGGTCTGGCTGGACGCGATCGAGCGCCGCTGGATCGAGGAGATGGGCGGGATGAACCTCTACTTCGTCTTCGGCGAGGGTGAGGACGCCCGCATCGTCACCCCCGAGCTGTCCGGCTCGCTGCTGCCGGGCATCACCCGGGACTCGCTGCTCAGCATCGCGGCCGACCTCGGCTACGCGACCGAGGAGCGGAAGATCTCCACCGACGAGTGGCGCGACGGGAACGCCGACGGCACCCTCACCGAGGTCTTCGCCTGCGGCACGGCCGCGGTGATCACCCCGGTCGGCTCGGTCAAGTCCGCCCGCGGCGACTGGACCGTCGGCGACGGCACCCCGGGCCCGGTCACCATGCGACTCCGCGAGTCCCTGCTGGCGCTCCAGACCGGCCACCGCGAGGACACCCACAACTGGATGCACCGAATCGCCTAGGGATCCATGGGGGCGCGGGGAACTGCGCTGCCAACCATGCACCTCCGTAGAGGGCTGGTCGCGCAGTTCCCCGCGCCCCTTGGTAGTGAGGGGGGTCCCGAATGCTGAGACCTGTACCCCGGAGGGCCCCGTGCTGTGCCAGACTGCACAGGTGTCCTCGCTCGCGCTCATTATTGGCAGCAGGCGCGCCGGTCCGCAGTGACCGCTCCACCACGTAAGACCCGTGGCAGGAACGGACACCGTGTCACATGACCCGCGCGCAGACCTCTCGCACCCGCGAGGGGTCTTTTTGTTTGCCGACGCGCTCCCCACCGGGAGCACACCGACAAGCGAGCAGCTCGCGGCGATGGTGGACAGTGGAGTCGGATCCCCCAGCAGGCAGACCCTGCTGGGGGCCAACCAGCCCCCGGACAGGAGACCCCAGGCAATGACCCTCAGCGACGACTTCCACGTCTTCGACACCACCCTGCGCGACGGCGCGCAGCGCGAGGGCATCAACCTCACCGTCGCCGACAAGCTGACCATCGCCCGGCATCTGGACGACTTCGGCGTCGGCTTCATCGAGGGCGGCTGGCCCGGCGCCAACCCCCGTGACACCGAGTTCTTCGCCCGCGCCGCCGACGAGCTGCAGCTGCAGCACGCCCAGTTGGTGGCGTTCGGCGCCACCCGCAGGGCCGGCGGCGAGGCCGCCACTGACGCCCAGCTCGCCGCCCTGGTCGCCTCCGGCGCACCCGTGGTGACCCTGGTCGCCAAGTCGCACGACCGCCATGTCGAGCTGGCCCTGCGCACCACCCTGGACGAGAACCTGGAGATGGTCCGCGACAGCGTCGAGTACCTGCGCGCCCAGGGCCGTCGGGTGTTCATCGACTGCGAGCACTTCTTCGACGGCTACAAGGCCAACCGCGAGTACGCCCTCGCCGTGGTCCGCACCGCGCACCAGGCCGGGGCCGACGTGGTGGTGCTCTGCGACACCAACGGCGGGATGCTCCCGACCGGGGTGCGTGACATCGTCGCGGACGTCCTCCTTGAGACCGGCGCCCGCCTGGGCATGCACGCCCAGGACGACACCGGCTGCGCGGTGGCCAACACCCTGGCCGCGGTCGACGCCGGGGCCACCCATGTGCAGTGCACCGCCAACGGCTACGGCGAGCGGGTCGGCAACGCCAACCTCTTCCCGGTGGCCGCCGCGCTGGAGCTGAAGCTGGACCGGCGGGTGCTGCCCGCCGGCAGGCTCGCCGAGATGACCCGGATCTCGCACGCCATCGCCGAGGTGGTCAACCTCACGCCCTCCACCCACCAGCCCTATGTCGGGGTCTCCGCCTTCGCGCACAAGGCCGGGCTGCACGCCTCCGCCATCAAGGTCGACCCCGACCTCTACCAGCACACCGACCCGGCCCTGGTCGGCAACTCCATGCGGATGCTGGTCTCCGACATGGCCGGCCGCGCCTCGGTCGAGCTCAAGGCCAAGGAGCTCGGCTACGACGTCTCCGCCGACCGGGAGACGGTCGGCCGGGTGGTCGACACGGTGAAGGCCCGCGAGCTCCAGGGCTACACCTACGAGGCCGCCGACGCCTCCTTCGAGCTGCTGCTGCGGGACGAGATCAACGACAACCGGGAGCGCTTCTTCGCCCTGGAGTCCTGGCGCGCCATCGTCGAGCAGGCCGCGGACGGCAGCCAGGCCAACGAGGCCACGGTGAAGCTGCACGCCAAGGGCGAGCGGATCATCGCCACCGGCGAGGGCAACGGCCCGGTGCACGCCCTGGACATGGCGCTGCGCGCGGCGCTGGAGCGGTTCTACCCGCAGCTGGCCGCGCTGGAGCTGGTGGACTACAAGGTCCGCATCCTGGAGGGCGAGCACGGTACCCGCTCGCAGACCCGGGTCCTGGTGACCACCAGCAACGGCCAGGACGAGTGGTCCACGGTCGGGGTGGCCGAGAACGTGATCGGCGCCTCCTGGCAGGCGCTGGAAGACGCGTACACCTTCGGCCTGCTCCGCGCCGGCCTGGAGCCGTGACCGCGAAGGACCAAGCGGCGGAGAACAACTGAGGGGCCGTCACGCACCGCGTGACGGCCCCTCAGTTCGTCCGGCTCCGGATGATCGGCGGGATCAGCGGAGTCGGGCGAGTAGGGCGTGTTCGACGAGGGTGATGAGGGCGGATTTGGCGCTGTCGCGTCGGCGGGCGTCGGTGGTGATGACGGGGGTGTC
>NZ_JOEH01000027.1 GCF_000719095.1 Streptacidiphilus jeojiense | reverse complement strand
CGGCGGCTCGGACCTGGGTCCGGCGATGGCCTACGAGGCGTTGCGCTCGTTCACCGACCGGGACCTGACGGTGCGTTTCGTGTCCAACGTGGACGGCGCCGACCTGCACGAGGCGGTGCGGGACCTGGATCCGGCCGAGACATCGACGTGGCGAACATGTTCGAGTTCTGGGACTGGGTGGGGGGCCGGTACTCCTACGACTCGGCGATCGGCCTGTCGCTGATGATCGCGATCGGCCCGGGGTGGACCGCGACGGGCAGTCGGTGCGGTGGCAGACCGGTCCGGTGGTGTGGGGCACGCCGGGCACCAACGGGCAGCACGCGTACTACCAGTTGATCCACCAGGGCACCAAGGTGATCCCGGCCGACCTGCTCGGGTTCGCCGAGCCGGTGGCGGACCTGGCTCCGGGGCTGGTGGCGCAGCACGACCTGCTGATGGCCAACCTGTTCGCCCAGGGCCAGGCACTGGCGTTCGGGAAGACCGCGGACGAGGTGCGGGCCGAGGGCGTGGCCGAGGAGCTGGTGCCGCACAAGACGTTCAAGGGCAACCACCCCACCACCACGATCCTGGCCAAGGAGCTGACCCCGTCGGTGCTGGGGCAGTTGATCGCGCTCTACGAGCACAAGGTGTTCGTGCAGGGCGCGATCTGGAACATCGACTCCTTCGACCAGTGGGGTGTGGAGCTGGGCAAGGTGCTGGCCAAGAGGATCGAACCGGTCCTGGTCGAGGGTGCGGGCCTGGACGCGCTGGACTCCTCCACCGCCGCCCTGGCCACCCGCTACCGCACCCTGCGCGGACGCTGACACCCACTCACCAAGGCATCGCCACAACGACGGAAGGCACCCCTCATGCTCATCCACATCGGATCCGACCACGCCGGCCTTGAGCTGAAGGACCATCTGGTCGGTCATCTGCGCGCCCTCGGGCACAGCACCTTCGACCACGGCCCGTTCCACTACCAGCCGGACGACGACTACCCGCCCTACATCCTGCAGACCGCGGTAGCGGTCGCGGCCGGTCCGGGCAGCCTCGGCATCGTCATCGGCGGCTCCGGGAACGGCGAGGCCATCGCCGCGAACAAGGTCGCGGGGATCAGGGCCGCCCTGGCCTGGAACGAGGACACGGCCCGGCTGGCCCGGCAGCACAACGACGCCAATGTCCTCAGCCTCGGGGCCCGGATGCACTCGCTCGACTACTCGGCCGCGCTGGCCACCCTCTTCGTGGACACCCCGTTCAGCGAGGACAGCCGCCACATCCGCGGCCCGACCCAGGACACCGTGGACGAACTGGGCGAGCTGCTGGAGCCCGGCGACATCGTCGTGGACGGCGGCAACTCCCGCTGGACCGACGACGAGAGGCACGGCGCCGAACTGGCCGCCAAGGGCATCGGCTTCGTCGACTGCGGCGTCTCCGGCGGCGTCTGGGGCCTCCGTTACGGCTATGCGCTGATGTACGGCGGAGCAGATGAGTCCATCGCCCAGCCTGTTCGCCCGCTTCGCCTCGCGCCAGGACGACTCCCCGCAGATGAAGATGATCGCCGCACTGCGCAACCAGTTCGGCGGCCACGCGGTCGAGACCAAGGACGGCGCCTGATGAGCGACCTGACGATCGGGGTCGACATCGGCGGGACCAAGATCGCGGCCGGCGTGGTCGACGGGGGCGGCACCATCCTGTCCCGGGTGCGGATCCCCACGCCACGGGACGAGGCCGGTATCGCCCGGGCGATCACCGACGCCGTCGACCGGGCCGGGGAGGGCTGGGACGGGGTCTCGGCGATCGGTGTGGGCGCCGCCGGGTACGTGGACGAGACCCGCTCGGTGGTGCGTTCGTCGCCCAATCTGGACTGGCACGACGAGCCGCTGAAGGACCTGGTGCAGCGGCACAGCGGCCTGCCGGTGGTCGTCGAGAACGACGCCAACGCCGCCGCCTGGGGCGAGTACGTCCACGGGGCCGCGGCGGACCACACCGTCATGGTGATGGTCACCGTCGGGACCGGGCTCGGCGGCGGGATCGTCGCCCATGACCGGCTGTGGCGCGGCCGGTTCGGCATCGGCGGCGAGATCGGACACTACCGGGCCGTCCCCGAGGGGCTGGCCTGCCACTGCGGACGCAGCGGTTGCATGGAGCAGTACGCCAGCGGCAGCGCCCACACCCGGCGGGCCCGGGAGGCCGCCGCCGAGGCCCCGCAGCGCGCGCAGATCCTGCTGTCGCTGGGCGACGGCACCGCGGCGGGCGTCCAGGGTCCGCACATAGAGGAGGCGGCCCTGCGCGGCGACCCGGTCGCACTGGAGGCGTTCAGCAGTACCGGCCGCTGGCTCGGGCAGGCGCTGGCCGATCTGGCGGCGGTGCTCGACCCCGGGGTCTTCGTGCTCGGCGGTGGGGTCAGCGCCGCGGGGGACCTGCTGCTCGGACCCACCGAGGCGGCCTACCGGCAGGCCCTGTCGGGTGCCGGGGACCGTCCCTACGCCAAGGTGCTGCTGGCCGAACTGGGGCCGGACGCGGGGCTGGTGGGTGCTGCAGATCTGGCCCGACGCCCATGAGCACCGGGGAGTTGGTGCTGATCCGGCACGGGGAGACCGAGTGGAGCCGCTCCGGGCGGCACACCGGCCGCACCGACATACCGCTCACCGAGCACGGGGAGCGGCAGGCCCGTGCCCTGGCGCCGATGCTGGCCCGCCGTCGGGTCGCGCTGGTGCTGGCCAGCCCGCTCCAGCGGGCCCTGCGCACGGCGGAGCTGGCCGGCCTGCCGCCGGCGCAGGTGGAGCCCGATCTCCGCGAGTGGGACTACGGCGCCTACGAGGGCATCACCACGGACGAGATCCACCGCACCCGGCCGGCCTGGAACCTGTGGAACGACGGCGTCCCGGTCGCGGACGACGGACGCGGCGAGAGCGCCGAGCAGGTGGCCTGCCGGGTCCAGCGGGTGCTGGACTTCGCCGACCGGATCCTGCGCGGCAACTGCTCCCGGGATCCGGGCGACGTGGTGCTGGTGGCCCACGCCCATGTGCTGCGGGTCCTGACGGCCCGTCGGCTGGGGCTGCCGCCCTCCGCCGGCGCCCTGTTCCAACTCGCCACCGCCGGCGTCAGCTCCCTGGGTACCGAGCACGACCGGCCCGTGCTGACCGGCTGGAACACCCTTTGACCTGGCGGAAGGGAAGCCATGACCGGACTGAGCGACGAGGCGATGGGGACCGGCGTCCTGCTCGCAGACCGGACCGGGAGGCCGCTGGTGCTGCGGCTGGACAGCGCCGCCGCCCGCGATCCGGCACTGACCGGGTATCCCGCGGCCAGGCTGGCCGTGCTGCGGCGGTTCGGGCTGCCGGTGCCGCCGGGCGTGGTGGTCACCACGGACGCGGTGGCGCGGTTCAGCGCGGGCGACTGCAACGAGGGCCGGGACGCGCTGCACACCGCCTGGTCCTGGACGGCGCAGAGCCCCCACCCCGCGGTGGTGCAGATCTCCGACGCCGATCCGGTGACGCCGCACTGCCCGTTGGGCCCCACCGCGTGCGGCGGGTCGACCTGGGAGGCGATGCTCCAGGACCTGGTGGACGAGGTGACCGCGGACCATCTGCACAATCCCGGCTCGGCGCTGCGCGCCTGGGCCCTGCTCTTCCTGTGCCCGCCCAAGCACGAGTGGTCGGTGCTGGCCATGACCGACGGCACGTCGTCCGGCTCGGACCGGGTCACGCTGTGGGCCAGGCCCTCGACCACGCCGGCCCCGCCGGCCTGCCCGGGGCGGCTGGAGGCCCTGGCCCGGCGGGCGCGTGAGGTGCTGGGGCACGAGGTCGACCTGGACATCCGGATCGACCGGGACGGCCGCGAGTGGATCGTCGACTGCCGCCGGCACGATCCCGTTCCGCCCCGTTGAGCCCGGTCGACCTGTTGTGACTCACTGAAACCACGTACTTTACACACTACTTGACTCTTTATGACAAGCTCTGTTGTACTGCTATCAGCTGTGCCAATGAGTAGAGGAGCTGGGATGGCTGGGGCTGGAGGCCAGACCGTCGGGATCATCCTCGCCGGCGGGCGTGGAGAGCGGGCGAAGCCGATCACGTTGGAGTCCGCCGACTACATCCGCAGCAAGGCCCTCATCCCCTTCGCCGGGCGCCGCCTGGTGGAGTGGGTGATCGACTCCTGTCGGGAGCAGGGCATCCGCCGCTTCTACGTGGTCGCCCAGGGGCTGGAGAACCGCAGCCAGATCAAACTGCTGCTCGGCCACGGCGAGCGCTACGGGGTCGAGATCCAGTACTCCCGCGCCCGCTTCGACCGCTACAACGTCGGATCCGGGGCGGCGACCCTGCACAACCTGGAGCAGTGGGACCTGGACGACCAGGCGCTGGTGCTCCCGGTGGACTCCATCTTCGAGTTCTCGCTGTCCGAACTGGAGTGCACCCACCGGGAGAACGGGGCGCTGGTCACGGTCGCCGCGGTGGCGCGTTCGCCGCTGGAGGTCGCCGGGAAGTACGGCGTCATCCAGGCCGAGCCCTCCGGGCTGGTCGGCGGATTCGTGGAGAAGCCGGGACTGGAGCGGTTGCGCGAGCTCTTCCCGCAGAGCGCCGGGGCCGAGGACCACGGCATGGTGCCGACCAACGCCGGGATGTACCTGGTGGACTGCCGCCGGCTGCGGGCCGCGGCCCGTGACCCGGAGCTGATGCGCCATGCCCACCAGCGGCTGGACTGGGGCCGGGAGTTGCTGCCCTGGCTGGTCGACCATGGCCTTCCGGTGGCCGCCCACCACATCGCCCGGCTGGGCGACCTGGGCAACGTCGAGGACTACCTGGGCACCCTGAGGGACGTGCTCGGCGGCGGATACCCGCAGATGGACCGGCTGATGACCCGTCCGCACAACGAGGAACCGCGCTACTGGATCGACCGGACCAGTCTGGAGACCAGGGACGAGATCGTCGGCACCACGCTGGCGGAGAAGATCAGCAGTGGCAGCGTGGTCATCGGACCCGGTGTCAGGATCGGCCGCCATGTGGAGATCGGCCCCGGTGTGCGGATGGAGTACACCGACATCGGGGACGGGGCGGAGGTGCGCGAGGGCAGCCGGCTCAGCCGGGCCGCCTGCGGCGAGTCGTCGGTGATAGGTCCGTACGCGGAGATCACCGACTCCTACCTCGGGCCCATGGTGGAGATCCAGTCCGAGCGGCGCAGGCCGGTACGGCTGCAGGACTTCTCCGCGGTCGGCGACGGGGCGCACCTGTGGCCCGGCACGCAGCTGTCGGGGGTGCGCATCTACCCCCGGCTGAGGGTCCCGGCCATCTCCAACCTCCCTGCCGGGACGCACATCACCAGCTCCGACGACATCCTGCGGTGGGTCTGAACGGATCCCGCACCGCGGCAACCCAGGAGGCGTTCATGGACAACCCCGTCGTTGTGGTCGGCGGAGCGGGCCGGGTCGGCCGGCTCGTCGCACAGAGGCTGTTGGAGCGGGGCGCGGCCGTCCGGGTCGTGGACCACGCGCTCCAGCACGCCAGACGCCACCTCCCGCCCGGTGTCGCCTTCACCCTGGGCGACGTGCGCGACCCGGCCGGGCTGGCCGAACCGCTGGCCCGCTGCTCGGCGGTGGTCTACTGCGTGGACCCCGGTACCGCCGACACCGGTCCCGACTCCCCGCAGAGCACCGTCTACCAGGGCCTGTGCAATGTGCTGGACGCGGCCCGCGCGGCCGGACAGCGCCCGCACGTGGTGCTGATCAGTCAGCACCACGCGACCCACTGGGGCCACCCGCTGAACGCCTACGGGCGGGTGCTGGAGTGGCGGCTGGCGGGGGAGGAGGCGTTGCGCGAGTCGGGACTGCCCTACACCGTGATCCGTCCGGGCTGGCTCACCGACGGCGCCGCCGGCCTGCGGGTGCGGCTGGCGCAGGGTGACCGCGGGAACGGCCAGGTGTCGCGGCAGGACGTGGCCGAGGCCTGCGTCCAGGCGCTGTACTGCCCGTCCGCCAGCGGAGTGACCTTCGAGATGTTCAACGAGACCGGGGTGGCGCCCTCCCACTGGGAGGGGCTGTTCGCGGCGCTCGAATGGGACCAGGTGCCCGTGGCCTGACCCCAGCCCCCGTCCTTCCCCCGTGCGGCTGTGCCGAGTCGCGCCCAGAGAAATGACTTTGAAAATGACAATCAGTCGAACATCAGGTCAAGTCGATGTGCTGCAGCCGCCCGAGGCCGAGGCGCCACAGCCGTACGGTGTCACCGCGGGCCGCCCGCAGCCGCTGGGAGCGACCCCGGACGCCCGCGGGGTCAACTTCTCGGTCTTCTCCGAGCACGCCACCCGGGTGGACCTGCTGCTCTTCGACCACTGCGAGGACCCCGAGCCCAGCCGGGTGATCACGCTGCACTCCAAGGACCACCGCAGCTACCACTTCTGGCACTGCCACGTGGCCGGGCTGCGGGTGGGCCAGGTCTACGCCTACCGGATGGACGGCCCCGGTCACACCCGGGAGCTGGGGACCCGCTTCAACCACCGCAAGGTGCTGCTGGACCCCTACGCCAGGGCCAACATCAACTCCCGCTGGGAGCGGATCCGGGCGGTCGGCCCCGAGGACAACGTCGCCCACTCCATGCGCAGCATGGTGGTCGACCTGGAGTCCTACGACTGGGAGGGCGACCGGCCGCTGCGGTCGCCGCTGGCCGAGACGGTGATCTACGAGGCGCACGTGCGCGGCCTGACCGCCTCGCCCACCTCGGGCGTCACCCACCCCGGCACCTTCTCCGGGCTGGTGGAGAAGATCCCCTACCTGCAGTCGCTGGGCATCACCGCGGTCGAGCTGCTCCCGGTCTTCGACTTCGACGAGCGCCAGGTGCTGCGCACCGGCCCGGACGGGCAGCCGCTGCACAACTACTGGGGCTACGACCCCTTCGGCTTCTTCGCCCCGCACACCGGGTACTGCACCAGCCCGCACCTGGCCACCCACATCACCGAGTTCCGGGACATGGTCAAGGCGCTGCACCGGGCCGGCATCGAGGTCATCCTCGACGTGGTCTTCAACCACACCTCGGAGGGCAACGAGAACGGCCCGATGATCAGCTTCCGCGGTCAGGCCAACGAGGCGTACTACCACCTCTGGTCCCAGGACCGGCGGCACTACATGGACTTCACCGGCTGCGGCAACGCGATCAACGCCAACCACCCGGTGACCTCGAAGTTCATCGTGGAGTGCCTGGAGTACTGGGTGAAGGAGCACCACGTCGACGGCTTCCGCTTCGACCTGGCCTCCGAGCTCTCCCGGGGCGCCGAGGGCTACGAGATGGAGTCCCCGCCGGTGCTGTGGGCGATCGAGCTGTCCTCGGTGCTGTCCGAGTCGAAGATCATCGCCGAGCCCTGGGACGGCGGCGGCCTCTACCAGGTGGGCCACTTCCCCGGGAAGCGCTGGACCCAGTGGAACGGACCGTTCCGTGACGACGTCCGGCGCTTCGTGCGCGGCGACGAGGGCCTGGTCGGCGCGGTCGCCAGCCGGATCGGCGGCTCGGCCGACCTGTTCGCACCGCAGGAGGAGCTGCCGACCAACAGCATCAACTTCATCACCTGCCACGACGGCTTCACCCTCAACGACCTGGTCAGCTACGACCGCAAGCACAACTACGGCAACGGCGAGTCGGACGCCGACGGCTCCTACGAGAACTACAGCTGGAACTGCGGCCAGGAGGGCCCCAGCGGCTCCCCGGAGATCGAGGGGCTGCGGCTGCGGCAGAGCAAGAACCTGCTGGCCATCCTGCTGCTCAGCCGGGGCACGCCGATGATCCTGGCCGGCGACGAGTTCCGCAACAGCCAGGGCGGCAACAACAACGGCTACTGCCAGGACAACGAGATCTCCTGGCTGGACTGGGACCAGGCCGCGAAGGAGACCGGCCTACGGCGCTTCTGCAGCGAGATGATCGCGCTGCGCCGCCAGTACAGCGCCGTGCGCGAGCCGGCCTTCTTCTCCGGCCGCCGTAACCACCGGGGCCTGCCGGACGTGGTCTGGCACGGCACCAAGCTGGAGCAGCCCGGTTGGGAGGACACCCACGCCCGGGTGCTCTCGCTCACCCTCGCGGGCTTCGACGGCGACCCGGACCTGCACGTGATCCTCAACATGTACCACCTGGGTCTGGACTTCGAGATCCCCCAGATCCCCGGCCGCCACTGGGCGCGCAAGGTCGACACCGCACTGGAGTCGCCCGAGGACGTCCTGCCCGCCGGCGAAGAGCAGCGGATCTCCCACAGCGGGATCTACCACGCCCAAGGCCGCAGCGTCGTCGTCCTGACGTCGCTGCCTGACGACGGAGGCACCGCCTGATGAGCACTCCCACGGACACCCGCACCTTCTCGGACAGCATCGCCGGCTACGTGACCACGTACGAGCCCACGCTGGACCGGTTCGGCCTGCGCACCTCCAACGGACGCACCGTCACCATCAACCTGGACGAGAACGTCAACTCCCAGATCGTGCGCAACCTCGGCGAGCCGTACCAGGACACCACCGCGGCCACCCGCGACATGCTCGCCGAAGGCCGGTTCGTCTTCGTGTACGGCCTCTTCTACCAGTGGGAGGGCGGCGAGCGCATCGAGGCGCGGATGATCACCTTCCCCGAGCGGGCGCGCGGCGCCTATGTCTTCGAGCACCCGGACTGGTGGGTGCACCAGGCCTGCCAGATAGCCGACTTCTACCTGCGCGGCCACTTCCCCGACGGGGTCTACGACTGGCGCAACTTCCGCACCAAGCTCACCCTGCACGGCACCCACGTCCCGGACAACGGCCAGGACATCCGCCAGGAGACGGACACCATCTCCCGGCTGGTCTACGGTCTGGCCACGGCCTTCATGCTGACCGGCGAGGAGCGGTTCCTGGAGGCCGCCGAGAGCGGCACCGGCTACCTGCGCGAGCACATGCGGGTCGCCGACGACGACGGCGGCTTCGTGTACTGGTACCACGGCATCGACATCTCCCCCTCCGGCCAGCGCAAGGTCTTCGCCTCCGAGTTCGGCGACGACTACGACGCGGTGCCGATGTACGAGCAGATCTACGCGCTGGCCGGGCCGACCCAGACCTTCCGGATCACCGGCGACCCGCGCATCCTCTCCGACATCGACCGCACCGTCACCCTGTTCGACCGGCACTTCCGGGACCGGGAGCGCGGCGGGTTCTTCTCGCACCTGGACCCCATCACCATGGACCCCAGGTCCGACTCGCTGGGCCGCAACCGGGCCCGGAAGAACTGGAACTCGGTGGGCGACCACGCGCCGGCGTACCTGATCAACGCCTATCTGGCCACCGGCCGCGAGGACTTCGCGGCGCTGCTGGCGGAGACCGCGGACACCATCGCCGAGCGCTTCCCGGACGAGCCCAACAGCCCGTTCGTGCAGGAGCGCTTCCACGAGGACTGGAGCCCGGACCGGACCTGGGGCTGGCAGAAGGACCGGGCCGTGGTCGGCCACAACCTGAAGATCGCCTGGAACCTCACCCGGATCGGCTCGCTGGTCGACCGGGCGCAGTACTCGGAGCTGGCCGAGCGGATCGCCGAGCTCATGCCCCCGGTCGGCAGCGACCAGCAGCGCGGCGGCTGGTACGACGTGGTCGAGCGGCGCGCCGACCCGGACAGCGGTGCGCACCGGCTGGTCTGGCACGACCGCAAGGCCTGGTGGCAGCAGGAGCAGTCGATCCTGGCCTACCTGATCCTGGCGGGCACCACCGGTGACCCGGAGCACCGCCGGCTGGCCCGGGAGGCGGCGGCGTTCTACAACGCCTTCTTCCTCGACTACGACGACGGCGGCGTGTACTTCAACGTGCTGGCCAACGGCACCCCCTACCTGGTGGGCACCGAGCGGTTGAAGGGCAGCCACTCGATGGCCGGCTACCACGCGCTGGAGCTGTGCTACCTGGCCGCCACCTACACCGGGCTGCTGATCACGGCCGCTCCGATGACGCTGCACTTCCGGCCGCGTCCGGACGCCGACCGCACCCTGCGGGTCAGCCCCGACCTGCTGCCCGCCGGCAGCATCGAGATCGCCCGGGTGTGGATCGGGGACGAGCCCTACCACCACTTCGACGCCAAGGAGCTGACGGTCCAACTGCCCGACAGCGACGTCCCGCTGAAGGTGCGGGTGGAGGTCGAGCCGGCCTCGATCCGGCTGCGGATGTCCAGCGAGAGCGACGGCGACACGGCACACGTCTACTGCGAGGGCGTGATCGACCGCGAGGAGCTGGAGAAGTTCCGCCGCGGGCTGGCGGAGGCGCTGGAGGCCAAGCCGCGCCGGGTGGAGTTCCACCTCTGCAAGGTCAGCAAGATCTGCCGCCCGGCCATCAACGAGCTGCTGTTCCAGCGCGCCAAGATCGGCCTGGAGACGGACTTCGTGATAGCCGGCTGCTCGCTGCCCGAGGTGACCAACGCGCTGATGGCGACCGACGCCTTCGTGCTGGACAACGACCACCACTGCGACAACCCGGCCTGATCCGTCCGATCACCGCCGGTCCCCGGGTGCCCCGGCCACCGCGCCGGGGCACCCGGGGACCGCACCGGGTCCGCCCGACCTCTCCTAAGGGGCAATGTGTCGACGATCACGTACCTCCGCGAGTCGCGCGCCGCAGAACGCCAGGACGAGATCTCCGCGTACTGCGACGAGCTGTTCACCATCTTCGCGCGCTCGGACCAGCGACGATGGGGCGAGGTCTATCTGCGCGGGCTGCTCAGCACCCCCGGCCGGAAGACCCCGGGCGCCATCTCCGAGCAGGTCCTGGGGCGCCGTACCCCGCAACCCATCCAACAGTTCGTCAACCAGAGCACCTGGTCGGCCCGCACCCTGCGGCAGCGGCTCACCGAGCAGATGTGCGCGGTCGCCCCGCCCCGGGCCTGGGCCCTGGACGAGGTGGTGTTCCCCAAGAACGGCAACCGTTCGGTGGGGGTGGCCCGTCAGTTCGCGCCCACCCAGGGCCGGGTGATGAACTGCCAGCTCGCCCTGGCCACCTCGCTGGTTCACGCCGAGGGCAGCCTCCCGGTGAACTGGCGGCTGCTGATGCCCCGGTCCTGGGACGGCGACGAGGAACTGCGCGACGCCGCCCACGTCCCCGCGCACGAGCAGAGTCGGCCGCGCTGGCGCTACGCGCTGGACTCCCTGGACGAGATGCTCGGCGGCTGGGACGTACCCGTCGCGCCGGTGCTGGCCGACTGGCGGTTCGAGCCCGACGCGCGTCAGCTGCTGGCCGGCCTGGAGGACCGGGACCTGCACTACCTGGTCGAGGTGGGCCCGCAGACCATGCTCCCGGTGCGTCCGGCGGCGCTGCGGGCCGCGCCGCCGGCCGGGGCCAGTCCGGTGGCCTCGGTCGCCGACGGCCTGGGCCGGCACCTGGACCGGGCGGTGCTGAACTGGCGGCACCACCACGGCGCCCGCTCGTCCCGGTCGCAGTTCCTGGTGGCCCAGCTGGGCCGCTGCGCCGCGGTCCACCCCAGGCAGCCCGCCCGCCCCCGGCACCTGGTGCTGGAGTGGCCCTTCGGGCACGCCAGGCCGCGCCGCTACTGGGTGACCGACCTGTCCGCGCAGCGGCTCTCCGAGACCATCGCGCTGGCCGAGCTGCGGCACCACTCCGCCCACGGCTGCGACCGGCTGCACCAGGACTACGGCCTGGGCGACTTCGAGGGGCGTTCGTTCCCCGGCTGGCACCACCACGTCACCCTCGTGTCCGCAGCCCGGGGCTTCCACGCCCTGCAACAGCTCCAGTCCGACCAGGGAGGAAACCGATGGACCGGCAGGAAGAGCACGACTACGTCATCGTCGGCGCAGGAAGCGCCGGCTGCGTCCTCGCCCGGCGCCTGATCGAGCGGACCGGGGCCAGGGTGCTGCTGCTGGAGGCCGGCGGTCCCGACGACCGCGCGGTGGTGCACCGCACCGACATCCCCTCGATGGTCTCCATGTGGGACCAGGAGGACTACACCTGGCCGTATCTGACGACACCTCAACCCGGCCTGGACGGAAGGCGGATAGCGCTGCCGCAGGGCCGGCTGCTGGGCGGCGGCAGCTCGGTCAACGCGATGATGTACGTCCGCGGCAACCGCAGGGACTTCGACGGCTGGCAGGCCAGGGGCAACCCCGGCTGGGGCTACCGCGACGTGCTGCCGTACTTCACCCGGGCCGAGACGTTCGCGGAGGCGGGCGCCGGCGGCGACGGGTACCGGGGCGCGGACGGCCCGCTCAGTGTGGTCGGCTACGAGGACCCCTCGCCGGTGGCCCGGGCGTTCGTCGCGGCCGCGGTGGAGACCGGGCTGGCCGCCGACGAGGGCGACTACAACGCCGGCCGGCAGGAGGACACCGCCTTCTACTACCAGTCCACCCGGACCAAGGACGACCAGCGCTGCAGCACCGCGGTGGCCTACCTCGCCCCGGTGCTGGCCGACCCGCGGCTGACCGTGCGCACCGACGCCCGGGTCCAGCAGGTGCTGCTGCAGGGCGGCAGGGCGGTCGGGGTGAGCTACCTGCACCAGGGCGTGGTCCGTCAGGCGCTGGCCGGCAGCGAGGTGGTGCTGGCCGCGGGCGCGCTGGCGACCCCCCGGCTGCTGCTGCTGTCCGGGATCGGCCCGGCCGAGGAGCTGCGCGGGCACGGCATCGAGACCCTGGTCGACCTGCCCGGGGTGGGCCGCAACCTGCAGGACCACCTGCTGGTCGGCATCGCCTTCGAGAGCCTGGTGGACCTGCCCTTCCCGCAACTGCTCGCCGAGGCCGGCCTGGTGACCGCCACCGGGCGGGACTCCGGGGCGGACGACCCGGACCTGCAGTACTTCTTCGGCCCGGTGCAGTTCGTCGACGACCGCTTCAAGACCGACGGGCCCGGGTTCACCTTCGCCCCGATCGTGGTCCAGCCGCGCAGCCGCGGCTCGGTGACGCTGGCCTCGGCCCGACCGGAGGACCTCCCGGTGGTCGACCCGCACTACCTGGAGCACCCGGCCGATCTCGAGGTCCTGGTCCGCGGCCTGGAACTGGCCCGTGAACTGGCCGGCCGGCCGGCCTTCGCCCCGTTCCGCGGGCGCGAACTCGCCCCCGGGGTGGAGGCCGGGCGCAGTGAGCTGGAGGCGTACGTCCGCGCCTACGCCTCCACCGTCTGGCATCCGGTCGGCACCTGCCGGATGGGCGTCCACGAGGACTGCGTGGTCGACCCGGCACTGCGGGTGCGCGGGGTGGACGGACTGCGGGTCGTGGACGCATCGATCATGCCGACCATCACCCGGGGGAACACCAACGCCACCGCGATCATGATCGGCGAGAAGGCGGCCGATCTGGTCGCCCCGGCCGTACCGCACTGAACTCCGGTCCTACCACTGCCGAGTGAGGAACCGAACCATGCCCGAGACCTTCGACTTCGTCGTCATCGGCGCAGGAGCCGCCGGCTCCGTGATCGCCTCCAGACTGAGCGAACTGTCCGACGCCACCGTGCTGCTGCTGGAAGCCGGTACGGCGCAGATCACCGACGCGGTGACCAGCCCGCACCGCTGGAACGAGGTGCTGCTCACCGACCTGGACTGGGCCTACATGAGCGAGCCCCAGCCCGGCCTCGGCGGCACCCAGGTCTACTCGGCCGCAGGCCGCGGCCTGGGCGGCACCTCGAACATCTACCACATGATCCACACCCGGGGCCGGGACGCCGACTACGACTCCTGGGCCTACCAGGGCGCGGCCGGCTGGTCCGCCCAGGAGGTGCTGCCGTACCTGCAGCGGCTGGAGAGCCAGCAGGACGCCACCAACCCGCGGGCCGGTCACACCGGACCGATCCAGGTGGTCAACGCCAAGGACACCGGCAGCCCGGTCTCGCAGTCCTTCCTCAAGGCCTGCGCGGAGCTGGGCTATCCGCAGGTGGCCGACTTCAACGCGCGTGACCTGGGCGCCGGTTGGCACCACGTGGACATCAGGGACGGCGCCCGCAACGGCGCGTACACCGGCTACCTGCAGCCGGCCCTGGCCCGGCCCAACCTGACCACCCGCACCGGGGCGCTGGCCGCACGGCTGCTGTTCAGCGGCGACCGCTGCACCGGGGTGGAGTACCTGCGCGACGGCCGCACCGAGACCGTGCACGCCTCCGCCGAGGTCGTCGTCAGCGCGGGGGCGATCCAGTCGCCCAAGCTGCTGATGCTCTCCGGCCTGGGCGACCCGGAGTGGCTGGCCGAGGCGGGCATCGCGGTCCGCGGCAGCCTGCCCGGGGTGGGCCGCAACTTCCAGGACCACCCGCTGGTCATCGGCCCGATCGGCTACATGGACAAGCCCGGGCCCGACCCGTTGGGGCAGGTCACCGAGGTGGCGCTGTTCTGCAACTCCGAGCCCCGACTGGCCGTCCCGGACCTGGAGATCTGCCTGGTGCACCGGGCGCCGTTCGGCGACCAGTTCTTCGCCAACGTGATCCGCCGGGTGCAGACCGGTCAGCCGGTGGCGCCGGTCCAGGAGTTGGTGGACCCGCACGTGGTGCTGAGCCTGCCGGGCCTGGTCCGGCCGCTGTCCCGCGGCGAGGTGCGGCTGGCCGGGGCCGACCCGACGCTGCACCCGCGGATCAGCGCCAACTACTACGGCGAGCCGGTCGACCTGGAGCGGACCACCACCATGGTGGAGATCGCCCGGGAGATCTACCGGACCAAGGCGTTCACCGACGACTGGGGCATCACCGAGGTCGCCCCCGGCCCGCAGGTCACCACCCGCGCCGAGCTGCGCGACTGGGTGCTGGCCAACACCGGCTCCTACTACCACTTCGCCGGCTCCTGCCGGATGGGGGCCGACAGCCACGCTGTGGTGGATCCGCGGCTGAAGGTGCACGGGGTCGAGGGGCTGCGGGTGGCCGATGCGTCGGTCATGCCGTCCCTGGTCTCCGCCAACCCGCACACCAGCGTGCTCATGATCGGGGAGCGGGTCGCGCAGTTCATCAAGGAGGACCTGCGGACGGCCTGAACACCGGTTCCACCGGCCCGACCTGACGTAGTACCAGTCCGTACCCGACGTACCCGGCAGCCGGTCACCGCGGAGGGCGGCACAGCCCGGCCCCGCCCGGTGTCCTGGACAGACTGCCCCAAAAAGCGCGAAGGAGAAATCATCGTGGTTTCCACCAACATTCCCGGGGCCCAGGCACCCGCTGTGCCTGCGGACACCGGCCGGAGCAGGGGCATGCCGCGCGGCGGCGCGTTCTGGCTCGTCGGCCTGGTGTCGGTGCTCCTGCTGGTCGCCTCGACGGTCCCGTCACCCATGTACGTGATCTACCAGCAGCGCTGGCACTTCTCGGCAGCGATGATCACCGTGGTGTTCGGGGTCTACGCCCTGTTCGTGCTGGGGAGCATGCTGCTCTTCGGCTCCCTGTCCGACACCGCGGGCCGCCGTCCGGTGCTGGTGCTCTCGCTGCTGCTGATGGCCCTCGCCATGGTGCTGTTCATCGTGGCCGGCAACGTGTGGGTGCTGCTGGTCGCGCGTGCGGTCCAGGGCATCGGCGCGGGTATCGCCACCGGAACCCTGGGCGCGGCGCTGATCGAGCTGTCGCCGCGCAGCGCCCCGGCCCGGGGCATGCTGATCAACACGGTCGCGCCCACCTTCGGCATGGCCCTGGGCGCACTGGGCTCGGGTCTGCTGGTGCAGTACGCGCCGCTGCCCACCAAGCTGTCCTACATCATCGAGCTGGTGCTCTTCGTCGCACTCGGCTTGGCGCTGCTGTTCCTGCCGGAGACCGCGCCCAGCGCCGGCAGCGGCTTCCGGATCGTGCTCCGGCGGATCTCGATCCCCAAGGAGGCCCGCCGCCCCTTCGCCCTGGTGGCGCTGAGCATCGTGGCGGTGTGGTCCGTCGGCGGACTGTTCCTCTCGCTGGGCCCGTCCCTGGTGGCGCAGATGCTGCACAGCAACAGCCATGTGCTCGGCGGCCTGGTGGTCACCGCGCTGGCCGGCGGCGGCACGGTGGCCCAGCTGGCCCTCGGCCGGCTGTCCGGGCTGCGCCCGATCGCGCTCGGCGGGCTGCTGCTGCTGGCGGGCCTCGGACTGGACACCCTGGCCCTGTCCCAGCACTCGGCCGGGCTGTTCTTCACCGGCACCGTGGTCCTCGGCCTGGGCTGGGGCACGGCCTTCATGGGCGCCTTCCGCTCCATGGCGGCCCTGGCCGACCCGGTGCACCGCGGCGAGCTGCTGGCCGCCGTCTACGTGGTCGCCTACCTGGCCATGTCGCTGCCCGCGATCGGGGCCGGCATCGCGGTGCCGCACGCCGGGCTGCACACCACCACCAATGTGTTCACCGCCGTGGTCGCGGCCCTGATCGTGGTCGCCCTGGGCAGCCTGCCCTTCGTCTCGCGGCACCACCGCAGCGGGCGCGTCGGCGCGCACGAGCCCGTGGTCCAGCACACCCCCGGACCCTGCTGCCTGGCCACCCACGACGCGGCCGGGAGCACGGCGGCCCCGGTCCCCGTCGGGGCCCACTGACCCGCACGAGGCCGACGACACACCCCACCGCCCAGCACCGCCCGGCACCCCGGCACACTCCGCCGGGGTGCTGGGCGGTGCTGCTTCCCCGTCCACGCGCCTCCGGCCCGGACTGACTTGCCGAAGTACTGCCGGTCAGTCCCAGCAGTGCGCAGGCCCGGTCCCGGGTCCGGGCCTGCGGCCAACTCCCTTGGCTACACATGGATGTGACACACATTTCGATCGGTCAGGAGGACCACCGGTGACTGCCACACCCCGCGCCCCCGTGCACCAGTCGTCGATCCGGGGGGAATCCGAGAGTACGGCCGACATCTTCGCCTTCCTGCGCGAGCTGGACGAGAATCCGGCGCTGCTCTCGGTCCTGGCCATCCAGGGCAAGGACGAGGTGCTGGCCGCGGCCGAGGGCCTCGGACTGGGCTTCACCGAGCAGGAGTTCGACACCGGCATCTGGTCGCTGGAGGCGCGGCTGGCCGACCGGCGCGGGGAGCCGTTCAGTGAGAAGTTCACGCTGTGGCACCTGATGTGGGGTCAGAGCTACCTGGAGTACCTGGTCAAGGACCTGATGCCGGCTCTGCAGGACACCGGCCTGCTGCCCTGAGGCACCCGGCCTCCCCGACCAGCTTCCCCGAACCGAAGAGAGGACCGGCATGGAGACCGAGACGCTCTACCTGGGCCGCGAGTGGAACATCGAGCACGACCGGACGGCGAAGGTGACCGGCGCCGAACTGCGCTACACCGTGGTCGGCAAGGGTGAGCCCGTGCTCTGCATCCACGGCACCAACGTGGCGGACAGCCTGATCACCCCGCTGCAGTTCCACCCGGAGCTGTTCGACGAGTACCAGTTCATCAGCTACTACCGGGCCGGCTACAACGGCAGCACCCTGGAGGGCGACTCGCTCAGCATCGAGCAGGGCGCCGACCACGCGGCCGAACTGCTGGACCACCTGGGCATCGAGAAGGCCCACATCATGGGCTTCTCCTTCGGCGGCGTGATCGCCTTCCAGTTCCTGCTCTCGCACCCGGAGCGGGCCCACTCGGCGATCCTGCTGGAGCCCTACCTGCCCCGGGAGGCCCCGGACGCGGTGCAGGCCAACATCGACGCCTACATGACCGCGATGGAGCTGTTCCAGGCCGGCGACAAGCTCGGGGCGGCCTTCTCCTACATGGAGTCGGTCTGCGGCCCCAGCTTCCTCGGCTGCGTCGAGATGACCGGCCCGCTGGACGTCTGGGACCGGGTGGCGAACTGCGTGGACACCACCTTCCTGGTGGACTTCCCCGCCGTCGTCAACTGGGGCTTCGTCATGTCCAAGGCGGACGAGCTGGTGCAGCACAAGCCGGAGATGCCGATCCTGGCGGCGATGGGGATGGACAGCGAGGCGGCGATGCCCGGCTTCCGCGAGACCCAGCGCTTCCTGATGTCGTGGCTGCCGCAGGCGGAGCGCCTGGCGGTGCCCAACGCCACCCACGGCATGCAGAGCATGAACCCGCTGGCCGTGGCCCGCGGCGCCCAGCTGTTCCTGCGCAAGCACCCGATGACCTGACCTGAGCGTTGGAGACCCCATGATCCACCAGTTGATCTTCGCCCACCCCAAGCCCGGCATGTCCGAGCAGGAGTTCCAGCAGTACTGGCTGGAGACCCACGCCCCGCAGTTCGCCAGCAGGATCCCGCAGATCAAGCGGTACCTGATCGACACCAGGATCCCGTTCGGCCCCGAGCCGGCCGATCCGCTGTGGAGCGGTATCGCCGAGATCTGGCTGGAGAACGAGGAGGAGCAGCTGGCTTCGCTGCAGACCCCCGAGTTCCTGGACGGCGCCCGGCGCGACGAGCCCAACTGGGCCGCGTTCTGGCGCACCGTGGTGCTGGACACCGACGCCCACGTGCTGCGCGCCGAGCCGGTCCCGGACCAGGCCGTCAAGCTGGTGGTGCTGGTGAAGCGGTCGCCGGGGGCGGACCTGGAGGACTTCCGCAAGCGCAGCCTGGGCGAGCACGCGCAGACGGTGCTGCGGATCCCCGGTCTGCGCCGCTACCTGCAGAACCACAACCGCGACGGTGCCTACGCCATCGGCGAGGCCGTCCTCGACGCCGCCTACCAGCTCACCTTCGACAGCCTGGAGGCGCTGGAGCTGGCGTCCCGCGGCGAGGCGTTCCAGGCCGCGTTCGAGGACCTGGAGTCGTTCGTCGACCCCCGCTACATCCACCGGATGGCCGTGCGCGAGCACTGGGTGATCGGCTCCGCCGACCAGTAGCAGACCACGAGTTGAGACTGAAGGAGACCGTCCGATGACACGTCGCATCCTGATCGTCCTGTCCGAGTACGGATACTGGGGGGAGGAGCTGATCGGCCCGCTGGAGACCTTCGACGCGGCCGGCTACGACGTCAGCTTCGCCACCCCGACCGGCAAGCGGCCGGTGGCACTGCCGCCGAGCATGGACCCGGACTACATCGACCCGCCGCTGGGACGCTCCGTCACCAGCGCCGAGACCGCCGCCAAGGTCCGGGCCCTGGACACGTCCGACCGGTTGGACAACCCGCTGGACCTGTCCTCCTGGCTGCCCGACCGGCCGTACCGCAGCCAGCCGGACTTCCTGCGCGCCTGGGAGGCCTACAACGCCCGGCGCGACCACATCCAGGGGCAGATCGCCGAGCGCTACGACGCCCTGCTGATCGTGGGCGGCAGCGGCCCGATCGTGGACCTGGCCAACAACTGGCGGGTGCACGACCTGATCCTGGCCTTCTACGGTCTCGACCTGCCGATCGCGGCCGAGTGCTACGGCGTGGCCTGCCTGGCCTTCGCCCGCGAGCAGGACAACCGCACCAGCATCATCCGCAACAAGCACGTCACCGGCCACTGCATCGAGTACGACTACAAGGACGGCACCGGCTTCATGGGCACCGACTTCGTGATCGGCCCGCCGCCGTACCCGCTGGAGTACATCCTGCGTGACGCCACCGGCCCCAGGGGCGCGTACCACGGCAACTTCGGCCGGGAGACCTCGGTGATCGTGGACTACCCGTTCATCACCGGGCGCTCCACCCCCGACTCGTACCTCACCGGCCAGAAGGTCGTCGAGGTCCTCGAACAGGGGTTGCGGCGGTGGGGCTTCCGCACCTGACGCGGACCCGGCCACCGCATCAACCCCCGGGCGGCCGCCCGGCTGCCCCCCACGCCCCGGGCGGCCGCCCCTCCACCCCGGTCCGACCCCGGTCGGACCGGACACCGCTGTTCGCAGACAGCCCTCGCAGAGAGGTACACCACCATGACCAGCAGGCCCGCACGCGTGGCGATGCTCGAGCAGTTCAGGGCCGACGGCGTCACGCACATGTTCGGCAACCCGGGCACCGTGGAGCAGGGCTTCCTAGACGAGCTGCGCGGCTTCCCCGAACTGGAGTACGTACTGGCCCTGCAGGAGGCCGTGGTCGTCGGCATCGCGGACGGCTACGCCCGGGCCACCCGCAAGCCGACCCTGGTGCAGCTGCACTCCGGGGTCGGCCTGGGCAACGGCATCGGCATGCTCTACCAGGCCATGCGCGGCCACGCCCCGCTGGTCGTGGTGGTGGGGGAGTCCGGCCTGGCCTACGACAGCATGGACGCCCAGATGGCGGCCGACCTGATCGGCATGGCCAAGCCGGTGACCAAGTGGGCGACCCGGGTGGTCGACCCCCGCTCCACCCTGCGGGTGCTGCGGCGGGCCTTCAAGACCGCCGGAACCGCGCCCTACGGACCGGTGCTGGTGGTGCTGCCGGCCGACGTGATGGACAGCTTGACCGATGAGCCGGTGGTGCCCACCTCCTACCCCAGCACCTCCAGCCTGCCCGAGCCGGCCGCCATCGAGCACGCCGCCGGACTGCTGGCCGACGCCCGCCACCCGCTGATCATCGCCGGGGACGGCGTCCACTTCTCCGGCGCGCACCGGGAGCTGGCCCAGCTGGCTGAGGTCTGGGGCGCCGAGGTCTGGGGCGCCGACTGGGCCGAGGTCAACCTGCCCGCGGACCACCCCGCCTACCACGGCCAGCTCGGCCACATGTTCGGCGAGGTCAGCGGCAAGGTGACCGCCGCCGCGGACGCGGTGCTGATCTGCGGCACCTATGTGCTGCCCGAGGTGTACCCGCTGCTCCAGGGCGTCTTCGCGGACGACGCCCGGGTGGTCCACGTCGACCTGGACAGCGGCGCCATCGCCAAGAACTTCCCGGTCGACCTCGGCCTGGTGGCCGACCCCAGGCAGACCCTGGGCCGGCTGGCCACGGCACTGGAGAGCCGGATGTCCGAGGTGCACCGCGAGCAGGCCGCCGAGCGGCTCCGGGTGTGGGGCGAGCAGAAGGCCGCGGCCCAGGCCGAGGTACGGGCCGAGGACGAGGCCGACGCGGCGACCCAGCCGCTGACCGCCGCCGCGTTCGCACTGGAGCTGGCCAAGCAGCTGCCCGAGGACTGCATCCTCTTCGACGAGGCGCTCACCTCCTCGCCCGAGCTCTTCCGCCACCTGCCGGCCAACCGGCCCGGCCAGGTGCAGACCACCCGGGGAGGCTCGCTCGGCGTCGGCATCCCCGGCGCCATCGGCGCCAAGATCGCCCACCCGGAGAGCACCGTCGTCGGCTTCACCGGCGACGGCGGCAGCATGTACACCGTCCAGGCGCTGTGGACGGCGGCCCGCTACGACATCGCCGCCAAGTTCGTGATCTGCAACAACGGCCGCTACCGGCTGCTGGACGCCAATATCGAGCAGTACTGGACGGCGCAGGAGATCAGCCACCACGCCTTCCCGGAGATGTTCGACCTGTCCCGGCCGGAGATCGACTTCGCGTCCCTCTCCCGGTCGCTGGGCGTGCCCGCGGTGCGGGTCGAGAAGGCGGACGAGGTCGCCCCGGCCATCGCCCAGGCGCTCGCCCACCCCGGCCCCTTCCTGATCGACCTCGTCATCGCACGGGCCTCCTGAGAGGAGTTGGACGCTGTGACCGTTCGTCTTCACGGCCAGAAGATCGCCGTGCTCATGGAGAGCGACTTCTACGAACCGGAGATCCTCTACTACCAGCGGCGCTTCGTCGAGGAGGGCGCCGAGGTCCACTTCCTGACCCGGTTGTGGGGCAACAAGGAGATCACCTTCACCGGCCACGAGCACCAGATGCCGTTCACGGTGGAGGAGTCCTTCGAGGAACTCGACGACTACGCCCTCAAGGACTACTCGGTCGTCATCGTGCCCTCCGGCATCGTCGCGGACCGGCTCCGCTACACCGAGGACCCGGCCGTGCTGCCGCCGGCCACGGCGCTGCTGCGCCGGGCCTTCGCCGACCCGGCCATCGTCAAGGGCATCATCTGCCACGGCATGTGGCTGGCCGCCCCCATCCCCCAGGTGATCCGGGGCCGCCGGGCGGTGGTCCACAACAACCTGCTCGGCGACCTGAAGAACATGGGCGGCATCTATGTGAACGAGGACGTCGTCGTCGACGGCGACCTGATCACCGCCCGGACCGGCAACCACTGCCACCTCTTCGCCCGGACCATCATCGACGAACTCGTACAGCGCAGCGGCTCGCCCGTCCGGCAGCCGGCCTGACCCCGTATCAGGGGTTCCCACCTTGACTGCAGGGCGACGGCAGCACGGAGACGCGCTGGTCCTCCTGCGGAAGGAGACCAGCGCTCGTGCCCAAGGCCCCGTCAACCCGACCCGACAGCTCCACCCCGCCGGCGACGGCCCAGCGCCACACCGCCGCCCGACCCTCCCAACCGCAGCCCCCAGCGCTGCCGCAGTCCCAACTCCAGTCCCGAACACCGCCCGTCGGCCGGATCCCGGTGCTCGACGTCAGCCCCTCCGTGGAGCGGGGCGCCCGTCCGGCCAAGTCCGTGGTGGGCGAACCGTTCGAGGTCACGGCCACCGTCTTCCGCGAGGGCGACGGCGCGGTGGGCGCCAATGTGGTGCTGCGCGACCCGTTGGGCCGCAGCGGCCCGTGGACCCCGATGCGTCTGCTGGACGAGGACCAGGACCGCTGGGGCGCCGAGGTGGTCGCCACCGCGCCCGGCCGCTGGACCTACTCGGTGGAGGCCTGGAGCGACCCGCTGGCCACCTGGCGGCAGCACGCCGAGATCAAGATCCCGGCCGGCATCGACACCGCGCTGGTCCTGGAGGAGGGCGCCCGGTTGCTGCTGCGCGCCGCCCGGGGCGTGCCGCAGCGGGCCCAACGGCTGCTGGTCGAAGGGGCCGCGCAGACCCTGCGGCTGAACGAGCTCTCGCCGCTGGTCCGGCTGCGCACCGCGCTGGACGTGGAGCTGACCCGGATCCTGACGCGCTATCCGTTGCGCGAACTGGTGTCCGCCTCCCGACCTGCTGCGCTGCAGGTGGACCGGGAGCGGGCGCTGTACGGCTCCTGGTACGAGTTCTTCCCCCGTTCCGAGGGCGCGGTGGTGGACCCCAGCGGTCGCCGCGCACCGGTCTCGGGCACGCTGCGCACGGCGGCCGAGCGGTTGCCGGGGGTGGCGGCGATGGGCTTCGACGTGGTCTACCTGCCGCCGATCCACCCGATCGGCCGCGCCTACCGCAAGGGCGCCAACAACAGCCTGGAGGCCGGTCCCGGGGATGTCGGCTCGCCGTGGGCGATCGGCTCGCCGGAGGGCGGCCACGACGCGGTCCACCCGGACCTTGGCACCATCGAGGACTTCGACGCCTTCGTGGCCCGGGCTGCCGGGCTGGGCATGGAGGTGGCGCTGGACTTCGCACTGCAGTGCTCCCCGGACCACCCGTGGGTGGAGAAGCACCCGGAGTGGTTCACCCGCCGCGCGGACGGCACCATCGCCTATGCGGAGAACCCGCCGAAGAAGTACCAGGACATCTTCCCGATCAACTTCGACCAGGACTTCGAGGGCCTGGTCGCCGAGACGCTGCGGCTGCTGCGGTACTGGATGGCGCACGGGGTGCGGATCTTCCGGGTCGACAACCCGCACACCAAGCCGGTGGTCTTCTGGGAGAAGGTGCTCGGTGAGATCGCCCGCACCGACCCGGACGTGCTGTTCCTGGCCGAGGCCTTCACCCGCCCGTCCATGATGCGCACGCTCAGCAAGGTCGGCTTCCACCAGTCCTACACCTACTTCACCTGGCGCACCGGCAAGCAGGAGCTCACCGAGTACCTGACCGAGCTGTCCGGGGAGACCGCGTCCTATCTGCGGCCCAACCTCTTCCCCAGCACCCCGGACATCCTGCACGCCTACCTCCAGGAGGGCGGCCGGCCCGCCTTCGCGATCCGGGCGATCCTGGCCGCGACGCTCAGTCCCAGCATGGGCGTCTACTCGGGCTACGAGCTTTCCGAGAACGCCGCGGCCGCACCCGGCACCGAGGACTTCCTGGACTCGGAGAAGTTCCAGCTGCGGCCCCGGGACTGGTCCCGTGCCGACTCGCTGGCGCCGCTGCTGACCACGCTGAACGCGCTGCGCCGCGAGCACCGCGCGCTGCAGCTGCTGCGCAACCTGCGGTTCCACGAGACCGACAACGACCAGATCCTGGCCTACTCCAAGCGCCACGGCGAGGACACCGTGCTGGTGGTGGTCAACCTGGACCCGCACCACGCCCACCACGCCACGGTGACCCTGGACCTGGCCGAGCTCGGGCTGGCCCCGGACAGCCGGTTCGAGGTCCAGGACCGGCTCAGCGGGGAGCGCTACCGCTGGGGCGTCGACAACTACGTCCGGCTGGACCCCGCCCGGCAGCCGGCCCACATCCTCACGGTCCACCAGGAGTCCTGACATGCCTGTCGCCGTCTGCGAATCCTGCCTTGCCGCAGAGCACGGTCAGGCCCTCCAGGCCAGCCGGATCCTGGGACCGCTGCTCCCCGCGCTCACCCCCTGGCTGGTCACCCGCCGCTGGTTCACCCAGGAGGGCCGCTGCCTGGACGGGCTGCACCCCTTCAACGAGTCGGTGCTGGTCGACGGGGACGACGCGGTGCTGCTGCACTCGCTGGTCGCCGCGCAGCACTCCGGCACCCCGGACCGGGTCTACCAGTTGCTGATCGGGCTGCGCCGGACCCTGCCGCGCCACCTGGTCGACGCCGCCGTCGGCCGGGCCACCGGCGGTCCCTGGGACGGCTGGTGGATCTTCGAGGGCACGGCGGACCCCGAGCTGATGGGGGCGCTGCTGCGGGTCACCACCGAGGGCGCCTCCGCGCCCGCGCTGCAGTACACCCCGACCGGCATCACCGCCGTCCCGCTGGGGCTGCCGGCCCGGGCCATGAACGTGGAGCAGAGCAACAGCACCGTGGTCTACGGCAACCAGTTCCTGATCAAGTGGTTCAGGCAGCCCGAGCGCGGGGTCCACCCCGAGGTCGAGGTGCTCGGCGCGCTCACGGCGGCAGGCAGCGCGCACACCCCCGACCTGGCCGGCTGGCTGCACACCGAGGGCCGCTCCGGGGAGGGCTTCGTCCTCGGCATCGTCGAGGAGTTCCTCCCCTCGGACGGCGACGGCTGGGACCTGGCGGTCCGTCAGGCTGCCGACTGCATCACCGGGGTGTGCCGCAGCGTCCCTGCCGCGGGGGGCTTCGTCGAGGACGCCCGGGCACTGGGGGAGGCGGTCGCCCGGGTCCACCAGGCCCTCGCGTCCACCCTGCCGACGAGTTGGCTCAAGCCGGACCTGGTGCTCGATCAGACCGACGCGATGCGCCACCGGTTGAAGGAGGCGGTGGAGGCGGTCCCGCGCCTGGAGGTCTACGCGGGGCGGATCGGCCGGCTGTACGACGAGTACGTGCTGGTGGCCGCGCGTGGGCGGGGCATCCAGGCCCAGCGGATCCACGGCGACCTGCACCTGGGCCAGGTGCTGCGCACCTCGGCGGGTGGCTGGACGGTCATCGACTTCGAGGGCGAGCCGGCCCGGCCGGTGGCCGAACGCGCGCTGCCGCAGCCCCCGTTGCGCGATGTCGCGGGGATGCTCCGGTCCTTCGACTACGCGGCCCGGCAGGCGCTGTCCCTGGTCTCACCGGTCCCGGTCGACCGTGCGCAGACTCCGGCCGAGGCCTCCGAACGGCTGCGGCGCTCGCGCCGGGCCAACGCGTGGGCGGTCCGCAACCGCCGCGCCTTCAGCACCGGGTACGCCGCCGCGGGGGGAACGGACCCGCTGTGCCACCCGGTCCCGCTGCGGGCCTTCGAGGCGGACAAGGCGGTGTACGAGGCCGTCTACGAGGCCCAGCACCGCCCTGACTGGCTGCCGATCCCGCTGTCCGCCATCCGGCGGCTGGTGCACGGGCTCTGACGGGTCCTCGGCAGCGGCGCGTGCCCGGCTGGTCGCGCAGTTCCCCGCGTCCCTGAGCAGGGGCGCGGGGGAACTGCGCGACCAGCCGGGCACCTTGCGTCAGCCGACCCGCTAGGCCTCGGGCCGGGTCCGCGTCCGCGACGCCTGGGTGTGGCTCCCCGCCCCGGTGCGGTCCGACCGCTGGACGGCGTGTGCGGTCACCCCCAGTGCCGCCGGGATCCCCATCTGCGTCAGCGCGTACTGGTACGCGGCGATGGCCTGCGGAGCGTGGCCGTGGTGCTGCCAGAGGTCCCCGATGCGGCGCCAGACCTCGGCGGACAGCCGGCTGGCCGGCAGCAGGGCGAGCTGCCGCTCGGCGGTACGCAGGGTGTCCTGCGCATGCGTGCCCTCGCCCTGGGCGAACAGGGCCTCGGCCAGCACCGTCCGCGCCTCCGCGGCCTGGTACGGCGGCTGGTTGCTGAGCAGCCCGATGGCCCTGCTGGCGTGCTCGGCGGCCCGGGCCGGTTCGGCGAGCCGCAGCGAGGCCTTGGCCAGGCCGATCTCGCCCCTGGCCTGGTCGTGGGTGGTGCCGATGGAGACCAGCACGTCCAGCGCCTGCTGGATCAACTCCTTGGCGTGGTCGACGTCCACCCGGTCCGACTCCAGCATCAGTTCACCGCAGGTCTCCTTCAGCAGGGCCTGGTTGCGGGCGCTGTCCGTCTCGGAGAGCAGCGCCAGCGCGCGCTCGGCCAGGATCAGCGCCTCGTCCGGCCGGTGCCGGGAGCGGGCGACCAGTGCGGCCTTCCAGTAGACGCCGCCGCGGGCGACCTGGGAGCCGGGGTGCTCGTCGTCGCTGATGAGCCGGAGGGCGAGCAGATGGGCCCGGGTCAGGTCGCCGCGGATCCGGTAGCAGTCGACCAGCACCGCCCCCAACTGCAGGTGGTCGTCGGTCGATCCCAGCCCGAGGCGTTCCAGCTCGCGCATCGCCCGCTCGCCGATCTCCACGCTCAGCACGTAGTCCCCGGTGTCCCGGTAGCAGCGGCACAGCGCCAGCGCCAGCCGGCTCCACTCGGCCGAGGCCAGCACCGTCGCGGGGTCCTCGAACAGCGGCGACAGCAGGGCTATGGCGGCCTCCAGCCGGCCCAGCCGCTCCAGTGCCAGCGCCTGGCCGATCCGGGCCCTGCGGGCGGTGGCGGCGTCGAGACGCGGCGTGGCGGCGAGGGCCTCGCTGTAGGCCTGCAGCGCCTCGCCGTCGTCGCCCCTGCGGAGTGCCATGTCCCCGAAGGCGATCTTGAGCGCCAACTCCTTGGCCTGGTCGTCCTCCTGACCGGTCCGCAGGTAGCCCACCGAGGTGCCGACCTTCTCGGCCAGGGCCTGCAGGACCCCCTCCGAGGGTACCCGCTTGTTGGACTCGATCAGGGAGATGTAGCTGGCGGAGATGTCCGGGGTCACGAGGTCCTGCTGGCTCAACCCCCGCCGCTGGCGCAGCAGCCGCAGACGCTGCCCGAGGCTGTCCGGGGTGCGATTCGATCCCTCAGTCATAAGTCCGATCCAGCGCTGGGGGCTTCCTGCCGTTATGAGTGGAAGCCACTCTTTTGTTAGTGTACATGCCAATGACCTTTGGCGCCAGAATGCCCCGTTTGCCGTCAACGCCCCGGGGCGGGAGTTCGGTTCGGAAAGGCCCCACTGTGTGAGGTTGCGATGGCACGCCGCCCAGGGCTGATGGCCTGTCAGGCGATGTCGGACCGGGCCGGGGTGACGGCCGGGCTGGCATGGACGTTGTGTAGCGTACATGCCAAGTCAGGCGTGTCCTGCAGGGGGACTACGCGTGGGCGGTGCAGGGTCCCGATCCGGCCGTTGCCCGGGTCTCACTTCGTCGAGCGGGACGCCACGGTGCGAGTGCTCCTCGCGGGTGCGGGCATGGGGTCGGCGCCGGCGGACGTCAGACCGTGCTGGTAGGCCAGCAGGGCTTCGTCGGTGTATCCCTGGCGGTGCCACACGTCCCCCAGATCGCGGTGGAGCTTGGTGGTCCACCGCGACCGGGGCAGTTGGCGCAGCTGGTGGAACGCCGTCTGCAGGGTCGTCTCCCCCGCGGCGGTCCGCCCCGAGAGGAGTTGGGCCTCGCCCAGGAAGACGAGCGTCTCGGCGGTGAGGTCGCTGACCTGGTCGCCGAAGATTTCCAGTGCCTGTTGCGCCAGCTCCACGGCCTCCTCGGGGCGGCCCCGGCGCAGGGCGACCAGGGCCAGCCCGGACACGCTGTCGCCGTGGTCGTAGTTGCCGCCCAGATCGGTCAGTGCTTCCCTGGCCTGCTCGAACAGGGTGTGGGCACGGTCCACGTCGCCGTTCTCCGAGCGCATCAGCATTCCGGCGCAGAGGATCTTCAATCGGGCGAGGTGCCTGGGGTTGTCCCCCTCGGCCATCAGGCCCAGGGCGCGCTCCACCAGTGCGATGGCTTCCGGGCGCTGGCCGCGGGACTCGGCGATCAGGCTGGCGTTCCAGTAGACCATCCCGCGGGCCGTCCGCGAGCCGGTCTCCTCGGCCTGGGACAGGAGCCTGTCGATGAGTAGCTGGCCCCGGGTGTAGTCGCCGCGCTGGGCGTAGGAGCCGGCCAGGTCCACGCCGAGCATGATGTGGTCGTCCGTCACATCCAGGGCGAGCGCGTCCAGGCGGCGCATCGCCCGCTCGCCGATGTCCACGCTCATGCTGAAGTCCCCGGTGCGCCGGTAGCAGCGGCACAGGGCGACGGTCACTTCGGCCCACTGTGTCGATCCGGGGACCACGGAGGGATCCTCGGCGATCTCGTGCAGGATCGAGAGTGCCGCCTCCAGGTGGTCCAGCTTCTCCAGCGCGCTGGCCTGCCCGATGCGCGCGCGCAGCAGGAGTTCCGGCCCCAGGACGACGGAACGGGTGAGCACGTGGTTGAAGCTCTGCAGCGCCTCCTGCTGCGACCCGTTGCGCAGGGCCATCTCGGCGAAGCCCACTTCGAGGCGGAGGTTGGTGAGTTCCACCTCGTCCCTGCCTGTGCGCAGGTACTCCACGGAGGATCCGAGGCGCTCGGCGAGGGCCTCCAGTACCGACGGCGAGGGACGCCGCTTGCCCCCCTCGATCAGGGACACGTAGCTCGTGGAGATCTCGGTGGTCGCCAGGTCCTGCTGGAGCAGGCCCCTGGCGAGGCGCAGTTCGCGCAGACGACGTCCGATCGCAGAGGCGTCAGCGGCCTGCGGTTGCTCTTCAGACACGGTGAAGACCTCCTGGCAGCGAGCTGAGGGGCGTACGTAAGAGGTATGCCCGTTCACAACCACTGCATACATGACTGAGCGGGGCCAGGCAAGTCATGCGGACGGATGGGCATCTCTCCCTGATCGAGTCAGATGCCCAGCGACGTTCCGCTTTTTCTCACCGATGACAGAAAAGTGGCACTTGACTACGCTTGTCAAATATTATTGACTGTGTTTGTCAATCAGTACGACTCCAGCCGTCGAAGGTAGATCATGATGAGGTTCCTCTGCGTCGTAGTCGCAGTCGTCACCGGCTTGATCCTCGCGGCCTCGCTAGCCGTGCACTCGGCAGTCCTCTCCGGATCCACGGCACCCGGATCCACGCCGTCCCCCCTCTCGCACATGCGCCAGGCCAATGGCGGGGGATGCTGCTGAGTGCTCGTGGCGGGCTGCGGATCGAGCGGAATCCGTATTCCCCATCGGTCCTTTCTGCGGCTGTTCCGCGGAGGGACCGGAGGCGACCTGTCGAGTTTCTGAAAACGCACCGGTCGCCGCCGGACCGGAATGCTCCTTCCGGTCCGGCGGCGACCCCGACGAAAATCTGCCCTGGCGCTGTCAGGTTCCTGGCACGTAAGGTGGGCCTAGCTGGCCAACCGCCCTGAGCAGCAGGTTTTTCGGCCGGATGCGGGGGCGATGGCGGCCTCGCTCGGAATAGGATGTAGTTATTCCGCTTTCCGGTCCTGGGGGAGATCTCATTGTTCCGGAGGAAGCGTCCGAGGGCAGCTGCTGTCGGGGCCGCCTTATCCCTGATCGTGGCGGCATGTGCGAGTTGTACCGAATCATCGCCCAGCAGGATGGTCATCGCCGCCTGGGGGGTTCCGCAGAACCCCTTCGTTCCGGGGGACACCTATGATTCCTACGGGATCAAGGTTGTCGACAGCATTCTGACCGGCCTGCTGACCTACGACCCCAGGACCTCTGCCCCGGTCTACGAGAATGCCGCCTCGATCAGTACCACCGACCAGCAGCACTTCACCATCAGGTTGAAGCCGGACTGGACGTTCAGTGACGGATCACCGGTGACGGCCGCATCGTACGTGGACGCCTGGAACTACACCGCGCTGGCGACCAATCGCCAGATCAACAGCGGCTACTTCGGGTACATCCAGGGGTATGCGGCCGTCGCGCCGGCCTCGGGCCGGCCGACGGCGACCACCCTGTCGGGGCTGAAGGTGGTCGACTCCACCACCTTCACCGTGGCGCTCACCCAGAAGTTCTCCACCTGGCCGCAGACCCTGGGCGAGTTCATCTTCGATCCGCTGCCTGCGTCGTTCTTCAAGGACCCCTCCGCCTGGGAGAAGCACCCGGTCGGTGACGGGCCCTACCGGATCGCCTCCTACACCCCCAAGCAGGAGGTCGTGCTGACGCCGTACGCCGGGTACAAGGGCCTGCAGAAGCCGCAGAACGACGGGATCGACTTCAAGGCCTACACCGATCCCAATGCCGCCTACGCGGACCTGCTCTCCGGCAGGCTGGACATCGACGACACGCTGCCGCTCGGGGAGCTCGACAACGTCTCGAAGGACCTGCACGGACGGTATATTGACAGACCGTCAGCGAGTCTGTCACGGCTGGCCTTCCCGCTCTACGCCAAGGGCTGGGACACGGCCGGTTCCGCCGAGGTCCGGCAGGGCATCTCGATGGCGATCGACCGGCCGCTGATCATCGACAAGATCCTGCACGGAACGATGACGCCCGCCACCGACTGGACCGCGCCGGGCGTGAGCGGCTACGACCCGGGGCTGTGCGGCAGCTACTGCACCTACGACCCGGTCCGGGCCAGGCAGCTGATCGCGGCGGGCGGGGGCCTGCCCGGCGGCTCGATCACCATCAGCTACAACGCCGACGGCGGCAACCAGCCCTGGGTGGACGCGGTCTGCAACAGCATCAACAACGTGCTGGGCGATGACCGGGCCTGCACGGGGAAGCCGGTCGGGACCTTCGCCGAGCTGCGGGACCAGGTGACCGCCCGGAGGATGACCGGGCCCTTCCGCGACTCCTGGGACGAGGACTACCCGCTCGCCCAGGACTTCCTGCAGCCGTCCTTCACGAGTGGCGGCGGGTCCAACGACTCGGGCTACCGCAACAGCGGCTACGACAGTCTGGTCGACCGGGCCAACGCCGCGTCCGGCACCGCTGCCACGGACCGGCTCTACCAGCAGGCCGAGAAGCAACTGGCGGCCGACATGCCGGTGATACCGCTGTGGTACGAGAACAGCGTCGCGGGCTACTCGGCGGCGGTCTCGGACGTGGCGATGGACAGTTTCCGGATGCCGGTCTACTACGCCGTCAGAAAGTAGCCCCGCCGGTCCGTTCGGACCCGACCGGTGCCGGATCGCGAGCCGGGCGCGGTCGCGGGCCGTCGGTCGCCGGCCGGTCCAGCAGCGCGAGTGCAGGGCCGGTCAGCACCGTGGTGACCAGGGCGACCACGATCAGCGCCTCGAACAGGGTCCTGCCGATCAGGCCGTCCTGGTAGCCGATGGACAGCACGACGATCTCGGTGAGCCCCTTGGCGTTCATCAGCACGCCGAGTCGGGTCGCATCGCGCAGCGACGAGTGGAAGGCCAGCCCGGCACCGGTGACGGCGGCCAGCTTGGTGACCACCGCGGCGGCGAGCAGCAGCAGCACCAGCGGGACGAAGCCGGCTCTGCCGAACGCGGAGGCCACGTCGATCTGCTGGCCCATCCCCAGGAAGAAGCAGGGCAGCAGCGCGGCCGCCATCGGGCGGATCCGCCGCAGGATCTCCGCGCTCCGTCCGGTGGAGGGCCAGGCGGCGCCGAGCAGCAGTCCGCCGAGCAGCGGGTGCAGCCCCAGGGCCGAGGAGGTGCCGGCCGCCAGGCAGAGCAGGGCCAGCATCGGGGCCAGCCCCCACCTCCGGCCCTCCGTCCGCCCGGCCGGACGGCTGTGGCGGCGGTGGATCACCAGCACCGCGACGACGGCGCCGGCCACCCCGGCGACGGTCCGCCCCGTCCCGATCAGGCCGGTCAGATGCAGGGCCAGCGCCAGCAGGCACCAGCAGACCCCGTCGCCCACGGATGCGGCGGCCAGGCTCAGCCGTCCGACGGTGGTGCCGGCCATGCCGCGGTCCTGCAGCAGCCGGGCCAGCACCGGCACCGCGGTCACCCCCAGCGCGCAGGCCAGGAAGACGGTCAGGGCGGCGCTGCCGCCGTGCGGTCCGCCCAGGTGGTCGCCGTACAGGTACGGCCCCAGCGCCAGGGCGGCCAGGGCCGGTGCGAGCAACGAGGCGGTGGTGATCCACAGCAGTGGGCGGGCGGTGGCCGGTCTGCCGCGGCTGGGTGCGGTCAGCTCGTTGCCGATCTCGAAGGCGTAGAGCGCCAGGCCCACCTGCGACAGGCCGTTGACCGACGGCATGACATCGGGGCCGAAGAGCGCATGGTGCAGCGCGGGCAGCGCGTGGCCCAGCAGCGAGGGGCCGAGGGCGACCCCGGCCAGGATCTCCCCGACCACCGGGGGCTGACCCAGCCGGGCCGCCGCCAGTCCGGACAGCCGGCTCAGCCCCAGCAGGACGGCCAGTGCGAGTAACAGGCGCGTGGTGCTGTCGAGTCCTGTCATCAGGGACCCTTCCGCCGGGGCTCCGGCCGATCTGCCGGGGCCGTTCATTACTGACCACTTGACACGAAGTAATATATCTAGTTGTGTAGTTGGTGTCCACGGTCCCGGGGCTCACCCGCGCACATAGGCGGTGCCGGGGCCGGCGCCGGGCGAGAGGCGGTTCGCGGCCGCCCAGGACCGCCCCGCGCCGACCGGACACCTGGTGCGCGCCGAAGGTCCCCCGTCTACCCGGCGCGCACCGCTCCGGTCGTCCCCGGCCGCGCCGACGGTCTTCCGGCAGTGACGTTTGTCATCCGTTCCGGTGACGGTCCGCCCGCCCCGGTGCGGCTGCGGGGCCCGAGGCTGGGCGTATGGACAGTGCGGAGAAGGTGATCGAGGCCGTCGGGGTGCGCCGCCGCTACGGGGACGGGTTCGAGGCGGTGCGCGGGGTGTCGTTCGAGGTGGCCCGGGGCGAGCTGTTCGCGCTGCTGGGGACCAACGGGGCCGGGAAGACCTCGGTGATGGAGCTGCTGGAGGGCCTGGCCCGGCCCAGCGGAGGCGCGGTGCGGGTGCTCGGCCTCGATCCGCACGGAGAGCGGGCCCGGGTGCGTCCCAGGACCGGGGTGATGCTCCAGGAGGGCGGCTTCGCGCCGGACCTGACGGTGGCACAGACCGTCCGGATGTGGGCCGGCTGCGTCAGCGGCGCCCGCCCCGGGCACGAGGTGCTGGAACAGCTGGGGCTGGCGCGGCGCGGCGGTGTCCGGGTCGGACAGCTGTCGGGCGGTGAACGGCGCCGGCTGGACCTGGCACTGGCGCTGCTGGGGCGCCCCGAGGCGCTGTTCCTGGACGAGCCGACCACCGGGCTGGACACCCAGGGGCGTTACGACACCTGGGAGTTGCTGCGCCAGTTGCGGGCCGCCGGCACCACTGTGCTGCTGACCACGCACTACCTGGAGGAGGCCGAGGCGCTCGCCGATCGGTTGGCCGTGCTGCACCGGGGCCGAGTGGTGGCCTGCGGCACCACCGCGGAGGTGACCGGTGCGCGCCCGGCCAGGATCGGTTTCGGGCTGCCGACCGGCTGGCACCTGGGCGACCTGCCGCCGCTGCCGGAACTCGCGGTGCTGGCCCACGAGGAGCGCGGGGGCCGGGTGCTGCTGCACACCGACCGGCTCCAGTTCACGCTGTCGGTACTGCTGCGCTGGGCGGACGAACGCACGGTCGCCCTGGACCGGTTGGAGGCGCGGACCGCGTCGCTGGAGGAGGCCTTCCTGGCGATCGCCGGCACCGCGGACGCCGGCACCGCTGACGGAGCCGGACGATGACCGCGACCCGGGCCCGGAACAGGCTGGCGGCGCTGGGCCGGGCCGAGGCGACGCTGCTGCTGCGCAACCGCACCGCGCTGGCCACGGCTCTGCTGCTGCCGGCCGGGATGGTCGCGGCCTGGCGTCCGGCGCTGGGCGGCCTCGCCGCCGGCGGGTCGAGCGCGGGCGTGGACGCGGACCGGCTGCTGGTGAGCAGCGGCATCGGCTTCATCCTGCTGTTCGCGGTCTACTACAACCTGGTCGCCGCCTACGTGGCGCGTCGGGAGAGCCTGGTGCTGAAGCGGCTCCGCACCGGTGAGCCGACCGATCCGGAGATCCTGGCCGGCACCGCGCTGCCGGCCGCGGCCGTGGCGGTGGCCCAGTGCCTGGCGCTGGTGGCGGCCGGGACGGTGCTGCTGCACCTGCCGCTGCCGCGCCGACCGGTACTGCTGCTGGCCGGGGTGGCGCTGGGCGTGGTGCTGATGGCCGCGCTGGCGGCCGCGTCCACCGTGGTCACCCGCAGCGTGGAGCTCGCCCAGCTCACCACCGCCCCGCTGCTGGCGGTGTCCGCCCTGGGCTCGGGGTTGCTGCTGCCGCTGCGGTCGTTGCCGCACCCGCTCGGGGAGGTGTGCCGCTGGCTGCCGCTGACCCCGGTGCTGGACCTGGTGCGGACCGGCTGGCTCGGCGGAACCCCGGCGGACCCGGCCGAACCGCTCCTGGCCCTGGGTGCGGCGCTGGCCTGGACACTGCTGGCCGTGTTTGCTGTACACCGGTGGTTCCGCTGGGAACCGCGCCGCTAGGGTCCGGACCACCGGGGAGGAGGGGTCGATGGCACGGCTGACGGGCTGGTGGGACCGGCGCAGCGATCCGGCGCGGATCGAGCTCTACACCCGCTCCTCGTTCCACCTCTTCGCGCTGATCGAGGTGTCCGCGTTGCTCGGTCCGATGGTCCAGGCGCACGGGCCGGGCGGCGTGAAGAGCGCACTGAGCGCCCTGGTGCTGGTGCACGCGGGGCTGTGCGCGCTGCTGTCGGGCCGCGGGCTCGACTGGATCCTGTCCCGGCGCGAGCGTCCGGTCCGGCTGCTCGCCGTCGTGGTCGCGCTGTCGGCGGGAGGGGCACTGGCGGTGGCGCTGGTGCACCGGTCCGGAGCGCTGCCGGACGGCAGCCAGACGGCACTTGTCGCGGTGGGGCTGCTCGGCTTCGGGCTGGGCGCGGCCGTCCTGGGCGTGCGGGGATTCCGCGCCATGCTGTCCTGGCTGCTGGGCGCGGTGGCCGGCACCGGCCTGGCCGGGGTGCTGCTGGGCCTGGGGCCGTCCGCCTGTGTGACGCTCGCTCTCGCGGTACTGGTCGTCGGCGCCTGCGGGGCCTTCACCAGCGGCTGCTCACTGTGGCTGGTCAGCGTGGTCTGGGAGTTGGACGCGGCCCGCGAGGCGCAGGCACAGCTGGCCGTCGCCGAGGAACGCCTGCGGTTCGGCCGCGATCTGCACGATGTGATGGGACGGAACCTGGCGGTGATCGCGCTCAAGAGCGAGCTGGCGGTACAGCTGGCCCGGCACGGCGATCCCGGGGCGGTGGAACAGATGACCGAGGTGCAGCGGATCGCCCGCGAGTCCCAGCGCGAGGTGCGCGACGTGGTGCGCGGCTACCGCGGCGCCGACCTGGCGGTCGAACTGGCCGGAGCGCTGTCGGTGCTGCGCGCGGCCGGTGTCGACGGGCGGTCCCGCGGCGACGCCGGGGGCGGTCTGCCGGTCCAGGTCCAGGCCGCGCTGGGCTGGGTGGTGCGCGAGGCCGTCACCAATGTGCTGCGCCACAGCGAGGCGAGCAGCTGCACCATCCGGCTGGCGGCCGGTTCCGCGGCGGTGCTCTCGGTCGACAACGACGGGGTGCCCGGGACGGAGGCCGCGACCGGTACCGGATCCGGGTCGGGCCTGGCGGGGCTGGCCGAACGCCTGGCGGCGCTGGGCGGCAGCCTGGAGACCGAGGTGCGGTCGGGTGTCTTCCGACTGACCGCCCGGGTCCCCCTGCGGGGAGCGGACGTATGACCGGGCCGATCAGGATCCTGCTGGCCGACGACGAGCACCTGATCCGGGGCGCGGTCGCCGCGCTGCTCTCCTACGAGGACGACCTGCTGGTGGTGGCGCAGGCGGCGAGCGGCGCCGAGGCACTGGCGATGGCGCGGGCGCACCGGCCGGACGTGGCGGTGCTGGATCTGCAGATGCCCGGCGGGGTGGACGGGGTGGCCGTGGCCGCCGAACTGCGCACCGTCCTGCCGGACTGCCGGACGATGATCGTCACCAGCCACGGCAGGCCAGGACACCTCAAGCGGGCCCTGACGGCCGGGGTGCGCGGATTCGTCCCGAAGACGGTGTCGGCCCAGCGGCTGGCTGTGATCATCCGCAGCGTGCACGCCGGCGGGCGCTATGTGGACCCGGAGCTGGCGGCCGACGCGATCAGCGCCGGCGACTCGCCGCTGACCGCGCGCGAGGCGGAGGTGCTGGAACTGGCCGCGGACGGCGCCCCGATCGGCGAGGTGGCCCGGCGGGCCTCGCTCTCCCCGGGCACCGTGCGCAACTACCTCTCCTCGGCCACCGCCAAACTGTCCGCGGACAACCGCCACACCGCGGTGCGGCTGGCCCGTGAACGGGGCTGGCTCTAGCAGCGGGGCCGGTAACGGGGGGCCGCCGTCCTGGCTGCCGAACGAGTGAATAGTGTGACCGGTGGGTTAGCAGCTGTGCGCGCACGGTGACGATCTCGGTCGATCGCCTGGTGTGTCCCCCCGCACCCGGGCCTCGGGCCCGTGGTCCGCACTCGGCGCGGAGGTACGAAATGATGCGAATGCAACCAGTGGCCGCCATAGGGGCGGCCGTCGTCTGCGCGGTCGGTCTGGGCGCCCCGATGGCGGTGGCCTCCAGCGGCGGCAGCGCGGCGACGATCACCCTGTCGCCGACCCGGCTGGAGCCAGGGCAGACCGTGTCGATCGAGGTCGACTGCACCGCCTACAACACCCCGCGGCCCTCGGGCGTCTCCTCGCAGGCCTTCAGCTCCACCGTGCTGCTGCACCCGGTCGCCGGTGCGCTGGGCCACTTCTCCGCGGCCGCCACCATCCGCACCTCGGTCCGGCCCGGCAGCTACACGGTCGCCGGATCGTGCCAGCCCGACGATGCGCGCTCCTCGGGGTTCGTGACCACGCTGACGGTCGGCCGCACCGAGACCGAGCGTCCGCGCCGGGAGCGCGAGGGCGTCGTCGGTCCGGTGCGGACCGGGGTCGGCGGCAGCACTTACTCCGCCAGCCCGGGCCAGATCGCCGCGGGCGCGGCGCTGGTGCTCGGCGCCGGCGGGACGGCGGTGTGGCGGCGTCGGCGGGCCGGGCGCGGCGGCGCGGATGGGGTCTCCTGACGATCCGGCCGCTGCCTCCACGGAGGCGGCCTCCCCACGGGCGAGGAAGGCCGGGTTCCCCAAACTGGCCGCTGCGGTGCTCCTCGGCGTGGCGCTGATCTACCACGGTCTGCTGGGCGGGGCCCCGCCGCAACCCACCTCGGCGGAGGCCCTCGCCGCCCACCCCGACTGGGCCGACGCCCCGCCGGCGGCGCCGCTGCCGGCCTCGGCGCCGCTGCGGATCCGGATCCCGGCGATCTCGGTGGACGCCCCGCTGACCGGGTTGCACCTGGACCGGCAGCACCACCTGTTGCCACCGCCCGACGAGCAGCGCAACCTGGCCGGCTGGTACACCGGCGGTGCCGCCCCGGGCACGGTCGGGGCCGCGATCATCGCCGGACACGTCGACAACGCCCACGGCCCCGCGGTCTTCTACGGTCTGGGCTCGCTGCACCGCGGCGACACCGTCAGCATCCTGCGCCGGGACCGGCGCACCGCGACCTTCCGCGTCGACGGCATCGACGTCTACTCGCGCAAGTCCTTCCCGGACCGCAAGGTCTACGGGCCCACGCCCTACCCCGAGCTGCGCCTGATCACCTGCGGCGGCGGCTACACCCGGGCCAGCGGCTACCTCGGCAACGTGGTGGTCTTCGCGCACCTCGTCACCGCCGCGTCCCCCTGAGGCGCGGATCGCGCCGATTGACGGATCGGGTCGCGGAGTTGGCGTTGTGTGGCCCGGCTTTCCGGATTGTCCCGCGGTGGATCGGACGGCAGGTCCGTGGCCTCCACCGATGCTCCTACGGTGAGGGTGTTGGCGGGCCCGGACCGGCTTGGACAGCGGCCCGGGCCCGGTTGCTGGCAGCACCAGAAGGGATACGGGTATGTCGGATCAGACGAGCACGGCGACGGACCTGCCGGTCGGGACCTGGTCGGCGGAGGTGACGGTGGACGGGACGTCGTTCCCGACCGCGACGATGTCGCTCAGCGCGGACGGCACGCTGGGCATCACCACGCCGGTGAGCCGGGCGACGGGCACCTGGAGTGCGGAGGGCAACAGCGTCCACTGGGTGGGGAAGGAGGTGTACCAGGAGGGACCGGGCCTGCCCGGACACGTCCTCATCGACCAGCACATGGAGCTGGACGGGGACACCTTCGCCAGCCGGGGCAAGTCGCAGGTGTACGACCAGGAGGGGGCCTTCGCCAAGACGGTCAACACCGTGGTGAACGGCACCCGCGTCAGCCGGTCGCCGCAGACCGAATCCGCCTGACGCACGACGACAGTGGCGCGAGCAGGACCCCGGTGATCGGGTCCTGCTCGCGCCACTGTTCGTGCCGCCGCCGTCGGCTACCCGTTGGGCAGTCGGACGGAGAGGGCGTGGTGGAACTGGTCGGTCGGGTCGTAGCCGGCCTTGACGGCCTGCAGGCGCGGGTAGTTGTCCTTGAAGTAGAGGGTCTGCCAGGACGTCCCCGAGGTGTTCTGTGCGGGATCGGCCAGGTCGGTGTCGGGGAAGTTGATGTAGCAGCCGTCGGTCGCCGTGGCGGGCACCGGCACCCCGCCGGTGGCGCTGTGCAGGTCCTGGTAGAAGGACCGGGTCCAGGCGACGTTGGTGTCGTCGTCCGCGGGGTCGGCCCACGCCGTGACCAACAGGGTCTTCAGGATCGAGTCCCGCTGGGCCACGGCCGTGGCGGCGGGCGCGACGCTGTTGACCTGGCCGCCGTAGGCGTACACCACCAGGGTGGTGATGGCGTTCGCAGGGGGAGCGCTCAGGTACTGGTAGAGCGTGCCCGCCTGGTCGGCGGTGAAGGGGCGGCGCAGGTAGGAGCCCTTGCTCTTGCTGCGGTTGTCGGAGGCGGGTGCCTCCGGGTAGAGGCCGGCCATCCGGGCGGTCAGCCAGTTCATGGTGGCCGTCGAGGTGCTGCTCGGGGCGCTCACCCCCTGGCTGACGGCGCCCAGATAGGAGTTCATCAGGTTCTGGGCGCCGGGCACGCCGGCGTCGATCTCAGCCACCAGGGCGATGACTCCGGCGTTGCGGCAGGTCAGCGCGAACTCGCTGTAGAGGGTGCGGTAGGGGGTGCCCGGGGCGCTGTTGGCGGCGTGCCAGGCGCCGTGGTTGGCCACCAGGCGTTCGAACGCCGTCTCGGTCAGGCCGGACCAGGGCCAGACCACGGTGGCGGTGATCACCGCCTTGGGCGGGGTGGGCAGCAGGCCGGCCGGGCCGGCACCGGTGGCCTGCGGGGAGCGGAACAGGAAGCGGGTGACGACGCCGAAGCTTCCTCCGCCGCCGCCCGTGTGCGCCCACCACAGATCCCGGTTGGGGTCCGTGCTGCTGCGGGTGGCCAGTTGCAGGTGGGCCTGTCCGTTCCGGTCGACGGTGACCACCTCGACGCCGTAGAGGTGGTCGACGACCAGTCCCTGGTCACGGCAGAGCGGGCCGAAGCCGCCGCCCGTGGTGAATCCCGCCACCCCGACGGTGGGGCAGGAGCCGGTCGGGGCCACCATCCCGTAGGCGAGGTACAACTGCTTGTACGCAACGCCGAGTTGGGCGCCGGCCTGGATCGATATCGCCTGGTGGACCGGGTCGTAGCCGATCGCGTTCAGCTGGGAGACGTCGATGAGCGCCGTCACCTGGGGGTTGTCGACCAGGGCGTCCAGGCAGTGGCCGCCGCTGCGGACCGCGATCTGCTGCCCGGCGTCGACGGCCTGCTGGACCGCCTGGCGGGTCTGGTCGGCGGTGAAGACCTGGTTGATCCGGGCGGGTGCGCCGGTGAAGCGCCGGTTCAGGCCACGGGTGGTCAGGTAGCCGTAGCCGGGGTCGCCCGGCTGCACGGTGACCTCGCCCGGGACCGCGACGGCGCTGCCGGTGGTGCTGGTGGAGTCGGCCGCGGCCGCCGGGCTGGCGATGCCGGCGCCCGCCAGGGCCAGCGCTCCGCCTGCGGCGGAGGTGCCCAGAAAGTGTCGTCGGGTCAGTTCTGTCATCGTGGAGTCTCCTCTCCTCGGGTCTGCTGCGCGGGCACGGGGACGGCGCTCAGTCGGAGAGGAGGTCGCGCAGCAACTGGTCGACGTTCTTCACGTCCTGCTCGGACAGGGCGAAGGTGGCCAGGTGTCCGTAGGAGCTGGGGATCTCCTGGTACTTCGCTCCGGGCACCAGCGCAGCGGCGCGGCGGCTCTCCTCCGGGGGGAAGAGGAAGTCGCCGGTGAAGCCGGCGACCAGGGTCTTGGCGGTGATGCCGCCCAGGGCGTCGGCGAGTTCCCCGCCGTGGGCCGGGTCGGCGAGCGCGGCCTTGCGCGCCTGGGCGATGACGCCGTTGGGGTCCTGGCCGATGAACAGGCCCTCGAACAGGCGGCTGACGACGTCGCCGTCGGAGCTGAATCCGAGCGGCCGCCACAGCTCCTCGCCCTCCCGGTAGAAGCCCGTGGTCGGTGCGGTGATGGCGGTGACCCGGCCGACCCGGCGCAGGCCGGCCTGGACCGACTCGATGCTCGGGTAGAACCCGCCCTGCCAGGCCGGGTCGCTGGTGATCTGCTCCTCGACGGCGTAGCGCAGCCACAGCTTGGTCCAGGGCCGGGGCCGCGGCGATCCCGCGATCGAGGCCAGCCGCTTGACCATGGGCGCGAAGCGCACGGCCCACTCCCAGATCTGCAGGGACCCGACCGACCAGCCCAGGATGAGCTGCAGTTCACTGATGCCGAACTTCTCGGTGACCAGCCGGTGCTGGGCGATCACGTCGTCGCTGATGTGCACCGCGGGGAAGGCGCCGCGCTCGAACGGAGCCGGGGTGTTCTCCGGCGAGGTGCTCGGGGACAGCCCGAAGTGGCCGGGGAGGATGATGAAGTACTTCGTGGGGTCCAGCGGGCGCCCCTCGCCGATCCAGACGTCCAGTGCCTCCGGCGGTGCGGCCAGGAAGGTCGGGAAGAGGATGGCGTTGTCCTTGGCGGCGTTCAGCGTGCCCAGGGTCCGGTAGGCGAGCTTGGCGTCGGGCACGGTCGCCCCGCCGGCGAGGGAGAAGTCGCCCAGTTCGAAGAAGTCGAAGGTGGTCATGGTGTGCCTTTCACTGGGTACGGGTGATGGCGGGTCAGTTCCTGTCTAGTTCAGCGGGGACGGCCGGGCCCGGTCGGAGCACGAGCCGACCGCGATTCACGGGATTTCCTGCGGGTACTTCGGCAGGTCGGGCCCCGGCGCCCCGGCGCCGGGGCTGTCAGTCCGACACGTCGTCGTCCGGTTCCGCGATCAGGACGGCCCCGGGGGCGGGCCCGGAGGTGACCACGAGCAGACCCGTCAGCGCGGTCATCGCGATCCCCGTGCCGAGGATGGGATGCGGTGTGAACCCCAGCCCGGCGATGACCGGGGCGGCGAGGGCGAACAACGGGCTGCCGGCGGCGGCGTGGTGCGGGCGGAGCTGCAGCACCCAGACGGCGGCGACGAACAGGGCGACCGGGACGGTGAAGACCGCACCCGCCTGGTGCGCGCTGAGCACGGAGTGCCCGGTGGTGCGGTCGACGTTGGCAGCGAGCCCGGCGCCCACGGCCGCCGCCGCGGAGAAGACGGGCAGGTGTCCGTACCCCCAGGCGAACCCGATCCGGCTGGAGTGCAGGAAGCGGTGTGCGGGACGGGCGAAGTACAGCCACCACATGGAGAACAGCGTGAGCAGTCCGCCGACGGCCGTCTCGTCGAGCTCCCCGGAACGGGTGCCGTCCAGCGCGGCCTGCAGCGCGCCCGTGGAGGCGAGCACCGACTCGCCGAGCACGATCAGCGTGAACAGGCCGAAGCGCTCGGCGATGTGGCGGGGGTGCCAGGGGTTGGCTCCGGCGCGGCGGGCCAGCAGCGGGACGGCCAGCTCGGCCAGCACCATGACCGGTGCGAGCTCGGGCCACAGCCGGTTGCCGGCGACCAGGAGCAGCATCCAACCGGCCCAGCACAGCGCCAGGCCGCCCGCGTAGCGCAGCGCGATGCTGCGGCCCACGGGGTACTCCCGGGCCGCCCGGAGCCAGTGGGCGATCAGGCCCAGCCGCAGGATGCCCCAGCCGACGGCCAGCACGGTGAAGTCGCCGTGCGCGAACACCAGCGGGATGCCGGCGGCCAGGATCAGGCTGCCGGTGATCTGGACCAGCGTGGTGGCCCGGTAGAGCAGGTCGTCGTTGTCGTAGACGGAGGCGAACCAGGTGAAGTGCATCCAGGCCCACCAGATCGCGAAGAACACGGCGGTGTAGCCGGCCAGTCCGGTGCCCAGGTGCCCGGCGGCCAGGGCGTGGCGCCACTGGGTGGACGCCTGGGAGACGGCCACGACGAAGCAGAGATCGAACAGGCATTCAAGCGGCGTGGAGACCCGGTGCTCCTCGGCGGGGTCGCGGGCCACCATGGGCCGCAACGCGGCGCGCCCGCGCGGTGCGGGCTCGGCCGCACCGCGTGCCGGACTCCTCTCGGAGACCGGCGCGGGCGGCGGCGGGTTGGAAGGTATCCGCACGTGCTACTCCCGCAAGTCCATCCAGACGCTCTTGACCTGGGTGTAGTTGTGCATGCTCTCGGGTCCGAACTCGCGGCCGTAGCCGGAGTGCTTGTAGCCGCCCATCGGCATCCTGGGGTCGAACTGCGAGTAGGTGTTGACCCAGCAGGTGCCCGCGGCCAGCGCCCCGGCGACCCGGTGGGCCCGCTTGGCGTCGCGCGTGTGCACACCGGCGGCCAGACCGTACTTGGTGCTGTTGGCCAGGGCGACCGCCTCCTGCTCGGTGTCGAACGGCAGGACGGTGAGTACCGGGCCGAAGATCTCCTCCTGGGAGATGCGCATGTCGGGGGTGGCGTCGGTGAAGATGGTCGGCCGCCAGTAGAGGCCGTCGGGCTGATCCGGGTTGTGGAAGGCGGTGCCTCCGGTGGCCAGGCGGGCGCCCTCGGCCTGGCCGATCCCGACGTACTCGACGACCTTGTCGTACTGGGCCTGGTGGGCGATCGGCCCGAACCAGGTGGTGTCCAGCAGCGGGTCGGCGGGGGTGACCGCCTCGGCCTGCGCGACCAGGCGCTCGGTCACCTCGGCCAGGACGGAACGCTGCACCAGCAGTCGGGTGCCGGCCATGCAGTACTGGCCGGTGTTGAAGAAGGCGGCCCAGAAGGCGTCGTCCACGGCCCGGTCCAGGTCGGCGTCGGCGAAGAGGATGTTCGCGGACTTGCCGCCCAGCTCCATGGTGACCTTCTTCAAGGTCGCGGCCGCCGCGCGGATGATCGACTGGCCGACCGCGGTCGACCCGGTGAACGCGATCTTGTCGACGCCCGGGTCGTCCACCAGGGTCTGGCCCAGCTCGGGACCGGGGCCGGTCACCACGTTCAGCACGCCTTCGGGGAGGCCCGCCTCGGCCAGCAGCGCGGCCATCTTCAGGGCGGTCAGCGGCGTCGGCTCGGCGGGCTTGTGCACCACGGTGTTGCCGGCCGCCAGGGCGGGGGCGAGCTTGCTGGTGGAGAGGATCAGCGGGAAGTTGAACGGCGTGATCGCGCCGACCACACCGACCGGCTCGTGCAGGGTGTAGGCGAAGGTCGGGGTGCCGGTGGACCGGGTCGCCCCGTCCAGATGGGCGGCGAGACCGCCGAAGTACCGGTACGCCTGGGTGACGAAGGGCAGGTCGATGCCGGAGGAGACGCTGATCGGCTTGCCCATGTCGATGGTCTCCAGGAAGGCGATCTCCTGGGCGTCGCGTTCGATGAGCTCGGCGGCGCGCAGCAGCACCCGACCCCGTTCGTGTGCGGACATCCGCGGCCAGGGTCCCTCGTCGAAGGCGCGCCGGGCGCTTCGCACCGCGCGCTGCATGTCGGCCGGATCGGCCGCGGCCACCTGGGTGGTCACGGTGCCGTCGGCGGGATTGAGGTTCGGGATGGTGCGGCCCTCGGCCGCGTCCGCCCAGGCGCCGTCGATGAAGAGCTGACCGGGTCGGACCGTACGGAGGTGGGGGCGTGCTTCGGTGATGGACATGCTCTCTCCTTCGGTGAATGTGGTGACCGGCCGTCAGCGACCGGACACCACCGGGGTGAGGTCGCACGAGGTACGCGTTCCCGGGGGCGGGGGCCCCGGCGACAGGTGCCTGGTCTGCACGGCACCGGCCCGGTGGCCGGTCTCCGGCGGATGAGTCTCCATCGGGGCTCTCCGTTCTCAGGTGGCAGCCGCCTTCCAGCCGTTCGCGCGGCACCGTCGTGACGTGCCTGGCTGCCAGGTGGTCAGGGGCTCGGGTCGCGGCGCAGGAGGCACCGCAGACTTCACCCCATCCTCGGCCGCGGTGCAGCTGGTGGGCGGGCGGGGAACCGGATCGCCGGGTACTGCGTCAGGTCGTTCCGTTTGCTCCGGCACGTCCTGCCGGCCGCGGCGTCCCGGCCGGCCCGGTGCGGGTCCCCGTCGGGCCCCCGGCCCGCCGGCCACCCGCTGCCGACTTGCCGCAATGCATCCGCTCAATCCGGTAAGTGCCGTTCCCGACCGGCCTGTCGGTCCGCCGGCCGGACATCTGACGTTGGCTGGAGGGTGTCAGAGAAGCGCACACGCAGAAGAAGGAGAGAAGGCCACCATGTCCCAAACGGATTTCCTGCGGTTCCTCTCGGAGGTCGGGGACGACCCGCAGCGGTTGGCCCGCTACGACCGCTACAGCCTCGCCCAGCTCATCTTCCACAGCGGCAATGAGGGCTACTCGTTCAACGTGCCCGACATCGAGAGCGTGGTCGGGCAGTTGGAGGCGAACGTCATCATCAAGAAGGACAACGAGGCGTTCGACGGCAGCAGCAGCCTGTGGCGCTCCATGTGGGGACGCCGACACCTGGACTACGTGGTGCGGCACCTGATCAGTCGACACACGGCCGAGGAACTCGCCCAACTGGCGACTCCGGGTGCGGGGGAGGCGAAGTGAGCGAGAACAACGTCGTCGAGTTCCTCGGCCGGCTCGGGGAACAGCCCGAACTCCTGGAGCGGCTGCAGCCGTTGAGCAAGGCGGAGGTGCTGGAGGCCGCCGCCGTGCTGGGGCTGCCCTTCACCGAGGCGCAGTTCGACAGCCTGATCTGGAGCCTGGAGGAGAAGCTGGCCGACCGCCGCCACGAGCCGTTCAGCGAACGGTTCTCGCTGTGGCACGTGATGTGGGGGCGCTACTACCTCGAGTACCTGGTGCTCGACCTGCTGCCGGCCCTCCAGGACACCGCGCTGCTGCCCTGACCGCGGGCGCGCCCCGTCCACTGCTCGGCTTCAGCCGCCGAACGCCTCGCGGTGCTGACCGCTGAGGGCGGTGTACCACTCGGCGTTGAGCTGGATGTGGGCGCGCTCCTCGTCGGTCAGTTCGCGCCTGACCTTCGCCGGGACGCCCGCCACCAGCGAGCCCGGCGGGATCCGCATCCCCTGCGGCACCAGCGCGTTCGCGGCGACCAGCGAACCCGCGCCGACGACCGCGCCGTTGAGGACGGTGGCGCCCATGCCGACCAGGCAGTCGTCCTCGACGGTGCAGCCGTGCAGCACGGCGTTGTGGCCCACCGAGACCCGGGCGCCGACCGTGGCCGGGAAGCCGAAGTCGGCGTGGACCGAGCAGTTGTCCTGGATGTTGCTGTCCACCCCGAGGGTGATCGTCTCGCAGTCGCCGCGCAGCACCGCCCCGTACCAGACGCTGGACCCGGCGGCCAGGCGCACCGAGCCCAGCACCGTCCCGGTCGGGGCGACGAACGCCTGCTCGTCCACCTCCGGGGTGCGTCCGGCGACGGCGGCGATCAGCGGTCGGGCTACGGGTTCGGTCATGGGGTGCTCCCGGACGGATCAGGTTCGGACGACGAACGGTGACGGCAGACGGTTCGGTTGCACGCTACCGCTGACGCCGCACGCCGCCTCCGCGGGGCCGCCCGCAGCCGCGAGACTTCGGTGCATGACCTCTCGACCCGCTCTGCACCGCTACCGCTTCACCACCGTCTGGGACCTGCCCGCGCCGCCGCGGCGGGTGTACGACGTGCTGTCCGATCCGCGTACCTATCCCGTGTGGTGGCCGGAGATCCGCGAGGTCCGGCAGCTCGACGAGCACACCGGGGCGATGCGGTTCCGGTCGCTGCTCCCGTATGAATTGCATGTGACCGCGCATGAGGCGCGGCAGGATCCGGCGGCCGGAGTGCTGGAGGCGCGGCTCACCGGGGACCTGGAAGGAAGCACCCGCTGGACCGTCACCAGCAGGGGCGACGGCGCGGCGGTGGCCGTGTTCGACGAGGACGTCGAGGTCCGCAAGCCGCTGATGCGACGGCTCGCACTGCCCGGCCGGCCGGCCTTCAGGATCAACCACGCGCTGATGATGAGAAGCGGAATGACCGGCTTGACACGGTATCTTGCCGTGTGCGACGTCCTCTGCATTGGTCTTGACCAATGATCCGCGAAACCCCTACTGTCGCCATAGTGCAGGGTCCTTTAAGAAATAAGGGCTCATAAATACGGGCACCGGCTCACAGGCGGAGGACAGGGTGGGGACCACACAGGCCGCGCGCGGGAACGGGGTTGCCGTCGCCGACGCGCCCGAACCCAAGTACTGGCATCTGCGCACCGTCCTGGTGCGGGCGCTCGACTCGGAGTTCCAGGCCGGCGAGGTGCTGCCCAACGAGCGGGACCTCTCGGCGCGTTTCGGCGTGGCCAGGGCCACCCTGCGCCAGGCGCTGGACCAGCTGGAGCTGGAGGGCAGGCTGGTGCGCCGCCGCGGCATCGGTACGCTGGTCGCCGCACCGCGGATGGGCGTCCCGGTGGCCGAGACCGCCGGGCGCGACAGCTGGCGGATCGTCGACGCCGGGTACGCGCCGGCCCCGGCCGCCGTCGCCACCACCCTGGGCATCCCGGCCGACGAGCCGGTGCACGCCGTCCGCCGGCTGCGGATGATGCACGGTCAGGCCATCGGCGCCGAGACCCTCTACGTGCCCGACGCGGTGGTGCCGCACGTCCCCGCCATCTTCGCGAAGTCCAGCATCGCCGACTCCAGCCGGGCCCGCTCGGTGCTGCGCCAGCTCCAGCGGCTGGAGCTGGACGGCGAGTCGCGCACGGTCGAGCTGGGCGTCGCCGAGGAGGAGCAGGCCAGGATGCTGGAGCGGCCGCCGGGCACCCCGGTGCTGGTACTGACGACCCGCTACCAGGCGCAGGGCGGTACGGCGGCGGTCGCCGTCTCCACCTACCGCGCCGACATGTGCCGGCTGACCTTCGGTGCCTCCGGCGTCGTCGACGTCACCCCGGCCGCCCCGGCCGCCGAGGTCCGCACCGCTTCCTGATCCACCGAGAACAGCTGCTCCTCGGCGTGTTCGAGGGCCAGCCGCAGGGCGCCGGTGGCGATCACGTCGTCACCGAGCGCCGACAGCCGCACCACCGGCGGGCGCAGGCACATCCGGGTCAGCTGCTCGCGCAGCGGGTCCAGCACCCCGTCGAGCCCGGCGGCCCAGCCGCCGACGACCACGATCTCCGGGTCGATGGCCAGCACCAGCGCGGCCACGTCGCGCACCAGCCGGGCCAGGAAGCGGTCCCGGACGTCCAGGGCGACCTGGTCGCCCTGTTCGGCCAGCCGCAGCACCCGGGCCACGGCGGCCTCGTCCAGCGGGTCGATCGGCTTGCTGGGCGCGGAGAGCAGCTGGGCCGGGTTGGACTCGCGTCCCAGCAGGTGCAGCGAGCCGATCTCGCCGGCCGCGCCGCCGAAGCCGCGGTGCAGCCGTCCGTTGATCAGCGATCCGGCGCCGGGGCTGAGCCCGGCCAGCACGAAGACCACGTCGCCCATGCCGGCCGCCGCGCCCTTCCAGTGCTCGCCGATGGCGGCGAGGTTGGCGTCGTTCTCGACCAGGACCGGGCAGCGGAACGAGCGGCGCAGCCGGGCGCCCAGCTCCAGACCGGTCCAGCCCGGCAGTGCGGTGCCCAGTCGCACCACGCCCTCGGCGTCCACCACTCCGGGCGTGCCGACGCCGACCGCCCACAGGGTGTCCCGGGAGACATTGGCGCGGCGCAGCAGTTCGGCGACGGTGGCGCGGACCAGGCCCAGGCGTTCGGTGGCGCCGGTGGACTCGTCGATGGGGCGGGCGTAGGAGTCGATCAGCCGGCCGGTGAGGTCGGCGAGCGCGACCCGGGTGCCGTGGGTGCCGATCTCGATGCCGAGCAGGTGCCCGGCCTCGGCACGGAAGCGGAAGTGGCGGGCCGGGCGTCCGCGCTGGCGGGTGGAGTCACCGCGGCGCGAGTCCGGGTCCGGGTGCACCTCGACGACCAGTCCCGACTCGATCAGGCCCTCGATGACGCCCTCGACGGTGGGGCGGGACAGGCCGGTGTCACCCACCAGTTGGGTGAGGGTCAGCGCGTCGCCGCCGCGCAGGGCGTGCAGGGTCACGGCGGAGTTGATCCGTCGCAGCAGCGACGAGTCGCCGCCGGTGAGCTGTGCCAACTCTTCGCCTTCCCTCTCCTGGATGCCCGGGGGTAGCCGGATCGTATCCGGGCGGTGTGCGCGCCCGCGAGCATTTGTGCAGCTCATGAACGGCTTCGGTATCAAACGGCAACACTGCGAAAAGATTCGGCCAGTCTGCCGAGCGCCCGCTGGATCTCGGAAGGCGTCAGATGGGCGTAACCGAGGACGAAGCGGGCGGGGGCGGCGTGTGCGGCGGTGGCTGGCGCAGGGGCCGCGTCCGTCGCGTCCGCTGCCGGGGCGGTGGCGCAGTAGTCGCTGAGTGGGCGCAGGCGGACCCCGGCGGCGGCGCAGACGGCCTCGGGGACCGGGAAGGGGAACTCGGCGATCAGGTGCAGCCCGGCGGCGACGCCGCTGATCCGGACCCCGGGCGCGGCCGCGGTCAGCGCCTCGATCAGGGCGTCCCGGCGTTCGCGGTAGCGGCGCTGGCACAGCCGCAGCTGCCGGTCGTAGCGCCCGGAGCGCAGGAACCCGGCGAAGGCGGCCTGTTCGGCCACCGCGTTGCCCAGGTCGGTGACCCGCTTGGCCTCCACCAGCTCGTCCAGCAGCTCCGCCGGCGGCGCCATCCAGCCCAGCCGCAGTCCCGGGGCCAGCGACTTGCTCACCGAGCCGGTGTAGAGCACCAGGTCCGGTGCCAGACCCTGGAGCGCGCCGACCGGGGCCCGGTCGTAGCGGAAGTCGCCGTCGTAGTCGTCCTCCACCAGCAGGCCGCGGCGGTCCGCCGCCCAGTCGAGCAGCGCGGCCCGGCGCGCGGGGGAGTGGACCACGCCGGTGGGGAAGTGGTGCGCCGGGGTGATGACGGCCGCGCGGGCGCCGCTGGCGGCGAGCGCGCCCGGGTCCAGCCCCTCCGCGTCCACCGGGACCGGGACCGGGCGCAGCCCGGCGGCGGACAGCAGCGGGTACTGGGACAGGCTGCCCGGGTCCTCCAGGGCGACCACCCGGTGGCCGCGGGCCCGCAGCACCCGTCCCAACAGGGTCAGCGCCTGGGCCACCCCGGAACAGACCAGCACCCCCTCGGGGGCGACCACCACACCGCGGCGGCGGGACAGCAGCTCGGCCAGGGCGGCGCGCAGCTCCGGCAGGCCCTGCGGGGGCGGGTAGTCCAGGGCCGCGTCGGGCAGTCCGGCCAGGGCGCTGCGGTGCGCGGCGGACCAGGCGGCCCGGGGGAACAGCGCGAGGTCGGGCAGGCCGGGACGGAAGTCGGTGACCGGCGCGGCCGGCGGCCCGGGGCGGGCCGCGACGGGCGACGGGGGCGTACGGGTGAGCGCGGCGACCCAGGTGCCCGAGCCCTGACGGCTGGTCAGATAGCCCTCGGCGGTGAGCTGCGCGTACAGCTCGCTGACCAGGCCGCGGGAGACCCCGAGGTCCCGGGCCAGGTCGCGGGTGGACGGCAGCCTGGTCCCCGGCGCCAGCCGGCCCTCGCGCACCGACTGCCGGAGCGCGGCGCCCAGCTCCCGCCCCCGACCGCGGGGCGGGCCCGAGGCGGCCGGGAGCAGCAGTTCCCAGGCGGGGGAGTCGGCGGGCTCGCCGGTGGCCGGATCGGTGGGGGTGGCTCCGGTCGAAGTGGTCCAGGAACTCCGCATGGAAGTGGACCTTAACCCGGACCACTGCGCGGACGATGCTGCCGGTATGAACCGACCGACCCGCCCCCGTACCCGCCCCCGCTCCGCCGCGTCCGGTGCGTCCGGTGCGTCCGGCGCGGCGCTCGCCGGTGTCGCCGCCTTCCTGGTCGGCACCAGCTTCGTGGCGATGAGCCTGCTCGGCGGCTATCCCGGCCTCGGCGGCCAGGGCCTGCGCTACGGCGCCGCTGCCGTGGTCCTGCTCGCCCTCGCCGCCCGGGGACCGCGCGGGCTCGCCCCGGCCAGGGCGCTTCCGTTCCGGCTGTGGCTGCGACTGGCACTGCTGGCCGCCACCGGGATGGTCGGCTTCAACCTCGCCGTCCTCACCGCCGAGCGCAGCGCGGAGCCGGCCGTGCCGGGGGTGGTGGTGGGCTGCGCCCCGCTGGCCATCGCGGTCCTGGCACCGCTGCTGGACCGCCGCCGTCCCTCGCCCCGGATCGCCGGGGCCGCGCTGCTGGTCGTCGCCGGGGCGGCGGTGGTCCAGGGCTTCGGCCGCACCGACGCGGCCGGACTGGGCTTCTCGCTGCTCGCCCTGCTGGGCGAGGTCGCTTTCGGCCTGGTCGCGGTACCGCTGATCCCGCCGCTGGGCCCGTTGCTGCTGTCCGGCTGCGCCTGCGCGGCGGGCTCGGTCCAGGCCCTGCTGCTGGGCCTGCTGCTGCAGGGCCCGGCGGTGCTGCGGCTGCCGACCGCGACCCAGGCCCTGGCGCTGGCCTGGATGGCGCTGCCGGTCACCGTCCTGGCCTTCTGGGCCTGGTACACCGGCGTCCAGCGGCTGGGCCCGGAACGTGCCGGTCTCTTCTCCGGCGTGATCCCGGTGGCGGCCGCGGCGACCGCGCCGCTGGTCGGCACCGGCACCCCCGGGGTCGGCCAGCTCGCGGGCAGCCTGCTGGTGGCGGGCGGGGTGGTCGCCGGGCTGGTCGCGGGAGCGGGAGCTGGAGCGGGCGTCGGAGCCGTCGCCCACCGCCCGGGCCGTCCGGCCGGGCTGAGGCTGCGTCAGCGCCGGGGTGCGGCCTCGGCGGAGTCGAGGGCCTCGACGAGCCAGGTGTAGACGGCGGCGCGGGAGGTGGGCGGCTGCTGGTCCTGCAGTACGGCCAGCAGTTGGCGGTAGCGCTCCAGCCGCCCGTCGAGGCCGGCTTCGAGGACACCCCCGACCCGGGCCCGTACCGCCGCTCGGCGCTCGGGTCCGGAGCCGGCCCCCAGCAGGCGGTCGACGACGGCCGCCGCCCGGGGCGAGTCGGGCGCGACGCCCTCCCGCAGCGCGGCGCCGACGGTCCGCTCCAGGCTCTCCGCGAACCGGCTGTGCCGATCCGGCTGCGGCCCCGTGCCCGGTCCCGTGCCCGGCCCCGGCTCGGGATCGGTGCCCCGCGTCACCGCGCTCTGCTGTACGGCTCGACGCGCCAGCTGCTGGAACCCCGGGTCCGACACCAGCTCCGACAGCTCCAGCCAGGCCTCCAACTGCTCCTGCGTCGGGTCGTCCGGCAGCCGGTGGACGTCACCGCGCAGCCGGTCGCGGAGCTCCGGCCCGACGCCCAGGCCGGCGCAGGCCCGCGCGGCGAAGTCCTCGATCATCTGCTGCCGTTCCTGCGCCGACAGCCGTGCCATGCGGTTCAAGCGGTCCATGTTCCCTGGCTCCTCCCGATCTCCTGCGGCAATGGCGGACAGCACCGCTCGGCGCAGCCGCAGCGTGGCGATCTGGGTGTCCAGCGCCGCGACATGGGTCGCCGCGACCTCGGCCACCGTGCTCTCGCGGTCCAGCACCCGGCGCACCTCGGCGTGGCCGAACCCGAGCTCGCGCAGCGTGGCCACCAACTCCAGCCGGGCCACCCCGGCCGCGTCGTACAGCCGATGCCCACCCGCACTGCGCGTCGCCTCGGGCACCACTCCGACCTCGGACCAGTACCGAATGGTCCGCACCGGAAGCCCGGTGCGCCGGGCGAGTTCACCGATCGTCAGCAGCACCGCGGCTGCTCCCTGCCTGCCGTCCATGCCCCAGAGTCTGCGACCTCCAGCCGCTGGAGGTGCAAGCCGCAGTCACAGTAGGGCGAACTGGCCGTCCGGGCCTTCCTCGTGGTGGAGCAGGACCGAGGCCGGGCGGCGGGAGTGGTCGCGGACCGGGAGGACTCCGGCGGCGGTGAGGTCGGCGGTGCCGACTCCGCCTTCGGCGGCCCGGGCGGTGAGGTCGGTCAGGGCCGGACGCAGTTCGGCCAGCAGGGTCAGCACGGTGACCAGGTCGACGAGGTCGGCGGTGTACTGCTGGGGCCAGCCGGTCAGGGCCAGGGCCTCCAGGGTGCCGGGCCGGGCCTCGGGGTCGGCGCAGCGTTCGGCGAACCAGCGGGTCAGCACCGGTTCGCCGGCGGCGCGGAACCCCCAGGCGCTGCGGGCGACCGGGGAGAGCCGGCCGGTGCCGATCAGCAGGGCGTCGTCCTCGGGGTCGTGCTCCAGGGCGTCCGGCAGCCCGGTCACCCGCTCCCGGACGAAGGGACGGCGCCCGCCCGGCATCCGCAGCGGGCCGAGCCCTGTGGTGGAGCGTTCACCGAAGGTGTGCAGCCAGAGCACCCGTCGGCCCAGGTCCAGGCCCTCCGCCCAGAGGCCGGGGTCGGCGGGGAGCGGCACCGGGACGTCCTCGCCGGTGCGGCCGAGCGGGTGCGCGGTCACCGCCGCGATCCAGGCGAGCAACTCCTCGGGCCGGACCTTGACCCCCAACTTCCGTCTCAGCAGCGCGGTCAGACCGGGCGTCAGGTTCGGCTCCAGGCCGCCGGGGCGGCGGTAGAGCGGATGGATCCGGCCGACACCCTTGGGCCGGGCGCCGTCCGGCAGCTCGGTCGAGAAGGCGACGGCGGGGCCGTCCTCGGCGTCGACGGGCTGGACGGGCTGGACTGGCTGGACTGCGGCGAAGAGCTGCCGGCCGTCCGCGACCCGCCACAGCTCGGGCCGGGGCTGGTCCAGCAGCCGCTGGTCGGCGAGCAGCCACTGCCGGTCGAACGCGCCGTGCCGGACCCGTACCGGCTCGGGCGCGGAGCCCGGCTCCTGGGACAGCCGCCGGGTCGAGGTCGCCTGCCCGGGCAGCTGCGGGACGGCACTGTCCACCGTCCGCGAGCGGCTCGGCCGGAACAGCTCGGCCCGCTGCACCGGATCGGCCTCGGCCAATCTGCGCCACCGCGCGGCCAGCACCTCGGGATGAGCGGACCTGACCCACCCCCGCCCCACCCGCAGCCCGGCCACCGACCACGGCATCAGCTCGCTGAGCAGCGGCACTCCGGCCACCTGGCACCTCCCACCGGTCATCGTACCGAGCCGGTCCGACACGGCGCCGTGGTAGCCGGGTGGGAACCGCCGGAAAGCGGAAGAGGAACCGGACAGGGGATTGCCGCGTCACAGGGCCATGACTCGAACTGCGAACCTTATGGCGCTCCTTGCGGCCGGCGCAGCGCTGCTGTTGGGGTGTGCCGCGCAGAGCGCTCCCGATACTTCCTCCGATACCTCGCGGCTGTCGCTCTCGGTGGCCCCGTCCCGGGCGGCTGTCGCGTCGCCGCAGCAGACCGCGCGGGCGGATGTGGCCGCGCGGCTCGGCGCCTTCGTGGCGCCGCCCGGTGCGCGGCGGCTGGCGGGTGCTCCGGCGGGCTCGGCGGGCCTGTTCCCGGCGTTGACGGTCGGGGGCAAGGTGGTGGCCGCCGTCGGATGGTGGACCTATCCGGGGACGCAGCAGCAGGCCGCCGACTGGTTGACGTCCCATGTCCCCCGGGGCACCGTCGGGACGGGGTCCAGCGGTAGGGGACGCAAGGGAGCGGCCGGAGGTGTCGCCCAGGTCGACTCGGTCTTCTACGGACAGCGGGCGACCGCGCTGCTGTCCCAGCGTCGACTGGAGATCGATCTGGCCACCTTCCACGGGAGCACGCTGCTGCGGATCGACGCCGTGGACACCTGGCGGCCGGCGCACCCGGCGGCGGCCGTGATCCCGTCCGGGGTGACCCGCATCGTGGTCACCGCCGACCCCGCGTCGTCGAGCGCGGCAGCCGGTGTTCCCGGGCCCGCGAACAGCGCGGCCACGTCCGGGTCGTGGACCCAGGTGACGGTCACCGACCCCGGGCCGGTGGCGAAGGTGGTGGCCCTGGTCAACGCCTTGCCCACGCCAGTGTGGGGCATCCCCTGCCCGGGAGGCGCCGGCGGCGGGATCGTCGTCAGCTTCTACCGCGACAGTGGCGGTGCGACCGCCACGACACCGGTGGCCGTGGCGGTCGACAGCGCCGCCGGGTGCGGGAGCACGGAGTTGAGTGTGCGCGGTGGGCCGCAGAAGGTCGCACTGGTCGGGTCGGAGCAGGAGATCCTGGCCGCACTGAAGCTGACCCTCCCGAGCCAGGTGCAGTGATGGTGATGACCCGAACCGTGATCCGTACGGCGCTCCTCGCGGCCGGCGCAGCACTGCTCGCGGGGTGTGCCTCACAACCCGGCCCCGGCGCCGCTTCGGCCTCCCCGTCCACGCGTCCCGCCACCTCGGTGGTCCCCTCCCGACCGGCGACCCTGTCGCCGCAGCAGACCGCCCGGGCGGACGTGTCGGCGATGGCCAAGGCCTTCGTCGCACCGCCCGGCGCACGGCGGTTGGCCGGCGCGCCCGCCGGATCCGCGAACCTGCTCCCGCCGTTCTCCTTCGGCGACAAGAACGATGTGGTCACGACCGGGTGGTGGAGCTACTCGGGGACGCCCGACCAGGCCGTCGGCTGGTTCATGTCCCATGTCCCTCCGGGTACCACCCGCACCGGCACGGGCACGATGAATTCCGTACCGTTCGTCACCTTCGGCCGCCCGGCCACCGCGCTGCTGCAGTCGCGCGAGTTGGACGTCCAGGTGGCGGTGCACGACGGGAGCACATTGCTGCGGGTCGACGCCCAGGACACCTGGCGTCCGGCGCATCCCGCTGCGGCCGTGATCCCGGCCGGGGTCACCCGGCTCGTGGTGATCGCGTCCCCGGGATCCAACCCCAGCAAGGCTCTGCCCGGGCAGCGGACGCTGGCGACCGTCACCGACCCCACACTGGTGGCAAGGACGGTGGCCGTGGTCAACGCGTTGCCCACCGCGCCGGTCGGGGTGTTCAACTGCCCGAACGACGGCGGGGCCGAGCTCACCCTCGACTTCTACCGGGGGCACGGCGACACCGACGGCACGTCGCCGGCGGCCGTGGTGGTCGACCGCATGGGCGGCTGCGGGGGCACCCTGCTGAGCGTCAGGGGTGTGCCGCAAGGGGTCGCACTCGCCGATTCCAGTCAGCAGATCCTGAGTCTGCTGAAGCTGACCTTCCCAGGTCGGGCGGGCTGACGCGGCAGGGAAACGGCTCGCGGGGGATCGGTGCGGTGTGCGAGTCTCTGGCCATGACCGATCTGATCATCCGTTCATCGACCCCCGACGACGTCACCGCACTGCTGGAGTTCTGGAGGACCGCCGCGGAGGGGACGAGCATCAGCGACGACGAGGACGGGGTGGGCCGTCTGATCGCCCGGGACGCCGAGGCGGTGATCATCGCCGAGCGGGACGGCCGGATGGTGGGGACGGTCATCGCCGGGTGGGACGGCTGGCGCTGCCACCTCTACCGGCTCGCGGTGGACCCCGGTTCGCGCCGTCAGGGGATCGGCGGCGCGCTGCTGGAGGCGGCCGAGCAGCGCTTCACCGCGCTCGGCGGCCGTCGCGGTGACGCGATGGTGCTGGAGCGCAACGAGCTCGGGCAGCGGGCCTGGCGGGCCGCCGGGTACGCGCCCGAGCCGCAGTGGCGGCGCTGGGTCAAGAAGTTCTGAGCCCGGTACTCCCTTCGGTCATTCGTGGGCGTCATTCGTGGGCGATGGCGGCCAGGACGTTCAGCCGGGAGGCGCGCAGGGCCGGCCCGAGGGCGGCCAGCAGGCCGACCAGGGCGGCGCCGAGGACGACGGCGATCACCGTGGTCCAGGGTATGGAGAGCGCCTGCATGCCCTTCAGCGAGAGCAGGTGCTGCGCCGCCAGCCCCCAGACCAGGCCCAGGCCGAGGCCGAGGACGGCGCCGAACAGGGCGATGACCACCGACTCCAGCCGCACCATGCGGCGTAGCTGACGGCGGGACAGTCCGATGGCGCGCAGCAGGCCGATCTCCCGGGTCCGCTCGACCACGGACAGGGCCAGGGTGTTGACGACGCCGAGCACGGCGATGATGATCGCCAGCGCCAGCAGGCCGTAGACCAGGTTGAGCAGGATGTCGATCTGCTGCCGGATCAGCTTCTTGTAGTCGGACTGGTCCCGGACCTGGACCTGCGGGTCCTTGGCGATCGCCGTCGTGATCGCGGCCTTGACCTGCGCCTTGTCCGCGCCGGCGGCGACATTGACGAACACGCCGTCGTCCTGCACCCCGGGGGCGTACCGCTGTAGCGTCGCGGTGCCCGTGACCGGGTTCTTGCCGATGCCGGTGAGGCTGTCGTCGACGTTGTCGATGGCCGCGACGGTGAGCGGGACCCGGGTGCCGTCGGGGAACAGCACCGTCAGCGTGCTGCCGAGGGTGAGGTGGTGGTCGTCCGCGTAGGTGGAGGCGATCATCACCGCGCCCGGGGCGGTGGCCGCGGCGACGGTGCCGGAGCGCAGCGACAGGTGGACCACCTGGTCCAGCCCGTCGGTGCTGCCGAGCATGGAGACCTTGGTCGCGCTGCCGTCGGCGGCGATCTCGGTCACCGGGACGGCCTGGGTGCGCACCAGCAGGCCGACCCCGGGGACCGCCTGGACGGACCGGGCCACCTCGGCCGGGAAGGGCTGGCCCTGACCGTTCTGGATGATGAGGTCCGCGCCGACGGTCTTGTCGACCTGCTGGTCGAACGAGGCGCCCATCGAGGAGCCCACCACCGACAGCGCCGCCACCAGCGCCAGACCGATCATCAGGGCCGAGGCGGTGGCGCTGGTCCGGCGCGGGTTGCGGAGCGCGTTGCGCTGGCTGAGCGAGCCGATGGACCCGAAGGCGCGGGGGAACCAGCCGCCCAGCACCCGGATCACCGGCCGGGCCAGCAGCGGACCGGTCATGATCAGGCCGATCAGGCTGAGCAGGACGCCCAGGCCGAGGTAGCCCGCCGCGGCCCCGGCCGCGTGCAGGGTGCCCGCTGCCGCCAGCGCGGCGGCGCCGAGGAACAGCACGGTGCCGCCGAGCAGCGCCCGCCGCCGCAGCGGCGCGCCGCGGCCCGGGGTGTCGGCCTCGCGCAGCGCGGCCATCGGCGACACCGAGGCGGCGCGCCGGGCCGGGAGGTAGGCGGAGACCGCGGTGACGATCACGCCCACCGCGTAGGCGGCCACCGGGGTGGGCCAGCGGAAGGCGATCTCACTGCCCTTCAGCTCCATGCCGACCCCGCCGATCAGTTTGATCAGCAGCTGCGCCAGCCCCACCCCGACCAGCAGCCCCAGGGTGGAGCCGACCACCCCGAGCAGCACCGCCTCCACCATCACCGAGCGGTTCACCTGCCGTCGGCTGGCCCCCAGGGCGCGCATCAGGCCGAGCTCCCTGGTGCCCTGGGCCACCAGCATCGAGAAGGTGTTGAGGATCAGCGAGACGCCCACCAGCACCGCGATCCCGGCGAAGCCCAGCAGCGCGTCCTTGATCACCGACAGGAAGGTGCCCAGCTGCTGGGCCGAGTCCTTGGCGGTCTCGGCGGCGGTCTTGACGTCGTATCCGGCGCCGACCACCGGCAGGATCCGCTGCTTCAGCACGTCGTCGGAGACGCCCTTCGCCGCGGTCACGTCCACCGAGGTGACCAGCCCGGTGCGGCCGAGCAGCCGTTGCTCGGCGGTCGCGGTGTCCAGGAAGAGCAGGGTGGCACCGGGGTTGGTGGTGTTGAAGGTCGCGATGCCGGTGATCCGGATCGGGAAGCTGCCGGGGCCGGCGATCACCCGCAGCTGCTGGCCGATCGTCAGATGGTGCTTGCGGGCCGTGTCGGCGTCGATGACGGCCTGGCCGTCGCCGGCCGGGGCGCTGCCGGAGGTCAGGTCCACCACCGAGCGGGACGTGGGCACCCAGTTGACGCCGATGGTCGGCGCTCCGCCGACCGAGCCGATGTTGTGGTTGGCCGCGTCCACCAGAACGATGTTGGACACCCCGACCCCGGGCCGGGCGGAGGCCACCCCGGGGACCGCGGCGACCTTCGCCACCAGCGCGTCCGACTCGGTGGCCACCGCGCCGGAGAGGTCCTGCCGGCCGCTGCCCACCTCGCTGTGCGGGGTGACGCTGACATCGGGGGAGGTGCTGCGGAACAGCCGGTCGAAGGTGCCGCTGATGGTGTCCGTGAACATCAGCGTCCCGGCGACGAAGGCCACCGAGAGCAGGACGGCCAGCAGCGAGAGGACCAGCCGGCCCTTGTGGGCCAGGAAGCCGCGCAGGGTCGCCTTCAGCATGGTGCGGTCACCGTCCCCCCGGTCGGCGGTTCTCGGTGGTCCCGGAGGCGCGGTCGTCCAGGCGGCCCATCCGCTCCAGCACGGCGTCCGCCGTCGGCGCGACCAGCTGTTCGACGATCCGGCCGTCGGCCAGGAACAGCACGGTGTCGGCGTAGGAGGCGGCGACCGGGTCGTGGGTGACCATCACCACGGTCTGGCCCAGTTCGTCCACGCTGCCGCGCAGGAAGCCGAGGACCTCGGCGCCGCTGCGCGAGTCCAGGTTGCCGGTCGGCTCGTCGGCGAAGATGATCTGCGGCCGGGAGGCCAGCGCGCGGGCCACCGCGACCCGCTGCTGCTGGCCGCCGGACAGTTCGGACGGGCGGTGCCGCAGCCGGTCGCCGATGCCCAGGGTCTCGATGACGCGCTTGAGCCAGTCGCCGTCGGTGCGGCGCCCGGCGATGTCGCCGGGCAGGGTGATGTTCTCCTCGGCGGTCAGGGTGGGCAGCAGGTTGAAGGCCTGGAAGACGAAGCCGACGTTGTCGCGGCGCAGCCGGGTCAGCTGCTTCTCGTTGAGAGCGGTGATCTCGGTGTCGCCGATCCAGATCCGGCCGGAGCTGACCGTGTCCAGGCCGGCCAGGCAGTGCATCAGCGTGGACTTGCCGGAACCCGAGGGGCCCATGATGGCGGTGAAGCGGCCGCGCCCGATCTCCACGTCCACCGCGTCCAGCGCCACCACCCGGGTGTCGCCCTCGCCGTAGGCCTTGGTCAGCTGCTCGGCCCGGGCGGCCGGCGGCAGCGGCCCCGGTTCCGGCCCTGGTTCCGGCTTCCGGTCCGGTGGTACGGGCTCGGAGATCGCAGGCATTGACCCACCCCCAGTCGGTCCGCCGCCGGTTGTGCGGCGCCTGGGAGGAGCCTATGCGGGGCCACTGACAGTCGGCATCCTCCTGCGGGACACCCGTCGGCTACGGGTGTCCCTTACACGCAGTCAGCTGCCGCTTCGGCGCGACCTCTTGACAGTGCCCTGGCAAAGGGCCACGATCCTCCCCATGCAGTTAGGAAACCTTCCTAACGAGAATCCGACCAGCAACTGAAGCAACTGAAAGGTCGTCATGGCGAAGACCCCCACACGCTCCGTCGCCCTCGCCGCCACCGCAGCCCTCGCCCCCGTGCTGGCCCTGCTCGCCGGCGCCCTCCCGGCCCACGCCTCGGGCTCCTTCCCCACCCACTACTCCGCGCCGTACCTGGAGCTGTCCAGCAGCAGCGCCGGGGACATGGCGGCGGACCTGAAGGCGAGCGGCGACAAGTACTACACGCTGGCCTTCCTGATCCCCAAGTCCGGCTGCACGCCCAAGTGGGAGGACGGCGACGCCTCGCTCGGCGCGTTCACCTCGCAGGTCAACTCGCTGAAGTCGTCCGGCGGGAACGTGATCGTCTCCTTCGGCGGCGCGTCCGGCGGCGAGATAGCCCAGACCTGCACCTCCGTCAGCAGCCTCACCGCCGCCTACGCCAACGTCGTGAACACCTACGGGATCACCCGGCTGGACTTCGACATCGAGGGCGACTACCTGAACAACACCGCGGCCAACTCCCGCCGCGACCAGGCCCTGGCCGCGCTGCAGAAGTCCAACCCCTCGGTGCAGGTGGACTACACCCTCCCGGTCGACCCCACCGGCCTGGAGTCCAACGCGCTCACCCTGCTCAAGGACGCCAAGAGCAAGGGCGTCAACGTCAACCTGGTCAACATCATGACCATGGACTTCGGCGACGGCGAGAACGCGCTCAAGGACGCCGAGTCGGGGGCCACCGCCACCGAGAAGCAGCTGGCCTCGCTCTACGGCACCAGCGCGTCGGCGACCTGGAACAAGATCGGCCTGACCCCGATCGCCGGCCGGAACGACGACAACGAGAACTTCACCCAGGCCAACGCGACCACCCTGGAGACCTTCGCGGCCTCCAAGGGCGTTCAGGAGCTGGCGTTCTGGGAGGTCGACAGCTACGACAAGGCCACCAAGTACGCCTACTCGAAGATCTTCAACAAGATCACCGGCTGAGCACGGGGGAGGCCGGCAACGGCCCCTCCCACACCCCGCCGAGGGCGGGCGCGAGACAGGAGCGGGCCGTGGTCCGGAGGGAGACACGGTCCGCTCCGTCGCCTGCCGATCCGGCCGGCAGCGCCCCCAGCAGCGGGGCGCCGGCCACCACCGGCAGGTCGGCCAGATTGCAGCGGGCGGCCAGGTCGGGCTCGGCCGGCCAGGCGCCGATCACCAGTCCCAGCAGCGGGACGCCGCGCGCCCGCAGCGCCTCCGCGGTCAGCGCCGTGGTGTTCAGCGTGCCCAGACCCGCCGTGGTCACCAGCAGCACCGAGCAGGCGTGCCCCAGCGCGGCCAGTGCCGCCGGCACCTCGGCCAGCGTCGAGCCCTGCTCGTCGTAGCGGACCAGCAGCCCGCCCGCCCCCTCGACCAGCACCAGGTCGTGGTCCAGGGCCAGCCGGGCCGCCTCCTCGGCGACCTGCTCCGGCGAGACCGGCGGCAGACCGCTGCGGGCGGCGGCGGTGGCCGGGGCCAGCGGCTCCGGATAGCGGCCCAGCTCACTGGTGGTCAGTTCGCCCGCCAGGCGCACGACTTCGTCGACGTCGCCGGACTCGTCCGGGGCCACGCCGGTCTGCGCGGGCTTGAGCACCGCGACCCGCCGGCCCGCACCCAGCGCCAGCGAGGCGACGGCAGCCGTCACCACGGTCTTGCCGATCTCGGTCCCGGTGCCGGTCACCAGCATGATGGTCATCGCGGATCAGCCCTTCCCGGCGGCGGCGACGACCCCCGCGCAGACCGCGGCCAGATCGTCGTCGCCGGTCACGTACGGCGGCATGGTGTAGACGAGGTCGCGGAACGGGCGCAGCCAGACGCCCTCGCGGGCGGCGGCGCGGGTCGCCGCGGCCACGTCCACCTCGTGGTCCAGCTGGACCACCCCGATGGCGCCCAGCACCCGGACGTCGCTGACGCCGGGGAGGTCGGCGGCGGGGGCGAGACCGGCCCGCAGACCGGCCTCGATCCGCTTCACCTCGACCGCCCAGTCCTGGCTCAGCAGCAGCTCGATCGAGGCGTTCGCCACCGCGCAGGCCAGCGGGTTGCCCATGAACGTCGGGCCGTGCGCGAGCACCGGGACCTCGCCGCCGCTGATGCCAGCGGCCACCTCGGTGGTGCACAGGGCCGCGGCCAGCGTCAGATAGCCGCCGGTCAGGGCCTTGCCCACGCACATCACATCGGGGGAGACCCCGGCGTGGTCGGCGGCGAACAGCGCACCGGTGCGGCCGAAGCCGGTCGCGATCTCGTCGAACACCAGCAGCACGCCGTGCAGGTCGCAGAGCCGTCGCAACTCCCGCAGCAGCGCGGGGGAGTGGAACCGCATCCCGCCCGCGCCCTGCACCACCGGCTCGACGATCACAGCGGCGGTCTCGGCGGCGTGCCGGCCGATCAGCTCGTCGAGACGGGCCGCGTAACCGGGGTCCAGCGGGGCGTCGAAGCCGTCCGGGGGCGCGTCGGCGAAGATCTGACGGGGCAGCACCCCGGTCCAGAGCTGGTGCATCCCGCCCTCGGGGTCGCACACCGACATCGGGTGGAAGGTGTCGCCGTGGTAGCCGCCGCGCCAGGTCAGCAGCCGCTGCTTGGCCGGGCGGCCGACCGAGCGCCAGTACTGCAGGCACATCTTCGCGGCGACCTCGACCGCGACCGAGCCGGAGTCGGCCAGGAAGACGTGGCGCAGCGGCTCCGGGGTGATCTCCACCAGCCGGGCGGCCAGCCGGACCGCCGGCTCGTGGGTGAGGCCGCCGAACATCACATGGCTCATCCGGCCCAGCTGGTCGCGGACCGCCTGGTCCAGCACCGGGTGCCGGTAGCCGTGGATCGCCGACCACCACGAGGACATGCCGTCGACCAGCTCGCCCCGGCCCTCGACCGGCTGCGCCATCCGCAGCCGCACCCCCTGCGCGGACTCGACCGCGAACGGGGGGACGGCGGCCGGCATCGCGCCGTAGGGGTGCCAGACGTGCGCGCGGTCCAGTGCGAGCAACTGCTCGGTGTCGCCGGGGTCGAAGCCGGTCACGCGTTCGGGGGCAGGTCGGTGCCGGCGCCCCGGCGGCGCACCGAGACCAGGTCCCGGCGGCGGTCCGCGAGCTGCTCGGGCAGGTCGGCGTCGGCGGCGGGGCCGTGGGCCGGGACGAGGTCACCGTCGGCGACCGGGTCGGCGTCGGCGGCGGTCGGCTCGCGGTCGCGGAGCAGGGTCTTCTCGTCCGAGCCCTCCACCACGAAGCCGGCGTCCGCGATCATGTCCAGGTCGGTCTGTCCGGCCTGGCCCTCGCTGGTCAGGTAGTCGCCCAGGAAGATGGAGTTGACCAGGTGCAGCGCCAGCGGCTGCAGGCTGCGCAGGTGCACCTCGCGGCCGCCCGCGAGCCGGACCTCGATGTCCGGGCAGACGAAGCGGACCATGGCCAGGATGCGCAGGCAGCGCTGCGGGGTGAGGTTCCACTCCTTCGCCAGCGGGGTGCCCTCGAACGGGATCAGGAAGTTCACCGGCACCGAGTCGGGGCTCAGCTCGCGCAGCGCGAACACCACGTCGACCAGGTCGGCGTCGCTCTCGCCCATGCCCGCGATCAGGCCCGAGCAGGCGGACAGCCCGGCGGCCTGCGCCTGCTGCACCGTGTCCACCCGGTCCGCGAAGGTGTGGGTGGAGCAGATGTCGGTGTAGGTGTCCTCGGAGGTGTTGAGGTTGTGGTTGTAGGCGTGCACCCCGGCGTCGCGCAGCCGCTCGGCCTGGCCGTCGGAGAGCAGGCCGAGGCAGGCGCAGATCTCGACGTCCTCGTTCTCGGCCTTGATGGCCGAGACGGTGTCGGCGACCCGCTCCACGTCACGGTCGGTCGGGCCGCGCCCGCTGGCGACCAGGCAGACCCGCTTGGCGCCGCCGGCCAGGCCGGCCCTGGCGGCCGCGGCGGCCTGGTCCGGCTTCAGCCAGGTGTACTTGAGGATCTCCGCCTTGGACCCGAGCCGCTGCGAGCAGTAGCCGCAGTCCTCCGGGCACAGCCCGCTCTTCAGGTTGACCAGGTAGTTGAGCTTCACCCGGCGGCCGAACCACTGGCGGCGCACCCGTCCGGCGGCGGCGACCACGTCCAGCAGGTCCTCGTCCGGGGTGGCGAGCACGGCCAGGGCCTCCTCCCGGGTCGGGAGTTCGCGGCGCAGGCCCTTGGCGACGAGGGTTTCGAGCAGATCCATGGTGGTGATCCTGCCTCCCGGGAGGGTCCCGCCGCCACGTCGGAACCTGCCAGAAGATCGCCGTGAGGATTGGTCCCGAGGTGACAGAACCACACAGTCACGGCGTCGCGGGCGAAAAACAACCCGTCCCCCGCACCCCCTGATCACCGCGCGGGGGGACCCCATACACTCATCCGCATGACCACGACGGGGGAGCAGCCGGGGGCACACCAGAGCACGCCCCAGGCCCGGTCGTCGGCCCGTCGGCACCGGCGCCGCAAGCCCCGGCGGTGGGCCCTGGTCGGCGTGCTGGTGGTGGCCGCGACGGGGGTCACCTGGGCCGAGGTGCAGTACCTGGGTCCCTCGCACCTGGACCAGCAGGCGGCGGCCGACGGGATCTCCCAGGACTCCGCGGGGCAGCAGGGCGGGGCCGCCGCCTCGGGCAGCGACGCCAACGCCAACCTGGTCGACTTCCTGCTGCCGAAGAAGGTCGACTACCCGGCCACGGCGACCAGCCCGCAGGGCTACCTGGGCACCCGCTACGCCGTGCTCGACCAGCCCAAGGGATCCTGCGGCCCGGCCTTCGCCGCATCCGCCCCGGCGGCCGCGACCGCCCACTGCACCGGGTATCTGACGGCCGATTACGTACGGGACGGCAAGCCGGTGGAGTACTCCTCGGTGACGGTCCTCTACTACCCGGACCGCGCGGCGGCCGCCCGGGCCGCGAGCGCCCTGCTGGTCGGGCAGACCGCCCAGTCCGCGCTGCAGTTCCGGCAGCCGGGTGCGGGGCTGGCGGCGACCGTCGCGCAACCCAGCGCCTCTCCGACGGCGGGTGCCGGGTCCTCCTCGAAGGCGCCGCAGAGCCAGTCGTCGACCCCCGACTCCAAGTCGGCCACCGCCTCGGCGTCGGCGCATCCCTCGGCCTCCGCCTCCGCCTCGTCCGCGCCCCCGGTGGCCCAGGACCCGGCGAACGGCGCCACCCTGGTCCACGTCGCGGCCGTCGGCCAGGCCGTGACCGTCGTCCAGACCGCCTACCAGGACAGCAGTCCGCTGACCGCGGACCTGCAGACCCCCACCTGGTACCTCTCCTACGCCCTGGCCGAGGCGCTGGCCTGGGAGCCGGACCAGACCGGCTCGGGTTCGACGGCGCCCTGAGCGGCCCGAGCGCCCCGCGTAGGATCGGCGCCGTGGACAGTGAAACCGAACCCGATGCCCGCGCCGACGGCGACGCCGCCGGGTACTGCGCGACCGGTGCCCCCGCCGCCCCCGCCGCCCCCGTGGCCGTGACGCCCGGGCAGCCGGTGGCCGACTGCGTGCTGTGCGGCGAGCCCAGCGAGCACCCGGCCGACGCGCCCGGCGCTCCGCTGTGCGCGCTCTGCGAGTGGCAGCAGGCCCAGCGCGGGGCGTGCTCCGGATGACCGTCGACTCCCCCCGCCCGGAGACGCTGCCGGACGCCCTGCCGTCGGCGCCGGCACCGCAGCGCCCGGCCCCCTTCGACTGGCTGGACGAGGCCGCCGCCCGGCGCCGCAGCGCCGGGCTGGTCCGCACGCTGCGTCCGCGCGCCGCCGACGAGCCGCTGCTCGACCTGGCCAGCAACGACTACCTGGGCCTGGTGCGCCACCCCCGGGTCACCCGGGCCGCCGCCGACGCCGCACTGCGCTGGGGCGGCGGCGCCACCGGATCGCGCCTGGTCACCGGTAGTACGGCGCTGCACGCCGAGTTGGAGGCCGAACTCGCGGCCTTCTGCGGCGCCGAGGCGGCCCTGGTGTTCTCCTCCGGCTACACCGCCAACCTCGCCGCGGTCACCGCGCTCACCGACGCCGACACCGTCATCGTCTCGGACGCGCTGAACCACGCCTCGCTGATCGACGGCTGCCGGCTGTCCCGGGCCAGGGTGGCCCGCGCCGCGCACCGCTCGCCGGACGCGGTCCGGGCCGAACTCGCGGCCAGGGCCGAGCCGCGGGCCCTGGTCGTCAGCGACTCGGTCTTCTCGGTGGACGGCGACGCCGCCCCGCTGGCCGGCCACGCCGCCGCCTGCCGGGACCACGGCGCAGCGCTGCTGGTGGACGACGCGCACGGGCTGGGGGTCCTCGGCCCGGGCGGCGCGGGTGCGCTCGCCGCCGCCGGTCTGGCCGGGGCGCCGGACGTGGTCGCCACGGTCACCCTCTCCAAGTCGCTGGGCTCGCAGGGCGGTGCGGTGCTCGGTCCGCGCCGGGTGATCGAACACCTGGTCCAGTCGGCCCGGACCTTCATCTTCGACACCGGCCTGGCGCCGGCGGCGGTCGGCGCGGCGCTCGGCGCGCTGCGGCTGCTGCGCGAGCAGCCGGAACGCGCCGAGCGGGCCCGTGCGGTGGGCCGCGAGCTGTCCGACCGGCTGACGGCGGCCGGGCTGGACGCCTCGGTCCCCGACGCCGCCGTGGTGTCGGTCCGGGTGGCGGCTCCGGAGAAGGCGCTGGCCTGGGCCGCGGCCTGCCGCGAGCAGGGCGTGCTGGTCGGCTGCTTCCGGCCGCCGTCCGTCCCCGACCGCTGGTCGCGGCTGCGGCTGACGGCCCGGGCGGACCTGACCCGGGAGCAGATCGCCCACGCGGTGGAGGTACTGGTCAGGGCCGAACCGTCACGGTGAGGACGGCGGTGTGGTCGTCGAACCCGGCGGCGGTACCGGTGCCGGTGCCGGCAACGGCTGCGGCTGCGGCGCCCTGACGGGCCGTCCGGAACTGGACGAACAGGCGCCAGTCGCCCGCCTCGGGGAAGGTGCCCCGGAAGGCGATCCCCCGTCCGGGCAGCGGCGTGAACGGGACCAGCGCCAGGTCGCCGGGGTGGACCGCGGTCAGCTGCGCGGGAGCCCCGTCCAGCGGCCGCAGCGGATCGCTGCCGGCCGGCGCGTCCACGGCCAGCCGCAGCAGCACCGGCTGTCCCGCCGCCGGGCTGCCGCTGAGGCGGAGGGTGTAGCCGTCGACCGAGGCGGTGTCCGACGGCGGGTCGAGCGGGCTGGTCTCCCAGGCGCCCGGCACCTGCAGGGCACGGCCCAGCAGCAGCTCGGCGGAGCGGCCCGGGGGCAGCCGGCTGCTGCTCGGGGCGAAGGCCAGGTAGACGCGCCAGCGGCCGGGGTCCACCTCGCCCAGCGGTGCGCTCCACACCCCTTCGCCGAGATCGGCCGGCACGACCCGGCGGAACCCGGTCAGGTCCGAGCGGACCAGGTAGGCCCGGGCCGTGTCCGGACCGCCGCGGAAGGTGGTGACCGCGCTCCCGTCGGGGGCCAGCACCCGGAAGAGGTAGTCGAGCGAGCGGACCGCGCCGGTGGGCTGCTCGCCCACCGATTCGAGCCAGTAGCCTCCGGCCGTCACGGCCAGGCCGGCCGCGGTGACGGTGGGTCCGTCGGCCGCGGCCGGGGCGGGCGACTCCGCGGCCGGGACGGCCTGCGGTGCCACCGCGGGGGTGCGGTCGGCCGGGGGGCCGCTGGTGGTCGGCTGCGCGGCACAGGCCGCGAGCAGCAGTCCCACTGCCGGGACCAGACGGGCGATGGGGGACCATCGATGATCGGACATGCCCTGCCTAACGCCGCTCCTCGCGCCACGGCACGCCGTCCGGCGACACCGCCCCTGGACGAGTGGCAGGTCAGCGAGGTGGGATAGGCCCATGACCGACACCATTCGCTGGGGCATCCTGGCCACCGGCGGCATCGCCGCCGACTTCGCCCATGACCTGAAGCTGCTCCCCGACGCCGAGCTCGTGGCGGTCGGCTCGCGTACCGAGGCCTCCGCCCGGGCCTTCGCCGACCGCTTCGACATCCCGCGCGCGCACGGCAGTTGGGCCGAGCTCGCCGGGGACGACGAGGTGGACATCATCTACGTCGCCACCCCGCACCAGGCCCACTACGAGGCGACCGCGCTCTGCCTGGAGGCCGGGCGCGCCGTGCTGTGCGAGAAGCCGTTCACCCTCAACGCCGCGGACTCCCGGGCGCTGGTGGAGCTCGCCCGCAAGCGCGGGGTGTTCCTCATGGAGGGCATGTGGATGCGCTGCAACCCGGCGATCCGCAAGATGCTCGACCTGATCGCGGACGGCGCCATCGGCGAGGTCGGCATCGTGCACGCCGACTTCGGCTTCCCCGGCCCGACCGACCCGCTGCACCGGCTGCGCAATCCGGAGCTCGGCGGGGGAGCCCTGCTGGACCTGGGCGTCTACCCGGTCTCCTTCGCGCACCTGCTGCTGGGCAAGCCCGACACCGTCGCGGCCCACGCCTCGATCTCCCCGGAGGGGGTGGACCTCAACACCGGGCTGGTGCTCGGCTACGACTCCGGCGCGCTGGCGACCCTGAGCTGCGGCATCGTCGCCAGCAGCCCCGGCCGCGCCTATGTCGGCGGATCCCTCGGACGGATCGAGGTACCGCCGCTGTTCCTGCGGCCGGACTCGTTCACCCTCTACCGCAACGGGGGTGACGACGACCGGCCGGAGGAGTTCAACCTGCCGGTCACCGGCATTGGCTTCGCCCACGAGGCGGAGGAGGCGATGCGCTGCCTGCGTGCCGGGCTGGTCGAGAGCCCCCTGGTGACCTGGCAGGACACCGTCGAGGTGATGGAGGTCCTGGACGCGGCCCGCGAGCGGATCGGCGTCCGCTACCCCGGCGAGTAGCGGACCGGCCGGTCCGGACGCCTCGGTTCGGACCGGCCGTCAGCGGATGCGGCCGTACCAGACCGCGCTGGTCCAGATCTTCTCCAGCTTCACGTAGGAGCCGGTGTAGGGGGCGTGCCAGATCCTGCCGCCGCCGGCGTAGATGCCGACGTGGTAGACCGAGCCGCCGGAGTGGAAGAAGACCAGGTCCCCGGGGCGCAGGGCGGCCTTGGAGATGTGCTGGACGCTGTTGTACTGGGCCTGCGCGGTCCGGGGCAGGGACTTGCCCGCGTGCTTGAAGGAGTAGTACGTCAGACCGGAGCAGTCGAACCGGTTGGGTCCCGCGGCGCCGTAGCGGTAGGGGTCGCCGTGCTTGGACGCGGCGATGTTCAGTGCCTTGGCCTCGATCGTGGCGGCGTCGGCGGGACTGCTCGCCAGCAGGGTGCTGCCGGCGAAGGCGGCGACGGTGAGCGCGGTGGTGACGCCGGCCCGCCAGCGGCGGCTGGGGGCATGGTTGAGCACGGACGCAGTCATGCGTTTCCTTCCGGAACCGCCTACGAAAGTTCTCCCTGTCGGGTTCGGGCTCCGAAAGCTGCCCGTCCGCCGCGTGGGTTCACGCGGCGGCTTCACCCCAAGGGACGGTCGAGCCGTCCCGCCCTGATCGGGTCTCCCGCTCTCGCCTGTCAGGTGTGTGGGCACCTGGCGTCCGACCGGTGGCGAGACTCGGCGTCCGGCCGGACCGCCTCGCCACGGCGGCGAGGACTTCTCCGTTCGGCCGACAGTATTGGCACGTTTTTATGGGATCTTCACGATCCAACGGATATCTGTGACTCTTGTCACTTTGCGTTTCCTATGCGTCCACAACATGAACGATCAGCGCTCTGACGATCATTTATTGGGATTGTTCAGGGGAGTTGGCAAAAATCACACTGCTCCCGGAAGTACCGCCTGACCTGCGTTGATGTCAACGGTAATGCGGAGTGCGAGGGGTGATGATGCGCCATTCTGCGTGTCCGGTTCTCGTCCGTCCGAACGGGGCGACAAATGACGGAGCCTCATATTCCGGCCGTCCGGGTTCCGCTTTTGCGGACGACATGGCGTGCGCACGCCATTGCTGTGCCGGCGCCGGCAGAACGCCTCCGTGTGACGCGCCCCCTCACCGGAAACCCTTTCGTTCCGCTAACGTGTCGGCACACGATCCAGGCCACGGGCGCGGATCGGCCGTGGCGGCGGCGGGCAGTGCGGCCCGTGTGCGACGCCGTCCGCGGCCGGTACCCCCGCTGCGCACCGGGTGGGGTCGTCGGCTCATTCCGCGGCACAAGGGCGTGCCCGCGTCCCACTCCCCAGGCAGCATGCATGGGACGCCCCGCAAGAGGTGTACGCCGATGAGACTGACCCCGCACGAGCAGGAACGCCTGCTCATCCATGTGGCCGCCGACGTGGCCCGGGCCCGGCGCGAACGCGGGCTGCGGCTGAACCATCCGGAGACCGTCGCCATCCTCACCGTGCACGTCCTGGAAGGCGCGCGGGACGGGCGCACCGTCGCCGAGTTGATGGAGTCGGGGCGCAAGGTGCTCACCCGGGAGGACGTCATGGAGGGCATCCCGGAGATGATCCACGACGTCCAGGTCGAGGCGACCTTCCCGGACGGCACCAAGCTGGTCACCGTGCACGAGCCGATCGCATGAGCGCGGACCGCACCGGCGCCGAACGCAGCGACGCCGAACACCTGGCCGCCGAACGCAGCGCCGCCGACGCGCCCCTGATCCCCGGTGAGATCCTGCTCGGCACCGGCGACATCGAGCTGAACCTGGGCCGTGAGGTCACCCTGCTGGCCGTGGTCAACGCCGCCGACCGGCCGATCCAGGTCGGGTCGCACTACCACTTCGCCGAGGCCAATCCGGGGCTGTCCTTCGACCGCGCGGCCGCCCGCGGGCAGCGGTTGAACATCCCGGCCGGCACGGCCGTGCGCTTCGAGCCCGGCATTCCGGCCGAGGTCGAGCTGATCCCGCTGGGCGGGCGCCGCGAGGTGCTGGGCCTGCGCGGCGAGACGAAGGGGAGCCTCGATGACTGACCCGACCGCACCACGCCCGGCCGCCGCGTTGACGCTGACCCGGCGCCGCTACGCGCAGCTCTTCGGGCCGACCACCGGGGACCGGATCCGGCTGGCCGACACCGATCTGCTGATCGAGGTCGAGCAGGACCTGAGCGCCGGCGGCGACGAGGCGGTGTTCGGCGGCGGCAAGGTGATCCGCGAGTCCATGGGCCAGTCCCGCGCCTCGCGGGCCGAAGGCACCCCGGACACCGTCATCACCGGCGCGGTGGTGCTGGACCACTGGGGCATCGTCAAGGCCGACGTGGGCATCCGCGACGGACGGATCACCGCGCTGGGCAAGGCCGGGAACCCGGAGACCATGGACGGGGTCCACCCCGACCTGGTGATCGGCCCGGACACCGAGGTGATCGCGGGCAACGGCAGGATCCTCACCGCCGGTGCGGTGGACGCGCACGTTCATCTGATCTGCCCGCAGATCTTCGAGGAGGCCCTGGCCAGCGGCGTCACCACGCTCCTCGGCGGCGGCACCGGACCGGCCGAGGGCAGCAAGGCCACCACCATCACCCCCGGCAGCTGGCACCTGGCGCGGATGTTCGCGGCGGCCGAGCAGTACCCGGTCAACTTCGGGTTGCTGGGCAAGGGCAACACCGTCTCCACCGAGTCCATGCGCGCGCAGCTGCGGGCCGGCGCGCTGGGCTTCAAGATCCATGAGGACTGGGGCTCCACCCCGGCCGCCATCGACGCCTGCCTGCGGGTCTGCGAGGAGTCCGGCGCCCAACTCGCCATCCACACCGACACCCTGAACGAGGCCGGCTTCGTCCAGGACACCCTGGCGGCCATCGCCGGCCGCGGGGTGCACGCGTACCACACCGAGGGCGCCGGGGGCGGGCACGCCCCGGACATCATCACCGTGGTCTCGCAGCTCAACGTCCTGCCCAGCTCGACCAATCCGACCCGTCCGCACACCCGCAACACCGTGGACGAGCACCTGGACATGCTGATGGTCTGTCACCACCTCAGCCCCAGCGTGCCCGAGGACCTGGCCTTCGCCGAGTCCCGGATCCGTCCCTCGACCATCGCCGCCGAGGACTTCCTGCACGACCTGGGCGCGATCTCGATCATCAGCTCCGACTCCCAGGCCATGGGCCGGGTCGGCGAGGTGATCATGCGGACCTGGCAGACCGCCCATGTGATGAAGCGCCGTCGCGGCTCGCTCCCCGGCGACGGCCGCGCCGACAACCGGCGGGCCCGGCGCTACGTCGCGAAGTACACCATCAACCCGGCGGTGGCGCAGGGGCTGGACGGCGAGATCGGCTCGGTGGAGGCCGGGAAGCTGGCCGACCTGGTGCTGTGGAACCCCGCCTTCTTCGGCGTCAAGCCCGATCTGGTGGTCAAGGGCGGTCAGATCGCCTGGGCCCAGATGGGCGACGCCAACGCCTCCATCCCCACCCCGCAACCGGTGCTGCCGAGGCCCATGTTCGGCGCCATCGGCCGTGCCCCGGCCGCCAACTCGCTCAACTTCGTCACCCAGACCGCCCTCGACGACCAGCTGCCGGAGCGGCTCGCCGAGGAACTGGGCATCGGCAAGACGTTCACGGCGACCCGCAACACCCGCGGCGTCACCAAGGACCACCTGCACGAGAACACGGCCAGGCCGGAGGTCACCGTCGAACCGGACACCTTCACCGTCCGCATCGACGGCGAGGTGGTGGAGCCGCAGCCGGCGGCCGAACTGCCCATGGCCCAGCGCTACTTCCTGTTCTGACGAGCGACGGCGACAGGTGCCCGCATGATGAACCCAGCCCTCCTGGTCCTCGCCGACGGACGCTTCCCGGCCGGCGGCCACGCCCACTCGGGCGGTGCCGAGGCCGCCGTCAAGGCCGGGCGGATCCGGGACAGCGCCGGCCTCGCGGCGTTCTGCGCCGGACGGCTGCACACCGCCGGACTGACCGCCGCCGCGCTCGCCGCGGCGGCGGCCGGCGGCCGGATCGACCCGCTGGACCTGGACCGCGCCGCGGACGCCCGGATGCCCTCCCCGGCGCTGCGGGCCGCCTCGCGCCGCCTGGGCCGGCAGCTGATCCGCGCCGCCCGGACGGTCTGGCCCGATGCGGCCTTGGAGCGGCTGGCGGCGGAACGGCCGCGCGGGGTGCACCAGCCGGTGGTCCTCGGCCTCACCGCGGCGGCGGCAGGTCTCACCCCGGCCGACGCCGCGTCGGCCGCGGCCTACGAGAGCGTCTCGGGGCCGGTCACCGCATGCGTGCGGCTGCTGGGACTCGACCCGTTCCGGGCCACCGCGGTCCTGGCCGGGCTGACCGCGGAACTCGCCGAGGTCGCGGCGCGGGCCGGCGAGGCGGCGGCCGAGGCCGGGGCGACCGGGGACCTCGACGCCCTCCCCGCCGCCTCGGCCCCGCTGCTGGACCTCTACGCCGAACAGCACGCCGGCTGGGCCGTGCGCCTCTTCGCCTCCTGACCCTTCTTCACAGAGGAGACCGACCATGCATCGTGACCACGACCTCCCCGCCCCGCTGCCCGGGGCGGAGCCGCTGCGCGCCGACGGCCGCCGCCGCGCCCTGCGGATCGGCCTCGGCGGACCCGTCGGTTCCGGCAAGACCGCGACCGTCGCCGCGCTGTGCCGGGTGCTGCGCGACGAACTCTCGCTGGCCGTCGTCACCAATGACATCTACACCACCGAGGACGCCGAGTTCCTGCTGCGCAACGCGGTCCTGCCGCCGGAGCGGATCACCGCGGTGGAGACCGGCTGCTGCCCGCACACCGCCATCCGCGACGACATCTCCGCCAACCTGGAGGCGGTCGAGGACCTGGAGGACGAGGTCGGGCCGCTGGACCTGGTGCTGGTCGAGAGCGGCGGCGACAACCTCACCGCGACCTTCAGCAAGGGGCTGGTCGACTACCAGATCTTTGTCATCGACGTCTCCGGCGGCGACAAGATCCCCCGCAAGGGCGGCCCCGGGGTCTCCACCTCCGACCTGCTGGTCATCAACAAGACCGACCTGGCCCCGCTGGTCGGCGCCGACCTGGGGGTGATGGACCGCGACGCCCGGGCGCAGCGCGGGGACCTGCCGGTGGTGTTCTGCTCGCTCGCGGCGGCCGACGGCGTCGCCCCGATCGCCGAGTGGGTCCGCGGCCGGCTGCTCGAGTGGACCAAGTGAGCGGTGGCGGTGCCCCGGGCGGCGCTTCGTCGGTGCGGGCCGTGGCGCGGATCGCGGCCCGGCCGGACGGCCGCGGCGGGACCGCGTTGCCGCTGCTCACCGGGGACGGACCGCTGGCGCTGCGGCGCACCTCGCACCCGGAGGGCGGCGGCGCGGCCCAGGTGACGATCGTCGGTGCGATGGCCGCCCCGCTCGGCGGGGACCGGCTGCGGATCGAGGTCACCGTCGCGGCCGGGGCCCGACTGCGGGTCACCAGCGCCGCCGCCACGGTCAGCCTGCCGGGACGGATTCCGGCGCCGGCGCACTACGACCTCGATCTGACGGTGGCCGAGGGCGGCGAGTTGGAGTGGCTGCCGGAGCCGGTGATCGCCGCGCAGGGCAGCGTGCTGCGGATGACGACCAGGGTGACGCTGGCGGCGGGCGCCCGGCTGCTGCTGCGCGAGGAGCAGGTCCTCGGGCGGAGCGGCGAGGCCCCGGGCCGCCTCACCGCCCGGCTGACCCTGCGTCACGACGGCCGGACGGTGCTGGACCAGCAGACCGACCTCGGGCCGGGCGCCCCGGGCTGGGACGGCCCCGCCGTGTTGGCCGAGCACCGGGCGCTCGGCCAACTGCTGCTCTGCGAACCGTCCCTGACTGAGAAGCCGGCCACGGCCCGGTTCCTCGCCGAGGGGGCGGCGGAGGCCGCGCTGCTCCCGCTCGCCGGAGCCCCGGCGCTGCTGGTCACCGCTGCGGCCCCGGACGGCCTGCGGCTGCGCAGGGCGATCGATAGGGTGCTGTGATGAGCGACGAGACCGAGGAGAACGAGCGCGGGCGGATCTCCCGCCGCGCCGCCCGGATCCTGGTGCTGGACCCGGAGGGCGCGGTGTTCCTCCAGCTCCACGACGACATCGAGGTCGGGCCGCACTGGGTGCTCCCCGGCGGCGGCCTGCACCAGGGCGAGGACGAACTCGCCGGAGCGCTGCGGGAGACCGTCGAGGAGACCGGCTGGACGGACGTGGTCCCCGGCCCGGCGCTGTGGATCTGGGAGCACGACTACACCCGGTCGGGCGTGCCCACCCGCCAGCACGAGGTCATCTTTCTGGGCTCGGCCCCGCGCCGGGACCCGATCGGCGATCTCACCGAGTCCTTCGCCCACGACGGCATCATGACCTGCCGCTGGTGGACCCCGGACGAACTCGCCGACTGCGCCGAGGTGCTGTGGCCCCCTCAGCTGGTCCGGCTGCTGGCCGACCTGCGCCGCGAGGGGCCGCCGGCGCAGCCGATCGATCTGGGGTACGTCCCCAACGGGCCGCGCTGAGGGGCACCTGCCGGGTCAGCCGTGGTGGTGGCCGCCACCGCCCATGTCGTGGCTGGTGTGGGTGGGCGTGGAGCCGACGTCGTGGTGCTGGTGGTGACCGCCGTGGTGGTGACCGCCACCGTGGTGACCCCCGCCGTGGTGACCGCCGTGCGGCGGCACCGCCGTGTCGATGCCGTACGGAGTGGTGCCGTCCTCCCACACGCCCCGGGTGCGGCGGGTGTCCGCGTACGGACCCGTCTGGCGTCCGGCGCGCACGATGGACTTGACGATGAAGTTGAGGAAGGCGAGCCCGACCAGGACACCGACGACAATGATGAAGACCATGAACGATCATCCCCCTGAACGGCGCCCCGACCGGTCGTCGGTGCGGCGTGGGATCAGGGTGCCCAGCCGTACGCACGATCCCACCTGATTTGATCGAATCCAGAGGTTCGGACATCCGGCGCCGGCCGCAGTGCCGACCGCACCGCCGGCCAGTGCCTGCTACAGCGCCTCACCCATCGGGCCGTACTCCGGCTCCAGCGTCTCGGCCCAGTACGCGGCGAAGTCGGGTCGGCTGCCGTCCGCGTCGGTGAAGCCGTAGTCCTTGGAGAGGTCCCAGGTGGCCAGCGCCCGGCCGGTCCTGGCCATGACGTCCGGGTCGGCGGCCAGCGCGGCCACCGCGCGGCCGAGGTAGGCGGGCGACTCGGACTGCGCGAAGTGCGGGTCCTTGGCCGCGGCGTCGCGCCAGTTCGCCTCGGTCACCCCGAGCCCGTCCAGCATCGCCTCCGAACGCAGGAACCCCGGGGTGAGCGCGACGGCCGCGACACCGTGCGGACGCAACTCCGCCGCCTGCGCCACGGCCAGCCGGATCACCGAGGACTTCGCCAGGTCGTAGAAGAGCGAGCCGCGGTAGCGGGCCGAGTTCCCGTCGGTCACCTCGACGACCAGGCCGCGGCCCCGCGCGACCAGCAGGGGGAGTGCGTAGCGGCTGGTGATGATGTGGGTGTCCACGGCCCGGCGCAGCAGCCGGAAGCCCTGGTCGAGGTCCTGCTCCCAGATCGGGTGCTCCCAGTCGCTGAGCGGGTCGCCGCCCCAGACGCAGTTCACCAGCAGGTCCAGCCGGCCGTCCTGCTCGGTGGCGATCCGTTCGACCAGCGCGCGGACCTGGTCCGGCCGGCTGTGGTCGGTGCGGACCGCGATGCCGGTGCCTCCGGCGGCGGTGACCAGGTCGGCGGTCTGCTCGACGGTCTCCGGGCGGTCGAGGTCGGAGCGGCCCGCGGTGCTGCTCCGGCCGGACACGTACACGGTGGCCCCGGCCGCGCCGAGCTCCACCGCGATCCCGCGCCCGCCGCCCCGGGTGCCGCCGGCGACCAGGGCCACCGTCCCGTCCAGGGGCCGGTTCGGGTCGGTCATGCTGCGCCTCCAACGCTCGGCGGGAACTTGTCGACCGGTCGAGACTCGCACGGTCCGGCAGCCAGGGCATCCGAAAACCGTTATGCACTTTGTTGCAGAAGTGAGGCGGTCCGGTCTACCGTGGCCGGACACCACCGTGCGAGGAGGCTCGGACATGAGCGCGTACCCCCATCTGCTGGAGCCGTTGGACCTGGGCTTCGTCACGCTGCCCAACCGGGTGCTGATGGGGTCGATGCACATCGGGCTGGAGGAGGCCGAGCGCGGGTTCGAGCGGATGGCGGAGTTCTACGCGACCCGGGCCCGGGGCGGGGTCGGCCTGATGGTCACCGGGGGGATCGCGCCTAACGAGGAGGGCCGGCCGTGGTCCGGCGGGGCGAAGCTGACCACCGAGGCGGAGGCGGAGCAGCACCGGGTGGTCACCGAGGCGGTGCACCGGGAGGGCAGCCGGATCGCCATGCAGATCCTGCACTTCGGCCGGTACGCCCACCACGCCGACCTGGTCGCCCCCAGCGCGCTGCAGGCGCCGATCAGCGCCTTCACTCCGCGTGCGCTCGGCGAGGACGAGGTCGAGCGGACCATCGAGGACTTCGTCCGCGCCGCCGAGCTGGCGAGGTTCGCCGGGTACGACGGGGTCGAGGTGATGGGCTCGGAGGGCTATCTGATCAACGAGTTCATCGCCGCCGGCACCAACCGGCGGACGGACCGCTGGGGCGGCGACTACCGGAACCGGATCCGCTTCCCGGTGGAGATCGTGCGCCGGGTGCGTGAGCGGGTGGGGGCCGACTTCATCCTGGTCTACCGGCTGTCGATGCTGGACCTGGTGCCCGGGGGCTCGACCTTCGACGAAGTGGCCACACTGGCCAAGGAGGTCGAGGCGGCGGGGGCGACGCTGATCAACACCGGGATCGGCTGGCACGAGGCGCGCATCCCGACCATCGCCACCTCGGTGCCGCGCGGGGCGTTCGGATGGGTGACGAAGAAGCTGATGGGGTCGGTCGGGATCCCGCTGGTCGCCAGCAACCGGATCAACACCCCGGAACTGGCCGAGCAGTTGCTCGCGGACGGCGCCGCCGACATGGTGTCGCTGGCGCGTCCGCTGCTCGCCGATCCCGAGTTCGTCGCCAAGGCGGCGCAGGGGCGGGCCGAGACGGTGAACACCTGCATCGGCTGCAACCAGGCCTGCCTGGACCACACCTTCAGCGGTCGGATCACCTCCTGCCTGGTCAATCCACGGGCCTGCCACGAGACGGAGCTGGTGCTCACGCCGACCCGGACGCGCAAGCGGGTCGCCGTGGTCGGGGCCGGGCCCGCCGGGCTGGCCTGTGCGGTGTCGGCGGCCGAGCGCGGCCATGCAGTGACCCTGTTCGACGCGGCGGCGGACATCGGCGGCCAGTTGAACACCGCCCGGCGGGTGCCGGGGAAGGAGGAGTTCGACGAGACCGTCCGCTACTTTCGGAGCCAGCTGGCGCTGCGTCAGGTGGAGCTGCGGCTGGGCGCCGAGGTCGGCGCCGGCACGCTGCTGGAGGGCGGGTTCGACGAGATCGTGCTGGCCACCGGGGTGCTGCCGAGGGTTCCGGAGATCGAGGGGGTGGACCACCCCAGCGTGGTGGGCTACCTGGACGTGCTGCGGGACGGCGCGCCGGTGGGGGAGCGGGTCGCGGTGCTGGGGGCGGGCGGCATCGGGTTCGACGTCGCCGAGTTCCTGACGCATGATCAGGATGGCGACTTCTACCGGGCCTGGGGCATCGACACCGGGTACCGGGAGCGGGGCGGGCTGCGCAGTCCGCAGCGCGGGACCGCGCCGCGCACCGTGCACCTGCTGCAGCGCAAGAGCAGCAAGGTGGGCGCCGGGCTGGGGAAGACCACCGGATGGATCCACCGGACCGAGCTGAAGCACCGGGGCGTGGTCATGGTCGCCGGGGTGACCTATGAGCGGATCGACGACGAGGGCCTGCACCTGACGACGGCCGAGGGCGAGCGGCAGGTGCTGGCGGTGGACACGGTGGTGCTCTGCACCGGGCAGGAGCCGCGCCGGGACCTGCACGCGGCGCTGCTGGAGGCCGGGGTCCGGGCGCATCTGATCGGCGGCGCGGACGTCGCCGCCGAGCTGGACGCCAAGCGGGCCATACTGCAGGGGACCACGCTGGCAGCAGCCCTGTAGGCAGCCGTCCTGCAGCTGCCGGGAACACGGGAGAGCCCTCGTCGATGTCGCTGCCGCACGCCATTCTGACCGCCCTGCTGGAGCGGCCGTCCTCGGGTCTGGAGCTGACCCGGCGGTTCGACCGGTCCATCGGCTACTTCTGGTCGGCCACGCACCAGCAGATCTACCGCGAGCTGGGGAAGCTGGAGCAGGGCGGCCTGATCGAGGCGGTGCCGCAGCCGCCGTCGCGGGGGCAGCGCAAGGAGTACCGGGTGCTGCCGGACGGCCGGGCCGAGCTGGTGCGCTGGGTGGCCGAGGGGCAGGACCCCAAGCCGGTCCGGGACCCGCTGCTGCTGCGGCTGCGGGCCGCCGCGGTGGTCGGGACGGCCGGGCTGGACGTCGAGCTGCAGCGCCATCTGGCGGAGCACCGGCGGCAGTTGGACGAGTACCTGGAGATCGAGCAGCGGGACTTCCCGGCGGACGGGTCGGGCGGCGGCGACCGGCTGCACCACCTGGTGCTGAAGGCCGGGATCGCGCTGGAGACGTTCTGGGTGCAGTGGCTGGCCGAGGCGGTCGGCGAGCTGGCCGGGGAACCGGCCGCCGAGGAGGTCGCCGAGCCCGGGAAGCCGGGGATCGCCGGTTGACCTGCGGCGACGTCGTCCCCCGGACCGGTCAGCCGTTGGCCGCCGCCGTCACGGCCTGCTGGTACAGGCTCTGCACGGAGTCGTCGAACAGGGCCGCGTAGGAGACGTCGTCGGTGTCGCCGCCCTCCTGGTAGCCGCCGATGACACCGATCAGGGTGCCCGACCCGGTACTGGCGTCGTAGTTCTCCAGCCAGCCGCTGCCGCTGGTGCCGCCCGGGTAGCCGGTGCAGGCGACCTGCAGCTGGGTGGAGCTGAAGGCGCTGCTGAGGCAGGTGCCGGTGATCGGCTCGTCGGTGTCGGAGGGGTAGCCGGTGATCTGCACGGTGGTGTCGGTGACCCCGCTGGTGTCCAGGCTGTAGGCGCCGACCACGGACTGCAGGCTCTTGCCGTTCAGCGGCTGCACCACGGCGAAGGCCACGTCGTCGTCCTCGGACTGGTTGTCGGTCCAGGCCGAGCTCTCGATCACGTCGGTGATCTTCCACTCGCCGTACGGAGCGGTGCCGTCGTGGTAGCCGGGGACGAAGGTCGCGGTGCTGCTGCCGCTGCTGAGGCAGTGCGCGGCGGTGACGATCAGATCGCCGGCCGGGCTGTCCACCACACTGGCGGTGCAGGTGTGGCCGTCCGAGATGCTGCCGGAGAAGATCGCGCCGACCTGGCTGGGCTGCTCGTCGCTGGTCAGCGTGACCGACTGGCCGGTGGTGGTGATCGGCGCCGCGGCGGTGGACTTGGTGGCGCTCGCGGAGGCCGTCGCAGCGGAGGATGCCGCCTTGGTGGTCGCGGCCTTGCTCGCGCTCCTGGTCGTGCTGTCACTGCTGCCCGCCGACGCGCTGGCGCTGGCACTCGCACTGGCGCTCGGGCTGGCGCTGGTGGCGGCACTCGCGCCGGTGCCCGCAGCCGCTGCCGTGGTCGACGAGACCTTCTTGGCCGTGTCGATGGACCGGAGCAGATTGACGCTCGCGCCCGCCGTCCCCGTCGTCGCGACGACGAGTCCGCCGCCGACCATGATCCCGGCGGTGATCCCCATCACGATGCGGCGTCGGGACCTGCGCCCGGATCGGATCCGGGTGAGACGACTTCCTGGTTCGGCGTCTTTCATGGGCTGCTCCTTACCTCGGCGCCGGAATCGACACCTTCGGGGGCAGGGTCGAACCGGACAGCACCATCCGATCCTGGTGGGCGGTGCTGAGACAGCTGTGTGAGAAAAGTAAGAACTGTCTGATCATCGCGGAAGGTCTGGAAAATTACCTCTCCTAAGGAGGTAAAATCCAGGTATGGCCGAGCACGATCGAACCGATCAAGCCGAGGACGCGAACGAACTCGCCGAGCTGCTCGTGGGCATCCATCGGCTGATGCGCCGCAGGCTGCGCCACGATCTCGGCAGCGCGCGGCTGCGGGGCGCGCAGGTGGAGCTGCTGCGCCTGGTGCGGGGCCGGCCCGGCATCGGGGTGGCCGCGGCGGCCAAGGAGCTGCACCTGGCCGGCAACTCGGTCTCCACCCTGGTCAACCAGCTGGTGGCGGCCGGATACCTGGAGCGCAGGCCGGACCCCAGGGACCGCAGGGCCGCGCAGCTGACCGTCACCGAGGCGGCCCGGCAGCGGATGGGGGAGTGGGACGCCCGGCGCAGCGAACTGATCACCCGCCATGTCGCCGCACTCCCGGCGGAGGACCGGAAGGCCCTGACCGCAGCGCTGCCGGCGCTGCGCAGGCTCACCGAAGGACTGCACGACGAGCTGGAGGCGATATGACCGTACGGCTGCCCGAGAACCCACCCACCGACGAGGCCGCTGCGGAGGGCGCCGCCGCGGCCGTCCGCTGCAGCGGACTGGAGTACGCCTTCGGCGCCACCAGGGCGGTGGACAACCTCGACCTGACCGTGCGCACCGGTGAGGTGTTCGGCCTGCTCGGGCCCAACGGGGCCGGCAAGACCACGGCGATCCGGGCCATCACCACACTGCTCCCGGTCCCCGCCGGGATGGTCACCGTCTTCGGCCACGACACCGCCAGGGACCGGATGGCGGTCCGCCGGCTGCTCGGCTACGTGCCCCAGCAGCTGTCCGCGGACGGCGGCCTGACGGGGCGTGAGAACGTCTCGCTGTTCGCCAGGGTCTACGACGTGCCGCGCCGCGAGCGGGCCCCCAGGGTCGCCGAGGCGCTGGAGGCGGTGGCCCTCACCGAGGCCGCAGACCGCCTGGCCGGGACCTACTCCGGCGGCATGATCCGCCGCCTGGAACTGGCCCAGGCCCTGGTCAGCGCCCCGCGCCTGCTGATCCTGGACGAACCAACGATCGGCCTGGACCCGATCGCCCGCACCAGCGTCTGGGACCGGATCGACGAGATCCGGCAGGCCACCGGGATGACCGTGCTGGTCACCACCCACTACATGGACGAGGCCGAGCAGTACTGCGACCGGGTCGCGCTGATGCACCGGGGCCGGATCCGCGCCCTCGGCACCCCCGAGCAGCTCAAGGCCGACCTGGCCGGGGAGCTGGAGGCGCCCACCCTGGAGGACGTCTTCCGCCACCACGCCGGCCAGGGCCTGCACGGCGGGTCGTCCGCCGACTCCAGCGACGGAGAGGATTTCCGCGATGTCCGCCGTACCCGCCGTACCGCCACCCGTGTCGGCTGAGGCCCCGGCCGGGCCCGCCCCCGCCGGGGCCGTGGCCGCCGCCGGATCGACCGCCTCGCTCTCGCTGCTGCTGGTGCCGCCGCGGGCCCGTACCGGCTGGCAGCTGGTGCCGGCCCGGGTCCTGGCGATGTGCATCGTGGAGCTGCAGAAGCTGCGCCACGACCGCACCGAGCTCTACACCCGGGCGGTGCAGCCCGCGCTGTGGCTGCTGATCTTCGGCGAGACCTTCAACCGGATCCACGCCATCCCCACCGGCTCCGTCCCCTACCTGGACTTCCTGGCCCCCGGGATCATCGCCCAGTCCGCGATGTTCATCGCCATCTTCTACGGCATCCAGATCATCTGGGAGCGGGACGCCGGCGTGCTCACCAAGCTGCTGGTCACCCCGACCCCGCGGTTCGCCCTGGTCACCGGGAAGGCCTTCGCGGCCGGGGTGAAGTCGGTGATCCAGGCCCTGGTGGTGATCGTCTTCGCGGCGATCCTGGGGGTCGGCATGACCTGGAACCCGCTGAAGCTGCTCGGCGTGGTGCTGGTGGTCGTGCTCGGCGGGGCGTTCTTCTCCTGCCTGTCGGTGACCATCGCCGGGATCGTGCTCACCCGGGACCGGCTGATGGGGATCGGCCAGGCCATCACCATGCCGTTGTTCTTCAGCTCCAGCGCGCTCTACCCGGTCAGCATCATGCCCGGCTGGCTGCAGGCGGTCAGCAAGGCCAACCCGCTCAGCTACCAGGTGGACGCGCTGCGAGGGCTGCTGCTCGGCAGTCCGGCGCACCTGGGCACGGACATCGCGGTGCTGGCGCTCGCCGCGGTGCTGGGCATCTCCGCGGCCTCGGCCCTGCTGGGCCGGCTGGCCAAGTAGGGGTCAGGGGTCAGAGGTCAGGGGTGCGGGGGTCGCTCCTCGTGGTCGGGCGCATCCCGGTCGTGACCCTTGTCGTTCCAGCGCGGGTCGTCCCAGCGGGGGTCGTCCCACCAGTCGTCGTCGCGGTCCCTGGAGTTGGCCAGGACCGCGGCGACCGGCGGGATCACCATCGCCACCACGCACATGCCGATGGCCGCGCCGACCGAGTAGAAGCGCACGACTCCCCACGCCATGACGAACAGCCCGATGCAGACGCCCATCATGACGAAATAGCGGACGTGGCGCCGGTGAGCCTGCACACCTCAAGGCTACGACCGCGGGTCCTCCGGCGCGACGAACGGCGCAACGAACGGCGCGGCGATGCGGGCGACGGCCCCCGGTTCGGACGTACGGTGTGACGATCAGTCGAACCGGCGAGCGGACAGGGGTGCCCCAGGCGTGGCGGAGACCAGGCTCAAGAAGAAGCCCTACGAGCGTGAACTCTTCCGGCTGCAGACCGAACTGGTGGTCCTTCAAGAATGGGTCCGCAGCACCGGGGCCCGGGTGGTGGTGGTCTTCGAGGGTCGCGACGCCGCGGGCAAGGGGGGTGCGATCAAGCGGGTCACCGAGCACCTCAGCCCCCGCGTCGCCAGGATCACCGCCCTGCCCGCGCCCACCGAGCGGCAGCGCACCCAGTGGTACTTCCAGCGCTACATCGAGCACCTGCCGGCGGCCGGGGAGATCGTGCTGTTCGACCGCAGCTGGTACAACCGGGCCGGGGTCGAGCGGGTGATGGGGTTCTGCACCCCGGACGAGTACCACCGCTTCCTGCACCAGTGCCCGATCTTCGAACGGGGGCTGGCCGAGGAGGGCATCCACCTGCTCAAGTACTGGTTCTCGGTCAGCCTGGAGGAGCAGGAGCGCCGGTTCCGGGCCCGCCGGGACGACCCCATGCGCCGCTGGAAGCTCTCCCCGATGGATCTGGAGTCCATCACCCGTTGGGAGGACTACTCCCGGGCCAAGGACGAGATGTTCGTCCACACCGACATCCCCGAGGCCCGCTGGCACGTGGTGGAGAGCGACGACAAGCGCAGCGCGCGGATCAACATGATCTCCCACCTGCTCTCCGCGATCCCCTACGAGGAGATCCCCACCACGCCGATCGAGTTCCCCGAGCGCCCGCGGTCCCGCGGCTACCAGCGCCCCCCGCGCGACGAACAGCACTACGTCCCCGACGTGGCCGCCGGCCTGGGCAAACAGAGCTAGCCCGGGGCTAGGCCTCGGCGGCCTGCACCCAGTAGAGCTGCTTGTGGCCGCGGGACTCGAACTCCTCGGCGGCGGCCTCGGCCTCGGCGTGCTCCGCGAAGCGGGCCACGACATAGCGGTTGCCGTTGTCGTCCTGGCGCATCAGCACGAAGGCGGCCGGGCCGGGAGCGGCGGCGGGCTGCTGCTCGATGCCGGTGATGTGGCTGATGTTCTCGCGGTCGTCGGGTTCCTGGCTGGGGGCGGCGTCGAACCAGGCGTCCAGGATCTCGGCCAGCAACGCGGTGGAGGTCAGCCGCAGGCTCAGGGCCAGGACGTTGGCGTCGTTCCAGCGGCGGGCTCCGCCGGCGGTGTAGGCGTCGGTGCACAGTGCCGCACGCACCCCGGGCACCTTGTTGGCGGCGATGGATGCCCCGGTCCCGGTCCAGCAGCAGACCACGGCCTGCTCGGCCCGGCCCTCGGCCACGTCCCGTGCCGCGGCCTCGCTGCAGTAGGCCCAGTCGTCCCGCTCGTCCGGACGCAGCGCGCCGTGCGGGAGCACCGAGTGCCCGCGGCGTTCCAGTTCCCCCGCCAGCAGTCGGGCCACGCCCTCGTTCATGTCCGAGGAGACCGAGATTCGCATGGCCCGACTCTAGTGCCGGTCAGCCGCCGGGGCGGCTCAGCCCAGGGCGGCTCAGCCCTGGGCGCTGAGGGTGAAGCTCTGGGCCGTGCCGCCGGTGCAGCTCCACTGCTGCAGCCGGGCGCCGTCCGCGGTGGAGACCCCGGTGACGTCCAGGCACTCGCCGGTGCTGCTGCGCGGGCTGAAGCTGTAGCTCCCGTCCGCGTGCTGGACCGGCAGCCACTGCTGGTTGGTCCCGCCGCCGTAGGACCAGAGCTGGATCGGGACGCCGTCCCCGGTCGCCCCGGAGCCGCCGGTCACGTCCCAGCCGACGGTGGTCGCGTTGCGGGTGACCACCTTGTAGTAGCCGCTGTCGGTGGGCTGGAACTGCCACTGCTGGTTGGTGTTGCCGCTGCCGCAGGTCCACTGCTGCACGGCGGTGCCGTTGGCGGTGGCGCCGCCGGTGGCGTCCACGCACTTGCCGCTGTTGGTGTTCACCACCTGGTACCAGGCACTGGAGTTGATGCCCGTCCCGGTGCCGGTGCCCAGCGCGGGCCAGGTAAAGGTGGCCACCGCCTTGGCCGGCAGGGTGTAGCTGAAGGACTGTCCGCTCTCGGAGACGTTGAAGGTGTGGGCGTTGGCGGTGTCGGAGTTCAGCACCACCAGGGCGGTCGACCCGTCCGGGTTGCGGAAGGCGACGTCCTCCACGTTGCCGCTGCCGAAGGTGTTGGAGTCCAGCCGCACCGCGCCCGGCTTGACGAACTTGCTCGCCTGCCCGAGCACGTAGTACTCGGCGTTGTAGGCGGCGCTGCCGGTGCTGTTGTTGACGGTGACCACCCCGGTGCAGGTGGTGCAGTTCATCGACGGGCCGCCGCTCGGGTCCAGCGCCATGTTCCAGGTGACCACGGACTTGGCCCAGTTACGGGTGGCGCCGATGATCAGGTTCTCGGTCTGCCAGTCCAGCGAGTCGGAGAAGGTGTTGGCGGTGTTGGCCGACTGGCTGCCGGAGCACTCGGTGAAGTAGGTGTCCTTGGTCGGGAAGGAGTTGTGCACGGTGGTCTGCGCGCTGGGGACGCCCCCGTAGCAGTGCCAGGCCACGCCGGCGGTGTACTGCGCGGCGGCGGAGTTGCCCAGGATCGTGGAGGGGAAGGTGGTGTCGTCCCAGTTGTGGTCGTAGGCCAGGATGCCGGTGCTGAGACCGGCCGCCTTGATCGCCGGGCCCAGGTAGTTGGCGATCAGCGTCGCCTCGGCGCTCGCGGTGAAGGTGGAACCGGGGTAGTTGGACGGCGAGTACTCGGGCTCGTTCTGCGGGGTGATCAGCGAAACCGGTACCCCGGCCGCCTTGTAGGCCTGCAGGAACTTCACCAGGTAGTTGGCGAAGGCCTGGTAGTCGGCGGTGTTGAGGGTGCCGCCGATCATCGAGCCGCTGGTCTTCATCCAGCCCGGGGCGCTCCAGGGGGTGGCCATCACCGTGGTGGACGGGTTGAGCTGAAGGGCCTGCTGCAGCAGCGGGATGATGTAGGCGTTGTCGTGGGCGATGGAGAACTGCGACAGGCCGGTGTCGGTCTGTCCCGCGGCCACGTCGTCGTAGCTGTAGAGCGAGCGGGCGAAGTCCGAGGCCCCGATCGGCTGGCGCAGGAAGTCCAGTCCGATGCCCGCGGAGGGGTCGAACAGTTTGGACATGATGGTGTTGCGCTGCGGGGAGTTGGCGATCAGCCAGGCCGAGGAGTCGGTCAGTGACGCCCCGAACCCGGTCATGGTCTGGTACGTGCTGGACGGGTTGACCGTGATCGTCTGACTGGCCGTCCCGGCCCCGGTGGCGAAGGCCGCACCGGCCTGGGGGGCCAGCAACTTGGACTGGTCTGCGGTGGTCTCCCAGACCGAGACGGCGGTCGCTGCCGCCGCCGTGGCGGCATGGGCGGCTCCCAGGGCCATGACCGACCCCGAGAACAGCGCGGCCGTCGCCAGCGACGCGGAGATGAACCTGATGCGGGACACAGTGCTCCTTTCCCGACGTTCCTGAAACAGAATGAAACACCTCTGGAACCCAACTGAAACAGAGCAAAGACCAGTTGGCAGAGTTCTGTCAATAGCTGACGCGGGAAGGCCGGTTCCGGAACCTGGGAAGGGCGCGGGTGTCCGCGGGTGAAACAAAATGATGTAACAGGGGTCAGCTGAACCGGGCGATCGCGGTCATCGTCGGGCGCAGGTTGCGGACGGCGGGGACGTGGCCCAGGACCGGCGCCACCGCGCCGTAGTAGAGTCCCCGGCCGCGCGGCAGTCGAAGGGCGCGGACCTCGGCGACGGCGGGGTGGGCGGTGCGGACCCGCTGCAGCTCACCGGCGTCCAGCCCCCAGGGCATCGGCGGGGTGGTGTAGCCGTTCCCCGCGGTGGTCCGCATCTCGCCGCGCAGGGTGCGGGCGCTGAACCAGCGCGGAACGGCGTCGAAGACCAGTGCGCCGCCGCCGAAGCGCTCGGCGCAGCCGGCGATCAACTCCCGTACCTCCGGCGGCCGCAGATACATCAGCAGGCCCTGCGCGGTGACCAGCACCGGGCGGGAGGGGTCGACCTCGTCGCGCCAGGAGAGGTCCAGCGCCGAGCGGGCCAGGATCCGCTGCCGGTCCTCCTCGGGCAGCAGCGACCGGCGCACCTCGGCCGTCTCCGGCAGTTCCACGCACAGCCAGCGGGCCCGTCCGTTGTCGACGCGCCAGTACTGCGTCTCCAGTCCCTCGGCGAGCGCGACCACGGTCCCGTCCGGATGCTCGGCGAGGAACGACCGCACCGCGAGGTCGAAGCTGCGCACCCGCAGCGCCTGCCCCTGCGCCAGCCAGTCGTTGGCGGGGCCGAAGGTCTCCTGGAACGGGTAGTCGATGCGCTGGACCAGCTCGACGGCCTTGGGGTCCGCCAGCACCGGCCGTGGCTGCGACGCCTCGTGGGCCCGGTGGTAGAGGTTCCACAGCAGCGTCTCCGGAACCCCGTCCAGCTGCACCTTCCAGCTCTCCCCGTCCGCCACCGTGCCACCCCGTCCGCTCGCCCGTCCTGACGGGGACCCATTCAATCCCACCCGCCCCCGCTACTTCTCCTTCCGGACCCCAGCGGCGCGCCGCTGCACGGATCCGCCGGTTCGGTGGGCTCGTGTCTGGCCTAATCGGTCGCGTACATGCCATGCTGCTGGTGGCGCCCCGTCAACGCCCGGTGCGGGGCGCCACACGCTTGCGGTGCGCCTCAAGGGCCGGAACATGCGTCGGCCCCGTCGACGGGGGATGCGACGGGGCCGGGCGATCAGCATCAGCTGACATGCCAACCAGTATGCATGGTCACGGGCCGACTGTCAGTCGAGTCACGAAAGAATCACGGCATGCCGTCAGGAATCCGCCTCGTGACCGTCCATCGGATCGACCCGGACGCCGGGATAGTCTCCCGAGGTCGGAGGATGGAGAGATGGGGTGGGTGCGATGGCCGAGGTCGTGTTGCGTACCGAGCGGCTGGTGCTGCGCGGCTGGCGGGACGAGGACCTGGAGATGCTGGTCGAGCTGGACTCCGACCCCGAGGTCATGCGCTACGTCGGGGACGGGAAGGTCAAGAGCCGGGAGGAGGCGGCCGCCTGGTTCGACCGGATCCGGGCGGCCTGGGCGGAGCTCGGCTACGGCCTGTTCGCGGTGGAGCTGGCGGAGAGCGGTGAACTCACCGGCTGGGTCGGTCTGGCCGTGCCCCGGTTCCTGCCCGAGATCATGCCGGCCGTGGAGATCGGCTGGCGGCTGCTGCCGCGCCACTGGGGCCGCGGCATCGCCACCGAGGCGGCCCGGGAGGCGCTGCGCTTCGCCTTCGAGGAGGCGGAGCTGGACCGGGTCGTCAGCATCTGCCACGTGGACAACGAGCCCTCCCGCCGGGTGATGGAGAAGCTGGGCCTGCGTCAGGACCGGCTCACCACCGTCCCCGCCCATGACAAGCCGGTCCGGGTGCTGGCGATCACCAGGGAGGAGTACGCGGTGACCCGGAAGTCTTGACTGTACCTACTAGTATGTACGGCATGCTGGCTTCCCAGTACGAGATGACCCTGCCCGCCGACTACGACCTCCCGATGCTGCGCAAGCGCATCGCCGCGGCCTGGCACACCCTGGACGACCTCGACGGACTGGGGCTCAAGGCCTACCTGTTCCGCGAGCGCGGCAGGGACGGCTCTCCGGTGAACGAGTACTCCTGCTTCTACCTCTGGAACGATCCGGGGGCGATGGCCGGCTTCCTGGTCGGAGGCGGAGGGTTCGAGCGGATCATCCGCTTCTTCGGCCGCCCGGCGGTGCGCCAGTGGAGCGGCCTGGCCTGCCTGTCGGGGCCCGCTCGCGGCACGACCCCCCGTGCGGCGTCCCGGCAGCTCACCGTACTGCCGCCGGAGGCCGATCCCGAGTCCACCGGCCTGGCCCTGGCGACACGGATCCAGCAGGAGATCGACGCGCTCGCCGAACTGGCGCGTCGCGAGGACGTCCACACCGCGGCCCTGGCCGTGGACACCCAGCACTGGCAACTGGTCAGGTTCGTCCTGTGGCAGGACTCGGTCCCGCCGGACCAGCAGGGGACCGAGCGCTACGAGGTGCTGCACCTGTCCGCCCCCGGCCTCGCCGAGCTGCCGAACGGCCGTCACTGGTAGCGAGGATGGCGAGGCGTCAGGAGTTCGGGGCCACCAGGCCGACCTCGTAGGCGATGATCACCAGCTGGACCCGGTCCCGCGCGTCGAGCTTGGCCAGCAGTCGGGTCAGATAGGTCTTCACCGTGGCGATGCTGATGACCAGTTCGGCGGCGATCTCGGTGTTCGACAGGCCGCGTCCGACCAGGGTCAGCACCTCGTACTCGCGCTCGGTGATGATGCCGTCGAGCCTGCGCCCGGCGGTCCCGGGCGCACCGGGGGCGGTCCGGGTGCGGGACGGTTCGGGGCGGCCGGCGAACTCGGCGATCAGCCGCCGGGTGACGCTCGGCGCGATCAGGCCGTCGCCGGCCGCCACCACCCGCACCGCGGTCAGGATGGACTCCAGGGCCATGTCCTTGACCAGGAAGCCGGACGCTCCGGCCCGCAGCGCGCCGTACACGTAGTCGTCATCGTCGAAGGTGGTCAGTATGACGACACGGGTCGAGCCGGGGCCGCCGGTGACCCGTCGGGTGGCCTCGATCCCGTCCATCCCCGGCATCCGGATGTCCATCACCACCACGTCCGGCCGGACCTCCTGGACCAGGGCGACCGCCTCGGCGCCGGTCCCGGCCTCGCCGACCACCTCGATGTCCGGGGCGTCGGCGATCACCATGCCCAGCGCGGCGCGCACCAGCGGCTGGTCGTCGGCGAGCACCACCCTGACCGTCACCGGACCCCCACCGGCAGCGGCAGCCGGGCGGCCACCCGGAAGCCGCCCTCGGGGCGGGGGCCGGCGCGGAACTCCCCGTGCAGCAGCGCGGTCCGCTCCCGCATGCCGACCAGGCCGTAGCCGGCCGCCGCGGCGCCCTCCCGTCCCGGCCCGCCGGGTCCGGACCCGCGGTCCAGCACCTCGATGGAGAGCTCCTCGGGCCCGTGGCCGATGGACACCAGGCAGGAGGCCGTCCCCGAGTGGCGCACCACATTGGTGATCGACTCCTGGACGATGCGGTAGGCGGACAGCTCGATGTCCGGGGGCAGTGGCCGCCGTTCCCCGTGCCACTCCAACTCGACTCGGACCCCCGCGGCCGTGGTCGCCTCCGCCAGCCGGTCGAGATCGGCCAGCCCCGGCGCCGGTCGCAGCGCCGACCCCTCCCCGGCGGCCTCCGGTTCGGCCTGCCGCAGCGCCCCGAGCATCCGGCGCAGCCCCGCCAGCGCCTCCCGTCCCGCGCCCTCGATGGCGCCCAACGCGTCGCGCGCGGCCGTCGGCTGGGTCTCGATGACCCGGCGGGCCGCTCCTGCCTGGAGCGCGATGATGCCGATGCTGTGCGCGACCATGTCGTGCAGCTCCCGCGAGATCCGCAGCCGTTCGGCGGTGACCGCCTGGGCCGCGGCCTGGGCCCGCAGCGTCTCCGCGTGCTCGTGGTTCTGCCGCGCCGAGTCGCCGATCAGCCAGGCCACGGCGACGGTGAGGGCGACCGTCAGCATCGTCGAGGTGCCGATCACGAAGTGGACCAGCACCCGCACCGCCGCGTAGACGACCAGCACACCGATCGCCAGACCGGCGGCGGGGACCGAGACGCGCCGCGGCCGGGTGGCCGCGATGTGGCACAGGGCGACGTCGACGGTCAGGAACTGCAGGAAGTTGATCTCCGTCGAGTTCAGCACCATCGCTCCGGCCACCGCGCCGAGGAGCAGCAGTGACAGCGCCGCCATCGGCCGGCGGCGCAGCCAGGCGCTGCCCGCAACGGCCAGGACCGTGGCGATCAGGAGGTTCAGCCGGTTCCCCGGCGGCATCTCCAACGGGTTGTAGTGGCGCGGGAAGTACCCCTCGCCGGGCAGCCTGAACAGCACGATGATCGAGTACGCGGTGGCCGCGCTCCACGCGAGTGCCGTCCACGCACCCGGTGGAACACGCTTGAGCAGGGGACGGGGCGCAGTGGCGGACATGGGCCGATGCTAACCGCGGCGCTCTTCCCGGGGCATCGGACCGTGGTTGTACATCCGCGGTCCGATCCGGGGACGCGAATGCCGACGCCGGTCCGATGCCGTGCACCACCGCGACCGGGCAGCGTTGGCCGGGTGATCGAAGTCAATCAGCTGACCAAGCGATACGGCCGCACCACCGCCGTCAACAACCTCACCTTCACCGTCCGCCCCGGCCGGGTCACCGGGTTCCTGGGCCCCAACGGGGCGGGCAAGTCCACCACCCTGCGCATGATCCTCGGTCTGAACCAGCCGACCAGCGGCAGCGTCACCGTGCTGGGGCACCGCTTCCGGGACCACCCGCGCGGACTGCGCCACATCGGCGGCCTGCTCGACGCCGGCGACGTCCACGGCGGCCGCAGCGCCCGGGCCCATCTCGCGGTCCTGGCCCGCAGCAACGCCATCCCGTCGGCCAGGGTCGAGGAGGTGCTGCGGGAGGTCGGCCTGGCCGAGGCCGCCCGGCGCCGGGTCGGCGGCTTCTCGCTGGGCATGAAGCAGCGGCTCGGCATCGCCGCCGCGCTGCTCGGGGACCCGCCGGTGCTGCTGTTCGACGAACCGCTCAACGGCCTGGACCCGGAAGGGGTGCTCTGGGTGCGCGGCCTGTTCCGCAGGCTGGCCCGGGAGGGCCGCACCGTGCTCGTCTCCAGCCACATGATGCGCGAGATGGAGAACACCGCCGACCAGCTCGTGGTCATCGGCCGTGGCGAACTGATCGCCGACGAGCCGCTGGCCGAGTTCGCCGCCCGCGGCACCCGGCTGAGCGTCACCGTCCGGACGCCCGACGCCGGGGTGCTGACCGGACTGCTCACGGCCGAGGGCGCGGTGGTGCGGCCCGACGGCGAAGGCGGCCTCTCGGTCGCCGGGCTCGACGCCGCCAGGATCGGCGAACTGGCCTTCGAGCACCGGATCCTGCTCCGTGAACTGGCCACCCGTACCGCCTCGTTGGAGGAGGCGTTCATGGAACTCACCGCCGACAGCGTCGAATACCTCGCCGGAGACCCCCGATGACCGCAGTCACGCACGCCCCCCGAGCCGCCGCGCCGTCCGCCGGCGAACCGCCGGCCCGGTTCCGTGACCTGCTCGCCGCCGAGTGGCTCAAACTGTGGACGCTGCGGTCGACCTGGTGGGCCATCGGGCTCAGCGGGCTGGCCCTGGTCGCCATGAACGCCAACGGCGCCCTGGCCGACTACAACAACTGGCCCCACTACTCCCGGTCGATCAGGGCCGCCTTCGTCCCGGGGTGGTCGCTGGGCGACGCCTTCAGCAACAACACCGGGATCTGCCTGCTGCTCGCCGCGGGCTGCATCGGCGCGATCACCGTCGCGGGGGAGTACTCCACCGGACTGATCCGGGTGACCTTCGCGGCGGTCCCCGCGCGCCGGTCGCTGCTGGCGGCCAAGATCACCGTGGTCGCGGCGGTGATGACGGCCTACGGCCTCGTCGTCGCCGGGACGTCGTTCTGGATCACCCAGGCCATCCTGTCCGGACGGCACGCCGGGATCTCCGTCAGCTATCCCGGCGCGGTGCGCTTCGTGCTGGTCTCCGCACTGCTGGCGCCGGTGAGCGCGCTGGTCGGGATGGGCCTGGGCGCGCTGATCCGGCACAGTGCCACCACCATGGTGACGGTGGTGGTGCTCCTGCTGCTGGTGCCCAACCTGCTGACCGACAACCACCGTTGGGAGGCGGACCTCAACCACGCCCTGGTGCTGCGCGCCTGGCAGCGGCTCAAGGACGTCGGCCCGGAGTACCTTCCTCCCGGAACACCCGGCTACCACCTGGCCACGGTCGCCGGCTCCTGGACCGTCTACGCGGTCTGGCCGCTGGTCGCCGTCGTGGTCGCGCTGACGGTGGTGCACCGCCGCGATCTGTGAACGCGACGGAGGTGTGCGGGCCGGCATGCCGGCCCGCACACCTCACAGGTCACCGCGGACGGTCAGTTGTGGCCGTACCGCTTCTCCTTCTTCCGTGCCACCGGCTGCGGCATGGAGGACGGCATCAGCATCGGCTCGGTGTTCTCGAGCGCCGGGTCCTGGGCGTACTGCCCGGGACGGGCGGCGGTGGCGAGAGCCTTCTGCTGCTTGCGTTCGCGGTTCTTGACCTTCGACATGAGATGTCTCCTGCATGGTCTCGGATGCACAGCACCCGCATGGGGCAGGTGCATTCCCACCGTGGCAGCAGCCGTGGCGGTCCGCATCTCGAAGCGTTACGCAGCGTTACTACCCCGGGGGCGGCGGTTGGCACCGCTCCGGCGCGACGGGCCGGGGGTGTTGTGGCCCACCCTGACTGACGGAGGGTCAGCAGTCGTTCAGCAGAGCTCAGTTGTCGCAGTGGAACCGTGACCTGACGATGAGCGCGGAGAGCAGTCCGGTGACGGCCACGGAGACGGCGACTCCGGTGAGCGCCCCACCGGAGACCGCGTGGGTGAGCAGCAGCGCCGACCAGGTGATGCTCAGCGGCAGGGAGGCGCAGATGCCGATGAGGAGGTGGGAGCGGCGGTTGGCGGAAGGTCCCTGGATGTCCATGGACTCAGCATGCCCGGGGCCACCACCACGCCATGAGCAGCGAACGGTGGACCGCCCCCGTCCACCGGACGGTGGACCCCGGACCCTCAGCCCCCGCTGACCTGGTGACCGTGACCGGCGGAGTCGACGGTCCGGCTCTCCCAGGCCCAGGAGGCGATCTCGACGCGATTGCGCGCGCCCAGCTTGGTCTGGACGCTCGCGACATGGCTCTTGACCGTGCTCAGCGAGATGAACAGTTCGGCGGCGATCTCCTGGTTGGTGCGGCCCCTGGCGACGGCCCTGATCACCTCGGTCTCGCGTGCGGAGAGCGGCTTGGCGGGCCGGGCGGCCCGGGAGGCCCGGGCCGGTGCGAAATCCCGCAGCAGCCGCACCGTGACCGACGGCGAGATCAGCGCGTCCCCGCTGCTCGCGGCCCGGACGGCCTCGACCAGCAGGGCCGGGCCGGCGTCCTTGAGCAGGAAGCCGACCGCACCGGAGCGCAGCGCGCCGTAGACGTACTCGTCCAGGTCGAAGGTGGTCACGATGACCACGCGCAGGGGGTCGGCGACGGCTGCGCCGGCCAGGGCGCGGGTGACCTCGATGCCGTCCAGTCGCGGCATCCGGATGTCGACCAGGCACACGTCGGGGCGCAGTCGGCGCGCCGCCTCGATCGCCTCGACGCCGTCGGCCGCCTCGGCCACCACGGTGATGTCGGGCTGGTCCTCCAGGATGAGCCGCAGGCCGCTGCGGATGATCGCCTGGTCGTCGGCGATCAGGACCCTGATGCTCACGAGCGGTCCCCCTCGGGCACGGGCAGGGTAGCGCGGATGGACCAGCCGGACTCGGGGCGCGGGCCGGCCTGCAGCGTCCCGCCCAGCGCCTCGACCCGTTCGCGCATCCCGACCAGGCCGAACCCGCTGCGGTGCGGATGCCGGGCCGCACCGGGCGGGGCGTCGTCGACGACCTCCACGGAGAGGCCGCTGGGCGCCCGGGCCACGTCGACGGTGGCCGAGCGCGCGTGCGGGGCGTGCCGGGCGATGTTGGTCAGCGCCTCCTGCACGACCCGGTAGACGGTGCTGGTCACCTCGGGCGGCCAGGGCGTGCTGTCGGCGGGCAGGTTCAGCCGGACGGCGGGCCCGTGTCCCTGCCCCTCGAAGCGCCGGACGAGATCGGTGAGCTGCTCCGGTCCCGGCGCGGTGCCCGCTCCCTCCTCGGCGTCCCGCAGCAGGCCGACCACGCGGCGCATGGCGGCCAGTGCGTCCGCACCGGCCTGCTCGATCCCGGCCAGGGTGCCGTCCAGGGCTTCGGGACTCCGGCGGGCGACGATACGTGCGGCCTGGGTCTGCAGCACCACGCCGGTGAGGTGGTGGGCGACGATGTCGTGCAACTCGCGGGCGAGGTCCAGGCGTTCCTCGCGCCGCACCGCCTCGACGGCGGCGTGGCGGCGGTAGTCCAGCAGGCGCAGCCACAACCCGGTCCCGAGCGCGACGGCCCAGCTCAGCAGGCCGAGTTGGAGCGGTCCGTGCCAGACCCCGGAGCGCGGGTCGACGGTCACCCAGTCGACGGCCATGGCGGCCATCCCGCCGACCGTGACTCCGGCCGCCGTGCGCGGCGGGAGCGTGCGCGCCGCGCTGCCGACGATCACCAGCAGCGCCAGGGCCGAGGCGGCGCCGGGCTCGCGGGGCAGGTCCGCGATCCTGGCGACCACACCGCCGGCCGCGGCGGCGGCGATGCCGACCGCTGCCGTTCCGATCCGGTGGCGCTCCCGGTACAGGGCGGCTGTGCACACCACCAGGCCGACGCAGCAGCCGAACATCCAGGCGCGGCCCTCGCCGGCGATCCGCAGCGCGAAGGCGGCGAGCGTGACCGCGAACAGCAGACCGAGCCCGAGGTCGGCCGGGGTCCACGGCCGCACGGCCGGCCGCTCTTCGGCGTCCACCATCAGGTCCACGAGCACTCGGCCAGGCTACGCGGCCGGGGCGCTGCGCCAGAGGGGCCGAAAGTACGATCCGCGGCGCGGGCGAGTGTGCTTTCGGCCGATGCGGCGGCCCGGCCGCACGCAGAAGGCTCGGGCCATGCCTCCTTCACTGCCACCCGGCGCCCTCGTCGCCGCGTCGGATCCGAACAGCGTCCACTACGGCCCGGTGTTCTACGTCTTCTGCGGCGTCGTGGTGATCGCCTTCCTCATCGTCTTCTTCGCCGTCGGCCGCTTCCTGCTCCGACGCATGGACCGCCGCTCGCACGGCGGATCGTCGTGGAACGGGGAGAACTGATGACTCCCGGGACTCCGGTGCTCGAAGCACGGGCCCTCAGCAAGCGCTACGGCCGCCGTCAGGCCCTGACCGACTGCGACCTGACCGTCCCGCGGGGACGGGTCGTCGGCCTGGTGGGGCCGAACGGCGCCGGGAAGTCGACGCTGCTGCAGCTCGCCTGCGGACTGATCGCGCCGACCTCGGGCAGCATCCGGGTGCTGGGCGCTCGTCCCGCGGCGGACGCCGCGCACCTGGCCAAGGTCGGCTTCGTCGCACAGGACACGCCGGTGTACGCCGGGCTGACCGTCGGGGAGCACCTGCGGATGGGCGCCAGGCTCAACCCGGCCTGGGACGCCGCGTTGGCGGAACGGCGGATCGAACGGATCGGCCTGGACCCCGTGCAGAAGGCGGGCCGGCTCTCCGGCGGCCAGCGCGCCCAACTCGCCCTGACCGTCGCCGCCGCCAAGCGGCCCGAACTGCTGATCTTCGACGAGCCCGCGGCCGCGCTGGATCCGCTGGCCCGGCGCGGGTTCCTGGAGAACCTGATGGAGTTCGTCGCCGACCTCGGCGCCAGCGCCGTCCTCTCCTCGCACCTGCTCGCCGATGTGGAACGGGTCTGCGACTACCTGATCGTGCTGTCCGGGGCCCGGGTGCAGGTCGCCGGAACGGTGCAGGAGCTGCTCGCCGGCCACTACCGCTTCTCCGGCGGCAGCGGCAGCGGCAGCGGCACCGGTGGCGGCATCGACAGCGGCGGCAGCCTGCCGCCCGGCGTCCAGGTCATCGCGGCCGAGCGCACCCGGGGCGGCAGCACCCTGGTGGTGCGCGTCGACGACCCGCGTCCGCCCGTCGGCTGGAGCGTCGAGCCCGTCGACCTGGAGGAGCTGGTGCTGGCCTACATGACCCGGGCGGGCCTCCCGGCCGCCCGTTCCGCCTCGACGGTTCCGGGGGTACCGCGATGATCTGGCTGACCTGGCGTCAGTTCCGAACCCAGGCACAGGTCGCGCTCGCCGCGGTGCTGCTGCTCGGCACCTACTTGGTGCTGCTCGGCCTGCAGATCCGGAGCCGGCACCACAGCGTGCTCGCCCAGTGCCGCAGCCATGGCAACTGCCCGGGCCTGCTGGCCTCGTTCACCAGCGAGTTCCAGCTCCAGGTCTCGCTGCTGGGCTACGTCCTGCTCATCGTCCCCGGCGTCCTCGGAATGTTCTGGGGCGCCCCGCTGATCACCCGTGAGCTGGAGCTCGGCACCCATCGCCTGGTGTGGAACCAGAGCGTGACCCGGGGGAGGTGGCTGGCGGCCAAGCTCGGCATCGTCGGCCTGTCCAGCATGGCGGCGGCGGGCGTGCTCAGTCTGCTGCTGACCTGGGCGGCAAGCCCGTTCGACCAGGTCGAGGCGGATCGGTTCTCCCCTTCGCTGTTCGCCGCGCGCAACATTGCACCGGTGGGCTACGCCGCCTTCGCCTGCGCCCTGGGAGTGACCCTGGGGCTGCTGGTCCGCCGGACCCTGCCGGCCATGGCGCTGGCCATGGTGCTGTTCACCGTGGTCCAGATCGTCGTCCCGAACCTGATCCGTCCGAACCTGGCCGCTCCGGTCGGATCCTCGGTGCGGCTCACCTCGTCCGAGCTGTCGACGCTGAACTTCCTCGGGCAGTACGGGACCGTCGGCGGCCTCAAGGTGCCCAGCGGCGACTGGGTGGTGTCGACCAGCCCCATGCTCAATGCCGCGGGGGCGAACGTCGGCCACACCGCCATGTACGCCGGCTGCATCGACAACTCGGTCCAGTCGGCGATGCTCGCCTGCCTGAGCAGGGCGAATCTGCATGTGGACCTGACCGTCCAGCCCGCCCGCCGCTACTGGAGCTTCCAGTGGTACGAGACGGGTCTCTTCGCGCTGGCCACCGCGGTGCTGGTCGGCCTGAGCTACTGGCGGATCCGCGGCCGGCTCGCCTGAGCCGGGCCCGAGGCCGCACCACGTCGCCCCTGTGCGGCACATCCCGTACCGCACAGGGAGTAGCCCAGGTGTCGCCCGTGGCCCGACGCGGGTCGACCCCTGCGCGCGGTCTCCTGAAAGGGACAGTTGCACACCGCGCGTGAAGGAGTTACCGCCATGGACCTCAGCACGCCACCCGCAGGGGCGGACCACCGATGATCGAGCTACGGGAGCTGACCAAACGCTACGAAGACAAGACGGCGGTGGACTCGCTGAGCTTCGCCATCCGGCCCGGCCAGGTCACCGGCTTCCTGGGCCCCAACGGCGCGGGCAAGTCCACCACCATGCGCCTGATCCTGGGCCTGGACCGGCCCACCGGCGGCCAGGTGCTGGTGGACGGGCGGTCCTACGCACAGCTGCCCGCTCCGCTGACGCACATCGGCTCGCTGCTGGAGGCGTCCGCCGCGCAGGGCGGACGGACCGCCCGCGACCACCTGCTCTGGCTGGCCCGGAGCAACCGGATCCCGGACCGGCGGGTGGACCAGGTGCTGGCCGCCGTCGGCCTCCAGGACGTGGCCCGCAAGCGCTCCGGCGGGTTCTCGCTGGGCATGGGGCAGCGGCTCGGGATCGCCGCGGCGCTGTTGGGTGATCCGCCGGTGCTGATGTTCGACGAGCCGGTCAACGGGCTGGACCCCGAGGGCATCCTGTGGATCCGCAACCTGATGAAGGGGCTGGCCGCCGAGGGCCGCACGGTCTTCGTCTCCAGCCACCTCATGAGCGAGATGGCGCTGACCGCCGACCATCTGGTGGTCATCGGACGCGGACGGCTGCTCGCGGACGTGCCGATGGAGGAGTTCATCGACCGCAACGCCCGCAGCTACGTGCGGATCCGCACCCCGCAGCCGCAGGCCCTGCTGGACGCACTCGACTCCCGGGGCATCACTGCCGTCCGCGCCCCGGACGGCAGTTGGGAGGTCGAGGGCAGCGACCCGGCCGCGATCGCGGCGCTGGCCGGCGCCGGCGGTGTGGTCCTGGAGGAGCTCAGCCCGCAACGCGCCTCCCTGGAGGAGGCGTTCATGCGGATGACCGCGGACGCGGTGGAGTACCACGCCGACGCCACCCTCAACGGCGTCCGGCCTGCCGCAGACCTGACCGAATCGGCGACGACAACGACGGGAGCCACCTCATGACCACGGCAATCCTCAACGGGGCGGCGCATCAGCCCGCACGCGCAGCGACCCCACCCCGGTGGTCCGACGCGATGAACGCCGAGTGGACCAAACTCCGCACCCTGCGCGGCCCGCGCTGGACCCTGCTCGCCGGTCTGCTGGCCACCGTCGGCGTCGGCGCCCTGATCTGCTTCTTCATGAACCGCAACTTCGCCAGCGTGGTCTCCGACGGCAAGCCGTTCGAACCGGTGCGCACCAGCTTCGCCGGCCTGGTCCTGGGCCAACTCGCCATGGTCGTCCTCGGCGTGACGATGATCGGCGGGGAGTACGCGAGCGGGATGATCCGGCTCTCGCTGACCGCGGTCCCTAACCGCACGGTCTTCTACGCCGCGAAGGCCGCGGTGTTGGCCGGGGTGACCTTCCTGGTCGGTCTGGTCGCCGCGTTCACGGCGTTCTTCGTCGGCCAGGCGATGCTGGGCGACCACGGCGTGTCGCTCGGCGCTCCGGGCGTGCTGCGGGCGGTGCTCGGCGGCGCCGTCTACCTGATGCTGATCGCCCTGCTGTCGCTGGGCGTGGCGACGATGCTCCGACGGCAGACCCTGGCCCTGGGCATCCTGGTCCCGTTCTTCTTCCTGGTGTCCGGCATCCTGCAGGCCATCCCGGGCGTCACGGCGGCCACCCAGTACCTGCCCGACCAGGCCGGACAGCGCTTCCTGCAGATCCACCACCAGTCCAAGGACGCCTACGGCCCCTGGACCGGCCTGCTCATCACCGTCCTCTGGGTGGCCGCCGCACTCCTGGGCGGCTGGTTCGTCCTCCGCCGCCGCGACGCCTGAGTCCGGGGGCCGAGGAGTGGGGCCGGCTGCAGCGTCAGCGCTCGGCTGCCAGGCGGACGCCCAGGCCGATGAAGACGCCGCCGGTGGCGACGTCCAGGCGGCGGCGGGCGGTCCGGCGGCGGCCGAGCCAGCTGCCGATGCGGCCGGCGAAGAGGCCCACGGTTCCGTCGACCAGGAACTCCAGGGCGACGAAGACCGCGCCGAGGATCATGAACTGCAGCCAGACCCGGCCGAGTCCGGGGTCGACGAACTGCGGGAGGAAGGCGATGGTGAAGGTGACCATCTTGGGGTTGACCAGGTTGGTCAGCAGGCCGCGCAGGTAGGCGCGGCGGCCGGACATCCCGGTCGCACCGGCGGCCTCCGGCCGGTCCTGGCCGCGGTGGCGGATCGCCTGGACGCCGAGGTGGACCAGGTAGGCGGCGCCGACGATGCGCAGCGCGGTGAAGGCGGTCGGCGCGGCGGCGAAGAAGGCGGAGAGTCCCGCGGCGGCGAGCGTGATGTGGACGACCTCGCTGGTGGCGACCCCGGCGGTGGCGAGCAGCCCGGCACGGGCACCGCCGCGTATGCCGCAGCCGAGCACGAAGAGCATGTCGGGGCCGGGGCTGACCATCGCGACGAGGGTGGTGAGCAGGAACAGGACGAAGAGGTGCTGGTCGACTGGCATGGGCCGATGCTTGCGCCGGGGATGCGGCCGGGCAAGCCATATTCGGGGAACGAGACGCCGCGCCACCCGCACACTGGCGGTATGACCGTCTCACTGCACCACATCGTGGTCGACACCGCCGATCTGCCCGGGCTGGCCCGGTTCTGGGCGGCGGTGCTGGACTGGCGGATCCTCTCCGAGCGCGAGCGCGAGGTGGTGATCGGGCCGGCTCCCGACGCCGCGGTGGGGATCTGCTTCATGCCGGCGGCGCAGGGCAAGGCCGGCAAGAACCGGCTCCATCTCGACCTGAACCCCGGCCCGGGGGAGCGGGAGGCGGAGATCGCCCGCATCCTCGCGCTGGGGGCCCGGCGGGTGGACATCGGCCAGACCGGAACGGAGTCCTGGACGGTGCTGGCCGACCCCGAGGGCAACGAGTTCTGCGTGCTGCGCGAGAAGCGGACGCTGATCTCCTGAGACACCGGTGGATCTTCCCGGGTGCGGACCGTGCCGGGGTCGCGCAGCCTTGATCCATGGAGAATCCCGACCCGATCGTCATCGTCCTCCCGCCTGAGACCGGTCCGGACGGCACCGGCCGCAGGGTCCAGCTGGGCCACAACGTGGTGGCGCTGGCCGAGAGCCTGGCCGATGTCGAGAAGCTGCTGGACATGGCCGGTCTCACCGAGTGGTTCGAGCTGGACCCCACCATCGTCGAGTGGCGGCTCGGCGGCCCGGACGACTGGCCGGCGGCGCAGCCGGGGCCGTCGGCACCGGGCGGCAGCTGGCCCGACGGCGGTCCGATCTCCTGGCCCTCGGACGGCGCTGACCAGGCGTGACGAGTCGATCCGGCTTAGCGTGGGTGGCATGAACAGCACCGCAGAGATCCGGGCGGACGTCCTGAAGTCGATCCGCAGTTTCCTCAGCGCCGGCGTGGTCTTCCATCCCACGGTCACCGACCTGTGCCGGTTCAAGTCCTACGACGGGCAGGCCACCGAGCAGGCGCTGCGCGACCTCGCGGACGCGGGCACCATCGGCATCGGGATGCCGCAGGGCGAGCCGCGACGGGTGACCTGGGTCGCGACCAACTGACCCGCACCCGCAGCGCCCGGGCCGCCGCGGTCAGATCGCGTAGCTCCAGACGGTGATCATGTACGCGCCGTACCAGCACCCGAAGACGGTGGCCGCCGCCAGCGTCAGCACCGCGGTACGGCTGCGGGTACGGGCGATCGAGCGGGCCAGCGGGACCAGGAACACCAGGGCCGGGAGCAGCAGCCGCAGCTTGGAGTGGTAGTAGTTGCTCTGGCAGAGCGTCAGCACCACGATGCTGGTGCCGTAGACCACCAGCGGCGGCCAGCTGCCGCGCTGCCAGGTGACCAGGGTCGCGCAGACCAGGGCGATGAGCAGGACGGCGGTGCTGACCGGGACCCAGCCGTCGCCGGTGGCCAGGGTCTGCACCAGGAAGTCCCAGATCGCCCGGCCGTTGTCCCACTGGGTGCCCCAGCCGGCGCCCTGGATCTGGAACCAGGCGTCGACCCGGCCCACCCGCAGCGCCACCCAGAGCAGGTAGAGCGGGGTCCCGGCACAGCCCAGCACCAGCGCGGCGAGCGGCCGCCAGCTGATCCGGCGCTCCCGCACCAGGTGCAGCAGCACCGCCACCCCCAGCGCCACCACGGCGGCGACGGCGGCCGGCCGGGTCAGGCCGACCAGCAGGGCGAGCAGCCCGGCGGTGAGCCAGGCCCGCCGGTGGGCGGCGAGCAGCATGCCGGCGGCCAGCGCCAGGAACAGCGACTCGCTGTAGGACATCAGGAAGACCAGCGCCATCGGCTGCGCGCCAGCCAGCAGCACGATGGCGACGACCGCGGTGCGCCGCCCGTACAGCCGGGTGAACAGCTGCAGCACCACGATCAGCGCCGCGATCAGGGCGAGGTTGGCGGTGACGATGCCGGCCATCGGGATGTCCAGCCGGGTGACCTCGTGCACGGCTCGGACCAGCATCGGGTAGAGCGGGAAGAAGGCCAGGGTGTTGCCGGTGAGCTTGCCCGAGGGGTCGTAGCTGAAGCCGTGCGGGTAGCCGTGGGTGGCGATGTCCAGGTAGAAGCCGCCGTCCCAGGTGGTCAGCCGGTTCCGCAGGCTCGGACCGCCGGCCGGGATCATGGCCGACAGCAGCAGCAGGTGCGCGGCGGTGGACGCGGCGTAGACCGCCAGCGCGGGCCAGACCAGCAGGGCGACCCGTCGTGTCCGGCTCCGGGGCGGCGCGGCGTGCTGCGCTGCCGGGGCATCGCCGGCCGCGGCGGCGTCCGCTTCGGTGGTGCTGCTGGTCATCGTCGGTCGAGCCGTTCGGGTCGGGTCGGTCGGGTGGGGTCGGTTGCGTGGGGTCGGTCGGTTGGGAGTCGCCCCGCTGCCCGGGACGGGACTCAGCTTTCCACATGCGGCCCGCAGGGACGGTGCAACCGGCTCCGAAACGGTCGGGCCGGGATTTCACCTGATCGGGCGAGCTCTCCCGGACCGGGGACCCGGCGAGGTGTGTGCGACCTAGCGTGAGGAGAGATCCAGGTACGGATCCCAGGTACGGAATCCACGTACGGATCCCATGGTGGGACCGCTCGACGAAAGGCCCGGCCCGCGCATGCCTCAGCCCTTCACGCTTCCTGACTTCTACATGCCGTACCCGGCACGGCTCAACCCGCATCTCGAGAGCGCCCGCGAGCACTCCAAGGCCTGGGCGCGCGACATGGTCATGATCGAGGGATCGGGGATCTGGGACGAGGCGACCTTCGACGCCCACGACTACGCCCTGCTCTGCGCCTACACCCACCCCGACTGCTCGGCCGAGGAGTTGGCGCTGGTCACGGACTGGTACGTCTGGGTGTTCTTCTTCGACGACCACTTCCTGGACATCTTCAAGCGCACCCGGGACATGGCCGGGGCCAAGGCCTATCTGGACCGGCTGCCGCTGTTCATGCCCGAGCCCGCGGCCGGGGCGGCGGCGGGAGCCGGCGGCGCGCCGGAGCCGGGCAACGCCGTCGAACAAGGCCTGGCCGACCTCTGGGCCCGGACCGTGCCGTCGATGTCGGCCGACTGGTGCGGCCGGTTCCGTGAGAGCACCCGGGCGCTGCTGGAGGAGTCGCTCTGGGAGCTGGGCAACATCAACGAGGGCCGGCTGTCCAACCCGGTCGAGTACATCGAGATGCGGCGCAAGGTCGGCGGCGCGCCCTGGTCGGCGGACCTGGTGGAGCACGCCGTCGGCGCCGAGGTACCGGCCGCGATCGCGGCCAGCCGGCCGATGCAGGTGCTCAAGGACACCTTCGCGGACGGGGTGCACCTGCGCAACGACCTGTTCTCCTACCAGCGCGAGGTCGAGGACGAGGGCGAGCTCGCCAACTGCGTGCTGGTGCTGGAGAAGTTCCTGGGCTGCAGCACCCAGGAGGCCGCCGAGGCCACCAATGACCTGCTGAGCTCGCGGCTGCGGCAGTTCGAGCACACCGCGCTGGCCGAGGTGCCGCCGCTGCTGCTGGACAGCGGGGCCGACCCGCAGTCCTGCCTGGACGTCGGGCTGTATGTGAAGGGCCTTCAGGACTGGCAGGCCGGCGGCCACGAGTGGCACATGCGTTCCAGCCGGTACATGAACGGCCACGCGGGTGCTGCGGGTGCTGCGGGCGGTCTCGCCGGTGCGGCCGGCGTGACGGGTACCGCCGGCGTGACCGGAGCCGGCGGTACGGACGCCGCGGCCGCGCGGCTGCTGGCCGGGCCGCTCGGGATCGGCACCTCGGCGGCCCGGCTGCTGGGCTCGATCGCGGAGTCGCTGCCGCGCCGGGCCCGGCAGCACGGCAACGTCCCGCACCGGCCGGTCGGCCACCTGCCGCTGCCGGACTTCACCATGCCCTTCGAGCTGCGGATGAGCCCGCACCTGGACGCCTCCCGGGCGCACACCCTGGACTGGGCCGCACGGATCGGCCTGACCGGGACCGGCATCTGGACGGTGGAGGAGATGCGCGGCTACGACTTCGCGCTGTGCTCGGCCGGGATCCACCCGGACGCGACCCGGGAGCAGCTGGACCTCACCAGCGACTGGCTCGCCTGGGGCACCTACGGCGACGACCTCTATCCGGTCCTGTTCGGCCGCGGCGCCGGCGGTGCGGTCGCGGCCAAGGCGTGCACCGAGCGGCTGTCCCTGTTCATGCCACTGGAGACGGACGGCCCGGTGCCGCTGTCGACGCCGGTGCCGACGAGTCCGCTGGAGACCGGCCTGGCGGACCTGTGGGCCCGTACCGCCGCGCCGATGGACGTGCCGGCGCGGCGCCGCTTCCGGGACACCGTCGAGGCGATGACCAGCAGTTGGCTGTGGGAGCTGGACAACCAGCGGCTGAACCGCATCCCCGACCCGGTCGACTACATCGAGATGCGCCGCAGGACCTTCGGCTCGGACCTGACGATGAGTCTGTCGCGGATCTCCCACGGCGGGACGGTGCCGCCCGAGGTCTACCGCAGCCGTCCGGTGCGCGCCATGGAGAACGCCGCCGCCGACTACGCCTGCCTGCTCAACGACGTCTTCTCCTACCAGAAGGAGATCCAGTTCGAGGGCGAGGTCCACAACGGGGTGCTGGTCGTCGAGAACTTCCTGGACTGCGACCGGGAGGCCGCGGCCGAGGTCGTCAACAACCTGATGACGGCCAGGATGGAGCAGTTCCAGCACATCGTCGAGCTGGAACTGCCGGCGCTCTACCAGGACTTCGACCTGTCCGAGGAGGCCAGGAGCACGCTGGCCGGCTATGCCGCCGGGCTCAAGGACTGGCTGGCCGGCATCCTCAACTGGCACCGGGGCTGCTACCGCTACGACGAGGCCACGCTGCTGCGCCGCGCGGGGGTGGCAGTTCCTCCGCTCCCCGCGGGGGGCGCCGCACTGCGGCCGACCGGATTCGGCACCTCGGCGGCCGGTCTCGCCGACGCGCTCCGAGCCGGTGCCGGCGCCGGAACCGTCAGGCTCCCCGCGCAGCGCGGGCTGGCGGCGCAGCGCTGACCGGGCCGGTGCTCAAGGGCGGGGCAGTGCGGCCGCCACCTCGCGCAGCACCTCGGCGGCCCCGCCGACCAGGGGGTCGCCGTGCCCGAAGCAGGCGGTGTCCACGTCCTCCAGCGCGCTCAGACGGTGGAAGGAGGCGATCGCCCGCTCCCGGTCGGTGTTGAACACCCCCAGCATGGTGCGGCCGTCGACGTTGGCGACGGCGTCCCCGGTGAGCAGCACCCCGTGCAGCGGCAGATGGACGGCGATGCTGCCGTCGGTGTGTCCGGGCACGGCGACGATCCGCGCCCCGCCGCCGAAGTCGAGGACGTCGCCGTCGTCCAGCTCGCGGTCGACCCGGGCCGGCGGGGTCGGCGGGAGCGCGGGCAGGCCGGCGGCGATCGGGAGCTCCCAGTCGAGCAGCACCGGCGGCGAGATGGGGATCTCACCGCGGATCACCGGTGCGTCCGCCCGGTGGGCCAGGACGGAGGTGTCGGCGGCCCAGGCGCCGATCTCGGCGGCGGCCCCGTAGTGGTCCGGGTGACAGTGTGTCAGCACCACCCGGCGCAGCCCGGCCGGGTCCAGGCCCAGACCCCTGATCGCCTCGGCGACGGCCGGGCCGGAGCCCACGATGCCGGTGTCGATCAGGGTCAGCTCGCCGCCGTCGTTCCAGAGGTACGCGTGGCCGACGGGGAAGGGGAGGTGGAAGAGGCCGGGGACGATCACGGAGGCATCCATGACAGCAGCCTAGGCCGCCGCCCCGGCCGCTCCCCTACCCTTCTGCTGCGGGCGAAGGGAGTCCGGAGAGCACGTCCAGGGCGCGGTCCACGTCTGCTGAGGTGGTGTAGAGGTGGAAGGCGGCGCGGAGGTTGCCTGCGCGGTTGGACATCACCACTCCGGCCCGGGCCAGCTCGGCCGCCGCGGTGCCCAGGCCGGGGGTCGACACGATGGCGGACTCGCCGGGCACCGGACGGTGTCCCAGCCCGGCCAGACCGGCCCGGAAGCGCTCGGCCAGGGCCAGGTTGTGGGCGCCGATCCGGGCCGGGGTGAGCTCCTCGATCAGTGCCAGCGAGGGGGCGGTGCCCGCGAAGGCGTGCCAGGCCGGGGCCACGTCGAACCGTCGTGCGCTGGTGGCCAGCCGGACCGTGTCGTAGCACTCCGCCCAGGGGTCCTCGCCCGCGTACCAGCCGGCGGCGATCGGCCGCAGGTTCGCCGCCGCCTCGGGGGAGACCACCAGGAAGGCGGTGCCGCGCGGCGCCAGCAGCCACTTGTAGGCGCCGCAGACCAGGTAGTCGACCTGGTCGGCGCGGATCGGCAGCCAGCCGACCGCCTGGGTGCCGTCCACCAGCAGCCGGGCCCCGTGCGCGGTGGTCGCGGCCCTGAGCGCGGCGATGTCGGCGACCCGTCCGTCCGCCGACTGCACCGCGCTGACCGCGACCAGGGCCGTGGCCGGTCCGACCGAGGCCGCCAGCTCCTCCAGCGGCACGGTGCGGACCTTCAGGTCGCCGCGGCCGTGGAACGGCTGGGTCAGCGAGGTGAAGTCGCCCTGCCCCAGCAGCACCTCGGCCCCGGCGGGCAGGGCCGCCGCGATCAGCCCGACCAGCGACGACACCTGCGAGCCGATCGCCACCTGCTCGGGTCGCGCCCCCACCAGCCGGGCGAAGCAGGCACGGGAGGTGCCGACCGGGATGTCGTAGCGCACCGGGTTGGCGCGCCCGGCCGCCCACTCGGCGAGGTCCTCGGCCAGCACGGCCCGGGTGCGGGCCGGCGGCAGGCCCATCGAGGCGGTGTTGAGGTAGGCGGTCTCCGGCGCGAACTCGTCCGGTGCGAGGGAGGGGATCGGGTCAGGGCTCATGGAATCCAGCATCGCCGCCGCCGATCGATAAGACAACGGCGATTTGTCCATGTCGACACCAAGGAACGCTTATGCTTCAGCGCTGGTTCAGGGCTGCCTCAGCGCTGCCTCAGGGCTGCTTCAGCAGTTCCAGCTGGGCCGTGAGCGTGGGGACGTCACGGAACGTCAGGCCGAGCGCGGCCACGTGCTTCCAGCGCAGCACACCGTCTGCGTCCACCACGAAGACGGCCCGGCGCAGCATGCTGCCCAGACCGATCCCGTACGCGGCCACCGCGGTGCGCCCGGTGTCCGCGAGCAGCGGCATCCGCAGCTGGTGCTTGCGGGCGAAGCTCTCATGGCTCTCGATGCCCTGCGGGCTGATGCCCCAGACCGTGGCGCCCAGGTCGGTGAAGGCCTCGAAGCCGGAGGAGTAGGAGCACAGCTGCTTGGTGCAGACGGCCGTCTCGTCGCCGGGGTAGAAGGCCAGCACCACCGGGTGGCCGCGCTCGGCGGAGAGGGTGAGGTCGGAGTGGACCAGCTCGCCGTCGACCAGCTGCACGGCGGGCAGGGTGAAGTCGGGGGCGGGGCTGCCGACCTCGGGGGATTTCGCCATTCGGATCTCCGTAAGCACATCACGCAGGAGTGAGGGTCAAACGGATCATTCTCCTGCGGAACCGAAAAGACCAGCCCGCCGCCCTGGCGCCGGCCGACCCGTGGGTGCTCATGGGGACAGGCCGAAGGTGATCCGGTAGCCGGCCTCCCCGGTGGCGGTGAAGGTGCTGGTGGCGTCGTCGTCGACGTAGGAGTAGGCGAACGGCTCGGCCCGTTTGAAGTCGGCCGCGTAGTCCACCGGCCACTTGGTGGGGTCGCAGGCCGAGCGTGCCGCCCACTGGCCCCGGCAGCAGTACTGGTCCGTCCCGAACACCCCGCACGGCGACTCGCAGCCGACCACCGCGCCGCCGGCGTGGATCTGCAGCGCGGCCGGGCAGACCACCGGTTTGGTGCAGCCGGCGGCCGAGCAGCCGTCGGCGCTGATCGCGTCCTTGGAGGTGCCGCCGACCTGGTTGATCCACATCGGCAGGTTGGAGCCGTCGACCATGCTGACGTCGTAGAAGTCCAGCCCGTCCCAGGAGTTGAGGTTGAACTCGGCCAGTGTGGCCGGGATGGTTCCGTAGCCGGTGCACTGGAACCTGCCGCCGCAGTCGCCGGTCTGGCAGTGGCCGGTCCCCGAGGAGCTGAAGGTGCATCCGGTGCGGCCCCAGAAGCGGCCGTTCCAGTGGTCGGGGACCGAGACGGTCAGCGACTGGCCCGGTTTCAGCACCCATCCGGTGGTGTTCAGCGCGGGCTGGGCGGTCTGCTCGCCGGAGCCGACCCAGATGGTCTGCGACACCGCGTTGACGAAGGTGACGTTGCGGTGGCCCGCTGCGGCGGGGGAGGCCGAGGTGGCTCCCGTGGCAGCGGACGGTGCGCGGGAGGAGGAGGCGGCGGAGGTACGGGTTGCCGGGGAGCCGGAGGATCGGGCGGGGGTAGCCTTTGCCCGCACGGAGGCAGAAGCGCCGGGGGAGGCGGCGGAGGCGGACGGGGAGGCGGAGGCCGGCGGGGACTTGGAGACACTCGCGACCGGCGGATCCACCACCGCGACGCCGGCCGAGGCGGAGCCGGGTCGTCCCGACGTGTTGGCGATGACCAGGCACAACGCCGCCACCCCGGCGGCGGCCAGGGCCACCCACCACTTCCAGCTTCCGGAACGGCGTCTTGTGCCGCCCAGTCCTGAACTGCCCAGTCCTCTGGTTCCCATGCACAGGAGACGTGCGGGGCACCGCGCGACAACAGAAATCCCCCGGGAACCCTCGGACATTTCCGTTGTCGGCCGTGCCGCGCTCCGTCTCCTGTTACAGCGGGGCCCCCTGGTGCAGCGGACCATCCGGCAGCACGGGGCCCCGCACACCGGCCGAAGGGATACGGAGCGAGATGAGCGCAGGCGGACGGACCAGGAGGAACGGCCCGGCGAGCCAAGGCACGGTGCTGGCCGCCCGCGCGGGCGACGCCCGGGCCCTGGACCTGCTGGTGGCCGAGTCGCTGCCGCTGGTCTACAACATCGTCGGCCGTGCCCTGGACGGGCATCCGGACACCGACGACGTGGTCCAGGAGACCCTGCTGCGGGTGGTCCGGGGACTGGGCGACCTGCGCGAGCCCGAGGCCTACCGGTCCTGGCTGGTGGCCATCGCGGTGCGCCAGGTGCGCGATCGGGAGCGGGAGCGGAGCAGCTCCCGTGGCCACCAGGCCGGTCTGGACACGGTGGCGGAGGTGCCCGACCCGGCCTCCGACTTCACCGCGCTCACCGTGCTCAGGCTCGGCCTGACCGACCAGCGCCGCGAGGTGGCCGAGGCGACCCGCTGGCTCGACCAGGGCGACCGGGAGCTGCTGGCGCTCTGGTGGCTGGAGGAGACCGGCGAGATCGACCGGGCCGAGCTGGCCGAGGCGCTGGGACTCTCCGGTCGGCACACCGCGGTCCGGGTCCAGCGGATGAAGGAGCAGATAGAGACCGCCCGGACCATCGTCCGGGCGCTGCGGGCCGAGCCGGGCTGCCCCGGCCTGTACGAGCTCACCCGGGGCTGGGACGGCGTACCCGGACCGCTCTGGCGCAAGCGGCTGGCCCGGCACATCCGCGAGTGCTCGGTCTGCAACGGACAGAGCGCGTCGCTCTACCCGGTCGGGCAGTTGCTCGGCGGGCTGCCGCTGCTCCCGGTGCCGCCGACCCTGGCCGCCTGGGGCGTAGCGGGCACGCACAGCACGTTGCCGCAGATCGCCTCGCTGCGGCGCGGGCACCGTGCGGCGCCGAAGGGACGGGCGCTGACCCGCGGCCGAGCGCTGCTGCACGGGAAGGCGTTGGCGGTCTCGGCCGCAGCCACCGGGGTGGCCGCGGTCGCCGCGGGTGCGCTGGTGGTGTCGGGGCTGGGCGGCAGCCCGGCCGCGGCCACCCGGCCGATCGCGGCCGACCGGTCCACCGCGGCGGCCTCTGCCCCGTCGGCGGCACCCGTGCCGACCACGCCCTCGGCCAAGCCCTCGCCCTCCGCGGCCAGCCACAGCGCCACCGCCTCCCGCAGCGCGAGCCCGTCCCGTACCCCGTCCGCGTCGCCGGCCGCCCCGGCGGTGCAGGCGCCGGTCACCCCGGTGAGCTCGTCCAAGAAGGGGGTCAGCGCCTGGAGCTTCTCCGGCGTCGACAGCGCGCTGACCCAGTCCGGGGCCAGCTGGTACTACACCTGGTCGACCACCCACTCCGGCATCAGCACACCGGCGAACGTCGGCTTCGTCCCGATGATCTGGGGGTCGGGGTCGGTCACCTCGACCGCGCTGGCGCAGGCCAAGAGCGCCGGACCCTACCTGCTCGGCTTCAACGAGCCGGACATGTCCGCGCAGTCCAATATGACGGTCGATCAGGCACTGCAGCTGTGGCCGCAGTTGGAGGCGACCGGGAAGATCCTCGGCAGCCCCGCGGTCGCCTACGGGGGCGACACCGCCGGCGGATGGCTGGACCGGTTCATGAGCGGGGCCAAGGCGAAGGGCTACCGCGTCGACTTCATCGCCCTGCACTGGTACGGCAGCGACTTCACCACCACCGACGCGGTGTCCCAACTGCGCGGCTACCTCCAGGCCGTCTACGACCGCTACCACCTCCCCATCTGGCTGACCGAGTACGCCCTGATCAACTTCTCCGGCGGCACCAGCTACCCGACCGGGCCGCAGCAGGCAGCCTTCGTCACCGCGTCCACGAAGATGCTGTCCGGGCTGTCCTATCTGCAGCGCTACGCCTGGTTCGCCCTCCCCGCCTCGGACACGGCGCCCAGCACCGGGCTGTTCCGCAGCGGCCCGGTGGCCACCGATGCCGGAAAGGCGTTCGAGAGCGCGGGTGGATAATGCGGGTGCGGCGGGGATGACGGGCTGCGGAGTCCGGTGCTGAGGGGGGCTCAGACCGCCCTGCCGGAGGAGGAGTCATGTCCGTCACTTCCGTACCCGCGTCCGGATCATCCGGTACCTCCGGTGGTCCAGGCGCCTCCTTCGCGCGGCTGCGCGCGGAGGAGTACGGCTACCTGGACCGCAAGGGTCACGTCTACCTCGACCACACCGGCGCCGGACTGCCGGCCGAGTCACAACTCGCGGCCCACGCCGCGCGGATAACCGGCGACTGCTTCGGCAATCCCCACTCGGAGAACCCCACCGCGGCCGCCTCGGACCGGCTGGTCGCGGAGACCCGCGCGGCCGTGCTGCGGCATCTCAACGCCGACCCGGACGAGTACGCGGCGGTGTTCACCGCCAACGCGAGTGGTGCCTGCCGGGTCGTCGGCGAGGCGTACCGGTTCGGCCGCGGCAGCCGGCTGGTACTGCCGCTGGACAACCACAACTCGGTCAACGGCCTGCGCGAGTTCGCCCGTGCCAAGGGCGCCCGCACGGTCCATGTGCCGTTCGCCGGGCAGGAGTTGCGGATCTCCGAGGAGGCCCTGCTGCAAGCCCTCGGCCCGCGACCGGGTCCGCGCGGGCTGCTGCGTCGGCCGGGTGCACGCGCCGGGGCGCGCAACGGCCTGCTGGCCTACCCCGCGCAGAGCAACTTCACCGGGGTGCAGCACCCGCTGGAGTGGATCGAGGCGGCCCAACGGCTGGGCTACGACGTGCTGCTGGACGCGGCCGCCTATCTGCCGAGCAACCGGCTGGACCTCGGCCGGGTGCACCCGGACTTCGTGACCGTCAGCTGGTACAAGGTCTTCGGCTACCCCACCGGCATCGGCTGCCTGGTCGCCCGGCGCGAGGCGCTGGCCCGGCTGCGCCGCCCCTGGTTCTCCGGCGGCACCATCCAGGTCGTCAGCGCCCAGGGCGAGTGGCACCGGATGACCGACGACGAGACCGCGTTCGAGGACGGCACCCTCAACTTCCTCAGCATCCCGGACGTGGCCACCGGGCTCGGCTACGTCCAGGGCATCGGGATCGACGCCGTGCACGACCATGTGACGGGACTGACTGCCGGTCTGCTGGAGGGGCTGAGCGCCCTTCGCCACAGCAACGGCGCGCCGCTGGTCCGGCTCTACGGCCCGGAGACCACCGAGCGCCGCGGCGGCAGCGTCACCCTCAACCTGCTGCACCCGGACGGCACCGTGGTGGACGAACGCATCGTCAGCCGGGAGAGCAGCGCGCGCGGCATCTCGCTGCGGACCGGCTGCTTCTGCAATCCGGGCGCGGGGGAGGGGGCTTTCGGCATCCCGCGCCGGCTGCTCTCCGGCGCGGTCCGCCGCACCACCGGCACCATCGACGACTACCTGACCCGGCTCGGACTGCCCTCCGGCGGCGCGGTCCGGGTCTCGTTGGGGCTCAGCTCCAACCAGGCCGACGTCGACGCCCTCCTCGGCTTCCTGGCCGAGGTCTACCGGGACCGGCGGCGCGGGGACGAACAGCTCAGTCCGCGACTGCGCTGCTGAGCGGCGGCGCGACGTTCACGGCGACGGTGCGACGGTCACGGCGACGGCGCGGGCCCGGGGGCAGCTCCGGGCCAGCAGCGCCCAAGCCCCGGTCAGGAACAGCACGGTGAAGCCGGCCAGCCAGATCCAGCCGCGCGCCGTCGGCCCGCCGAAGGTGTCCCCGTAGGAGGCCAGCAGCGGTGGGCCCAGCGGTGAACGGCCGTGTGCCCAGAGCGCGTTCAGGCCGATGCCGCTGCCCAGGGACTCGAACGCCCAGCGGTTGGTCATCGCCCAGCTCAACGCCCAGCCGGGCCAGGCCATCTGCGGCACCGGGACGAACGCCCCGGAGAACAGCACCTGCGGGAAGCAGAGCAACGGGAGCATCAGCGTGGCCTGTCCGGGCTCCGACACCGCCGCCGACGCCAGCAGGCCCAGGGCCAGCGCCGCGGCCGAGGCCAGCACCGTGGTGGCGAACAGCGAGCCGTAGACGGACCAGCCGGCGGCCGGCAGCCGGTCCAGTGCCCGCAGCACCGCCAGCAGCAGCGCATCGGCCGCCGCCAGCACCGGCAGCAGCACGGTCGCCTTGGCCAGCACGTACGGGCCAAGCCGAAGCACCGTCAGGCGCTCCCGGCGGACCACGGCGATCTCGGTGCAGATCTGAAGCAGGCCGTAGGTGAGGCCGAAGAAGAAGGCACCGAAGGCGATCCAGAAGAGGATCATCGCCGCCGTGCCGGGGCTCGGATCGGCCGGGTCGAACGCCCCGGCCCGGAACAGCATCACGAACATGATGACGATCATCACCGGCGATCCGGCCAGCACCGCGACCGAGAGCCGGTTGCGGATCATGATGTCCGCACTCCGCCGGGTGAGCAGCGCCCACTGGCCCAACGCGCCGAGCGGGCGGAGCGGCTGAGCGGGCGCGGACCGGGCCTCGGCCGTGGGTACGTCGGCTCCGGGCCCTTCATCGGCCAGGTCGGGCGTGTCCGCCGTCACCACGCCGTAGACCTCCTCGACGGTGTCCACCCCGAAGTGTGCGCCGAGCCCTTCCGGCGGACCCAGGTGGACCAGGCGCCCGTCCGGGCTGAGGAAGCCCACGGTGTCGCAGCGCGACAGGTCCGCGGGGGTGTGGGTGGTGAGCACCACCGCCGTACCCCGGCGGCTCAGATCCCGGAGCAGGGTGATGAGTTCGGCCCCGGTGGCGGGGTCCAGGCCGGAGGTGGGCTCGTCCAGGAACAGTACGGCGGGGCGGGTCAGCAGCTCGACCGCGATGCTCGCGCGCTTGCGCTCGCCCCCGCTCAGCAGCCCGACCCGCACCCCGGCGCGCCCGGTCAGCCCGAGTGCGTCGAGCACCCGGTCCACGGCGGACTGCACCTCGGCGCTGCCCGTCCCGGCCGGGAGCCGCAGCCGGGCCGCGTACGCCAGGGTCCGGGCCAGCGGGAGGTCACGGTGGATAATGTCGTCCTGCGGCACGAACCCGAGTTCGGCCTGCGAGTCGCCCGCCGGTACGTCCGCGCGCAGCACCGTCCCCCGGTCCGGCGCGCGGACCCCGGCCAGGACCTCCAGCAGCGTGGTCTTCCCGGCCCCGCTGCTCCCCGCCAGCGCCAGCAGCCGTCCCGGCTCGACCGCCAGCGATATCCCACGCAGGATCTCCCCACCGCCCCGGGCAACGACCCCCACCCCCCGGGCCACGATCCGCGTCGGCCCGGGCACCGCCCCGGACCGGGTGGTCTCGTCATATCCCTGCATCTGAACATCCCCGCATCTGACTCCCCGCCACCTCTGCCGCTGCACCGCCGGACCAGTCACCCTGTTCCGGTCGGGGCCAGAGCCTAGCCGCTGTGCGAGCCGCCTCCCGCCGGGACGTCGACGACGGTCAGGTAGAGCGTCGCCGATGCCAGGAAGGGCCCTTCAGCGAGATGCTCCAGCCAGCGCTGCGCCTCCCCGTCACTGAGATAGCCGGCTGCGACTGCCCGTTCTGTGTTGCGCTGGATGCCGAGCACCTGGTCGGCCTCCCGGACGTCCCGGATCACCGTGACGACGGGGAGGACGGCGGAGACGGTGAACCCGGCCTCTGTCGCCAGTCGGGCCAACTGCCGTCCCAGCGCGCCGTTGCGGACGATCCGTTCGGCGATGTGGCGGGTGTAGGCGCGGGAGAGTTCCAGGTCGGGGTGGTCGATGGCGAGCGCCTCCCAGTCCGGCTCGGCCATCACCAGCCGCCCGCCGGGTCGCAGCACCCGCCGGGCCTCGGCCAGCACCCGGCCCGGGTCGGCCACATGCTGCAGCACCCGGTCGGTGTGCGCCCGGTCGACGCTCGCGTCCGCGTACGGGAGCGCATGGATGTCACCTTGCTGCACCGTCACTTGGGTCAGTTCCGCGGTCCTGGCCCGCGCCCGCTCCAGCATCCCGGGGTTGGCGTCGATCCCGAACACCGCCCCGGACGGCGTGACGGCCTCGGCGAGTGCTGCCAGGTCGGTTCCCGGGCCGCAACCCAGGTCGAGCACGGTCTGCCCCGGACGTACGTTCAGGGCCTCCACCGCCAGCTGCTTGTACGACTGCGCGAACTCCGTTGCGGCGATCCGGTCCTGGTAGCCGATCCGGTCCGGCACCGCGGTCTCGAAGAGCTGCTCGGCGACCCGGGCCGTGGAAGCCAACTCCCGTTCGAGCGTCTCCCGTCCGGAAGGCGTGAGCTGGAACGGGAGTTGACGCCCCCGCAGCTCCATCCGCTCGATCAGCCCCTTGGCCTCCAACCGGGCGAGGGCCCCCGACAGACTCCCACGGCCCAGGCGGGCACCGGTCAGCTTCTCGATGGCGGTGTTGATCGCATATCCGTGGAGCGGTGGACCGTCGGCGAGGACGAACAGGACGAGCATCTGGGCATCGTTGGTGCGCATGGCTGTTGCCCCCTCAATGACACGCGGTGCGTGTTAGTGGTTGGGGAGGAGTATGCACTATGGGGATGGGGCGGGGTGGGGGAGGCGGGGTGGCGTAGTCGGTTGCTTGCGGCAGCTGTAGGTGGCTTACATGGCGCCACCGTTGCCGCCCTCCGCCGTCCGTGGCTTGTTGCTGTTGCTCGCTTCGCTCGCGGCGACAAGGGCGGGGGAGGGGTGCGGGGTCTCGCCGTTGCCGGGCGGCGGGCGGTCGGTGGTGGGGCTGGAGAAACGATTCGCCAGGTAGGTGTCCTCTACACGTTGGGTCAATCTTCGGACATTGGGTCAGTTGATCTACGTGAATGCCCGGATATGTCCGACATCTCCGTACGACGAGTGACCCGATGTACGAGAAGTGACCCCAGTTCAGGCAACTCGACCCGCCGCACGAGCGCAGCGAGCAACAGCAACAAGCCACGGACGGCGGAGGGCGGCAACGAACCCGCCACGTAAGCCACCCGCAGCTGCCGCACACCAGCTACGCCGCACCCGAACCTGTCCCCGAAACGGAGACAGGACCCCTCCCTGGAACGCGCCGCCCCCGCACTCACCTCACAGGTACAACCCGTCCCGGGCCACCGCGGTCTGGGGCTGGAGCAGCATTCCCGGGCCCTGGCGGAGGGCGTAGAGCTCGGCGAGGGTCGCGCCGCCCGGTGGGGTGGGGGCTGCGGAGGCGAGCCAGGTGGTGGATTCGGCTTCGGTGAGCGGGCCGACCTCGATGCGGGCGAGGCAGCGGCCCGGGCGGACCACGGCGGGGTGGAGCCGTTCCAGGTCCTCGTTGGTGGTCACCGCGACCAGCACCTTGCGGCCCTGGCCGAGCAGACCGTCCGTCAGGTTCAGCAGCCGGGAGAGGGCCTGGCCGGCCGCGCGCTTGGCGCCGCCGCGGATCAGTTCGTCGCAGTCCTCCAGGAGCAGCAGGCGCCACTGCTCCTCGCCGCTGTCGTCGTTGCCGCCGTGGTGCTGGCGCTGCGGGCCCAGGGCGACCTCGATCAGGTAGCCGGGGTCGGAGAACAGCCGCTCCGGGTCGAGCACGCACTCCACCGAGCACCATTCGCGCCAGGCCCGGGCCAGGGTCCGCAGCGCGGTGGTCTTCCCGGTGCCGGGCGGACCGTGCATCAGCAGCAGCCGGCCCATCACCTGGTCGGGCTGCAGCCGCATCAGGCCGTCGAAGGAGTCGACGACGCTGCGGGTGTAGTTGGCGCGGACCGCGTCCCAGCCGGGCGCCTCGATCCGGCGCCGGGCGCGTACCGGTCCGCGGCCGGCGGCGAGGTGCCAGAAGCCCATGGCGACGACGTCCTCCTCGGTGGGCTTCTCCTCCTCCGCGCCGTCGATGGCCTGCGCCAGGATGTCCCGGGCGAGCTCGTCGTCGGCGGCGGTGACGGTGACGTCCGCGTTGACCGTCCCGCCGTTGCGCCACCAGGACGCCTTGAGGGTCCAGCCGGGGCCGTCCGCCAGCAGCACCGTACGGCTGTCCGCCTCACTGCGGCGGATCACCCGGGCCCCGGGCGGCAGCAGTGTCGCGTCGGGCTTGGCCGGGCTGACCGAGGCCGACCTGGCCCAGGGCTGGGCACCGGTGCTGAAGGAGGCGAGCGCGAGGGCGTCCACGACGTCGCCGGGGCCGTCCCCGTCGTCCAGGCTGATGCGCAGCGGCAGCAGGTCGGCGGGCTCGACGGAGGCGGCCGTCCCGTCGCTCGGACCGGCCTGATGCAGAAGAGTCATGCAGGAGATGATCCGCTACGAGCAGCCCTCGGCACAGCGGTTTTTGGAGTCGATCACCGCGTGCTGCCGACGGCCGGCCCGGAGCCCCCAGGTGGCGTGGGAAGCCGTCACGAGGGGGCGCCGAGGGGTGGCTCGGCTGGGTCGGGCCGCGCTTCGGGGCTCGTCGCCGGGAAGGGCGGTGCGACGTGACTCACATCAAGCCATCAACGTGATGCATCGTCAATAGCGTTGTCATTATTCATGAGTTGAACACATCAGACGCCGGACGGGGTGACCCGGGCGCCCCTCCTGCGCCGACTTCGCTACGGGGCGACCCGTGATGCGGGATCATTTCGAGGGACAGTACGATCAGTTGAACCGTCCGGTGGAAGAGGGTAGGGACAGCGTGTCCGAGATGTCAGCCGATCACCTGCACGAGGACAGCGACCCGGACCGGGCCCCCTCACACGATCTGCGGCCGGACATACCGCACTCGGCCCGGCTCTACGACTACTACCTGGGCGGGAAGGACAACTTCCCGGCCGACCGCGCCGCCGCGGCCCAGGTGGTGGAACTGCTGCCGCACGTCCCGGCCGGAGCCAGGGCCAACCGCCGCTTCCTGGGACGGGCCGTGCGCTCCGCGGCTGAGCTGGGCATCCGGCAGTTCCTCGACATCGGCACCGGCATCCCGGCCGCGGGGAACACCCATGAGGTGGCCCAGGCCGTCGACCCCCGGTCGCGGGTGGTCTACGTCGACAACGACCCGATCGTGCTCGCCCACGCCCGCGCCCTGCTGCGCGGCACCCAGGAGGGGCGCACCGGCTACGTGGACGCGGACGTCCGCGACCCGGAGAAGATCCTCGGCTCGGCCGAGAGCCGCGAACTGCTGGACTTCAGCCAGCCCCTCGCGCTGATCTGCGTGGCGCTGCTGCACTTCATCCCGGACCACGAGAACCCGGCCGACGTGCTCGCCCGCTACACCTCCGAGCTGGCGCCCGGCAGCGTGGTGATCCTCTCGCACGCCACCGGTGACCTGATGGACGCCGAGAAGCTGGCCGCGGCCGCGGCGGCGCTCCAGACGGTGAACAGCTCCGGGGTGAGCCTCACCCCGCGCACCCATGCCGAGGTGCTGCGCCTCTTCGAGGGCCTGGAACTGCTGGAGCCCGGTGTGGTGCCGGTCCACGAGTGGCGCCCGGACGGCGACCTGGAGGACACCGTGCTGCCCCGCTCGCACGCCAACGCCTACGGCGGCGTGGCGCTCAAGCTGTAGCGGCGAGCCCGGTGGTCGCGGCTCCGCTCCCCGCCTCCTCCGCGAGCAGCAGTCGGTGCACCGCCACGGCCGCCGCGCGGCCGGCCCGGTTGGCGCCGACCGTGCTGGCGGAGGGGCCGTAGCCGACCAGCTGGACCCGGGGGTCGGCGACGACCCCGGTCCCGGTCGCGTCCAGCCGGATGCCGCCGCCGGGGGAGCGCAGGTTCAGCGGTGCCAGATGGCCCACCTCGGGGCGGAATCCGGTGGCCCAGACCACCACGTCGAAGCGCTCGGTGCGGCCGTCCGGCCACACCGCCCCCTCCGGGGTGAGCCGCTCGAACATCGGCAGCCGGTGCAGCGCACCCAGCTCCCTGGCCCGGAGCAGCGCCGGCGTCGGCGGCAGCCCGGTGACCGAGACGACGCTGGCCGGCGGCAGCCCGGCGCGGACCCGGCGCTCCACCAAGGCGACGGCGGCGCGGCCGATCTCGGGGGTGAACCGGTCCTCGCGGAACACAGGTGGACGCCTGGTCACCCAGAGGGTGTCGGCGACGGCCGCGGTCTCGGCCAGGACCTGGATCGCCGAGGCCCCGCCGCCCACCACCAGCACCCGCTGCCCGGCGAACTCCTGCGGACCCAGGTACTGCGAACTGTGCAGCTGCCGGCCCCTGAAGTCCGCGGCGCCGGGGACCGCGGGGACGAACGGCCTGGTCCAGGTCCCGGTCGCGTTGATCAGTGCCCTGGTGGTCCAGGTGCCGGAGTCCGTCTCCACCAGCAGTCGCCCGGCACCGCCCTCCCGTACCGCGCGGACCCGCACCGGACGCAGCACCTCGAGGTCGTGGGCGCGCTCGTAGGCCGCGAAGTACTCCGGCAGTGCCTCGCGCGCCGGGCGCTGGTCGGCGAAGGGCGGCAGCGGCATGCCGGGCAGCTCGTGGAAGCCGTGCACGGCGGCCATGGTGAGGGTGGGCGGCCGGTGCGCCCAGGCCCCGCCTGGGGCCGCGCCGGCGTCCAGCACGGTGAAGCCGGTGCCGGGCAGCAGACCGCGCCGCCGCAGATGGAACGCCGCCGACAGGCCCGCCTGCCCGGCGCCGATCACCACGACGTCACTGCTTCGGGCGTCGCTTCGATGCTGTACTGCTTCCTGGGCAACCATCACACAGCTTGAACAATCCGCAGGGGTGAGCTTCTTCCGCTCCGCGTAGTCCTCGGGTGGTAGGACGCCGTACGGGGGGACCCCGAGATTCCTAGGGGTAGGCCGGGTCCTCAGGGCGGATCACCTGAGCGCCGCCTGCTCCTAGCTTGGATCCATGGGATCCATGGAGCGTACGAGCGAGCAGGCGATCATCGACCGTCGGGTACTGGCCCAGCGGGACGCGGACGGGTGGCTGTTCCTCGTCGAGGCGGCGCAGGGCGGACTGGTGGCGCTGCGGACGGCCTGGAAGTCGGCGCTGCGCCCGGGGCCCCCGGGTCGGCGGCGGCCGGCCCGGGTGCCACCGGTGTCCGGAGGAGCCCCGCGATGAGCTGGGTCCAGCAGGTGCTGCTGCAACTGCCGCCGCCGGCGGTGTACGGGGCGGTGGCGGCCGTGGTGCTGGCCGAGTCGGTGCTGCTGCTGAGCGCCTTCGCGCCGAGCCTGACCACGCTGCTGATCGCGGGCTTCCTGGCCCGGAGCGGAACGGTGCAGCTGCCGCTGGTGATCGCCACCGCGGTGGCCGCGGTGCTGCTGGGGGACCTGCTGGCGCAGCGCACCGGACGGGCGCTGGGGCCCCGGCTGGGCACCGGCCGGATCGGGCGGCGGGTGCCCGCGGCGATGCTGACCCGCACCTACCGGCTGCTGGCCCGACGCGGGGGAGCGGCGGTCCTGGTCTGCCGGTTCATGCCGGTGGTACGGACCCTGGCGCCGCACCTGGCCGGCGCGGCCGGACTGGGGTACCGCAGGATCGCGCCGTACAGCCTGGTCGCCGCGGTGGTCTGGGCCTCGGCCGAGTCGGTGACGGGGTACGAGGTCGGCGCCTCGTACAGCCGACTGACCTCGCTGGGACCGCTGCTCGGAGCGGCTGCTGCGGTCCTGGTGCTGGCGACCGTACTGGTGCTGCGGCGCAGGGCGCGTGCGCGGGTTGCCGAGCCCCTGGCGATTCCGCGGCAGACCGTCCCCGCCCGGGAGCTCGAACCCTCGCTGGCCGGTCATCCTGCGGAGTGACGCCGTACGGGTGCAATTAGTGACAATGAATGCCTATTCGCCCATCTGTCGACAAATTGATGCGTCGTTGAGTGTGTCCAGGAGGCCCGGAGAATCGGTTCCCCTACCTTCGCCACGTGCGGGTGCAGCCCCGGAACCCATCCGGCCCCCCGTACCGGCACCTCTGGAGGTAGACCGTGAGCCTTGCTCGCGTGATCGGTTCCCTGGCCCTCGCCGCCCTGCTGGCGTTCTGGCCCGTGCACGCCGCCCGGGCCGACGGACCGCCCGACCCCCGCTCGGTACCGGCGCAGCACGGCAAGGCCCATGCGCAGCACGCACTGACCGAGTTCCCCAGCCGGCGGCCGGTGGCGGTACCCGTGGCCGTGCACGTACCCGTGCCGGCTGCCGATGCCTGCGACGTGTCGAGCGGCTGACCCGCGGGAGCTGACCTGCTCGAACTGACCCACGGGAGCTGGCCGGGAAAAGGGGACGACCCGGTCGGCGGCTCCCCCTCAAGAGCCGTCGGCCGGGTCGGGCTGGTGCGGGGCCCTCAGGCCCCGGGGTGCAGCCAGCAGGCGACCGTGCGTTCGCCGCCGGTGCGGTCCTCCTCGGTCCGGTCCGCCGGAGCGGCGAGCAGCGGCAGATCGGTGCGGCACGGGTCGAAGGCCTTGGGGCAGCGCGGGTGGAAGGCGCAGCCGGTGGGCATCGAGCGCAGGTCCGGCGGGGAGCCGGGGATGCCGCTGAGCTCGCGCCGCTCCCCGCGCAGCGGCGGGAAGGCGTTGAGCAGGCCGTGGCTGTAGGGGTGCAGCGGGTCCTTGTAGAGCTTGGCCGCCGGGGCCTCCTCCACGATCCGGCCGCCGTACATGATGGCGATCCGGTCCGAGAACTCGACCAGCAGCGACAGGTCGTGGGTGATGAACAGCACCGAGAAGCCCAGCCGCTCGCGCAGGTCGACCAGCTGGCGCAGGATCTGACGCTGCATCACCACGTCGAGCGCGGTGGTCGGTTCGTCCATGATGACGACCTGCGGCTCCAGTGCCAGGGCCATGCCGATCATCACCCGCTGGCGCATGCCGCCGGAGAGCTGGTGCGGGTAGCTGCCGAGCCGGTCGGGGGAGATGCCCACCAGCTTCAGCAGTTCCTTGGCCCGGGCCAGCCGTGCCGACTTGCTCATCTTCGGCTCGTGCGCCGCGATGACGTCCATCAGCTGCGAGGCCACGGTGTGCACCGGGTTGAGCGAGTTCATCGCGCCCTGGAAGACGATCGAGGTCTCGGCCCAGCGGAACTGCCGCAGGCCGGCGTCGCTCAGCCGCAGCACGTCCACCGGGTCGCCGCCGGGCTGGTGGTAGATCACCTTGCCGCCGGTGATCACCCCGGGCGGGGGCAGCAGCCGGGTCAGGCCGTAGGCGAGGGTGGACTTGCCGCTGCCGCTCTCACCGGCCAGGCCGAGCACCTCGCCGCGGTGCAGCGTCAGGCTGACGTCGCGGACCGCCTGGACCGACTCCTTGCCGAGGCCGTAGTCGACGCACAGGTTCTGGATCTCCAGGACCGGCTCCTTGCCGGACACCTTGCTGCTCACTGGGCGACATCCTCACTCGTGCTGGTGGATCCGATCACGCCGGTGCCGGCTTCGGGCTCGTCCGGGATCGGGATGACGACCGGCGTGAAGCCGACCCGCATCCGCACCGGGCGGCCGTCGGCGCCCTTGGCCCCGCGCTCGCCGTTGTTCCGCAGCCGCGGGTTGACGAACTCGTCGATGCCGAAGTTCACCAGCGACAGCGAGGTACCCAGGATCGCGATGGCGAGCCCGGCCGGGACGAACCACCACCAGGCGCCCTGGGCCAGCGCCTGCTGGCTCTGCGCCCAGTAGAGGACGGTGCCCCAGTTCCAGTCGGCCAGGCCGGGGACGCCGATGAAGGCCAGGATGATCTCGCTCATCACCGCGTAGATCATGGTGCCGATGAAACCGGAGATGATCACCGCGCTGAGGTTGGGCAGCAGTTCGAAGGCGATGATGCGCCAGGTCGACTCGCCGGTGGCGCGGGCCGCCTCGATGAAGTCGCGCCGCCGCAGCGACAGCGTCTGCGCCCGCAGCACCCGGGCGCCCCAGGCCCACGAGGTGAAGCCGATGACCAGGCCGACCACGGTCTCGCCGCCGGTGGGCAGGCTGGAGGTGATGATGATGATCAGCAGCAGCGCCGGGATCACCAGGAACACGTTGGTCAGCGCGGACAGCAGGTCCGAGGCGAAGCCGCCCAGGTAGCCGGAGGTCACCCCGATCAGCACCGCCAGCGCGCTGGCGACCAGGCCGGCCAGGAAGCCGACGTACATCACGCTGCGGGTGCCGTCGACGACCTGGCTGAAGATGTCCTGGCCGAGGTGGGTGGTGCCGAACCAGTGGTGCCAGGACGGCGCCTGCAGCAGGTCGTTGCTGCGCGCGCTGGGGTCGTAGGGGGTGATGTAGGGGCCGACGATCGCCAGGATCGTGAAGAACAGCAGCAGTCCGGCGCCGACGGCGGCCTTGGGGCTGGACAGGAAGCGCAGATGGCGGCGCCTGGACCGGGTGGAGTCCGGCGCGGTCGCCTCCGGATCGTGCGGGGTTACCGAACCACCCGAGGTCAGGGCGGTGTTGGACGCGGCGGTGGCCATCGCTCAGCCCTCCTTGCGGGTGCGCGGGTCGAGGATCAGGTAGGCGATGTCCGCCAGCAGGTTGGCCACCAGGACGGCCAGCGTGATGCACAGGAACACGCCCTGCATCAGCGGGTAGTCGGTGGAGCCGACGGCCTGGAGCATCTCGTAGCCGATGCCCGGGTAGTTGAAGACGATCTCCACCAGCACGGTGGAGCCCAGGATCTGACCGATCGCCAGCGAGAACCCGGAGACGTTGGGGAGCAGCGCGTTGCGGGCCGCGTAGCTGAACATCACCCGGCGGTCGGACAGGCCCTTAGCCTGGGCGACGGTGATGTAGTCCTCGGAGCCCACGGTGACCATCATGTTGCGCATGCTGAGGATCCAGCCGCTCATGGTGGTGATCACCAGCATCCCCAGCGGCAGCCAGCTGTGCTCGATGGCGCTGCCGATGAAGGTGGTGTCGGCGTGCGGGATCAGCCCGGGGTCGTATCCGCCGGAGACCGGGAAGGTGCTGCCCACCGCGATGACGGTGGCCACCGTCAGCAGACCCAGCCAGAACGCCGGGATCGAGGAGATGAAGGTGGTGACCGGCAGCACGAAGTCCAGCCGGGAGCCGCGCAGCCAGCCGGACAGCACGCCCAGGAAGGTGCCGAGCGCGAAGCTGATGATGGTCGCCGCGCCGGCCAGGCAGATGGTCCACGGCAGCGCGTTGGCCAGGATGGTGGAGACCGGGGTGGGGAAGTTGGAGAAGGAGATGCCCAGGTCGCCGTGGGCCAGCTTGGCCAGGTAGGCGGTGTACTGGTCCCACAGGCTCTGGTGCTTGTTCAGCCCGAACAGGATGTAGAGCGAGGCGATCGCGTGCGAGTCGATCTGGCCCCGGTTCTTGTTGATCAGGGCCATCACCGGGTCGCCGGGTATCAGCCGGGGGATGAAGAAGTTGATGGTGATCGCGGCCCAGGCGGTGAAGAGGTAGAACGCCAGCCGCTGCAGGAAGTACTTCATCGGGCGCCGCCCTCAGCTGATCCCTGGTCGGACTCCGACCCCGAGCGGGTTTCGTGGGGGTCCGGGGGGTCGCTCCCCGGGAAGTTGGAGTACTCGGACACCTCCGAGGGGGTTTCCGCAGGGGTTTCCGCCTTCGCCGCGGACTCCGCCTTGGCGGGGCCGTGCTCGGCGTCGAAGAGCCAGCAGGAGGCCCAGTGGTCCGGGTTGCCGTCCACCGGCAGCCGCGGCGGCAGCTCGGTGCGGCAGATGTCCATGGCGTGCGGGCAGCGCGGGTTGAAGCGGCAGCCGGCCGGCGGGTCGATCAGGCTGGGCGGCTCGCCGCCCGACGCGTCCACGGTGTCGTCCGGGGTGCCCTCGCCGACGATGCGGTCCGGGTCGGGCGCCGAGCTGATCAGCAGCTGGGTGTAGGGGTGCGCCGGGTTCTGGGTGACGGTCTCGCTGTCGCCGCCCTCCACCATCCGCCCCGCGTACATCACCAGGGTGTCGTCCGCGAAGTAGCGGGCCGAGGCGATGTCGTGGGTGATGTAGAGGATGGCCAGGTGCAGCCGCTCCTTGAGGTCCCGGAGCAGGTTGAGCACGCCGAGCCGGATGGAGACGTCCAGCATGGACACCGGCTCGTCGGCGAGCAGCGCTTCGGGATCGGCCGCGAGGGCTCGGGCGATCGCGACGCGCTGGCGCTGGCCGCCGGACAGCTCGTGCGGGAACTTGTCCAGGTAGCGGGTGGCCGGGGTGAGCTGGACCCGCTCCAGCAGCTCCTCCAGCGCCTGCTGCAGCTCCGCCGCTCCGTTGCCGCCGTGGCCGTGGATCCGCAGCGCCCGGCTGAGGTGGTAGCGGATGGTGTGGACCGGGTTGAGCGAGGCGAACGGGTCCTGGAAGATCATCTGGACCTTGCGGTTGTACGCCCGGAAGCGCCTGCCCCCGCGTACCGTCACCGACGTGCCGTGCAGCCGGATGTCGCCGCCGGTGCGCGGGTAGAGCTGCGCGAGCAGCCGCGCCACGGTGGACTTACCGGATCCGGACTCGCCGACCAGGGCGGTGACCCGTCCCCGGCGGAGCGTCAGGGTGACGTCGTCGACGGCGTGGACCACCCGTGGAGCGCGGGTCATGGCCTGGCGTCCCACTCTGCGCACCGCGAAGTGCTTGGTGAGCCCGTCGGCCTCGAGGACGGTGTCGTTGTCCGGCGGCGCCGGTGGCTGATCTGACGTGTGAGTCAGCGTCATCCCGGTATCCATTCGTGGGTCGGTGCCCCCGGTCCCGCCCCGTGGGGAGACGGGGCGGGACCGGAGCGCGGGAGGGCGATCTGTGCGGTGGTGCGGGTGTTGCCGTGGGGCGTGCTACTTGGCCGGGGTCAGCGAGAGGACGACCTGCAGCGCGTTGGGGATGGTCGGCTGCCCGCCCGCGTACTCGTTGGAGTCGTCCGGCCAGCCGCTCCAGTTCTTGGTGGAGTACTCGGCTCCCACGTTGCCGGCCGAGGTCGGGATCATCGGGGTCTGCTGCACCATGATGTCCTCGATGGTGCTGAGAGCCTTGGCGCGGGAGGCGTCGTCGGAGGCGTTGGCGTAGTCCTTCAGCGCCTGGGTGGCCTGCGGGCTGTTGAAGCGGCCGTAGTTGCCGTTGGGGCTGTCGGTGCCGATCGGCTTGAGGTTGGCGCCGTCCATGATGTTCTCGTAGAAGTCGTACGGCGTGGAGCCACCGTTCGTCCAGTGCATCGCGGCCTGGAAGTTGCCGGCGCCGATCGCCTTGGTCCAGGCGTTCTCGTCGGCCTTGTCGATGGTGGTCTTGATGCCGATCTTGGAGAAGTTGTCGGCGATGATGCTGAGGTCGGTCTGGTAGTCGGACCAGCCGGCCGGGTCGGTCAGGGTGATCGAGACCGGCTTGCCGCTCGGGTCGACCAGGTTGCTGCCGTTGTACTTGAAGCCGGCGGCGGTGAGCTTGGCCTTGGCGCCGGCCACGTCCACGGTGGCGGTCTTGCCCTGGTACTGCGGGGCGATGAAGGAGTTGCCGGCCGGGGTGGGCAGCCCGGTGACGCTGTTCACCAGCGGCTTGAAGTAGCCCGACTCGCCCTGGTTGAAGATGTCCTCGCGGTTGATGACCATGGCCATCGCACCGCGCAGCGCCGGGTTGTCGAACGGCTTGACGGTGGTGTTGATCCACAGGCCGTCCGCGCTCAGGTTCGGCGGGAAGTACAGGTGGTTGTGGGCCGGGTCCTTGGCCGCGTAGATGGTCTTGGCGTTGGGGATGAAGACGTAGGACCACTCGGCCGCACCGCTGGTGAGCGCGGTGGTCATGGTGTCGTTGCCGGAGTACGAGGTGTACTGCAGCTCCTTGACCTTCGGCGCGGTCTGCCAGTAGCCGCTGGCCCGGGCGTCCAGGATGGCGTTCTGGGTGTTGATCGACTTCAGCGTGTAGGGGCCGGTGCCGATCGGGTTGGATACCACGTCCGTGGTCGGGTCCGACATCGCGGACCACTGCTTCTTCTGGATGACGAAGGTCTTCAGCACCTTGGCCTGGGTGACGAACTGGGAGGTGTTGAAGTTGACGGTGACCGTGCTGCCGCTGGCACTGGTGCTGGCGATGTCGAGCGCGTTGAAGTTCAGCGCCGGCTTGTCCTTCAGGATCTGGAAGGAGTAGGCCACGTCGTCGGCGGTCATCGGGGAGCCGTCGGAGAACGTCACACCGCTACGCAGCGTGAAGGTGACGGTCTTGTAGTTGTTGGTCCAGTCCCACTTGGTGGCGAGCCACGGCTTGGCCGCGGCGGCGGGGTTGGCGTCGTTGGGCATCGCCATGGGCTCGTAGATCATGAAGCGGTAGCCGAGGGCCGCTGCCGCGGAGGAGTTGAGGTAGGGGTTGTTGTTGGCGGTCAGCGTCGCATCGGGCATGCCGATCTTCAGGACGGTGGCGCCGCTGGAGGAGCCGTTGTTGCTCTTGGTCCCCGGGTTGCTGCTGCTGCACGCGGCGAGGCAGGTTATCGCCAGGCCGCCGGCGAAGAGTGCGGTGGCGGTGCGGTTGACGCGCATTGATCCCCACTTCGGAAGGTGTCGGATTGAGGGTGTGGCTCACTGCGGCAGGGCACCGTGGGCGGTCCTGCCTGTTCAAGGGGGTGGTGCGACTGCGTTACTGCGGTGTCGGTACTGCGGTTCGGTTCTCGGGTGGTGCGGCTCGTGGTGCAGCGGCCGACAGGCGCTGCGATCAGGTCCGGGACCGGGTGGAGTCGCGGACGACCAGGTGGGTGGGGAGGACCTCCGCGGCGGTCGGCAGCGGGGTGCCCTTGAAGTGCGCGAGCAGCATCCGGGCGGCGGCGTCGCCCATCTCGCGCAGCGGTTGGTGCACGGTGGTCAGCGCCGGCTCGCTGTAGGCGGCCAGCGGCACGTCGTCGAAGCCGACGACGGCCACGTCCTCCGGGATCCGCAGCCCGGCCTCGCGCAGGGCCAGCAGCGCGCCGGAGGCGGAGAGGTCGTTCTGGGCGAACACCGCGTCGAAGGAGGCGCCCGAGGCGAGCAGCCGGCCCACCGCGCTGCGGCCCTGCTCGAAGGTGAAGTCGCCGAGCAGCACGTGCTCCGGTGGCAGGGGGTGGCCCGCCTCCGCGTACTCGTCGGCGAATCCGGCCAGCCGGTCCTGGACGCACCCGAAGCTCTCGGGTCCGGTGACCACGACCGGGCGCCGCCTGCCGAGTTCCAGCAGGTGACGGGCGGCCGAGGCGCCCCCGGAGCGGTCGGTGGTGGCGACCGAGGGGAAGATCGGCTGGTGGCCGCGGTCGTCGATCAGGACGACCGGGAGGCCTGCTTGGTGGAGTTCGGTGATGTAGTCGAGGGTGCCCTCGGGTTCTATCACCAGGAGTCCGTCGAAGGATTTCGCCGAGACCTGCTGGGCGAAGCGGCGCAGCGACTCCTCACCGCGGTTGCAGGTGAACAGCAGCAGTCCGAAGCCCTCCGCCTCGACGACGTCGACCACGCCCTGGAGCACCTGGCCGATCCACGGCCAGGTCAGCGAGGGGACCAGCATGCCGACGATCTGGGTCCGGCCACGGGCCAGACCGACCGCGCCGGCGCTGGGGACGTAGCCGAGCTCGGCGATCACCTGGCGCACCCGGGCGGCTGTGGCCGCGTTGAGCTCACCCTTGCCGTTGAGGACCCGCGAGACCGTGGTCTTGCTGACCCCGGCGTGCTTGGCCACGTCGGCGATGGTGATCGGCACGTCCGCCTCCGTTCGTCATTGATCGGTGGGGAACCGGTTCCGTAACCGGTTTCGTCGGGGAGTCAAGCAGGGTAATCTGCGTCACGTCAATCACGTTCCGGCAACAAAGAGTTAACTCGCCGACCGAGCAGAGAGAGCGCTCTCCGCTTGCCCGGAGCTTGCCCCCGGGCGTGGTTGCTGTCAAGACTCGAAGTCAACGGTGTTGCACGGATGTGACCTGGCTTCACCTCTCGGAGACAAGTCGCGGACAAGCAGGTCTTCCAGCAGGGCTCTTGACGGTCACGGAGGCTGGGCGCAACACTCCCCATATGCGAGAGAGCGCTCTCCCGCAGTGTCCTGCCGCAGTACGCCATCCCGGCCCGAACTGGAGAACCATGACGACCAGCCTCGACCGCTCGTCCGCGTCCGCGCCCGAGCCGCGCTCCGACGCGGGCTCCCGCTTCCCCGTGGACTTCCTGTGGGGCGTCGCCACCTCCGCCTACCAGATCGAGGGCGCCGCCTTCGAGGACGGCAGGACCGCCTCCATCTGGGACACCTTCAGCCGGGTGCCCGGAGCCGTGCACGCCGGCGACAACGGTGACGTGGCCTGCGACCACTACCACCGGATGCCCGAGGACGTGGACCTGATCGCCGGCCTCGGCGTGGACTCGTACCGCTTCTCGCTGTCCTGGCCGCGGATCCAGCCGGGCGGCCGGGGCGCCGTCAACCAGCGCGGCATCGCCTTCTACGACCGCCTGGTCGACCGGCTGCTGGAGCGCGGGGTGCTGCCCTGGGTCACGCTCTACCACTGGGACCTGCCGCAGGAGCTGGAGGACGCCGGCGGCTGGCCGGCCCGGGACACCGCCTACCGCTTCGCCGACTTCGCCGAGATCGCGATGAACCGGCTGGGCGACCGGGTGCGCTGGTGGACCACGCTCAACGAGCCCTGGTGCTCCGCCGTCCTGGGCTACGACACCGGTCGGCACGCCCCCGGCCGGCAGGACTTCGGCGACTCCATGGCCGCCGTGCACCACCTGCTGCTCGGCCACGGACTGGCCACCCAGCGGCTGCGGGAGGCCGCGCCGGAGCCGATCCAGGTCGGCATCACGCTGAACACCACCCACGCCCTGCCGGCCACCGACAGCGACGCCGACCGCGCCGCGGCGCGCCGCGCCGACGGCTTCGGCACCCGGATCTACACCGACCCGCTGGTGCTCGGCAGTTACCCGACCGACGTGGTCGACGAGCTGTCGGCGCGCGGAGTGCACCTGCCGGTGCAGCACGGCGACCTCTCGGTGATCGCCCAGCCGCTGGACTTCCTCGGCGTCAACTACTACACCAGCCACTACTTCTCGGGCACCGCCGAGGACGACTCGGGCGTCGAGGCCACGGCCGACGGGGTGGCGCTGACCCGGCTGGTGCCGCAGGGCTACCCGGTCACCGCCATGGACTGGGAGATCACCCCGTTCGGCCTGACCGGCATGCTGACCAGGCTCGGCGCCGACTACCCCGGCATCCCGCTCTACGTCACCGAGAACGGCGCCGCCTTCGACGACGCGCCGGACCAGGACGGCGAGGTCGAGGACGCCGACCGCACCGCGTACTTCGCCGAGCACATCGAGGCGGTGGCCGCGGCCCGCGACGCCGGCACCGACGTCCGCGGCTACTTCGCCTGGTCGCTGCTGGACAACTTCGAGTGGAGCTACGGCTACGACAAGCGCTTCGGCATCGTCCACGTGGACTACGAGACGCAGAAGCGCACCGTCAAGCAGAGCGGCCGCTGGTTCCGCGACAACATCCGCCGCAGCCGCCAGGGCTGACGGCCCATCAGCAGTCCAGCAGAACGACCGACCACGACTTCCCGCCCCGAGAGGACCCCCTGTGCGCATCGAGCTCCGAGACGGCGTGCTCCACACCGACGGCGCCCCCGGCCTGCTCGCCACTGCCGACTATCCGTACTACCGGGACAACCCGTCGGTGTGGCGGGATCGGCTGCGAACCCTTCGTGACGAGACCGGGATCCGGATCGTCACCAGCTACATCCCCTGGCGGCACCACCAGCCCGAACCCGATGTGCTGCCGGACTTCAACGGCTCCACCCGCCCGGACCGGGACGTGCTGGGCTACCTGCGGATCTGCGCGGAGCTGGGCCTGAGCGTGATCGTCAAGCCCGGCCCGTTCATCCACGCCGAGACCAACTACGGCGGGCTGCCGGACTGGATCTGCCCGGCGCACAACCCCGAGGTCGAGCCGATCCTGGACGCCGAGGGCAACCCCGGCCTGTGGCCCGGGTCCCGGCTCGGCGCCGACGGCAAGGTCGAGCGCTGGCCGCTGCCCGCCCCGCTCGGCGCGCACTTCACCGCCCGGGTGGGCGACTGGATGCGGGCCGTGGGCAAGGAGGTGCTGCAGACCACGACCACCCCCGAGGGTCCGGTCGTGCTGGTGCAGATAGCCAACGAGGGCCTGTTCACGGACGGTTCGCTGCCGCTGTGGGCCTACGACTACAGCGCCTCGGGACTGGCCTTCTTCCGCACCGGGCTGAGCGAGCACTACGGCAGCCTGGACGCCTACAACCAGGCGCACGGCACCGGCCTGACCGACTGGGGCCAGGTCGAGCCGCCGCGCGAGCGGCGCACCGCCTCGTCGGTGCAGGAGCAGCTGGCCCGGGCCGACTGGGGCCGCTACCACGCCGAGCTGCTGGCCGCGGCCTACCACGGCTGGACCGAGGCGCTGGGCCCGGACGTGCCGGTGCTGGTCAACGTCAACCCGCCGGCCGAGCACGTGTACTCCTTCGACAGCTGGCTGTCCCGGGTCCGTCCGGAGCGCTGGAACGGCATCAACTACGGCTTCACCAACTGGATGGGCGTGGTCTCCACCGACCACGACTCGCACGCCCGCTACGTGCTGGCGGCCAAGCGCGCCCCGGGCCCCAACATGGAGGAGAACTGGGGCTTCTCGGAACTCTACGACCGTGCGTACGCGGCCGGGGCCACCAGCTTCCACCAGAGCGTGCTGGCGCTGGCGGCCGGTGCCACCGGCATCAACGTGTACACCGGGGTGGCCACTTCGGGCTGGGGCGAGGACATGGACATCATGCACGCCCCGCCCTACCCGGACTGCCCGCCGATCGACGCCGAGGGCCGTCCCACCGACAAGGCCGGCACGGTCCGGATGCTGGCGGACTTCTTCGACGCGCACGGCGCCGAGTTCCTGTCGGCGGGTCAGGTGACCGGCCCCAGCTGGGCGCTGTACGCGCCGTACGCCGCGGTGGCCGCCTGGACGCCCGAGGAGCAGCCGTCCGAGGCGCTGGGCGGCGCCGCCTGCGGACGCCCGCTGCGGGCCTTCCACGAGCGGATGCGCACCGAGGGCCGGGACTACCGGATCGTCGACCTGGAGTCGGCCGACCCGGACTCGCTGGCCGCCCATCCGCACCTGGTGCTGCACGGCGGCGCGTTCATGCACCGCCGGGTGCAGGAGTTGCTGGCCGGGCACCTGGCGGCCGGCCACCGGGTCGACCTGCTGGGCGGCGAGGTGCCGCAGCTGGACGAGCTGCTGCGGCCGTGCACGGTGCTGGCGCAGGCGCTGGCCGCCCCGGGCCGCGCCGCGGCCGCGGCTGCGGCCGGGAGCGAGCTGTTCGACGGCCCGCAGGTGGTGACCGGCAGCGCCGACGCCTACTGGCGCACCGTGGCCGGGGCCGCCGACACCGGCTACCTCACCGTCCTCATCCAGAGCGACAACGAGGGCCCGGTCACGGTCTCGCTGCCGCTGGGCGGGGGCCGGACCGCGGAGGTGACCGTCCAGGGCGCCAAGGGCGGGGCGGCGGTGCTGCGGATCGTCTCGGGGGGGCTGGGCGACTTCCTGCTCACCGGGCTGAACTCGTTCCTGTCCTCGGCGGTCGTCCCGATGGTCGCGGTGGACGGGGAGAAGGTGGTCGGGCAGGTTCCGGCCGATCTCGCCCGGGTGGGCGGGAGGCTGCGGGTGCTGACCCACTAGGCATCTGCGGCCTGTGCCGGGCTGGGCGCGCAGTTCCTCGCGCCCCTAGGTAGGTGCAACTTCCCGCCGTGGGCAAGTTGCACTATCCAGGGGCGCGGGGAACTGCGCGCCCAGCCATTTACGGTCCGCACCGAGCCCCCGAGGGGACTACCAGCCCGCCCCCGGCAGGAGCTCGCGGACCGCGGGCAGCGCGGCGTCCAGGACTGTGCCGAACCACACCGAGAAGGGCTTCTCCGCCCGCAGCGCGGCCAGCTCGGCCGGGGTCACCAGGCGCACGTCCGCGACCTCGTCCGGGTCGGGGTGCTGCTCGGCCGCGGAGATCCCGACGAACAGGTGGTTGTACTCCTTCTCGACCAGGCCGGTGGTCCGGTCCGGGTGGTCGTAGCTCACCGTCCCCGCCTGCTGCAGCCGCACCGGCGCGGCGCCGAGCTCCTCGGCCGTGCGCCGGGCCGCGGCCGCGAACGGGGTCTCGCCGGGGTAGGGGTGCCCGCAGCAGGTGTTCGACCAGACACCGGGGGAGTGGTACTTCGCCAGGGCCCGCTGCTGCAGCAGCATCCGGCCCTCGGCGTCGAACAGGAATACGGAGAAGGCCCGGTGCAGCTGTCCGGGAGCCTGGTGGGCGGCGTGCTTCTCCGCTGTGCCGATGGTCCGCCCCTGCTCGTCGACCAGTTCCAGCAGGATCTCGGTCGCGGTCAGGGTGGTCGGTTCAGTGGTCGACAATGCAGGACCTTTCGGCGTGGGTCGAGCGGCAGGCGTGGCGGGCGTGCCCCTTGCTGCGGAACAGTCTGCCGTACCGGGCAACCGAGGTCGGCGACATACCGCAGGTTGGACGGGCGGGGTCGGCCCGACCGGGGGCCGAGCTTGTCGGCCGGTGCCGCCGTCCGCGATGATGATCGACACCGCCGTTTTCGGCCGGACGTCCGGGAGCGCCTACGATCGCAACGGAACGCCCGCCCCCAGGCGAGCCACCGTACGCCCCCTAGGACCGGAGAAACCCATGATCGGCCTCGTTCTGGCCGCCGGCGCCGGACGCCGTCTGCGCCCCTACACCGACACCCTGCCCAAGGCCCTGGTGCCGGTGGACGGCGAGCGGACCATCCTCGACCTCACCCTGGGCAACTTCGCCGAGGTCGGGATGAAGGACGTCGCGATCGTGGTCGGGTACCAGGCCGGGGCCGTGTACGAGCGCAAGGCCGGGCTGGAGCGGAAGTACGGTCTGAACCTCACCCTGGTCGACAACGACAAGGCCGAGGAGTGGAACAACGCCTACTCGCTGTGGTGCGCCCGGGAGCTGTTCCGCGAGGGCCTGCTGCTGGCCAACGGCGACACCGTGCACCCCGCCTCGGTGCAGCGCACCATGCTGGACGCCAACGAGCGGCTCACCGCGGCCGGCGCCGCCCCGGGCATCCTGCTGGCGCTGGACACCGTGAAGAAGCTCGCCGACGAGGAGATGAAGGTCGTCGTCGACCCGGCCACGGGGGTGCGCCGGATCACCAAGCTGATGGACCCGGCCGAGGCCACCGGCGAGTACATCGGTCTCACCGTGATCAACCCGCACGCCGCCGACGACCTGGCGTCCGCGCTGCAGGCCACCTTCGAGCGCGACCCGCAGCTGTACTACGAGGACGGCTACCAGGAGATGGTGAACCGGGGGCAGCGCGTCGACGTGCAGCCCATCGGCGAGGTGTCCTGGGTCGAGATCGACAACCACGAGGACCTGGCCAAGGGGCGGGAGATCGCGTGCCGGTACTGACCCGACTCGTCCCCTCCCCGCTGGTCGTCGACATCAGGGCGGGGGCCCTGGACGACCTCGGCACGATCCTGGCCGACCAGCGCATCTCGGCCTCGGGCCGGCTGGCGGTCACCGTCAGCGGCGGCTCCGGCGCGGCGCTGCGCGAGCGGCTGGCACCGCAGCTGCCCGGCGCCGACTGGTTCCCGGTGGCCGGCGGCACCCTGGACTCGGCCGTGCTGCTGGCCGACCAGATGCGCTCGGGCCACTACGACGCGGTGGTGGGCCTGGGCGGCGGCAAGATCATCGACGCGGCCAAGTACGCCGCGGCCCGGGTCGGCCTGCCGATGGTCGCGGTGGCCACCAACCTGGCCCACGACGGCCTCTGCTCGCCGGTGTCCACCCTGGACAACGACGCGGGCCGGGGCTCCTACGGGGTGCCCAGCCCGATCGGCATCATCGTCGACCTGGACGTCATCCGGCAGGCCCCGCCGCGCTTCGTCGCCGCCGGGATCGGCGAGGCGGTCTCCAACATCTCCTGCATCGCCGACTGGGAGCTGTCCTACCGGGAGACCGGCGAGGCCGTCGACGGCCTGGCCGCCGCCATGTCCCGCACCTCGGGCAACATGATGCTGCGCCACCCGGGCAGCCTGGCCGACGACGACTTCCTCGGCGCCCTCGCCGAGGCGCTGGTGCTCACCGGCATCTCCATGAACGTGGCCGGCAGCAGCCGTCCCGCCAGCGGCGGCTGCCACGAGATCAGCCACGCGCTGGACCTGCTCTACCCGACCCGCTCCGCCCAGCACGGCGAACAGGTCGGACTCGGCGGCGCCTTCGCCACCTTCCTGCGCGGGGATCTGGACCTCTGCGCGCAGATGGCGACGGTGCTGTCCCGGCACGACCTGCCGGTGACGGCCGACCAGATCGGCTTCACCGACGAGGAGTTCATCGCCGCGGTGCACTACGCTCCGCAGACACGCCCAGGACGCTTCACCATCCTGGAGCACCTCGACCTCGACCCCACTGCCATCCGGGACGCGTACACCGACTATGTCAAACACGTCAGCACCTCCGCGTAACCACGGCGAGCACGGCGACCGCGACGGCAAGGGCGCCAAGGGCGGCAAGCCGACCCTGGCGGAGTTCCGCGCCGTGGCGCATCCCGAGGGGATGCTCCAGCGCCGCTCCGACGAGCACTGGGCCGGGCGCCTCTACATGCGCAAGATCTCGTCCCGGATCACCCGGCACCTGATCGACGCGCCGGTCAGCCCCAACCAGCTGACCTGGCTGATGATGCTCACCGGCATCATCGGCGGCGCCGCGCTGCTGGTCCCGGGCCTGACCGGGGCGGTGCTCGCCGCGCTGCTGATCCAGGCCTACCTCTGCCTGGACTGCGTCGACGGCGAGCTGGCCCGCTGGCGCAAGCAGACCTCGACCACCGGGGTCTACCTGGACCGGGTCGGCCACTACATGTCCGAGGCCGCGCTGCTCACCGGCGCCGGACTGCGGGCCGCCGACCTGTTCAAGCACGTCGGCGCCGTCAACTGGATGTGGGCCTTCCTCGGCACGCTGGCCGCGCTCGGGGCGATCATGATCAAGGCCGAGACGGACCTGGTCGACGTCGCCCGGATCCGCCGCGGGCTGACCGCGGTCAAGGACTCCGCCTCGGTCCCGCGCGTCTCCGGTGTCGCCACGGCCCGGAAGCTGGCCGCCGGGCTGAAGTTCCACCGGCTGATCGGCGGGGTCGAGGCGTCGCTGGTGCTCCTGGCAGCCGGGATCGCCGACTTCGCGCACGGAGACCTGTTCTTCACCAGGCTCGCGGTCGCGATCCTGGCCGGGATCGCGATGCTCCAGACCGTACTGCACTTGGTTAGCATTGTGCTGTCAAGCAGGCTCAAGTGAGCGCGCGGGCCCGGGCGGGCGCCCCGGCTCAGGCGAGCGCCCCGGCGGAGATGGGCGCGCCGCTGCGGCTGGGGGCGGTCATCCTCACCCAGGGCACCCGCCCGGTGGAGCTCAAGGCGCTGCTGGACTCCGTCGCCGCCCAGCGCGGCCCCGCCGTGCAGAGCGTGGTGGTCGCCAACGGCGTCCCGCTGGCGGACCTGCCCGAACTGCCGGAGGGCGTCCGGGGCGTGGAGACCGCGGAGAACCTCGGCATCCCCGGCGGGCGCAACGTCGGGATCGAGGCATTCGGCAGCAACGGCTCCGACGTCGACGTGGTGCTCTTCCTGGACGACGACGGGCTGCTGCCGCAGGACGACGACGCCGAGCGGATCCGCGCCGCCTTCACCGCCGAGCCGCGGCTGGGCATCGTCAGCTTCCGCATCGCCGACCCGGAGAGCGGCGAGACCCAGCGCCGGCACGTGCCCCGGCTGCGCGCCGCCGACCCGATGCACTCCTCCAAGGTCACCACCTTCCTGGGCGGCGCCAGCGCCGTCCGCAGCGACGTCTTCGCGACCTCCGGCCAGCTCCCCGGCGAGTTCTTCTACGGCCACGAGGAGACCGACCTGGCCTGGCGCGCCCTGGACGCGGGCTGGGACATCGAGTACCGGGCCGACATCCTGCTGCACCATCCGAAGACCCCGCCGAGCAGGCACGCCGTCTACAACCACAACATCGCCCGGAACCGGGTCTGGCTGGCCCGGCGCAACCTGCCCGCGCTGCTGGTACCGGTGTACACCGGGGTCTGGCTGCTGCTCACCCTGGCCCGGCGCCCCTCCGGGCCCGCGCTCAGGGCCTGGTTCTCCGGCTTCACCGAGGGCTGGCGCACCCCCTGCGGCCCGCGCCGGCCGATCCGCTGGCGCACGGTCTGGCGGATGACCAGGCTGGGGCGCCCGCCGGTGGTCTGACGGTAGGTGAACCTGAGGTGTCCACTACTGCGCCATTCGGTGTTCGTTGCTGCGTCCGTGCTGCTGAGCCTCCGACTGCATGAGAACGTCTGAGGGTGACTGAGTACCACGGCAGCGCGGACACCGCCCTGAGCAGCGCGGCACTGGCGGAGCGCTACGGACTGGCCGTCAGCGGGCGGCGGCCCCCGCTGCTGGAGTACACCCGGAGACTCTGGGGCCGGCGCCATTTCATCGTGGCCTTCGCCACCGCCCGGCTGACCGCGACCTACACGGCGGCCCGGCTGGGACAGGTCTGGCAGGTGATGACTCCGCTGCTCAACGCGGCTGTCTACTACCTGATCTTCGGTCTGCTGCTGGGCACCAACCGGGGAATCCCGAACTTCATCGCGTATCTGTGCACTGGTGTGTTCGTGTTCCAGTTCACCCAGTCGGCAGTGCTTTCGGGCACCCGTTCGATCGCCGACAATCTGGGTCTGATCCGGGCGCTGCACTTCCCCCGGGCCTGCCTGCCGATCGCCTTCACCGTGATCCAGCTGCAGGAACTGCTGTTCTCGATGGGCGTGCTCGGCGTGATCATCCTGGTCACCGGGGAGCCGCTGACGCTGCGCTGGCTGCTGATCCTGCCGATCCTGTTCCTGCAATCGGTGTTCAACGCCGGACTGGCGATGTTCATGGCCCGGATCGGGGCCAAGACCACCGACATGGCCCAGCTGATGCCCTTTCTGATGCGTACCTGGATGTACACCTCGGGTGTCTTCTGGAGCGTCACCACCTTCACCGCCCACGCCCCCAAGTGGGTGGCCGACGTGCTGAACGCCAATCCCGCGCTGATCTTCAACAACCTGATGCGCTACGCGCTGATGGACTCGGTGTCCTCGACCAGCCTGCCGCGCCACGTCTGGCTGTCCAGCCTGGCCTGGTCCCTGGTGGTGGGCCTGGGCGGCTACTTCTTCTTCTGGAAGGCGGAGGAGGAGTACGGCCGTGGCTGACGGCGGGGGCGAGCGGATCCCGACCGTCATCGCGGACCAGGTCCACATCGTCTACAAGATCTACGGTGCCGGTGCCGGTCGTGGTTCGGCGACCTCGGCGCTGTCGCGGATGGTGCGGCGGAAGGCGTCGCCGGCCATTTCCGAGGTGCACGCGGTCCGCGGCATCAGCTTCATCGCCTACAAGGGCGAGGCGGTCGGTCTGATCGGTTCCAACGGGTCAGGGAAGTCGACCACGCTGGCGGCGGTGGCCGGACTGCTGCCGACCGCCTCGGGGTCGATCTACACCGACGGGCAGCCCTCGCTGCTGGGCGTGAATGCGGCGATGATGAACGACCTGACCGGCGAGCGGAACGTGGTGCTGGGCTGCCTGGCGATGGGCATGTCCTACGCCGAGGTGCGGGAGAAGTACCAGGGCATCGTGGACTTCTCCGGGATCAACGAGCGCGGGGACTTCGTCTCGCTGCCGATGCGGACCTACTCGTCGGGTATGGCGGCGCGGCTGCGGTTCTCCATCGCCGCGGCCAAGACCCATGACGTGCTGCTGATCGACGAGGCGCTGTCCACTGGCGACACGGCCTTCCAGCGGCGCAGCGAGCAGCGGATCAAGGAGCTGCGGGAGTCGGCGGGCACGGTGTTCCTGGTGTCGCACAACAACAACTCGATCCGGGACACCTGCGAGCGCACCATCTGGCTGGAGGCCGGGGTGATCCGCGCGGACGGTCCCACCGAGGAGATCCTCGCCGAGTACGAGAAGTACATGAAGGACCGCCGCTGAGCGGTTCGGATCGCGGAGGCTCAGTTGCAGCACCCCAGGGGCGCGGGGAACTGCGCGACAAGCCCGCTACGGTCCGCAGCCGAAAGCGCTACCCCCGCTGTTCCTGCTGACCGTAGCGGTGCGCGAGGTTGGGGTCGTCCAGCCACCAGGGCCGCATCATGTCCTCGGGTTCGGCGAGCACGCCCTCGGTGCGCTGGCGTTCGTGCCTGGCCTCGGCCTCCTGGTCCAGTTGGGCGTCCACCTCTGCGGTGCGGACCCGCTCCTCCCTGATCACCCGGATGATCAGGGCGATCAGGAAGGGCACCCCGGCGATGTCGCCGAGCCCCCACAGCACCGCCCCGCCCCAGGACTGGTCGGTGCGCGCCGACATGCCCCAGGGCCGGTCCAGGGTCTGCCAGTAGTGCGGCAGCAGCAGATGCGAGCCGAACACCAGGATGAAGCCCAGCGCGGCGTCGAAGATCACCTCGGCCACCGTGATGGTGATCCCGAGCAGCGGGTGGTAGTGCCGGGCCACCGGGTCGATCTGCAGCCGCGGCCAGAAGTAGGCGAGGCCGAACAGCACGAAGCCGACGTGGAAGAGGATGTTGAAACCGGTGCTGGTCAGGGACAGCCGGTACCAGGGGCTGAAGTACAGCAGCCACGGCGGCACGATCAGCAGCACCGTCGACACCAGCGGGAACATCAGCACCTGCGCGGCCCTGCCGCGCAGCGCGGCCCGCAGCCGCTCCCGCATCCGCTCGGGCGCCGCCTCGACCAGTACGGTCACCGGCGCGCCCATGGCCAGCAGCAGCGGCACCACCATCAGCAGCACCACGGCCTGCACCGCGCGGTCGGTGAACAGCACCTTCTCGTAGACGCCGAGTCCGGAGCAGGTGGTGAACACCCACAGCGCCATGCCCAGCAGGTAGGCGAAGCCGCGGCCGAAGGACCAGGTACCGCCGCCGCGCCGGATCCGGGCGACACCGACCAGGTAGCCGACGGTCCCGAGCACCGCCAGGGCCAGCACCACCGGCTCGACCTGCCAGTCGCTGAACACCCGGCCCAGCGTCCAGGCCGGCGGCCCGGAGTAGCCGACTCCCGCCAGTACCGCCATCGCCGTCGCCCTCCTCAGTGCTGCCGTCCGCCGTCGGGCGGCCGTCCACCATCATGACCGACGGCCTCCGGGGCGCCCGCACCGACCCGGTGCTGTCACCCGTGGGAGTTCTTGTGGGATCGCTGTGGACTGTGACGCAATGGTCTGTACACCGTCATCAGGCTCCGCTCCCACCCTCACCGGAGGTACGCATGAGTTCAGCGTTACGCCTGGCCTCACCCCTGCTCGTCGCCGTCGCCCTGGTCGCGACGGCGGGCACGGTCCCGTCCACCGCCGCCGCGCCGTCAGCCGCCGCCCCTTCCGCTGCTCCGGCGGCCAAGCAGCCGGAGGCGGCCGGGTACGGCGGCGCGGTCTCCAGCGTCTCGGCGGAGGCGACCGACATCGGGATCGCGGTGCTCCGCAAGGGCGGCAACGCCGTGGACGCGGCCGTCGCGGCCGCCGCCGCACTGGGCGTCACCGAGCCCTACTCCTCCGGGATCGGCGGCGGCGGGTACTTCGTCTACTACGACGCCCGCACCCACAAGGTCAGCACCCTGGACGGCCGGGAGACCGCACCCCGGACCGCCGACCAGAACCTCTTCATCGGCTCCGACGGCAAACCGCTGGCCTTCGCCGACGCCGTCAGCAGCGGGCTGTCCGTCGGTACCCCCGGGACGGCGCAGACCTGGGCCCGGGCGCTGCAGCTGTGGGGCACCCGCTCCTTCGCCGACTCGCTGAAGCCGGCCGAGAAGCTCGCCGACAAGGGGTTCGTCGTCGACGCCACCTTCGCCCAGCAGACCGCCGCCAACGCCACCCGCTTCGCCGCCTTCCCGGCCACCCGCGCCCTGTTCCTGCCCGGCGGCAAGCCCCCGGCGGTGGGCAGCGTGTTCCGCAACCCGGACCTGGCCGCCACCTACCGCGAGCTGGAGGCCAAGGGCACCGCCGCGCTCTACCAGGGCGACATCGGCCGGGACATCACCTCGCTGGTGCAGAAGCCGCAGGTGGACCCGGCCTCGGGCTGGAACGCCCGGCCGGGGCAGCTGTCCGCCGCCGACCTGGCGGCCTACCGGGTCAAGCAGCAGGCGCCGACCGAGGTCGGCTACCGGGGCCTGGACGTCTACTCCATCGCCCCCTCCTCCAGCGGCGGGACCACCGTCGGCGAGGCGCTGAACATCCTGGAGAACTTCGACCTCAAGGACGCCTCGTCCGCCCAGTACCTGCACGACTACCTGGAGGCCTCCCGGATCGCCTTCGCGGACCGCAACCGCTGGGTGGGCGACCCCAGCCAGGTCGACGTACCGACCCGGGCCCTGCTCTCGCAGCGGTTCGCGGACTCCCGCGCCTGCCTGATCAAGCCGGACTCCAGCCTCACCAGCCCGCTGGCCCCGGCCGACCCCCGGCACCCGTCGAGCGGCTGCTCCACCGCCGGCACCCCGGCGCCGACCACCTACGAGGGCACCAACACCACCCATCTGACGGTCGCCGACCGCTGGGGCAACGTGGTCTCGTACACCCTGACGATCGAGCAGACCGGCGGCAGCGCCATGACCGTCCCGGGTCGCGGCTTCCTGCTCAACAACGAGCTCACCGACTTCGACTTCACCGCCCCGGTCGCCGGGGTGCCCGACCCCAACCTGCCGGCGGCGGGCAAGCGGCCGCGCTCGTCCATGTCGCCGACCATCGTCCTGAAGAACGGGCGCTTCGACTTCGCGCTGGGTTCGCCGGGCGGCTCCACCATCATCACCACCGTGCTGCAGACCCTGCTCGGCCACGTCGACCGCGGCCTGACCCTGGAGCAGGCCATCGCCGCGCCCCGGGTCAGCCAGCGCAACGCGGCCGTCTCGGACGTGGAGCCGGCCTTCCTGGCCACGCCGGACGCGGCGGCACTGACCGCGCTCGGTGAGGCGTTCTCGTCCAGCCCGGCCGAGATCGGCGCGGCGACCGGCATCCAGGCGCTCCCGGACGGACGGCTCCAGGCCGCGGCCGAACCGGTGCGCCGGGGCGGTGGCGCGGCCGCGGTGGTGTGGCCGGTCGGAGCGCAGTAGCGGGCCGCTGTCAGTGGCGGGCGGTAGGTTGATAGCGGCCCACCGCCCGCCGTTCCACCGCCCACTGCCCGCCGTTCCAACGCAAGGAAGCAGAGCTACCACCGATGACCGTCCGCGTCGCCACCTGGAACATCAACTCGGTCAACGCCCGGCTGCCCAAGCTGCTCGAATGGCTGGGCTCGGCCGCGCCCGACGTGCTCTGCCTGCAGGAGCTGAAGTGCGCCACCGACGCCTTCCCCTACGAGGCGGTGCGCGAGCTCGGCTACGAGGCCGCCGCGCACGGCACCGGCCGCTGGAACGGCGTGGCGATCCTCTCCAAGCTGGGCATCGAGGACGTGGTGCGCGGCCTGCCCGACCAGCCCGGCTACCTGGCCGATCCCGCCCCCGACGCCGAGCCCTCGCTGCTGGAGCCCGAGCCCGAGCAGGAGCCCCGGGCCATCGCCGCGACCTGCGGCCCGGTCCGGGTCTGGTCGGTGTACGTGCCCAACGGCCGCGAGGTGGGCCACGCCCACTACGCCTACAAGCTGGAGTGGCTGGCCGCGCTGCGCGACGCGGTGCGTGACGACACCGCCGGCCCCCGCCCGTTCGCCGTCCTCGGCGACTTCAACGTGGCGCCCACCGACCAGGACGTCTGGGACGTCTCCAAGTTCGAGGGCCAGACCCATGTCACCGCCCCGGAGCGGCAGGCCCTGGCCGACCTCCGCGACGTCGGCCTCGCGGACGTCTTCCCGCGCGCCCTCAAGTACGACCACCCCTACACCTTCTGGGACTACCGGGGGCTGGCCTTCCCCAAGAACTACGGCATGCGGATCGACTTCACCTACGCCAACAAGCCCTTCGTGGAGGCGGTCACCGACTCCTACGTGGACCGCGAGGCCCGCAAGGGCAAGGGCACCTCCGACCACGCCCCGGTCGTCGTCGACCTGGCGCTGTAGCGCCCGGACCGGCCGGCGATGCCGGTCGCGAGCAGGTACTGGCCCGTCAGATAGGTCAGCATCACCCAGAAGTCCGCGGCCGGCGGCTGCGGCCAGTGGGCCAGGCCGCTCGCGATCAGGGAGTCGGAGAGCAGGAACAGCCCGCCGCCGAGGCCGGTGCGCGGACCGGCGCAGGCGGAGGTCACGGCGGTGCCGGTGAGCAGCAGGCTGTAGCAGGCCAGCGGGATGCGCAGCCCCGCGTCCAGGTCCGGCCACAGCAGCGTGATCAGCACGGCCCAGGCCACCGCGTAGGGCGCCGCGGTGCGCAGCAGCCGGCGGCGGTCGCGCAGCGCGCCGGTGCGGACGAAGTGGGTGACGTAGCAGGCGTGGGCCACCGCGAAGCCGCCCATGCCGAGCAGGAACCAGTTGCCGCCGAAGATCAGGAAGGTGTCCCCGGCGCAGGACGCGACCAGCGCGCCGAGCAGCAACCGGGGCGCCGCGGTGACCACGGCGGCGGCCAGCACCGGCATCAGCAGCGGCTTGCTGATGTCCCGGGCCAGACCCCAGCCGAGCAGGACGAACACGAGGTGGGCGAGGGACAGCGCCGCGTACGCACGCAGCCTCACGCGGCGACCTTGGCTTCCTGCGCGGACGCCTGCCGCTCTGTCAGGTCGGCCGGCTGCCAGCCGGGGCCCCGGAACAGGTACCCGGCCCGCTCGCGCCAGTTGCGCGCGGCGGCCAGGTCGCGGCCGATCGCGGCGTACTCGTGGGTGGCCACCCGCAGCGGGTTGAAGGTGCTGATGTTCTTGGTCAGCCCGTACACGGGCCGGTCGCCCTCGGCGGTGAAGCTGCCGAACAGCCGGTCCCAGACGATCAGGATCCCGCCGAAGTTGCGGTCCAGGTAGCCGCCCTGCGAGGCATGGTGAACCCGGTGGTGCGAGGGGGTGTTCAACACGAACTCCACCGGGCGGGGCAGCTTGTCGATCCGCTCGGTGTGGATCCAGAACTGGTACACCAGATTGACGGAGGAACAGAACGCCACGGCGGCGGGGGAGACCCCGAGCACCACCAGCGGCAAGTAGAAGATCCCGAAGGTCAGGTCCGTCCACGGCTGCCGCAGCGCGGTGGACAGGTTGTAGTGCCTGCTGGAGTGGTGCACCACGTGCTGCGCCCAGAGCAGCCGCACCCGGTGCGTGCTCCGGTGCGACCAGTAGTAGCAGAGGTCCTGCCCGAGCAGCATCAACGGCACCGTGGTCCACCACAGCACCGGCACCCGCAGCGGCGTCAGCGCGTACACCAGGTTGTACAGCGCGAACGCCGGGATCTTCCACCCCAGATTGGTCACCAGACTCCCCAGCCCCATGGTCAGACTGGTGGCGGTGTCCTTCCCGGCGTACCCCTGCTCGTCCTCGTCCGGATGGACCAGGAACGACACCATCTCGACGATGGTCAACAGGACGAAGGCGGGCACGGACCAGAGCACGGCATCGGGCAGGTTCGGCATGAACGGGAGCGTAGAGCCGCAGAGAACCCCTGTACAGGGGTTGTTACCGACGCGTAGGCGCCGGACCGGGTCGGGCTCGGCGGTCAGCGGCCGTCCCCGCTCCCGGATGGGCTGGGGTGCCCGCTCGGTACTCGAACGGCCTTGCTAGGATCCCGCTGCCCTATGCGGCTCCTGTGGCTGTCACAGGAGCGGGGTGAGCGGTATCCAGGGGGAAGGCGCCATCATGCCACCGTCCACGACCCGCGGAGCCAGGCGCCTGCCCGGGCTCTGTGTCCTGCTGCTGTGCGTCCTCGCCGCACTCATCGGTCCGACCGGAGTCGCCTACGGGGCCGCGACCCAGCCCGCCGGGGGCACCAGCAGTACGGCTGCCGCTGCCGCACCGGCAGCCGCCGGCGGTAGTGCGACGGCGAAGACCACAGGTCAGGCCGGGCCCGCGAAGGCGGCCAAGGCGGCCAAGGCCACGGCGGCGGTCAAGCCGACGGCACCGGCCAAGGCACAGCTCCCGGCCCGGCCCGCGGACGAGCAGAAGCTCCGCGCGGCCGCGGTGCACAGCGCCCTCGCGCACACCGCCGCCGTCCCGGACACCTGCTCCGGCACCGTCGTGACGGACACCGTGTACCCCTGCACCTCGCCCGCGGCCGCAGGCACCGACAGCTACACGCTGACCCTCCCCTCGGCGACCGACCTGCTGCTGGTGCGCGCCGCAGGGACCGACGGCAACATGCTGCCGATCAGCGTCATCGGGCCCGACGGCAGCGCCGTCGGCTGCCGGCAGCCCAACTGGTTCCAGATCCCGCAGTGCCCGACCGCCCAGGCCGGCAGCTACACCGTGCAGGTCCAGAACCAGGGCGTCGCCTCCTACACGCTGGCGTTGACCGCGCTGCTCTCCGACACCACCTGCGCCGTCGCCGACCCCTCGTTCGCCGCTCCGGCACTGCACTCCCCGCTCGCCGCGGGGGCCACCGGCGCCTGCTACACGCTGGCCATGGCCAGCGGCAGTGTGCTGCACGCCGCCGTGGCGTCGGCGCAGTTCCTCCAGCCGATCGTGGCCGTCTTCGACGCCACCGGCGCCCAGGTCTGCATCGACGACCTGGGTGACTGCACCCTGACCGGCACGGCCCCCTACCGGGTGCTGGCCGGTGACACCTACGGCAACGCCGACACCCTCTCCCTGCAGCTCAACAGCGTCACCCAGCCGCAGGGCTGTCTGACGGTGGCTCAGCAGACCTACGGAACCGTGCCGGACACCACGTCCACGGTGCGCTGCAGCGCACTGCACGTCAGCACCGCGGGGCAGTACCAGATCCATGCGGTGACCCCGGACGACGCCGGCGTCGGCAGCACCCTCTACCTCCCCGGCGGCACACCGACCTGCAGCAACTCCGGCCCGTTCTGCCAACTCGCCGTCGGTGACTACAACCTCGTGGTGAGCGTGGACCCGGCCGTCACCGCGCACGTCGGCACGGTCTTCATCGCGGCGAACGAGAGTCGCGGCTGCACGACGACCGGTGACACCGACTTCGCGAGCGGTGCCGCCACGGGCGGCTTCCAGGGCGTCGGCGAGGAGGTCTGCCTGACCCTGCCGACGGCCTCCGGGCGGGCGGACTACATGTTCGACGAGCCCGCCGCCGACGGGAACACCGTGCCGACGCAGGTCGTCGACGCGACCGGTGTACCGCAGTGCCCGAACGCCGACTTCAGCTACGCGATCTGCACGTTGAGCGGTACCGCGCCGTTCCGGGCGGTCCTGTCGGCGCAGGCGTTCAACACCTCCTACCGGCTGCTGGTGCAGCGGACCGACTCCGCAGCCGGATGCGCGGTCTGGCCCCAGTCCGGCTACGGCGGCTCCTGGGGTGCCCAGGTCACGCTGACGGCCTCGAACAAGGTCGGATGCCTGAGCATCCCGGCGAACCAGCACTCCACCGGGGAGATGATCGACTACACCAACACCGCGAACCAGGTGAACGGGTCGATCAACGTCTACGACCCCACCGGCAAGCAGATCTGCTTCGGCAACAGCACAGGCATCTGCTCCTACACCCCGGGAGTCGCCTACACCGCGCTGGTGTCAACCGTCGGCAGCGGTGACACCTACCGGGTGGTGCGCCGCGACGTCTCGCAGACGGCCTCGTGCTCCGCGCCGGTCTCCACCACGGTCGGCGGACCGTCCACCGCGCATGTGCTGATTTCCGCCCTGGACACCGTCTGCGAGCGGGTCACCGCGGCGGCCGCCGACAAGCTCTGGATCGACGTGCGCGCCACTGCTCCGCACCCGGCTGGTGCGGTGCTGCAGGTCGCGGACGCCAAGGGCGCCATCGTCTGCCGCCAGTGGGGTGTCTCCTGCCAGGTCACCGGATCGACCTCGTACCAGGTCATCGTGACCGCCGAGAACTACTCGGGGATCGGGATCTCCGCCCATGTGGACACCTGGCGGGTGGGCACCGCGGCCGGATGGGCTCCGCAGTGCACCGCGCACCCGTTGTCCGTGAACGGCTTCGGCCCGCAGAGCGGCACCCTCACCGAGACCACGACCGCCTACTGCGCGGTGGTCCAGATGAAGCCCTCGCAGACGATCGGGGTGTACGGATCGGGCTCGGGCCTTCCGTGGGTGAGCGTTTCCGCCAGCGGTTCCTGGACCGACCCCATCGGGCTCTGCCACGGCGACAACGTGGGCAGCTTCAGTTACAGCTGCGGCACCCAGTCGACCGACCCGGCCGGGCAGGAGGTTCTGCTGGTCACTCCCTACACGTCAGCGACCCCGTTCTCCTACTACCTCCAGGGCGTCTGCCGGAGCGGCTGCACCCGTCCCCCGGCCGCGACGCTGAGCTCGGTCTCGCCGGCCGTCGGGCCGGCCGGGAGCGTCGACCAGGTGGTGCTGCACGGCACCGGTCTGAGCATGGGCACCGCGGTGTCACTCGCCACCGGCGGCATCAGCGCGGGCAACTACCGGCCGGTGTCCGTCAACTCGTCAGGTACCGCGCTGACCGGACAGCTGATCACCTACGGCGTCAGTCCGGGCAGCTATGACCTGGTGCTGGACGGCGCGAGCTACGTCCCGGGGACGCCGTCGCCGGGCTACCTGCCGGCGGCCTTCCGGGTCACGGCCGCACCGACCGTTCCGCCCGGCAGCCGGCTGGTTCCGGTTGGTCCTTCGCGGATCCTGGACACGCGGTCGGGTAGGGGTGCGTCGAAGGCGCGGGTTGTCGCGGGTGGGACGGTGCGGTTGCAGGTGGCGGGTG
>NZ_JOEH01000026.1 GCF_000719095.1 Streptacidiphilus jeojiense | reverse complement strand
ACGCGTCAACGTCCTGTGGGCCCTCATACGCGACGGACAGTGCTTCCAAGGTGGACTCCCGGTCACAGCGGCTGCTTGACGAGCTTCATTAGGAGGTGAGATCCAGGGCGAGCCGCAGCGCCTGGCTGACCCGGGTCATCTCCTCGGGGGTCACGATGCCGAGGTACTTCCCCCCGGTGATCCGTTCGCGCCGGTAGCTGAGCACGTCCACGGCGATGGCCACGCCCTCCACGGGGTGGGTGATCGGGGTGCTGAGCAGGGTGTCCGGCGCGGTGCCACTGGTGTCCACCAGGACGCACACCGCGCCGTGCTGGTAGAGCTGGAGTGCGCCGTCGGCCTCGACCACCAGAAGACAGCGGGGACGGCCGGACGGGGAGGCGACCTCCCAGATCTGACCGCGCCTCAGGGGCACGGTGGCGGGGACGCTCAACGCTCGTCCTCCTCGGCCATGCCGTAGACGTCGTCCAGCGGGTCGCCGGTCTCGGCCCGCCAGGCGTCGAGTGCGGCCGCGGCGTCGCGCACCGCCTGGTTCTTCAGTGCCTTGGCGGTGTAGGCGGACAGGTTGCCCTCGGACGCAGCACGGGCTGCGGCAAGGACATCGGGCGGCAAGGACACGGTGACTTTCTCAGAGGTGGCCATACCATCCACCGTACTCCGGTATGACCGATGGTGGAACCCATGGTGTGAACGCCTCCCCGAAGCCCATGCCACCCCTCACCAGTCCCCCCCCGCAGACCCCGGCGCGCGTCCGTGGAACCCGGTGCTCAGGCGGTTTCCTTGACTGCGGAGCCCTTGAGAGCGGGTTCTTCGACCGCGGGTTCCTCCAGTGCGGGTTCCTCCAGTGCGGGTCCCTCGACGGGGGCCTCCTCGGTGGTGCGGGAGTTGGTGAGGCTCAGCGCGCCGCCCGCGGCGATCACTCCGACCACGACGGCGAGCAGGGCGTAGGTGATCCGTTCGCCGTGGAAGAACGAGGCGACGAGTTCGCTGCTCCAGGTGCCGGCCGGGAGCTGGGTGGTGACCAGGGCGGCGATCAGGGTGCCGACCACGGCGGTGCCGATGCTGGAACCGACTTCCTGGGCGGTGTCGTTGAGGGCCGCGCCGATGGAGGTGCGGTTGGCGGGCATCGCGCCGACCAGGGCGACCGCGCAGATCGTCATCACGGTGCGCAGTCCCACGGTCATCAGCACCATGCAGACGGCGATGGCGGCGTACCCGTGGTCGACGGCCCAGGACAGGCCTGCCAGCGAGCCGGCCAGGCAGGCCGCGCCGACCAGGCAGGCGATGCGGTGGCCGAAGCGGCGGGCGAGCCATTCGGACACCGGGGTCGCCCCGAGCATGGTGACGATGATCGGCAGGTTGGCCAGGCCGGCGCGCACCGGGCTCCAGCCGTAGGCGTACTGGAAGTGCAGGATCAGCCCGAACATCACGCTGGCCATGGCGATGGAAGTGCCGATCTGGGCGATGGCGGCGCCGCGGACGGTGCCGTTGGCGAACAGCCGCAGGTCCAGCATGGGTGCCGCACTGCGACGTTCGTGGAGCACGAAGGCGGTCCCGGCCACGACGGCGCCGGCGATCGACGCGAGGGTGGCCACGGACAACCAGCCGTGCTGGACGCCGCTGGTCAGCGAGTAGCAGGCGAGCCCGATGGTGCTGATGCTCAGGGCGGCTCCGGGCAGGTCGAGCGCGTCGTGGGTCAGGTCCTCCGGCCGGTCGGCCGGCACGCCCAGCCGCACGCCGATGCAGGCGATCACCGCGATCGGGGCGTTGACCAGCAGCAGCCACTGCCAGCGCACATGGGCCAGCGCGGTGCCGCCGAGCAGCGGGCCCAGGACGAACCCGGACATGCCGACGATGATCATCACCGTCATGGCGCGCATCTGCAGGGCCTTGTCGTCGAACAGGCGGAAGACCAGCGAGTTCGTGATCGGGGCCATCGCCGCCGCGGCTATGCCCAGTGCGGCCCGCAGGGCGATGAGTTCGCCTGCCGTGGTGACCAGGACGACGCACAGGCTCAGCGCACCGAAGACGGCCAGTCCGACCAGGAGCACCCGGCGGCGGCCGAGCCGGTCGGCCATCGACCCGGCGGTCAGCAGCAGGCCGCCGAAGGTCAGCGAGTACGCCCCGGTGACCCACTGCAGCGCGGTGGTGCCGCTGCCCAGGTTGCGGCCGATGGTGGGCAGCGCGATCGACAGCAGGGTGTTGTCCACCATCTCGACGAAGAACGCCAGGCAGAGGGCGGCCAGGGGGATCCACGCCGCGCGCAGCGACGGGTAGCCGCGGGCGGGGGTCTGAAGCGTACTGGTAGCCATGACGGTCCTCCGATCGAACGCGGTTCGACTATCGAACGGCGTACGATACGCTACGATAGAACAACGTTCGATACAGCGCAACATGCGACGGGAAGTGAGCCATGGCACGCCTGCAGGACCGTTCGAGCCAGGGACGCCGCCGGGCCTCGCACTCGATGGAGTCCGTACTCTCCGAGGCGGTGGCCCTGCTCGACGAGGCCGGAGCCCCGGCGCTCACGTTCCGGGCGCTGGCCCAGCGCCTGGGCGGCGGTGTCGCCAGCATCTACTGGTACGTCGCCAGCAAGGACGAACTGCTCGACCAGGCCACCGACCATGTGATGGGCGCCGTACTGGCCGACGTCGAAGGACTCGCGCGCACCGACGACCCCATCGACGACCTCCGCGAGATGGCCGTGACGCTGTTCGACGCGATCGTGGCCAGGCCGTGGCTGGCCGCCTACTTCATGCGCAACACCACCGCCCAGAGCAACTCCCTGCGCCTGTACGAGAGGCTCGGCGAGCAGACCCTCCGCCTCGACCTGGACGCACGCCAGCGGTTCCACGCCGTGTCCGCCATCGTGGGCGTCGTCGTCGGCTCCGCCATCGACCTGGGCCAGGAGCCGCCCCAGGAGGTCCTGGACGGCGCGGTGGACCGCGACGAGTTCCTCGGCCGCTACGCCCGGGCCTGGCGGGAGCTCGATCCCGAGGACTTCCCCTTCGTGCACGAGATCGTCGACGAGTTCGACGGCCACGACGACGTCGACCAGTTCCGCTCCGCACTGGAACTGACCCTCACCGGGCTACGGCTGCAGGCCGGACCGCCACCGTCTAGCCGGTGATCAGCACGGTCACGGCGAAGCTCCGCTGCCCGGGCGCACAGGGCAGGGCCTCCCCGCAGACGGTCCGGGTCGCGCTGAGCACGACGCGCCCGGCCGCCGCCGCCAGGAAACGGGCGGTCACGGTGCCGCAGCCCTGGCCCGGGACGCAGCCCGGGGCGGCCGAGGTGACCGCGGCCCCGATCGGCTGGAGCGTGTGCGGTGCGGAGCTGCGGAGCGCCGACCAGTAGGTGCTGTGCAGCACCAGGTCCACGGTGCTGCCGACCGTGACCGTGACGGTGCGGGCCGGCGACCGGTCGTCCAGCGTGACCGTGGCAGCGGCGGTCGGGCCGGGGTGTGCGCCGACGGCTGCGGAGTCGCATCCGGCCAGGCACAGCAGGGCGGTGGCCGCGTGGATCGCGGCAGATGTGCGCAGGCGCATGGGCGTCGCCTTCCGTCGGCTGTGCTCCTGGGACGGCTCCGCCCCGGGAGGGGTTCCTCCCGGGGCGGAGCGCTCGGATCCGATCAGGCGTCAGGAGACGTTGATCGCGGTGTCGTCGATCACGAAGCTGGTCTGCAGCGAGGAGTCCTCGGTCCCGGTGAACTTGAGCGTCACGCTCTGCCCGGCGTAGCCGGACAGGTTGAGGGACTTCAGGCTGTAGCCGGTGTTCTTGTTGAGGTTGGAGTAGGTGGCCAGGGTGGTGCTGCCGATCTGCACCTTCAGCGTGTCGTAGGCGGTGCTGGTCGACGTCTCGGCGGTGTCGATGTGCAGGTAGAAGCTGAGCGTCGCGGTGCTGCAGCCAGCCGGCACGGTGACCGTCTGCGACAGCGTGTCGGTGTGGGTGCTGCCGTAGCCGTCCAGCCAGGCCTTCCAGCTGCCGGAGTGCGCGGCCTCGCCGCTGGAGTTGTCGACGACCCCGGAGGAGGCGGTCCACGGGGCGGCGGTGCCGGTCTCGAAGCCGGGGTTGCCCAGCAGTTGGGCCGCGGTGCAGCCGCCACCGCCGCTGCCGGCGACGGTCCAGCTGAAGCTGGTGCTGCCGCTGGCGTTGGTGCCGTCCTTGGCCGTGACGGTCACCGAGGAGGTGCCCGCGGTGGTCGGGGTGCCGGAGATCAGGCCGGTGGAGGAGATCGACAGGCCCGCCGGGAGGCCGGTGGCGCTGTAGGTCAGGGTCTGGCCGGAGGCCGAGTCGCTCGCGCTGATCTGCAGCGAGACCGCGGTGCCGACGGTGCCGCTCTGGCTGCCGGGGTTGGTCACGCTGACCGTGTTGCCGGTGGAGCCGCCGCCGACGATCGGGTGCGAGATGGCGCAGGCGTTGGTGTCGTTGGACCAGCTGGCCTGCTCGGAGAAGGTGCCGGTGCCCATGGTGACCCTGGCTGCGCCGCCGGTGGTGCCGGGGTTGATCCAGGCGCACTCGTCGGAGTTCTCCTGGCCGTTGTAGGAGCTGCCGGTGTTGTTGGTCCAGCCGCCGGCCGGGTTCTGGTCCGACATCATCTCGTGCCACTCATGACCCAGTGTCATGGTCCAGCCGTCCAGGGTGCCCGGCGAGGTCACGAAGCCCACCCCGCAGCCGGATCCGGAGTCCATGTTGTAGGGCTGGTTGCTGAAGGCGATGTCGCCGTAGCCGGAGGAGACCGCCCCGCCGGTGAGGGTGGAGTCGCCGTTGTAGTCGTGCCAGGCGCAGTACTGGCCCTGGTAGCTGTCCGGGTTGGTGCCGTGCGGCGAGAGGATCACGTAGTAGGCGTCGCGGTTGGCCGCGGCCGTGGTGTTGCCGAAGTGCGCGGCCGCGTTGACGGCCTCCACACCCAGTTGGTGGCCGCTGGCCGCGCTGGGCGACGCGCCGGCGTTGTCGTACCAGACGCCGGCCAGCACCCCGCCGCTCTGGTACGGGACGAAGTTGGCGTTGGAGGGGCAACTGGTGGCGCCGGCCGACACGTTGGGGCCGTCGCACCACTGGGTCAGGTCGGCGGACCACAGTTCGTTGCCGGTGCCGATGCCCTTGAACATCTCCTGGGCCACCGGCGCGCCGCCGTCCGGGTCCCCGGAGAAGGTGGCGTCCCCGCTGCTGTTGGTGGACTGGGTGCCCCACTGGGAGCCGTAGAACACCAGGTAGACCTTGGAGTGGCCGCTCTGGACCCCGATGCCGTCGATGCCGCCGCCGTAGGACAGCGTCTCCGGGCCGGTCGCCACGTTCGGCGAGGCCTGCGAGGCAGCCCAGCTCTTCATCTTGGCGTTCTGGGCGACCGTCGGCACCACACCGTGCCGGTAGGGGTGCTGGTAGGCCGGGCTGTACGGGTCGGTGACCGAGTGGTTCTGCGACTGCGGTGCCGGCTGGGCCTGCTGAGCCGCCGGTGCCGGCGTCGAGGCCACCGCCTGGGGTGCGGCGGCGGCGACGAGCGCGCCGGTGAGGAGGGAGAGCGACGCGATCCCGGTCAGGGCGGCGCGTAGCCTGCGACGAGGTGCCTGGGACGAACCCATGGTTGGGGGTTTCCTCTCATGCCGATGGCGTGAGCGCCGGTGGGCGTCACGGGATCAGGTGCATGTACGGGGAAGTGCCGAAGTGACACCACGTCAAGTGGTGTACGGGGCTGACGCGCAGAAGCAAAGCAGACTTGATGGACACAGGTCAACACCCGGTACAACCATGTAATGGCAGGTCAAACCCTAAGAACTGACTAAGATTCCAGCTCGGACCCCCGGCATCGACCCCAGGAACCGCAGATTTCCGCCCTGCGAATCGCAAAGAATATCCACAGCCGGCACATGACCTACTCTGGCGGGATGCAGGAGCTGAGCCCGGACACCAGTGCGGTACGGGTACTGGTGGTGGAGGACGACCAGGGCATCGCCCGGTCACTGGTGCGCGGCCTGGAGCGGGCCGGATACGCGGCGCGGTGCGTCGAGACCGGCCGGGCCGCACTGCTGGCCGAACCGGTGCCGGACGTGGTGCTGCTGGACCTGGGGCTGCCGGACATCGACGGGGTCGAGGTCTGCCGGCTGCTGCGTCGGCGCTCCGACCTGGCGCTGATCGTGGTCACCGCCCGCGGCGAGGAGGGCGACCGGGTGACCGCGCTGGACCAGGGCGCGGACGACTACCTGGTCAAGCCGTTCGGACTGGCCGAACTGCTGGCCCGGATCCGGGCGGTGCTGCGCCGGACCCGCCCGACCGTTCCCGAACCGCTCCGGCACGGGGACCTCCTGGTGGACCCGCGCACCCGCAGGGTCTCCGTGGCCGGCGCCGAGATCGCGCTGACCGCCAAGGAGTTCGACATCCTGGAGTGCCTGGCCGTCGACCCCGGGCGAGTGGTGACCCGTCAGGAGATCCTGGAGCGGGCCTGGGACGCGCACTGGTACGGACCGGGCAAGGTGCTGGACGTCCACATGGCCGCACTGCGCCGCAAGTTGGGCCGTCCGGGGCTGGTGGAGACCGTCTACGGCCGCGGCTTCCGCCTCACCGGACCGAGCTGAGCCGGCGGTGAACCGTCGCATCGCGCTCAGCGTGCTGGCCCTGGTCGCGGTACTGCTGGCACTGGCCGTGCTCCCGCTGGGCCGGCTGCTCGACCAACGCGAGCAGACGTCCTTCCGGGACTCGGCCGAGGCCACCGGGCGCACCCTGGCCTCCTCGGCCGAGGAGAACCTGTCCGACCACAAGTCGGCCGCCCCCACGCTGCGCCTGCTTGCCGCAACCCAGTCCGACGGGGACTGCGCGACGGTCTACGACGGCACCGGGCGGGTGCTGTTCCGCACCTCCTGCGGCACCGCACAGGGCACCACCGCACAGGACCTGGTGCGGGCCGCCGTGGCCGATGCGCAGGCGCACACGCACCAGGGCGACGGGCTGATCACGGTGGCCACCCCTATCGGCGACGCCGACGAGCCGGTGGGGGCCGCGGTGCTCACCCGGTCGCTGGACCCGCTGCACGACCGGATCGCGGCGGTACAGGGCTGGCTCGCGGCGATCGCGGTCGGCGGGCTGCTGGCCGGGGCACTGCTGTCGGTCGCGCTGGCGCGCTGGGTCGGCCGTCCGCTGCACGAAGTCGACCGCGCGGCACAGCGCCTGGGCGACGGGCATCTGGAGGTACGGGCCCCGGTGCGGGCCGGGCCGCCCGAAGTACGCCGACTGGCCGCGACGTTCAACACCATGGCGGCGCGGACCGAGGCGCTGGTCCACGGCCACCGCACGGTGATCGCCGACGTGTCGCACCAACTGCGCACCCCGCTGGCCGCGTTGCGCCTTCGGCTGGACCTGTTGGGCGGCGAGGCCGATGCCGGGACGGCCCAGGAACTGGCCGGCGCACAGGAGGAGATAGCCCGTCTGTCCCGGCTGGTGGACGGACTGCTGGCGGTCGCCAGGGCCGAGAGCGCGGTCCCCCGGCCGACCCCGGTCCGGGTCGCGGACCTCGTCGCCGAACGGGTGGACGCATGGGAGCCGGTGGCGTCCGAGCGCCGGGTGACCCTGACCGCCGACAGCCCCGACGGCCCTGACGGCCCCGCTGACCTGCTGGCCTTCCTGGGTCCCGGCGACCTGGAGCAGGTTCTGGACAACCTGATCGCCAACGCCGTGGACGCGGCCCGCGAGGGCGGCCGGGTGCGCGTCCGGGCCCGGCCCGCTGGCGCCACGGTGCAGTTGGTGGTGACCGACGACGGTCCGGGGATGAGTCCGGCCGCCCGGGCCGCCGCGTTCCGCCGGTTCGGCAACCCGCACGCCAAGGGATCCGGCCTGGGCCTGGCCATCGTGCACCGCCTGGTCACCGCCAACGGCGGAACGGCCCGACTCCAGGAGACCCCCGGCGGCGGCCTGACCGTGACCCTGGAACTCCCCGCACCGCCACGACGCGTAGCGCAGGTCAGCCGCGCACCGCAGCCAGGCACTCGTCGTACGGATCCATGATCTCGCCCTTGCCGTCGTCGGCGACCCAGGTCATCGATGCCGCGTCCAGGCACGCGAATGACGTCGCGATCACCGCGCGGGCCTTCGCGTCCGCGTTGCCGGCAGCCGCGTCCATACGGACCTTGGGAGCCTTCGCCCACGACAGCTCCGCGGCGTCATGCTTCGGACCCGGGCGGACGGAGTTCCCCCTGTGCGGTCGAGGGGTGTCGACCGCAGAAACTTCGTCAACAAAGGACTGAGGCAGGAGCAGCGGAGCCGTCGTGGAGTCAGAGGTCAGGCAGCCCTGGGGCTTTCCCCCGAACCACCGTCCCATATGGCGTGTGAGGCGCCGCGCAGAAGCAAAGCAGATGCAGCGAACGGCGGTCAATACCACTGAGGCCGGAATTCGCAGGGCGAAATCCTAAGATCTCCCCAAGATTGCAGCCCAGGGATATTGCAGACCTTCGAATTGCCGTTCACCCCGACCAGCGGGCAGCCTGGGCTAGGCCGGCCCGCCGAGGTCGTGCGCGGTCCATCCCGGCGCATCCAGGCGTACCGGGCGGGCGCCGACCAGGGTGGTCAGATGCGCTTCGAGGCTCGCAAGTTCGGCGGAGCCGATCTGCCGCTGCCACTGCTCGCGCAACTCGTCGAAGACCGCCTCACCCTGCCGCAGCACCTCGAAGCCGAGCGGCGTGACCTCAAGTCGCTTGCGGCGCGCATCCTGTGGATCCGTGTCGCGTCCCACGTATCCGCGCTCCTGGAGCACCGCGATGGTCTTCGCCGCCGCCTGCTTGGAGACCGACAGGCGCCGGCCCAGCTCTGAGGCGTTGTCAGCGCCGGCGATGATGGCCCGCATGGCGAAGTCGTGGGCGGGACGCATGTCCTCGTAGCCGCGGCGGGCCAGCTCCTCGGTCGCGGCGTCCGCCAGCGAGCGGAAGCCTGCGAGCAGGAGCAGTGCGAGGTCAGCGCCGGATCGTGGCATGGAAGAAGAATACGACCCCTGGACAACGACAACCTTGTTGTCTAATGTGATGGACAACTAGGTTGTCGAAACAAGGGGACCCCATGAACGCCACACCCGCCGGCGCCACACTCCCGGGGATCACGCACCACCGCGTCGAGGTCAACGCAACCACGCTGCACTACGTCGCGGCCGGGACCGGCGGGACCCCGATCCTGCTGGTGCACGGATTCCCCGAGACCTGGTGGGCCTTCCACCGGCTCATCCCGCTGCTCGCCGAACACCACCGCGTCTTCGCCGTCGACCTGCGCGGCTTCGGCGACTCCGACAACGGACCGGGCGACTACGACAGCGCCGCCTCGGCCGAGGACCTGCACCAACTGATCCGGCACCTCGACGTCGGCCCGGTCCACGTCACCGGACAGGACATCAGCGGGGCCACCGTGTTCCGGCTCGCGACCACCCACCCGCAGGACGTGCTCAGCCTCATCGCCATCGAGACGGGACTGCCCGGGTTCGGTGTGGAGGCGCTGGCCGACATCACCCGCGGCGGCGCCTGGTACATCGGCGTCCTCACCGCACCCGGCATTCCCGAACTGCTGCTGACCGGCCGCGAGCGCCGGTTCCTGGAGCAGTTCGCCTTCGCGACCCCGAGCGCGCCACCGAGCGCGACCCCGGACGTCAGCACCGACGCCGACATCGACGAGTTCGTCCGCAGCTACGCGCGGCCCGACGGCTGGCGCGGCGCCATCGGCCTCTACCGGTCAATGCTGCGCGAGGGCCCCGAGATCCGGGCCCTAGCCGAAGCGCCGGGCCTGACCGCGCCCGTGCTCGCGGTCGGCGCCGGCGGACGCTCCTTCACCGCCACCACCATGACGCAGGCCGCACCGGCCGCCGAGGTCAGCTCGGCAGATCTCGACGGCGTCGGCCACTACGCCGCAATGGAGGCCCCCGACCAACTGGCGAAGGCCGTCCTCGCCTTCACCGCCACCATCGACGGCGCCGTTGCGTGAAAATCCGGATGCCCGAAGACCCGAACCTCTCTACAGTCCGAGCATGGATCTCCGCATCGTCACGCTCGCTCAGCGGCTGACTCTGAAGTCCTCGTTCGTGAACGAGGAGACCGAGCCGTGGCCCGAGTTCATGAACCACGACTCCATCGGCAACCTCTACTACAGCGACGTCCGGACCGCTCACCCGGAGTACGGGCTGATCGCCTTCGACGCCTCCGCCCCGGACCAGGCGATCGCGCGCGCGTTCTGCGTGCCCTTCGCCTGGGACGGCGACCCTGCGCTCGGTGAACTGCCGGTCGACGGTTGGGACGGCGTCATCTGGCGCTCGGCGCGCGACCGCCAGATCGGAGTGAAACCGAACATCGTCTCGGCGCTGGAAATCACCGTTCCGACGGATCTGCAGGGCACCGGCCTGTCGGCGAAGATGCTGGCTGCCATGCGGGAGAACGCGGCCCGACTGGGCTACGAGCACCTGGTGGCCCCGGTGCGGCCGAACCACAAGCACCTGGTACCCGACATGTCGATGGTCGAGTACGCGGCGCTCGTCCGGGAGGACGGCCTGCCTCAGGACCCGTGGCTGCGGACGCACGTCCGAGCCGGCGGCCGGATCGTCGGCACCTGCGCACGTGCGATGACGATCCCCGGCACGCTGGCGGAGTGGCGCTCCTGGACCGGCCTGCCGTTCGACCAGTCCGGCCCGGTCGTGGTGCCGGGCGCGCTTGTGCCGGTGCACTGCAGCGTCGAGCACGACTGCGCGGTCTACGTCGAGCCGGGGGTGTGGGTGCACCACCGACTGTGAACCGGCCGCGGCGCGCGGACGGTCCTCCCCCGGCCGATACCCCGGGGGACCGGCGCAATGGACCGACCCGACGTCACCGCCCCTTGTGCCGTCCGGCGGCCCGGGCGAGCAGCAGCGTCCGGGCACCGCGCCCGATCTCGCGGACGACCATTGGCAGGGCCAGGACCAGGCCACCGACGCGGGTGACGAAGTGGCCCACCACTCCTGCCGCCCGCCGCGACGACACTGTCACTGCAGCTGGTTCCTGGCACGGATCCGAAGGCACGAGCATCCCCTGAACTGATCGGAGCTGACGGAGTGTCCACACCCCTTCCTTGGCTCCACGACCCGCCGGCGTTACTTCACGCAGCTGAACAGGGCCACCACGGGTCACAGGGCCCCGCCTACAGGGACTCGTCGGGTCGGTCCGTGCGCCAGTACGGTTCGGACGCGGCGGCGGCCGTGCGGATCGCGTCCGGGTCGAGCGTGAGCTTCGCCTCGGCGAGACCGGCGCGCTCCCAGGAGCAGGTCAGCACCACGGGTCCGGGCGGGGGCAGCGGCCACACCCACAGGGACAGCCGGACGTCCTCGCTGCCGTCGTACCCGCCGCCGCTCTGCCCGCCGGCGTTGGTCATCATCGGCCCACGGCCGTCACGCAGTCCCGACTCGTCGTCCATACGGGCGACTCGGCCGTCCGCGATCAGCAGCGAGAAGCGTAGCCCGTGGTCGAGATCCGGGGTCCGCCCCTGTTCCTGCCGGTAGGTGCCCCTGCCGTACGCCTCGACCTCGATGCCCAGGCCGTTGCCGTAGGCGAGTACCTGACGGACGATCAGGATCGCACGCTCCGAACGCGCGACGACCACCGGACCGGTTACATGACCGCCGACCATCGGCGGCGGCATTGACCATTCGGGGATGCTTCGTTCCGGGACTGCGGGCATACCGACGAGGCTACGGACGACGGGGACGGCGCTCCAGCCAATTCCCAACCCCGCTGTCCCCGCCGGGAGTTCCGGCGGGGACAGCGGGGCAGTCGGGGCGGCTACTTCGCCTTGGCTGCGGCGATGGTGAGGTGGAACTGCCTGCTGACCGGCACCGCGCGCGGGGCGCTGGCCGAGGACAGCTTGACGGTGAAGGTGCTGGTGCCCTTGACCGTCGGGGTTCCGGTGATCGCACCGGTCGTCCGGTTCAGGCTGAGTCCGGCAGGGAGCCGGCCCGCGGTGACGGTCCAGGTGTACGGCTTCAGGCCGCCGCTGCCCGCCAGCGAGTGGGCGTAGCCGGCGTGGACGGTGCCGGCGGCCAGCGTCGCCGCCGTGGTGATGAGCAGCGGTGCGGTCGCCGGGGTGGTGAAGCTGAGGACCTGGCCGTGGGTGGTGACGGCGTCGCTGGTGGTGTCGAGGCGGGCGTAGTAGGTGGTGCCGGGGAACAGCCCGGTCAGTTTCTGCTGGACCAGGCGCGGCTGGGTGCCGGTGCCGAAGTCCTGGACCGCGGTGGTGGTCCCCAGGGTCGGCGTGGTGCCGTAGGAGAAGGAGTAGCCGGTGGCGGTGCCGGTAGGCACGACCACGCCGGTCAGGGTGGCCCCGGTCAGGCCGATGGCGGTGGCCGGGGCGGTGACCCCGCCGGTGCAGGCCGGCGACGTGGCGGAGGCGTCGGCCTCCTGCCCGTCCAGGATCCACGCGAGGGCAGGGAACACCGTCGGGTCGAAGGTGACCGGGAAGACCTGTGCGAAGGTGCCCTGGTTGAAGTAGGTCGGCTGCCCCTGGAACGCGTCCGCGGGAAAGAGCTGGTTGTTGTCACCGACGCTGACGACCAACGCCGAGCCGGTGGTGTTGTGGTAGCCGTAGTACGCGGTGATGTCACCGGTCTGCGGGTTGGTGGTGACGCAGTCGAGGTACGGGGTCAGCGACCCGGTCCCGGACGCCGAGGCCGGGGCGCCGGCCAGCAGGGCGCAGCCGCCCACGAGCGCGAACAGCGCCGTGCTGCGGGACAGCCGCCGCAGGCGCAGCGAGCGGGGTCGGGATCGGGGTAAGCGCAGCAGCGGTGGAACGGTGGTCATGGTGCCCCCCTTGGGCGCAGTCGCGGACATCCCGCGAAGCCGGCGTGCCGGGCTCCACGGGACCGCGAAAGAGGATCTTGAAGGTGATCGCCCGTCATCCTAGTGTCCTGGAGCGCCTGTTGAGGCCACAGGTGCCCCGCTCACGGGTGGTCGGACGCCGAGGGGGACAGGGAGCTGAGGAGGCGTTCTCGTGCGCGCCGCAGATGGGTGCGCATGGTGGCGGCCGCGGCGTCGGCGTCGTGTTCGCGCAGGGTGTCCAGGATCCGCTCGTGCTCGCGGCAGGTGTCCTCGGCGATGCCCTCCCGGAAGTAGAGCCGGTAGAGGTGGGTGTGCGCGTGCAGCCGCTCCAGCGTGGCGCGCATCAGGGCGCTTCCCCCGATGGCGGCGATCCGGTCGTGGAAGAGCGCGTCGTGCTGGACGAACGGCTGCAGTGCCTCATGCGCGTCCGTGCTCCGCGCTGCGCGCATCTGCGTCAGGTGTTCGGCCAGTGAGCGCAGGTCCGCCGCGTCGGCGCGTTCGGCTGCGCGGGCCGCTGCCGCGGGTTCCACCAGCATCCGCAGCTCGAAGAGTTCGTCGAACTCCTGGACGCTGAGCAGCGGGGCCGCCGTGTAGCCGGCCAGTGTCCGCTTCAGCGCCAGCCCCTCGGCCTCCAGCCGGGCCAGCGCCTCACGCACCGGGGTCGGCGAGACGTCCAGTTCCAGGGCCAGGGCGTTGATGTTGAGCTTCGCCCCGGGCTCGATGGCGTGCTCCAGCAGCCGTCGGCGGATCGTGTCGTGGACGGTGTCCGCCAGAACCTGCCGTCGCGGCGTCGGCGCCATCGTCCGCCCGTCTCCTCGTCGTCGTTCTTCGCTGCTACTGCCCGAGATCATACACGATCGGATCGCATCTCGATCAGGAAGCAGGCCTTGACAGGGCTTCGAACGGGCTTAACCTCATGGAAACTATATTATCCGTGCTGGAAGCCGAAGAGGGCAGACATGGCAGCAATCGTCAGCGCGCACGCCTACCTGGTCGATGTGGAGGTGGAGAAGGAGCGCACCGACGCTGTGCAGGCGTTCTTGAAACAGGAGACCGTCTTCGTCGAGATCCGCACCGACGACGGCCGTACCGGCGTCGGCTACTCCTATACGATCGGCACCGGCGGGCGTTCGGTCCTGGCGATGCTGCGCGAGCACCTGCTGCCGCGCCTTCCCGGCCAGGACGCAGCCGCCGTGGAGCGGGTCTGGTTCGACCTGTTCGCCTCCACCCGGGCCACCACCGTCGGTGCGATCACCTCGTTGGCCCTGGCCGCGGTGGACACCGCGCTGTGGGACCTGCGCTGCCTGCGTGCCGGCGAGCCGCTGTGGAAGGTCGCGGGCGGATTCCGCCGCGAGGTCCCGCTCTACGACACCGAGGGCGGCTGGCTGCACCTGTCGACCGAGGAACTGGTCTCCGGCGCGCTGGCCTCGCAGGCGGCGGGCTGGCACGGCGTCAAGCTGAAGGTCGGCAAGCCCAGCGCGGGCCAGGACCTGGCCCGGCTGCGGGCGGTGCGGGACGCCGTCGGCCCCGGGCTGGACATCATGGTCGACGCCAACCAGTCGATGACCCACGCCGAGGCCCGCCGCCGGGCCGCCGCCTTCGAACCCCTGGACCTGGCCTGGTTCGAGGAACCGCTGCCGGCCGACGACGTGGCCGGGCACGTGCTGCTGGCCCGTTCGACCTCCATCCCGGTGGCGGTCGGCGAATCCCTGTACTCCGTCGCCCAGTTCCGCGAGTACCTGGCCCAGGGAGCGGCCTCGATCGTCCAGGTGGACGCGGCGCGGGTCGGCGGGATCACGCCCTGGCTGAAGGTGGCCCACCTCGCCGAGGCCTTCAACGTCCAGGTGTGCCCGCACTTCCTGATGGAGCTGCACGTCAGCCTGGCCGCGGCGGTCCCCAACGGCCGCTGCGTGGAGCACATTCCGCAGCTGCGTGCGATCACCGACGGCCAGTTGGAGATCACCGACGGCCACGCCGTGGCACCGGACCGCCCCGGCCTGGGCATCGCCTGGGACCGGGACGCGATCGACGACCGACGCGTGGCCTGACGCACCCTGGCCCGACCCACGCGTTGCCCGACCCACGCGTCGCCCGACCGAAGAGCACGACCCCCGACACTCGAAGGAGAGCACAGATGGGGCAGGAAAGTCGCGACCACATGCGGATGACCAGGCGTTCCCTGCTCGCGACCGCCGTGGCGGTCGCGGGTACGACGCTGGTGTCGCCGGCCCGGGCCCTGGCCCTGTCGGCCACGTCATCGGCACCGCAGCCGCTCGGCGAGGCCGAGCAGTGGGCCTCGCTGCGGACCAAGCTGGCCGGCATCACCGGTCAGTGGACCGACCAGGACTACCTCGGCGCCGTCTCCAACACCATGCCCGACACGGCCCTGCTGGGGAACGGGGACGTGGGGGTGGTCTCGGGCGGCAGCACGGGCGTCAAGACCTTCACCATCTCCAAGGGCGACTTCTGGAACGCCAACCCCAGCCCGGTCCCGGCGCCGATCGGAGGGGTGACCCTGCGGGCCACCGCCAGGCCCCCGGGTTCCAACCTGGCGCTGGGCGCGACCGCCACCGCCAGCAGCGTCAACGGCTCGCTGACCCCCGACCGCGCCGTCAACGGCCAGTGGACCTCCGGCTACGAGGGCTGGGTCTCCGACCTCGGCAAACCCCAGTGGATCGCCCTGGACCTCGGCACCGCACAGACCGTCGCCCGCTACATCCTGCGCAACGACGACGCCGCCCGCCCCGCCGGTGACCACCCGTCACCTCCGCTTCTACATCACCGAACCGACCCAGGCCGACACCGACGACTCCATCGCCAACCCCCGCGCCCGGATCGGGCAGATCGAACTGTTCGGCCCGCAGAGCGACCCCGACCTGGCGCTGGGCGCGACCGCCACGGCCAGCAGCGTCGACCAGGCTCTGACCCCCGACCGCGCCGTCAACGGCCAGTGGACCTCCGGCTACGAGGGCTGGGTCTCCGACCTGGGCAAGCCGCAGTGGATAGCCCTGGACCTGGGATCCGCACAGACCGTCGCCCGCTATGTGCTGCGCAGCGACGATGCGGCCCGCCCCGGCAACCCGGTGACCACCCGTCACCTCCGCTTCTACATCACCGAACCGACCCAGGCCGACACCGACGACTCCATCGCCAACCCCCGCGCCCGGATCGGGCAGATCCAGCTGTTCCCGCTGACGAAGAGTCAGCAGGACCCCGACGCCCCGTCCACGGACCCCTTCCACGAGGTGCAGCGGATCCTCGACGCACGGATCACCACCTCCGTGGTCATGGACGGCACCACCCTGTCCCTGGACACCTGGCTGTCCGCGCAGGACAACGTGCTGGTGACCTCGGTGACCTCGCACGGCTCCGCACCCGTGGAGCTGGAGGCCTCCACCTGGGCCGGCGCCGTCATCGCCAACTCCGCCTACAGCAACTCCGCCGGCAGCAGCGGCGGCGTCGCCTGGGCGCAGCGCTCCACCGCGCCCGGCAGCAACTGGGTCTCGACGGCGGCGCTGGCCACCCGCGTGCTGGGAGCGGACTCGGTCCAGTCCCCCACCGTGTCCGGAGCCACGGCGCGGACCGTGTTCACCCTAAGGCCGGGCCGGACGGCTCTGATCGTGACCGCCGTGGCCGGCGGCGGGCAGAACCCGGCCAACCCGCAGCAGGCGGCAGCCGCCCTGGTGTCCGCGCAGGACGCCCGGTCGCTCGCGCGCATGGAGGCCGCGCACGTCCAGTGGTGGAAGGCGTACTGGACGCAGTCCAGCATCGACATCGGCAACACAGTGCTGGAGCGGTACTACTACGCCGCCCAGTACTTCATCGGCTCGGCCAGCCGCCCCGGCAAGGTCGCCCCCGCGCTCTACGGGATCTGGGTCACCACGGACTCGCCGCAGTTCAGCGGCGACTTCCACATGAACTACAACGCGATGGGGCCGTTCTACGGCGTCTACTCCAGCAACCGGCCCGAACTCGCGCTGCCCTTCTACGAGGTGATCCTGGACTACGTGCCCGAGGCGCGGCGGCGGGCCAAGCAGGACCTGACCCGGGTCAAGCCGGACTACGTCGGCAGCCGCTTCCCCGCCGGCGGTGTCCCGGACGGGGTGCTGTTCCCGGTCGGCATCGGCCCCTTCGGGTCGACCACCGACGACGAGTACCTCCAGCAGGTCGCGAACTCACTGTTCGCCGCCTCCCAGTTCGCCGCGTACTACGAGTACACCCAGGACCGCGCGTTCCTGCGGGACAAGGCGTACCCGTTCCTGGCGCTGGTGGCCACGTTCTTCCAGTACTACCTGGAGTGGGACCAGGGCACCGGGCAGTACGTGCTGTGGAGCGGACCGCAGGAGAACGCCTGGGGCCAGGACTCCTCCTCGGACCTGGGCCTGCTCAAGCAGGTGCTGACCACCCTGGTCGGCGGCAGCAGGGACCTCGGCATCGACTCGGGACGGCGCAGCGGTTGGCAGCACCTGCTGGACCACCTGCCCCCGCAGCCGACCGCGGTCTACCAGGGCACCACGGTCTTCTCACTGGTCAAGGCCGGAACCATGCAGGGCTCCGACACCAGGGACATCCACCCGGGCGACAACACGGTGAACCTGGAGTTCATCCACCCGGCCGGCGTCCTGGGCATCGAATCGGACCCGGCCCAACTCAGCACCGCCAGGGACACGCTGGACGTGATGGACTCCTGGGACCAGGTGAACAGCTTCCCCAAGGTCTTCACCCAGGCGGCCAGGGTCGGCTACCCCGCCCAGCAGCTGATCGACCGGTTCACCCGGACCATCACCCAGAACACCGTCGCCAACCTGCGCATCGCCGACCCCTACCACGGCATCGAGAAGTCCGGCGCGGTGGAGGCGATCAACGACATGCTGGTCCAGAGCGACCAGGGCGTGATCGTCCTCTTCCCGGTCTGGCCCTCCGACCAGGACGCGAGCTTCCACCAGCTGCGGCAGCAGGGCGCGTTCGTCGTCTCCAGCGAACTGCGGAACGGCACCGTCGGGTACGCGGACGTCACCAGCGACGCCGGCAACACCCTTCGGATCAGAAACCCCTGGCCCGGCCGCTCCGTCGCGGTCACCGACCACCGCGGTCGGGCCGTGAGGACGAGTACCGACGACGGCGTGATCACCGTCCGCACCGAGCGCGGCGGCAGCTACCGCCTCACCCGGTCGGGCCCGACCCGGGGCCGCTGACGCCCGAGGCCGGGCCGCGCGGGCCGGACCGGTACGCTTCCTCGCTGCGGGGCGGACCGGTCCGCCCCGCAGACCGGCCCGCCGCTGCGACAACCCCGGCAGCGGGGACTCCGAGGGAAGGCACAGTCCGACGATGCAGCGATTCGCCACCGTGATCCGGTTGCGCCCGGAGAAGGAAGCCGAGTACCGGGCCCTGCACGCCGAGGTGTGGCCGCAGGTGCTGGCCGCGCTGAAGCGCGCGCACATCGGCAACTACTCCATCTTCCTGCGCGACGGCCTGCTCTTCAGCTACCTCGAGTACACCGGCGACGACTACCCCGGCGACACCGCGGCGATCGGCGAGGACCCGGCGACCCGCCAGTGGTGGGCGCTCACCGACCCCTGTCAGCAGCCTCTCGACACAGCGTCGCCGGGCGAATGGTGGTCCCCCGCCGAGGAGGTCTTCCACCTCGACTGACGGCTCCGGACCGTCAGCCGCGCAGCGTGCGCCCGAACAGCTCCAGCAGGGCGGCCCAGTGGCGCTCCGTGGCCTCGGCGTTGTAGTCCGAGGTGTCGGACTGGGTGTAGCCGTGGCTCGCGCCCTGGTACACCTCGCAGCGATGGGTGACGCCGGCCTCGGTGAGTGCCTTCTCCAGGCGTTCCTGCTGCTCCGGCGGCATCGACTGGTCCTGGTCGGCGTGGCCGAAGTACGCCTCCGCGGTCATCGTGGCGGCCGCCAGGTGCGGGCTGTCGGGCTGGTCGGTGGCGAGCCTGCCGCCGTGGAAGCCGCCGACCGCGGCCACCCGGTCCGGGTAGGCACCGGCGGTGTGCAGGGCGAGCCGGGCGCCCATGCAGTAGCCGGTGATGCCGACCGGCCCCTCGGCGGCCTGCGGGCAGTCGGCGAGCCAGCCGAGGTAGGCGTGCGCGTCGGCGACCACCAGGTCCGGCGTCAGGTCCTGCATCAGCGGCATCAGTCGGGCGAACATCTCGCCCCGGTTGTCGTGGTCGATATGCGCCGGAAGCGGCGCCACCGGGGCGCGGCCATGTCGGTAGAAGACGTTGGGCACCAGGACCGCGTAGCCCTCGGCGGCCAGCCGGTCGGCCATCGCGTTGAGCGCCGGGCGCGGCCCGAACGCGTCCTGGTAGAGCAGCACGGCGGGGTGGCGCCCCTCGCCCTCGGGGTGGACGAAGTACGCGTCCGCCGTGCCGTCCTGGGTCGGGATGTCGACAGTGCTGCCGTGTACGGCGGTCATGTCCGGATCCTGCCTTCGTCTGGGGGTGCACTTGCGTGGCCCACCCTCTCACCAAGCACACCGCGCCATTCAACTAACCCGGCGGCGAGTCGGCGTCTGCACGAGGCCACGACCACCAGCGGCCACAGCGACTGGATCGCGCACAGGGCCCGCTCGGCGACCCCGACCAGGCCGTGATCACGCAGTTCCAGCAGGAACCACGCCGCGCCGGCCAGCACCAGCAGCGTCACCAGCAGCACCGTCCGCGGTCTGAGCACCCAGGGCGCCGCCGGGCCGCGCCGCGCGGCCAGCGCCGGCCACAGGGCCATCAGCGAGAAGCCCACCGCGACGACCGTGCCGTGCTGGAAGGAGGCTCCGTCGTGCGGTTCGGGGGTCAACGCCAGCACGATCGCCGACCCGCCGGCGCCCGCCAGGGCGATGCGCCCCACCAGTGGGGCGGCGCGCAGCCCCACCGCCGTGGCGACGTGGCACACCCCGAGGCCCGCGATCGCCGCGGTCATCAGCCACCGGTACGGCTCCCCCACCGAGGCCAGCACGCTGATGGTGTCCGTGGCCGGGTCGTACCCCGATCCGAGCAGCAGCGCCGCGACCGTCCAGCCGCCGACCAGCAGGATCGGCGCCGTTCCCGCAGTGATCAGGGTCCACCCTGGGACGGGGCGCATCTCTCTACGGTAGGACGGCCGGCCGTCCCTCACATGTCGGGCGGAGCGGGCTGCGCCGCGCCCGCGCACCGGTCGTGTCAGAACCCTTGCCAACGTTCTGACCGGTCGGTAACTTCCCCATCGGTAACTTAGCCGAAACGCCCATGTCATCAGCCGGACACCCCGGATACCGGGCATCCCCATGCCCCGCGCCGGTCGCACCCGCACCTCCTGTACGGACCCACCCCCGCACTCAAGGAGACCAGCATGTCGATCCGTACCCACTCCCGCCCCTGGCGCCTCGCCGTCCTCGCCGTCGCGGCCGCGATGACCGGCGGCCTCGCCCTGGCCGCGCCCGCCCGGGCGGCGACGGCCACCCCCGTCGACTACGTCGCCATGGGCGACAGCTACAGCGCCGGCTCGGGCGTGCTCCCGCTGGACCCGAGCGCCGCGCTGGAGTGCGCCAGATCCACGGCGAACTACCCGCACGACCTCGCCGCCCGGATCGGGGCCCAGCTCACCGACGTGACCTGCGGCGGCGCGGAGACCAAGGACTACGCCGGCTCGCAGTACCCCGGGGTCGCGCCGCAGCTCGACGCGCTGAGCAGCAGCACCGACCTGGTCACCATGACCATCGGCGGCAACGACAACAACACCTTCATCGACGCCATCCTCGCCTGCGGCTCGGCGGGTGTGCTGACCCTCGGCATCGGCCACCCGTGCCAGTCCCTCTACGGCTCCAGCTTCGACGACTCGATCGACTCCAGCACCTATCCGGCGCTGGTCGCCGCGCTCACCGCGGTGCGGGCCAAGGCACCCAACGCCCGCGTCGCCATCGTCGGCTACCCCTGGATCGTGCCGGCCACGGCCGTCCCGGGCTGCTTCGCCAAGCTGCCGATCGCCTCCGGTGACATCCCCTACCTGCGGGAGCTGGAGGGCCACCTCAACGCCGCCGTGCAGCGTGCGGCGCAGGCCACCGGCGCCACCTACATCGACATGTCGGCCGTCTCCAACGGGCACGACGCCTGCCGGCCGGCCGGCACCCGCTGGATCGAGCCGCTGCTGTTCGGGACCAACTACGTGCCGGTCCACCCGAACGCCCTGGGCGAGTCCAAGATGGCGGACCAGGTCGCCACGGTGCTCGGTCTCGGCTGAGCGGTGTGCCGGGCCCGGGGAGCAACCCCGGGCCCGGTCGTGGAACGGACCTGCGGTGGAACGGACCTGCGGTGGAACGGACCTGCGGTGGAACGGACCCTGCGTCAGCTGCCCTGGTACTGGCGGCCGGCGAAGCGGCGGGCGAAGCCGTCGCCGACGTTGGCGGTGACCGTGTAGTCGTAGCGACCGGCCGTGCTGGCCAGGGTGCCGGTCCAGCTGCCGCCGGCGGCGACGGTGACGCTCCGGACGGACCCGCCGGACGCGCCCTGGGCGACGTTCACGCCGACGGTGAAGACCGCCGCGACGGTCCCCGCGTTGGTGAGGTGCAGGGTCTGCGTGGCGCCGTCGGCGTTGTCGACGACATAGGCCTCCGGGTGGGCCTTGGTGGTGCTGGTCCAGGTGCGGACGTCGCCCTGGAAGCCGCGCAGGTAGCCGTCCGGGCCGTGCACGTCGAAGTCGTAGAGGCCGCCGCCGTAGGTCAGGGCGCTGAAGTAGTCGGAGATGCTGCCGCCCGCCGCGCAGGTGTAGCGCCAGGCCGCGTAGGTGCGGTGGTTGACGGCGTAGGCCGTGAAGCCGCCGCCCAGGCTGCCGTTGGCGACGGTCTTGAACCAGATCCGGTTGGTGGAGGTGTCGGTCCACGAGGTGGTGTCGAAGCGGTAGCCGATCGGCAGCGCCGGACGGTCGCCGCTCTCCTGGGCCGGCAGGGTGGAGCTGGACGGTGCGGTGGCGGCCGGCAGGGACTTCTCCGCGTCGCAGGCGGCGACCAGTGCGGCGGTGTCGGGCAGGGTGGTGGGGAAGGCGGTGCCGGCGGTGGAGAAGCTGAAGGCCGAGGTGAGGTCGCCGCAGACCTGGCGGCGCCAGGCGGAGATGTTGGGCTCGGTGACCCCGCTCCAGCGTTCCACGAACTGCAGCACCGAGGTGTGGTCGAAGGTCTGCGAGCAGACCCTGCCGCCGCTGCTCCAGGGCGAGATGACGGTCATCGGCACGCGCGGGCCCAGCCCGATCGGGTTGCCGCTGATGAACTCGTCGGCGGTGCCGGTCGGCGGCACCGGCGGGGCGACGTGGTCGAAGAAGCCGTCGTTCTCGTCGAAGTTGAGGAAGACCACGGTCTTGGCCCAGGTGGCCGGGTCGGAGGCGAGGGCGTCCAGGATGCCGTTGACGTAGTTGGCGCCGTAGGCCGGCGGGTTGGCCGGGTGCTCGGACTTGGCGGCCGGGGCGACCACCCAGGAGACCTGCGGCAGGCGGCCGTTGGCGACGTCCGCGGCGAAGTCGGCGACGGAGTCGGCGGATCGGGCCATGCCGCGGGTGTAGAGGGCGGAGCTCGGCGAGGCGGTCTTGAACTGGGTGAACCAGGCCAGCGGGTTGTCGTCGTAGTTGTCGGCCTCCTGGTAGACCTTCCAGGTCAGTCCGGCGGCCTGGAGCCGCTCCGGATAGGTGGTCCAGGTGTAGCCCTTCTCGCTGTTGTCGGTCACCGGTCCGCCGGCGGTGCCGTTGGGGTCGATCCAACCGGTCCACTGGTACAGCCGGTTGGGGTTGGTCGGCCCCTGCACGGAGCAGAAGTAGCTGTCGCAGACGGTGAACGCGTCCGCCAGGGCGTACTGCCAGGGGATGTCGTTGCGGCCGTAGTAGCCCATGGTGGTCTTGGTCTTGGCGGGGATCCAGTTGTTGTACAGGCCGCTGTTCCAGGCCGAGTGGGTGCCGGACCAGGAGTGGTCCAGGTCCACGATGCGCTGGGCGTTGGTGGTGCTGGTGTCCAGGTGCCAGGGCAGCAGCACGCTGCCGCCGCTGGGTCCGCTGGTGGTCTGGTGGAACACGTCGGAGCCGCTCGGGAAGCGCAGCAGCGAGGTGTCGCCGAAGCCCCGGACGCCGGAGAGCCTGCCGTAGTAGTGGTCGAAGGAGCGGTTCTCCTGCATGAAGATCACCACGTGGGCGATGTCGCTGATGGAGCCCGCGGCGGCCGGGGCCGCGGCGGCCTTGACCAGCGACGCCGGCAGGACGTTGGCGCCCACTGCGGCGGTGGCCGCGGCGGCTGAGCCGAGGAAGGTACGGCGGGACAGGGCGGGCACGGGGACCTCCGGAGGACGGGGGCAGCAAGGGGCCACGCCAATGTCCGGCGGCAAGGTGACGGGCCGCGCGGACCGGAATGTCTGCGGCATGAACACGACCGTACTTTTGGTCCATACCCGTTACCGATTCGAGATCGGACCGCGGCGCCCGTCGACGCGTCGTCCAGGTGTTCTAGGCTGTCCGCGGCCCAACGTCGTGCCTGCTCGCTGCCCTCGCTCCGCACCCATCACTCAGTTCCCGAACTGCATGCCGGGAGAGCCTTCGTGACGTCGTCCAGTCCGCTCGACCACCACTACCGCGGCGAGAACCCGCTGCGCACCCTGCTCTACCTGCTCCGCGAGGACCGGGGCCGTCTCGCCCTCGGCACCGCCGCCTTCGCCGTCAAGCACAGCCCCACCTGGCTGCTGCCCGTGGTCACCGCCAACGTCATCGACATCGTGGTCAGCCACGGACCCCTCACCCAACTCTGGCTCAACTGCGGGCTGCTGTTCGCCCTGCTGCTGCTCAACTTCCCCGGCCACCTGCTCTACGTCCGCTGCTACAGCCGGTCCATCCGGCGGATGAGCACGGGGCTGCGCTCGGCGATCTGCCGCCGGCTGCAGGAACTGTCCATCGGCTACCACTCCCGGGTCAGCGCCGGGGTGCTGCAGACCAAGGTGGTCCGCGACGTGGAGACCGTGGAGCAGATGGTCCAGCAGTCCGCCGACGGCGGGCTGGCCGCGATCTGCAGCCTGCTCGGCGGTCTGGCCGTCATCGCCGCCCGAACCCCGGTGTTCCTGCCCGTCTTCCTGATCGTCGTCCCGGCCGCCGCGACCCTGGTCATGCGGCTGCGGTCGCGGCTGCGCAGCCACAACGAGTTCTTCCGCCAGGAGGTCGAAGTCCTGTCCTCGCGGGTGATCGAGATGACCTCGCTGATCCCGATCACCCGCGCCCACGGACTGGAGCAGGACGCCATCAGGCGCGTCGACGGAACCCTGCACCAGGTCCAGGGCGCCGGGTTGCGCCTGGACCTGCTCAACGGCCGCTTCGGAGCGCTGTCCTGGGTGACCCTCAACGCCCTCGGCGTGGGCTGCCTGGCGGTGGCGGCCCAGGTCGCCTACAGCGGTGCGTTCGGGGTCACCGCGGGCGACGTGGTGATGCTCAGCGCCTTCTTCACCACGCTCACCGCCGCAGTGACCGCGCTGATCAACCTGGCGCCGACCATCAGCAAGGGGCTGGAGTCCGTGCGGTCCATCGGCGAGGTCCTGCAGGCCCCCGACCTGGAGAGCAACGCCGGCAAGGCGGAGGTCGCCGCCGTCACCGGCGCCGTCCGCTTCGAGGCGGTCGGCTACACCTACCCCGAAGCCGCCGACCCCTCCGTCGCGGACTTCAGCCTCGACATCGCGCCGGGCGAGACCGTGGCCCTGGTCGGCGCGTCCGGCGCCGGCAAGTCCACCGTGCTCAACCTCGCCATCGGATTCCTGCGCCCCAGCACCGGGCGCATCCTCCTGGACGGCGTCGACATGGAGACCCTGGACCTGCGCACCTTCCGCCGCTCCCTGTCCATCGTCCCCCAGGAGCCGATCCTGTTCGAGGGGAGCATCCGCGAGAACGTCGGCTACGGCATGGGCGAACTCCCCGAGGAGAAGGTGCGCGACGCCCTCCGCGACGCCAACGCCCTGGAGTTCGTGGACCGGCTGCCCGCGGGAATCGACACCGTGGTCGGCGAACGCGGCGCGCGGCTGTCCGGCGGGCAGAAGCAGCGCCTGGCCATCGCCCGCGCACTGATCCGCGACCCCCGCATCCTCATCCTGGACGAGGCCACCTCGGCCCTGGACCTGCGCGCCGAGGCCCTGGTCCAGGAGGCGCTGGCGCGGCTGATGCACGGACGCACCACCTTCGTGGTCGCCCACCGGCTGTCCACCATCCGTGGCGCGGACCGGATCGTCACCATGCGCGCCGGCCGGATCGCCGAGATCGGCACGCACGACCAACTGCTGCACCACGGCGGCGAGTACGCCGACATCCACGCCGCCAACATCGCCTGACGCGTGCCCCCGCTCCTGTCAGTGCCAGGTGGCAGGGTGGGGGTCATGCATTACTCCGTCAGCGTTCCCAACTTCGGCGAGTTCGCCCGGCCCGAGGTCTTCGCCGAGGTCGCCCGTCGGTCCGAGGCGGCCGGATGGGACGCGGTGCTGGTGTGGGACCACGTGGTCGAACAGAAGGCCCTGCACCGGGACATCGCCGATCCCTGGATCCTGCTCACCGTCGCGGCGCTGGCAACGCGCCGGATCCGGCTGGGTACCGCGGTCACCCCCGTGGCCCGGCGCCGGCCGGCCAAACTCGCCAGGGAGGTGACCACCCTGGACCGGCTGACCGGCGGACGCGTCGTCCTCGGCACCGGTCTGGGCGCTCCCATCGCCGACGAGTACGGCAGCTTCGGCGAGACCACCGACGCCCGGGTGCTCGCCGAACGCCTCGACGAGGGCCTGCACGCACTGGACCTGCTCTGGTCCGGTGGGCCGGTGAGCTACCGCGGCAAGCACACCACCATCGACGACGTGGTGTTCCGGCCCACCCCGGTCCAGCAACCACGGGTCCCGATCTGGGTCGGCGGGGTCTGGCCCAACAAGGCACCGATGCGCCGAGCGGCACGCTGGGACGGAGCCATCCCGATCATGGCCGGCTGGCAGGCCGCACGACCACCGGACCTGGGCCAGGTGCGGGAGCTCGTGCGCTTCCTCCGAACCTGCCGCGCCGACAACGGACTGACGGACCGTCCGTTCGACATCGTCGTCGGCGGTGCGAGCCCCACCGGGACCGCCGGCCGGGATCTGGTCGCGGCACGCGCCGACGCCGGGGCCACCTGGTGGGACGAACGCATCCCCTGGGGCGAGGACCTGGACCGCGCCGAGCCACTGCTGCGCAGGATCGAGCAGGGACCGCCGCGCGGGTGACCGCGACGGCCCACGGAGTCGACGGCCACCGGGCCGAGGGCGGTCGCGGCTTCGGGCTCAGTCCGCGATGGCCGGCGCTCCGTCACCCGCCAACTGGGCGCGATACGCCGACCGTCCTGCCATCGCCATGACCAACGCGAGCGTGCTGCCGTTGACCTGTGCGCCGTCCTGCGGGCCAGCGGCGAACGGTCCGTCGGTCGCGGACAGCCGCAGCCCCTGCGTCCGTCGCTTGCTCGGCACGGTCATGTTGGTGCGCTGGTAGTACTCGGCGACCCGGGTCAACGCGGCGATCGGGTAGTCGCGTCGCAGGCCCAGCGGGTGGCGGACGTCCTCGCCGTGCACGACCGCTTCGCCCAGCACCGCCACGACCGGGACCGGCGGCTTGGTGGTGCTGGTGACCGAGCGGCGGAACCGTTCCAGCGTCTCACCGGCGTCGGCCCCCAGTTGCTGGGCCAGCCGGTACGCGTTCTGTGCGTCGAAGTCGAACCGGCACCGGATCACGCCGGCCATCCAGCGCGCCGGCCCCAGCCTCGCCCCCGCCGTCAGATGCGCCACGACCTGACGGACCGTGAACCCGGTGCACAGCGATTCCGTGCTCCACTGCACGTCCTCCAGCCCCGCCAGATCCTCGGCCAGCGCCGCCCGCTCCGCATGCACCATGCCCCACAGCTCCGCGTCACCCATGGTCGTCCGTTCACCCGTCCTCGTCCGCCGGTCGGACCACAAGACTGCCACCCGATCAGCCGGGAGCACGTTTCCCTGCGAGTCGGCACCGTGGTCGACGTCGACGGAGGCCGCACCGGCACGGCCGTCATCAGTCGGACCTGACACTCCTGACCCCGTCGAGGGCCGCCCGCCTGCGCGGGCCGGTCAGTGGCCCAGGGTCGAGCCGGGGCGGACGATCATGATGATGGTGACGGCGGCCCAGAGCAGGTTGAAGATGCCGACGAACATCGCCAGCTGCTTGGTGTCCTTCACGGACGCCGCACCGTCGCGGCCGCCCTCGATCAGCTGGGCCTGGCGCGGCAGCACCAGTGCGCCCAGCACCGCGGCGGCGAGCAGGGTCAGCACGATGGAGACGATCACCCAGGTCTGGCCGGTCACCTTCATCACCCCGGCCGCGGCGAAGCCGAACAGCGGTACGGCGATGCCGACCAGCGCGTAGATCCGGCAGATGCGGTAGAGCACGGCCATCGTCGCCTCGGCGTCGCCGGCGCCCGGGGCGGCCAGCGCCCGCCGGGCGACCGGCGGGAACATGCTGGCCGCCACGGCGACCGGGCCGATGGCGACGATGGCGGCGAGGATGTGCAGAGCGAGGAAGAATTTTGTCACCCGCCGAGTCTAGGAAACCGGCAACGGCACCCCTCCGGCGCCCCGGACCTGGCCCGACCGGCCCGGACCCCGCGCCCCGGAAAGTGCCGCCGTGAGGGCCCGCGCTGCGGAACAATGCCGCCATGACCGAACTCCTCCCCGGTGCCAATGTCGCTGTCCCCTCCGGCTCGCTGGACCTGGTGGTCCGCTGGTCCTGCGGCTCGGTGCTGGACGCCTCGGCCGTGCTGGTGGGTGCGGGCGGCAAGGTCCGCAGCGATGCCGACCTGGTGTTCTACAACCAGCCGGAGGCGGAGGGCGGCGCGGTGCGCCTCCAGGGCGGCACGCCGGGGCGCCAGTCCCTGCTGCTGCAGCCCGAGCGGCTGCCCGCGGGCGTGGAGCGGGTGGTGATCGCGGCGACCCTGGACGACGGCAGCTTCGCCCATGTGCGCGACCTGGCACTGGAACTGCACGACGCCGACGGCGCGGTCGCCGCCGTCTTCCCGGTACGGTCCGCGGGCCGGGAGACCCTGCTACTGCTCGGCGAGGTCTACCGGCGCCAGGGCGGCTGGCGGCTGCGGGCCCTGGGCCAGGGCTACGACACCGGCCTGGCCGGGCTGGCCGCCGACTTCGGCGTCGCCGTCGACGACCAGCCGACCGCGGCACCGACCGCGGCACCGACCCCGGCCGAGGCCGCGCCGGCCGCCGCCCCCGCCGACCCGGTCTCGCTGCGCAAGGAGATCGTGCGGGTGAACCTGGCCAAGCGGGGTGCCGCCGGGATCCGGGCCCGGGTCGCCCTGGTGCTGGACCGCTCGGGGTCGATGCGCCCGCTCTACAACGGCGGCACCGTGGGCCGCCTGGTGGAGCGGATGGCCCCGGTCGCCGCCGTGGTGGACGACGACGGCTCCCTGGACGCCTGGATCTTCGCGGACCACTGCGCCCGGCTGCCCGAACTGAGGGTCCCGGAGCTGGCCGGGTGGATCGAGCGCAACGTCTACATCCGCGCCGGGCACCGTCAGCTCCCGGAGCTGCCGGGCGGACGCTCCCGCGTCCCCGACTACCTGGTGGACGTCTTCGGCGGCAACAACGAGCCCGAGGTGATCCGCGACATCCTGGACTACTACGCGGAGCGTCCCGGTGATCCGGTGCTGGTGCTGTTCTTCTCCGACGGCGGCATCAACCGCAGCCGGCAGATCCAGGAGCTGCTCACCCGGGCCGCCTCCCAGCCGCTGTTCTGGCAGTTCATCGGGCTGGGCAAGTCCGACTACGGCATCCTGGAGCGCTTCGACACGCTGCCGGGGCGGGTGGTCGACAACGCCGGCTTCTTCCAGGTCGACGACTTCGACCGGATCACCGACGCGGAGCTGTATGACCGCCTGCTCAGCGAGTTCCCGCAGTGGCTGGCCGAGGCCCGCCGGCTCGGCATCGCCTGACACCTGTTCAGCCGACAGCATCGGGCAGGTCCATCGCCGCGAGCTTGGCCGGGTCGATCACGATGGCGATGCCGGCGATCCGGCCCGCCACCACCGTGAACGCCATGACCGACATCGGCGCGCCGTCCTCGCGCCAGGCCACCATCCCCGGAAGGCCGTTGACCAGCACCGCCGTCCCCCGCGCGGCAGCGGCCGCGCCCAGCTGCGCGCCGGCGGCGACCTTGGTGGCGCCGAGGGTCACCACCACGCCGTCGGGGGTGTCGACGGTCAGTCTCACCTCCGGGTCGAGCACCCGCAGCAGTCCCTCGAAGTCGCCGCGGCGGGCTGCCGCCAGGAAGGCCCGGACGACATCGTGCTGCTCGCGTCCGGCGGCTGTCGGCCGTTCGGTCGTGCGCACCTTCCTGCGGGCGCGGCTGGTGAGCATCTTGGTGGCGGCGGTGGACTTGCCGAGGATCTGGCCGATCTCCTGGAACGGCACCGCGAACAGGTCGTGCAGTACGAACGCCAGCCGCTCGGTCGGCCCCAGCGACTCCAGGACCACCAGGAGAGCCAGCCCGACCGAGTCGGCGAGCGCCGCCTCGTCCTCCGGCGCTGGGCCGTCGGCGACCGCCACCACGAGCTCGGGCAGCGTGTCGTCGTAGGTCGCCTCGGGGCGGGCCGTACGCGATCGCAGCACGTCCAGGCTGATCCGGCCGACCACCGTGGTCAGCCAGCCGGCGAGGTTGTCGATCTCGGCCGTGTCCTGGCGCGAGAGCCGCAGCCAGGCCTCCTGGACCGCGTCCTCGGCGTCGGCCTTCGATCCGAGCATCCGGTTGGCGATCGCGACCAGACGCTCGCGCTGGTCCTGGAACGCCTTGGACACCGGGTCCGTCGGGTCCATCGGGCTGGTGTCGGACATGTTGTTACCTTCCTCGGCTCTGCTCCGTCACAGGTATGACGGCCCTGGAGCGGTCCAGGTAACCGACGAGTCAACTACGAGTCACCTTTCAAAGGAGCAGGACCGATGGAAGCACGTATCGAGAGCCGGCCGAACCCCGACGTGATGACGGCGATCAAGCATCTCAACAAGGCGATCCACGGCGCGGGCGTGGACCCGCTCGTGCTGGAGCTGGTGCATCTGCGCACCAGCCAGATCAACAGCTGCAGCCCGTGCGTGTACGCCGGGGCCCGGTCGGCGAAGAAGCACGGGGAGACCGACGAGCGGCTGCACAGCGTGGTCGCCTGGCGCGAGACGCCCTTCTTCACCGAGCCGGAGCGGGCGGCGCTCGCGCTGGCCGAGGCCGCCACGCGGCTGCAGGACGGCGCACCGGGGGTGACCGACGAGATCTGGGACGCCGCCGCCGCCCACTTCGACGAGGGGCAGCTGTCCGCGATCGTCCTCAACATCGCTCTGACCAAGTTCTTCAACACCATCAATCACACGGTCCGGGAGCAGGCCGGCAAGTCCTGGTGAGGGCGGGCGGGCCCGGGGGCCTGGGCAGGGTGGTGGGTGTGCCGGGGCATCCGTTAGCGTGATCATCGCACCTGTCGTGGCGTCAGCCGACCCTGCCTGCCCACGCCCAGCGAGGAGTCCACGTGTCCCGCACGTTCACCGCCGTCCGCCAGGTCCGACGGCCCGAGGGGGTTCCGGTTCCCGAGGACTTCGCCGTGGTCACCGGGACGGCGCCGGACCTGCGGGCGGGGCAGGTGCTGGTGCAGAACCTCTACCTGTCCGTCGACCCGTACATGCGCGGGCTGATGCGCAGGGAGGGCTGGGCGCGGGGTTTCGGGCTGGAAGGTCGGAGCCTGGGCCGGGTCGTGGAGTCGCGCGACCCGGCCCTGCCGGAGGGGACGACCGTCTTCCACCACCACGGGTGGGCCACCCATGCCGTGCTGACCGGCGACGAGGTCCGAACCGTGGTGGCACCGCCCGGAGTTCCGCTGCCCGCCTATCTCGGTGTGCTCGGCGGCACGGGGCTGACCGCGTTCGTCGGGCTGACCCGGATCGCGCGGCTGCAACCCGGCGAGGACCTCTTCGTCTCCGCGGCCGCGGGCGGGGTCGGCGGTTCGGTGGGCCAGATCGCACGGCTGCTCGGCGCCGGCCGGATCATCGGCAGCGCCGGGACCCCCGCCAAGGTCCGGTACCTGATCGACGTGCTGGGCTTCGACGCGGCCTTCGACTACCACGACGCGAGCGTCACCGAACAGCTCGCCGCCGCCGCACCGGACGGCATCGACGTCTGTTTCGAGAACGTCGGCGGCGACCACCTGGAGGCAGCCCTCGCCGCGCTGCGGACCCGGGGACGGGTCGCCTGGTGCGGGGCCATCGCCGAGTACAACAACCCGGAGGACCCGCCGGCGGCACCGCGCAACCTCGCCGAGATCATGCGCAAGGACCTCCGCGTCGAGGGCTTCGGGGTGCGCGACCACCTCGACGCCAGGGCGGACCTCGAAGCCCTGGTCATACCCAACATCCAGGCGGGACGCGTACGCGTGGACCAGACCGTGGTCGACGGTTTCGACCGCATCGTCGACGCCTTCCTCGGCCTGCTGCGGGGCGAGAACACCGGCAAGATGCTGGTCCGGGTGGCGGACTGAGCGGCCTCGTTGCTGAGGTCATGCCATTTTCTTACTGATCCGGTGTGACGCTGTGGCGGCTGTGCGGAGTCTGGGTGAGTGAGAGATGGTCTTGTTCAGAACCAAGAGCTAAGGAAGTCCACCACAGTGACGCATGTTCTCCGAAGCCGAATCGCCTCCGCCGCGGTCGTGGTGGGAATCGTCTGCGCCGGCGCTCCAGCGCTGGCCGCGCCCGCGGTCGCGGCTCCCCGGCCGTCCCTGAGCCAGGGTCAGACACTGCCGGACACGGACGTCGTCTCGCGCGCGATCGAGGTCGGCTACGCCGACGCCCATTGGAACTGGACGGCCTGGAACGACAGCACCCCGGTTGCCTTCGGAAGCGCCCAGCCCCAGTACCAGTGCGCCGAGTTCGTGGCCCGGGCGCTGGCCGCCGCCGGGCTGGTGCCGGGGCTGGGCCCGAACGACCCGCAGGACGACTACTTCAACTACACCGCGCCCAACGGCAAGGTCTACGACCTGCTGCTGATCTCGGAGCTGCCGCAGTACAACAACCTCTACGCCTACCTGATGGACAGCGGCATCGGCCAGGACGTCGGCGACCAGCCCGGGCAGGCGCAGCCCGGTGACATCGTGGTCACCTACCTGGGCCCCGACGGCACCCTCAGCCATGTCGGCCTGGTGGCCCAGGCCGCCACCGACACGACCGAGGCGACCGTGGACGCCCACAACAACGCCCGGCTCGACTACGGCTACCACTACTACGCGCCCTCGCACCTGGTCCGGCTGGTCCCCAACGCCCTGCTGGAGGTCTGGGCCTGGACCGCCGAGCAGCGACTGCTGCACCCGGCCCCGGCCACCCCGACCACCCCCGGCCCGAAGTCCCGACTGGCCCTGCCCACCGACCCGGCGGGCCCCCAGGTCTAGCGACCGACTGCCCGGGAGTGGTCCGAGGACTTGAGAGAAAGGGGGCCGTCCGGCCTGCAGCCGGACGGCCCCTGCTCCAGCTCAGGCCGGGGACTGCAGGACGACCTGCTCGCCCTCTCCGTCCGGCTCCTCGAAGCCGGACAGGTAGCGGTCGAACAACTCCGCGTCCACGGTGACGGAGTTGGCGCCTTCCTCTGCGTTGCGTACCGCCAGGCGACCCTCCAGCACCGTCCGGTCGCCCTTGAGGTGGATCAGCTCCCAGCGGCAGCCGTGGGCCTCGATCAGCGCCTTGTAGTCGTCGCGGGCGGCGCGGCTCCAGAAGCTGTAGTCCACCACCACGTCACGGCCGGCCCGCATCAGCTCGACCAGTTCCCGCCGCTGCTCGCGGCGGACCACCTCCTTGAGCCGGTCGAAGGCCTCGGTCTCCAGCACCAGGCCGGCGTCGCGCCCGCCGAGCCGTCGCCAGACCACCTCGTCGATGGAGAGTCGGACGAAACCGCGTCGCTCCAACCCCATCGCGTACGTGGTCTTGCCTGCTCCCGGCAGCCCACACATCAGCACCACCGTGCTCACTCGTTCCGTCACCGAGCCAGGCTAGCCCGGAGCGCCGGGCCGCGGGTCGGGCGACAGCGTGATCCGTGCCCCGGGCCACCGCTGCCATCGGCAGGGCCACCAGCAGCAGGACCGCGCCGAGCACGAGACCCGTCGTGGTGAACCCGGCGGACACCGACAGCAGCGTTCCGGTGATGGGGCCGCAGGCGACGCCGAGCGACGAGGCGGAGCCGATCAGCACCGCCCAGCGACCCCGGCCGTCCAGGCGGGCGGCCAGGCCCAGCAGATAGCTGAGCACGAAGGGGTAGACGCCGTTCCAGGCGATCTCCCCGAAAGCGAAGGGCAGCGCGGAGTGGGCGCCCGCGCTGAGCGCCACGCATCCGGCGATGGCCACGGTGCCGGCGCCGATGGGCAGGGCGCGGCCGAGGCGGTTGCCGAGCGTGCCCGCGGCGGCGGTGCCGAGCAGCCCGGCGCCGAGGGCCACCGCGAAGACCAGGCCCAGCAGGGACTCGGACAGGCCGGCCCGGTCGAGTCCGATCCGGGCGCTCACTCCCCAGAGCGCGTTCTGCGCCATCGACCACAGCAGGATGCAGCAGGCCAGGGTGGACCCGGCGGCGCGGAGCGGCAGCGGTCCGGCCGGGGGCAGCGGTGCGTCGGTGGTCCCGGTGGCCTGCCCGGTGCCGGTCAGCGCGCCGGTGCCGGGCAGCGCGCCGGTGCCGGGCAGGGCCAGGGCGCCCCAGGCCGCGATGCAGGCGAAGGGCAGCCGGTGGCCGCCGCCGAGGTGAGGCAGGATCAGATACAGGGAGCCGGCGACGGCCGAGGTCAGCAGCAGCCCGCGGACCGAGGTCCGGTGCGGATCGTGCTGCCCCGCGATGCCGGTGGCGGCGACCGCGGCGACCGTCCCGGATCCGGCGCCGCCCAGCAGGCAGCCGAGCACCAGCAGCGGCAGCGCCCCGACCGGGGCGGCCGCGGCCAGGGCGAAGCCGGCGATATGCAGGGCCAGACCGGCCCTGGCCCTTGCCGCGGCGCTGCCCGCCGACCTGCGGGAGGTGAGGGTGAACCCGGCCGCGGCCGAGGCCAGCAGCAGGGCGCTGCCGATCGCCCCCGCCGCGGCGGGCGCGAGCCGGTAGTCGGCCGTGAGCCGTCCCACCAGCGTCGGCAGCAGGTAGGGGGCCAGGTAACCGGCGGAGAAGAGCATGGTGAGCGAGGGCGTGACGGCGCGCGCGGGCATGGGCGGACCTTGGAGCGAAGTGGCCGGGTGAAGCGCCCGTGCCCGTGACGACGAGAGGTGCGCAGAGCAGGTGTATCAAACCGGCGATCTTTCACAGAAGGGGGTTTGACCTGCTTAAACACTCCGTTGCCAGCTTGATGCGGGGCCGAGACGGATCCGAAACCGGAGGGGTCGGGTCCGCCTGCGCCGACTGGTCCGCGCGGCGGCGGAACGGTCAGTGCAGCACCATCCACTGGCGGCCGTCCAGCAGTTCCAGGGCCGCGTCCAGATGGCCTGCGTGGCAGGCCGTCTCGGCGATCACGTGCAGCAGCAGCTCCCGGTGGGTGTCCAGCCGCCAGCTTCCGAAGCGGTCGTCGGGCCACCAGGCCGGGGCGGCTCCGGCGGCGGTCCGGGCGATGACGGCGTCCGCACCCGCGCACTGCTCGCGGTAGCGGGCCAGAACGGCGCCCGACGGCTCGTCACCCGGCACCTTCCAGGCGTCCCCGCTCGCGTCGAGCAGAGCGCGGGCCCCGGGCTCGCCGGCCAGGACGGCGCGGAACCAGAAGCACTCCACGTCCAGCGCCAGATGGTTGAGCAGCCCCAGGCAGTTCCAGCCGGACGGCAGCGCCGGCCGCCGCAGCTCGTCGTCGGACAGCCCCGCGACCGCGCCCAGCAATGGCGCCGCTGCTCGCGCAGCGACGCCAGCAGGTCGCGCACCTGGAGATCCGTCATGGCGGTACTTCCCTTCCGGGGAACGAGGACGTCAGCGCTGTGACGAACGACGACCCGGAATCAGACAGCGCTTGCCTTAACGGCATACAGTCATGCCTATGACGCATGGCATGGGCGATGACGACGCGGAGCTGGACAGCCTGGTGCGCAAGCGCATCCGCGGGCTGCGGGTGGCGCAGGGCTGGTCGCTGGAGGAGCTGGCCTCCCGCGCCCGGCTGAGCCAGTCCACGCTCAGCCGGATCGAGAACGGTCAACGCCGGCTGGCCCTGGACCAGTTGGTGACCCTGGCCCGGGCCCTGGACACCACCTTGGACCAGCTGGTCGAGACCGCCGGCGACGACGTGGTCTCCAGCCCGATGATCGACGGAGCCCACGGAGTGCTGCGGTGGCCCGTCAAGGCCGACCCGGGCATGACCGTCGTCCACCAGCGGATGACCGACCCGCCGCCGGACAGCCCCGCGCGGCTGCGCGCCCATCCGGGCCGCGAATGGCTGGTGGTCCTGTCCGGAACGGCGATCCTGCTGCTGGGCAACCGCCGCCTCCGCGTGGAGACCAACCAGGCGGCCGAGTTCCCCACCATGCTCCCGCACGCCATCGGCGCGGAGAACGGGCCCTGCGAGATCCTCGGCATCTTCGACCGCGACGCCCGGCGCGGACACCAGAGCGGCCGGGCCGCCCCGACGGAGTAACCGCGGCGATCGCGCACCGCACCGGCGACTAGGCTGAAAACCCGATCCGGCAACAGGCCACCAGGAGGGCACATGCCGTACGCCGTCGACTTCAAGGACGTGTCCACCGTCGGCCTGGAATCCTCCCCGGTCGCGGACGCACTCGCAGGCCTCCGCGCCAACGAGGCGCGCTATTTCAAGAACAAGTACGACCACACCTTCACCGTCACCCCCACCGCCGAGGCGCCGGAGGTGCTGGCGTGGGTGAACCGCATCCTCGCCGAGGAGCGCGACATCGTCATCGCCTCCCCGCCCCTGGAGGTGACCTCCTTCGAGGTGGACGGCATCCGGATGGCCTACGTGTTCTACCAGTCCGGCCTGTCCATCAACGTGATGTACACCGTCCAGGACGGCGGGAAGCGTGCCGTGGGCTTCAAGCTCTCCGAGGGCATGGACGTTCCCGAGGAGCTGGCGTCACGCTTCAAGTTCGCGCGGCAGAAGTCGAAGCTGGCCGGCGAGATCCGCGGCTCCTTCTTCGTGATCAAGGGCGAGTACTGAGCGGCGCGGTCCGGGGAGCGGGTCACTGGCTCTTGCGGAGGGCGATGTAGGCGGTGCCCAGGGTGGCGCAGGAGGTCTTCGGGGTGCCGGCGGGGACGGTGGCGGTGGCCGCGAGGTGCTGCATCAGGGTCAGCCGGGTCTCGTCGTCGAACTTCGCCTTCTGCAGGGCCGCCAGCACCGCGTCGACCGTGCTCGCCAGGGCCGTGCCCTGCTCCTTGCAGTCGGCGGTCAGCGCCTTGAACGCCTTGGTGTAGCTGGCCTGGGCGTGGGCGGTGCCATGGGCGCTCAGGTCCTGGTCGCGCAGCTGCGCCGCCGGGTTCACGATGGTGGCGCTGGCCTGGTAGGCGCAGCCGGTCAGGGACAGCGCGGCAGCGACGACGACGGGTGTCCAGGCGGAGGATCGGAACATGCCGGGCAGCATGCCACAGCCGGGTGACTGCCTGTCACCTGTTCGGTGGGGGCGGTACGACATTCCGAGGGACGTGCTAATCGGCGACCGGAATCGATCAACGACGTGACTGCGTCGCGGCGGCGGCGCCGTCGAGCCGGGCCGCCAGGTCGGCCGCCGTGCTGCCCCAGGTCTCCCGGATCCGCATGCCGTCCGGGGTGGTGTCGAAGGTGGCGTGGTCGGTGTAGACCCGGCCGACGCAGCGGACCCCGGTGAGCGGGTAGCTGCAGGACGGCACCAGCTTGGGCTCGCCCGTCCTGGTGAAGAGCGTCATCATCACGTAGACGTTCTTGGCGCCGATGGCCAGGTCCATGGCGCCGCCGACGGCGGGGATGTCGTCGGGGCGGCCGGTGTGCCAGTTGGCGAGGTCACCGGTGGCGCTCACCTGGAAGGCGCCGAGCACGCAGACGTCCAGGTGGCCGCCGCGCATCATCGCGAAGGAGTCGGCGTGGTGGAAGTAGGCCGCTCCGGGCAGTTCGGTGACCGGCACCTTGCCGGCGTTGGTGAGGTCCGGGTCGACCTGGTCGCCGGTGGCGGCCGGACCCATGTTCAGCATGCCGTTCTCGGTGTGCAGGACGACCCCGGCGTCCGCGGGCAGATGGTCGGCGATCTTGGTGGGCTGGCCGATGCCGAGGTTCACGTAGGAGCCCCGGGGGATGTCCCGGGCGATGACGGCGGCGAGCTCGTCCATGGTCAGCGGTCCGCGGTCGAGGTGCTCGACCGCGCCGGCGGCGGCACTGGCGACGATGGTCATCGTGCTCCCTGGACGGTGTAGTTCCGGGCCTGGACCCGTACGATCCGGTCGACGTAGATGGACGGGGTGACCACCGCCTCGGGGTCGAGCTCCCCCAGCGCGACGACCTCGTTCACCTGCACGATCGTGGTGGTGGCCGCGGTGGCCATGACCGGGCCGAAGTTGCGGGCGGTCTTGCGGTAGACCAGGTTGCCCATCGGGTCGGCCCGGTGCGCGGAGACCAGCGCGTAGTCGCCCTTGATCGGGTACTCCAGCACGTAGTCGCGGCCGTCGATGGTCCGCGCCTCCTTGCCCTCGGCGAGCGGCGTGCCCACCGCGGTCGGGCAGAAGAACGCGCCGATGCCCGCGCCGGCCGCGCGCATCCGCTCGGCCAGGTTGCCCTGCGGCACGACCTCCAGCGCGATCCTGCCGGCGCGGTAGAGCTCGTCGAAGACGTAGGAGTCGGCCTGCCGCGGGAACGAGCAGACCACCTTCCGCACCCGGCCCGCCTTCAGCAGCGCGGCCAGGCCGACCTCGCCGTTGCCGGCGTTGTTGGACACGATCGTGAGGTCCTTGGCACCCTGCCGGATCAGGGCGTCGATGAGGTCGAACGGCATCCCCGCGAAGCCGAAGCCGCCGACCAGGACGGTGGAACCGTCCTGGATGCCGGCGACGGCCTGGTCGCAGGTGTCATGGAGGAGAGCAGTCACGACTCCACGTTAGGGGGCGGGGGTCGATAGGGTGAAGTATCAATATCACGGTCGATTGAGAGGCAGCAGATATGGATCTTCGCCATCTGCGCTACTTCGTCGCCGTCGCCGAGGAACGCCACTTCGGCCGGGCCGCGGAGCGGCTGCGGATGGCCCAGCCGCCGCTGTCGCAGGCGATCCGCCGGCTGGAGGGCGAGCTCGGGGTCGAGCTGCTGCGCCGCACCACGCGCCGGGTCGACCTGACCGAGGCCGGTCGCGCCTACCTGGAGCGCGCGCACGCGATCCTGGCCGAGGTCGACGAGGCCGCCGACCTGGCCCGCCGGGTGGCGGCCGGCGGCGTCGGCCGCCTGGCGATCGGCTGCGTGGGATCGGCCACCTACAGCCTGCTGCCGGCGCTCTCCCGGCACCTGTCGACCGAACTGCCCGGCGTCGACTTCTCCTTCCGCGGCGAGATGCTCGCCCCGGACCAGGCCGAGGCGCTGCGGGTGGGCGCCATCGACGTCGCCCTGCTGCGCCCCTCGGCGGCGGGCCCCTCCCTGGTCACCCACCTGCTGCGGCACGACCCGCTGGTGGTGGCGCTGCCGGCGGACCACGTCCTCGCCCGGCGGCGCCGGCTGCGCGCCGCGGACCTGGCCGGCACCGACCTGATCGTGCACTCGGCCGATCGCCGCTCCACCATGTACGACGTGGTGCTGCGGGTGCTGCGCGACGCCGGCGTCGAGGCCCGGATCCGGCACGAGGTCGGCGAGACCTCGACCCTGGTCACCCTGGTCGCCGGCGGCCTGGGGGCGGCCGTCGTGCCCGAGCCGGTGTCCGCGCTGACCCTGCCCGGCGTGGTCTACCGGCCGCTGGTCCAGCCCACCACCACCGTCGCCCTGGCCGTAGCCCACCGCGCCGACCGCGCCGAACCGCACCTGCTGCGGACCGTCGAGATCATCCGGCACCTGGTCCCGACCGCGCCGGCGACCCCGTAGCCGGCCGTCGGTACCGATCTGGCGGGTTCTGACTGCATACGGGGGAATTCTGACGATCAACGGGTCCGCGGGTGCTTATGATCCACTTCCGTGACAGTGAGTCAGAGAGTCGGATCAGGCGATGAAACGGCCGACGTCGTCATCCTCGGTGCCGGACCCGCCGGACTGGTGCTGGGGAACCTGCTCCAGGCGAGCGGCGTCGACTGCCTGGTCGTGGAGCGGGCCGACGCCGCGCAGGTCCGGACCCGGGCCCGGGCCGGGTTCCTCGCCGCGAACACCGTGCGGATCCTGGACCGCCACGGCCTGGCGGAGGGTCTGCACCGTCGCGGCCGCGAGCACTCCGCGTGCGAGTTCCGCACCCAGGACGGCCGCTTCCGCCTGGACTACGGCAGCCTGGGCCGGGGTGAACGCCACACCGTCTACCCGCAGCAGGAACTGGTCACGGACCTGCTGACGCACTATCAGGGTGCCGGCGGCCGGATCAGCTTCCGGACCGAGGCGGTCGCCGTGGTCGGCGCCGACGGCTCCCGCCCCGAGGTCACGGTGCGCGATCCCGACGGCCGCCCGTCCCGGCTGCATGCCAGGTACGTCGCCGGCTGCGACGGACGGCACGGCGCGGCGCGGCGCTCCCTGCCGCCCGGTGCGGTGCGGCGGCACCACCTGGACCACGGCCTGTCCTGGCTCGGCCTGCTGGCCCAGGCGCCGCCGAGCCTGGACGCCGTGGGCTACGCGGTGCACCCCGACGGCTTCGCCGGACACATGGCGCGCACCCCCGAAGTGACCCGCTACTACCTGCAGTACCAGCGCGGCCAGGCCGCCGACGCCTGGTCCGAGCAGCGGATCTGGGACGAGCTGGCACTGCGCATGGGCGCCGCCGAGTACGGCGCGCTGCACCGGGGCCCGATCGTCCAACGCACCGTCGTCGACCTGGAGTCCGACGTGCTGGAGCCGCTGCGGTACGGATCGCTGCTGCTGGCCGGCGACGCGGCCGCGCTGCTCAGTCCGTCGGCCGCCAAGGGCGCCAACCTCGCGGTGCTGGAGGCGGAGATCCTGGCCGGCGCCCTGGTCGACGACCTCGCGCACGGCGACGCGAGGGGCCTGGAGCGCTACTCGGCCCAGTGCCTGCCCTACATCTGGCGGGCGCAGGAGTTCTCGCAGTGGATGCTCCGGCTGCTGCACGGGCCCTCCGGCCCGGACGCCGAGTCGCTGTTCCACAACGCCCTGCGCCGTGCCCGCCTCGAGTCACTGCGCACTTCGCGCAGCCAGCAGGACTGGTTCGCCGAGCACTACGTCGGCGTTTGAACACCGCTCTCCCCCACCGACACCCGGCCCACTGACACCGAGGATGCTTTCGCGATGACGACCACGATCCCGACCGACGCCGGCCGCCTGCGAGCGACCGTCGACTTCGTCCGGGAACAGGACACCGCCGCGCTGCTGTGGCTGCTGCTGCCCGGCCTGGACGCGGTGGAGCTGCGCGCACTGGCCGACCGCTGCCGCTTCTCGCACGCCGCGCTGCTGGTCTTCCCACCGGACCCGGCGGCGCTCCGTGCCGACCTGGCCGGCTGCGGGCTGGCGCCCGACACCGCCCCGTGCCCCAGCGTCGTGGTCCGCGACCGGCTGGCCGCGCGGCACGGGCGCGACGCGGCCGGGCTCGACGTCCAGATCCTGCGCCCGCCGGTGCTCGGCCCGGGCGGTGAGCAGCGCACGGTCGAGGTGTTCGCCCTGGCCGTGCCGCCGGGCTCCGACCTGACCGGGGTCGCCGAGCACGAGCGCGCCCGGCAGCACGAGGCGCACCTGGCCTTCGAGGTGGACCGGCCCGATCCGCTGCTGCTGCGCGGTCTGCGCGCGCTGCTCGGCCGGCACGGCGCGGTCGCCGACGGCGGCGGCTACAACCCGCACGAGGACGGCACCGTCTTCTACTTCGCCGCCCCCGCCGACTCCAAAGCCGGATACCGGCGGGTCGAGCTGTACGCGCCCGGCGACCACCGGGACGTGCTGGCCGGCCACCTGGACGAGCACCGGGCGAACGGATCTGCGGAAACGCTCCTGCGCCTGCTCACCGGGGCCTGGACCACCCAGGCCCTGGCCGCGTTCGCGGAGTTGCGGGTGCCCGACGCCCTGGACACCGACACCGGCACGGAGGCCGACACGCTGGCCCTGGCCGTCGGCACGCACTCGGAGAACCTGACCCGGCTGCTGCGCTACCTGGCCACGCTGGACCTGGTCAGCGAGGACCAGGACGGCTTCCGGCTCACCGCGCTGGGCGCCCTGCTGCGCACCGGCGGCCCGGGATCGCTGCGGCCGCTGGCACTGATGTACGGCGGCGCCTTCTACCAGTCCTTCGCCAGCCTGGGGCACACCGTGCGCACCGGCGAGGTCGGCTTCGAGCACCGCTTCGGCCAGAACCACTTCGACTACTTCGTCCGCCACCCGGAGCTGGCGGAGCTGTTCGACCAGTCGATGGCGGCGAGTTCGCGCATGTTCGAGCCGCTCACCGCGCACCCGGTAGTCACGGCCGCCGCCCAGGCGCCGACGCCGGGGACCGTCGTCGACGTCGCGGGCGGGAACGGGGAGCTGCTCGGCCGCCTGCTGACCGCACACCCCCGGCTGCGCGGGGTGCTGCTCGAACGCCTGCACGTGATCGAGGCGGCCCGCCGGTCGCTGGACGCCGCGGGCCTGGGCGGGCGGTGCGACTACCTGCCGGGGGACTTCGCCCATGTGCCGTCCGGCGGCGACGTCTACGTCCTCTCCCGGGTGCTGCACGACTGGGACGACGACCGCTGCCGGGAGATCCTGCGGGGAATCGCGCAGGCCATGCCCGCCACAGCCGATCTGCTGATCATCGAGCGGGTACTGCCGGCGGACGGCTCGCCCTCGCTGGCCACCGCGTGGGACCTGCACATGATGTGCAACGTCGGCGGCCGTGAACGCCGTACCGACCACTACGCCCGGCTGCTCGCCGAGGCGGGCCTGGCCCTGGTGGACAGCTCGCCGCTGCCGTTGGACGCCTGTGTGCTGCACGCCCGGAAGGCTGCCGCCGGCCAGGCTGCCGCCGGGATCTGACGGTTCGGCACCGGCCGCCGGCGCCGCCTCAGGCCGCGCCGGCGGCCATCGCCACGAGCTCGCCCAGCACCTCGCGCTCGATGTCCAGGAACGACCGCTGCTCGCCCTCGGCGAGCCACTTCACGAAGGCCACCCCGAACACGGTCACGCCCGACTCCGCGGCCAGCGTGGCCGACGCCTCCGGGACCCCGCGCGCCCGCAGGGCGGCGGCCACCACCGCGGCCAGCGCCGCCATCTTCAGCAGTTCCCGTTCCTGCAGCGCCGGATTGGCGGCGATGATGGTCTGCCGCTGCCGGGAGTGGCTGCGGCGTTCGGCCGGGAAGAAGCCCGCCGCGGCCGACAGCGCCGACTCGACCATCGCCAGCGGCGAGGCGTCCGGCGCCGCCGCGGCGACCCCGTCGACGAACGCCTGCTCCAGCAGTTCCTGGCCGCCGAAGAGCACCTCGCGCTTGTCGGCGAAGTGGCGGAAGAACGTGCGCTCGGTGAGGCCGACGGCCTGGGCGATCTCGGCCACGGTCGTCCTCTCGAAGCCGCGGCTGACGTAGAGGTCCATCGCCGCCGCCTGCAGCCGCTCCCGTGTTCCGGGCTCCCATCTCACCATGGGTTCCACTCTAGCGATGACAGCGACCGACATCGGAGCTACAGTGACAGCAGTCACTGACGTCAGTCACTGACATCGCTTTCGCAGGCCCGGCTTCTGAAGGAGATCTTCCACATGCACGTCTTCGTCACCGGAGCATCCGGGTGGATCGGTTCCGCCACCGTCGACGAGTTGCTCGCCGCAGGACACGAGGTGGTGGGGCTCGCCCGCTCCGACGCCTCCGCCGCCGCCATCGAGGCCAAGGGGGCCCGGGTCCGCCGCGGCGACCTGGACGACCTGGACGCCATCCGGCAGGGCGCCGAGAGCGCCGACGCCGTCATCCACCTCGCCAACAAGCACGACTTCGACAACCCCGCCGTCTCCAACCGGGCCGAACGCGCCGCCGTGCAGACGATCGCCGACGCCCTCAGCGGATCGGGCCGTCCGTTCCTGCTGGCCTCCGGCCTCGCCTTCCCGGCACCGGGCGGACCACTGACCGAGGAGGACCGGTCACCCGCCCACGGCCCGGACTCCCCGCGCGGCGGCAGCGAGAACCTCGCGCTGGAGTACGCCGACCGTGGTGTGAACACGGTGAGCGTGCGCTACGCCGCCACCGTGCACGGGGACGGCGACCACGGGTTCGTCGCGGCCCTGGTCGCCATCGCCCGCGCCAGGGGCGTCGCGGGCTACGTCGGCGACGGCGCCAACCGCTGGCCGGCGGTGCACCTGTCGGACGCCGCCCGGGTCACCCGGCTGGGACTGGAGAAGGCCCCGGCGGGAACGGTCCTGCACGCGGTCGGCGAGCAGGGGGTCCCCACCCGGGAGATGGCCGAGGCCATCGGACGGGGGCTGGGCCTCCCCGCGGCCTCGATCGCGCCGCAGGACGCGGCCGAGCACTTCGGCTGGATCAGCCGCTTCTACGCCCTGGACGTCCACGCCACCAGCGCCCGCACCCAGGAACTGCTCGGCTGGACCCCGAGCGGCCCGAGCCTGATCCAGGACCTGGACGCCGGCTACTACTTCCGGACCTGACCCGCCTGACCTGCCTGACGGACCCTCACTCGAACCGCGCGGTGTCGCCCGCTCCGCGCCGTACGATCTCGACCTCGTCACCGGAGAAGTCGATGACCGTGGTCGGCTCAGTACCGCAGTCACCCGAGTCCAGCACCGCGTCCACGACGTGGTCCAGCCGTTCCTTGATCTCCCAGCCCTGCGTCATCGGCTCCTCCTCCCCGGGGAGCAGCAGGGTGCTGGAGACCAGCGGCTCGCCCAGCTCGGCGAGCAGGGCCTGGGCGACCACGTGGTCGGGGATCCGCACCCCCACCGTCTTCTTCTTCGGGTGCAGCAGCTGCCGCGGCACCTCGGAGGTGGCCGGGAGGATGAAGGTGTAACTGCCGGGCGTCGCCGCCTTGATCGCCCGGAACACCTTGTTGTCGATGTGCACGAACTGCCCCAGCTGCGCGAAGTCGCGGCACACCAGGGTGAAGTGGTGGCGGTCGTCGAGCTCCCGGACGGTCCGGATCCGGCCGATGCCGTCGCGGTTGCCGAGCCGGCACCCCAGGGCGAAGCAGGAGTCCGTGGGGTACGCGACCAGCGAGCCGGACCGGACCAGGTCCGCCACGCTGCCGATGGTGCGCGGCTGCGGGTTCTCGGGGTGCACGTCGAAGTACTTGGCCATCCGCCGAGACTACGGGATCACGGGGCGTCAGGGCGTCAGGGCGCGGTCACGCCGTGCAGGGTGGGGGTGCCCAGGGTCGGGTCCAGTTCGCCGGCCTGGGAGGTGCCGGGCGGGGTGATCGTGTCCATCACCTTCGGCACGGAGCCGGGGTCGAGCGAGCAGATCGCCGCGGTGCCGCCGGCCGGGCAGACGCCGAAGCTGTAGGCGCCGGCGGTGACGGTGAACGCCCTGGCCTGGTCCGCGCTGTAGCCGTCCTGGCCGGCCAGCGCCAGGGTGAAGGTCCAGCCGCTGGTCGGGGTTCCGAAGGCGGACTCGGGCAGGGCGATGGTGATGGTGTCGGACAGCGTGGAGGCGACCACCGCGCTCGGGGTGCCGACCTGGTTCCCGTTCGCGTCGGCCCAGACCGGCGAGGCGAAGCCCTGCACCTCCAGGCGCTGGCTCCAGGCGTCCTCCGGGGCGATCGCGTAGTTGCGCGACGGGTACGCGGCAGCCGTGGACGTCGGGTTCCCGCTCGGCGTGTGGACGTAGATGTCGAGCAGTTGCGCGCCCATGGTGCTGCCGAAGGTCGGGGTGAGCGACTTCAGCGTGGTGCGCAGGTAGACGGTGCCGCCGCTGGTGATCACCTGGAAACGGGTGAGGTCGAAGGAGCCCGGGGTGAAGTCGGCGGCGGTCGGGTACTGGTAGCTGCCGGGCCCGTTGTCGTCGCCGGTGGGGTCGCTGGCGTCCAGGACGGTGGTGCCGCCGCTGACGTCGCCGAGCACGGCGGTGCGGGCGTAGCCGGTCGCGCCGGCGGGCGTGGTCGCGGCGACGGTGATGGTGTTGGTGCCGAAGCCGACGGCGACCGGGACGGAGAACGCGCCCTGGGCGTCGGCCCTGGTGGAGGCTGTGACGGCGGCGGCCGCGGTGTCGGTGTCGGCGGACTGGACGGTCACCTCGGCGTTCGGGGCGGTGCTGCCGGCCACCGTGGTGGTGGCGGACTCGACGGTGCTCCCGGCGGCGGGCGAGGTCAGCGTGACCGTGGTGGCGGCCGGGGCGCCGTGGGTGGCGTAGCGGGCCCTGGTGATCGCCGGCTGGTCCACCGTGCGGCCCTGGCCCAGGTCGGTGATCAGCCGCAGCTCCTGGGCCTGCGCCCAGGTCAGCGGGGAGGCGGAGCCCGCGGCCCGGCCGTCGCTGAAGCCGATGGACGCGGTGGTCGGGTCGCTGCCGTAGGGGGCGGCGGGCAGGTCCGGGTCCTCCCAGACCTGTTCGGGCACCAGGCCGATCCCGGAGGCGGACTTCATCATGAACGACAGCTCGGCGGCGGCGGTGGCCCGGTCGCCGGTGGCGATCGCCGACTCGGCCCGTTCGCCGGACAGTACCGGCCACAGGTGGCCGGTGCCGACGTCGGTGGTCGGCCAGGGCTGTCCGGCGGTGCTGCAGGAGGTCTGGCTGAGCGTGGTGGAGCAGTCGCCGTAGCCGTCCGCGCTGCCCCGGGCGGCGTCGTCGCCGTAGCGGTAGTAGCCGGTGCCGGTGGGGGTGGCCACTGAGATCTGCTGGTCCAGGACCTTCAGCGAGTTGGTGAACGCCGGGTCGGTGGCGGGCAGTTCGCCGAGGCGGACCAGTTCCTGGAAGCCGCCGTCGATGACCGTGCGCTGGTCCAGGGTGGGTCCGCCGTTGCCGAGGTTGTAGCTGGTGGCGGCGTTCGGGTCGCCGGTCTTGGAGAGCCGGATGAAGTAGGGCGAGCTGCTGTCGGGCCCGCTGCCGGTCACCGTCCAGCTCTTGACGCTGCGTTGGAACTGGTCGGCGGTGGCCTGGTAGATCCGGGCGTCGGCGTGGTCGCCGTTGCGGTCGGCGATGGCGGAGGCGGCGGAGAGTCCGGCGATCTCGGCGGCGATGGTGGAGGGCGAGTAGCCGGACTGCTCCTCCCAGCGCTCCACGCCGTAGGACGGGCCGTGCGCGACCAGGTAGTCGGCGGCGGGCTTGATGTGCTGCTGCCACAGGGCGGTGTCGCCGCCCAGGCCGGAGAGGTAGGCCATCAGGATCGGGTAGGCGGTCTCGTCCAGCTGGTCGCCGCCGGTGTCGGGCGCGGCCTTGCCGTTGACCAGGGAGTTGCGTGGGATCTCGCCGCCGGGCAGCTGCTGGCGGTCGAACAGGAAGGTGGTGGCGTCGCGGGCGGTGGCGGTGTCGCCGTCGGCCATCAGCCCGGTGAACGCCTCGTAGAGGTCGCGGCCGAAGACCTCGCGGTAGGAGCCGAAGTAGACCGGCTTGCCGCCGACCAGGGCGCTGCCGTCCACGGACTGGCCCCAGGGCGAGGCCAGCGAGGCGACGACCGCGCCGGGGAAGGTCTTGTCCTCGCTCGCCTTCAGCACATTGGCGTCCAGGTAGTAGCTGGAGCGCACCTGGGCGGCGGGCAGACCGGGCAGCGAGGCCGGGGGCTGCTTCAGGGTCCGGTCGTAGGCCTGCCAGCCGCGGGTGTAGCCGGCCTCGGTCTGCGCGAACGGGGCCCGCAGCGACGCGGCGGCGGTGCCGGTGGCCTGGGCCAGTGTGCGGCCGAAGCCCAGCGCCAGGGTGACCTCGCCGCCGTGACGGGGGGTCACCTCCTGGATGCTGGTGATGTGGCCGTCGGGCGCGGAGCTGTCGGCGGAGATCAGCCGGTGGTCCGTGTCGAGCTGGGTCAGTCCGTCGCTCGCGGTGCCGGCGTAGCCGACCTCGGCGGCGCCGCCGCTGGTGGCGGCCAGGTCCAGGTAGGTGGGCACGGCGTAGTCGCGGTTGGCGGCCTGACTGACGGTGCCGGTGTCGTAGACGACCGGGGTGCCGGTGGCCGCGTCCACCACGCCGGTGTCCGCTCCCCCGTTCTGGGTTCCGCCGCCGCCGTTGCCGTTGACGTGCGCGTCCAGCCGGGCGTAGACGTGCAGCCGGCCCAGGTCGGTGCGGCTGCCGGGGACGGCGGAGAGCCGGGTGCGCATGACCACGCTGTCGCGGGCCGGGTCGGTGACGTAGGTGGTGGTCAGCCGGAAGCCGTGCCCGGCGTCGGTGGAGGTGACGGTGCAGGCCATGCCGGTGGAATCGGCCTGCACGGTGTAGGTCATGTCGCGGGTCTGCAGGTCGGTGAAGGTCGACCCGTCGGTGACGGCGTACTGCAGCGTGCCGACGTTCGTGTTGTCCACGGTGGGCTCGTAGACGTCCGACAGGACGCCGTCGGCCACGGTGTACCAGACCTTGGACCCGCTGTTCCGTGCGGTGCCCAGGCAGTCCTTGCGGGCCAGGTCGAAGGTGGACGCGGTGCCGTGGGCCGGAGCCTGGGCGGTGTCGGCGGCGCCGACGGTCGCGGCGGCGGTTCCGGTTCCGGTGCCGAGCAGGGCGAGGGCGGCGGCCGTGGCGGCGGCGGCCAGCCTGCGCGTGGATCCGGTCATGGTTCCCCCGAGGCTCGCCTTGCAGGGAGTGGTGCGAAACACCTGAAGCTACTCCGCAGCCACTGGGGCGTAAAGACGCGGCGCAGCGCTGCCGGCAGGCCGCGGCCCCTGCCACCGCTGGGCGGCAAGGGCCGGACTCCGGCAGCATGGTGACGCTGTGTCAGCTGACGTCGACCCAGTTGAGGGTGCGTTCGATGGCGCGCTTCCAGCCGGTGTAGCCGGCCTCGCGGGTGGCCTGGTCCCACTGCGGGTCCCAGCGCTGGTCCTGGTTCCAGTTGGCCTTCAGCTCCTCGGTGTCCCGCCAGAAGCCGACGGCCAGGCCGGCGGCGTAGGCGGCGCCCAGTGCGGTGGTCTCGGCGACCTTGGGCCGGATCACCGGGACCCCCAGCACGTCGGCCTGGGTCTGCATGCACAGCTTGTTCTCGGTCACCCCGCCGTCGACCTTGAGCACCTCCAGCCGCACTCCGGAGTCGTTGGTCATGGCCTCGACCACGTCCCGGCTCTGGTAGCAGATGGCCTCCAGGGTGGCCCGGGCGATGTGCGCGTCGTTGTGGAAGCGGGCCAGGCCGACGATGGCGCCGCGCGCGTCCGAGCGCCAGTAGGGGGCGAAGAGCCCGGAGAAGGCGGGCACGAAGTACACCCCGGCCGAGTCGTCGACGCGGCGGGCCAGGGTCTCGCTCTCGGCGGCGTTGCCGATGATGTGCAGCTGGTCGCGCAGCCACTGCACGGCCGATCCGGTCACCGCGATGGACCCCTCCAGGGCGTAGACCGGGGGCTGTCCGGCGAACTGGTAGGCCAGCGTGGTGAGCAGGCCGTGCTGGGAGCGCACCGGCTCGCTCCCGGTGTTCAGCAGCATGAAGTTGCCGGTGCCGTAGGTGTTCTTGGCCTCGCCCGGGGCGAAGCAGACCTGTCCGACGGTGGCGGCGTGCTGGTCGCCGAGGATGCCGCTGATCGGGATGCCGGCCAGCGGGCTGACGTCCGGCGACTGTCCGTAGCCGTCGGGGGCGTTGGACGCCTGGATGGTGGGGAGCATGGCGCGAGGGATGCCGAAGAACGACAGCAGTTCGTCGTCCCAGTCCAGGGTGCGCAGGTCCATCAGCATGGTACGCGAGGCGTTGGTGACGTCGGTGATGTGCACGCCGCCGCGGACGCCTCCGGTGAGGTTCCACAGGACCCAGGTGTCCACCGTGCCGAAGACGGCGTCGCCGCGTTCGGCGTCCTGGCGGACGCCGTCGACGTTCTCCAGGATCCACTGGATCTTCCCGGCGGCGAAGTAGGTGGCCGGCGGCAGTCCGGCCTTGGCGCGGATCACCTCGCCCTTGCCCTCGCGCTCCAGGGCGCTGGCGATGCGGTCGGTTCGGGTGTCCTGCCAGACGATGGCGTTGTAGTAGGGGCGGCCGGTGCGGCGGTTCCACACCACCGTGGTCTCCCGCTGGTTGGTGATGCCCAGCGCTGCGATGTCGCCCGCGGCCAGGTGGGAGCGGTTCAGCCCGGTGGCGACGACCGACCGGGTGCGTTCCCAGATCTCGACCGGGTTGTGCTCGACCCAGCCCGACCTGGGCAGGATCTGCTCGTGTTCCATCTGCTGGCGGGCGACCTCGTTCCCGGAATGATCGAAGATCATGAACCGGGTGCTGGTCGTGCCCTGGTCGATCGCGGCGACGTAGTCCGCCATGGCGGCAACCCTCCACAGGTGACGGCAAGTTGGGTGCGGTGCGGTTATGCTTCCTCGTCGGCCAGGACCCGTCCGGCCTGCAGCTCCTGGCTGGGCAGGAAGGGCGCGATCAGGAACCGGTACAGGCCGGCCCCCAGCAGGCCGCCGATCAACGGTCCGACGATGGGGACCCAGAAGTACAGATCCCCGTACTGGTCGCGCCAGGCGCCTCCGTAGCCGGTGATGAAACTGGCCAGGCGCGGGCCGAAGTCGCGGGCCGGGTTGATGGCGTATCCGGCGTCGGTGCCGAAGGCCAGGCCGATGGCCACGACCAGCAGTCCGGTGATGAAGGCCCCCATGTTGGCCTTGGGGGCGGTGTTGAGCACATCCGTCAGCGCCATGATGACCAGCAGCAGGATGGCGGTGCCGATGATCTGGTCGCGCAGCGCGCCCCACTGGCTGACCGGGAAGGTCCCGTTGCCGGGGAGGGTGGAGAACACCCCCTGGGTCTTCAGCGTGTGGCCGGGGTCGGCCTTGGCCAGGACCTCGGTGTAGTTCCAGCGCACCAGCAGCGCGGCGGTGAACGCGCCCGCGGTCTGGGCCAGGGTGTAGGGGGCGACCTTGGCCCAGGAGAAGCCGCGGAACGCGGCCAGGGCGACGGTGACGGCCGGGTTGAGGTGCGCGCCGGACAGTCGTGCGGCGACGTACACGCCCAGGGTCACCCCCAGGCCCCAGGCCCAGGCGATGCTGTCGTGCCCGCCCAGGCCGGCCGCGACGACCTGGGCCACCACGCCCACGCCGAAGAGGATCAGGATCATCGTCCCGACGAATTCGGCCAGGAGTTCACCGAGCAGTTGTCGGGGCATTCGGCGGGACGCGCCGGCTACGGGCCGGCTGCCGGACTGGGCCGCTGAGGCCATGGTCGACTCCTTGGTTCAGGGCGGAGGTGCCTCAGTGCAGGGGGGCGATGTCGGGGGCGCCGAGACGGGCCGCGTCGGCCGTGCGGTCGTCGGGCTGCTGCTGGGCGTCGCGCTCGGCCGCCACCCGCTCGCGGTAGTGCTCGATCTCGTCGCGGACCTGCTCCTCGCTCCAGCCCAGGGGGCCCGCCATCAGCTGCGCGGCCCGCTCGGCGGCGGCCAGGCCGCGGTCCCAGGACTCGACCGAGGCCCGGGTCCGCCGGGTGAGCAGGTCGTCCAGGTGGCGTGCGCCCTCGTGGGTGGCCGCGTACACCGCTTCGGCCTCCAGGTAGTCGTCCGCGCCCGCCAGCGGCGTTCCCAGCGAGGGGTCCTGACGGAGGATGTCCAGCACCTCGCCGACCATCGAGCCGTAGCGGTTGAGCAGGTGCTCGATGCGGGCGACGTGCAGCCCGGCCTCGTCGGCCAGGCCCTGGCGGCGGTTCCACAGCGCGCGGTAGCCGTCCGCGCCGACCAGCGGCACGTCCTCGGTGACCGACGCGGGGGCGGCACGGTCCAGGGTGCGCACGGCCTCGTCGACCGCGTCCTTGGCCATCACCCGGTAGGTGGTGTACTTGCCGCCGGCCACCACCACCAGACCGGGCACCGGGTGCCCGACCAGGTGCTCGCGGGAGAGCTTGCTGGTCTCGGCCGCGTCCCCGGACAGCAGCGGCCGCAGCCCGGCGTAGACGCCCTCGACGTCGTCGTGCGTCAGCGGGGTGGCCAGCACCTCGTTGACGTGACCCAGCAGGTAGTCGATGTCGCGGGAGCTGACCGCGGGGTGCTGCTTGTCCAGGTCCCAGTCGGTGTCGGTGGTGCCGATCAGCCAGTGCCGTCCCCAGGGGATGACGAACAGCACGCTCTTCTCGGTGCGCAGGATCAGGCCGGACTTGGAGTTGACCCGGTCCCGGGGCACCAGGATGTGCACGCCCTTGGAGGCGCGGACGTGGAACTGGCCGCGGGTGTCCGCCAGCGCCTGGGTGTCGTCGGTCCACACCCCGGTCGCGTTGATGACCTGCTTGGCCCGGATCTCGAACCTCCGGTCCGACTCCAGGTCGTGCACCAGCGCCCCGGTCACCCGTTCGCCCTGGCGCAGGAAGCCCTCGACCCGGGTCCGGTTGGCCACCTTCGCCCCGTAGGAGGCGGCCGTCCGAATGATCGTCATGGTGTGCCTGGCGTCGTCGACCTGGGCGTCCCAGTACTGGATCGCCCCCACCAGCGAGTCCGACTTCAGCGCCGGGACCTCGCGCAGCGCCCCGTGCCGGGTCAGGTGCCGGTGGTGCGGAAGGCCGCGGGCGTTGCCGGAGGTGGTCCCCAGGGTGTCGTACAGCAGCACTCCGGCGCCCACGTAGGGCCGCTCCCACACCCGGTGCTTGAGCGGGTACAGGAACTTCACCGGGTGCACCAGGTGCGGGGCGAGCCGCTGGAGCAGCAGGCCCCGTTCCTTCAGCGCCTCCTGGACCAGCCGGAAGTCGAGCATCTCCAGGTAGCGGAGCCCCCCGTGGATCAGCTTGCTGGAACGGCTGGAGGTGCCGCTGGCCCAGTCCCGGGCCTCCACCAGCGCCACGCTGAGCCCGCGGGTGACCGCGTCCAGCGCGCACCCGGCCCCCACCACGCCGCCGCCCACCACCAGGACGTCGAACTCGCTGGTATCCGCCATCGCGCCCAACGCGTCCTCGCGGGCCTGCGGCGACAACGCAACCGGTCTCATCAACCTGCTCCTCGCATGGGGCGACAATGACGCTGCTGCCATCCGAACAGGCCATCGGCGGGAGCGCATCCGCAGGCACCCCTGCCACGACCGGTCGGGTTAACCCCCCGGCGGACCGGCGGGACAGCCCGATGGCCGGTCCGGCCCGGTGATCGCAAGGATGGAACCCAGGAGACCGTCGTCCCCGCAGCGCGGGGACCGTACGAGGGGACCGTTCCGCCATGCCACAGCTGACCTGCGCCCGGACCGTCACGGCCGCGCTGGCACTGCTGATCGCCGGTGCCTTCCTGCCCGCGGCGAACGCCTCGGCCGGGACCGGAGCGCCGCCCGCCGCATCGGGGGTCTGGCAGGTGGACGGGTACGGCACCGACGTGGTGATCGGCGCCGGCCTGCTGCAGGAGTACCAGACCACCACCGTCAGCTGCCTGCCGGGAGTCTCGGCCCGGCCGACCGGGCGGCCCGCGGCCGGCTCGACGGTCTGGACCGACGACGAGGGACAGGTCTACCGGTTCCGGCCCGGGTCGGCACCGGACCGTGCCGTGCTGCACCTCGACGGCTCGGCCGGAGACCTGCGGCTGCGGCGGATCGGCGCGCTGCCGTCCGGCTGCGGCGCCGCCGCGGCAGCGGACCCGGTGCGGGTCTTCGACGTGTTCTGGGCGACCTTCGCGGAGAACTACCCCTTCTTCGCCGCCAAGGGGGTCGACTGGCAGTCCGTCAGGGCGCACTACCGTCCCCTGGTGCACGCAGGCATGGGCGACGCGGCACTGTTCGCGGTGCTACGGGACATGGTGGCGCCGCTCCATGACGCCCATGTCTCCCTGGACGCGGGCCGGGTCGGCCGTTTCGCGGCGGGCCGACCCGGGACCGTGCCGCCCGGACCCGAGCTCGACCAGCAGGTCAAGGACTACATCCGGCGCACCGACCTCGGCGGCCTGCCGTTCCACGAGTACGCCCGCGGCCGGATCAGCTGGGCCGATCTGCCGAACGGTCAGGGCTACCTGCGGATCTCCGGATTCGGCGGCTACACCCCGGACCCCGACGACCCCTACGCCGGCAACAGCGCCGTCCTCGAGAGCACACTGGACACCGTGCTCACCCCGGCCCGGACCCGGCGGCTGCACGGACTGATCATCGACCTGCGCGTCAACGGCGGCGGTTCGGACGCCCTGGGGCTGCAGATCGCCGCCCGGCTGACCGACCGTCCGTACCTCGCCTACGCCAAGCGGGCCCGCAACCAGCCGCAGGACCCGACCCGGTTCACCACGCCCCAGCCGATCGAGGTACGGCCGGCCGACTCCGTCACCCACTACACCGGACCGGTCGCGGTGCTCACCGGCGGTTCCACCGTCAGCGCCGGCGAGACCTTCACCCAGGCCCTGATGGGACGTCCCGGCGGGGCCCTGCGCATCGGACAGCCGACCCAGGGCGTGTTCTCCGACGTGCTGGACCGGCAGCTGCCCAACGGCTGGTCCTTCGGCCTGCCCAACGAGGAGTTCCTCACCGCCGCGGGGACCACGTTCGACGGCCGCGGCATTCCGCCGCAGCTCACCGAACCGGTCTTCACCCCGGCCGAGTTCGCGCAGGGACGGGACTCCGCCTTCGCCGCCGCAGAGGCAGCCCTCAGCGGGCTCTGACATACCCCTCAGTAGACTCTGGGACAGCCCACAGCCGGAAATGCCACCCCTTGGTCATCAAAGCGGATGAATCCCACTAGTATGCACATGCCAAGGGGGGTAGCCGATCTGCTGCTGCGTCAGCGGGCTGGCCGGAAGTCGATGCCACGGTGCCCCTGGAACCATCGAAAGGGCGAGGCATGTTCGGAATACCACAGCGGGGAGCGGTGCGGATCGGCGCCGCCCTGCTGGCGACGGGGGCGTTCGCGGCGGGCGCGCTGACCACGGCGACAAGTGCGGCAGCGGACCAGAACGGCAGCGCGGTCGCCACGCTCGGCAACGTGCTGCACGGCCAGAGCGTGCACATCCCCGGTGAAGGGCAGGGCGCCGCAGGGACGGTGGCGCTCACGGAGGACGGGCAGGCCCTGGAGGTCTACTGCATCGACCTCTACCACGGCACCAGTGCCGGGGTGAAGTACCAGGAGACCGGCTGGGACCAGTCCGTGCTCTCCGACAACCCGGACCGCGGCAAGATCCAGTGGATCCTGCAGCACAGCTACCCGGTGCTCTCCGCGTCGGCCCTGGCGCAGGAGGCGGGCGTAGGCAGCCTGAGCCAGGACGAGGCGGCGGCCGCGACCCAGATCGCGATCTGGCACTTCTCCGACAAGACCGACGCGACCAGCAACGACGCCACCACCACGGCGGTCGCCGGCTGGCTGGAGCAGAACGCCACCGACGTCTCCGAGCCGGCCCCCTCGCTGGCCCTCTCGCCGGCGTCGGTCGCCGGAAAGAGCGGCGACAAGCTGGGACCGATCACGGTGACCACCAACGCCAAGTCGGTCGGCCTCAAGCTCACCGCGCCCAGCGGTGTGCAGCTCGTCGACGGCAACGGCCAGGCCGTGACCAGCGCGGGCAACAACGACAAGCTCTACGTGAAGGTGCCGGCGGGCACCGACGCCGGCACCGCGCAGCTCAGCGCCTCGGCCACGACCAGCCTTCCGGTCGGTCGCGCGTTCAAGGCGCTGCGCGGCGACAGCCAGACGATGATCCTCGCCGGGACCGCCCCGGTGCAGGTCAACGCCTCGGCCGCGGCGCAGTGGGCGCCCCAGGGCGCGGTTCCGGCGGCGAACGCCACCGAGGACTGCAAGCAGGGCGGCGTCGACGTCACCGTGACCAACGGTGGCGACCAGCCGTGGACCGCGCAGGTCAACGGCAAGTCGGTCACCGTCGCGGCCGGGGCCGGCCAGAGCGTGTTCGTCCCGGTCAAGGAGGGTGACACCTACAGCATCACGGTCACCGGTCCGAACGGCTTCAGCAAGACCTTCACCGGCGCGCTGAAGTGCCGGCCCACCGGTGGCGGGACGGCGAGCAGCAGCTCGACCCCGTCGGCCGGGGCTTCGGCCTCGGCGTCCGGCTCCACCCCCGCCTCGGGTGCGGCGGCCCCGTCGCCCTCCGCCAGCGGCGGCCTGGCCGAGACCGGTGCCAGCAGCAGCACCCCGGTGATCGCCGGTGTCGGCGCGGCGCTCCTGGTCCTGGGCGGCGGCGTGGTGTTCTTCCTGCGCAGGCAGCGCGGCGGCGCCCACGCGGGCTGACGCCCCGCCAGGAGGGGGTGTGCACGGCCGAACCGGCTGTGCACACCCCCTCTTTGCCGTCCGCCGGTGCGGTGACGGGTCTGTTGCTCAGGCGTGCGACCGGCGGGCGCGCCCGCGCCGCCGGTTCAGTGATCCGCGGCCCGGCGGCGCCGCGAGTCCGAAGGTGACCGAGACCTGCGCGCCGCCCATCGGGCTGCGCCCGATCTCGACCGTCCCGCGCGTCGCCGCGGCGGCCCTGCGGGCGATGTCCAGGCCGAGGCCGGTGGAGGCCGGACCGGTGGCGGCCGCGCTCACGCCGCGCACCAGCGCGTCGTCGGGGTCCGGGATGCCAGGGCCGGCGTCCTCGACGGTGAGCTGAACCACCTGGGCCGCGCGGACCAGCCGCACCGCGAAGTCAGTGCCCGGGTCCGTGTGCCGGAACACATTGCCGACCAGTGCGTCCACCACGGCTGCGAACTCGTCCTCGGGCAGGTCGATCGGAGCCTGCTCGGCGGTCACCTCGACCAGGCAGCGGCGGTCCTGCTGCTCGGCCAGCGTGGCCCAGAACCCGCCCCGGCGGCGGACCACCTCCGGGGCCGGGCAGCTGACCGCCGCATCCTGCTCGGGCCGGCCGGCGCCCGTCCCCCGTCCCAGCGCCAGCGGGGTCCGCGCGGTGGTGATGACGACATGCAGCTCCGACTCCAGCTGGGCGACGGCCGCGGTGATCCTGGCCGAGTCCGGGGTGGGCGCCATCCGCTCGGTCGCCAGGTGCAGGGCGGTCAGCGGGGTCCGCATCCGGTGCGACAGGTCGGCGACCAACTCCCGCTCCACTGCCAGCAGTTCGCCGATCCGCTCGACCATGGCGTTGAACGCCTGACCGGCCTCGTAGAGTTCGGGCGGTCCCATCGGGTCCACCCGGGTGCCCAGGTCGCCCCGGCCCAGGGCGTGGGCGGCGCGGGACAGCCCGCGCGAGGACTTCACCACCCGGGAGGCCAGCCGGTCGGAGACCACGACCGAGCCCAGTACCAGGCCCAGCGCGAGCACCGCCATCACCGACAGCGAGGCGGTGACCCCCCGGTCCAGGGCGTCCTTGGGGACGAACTCCTGCACCACCGCCACCCGTCGCTGCCCCAGCAGCACCGGCTGCAGGTAGACCCAGCCGCCGTCGGGGAGGTTCTGCGCCAGCGTCTCGCCCTGCTGCTGCGCCTGCTGCAGCAGGGCGGCGGGCGCGTGACCGGTGCCGATCGCCTGGCCGCCGGGCAGTTGGACGCTCAGCCGCCCGGTCGGGTCGATCCCGAGGACGACCTGGCGCAGCTGGTTCGGGTCGGCGGTCAGCGCCAGCACCGGAGCGAGCGCGGCGGCGCGCTGCTCGGCGGCGGTGACCGCCCGGTTCCGTGCCTCGGTGCGCACCAGCAGGGCCAGCGGTATCAGGAAGGACAGCGCCACCATCGAGGTGACGGCCAGGGCGACCCCGGCGAGCGTGCGCCTCACCTGGGCGTCACCAGCTTGATGCCGACCCCGCGCAGGGTGCGCAGCAGGCCCGGGGCCGCGGCGCTCTCGCCGAGCTTGCGCCGCAGCGAGGACAGGTGCACGTCGATGGTCTGGTCCTCGACATAGGGCTCACGCCACACCTCGGCCAGGATGCGCCGCTTGGAGACCACCAGGTCGGCGTTGGCGGCGAGGAACGACAGCAGGTCGAACTCCCGCCGGGTGAGCGGGACTTCGTGTCCGTGCAGGTGGACGGCGCGGGAGCCGGGGTCGATGTGCAGCGGGCCGATGGCGACGGGTTCGCGGAGCAGGCCCGGGGCGTCCTGGAGGGCGCCGGAGCGCGCCTCCGGGTCGGGGCCCCGGCCCGAGCGCCGCAGCACCGCGGCCAGCCGGGCCAGCAGCTGGCCCGCCGAGAAGGGTTTGACCAGGTAGTCGTCGGCGCCGGCGTCGAGCAGCCGGATGATCTCGGCGTCGTCGTCCCTGGCCGTCACGATCAGTACCGGCACCTGGGAGATGCCGCGGATCATGCGGAGCGCGTCGCTGCCGTCGAGGTCGGGCAGGCCCAGGTCCAGGATCACCGCGTCCAGCGGGCCCCGGGTCACCTCGCGCAGCCCGCCGAACCCGTCGGCCGCGCTGCGCACCGCGTGCCCGCCACCGGCCAGGACGTCGATCAGCTCGGCACGTATACCGGGGTCGTCTTCCACGACGAGGACACTGGCCATGGCGGACACCGTAGCCGATCGACAGTGACGGGACGGGAAGCCGGCGGGGAGCGGCATGATGGGGCCGTGTCCCGGTTCCTTCGCTTCTTCGTCGTCTGGCTGTGCTGCACCGCGCTCACCGCCACCGCCGTCTTCCTGACGGTGCGTTTCGTCCTCGGATCCACCGCGCCGCTGCCGCCCGGCACCGCCGGGGTGACCACCGTGCTGGCGCTGGCCACGCCGATCCCGGGATCGCCGAGCGCCACCGGGACGGGTACGCCGTCCTCCACTCCGGACGCCTCGCCCTCGGTCCCGCGACCCAAGCCCTCCCCCTCGGCCACGACCGCCTCGCAGCCGCCCCCGCAGCCGCGGCACTCCTCGGCGCCCCCGCCCGGGCATCCGTCCTCCGCGGACTGCAGCGGCGGAGCCGGGACGCACAGTTTCTCCTCCGCCGGGGGGCAGGTGGTGGTCCGGTTCGGGGCGGACGCGGTCTGCCTGGTCTCCGCCGTACCGGCGCTGGGCTTCACCACCAGCACCGCGCAGTCCTCGCCCGGCACCCTGACCGTCACCTTCAGCGGCGGGCACCACCGTTCCGAGCTCACCGCCAGTCTGCAGCCCCAGGCGCAGGAGGTCACCCGCGAGGTGTCCTGGTGACGATCACAACGGCGATCACGATGGCGATCATGACGGCGGCGGGGCTGAGGGCAGCATGGGGCCTTCCTTAGCGCAACATGAAGTTGCCGCTCACCCCTGCTACGGGCGCCGGGAGCCGCCTAGGGTCGTGCCGCCGGACCGCTCCGGCGAACGACCCCGACCACGAGGTGCCGCTGATGAGCCCGTCCCGCCATTCGTCCTCCCGCCATGCCGCCTCGGGGCAGCACCGGGCCAAGCGCCGGCCGCGACTGCGGCTGGCGGTGACGGGTGCGGCGGCTCTCGCCGTGGTCGGCGGCGGCACCGCGTTCGCCTGCCTGGGCGTGCCGCATGCGTCACCGGCGGCCGGCACCACGGCGCGGGCACTGGACCACCTGGGCGCCAAGGGCCAGGCGGTCACGGCCACCGCAGGTCCGACCCGGAACAGCAGCGCCCGGTCCACCGTCTCGGCCGCGGCCCGCCGGGGCAAGCCCGTACCGAGCCGCAGCGCGACCCCCAAGCCCAAGCCGAGCCCGGACGCGCATCCGACCGCCCCGGCGTCCTCCGCACCCTCCTCCGCACCGGCCTCCGCGTCCGCACCGGCGACGACGGCCTCCGCAACCGGGACGACCAGCAGCGACGCCGTCCAGCAGGTGCTCGCCCTGATCAACAAGAGCCGTGCGGCGCAGGGCCTGGCCCCGTACACCCTGGACTCCGGGCTGAACGCGAGCGCAGCCGCGCACAACTCGGTGATGGCGTCCGGCTGCGGCCTCTCCCACCAGTGCCCCGGCGAGGCGGCCTTCGGCGACCGCGAGATCGCCGCCGGGGTGCACTGGACCTCGGCCGGCGAGAACATCGGCGAGGGCGGCGGCGTGGCGGACACCGCAGCGGCCGAGGCCACCAGCGCGGTCGGCCTCACCCAGATGATGCTGGACGAGCAGCCACCGGACGACGGGCACCGCAAGAACATCCTCAGCAGCAGCTTCACCCGGGTCGGCATAGCCGTCCTGCGCGACGCCAACGGCACGGTATGGCTCACCCAGGACTTCGCCAACTGACCCGCACCGGCGGGCCGGAGGGTCAGCTCCGGGCGCCGTGCCGCACGCGGTAGCGGAGGTAGACGAGGTCGGAGACGGTGCGGCTCTCCACCAGCTCCAGGTCTACCCGGCGCTCGCTCTGCGGGAAGTACGGAACCCCGCCGCCGACGAGCACCGGGTAGACCCTGGCCCGGTACTCGTCGATCAGCCCCGCCTCGGCGGCCTCGGCGGCGAGGGCCGCACCGCCGATCGCGATGTTGCCCTCCCCCGGCTCGGCGCGCAGCCGCTCGATCTCCTCCGCCAGGCCGCCGGAGAGCAGCCGGGCGTTGCCCTGCACCTCCGTCAGCGTGGTGGAGAACACCACCTTCGGCAGCGGATTCCAGATCGCCGCCCAGGTGAGCATCGACTCGTCCGCCGCCGGATCCTGGTCCGCGGTCTCCCAGTAGAGCATCGTCTCGTAGAGCCGACGCCCCATCAGGTGGACGCCGACCCCACGGATCTCGTCGGTGACGAAGCGGAAGACCTCCTCGTCCGGCGCCGACCAGTCGAACCGGCCGTCCGGCCCGATGATGTAGCCGTCCAGTGAGACGCCCATCGAGTAGGTCACACTGCGCATCAGAAGTCCTCCTAGGTAACGGTTCCGACACTACGACTGCCGACCGTCGCAGGACTCATCGCGACTCGCGGAATTTCTCGATCCGGCCGAAGTCCCACCGTCAGTCCAGGATCAGGTCGAACTCCTCCCAGGGGCCGATGGCGGTGCGGTTGGCGATCAGCGGGGAGGCGCCGGCGTTCTCGGCGGTGACGATTTCGTTGTTGGCCAGGGAGCGCAGGCTGATGCTGCCGTCGGAGTTGTGGATGAGATTGAACGTCTCCCAGGTTCCGACGGCCGTTCGGTTGGCGATCAGCGGGGAGGCGCCGGCGTTGTCCGCGCACACGTACTCGTTGTTCACGTGGGAGCGCAGCGCGATGTTGCCGTTGCCCTCGTCGATCTCGTCGAACTGCTCCCAGGTGCCGATCGCGGTGTTCTTGGCGAGGAGCGGTGCGGCGCCGGCGTTGTCGGCGGTGACGATCAGTCCGTTGGCGTGCGCCCGCAGGCTGATCACCGGGCTGGTGGTGGTCGCCCGGTCCAGTCCGATGCTGACGTTGCCCAGGTGCTTGGCGGCCGTGGCCGGGCTGCCGCTGACGGAGGCGAACGGGAGCGAGGTGGTCGGCGACGCGGTCGGCTCGACCAGGTAGGACTTGCCGTTCTGGGTCTGGAAGGTGAAGGTCGCGTTGGTCTGCGAGGCCAGCACGGTCGCACCGGTGGAGCCGTCCACCACGGTGACGGCCTGGCCCGGCCACGGGCTGCGCATGGTGACCGGTGCGTTGCCGCCGGAGACGATCGCGACGGTGCTCGCGGTGCCGTTGCTCACCTGCACGTCGACCTTGGTGTTGTGCTGGATGTAGACGGTGCCTTCGCCGGTCCAGTCCGTCGGCCAGGCCGGGGCGATGCGCAGCAGCCCGTCGTAGTCCTGGACCAGGGCCTCGCTGACGGCCGCTGCCAGCACTCCTGACTGTTCGATGTAGGGCTCCGAGGCGGCGCTGCCGGTGAAACTGGCCAGGCCGGACGGGTAGGCCTGGTAGGACTTGGTCGCGGCCAGCAGGTCGTTCTTGACCTCGCCGGAGAGACCGAGGCGGGCGGCGTCGAGGGCGTCGTTGGACCAGTCGTTGCCGTTGACGTAGCTGCGCGAGGTGTAGGTCCGCTTGGCCAGGGCGGTCAGCGTCCCGTTGTCGCCGATCAGGTTGTAGGGCCAGACCGCCTCCAGGCCCAGGTTCTCGCTGTTGTGCCGGGTCGCGGTGGGCTGGGTGGACAGGCCGATCATGTCGCTGCCGCCCGCGTCGGACGACGCGGTGAGCAGCTGGGTCTGGGTTCCGGTGTCGGTGCGCGGCAGCTGCGGGATCTTCGGGATGGCCGCGTTGAGCTGGGTGACCAGGGCGGAGTCGACGCCGAGGGTCTGCGCCGCCTTCACCGCCACCGGGAACAGCGCCTGCATGGCGACGATGTCCGTGGTCGGGTCGGTGACGTTCCACTGGGTCTCGTGGGCGTTGGCCTGGGTGTGCAGCAGTCCGTCCGAGCCGGTGGTGGCGGCCGAGAGCAGGAACCGGGCCGAGCCGCTGATCAGCGGATAGTCGTTGCTGAGCAGCGAGAGGTTGTCGGTGGCCAGGTACTCCTGCCAGACCCAGAGCGCGATCTCGGCGCCGCTGGTGAAGGTCAGCGAGTTGTAGCTGGGGGCGATGGTGGAGTCGCAGGACGCGTTGCTCTCGCCGCCGCTGTAGTAGCCGTTGCCGTTGAAGCGCATCGTCTCGGGGACGCAGAGCCCCTGCTTGCCGGGCACCTTGGACGACGTCCAGGAGGTGATGGCGTTGACGTTGCTCTCGTAGAGGTTCAGCACCGGATCGTTGAGGCTCGACTCGCCGGCCGACAGGTTGGCCTGGACCTGCATCCTCAGGTTCCAGAACCAGTAGCCGGCCGGGAACCAGTCCTGGTGGTCCTGGGAGAAGTTGAACAGGTCGGCGACGCCGGCCTGGGATCCGGGCACGGACCCGCCGCGTTCGGCCGCGGCGTCGTAGAGGTAGAGGGTGCGCAGGTTCTCCACGTACTCGCCGGAGCCGTCGGCCGAGGAGATCTTGATCAGCCCGGCGGTGCTCCAGTAGGTGTGCCACCAGGACAGGTGAGGCGTGGTCAGGGCGGAGGCCGCCTTGGTGGTGTCGCCGTTGATCACCGAGTTGGCGGTGCCGAGGGCGTCGCCGCCGGTCCAGGCGGGGGCGGCGACGATCACCCGGAAGCTGCCGTCGGTGTTGGGGTTGAAGGAGACCTGCGCGGTCAGCGAGTCGGGGTCGGAGGCCGAGACATTGCGGCCGCCGGCGCTCACGCCGGCCAGCGAGCCGAAGGTCTGTCCGGACGCGCCCTGGCCGCTGTTGTCGACCCAGGTCTCGGCGAGGGTGGCCGTGGCGCCGGAGGCCTGGGCCGAGGGGGAACGGCCGCTCCACAGCTTGACCTGCGCGGTCTGCGTGCTGTTCGGGTCGGCGCCGGTGACGTCGACCACCAACTGCGCGGTGTCGGCGCGGACGTAGGCGGTCAGCGTCATGCCGCCGCCGGACTCGTGCAGCATCCCGTCGTAGGGGTCGAGGTAGCCGCTGAAGTCGGCGGCGCCGGTGAGCCTGGACAGTCCGGGGATGACCAGCTGTCCCGGGGACTTGCGGTCGGGGAAGGTGTCGGACCGGTTCAGCTGGGCGGTGAAGCCGTTGGCCGCCCACACGGCCGCTCCCAGGGTGCCGTTGCCCAGCGGGACGAACTGGGTGGGGCTGGTGTTCGCCTTGCCCAGCACGATGTCCGAGCGGCGGACGACATTGGCGGTGTCGAGGGAGAACCCCCCGTTCTGCCACGCGGTCGTGCTGGTGGCAGCCCTGGCGGCCGCGCCCGGGAACAGCAGCCCGAGCCCCGGTAGGACCAGGGAGAGCAGCAGCGCCGTCAGCACGCGGGCGCGTGGACGGCGCGGTGATCGCGCTGGGGACATTCGATCCTCCTTCGGCGCGCCGGTGCGGCGCACACAGCAACGACGGGCGGCACCCTCCGCTACGCGCAACAGCGGCGAAACATCGGAGGACAAGACATGAGACTCGGGCTCTTCTGACGGCTTGTCAAGGCCTCGACACAACGACTCCACCGGGAGCACGGCCGTTGCGGCGCACCAGGCCTGACCCGACGTCATGATCTGCGCCGCATGGAACCGGATGCTGCCCAGCTCAGCGCTGCTGACCTCCGGTTTCGTAACTGACTCAGCAGATGTTCCGGTCACCGGACCACCGTGCGCGGGATGCTCCAGCGACACCGGTGGCATCCGGAACAGCGCACCGCTCGACGCTCCGACGACGCCCGGTCGGGCGAACCCGGCGCCCGATCCCCCACTCAGCCGGCGCAAAGGTCCGATGAATCATCAGGCCCTGGCAGGGGAAGCACTTCGCCCCGCCGACACACCGGTCGGCGGGGCGAAGCAGCCGGATCTCACTCCTCCGCCGCCACCACCGTGGCGGGCGCATTGCCCACCCCGGCCGTACCGGTGGCCGCGCCGCCGGCGACGCCCTCCACCAGGTAGCGCTGCAGCAGGGCGAAGACCACCAGGATCGGCGCGGCCACGATCATCGTGGCCGCGGCGATCAGCGGCCACTGGCTGCCGTGCTCGCCGAAGAAGCTGTACAGGCCGCGGGTCACCGGCCACAGATCGGAGTCGGTGAGCATGATCAGCGGCAGGATCAGGTTGTTCCAGGAGGCCACGAAGCCGAACACGGCGAAGGTCGCCAGCGCCGGCTTCATCTGCGGGATGATGATGGTGAAGATGAAGCGGACGTAGCCGCAGCCGTCCATCGCCGCCGCCTCGTCCAACTCCCGTGGGATGGTCTTGATGTAGCCCACGAAGAAGAAGAACCCGGCGCCTGCCAGCGAGGTGAGGGTCAGATAGCCCAGCCGGTTGTCGTACAGGCCGAGCTTCTGTGCCTCGATGAACAGCGGGATCAGCCCCGCCGGCAGGAAGCCGGAGAAGACGAAGAACGCGTACAGCACGTTGGAGTGCCGGAACCAGCCCCGGGAGATCGGGAAGGCCAGGAACACCCCGAGGACCAGCGTGATGACGTCCGGGACCACCGCGTAGATCAGCGAGTTGACCATCTCGGTGGCGAAGTCGCCCTGCGTCCAGGCGGCGGAGAAGTTGCTCAGCGTCCAGTGCTTGGGCAGCCCGGTCGGGTCCTGCAGGAAGTCCAGGTTGTCCTTGAACGACTGCAGCAGCAGGTACACCAACGGCAGGGCGAAGAAGCCCGCCGAGACCACGAAGCAGAACAGCTGGACGCCGGTCAGCCGCAGGCCCCGGACCACCCCGCGGCGGCGGGAGGCGCGTTGCGGGTCGACTGCCACGGCCGGATCGGTCTGCCGGTGCAGCCGTGTGCTGAGGGCACTCACAGCGCCACCTCCCGTCGGCGCAGGCGCCACAGCAGCACGCCGCCGATGGCCGCGGTGAAGACGAACTGCACCATGGCGAGCGTGGAGCCGAGCCCGAGGTCGGGGTTGACGCCGAAGGCCGAGTTGAACATGAACATCCCGATGGTCTGGGTCTTGTACTGGCCCTGGGTCATCACCAGGATCAGCGCGTACTCGCCCAGGCTGCCGATCGCGGTGAGGAAGACGTTCACCGTGGTGGCGGGGGCCAGCATGGGCCAGGTGATCTTGGTGAAGCGGCGGATCGGACCGCAGCCGTCCAGCGACGCGGCCTCGTACAGCTCCAGCGGGATGCGCCTCAGTCCGGCGATGTAGACCAGCATCGTGTAGCCGGAGAACATCCACACGTTGACCAGCACGATCAGCCAGATCGAGACGGAGGCGTCACCGAGGAAGGCGCTGGAGCCGCCGGTGAGCGAGTGCAGGATCTGCTCCGCCGGACCGCTGCTCGGGTCGAGCAGCAGCGAGAAGAGCACGCCGACGATGGTCACCGAGAAGATCTGCGGCATGAAGATCAGCGCCCGGTACAGCCCGTAGCCGAAGCGGCGGCGCTGCAGCAGCAGGGCCAGGCCGAGGCCGACCCCGATCTGCAGCACCGTCACCCCGGCGGTGTACTTCAGCGTCGCCACGACGGCGTCGGAGACCTGCGAGTAGTTGCTGGTGAACAGGTTGCGGTAGTTGCACAGCCCGCAGTAGTTCATCGGGGTGCCGGGCACTCCGGAGTACTCGGTGAGCGAGTAGTAGACGGTGGCCAGCGACGGGTAGAGCCCGAAGGTGAGCCAGCCGACGGAGGGCACCAGGATGGAGAGCCAGGGGATCCAGCGCCTGGTCCTCCTGGTGCCGAAGGGACTGGTGGACACGGCACGCCCCTACTTCTTGACGGCGGCGGTGTACGCCTTGGCGGAGTCGTCCAGTGCCGCGAGCAGGTCCTTGGAGCCGAAGGGCTTGGTCTCGGTCAGCGTCGGGCCGCCGGCCGGGTTGCCGGTGCCGACGTTCGCCGGCAGCCAGGGCAGCGTGGTGCCCGGGAAGCCCTTGGACGCGTTGGTCTGCAGCCAGTCGGTCCACTTGAGCGTGGGGGTGGGCACAGCGGTCTGGGTGGACAGCGAACCGGTGGCCTTCACCCAGGCCTCGTAGTTGGTCTGCTGGGTGAAGAAGTCCAGGTACTTCAGCGCCAGGTCCTGGTGCTTGGACCAGGTCGGCACCGTCCAGGCGAGGTCGGGGGCCAGGTCGGCGCGGTTCCAGGCGGCGTTGTCGGTGCCGGGGATGGCCATCATGCCGAAGTTCAGCGCCGGGTTGTCGGCGGCGATGGTGTTGCCGTCGAAGGAGCCGTCCACGAAGAAGGGGTAGTCGTCGGTCTTGGCCGACCAGGTGCCGGGGGCGCTGGCGAAGGAGACACCGCCCGCGTTCGGCTCGATGTACTGCATGATCTGCTCGTAGCGGTTGGCGGCGTCCTGGTACAGCGCGCTGTTCCAGTTCTGGGTGCCGTTCAGGAAGGCGTTGTCCTTGGCCATGAAGACGCTGGTGGCCTCGGAGGCCGGCTTGTCCTGCATCATCAGCTGGTTGTAGATGCCCATCCAGACGATGTTCTGGATGCCGTCCTTGCCCGCCACGTAGAGCGGGGTCAGGCCCTTGGACTTGAGCGTCTTCAGGTCGCTGATGAACTCGTCGAAGGTGGTCGGCACCGACAGGCCGTACTTGGCCAGCAGGTCCTTCTTGTAGAACATGCCGGAGTTGTTGACGTACTCGGCCATGGTGACGCCGTAGATGCCGTCCTTGTAGCCCATCGCGAACTTCTGCGTGGTGCTGTCGAAGCGCGACATGAAGGACTGCTTGCTCAGGTCGAGCAGCTGGCCGCTGGAGATCAGCGCCGGGGTGCCGCCGACGGTGACGCCGGAGCCGGCCGGCGCGTACTTCTCCGGCGACTGCGCGAACTGGGCCAGCACGTCCACGCCCTTGGAGGCCTCCAGCGAGGACTGCAGGGCGGGCCAGGCTCCCGCGGTGGTCGGCGCGGTCTCCAGCTTGATCTTGACGCCGGGGTTGGCCTTCTCGAAGGCGGCGTCGATGGCCTGGGTTTCCTGTACGGCGGCGGCGTTGGTCCATTCGGCGACCACCAGGGTGGTGGACGAGCTGCTGCTGCCGCTGCCGCCTCCGCAGGCGGTGAGCCCGGTGGCGGCGAGAGCCGCGGCTGCGGTCGCGGCCAGCACGCGGGACGGGCGGATGGTGCGGTTTCTGTCGGCCATGTCTGGTTCCTCTGCGAGAGAGACGAGGGACGCGATGTGGCCGACGGGGAAGCCCCGGAGATTGATCCGAAGCATGTGACCGATTGTTTGCCGCGTCAAGACCGTCTGCACGGAGAATTCTGACGGTTCGCCAAGAGACTTTTCTTACGGAAGAGTGGTGGAAACCCCGTTACCCGCACATCGACGGTGGCATCTGCGCAGGTCGCCTCATGGAGAAACGGGACGGCGGCAGGTTTTCCGGCCGAACTGTTGCCTTCGTAACACTCTTGGTTTTCCATAGCCCTTGCCGCCGACGGGGCGCCCTGGAGAAGCACGGCCCGTCGAACCCCACCCGTCCACCCACCCGGAAGGGCTCTGCCGATGCTGCGCACATCGAAACCCTCGAAACGCAGAACGGTCCCATTCCTCGCCGCGACCGCGGCCTTCGCCGCCGCGACGGCCTGCATGGTCTCCCCGGCCGGCGCTGCAACCGGCTCGGCGACCGGCGCAACGGCCGGATCCGCCGCCGGCGCGGCCAAACTGTGGTCCACCCAGCTCCAGTTCGACGACCACGGCACGCCCTGGTCGGTGGCGCAGTTCCAGGCCATCAGGGCCAAGGGGATGAACAGCGTCGAGATCAACATGCCGTGGAACCAGATCGAGCCCAGCCGCGGCACCTTCGACTTCAGCGAGCTGGACACCGAGCTCGCCAACGCGGCCGCGGCCGGCATCCGGATCGTCCCGATCTTCTGGCAGGCCGGCTGGGGCGGCAGCCCCGCGGCCTGGATCACCGGCACCGAGACCACCAGCACCGGCGGCACCGGCATCGCCCCGCCCTGGTGGGACCTGACCCAGCAGCAGGACTACTTCGACTACGTCACCAGCACCGTCGCGCACATCACCGCCAACCCCGGCTACGGCGGCGCCATCCTCAACTACGGCCGCCTGGACGCCCAGTGGAGCGACAACGGCGACGGCGGCTGGGCCCAGGCCGACATCGACTACTTCCACCAGCACTGGCTGCCGCAGACGTACCGCACCGTCGCGCGCTTCAACACCGCCAACGGCACCGCCTACACCTCCTTCGACCAGGTGCCGGCCGCCACCCCCGGGCAGCCGCTGGCCGGCGTCTACCAGGACTTCCGCCAGTGGAGCGTGCTGGACACCTACGACCGGCTCACCGCCGCCGTGCGCAAGGTCAGCTCCGGGACGCTGTACTACTACTTCGGCGGCCACATCTCCAACGCGCCCGACATCGGCAACCTGCCCGACATCTTCTTCGACCTGGCCCGCAAGTACGACGTCACCGTCGTCGAGGACGCCGCCCAGTCACCCGGCCTCACCCTGACCTTCGGCAGCCTGGCCAACGCCTACCACGTCAAGCTGGCCCAGGAGTGGACCGCGCCGGACGAGACCGAGATGCCCGCCCAGGCCGTGCAGTGGATCTCCAACTACGGCATGGGGCTGCCCTACGGCGGCGGCGAGGACTTCTTCATCCACGACGGCACCTCCAAGGACGTCATCGCCTACCCGATCTACACCGCCGCGCTGGCGCAGCTGCAGAGCCTCAAGGGCTCCTACCCGCAGCAGCCGGTCGCCGTCTACTTCGACTACTCCAAGGCCTGGGGCAACCCGGCCGGCGGCAGCCTCAACAGCGTGGAGAACGAGATCACCGCGCTGTGGTCGCGCCACCAGAGCGGCTTCGCCGTGGTCACCAGCGACGAGGTCAAGAACCACGCGGTGGACCTGCGGAAGTTCCGCGCGGTGCTCCCGCTCAACGGCACCGACGCCAATGTGACCGCCTACCAGAACTCCGGCGGCACCGTGCTGACCAGCGGCGACCAGCTCACCAGCTACGCCCCGGCTTACGCCGACCTGAGCAGCGCGCACGCCCTGCAGATCGTGCCCACCACCGCGGCCGACCACCGCAGCGCGCAGCTGGTGCTGGCCGAGATCAACCCCTACTTCGGCTACGACGGCGCGGTGGTGCTGCACCCGGCCGGGCTGAACCTCGCCTCCGGCCGCTACCACGCGGTGGACGCGGTCACTGGCAAGGCGCTGCCGCAGGTCCCGCAGCAGGACGGCGGCGCCTGCGTGCCGCTGACCCTCGGCACGGCCACGCTCGGCGAGTGGAAGCTGGTGCCGGGCCCCGCCCCGGCCGGCACCCCGGTGCCCGCCGGCTGCTCCACCAGCGCGGGCGGCGCCACCACCATCGGCGCCACCGTGGGCAGCAACGACGGTTCGTCAGGGGTCATCTTCCAGAGCGTCGGCGCGACCGGCGCGGGCGCGGACGGCAACCTGACGGTCACCAGTATCGGCGGCCAGAGCGCGTACCAGACCTGGACCACCGCCCAGACCGGGGTCGGCTCCGCCAACGCCTACCTCCAGCTGGACCCGGGCAGCGCGGTGGCCCGCGCGTCCACGGTCACCCTCACGGTGACCTACTGGTCGCAGGCCGGACAGGGCTTCACCGCCCAGTACGACGCCACCGGCAGCCCGTACCAGAACGGGCCCACGGTCACCGGCAGCGGCACCGGCAGCTGGCAGACCGCGACGGTGACCCTCACCGGCGCGCAGTTCGACGAGGCCCAGAACCTCCAGGCCGACCTGCGCCTGGCCGCGACCGACCCCGGCCTGCCGCTGTACATCCACAGCGTCCAGCTGTCCACCGGCGCCCAGTGAGCTGCAACGGCGCCGTCCGCAACTAGCATGAGATCCGCCGGGCGGGCCGGCAGGAGGGACGACTGCCGGTGCTTGAGCACACTGCCACCCGCGCACCGGTGGAGGACGAGCTCGACGTCCTCCGCCGGTGGGCGGCCGGGCCGCAACCCCGCGCGCTGCGTGCGGCGATCGTGCTGGAGGCCGCGCTCGGGCGGCACAACGCCGAGATCGCCCGCCGGCTCGGGGTCTCCCGGCAGACCGTGGCCACCTGGCGGCAGCGCTACGCCGCCGAGGGCGCGACCGGCCTCGACAGCCGCTCGCAGAGCGGCCGCCCCAGCGTGGTGGACGAGGGCGAGGTGGTCGCCGAGAGCCTGCTGGCCCCGCCGGACCAGCGCTCCTCGCGCAGCCTGGGCCGCCGGCTCGGCTGCTCGCACACCGCGGTCGCCGCCGCCCGCCGCCACTGGAACCTGGGTCGCGACGAACTCTCCACCCCCGCACCGCCGTTGACACCGCCGCTGGGCGAGGGCGGGATCTGGGTGGTGGGCCTGCTGCACGAGCCGGGCCACACCCTGGTGCTGCTCGCCCAGCGCACCGGCACCCGGGCCGAACCCGCGCCCGCCGACATCCAGCCCCCCGCCGACGCACTGGCCGCGGTCACCACCGCCTTCACCCGCGCCCTGGCCGCCCCGGCGGCGCCGCCCGCGGGACCGGGCACGGGCCAGACCGCGGGCCATGCCGCGGTCGGCGCCTTCCTGGCCGCCGCCCGCCGGGTCCACCCCAGGGCCGCACTGCACCTGGTGGTCCTGCGCGGTCCCGCCGCCACGGACTTCACCGAGCAGTGCGCCCGGGCCAAGGTGACCCCCCATCAGCCGCCGGAACACACCGGCACGGTGTCCTTCCTGCGCGCCGCGCTGGCCCTGGACGCCGCCCAGCACCCGTCCTCCTCGGCCCGGGTGCTGCTCGACCTCGCGGCGGCGCTGCAGGGCCCCGCCCCGCTGCGCTGGATCCGCGAACCGCTGCCCGCCGCCCCGGGCGAGCGCCCGTCCGGCGCCGCCGGTCCGCTGCACGCCGCCGGGACCGCCAGCGGCGCCGGCGCCAACCAGATCGACCTGGGCTCCTTCAACGAATGCGTGGTCATCGAGACGGTGCGGCTGGCCGGCGCGATCACCCGCGGCGACATCGCCACCCGGACCCGGCTCACCCAGCAGTCGGTCTCCCGGATCGCGCGCTCACTGCTGGAGCGCGGGCTGCTGGTGGAGGACCGCAAACGCCCGTCGGCGGACGGCAAACCGCGCGGCCTGGTCCGGCTGCGCGACGACGCCGCGCACGCCATGGGCATCCACATCGACCCCGAGGTGCTGACCGCGGTGGTGGTCGACCTGTCCGGGCGGATCGTCGCCCGGCGGGTGGAACGGATCACCCCCGAGCCGCGCCCCGGCGCGGTGGTCGCGCAGATCGCCGCGCTCGGCGAGGCGGTGCTCGCGGGCGCCGACCGGCAGGTGCGCGAGAGCAGCTTCCTGGGCCTGGGCGTCGCCGTGCCGGGCCCGGTCGACACGGTGTCGGGGACCGTGCTGGACCCGCCGCTGATGGGTGTGCTGCGCGACGTGCCGCTGCGCACCCTGCTGGAGCGCCGCTTCTCCTGCCCGATCCTGATCGAGAAGGACTCGATAGCCGCCGCCGTCGGCGAACGCTGGATCGGCCGCGACCGGCGCTCCCGCGACTTCGTCTACCTCTACCTCGGCACCGGGGTGGGCGCCGGCCTGATCCTCAACGGCGACATCTACCGCGGGCTCACCGCCAACGCGGGCGAGTTCGGCCAGCTGTGCGCGGTGGTGCTGGGCCGGGTCGAGCCCTCGGGGCGCCCGGAGGTACTGCCCGAGTGCAACCCGGCCTGCCACGTCCTGGTCCCCGACCCGGCCGCCCAGCGCCCGCAGCTGACGGTCCGCCAGGCCGCCCGCGCCATCGGCCGCGGCACGCTGGCCGTGATCGACATGCTGGACGTGGGCCTGGTGGTGGTCGGCGGCCCGTTCTGCACCGGCCCCGCCGCCGAGGTCTACCTCACCGAGATCGAACGCGCCGTCAACGACTTCCCCACCGCCCGCCGGCTGCGCCGGGTCCACGTCGAACGCTCCGTCAGCACCCACGAGGCCGCCGCCGTAGGCGCCGCCTCCACCCTCTTCCACGCCTCCTTCACCCCCCGCCTGCGACGGCCGTGAAGGCGACGGCTGCGGCTGCTTGGGCTACGTCAGCAGCAGCGTGCCCGGTTGGGCGGACAGGGCGCTGTCGAGTACCAGGGAGGCCGCGCCCACGGCGGCGACGTTGGCGCCGAGGGTGGTCGAGAGGACCGCAGTCGGATGCGTGGCCCTGATGAAGGGGCTGCCGGCCACCATCGGCTCCACGGTCTTCAGCAGCCGGTCCCCCAGCACCTGCCAGGCGGGGCCGCCGAAGACCACCGTGTCCACGTCCAGCAGCGTGGCCGCCGCGCAGACGCCGCGGCCGATCCGGACCGCCAGCCGCTCCAGGACGCCGTCGGCCGCCGCGTCCCCGGCGGCCGACAGCTCCGCCAGGCGCTCCAGGCCCCGCTGCGCGTCGGCCGGGCTCACCACGGTGTACTCGGTTCCCAGCACGCCCAGGGTCACCGCCTCCTCGACCAGGGTGCGGGTGGAGCCGGCCGCGCCGAGGCCGCCGACCTCGCCGGCGTTGCCGGAGATCCCGCGCAGCACGGTGTCGTTCACCACCAGGCCCATGCCCGTGCCCGTGCCGAAGTAGAAGAAGAGCAGATTGCGGCTGGCGGTAGCGGCCCCGGTCCAGCGCTCCGCGACCACCGCCGCCGTCACGTCCTTGTCCAGCACCGCGGGCAAGCCGGTGGCCTCGCTCAACCGGTCCCGCAGCGGGTAGCGGCCCCAGCCGGGCAGCTCGGGCGGGTCCACCACCCAGCCGGCGACGGCGTCGATCGGCCCGGGCGCGGCGATGCCCAGGCCCAGCACCCGGTCCCGGTCCGTGACCGAGTCCGCGACCAGCGCGGTGACCGATGCGGCCATGTCCGCGGCGATCCGGTCGGTGTCACCGCCGCTGGGCGTGGTGTGGCTGTGCTCGGCCACGACCGTGCCCAGCAGGTCCACCACCACGCAGGTGATCACGGCCGGGTCCAGGTGGACGCCCACCGCGTAGAGCGAGGCCGGGACGATCTCCAGCAGGGTCCGCGGCTTGCCGCTGCCGCTGCTCTGCCGGCCGGACTCGCGCACCACGCCCTGGTCCAGCAGCCGCCGGGTGATGTTGGAGACCGTCTGCGACGACAGTCCGGTGGCCCGGGCCAGCTCGACCCGGCTCAGGCCGGAGCGCTGCCGGCGGATCGCGTCCAGGACCACGGACTCGTTGAAGTCCCCCACCCGCGGCAGGTTGGTTCCGCGTCTGATCGGCGACTGCGTGTCCGAACCCGTCCTCATGCTCGCCAACCTGCGCCTCTTCGCCTCCGTGGACTGGTGTCCGGTCGCTGGCATGCTATGCCACCGCGACCGGTTCACCCCTGCCCACTGTGCTCGGCGGCCTGCGGGCGCAGCCGCAGGGTCAGGATCTGGAAGGGCCGCAGCCGCAGCCGGACCCCGTCCGGCCCCTGTGTCAGTACGGCCGGCCTGCGCTCCGGCTCGCCCGGGGCGGGCTGCGGCCAGGGCCGCTCCAGCAGGTCGCAGTCCCGGGCGAAGGCCAGCGGGAACCCGGCCGTCAGGCGGGCCTCGGCGGTACCGCCGCCCGACTCGTAGAGGCGCACCACCACGTCGCCGCTGCGGTCGTCCGCCAGCTTGACCGACTCCACCACGACCCGGTCATTGTCCAGCGCGATCAGCGGAGCGGCCTGCGCGGCCGCCGGTCGGAGCGGCAGCGACAGCGCGTAGCCGCCCGCGACGGCCTGCTCGACACCGGCGCCCGGGGCCAGGGCGTAGCTGAACCGGTGCCGGCCGCGGTCGGCCTGCGGGTCCGGGCTGTGCGGCGCGCGCAGCAGCGACAGCCGCACCGTGGTCGTGCTGCCGCCGTCCGCGCGGGTGTCGCGGTGCACGTCGTGTCCGTACGTGGAGTCGGTCAGCAGCGCGGCCCCCCAGCCGTGCTCGCCCACGTGGATCCAGCGGTGCGCCCACAGCTCGAAGCGGGCGGCGTCCCAGCTGGTGTTCTCGTGGGTGGGCCGGCGCACATGGCCGAACTGGATCTCGGCACTCTCGTGCTCGGCGTGCACGTCGATCGGCCAGGCCGCCTTGAGCACGGTGTCGCGCTCCTGCCAGTCGATGTCGTTACGGACCGTCAGCCAGGCGCTCTCCGCGGCCAGTTCGATGTGCTGGACGAAGCACGAGGCACCGTGGGTGCGCTCGACGCGCACGGACGCCAGCAGCGGGCCGGCGTCGATCAGCCTGACCGAGTCGGCCTGGTCGAGGTCGCGGACGGTGTCGCGGTAGTAGGGGTCCAGGTTCCAGGCCGACCACAGGTTGGGGTCGTCCGGGTGCACCTGGAGCAGGTTGCCGGCCGTGCCGGGGGCGATGGCCTCGCGCTGCGCCATGTGGTCGTAGGCGGAGGTCACCAGGCCCCGGTGGTCGACCACCACCCGCAGTCGGCCGTTGTCCAGGACGTAGCCGCCGTCCTCGGCGCGGGCGGTGACCGGTTGCGCCGGGGCGGTCGCGGTGCCGGAGCCGAGGGCGGGCGCCTCGGCCAGCAGGGCGAGCCGGCCGTCCGAGAGGAGCTGGCCCTGCGTCGAGGCTGCGGAATGCTCCTGATCCGGCGTCAGGAAGGCGACCTCGCGGCGCGGCAGCGGGCCGCTGTTCAGGAAGGCGGGCGCACCCGGAAGCTCGGCCACCGCCGCGCCGATGATCTCCTCCAACTCCCGGTGGATCTCGCCGTACTCGCGTTCGGCCTGCCGGTGCACCCAGGCGATGGACGAGCCGGGGAGGATGTCGTGGAACTGGTTGAGCAGCACCCGCTGCCAGATCCGCTCCAGCCGCTGGTGCGGATAGTCCACGCCGGCCCGCACGGCCGCGGTGGCGGCCCACAGCTCGGCCTCGCGCAGCAGGGCCTCGGCGCGGCGGTTGCCCCGCTTGGTGCGCGCCTGGCTGGTGTAGGTGCCGCGGTGGTTCTCCAGGTAGAGCTCGCCGCGCCAGACCGGCAGCTGCTCGTGTTCGGCCGCCGCAGCGGCGAAGAAGGCGTCCGGCGCCTCGACCACCACCCGGGGCGAGCCCTCCAGGTCCCGGAGCCGGCGCGCCTTCTCCAGCATCGAGGGGGTGGGACCACCGCCGCCGTCGCCGTGGCCGAACGGCACCAGCGACCGGGTGGCCACCCCCTTCTCCGCGAAGTTGGTTTCGGCGTGGGCGAGTTCGGCCCCGGTGAGCTCGGCGTTGTAGCTGTCGACGGGCGGGAAGTGGGTGAAGATCCGCGAGCCGTCGATGCCCTCCCAGGCGAAGGTGTGGTGCGGCAGCCGGTTGGTCTCGTTCCAGGACAGCTTCTGGGTGAGGAACCAGCGGGCCCCGGCCAGCCTGGCGAGCTGGGGGTAGGCGGCGGTGTAGCCGAAGGAGTCGGGCAGCCAGACGCCGTGCTGCTCGATGCCGAACTCCTCGGCGAAGAACCGCCTGCCGTGGACGAGTTGGCGGGCCAGCGCCTCCCCGCCGGGCAGGTTGCCGTCGGCCTCGACCCACATGCCGCCGACCGGCGCCCAACTGCCCTCGGCCACGGCCTTCTTCATCCGGGCGAAGACCTCCGGGTACTGCTCCTTCATCCAGGCGTACTGCTGCGCCGAGGAGCAGGCGAAGACCAGCTCGGGGTACTCCTGGGCGAGGGTGGTCATATTGGTGAAGGTGCGGGCGCACTTGCGCACCGTCTCGCGGACCGGCCACAGCCAGGCGGAGTCGATGTGGGCGTGTCCGACCGCCGAGACGGTGTGGGCGGAGGCGTTCGCCGGCCGGGCCAGCACATCGGCCAGCCGCTGCCGGGCCCGCCCTGCGGTGCCCGGCACATCGGTGGGGTCGACGGCGTCGGCCGCCTGCCGCAGCGCGTGCAGGATCCCGTGCCGCCGGGAGGAGCCCTCGGGCAGCTGGTGCATCAGCTCGTCGAGCACCTCGATGTCGTGGATCAGCTGCCAGACCTCCTCCTCGCGCACGGCGATCTCGGCCTGCCCGAGCCGGTAGAGGTGCTCGGTGCCGGCGGTCTCCAGCGAGCCGAGGTGGGTGTTGTGTCCGGCACTGCCCACAATCCAGGGGTTGGCGGCGAGCTCCACGAGCAGGTCGACCTGCTCGCCGGCGGTGGCGGACGGGGTCAGCAGCACGCTGCGGTGGTAGGGGTGCAGGCCCTGCAGCGGGGCGCCGTGGGCGTCGTGGACCAGGCCCTCGGCCTGGCCGCCGGGCCCGCGGGTGAGGTCGAAGCCGAGGTCGAAGACGGCCTCCACGCGGCGGCCCGCCCACCCCTGCGGGATCTGCGCGCGGGCCCGCAGCCAGGTCGTCGACCAGGGGCCGCCCCAGCTGGAGCCGAGCGCGAAGGGCCGGTAGTCGGCGTTCAGCGCCTCGGCGACCGGCACGGGTTCGCCGTCGACCTGCCAGGCGCTCAGCGTGAACGGGTGGACGTCGCTGTACAGGGCGGGCCGGACCACCCGGTCCAGCAGCTTGCGGATCCGGGTCTCGGTGATCCGGCGGTCGTCGTGCACGGGGACTGCTCCTTCCGGGGTCCTGCGCGGGGCGACGAGGCGCTCGGCGCAGGACCGGTGACGGGCGGGTCAGGCTCGGGGGATGCGCAGGGTCACCAGCTGGAAGGGCCGCAGGTCCAGGAAGGCGGTCCCGTCCTCGACCGCCGACGGCACCGCGTCCGTGACGGGCCGTTCCAGCAGGTCGGTCCGGACGGCGCGGTCGGCGGCGAAGCCGTCGGCGACCGACACGGCGGCCCGGGCGCGTCCGCCGTGCGCCTCGTAGAGGCGGACCACCAGGTCGCCGCTGCAGTCGTCGGCCAGCTTCACCGCGCTCACCACCACCCCGTCCCCGTCCACGGAGACCAGCGGTGCCACCGCCTGCGCCGCGCCGGTGACCCGGCGTTCGGGCAGGTTGGCGCGGTAGCCCTCGCGCACCGCGTCGCCGATGGTCGCGCCGGGCACCAGCGCGTGCCGGAAGCGGTGCACGCCCTGGTCGGTCTCCGGGTCGGGATAGCGCGGTGCGCGCAGCAGCGAGGCCCGCACCGTGGTGGTCGCGCCGCCGTCGGCGGTGCGGATCGAGCGGGTGACGTCATGGCCGTAGGTCGCGTCGTTGACCACCGCCACGCCCCAGCCCGGCTCGTCGACGTGGACGAAGCGGTGGTTGCAGGCCTCGAACTTGGCCCACTCCCAGCTGGTGTTCTGGTGGGTGGGCCGGTAGACGTGCCCGAACTGGGTCTCCGAGGCGTACCGGTCCGCCTTCACGTCCAGCGGGAAGGCCAGCTTGAGGAACCGCTCCCGCTCGTGCCAGTCGACCTCGGTGTCGATGTCCAGCCGCTGCACGCCGTTGGGCACCGACAGCAGCTGGGTGACCCTGGACTCGCCGAAGACCCGCTCGATGCGCACCGCGGCGCCCTCGATGCCCAGGGACTCCACCTCGACCAGGTCGCGGCCGGTGTTGCGGTAGAAGGCGTCGACGTCCCAGGCGTCCCACTGGTTGGGGAAGTCGGGGTGCAGTTGCAGCAGGTTGGCCGCCTGTCCCGGTGCGACCGCCTCGCGCCCGGCGGCGATGTCGTAGGCCGACACCACCAGCCCGCGTGCGTCGATCTCGACCCGCAGCAGGCCGTTGTCCAGCACATAGCCGCCGCCCTCGCGCGGCACCGGCGTCACCGCGGCGCCCGCCCCGGACTCGGGTCCGGCGCCGCCCGAGGGCACCCCGGTGCGGGCGTGCGGTGCGCCGTTGAACAGCAGCTCGACCGACCCCTGCCCGGCCAGCGCCTGCTGGGCGGCCGCGATGATGCCGTCCAGCTCCCGGCCCACCCGGGCGTAGGTCTCCCGGGCCTCGCGGTGCACCCAGGCGATGGAGGAGCCGGGCAGGATGTCGTGGAACTGGTGCAGCAGCACGGTCTTCCAGATCCGGTCCAACTCCTGGTACGGGTAAGGGAATCCGGTGCGGACCGCAGCGGTCGCGGCCCACAGCTCGGCCTCCCGCAGCAGCGACTCGCTGTGCCGGTTGCCGCGCTTGGTCTGCGCCTGGCTGGTCAGCGTGGCCCGGTGCAGTTCCAGGTAGAGCTCGCCGACCCAGACCGGCGGATTGGGGTACTCGGCCTCGGCCTTGTCGAAGAACTCCGCGGGCGCCTCCCAGCGCACCGTGGCCGATCCCTCCAGGTCGCGCAGCCGGGCCGCCCTGGCGACCATCTCGCGGGTGGTACCACCGCCGCCGTCGCCGTAGCCGGTCGGCGCCAGCGAGCGGGTGGCCACCCCCTTCTCCTTGAAGTTGCGCGCCGCGTGCGCGATCTGACGCCCCTTCATCTCGCAGTTGTAGGTGTCGACCGGCGGGAAGTGGGTGAAGACCCGGCTGCCGTCGATGCCCTCCCAGAGGAAGGTGTGGTGCGGGAAGCTGTTGGTCCGGCTCCAGGAGATCTTCTGGGTGAGCAGCCGCCGGGCTCCGGCCGCCTTGATGATCTGCGGCAGCCCGGCGGCGAAGCCGAAGGTGTCCGGCAGCCACGCCTCCTCGCTGTCGATGCCGAACTCCTCGATGAAGAAGCGCTTGCCGTGCACGAACTGACGGACCATCGCCTCGGATCCTGGCATGTTGGTGTCGGACTCCACCCACATGCCGCCGACCGGGACGAAGCGGCCGTCCGCCACGGCCTTCTTGACCCGGGCCCAGACCTCCGGCCGGTGCTCCTTGAGCCAGGCGAACTGCTGGGCCTGGGACATGGCGAAGACGAACTCGGGCTCCGCCTCGATCAGCGCGGTCATGTTGGAGGCGGTCCTGGCCACCTTGCGCACGGTCTCGCGCAGCGGCCACAGCCAGGCGGAGTCGATGTGGGCGTGGCCGACCGCGCTGATCCGGTGCGCGGCGGGGCCGGCGGGGGCGGCCAGCACACCGGCCAGTTCGTCCCGGGCCGCCTGCGCGGTGCCGTTGACGTCCTGGAGGTCGACGGCGTCCAGGGCCCGGCCGACCGCGCGCAGGATCTCCCAGCGGCGGGCGCCGTCCACGGGCAGCTCGGTCATCAGCTCGCCGAGCACCTCCAGGTCCATGACCAGGTTCCACACCGTCTCGTCGAAGACGGCCAGCCGCATGGCGCCGAGCACGTACTGCGGCGCGTCGCCGGCGGTGCTGCGGTCCCCCATCGGCGTGGGCTGGAAGGGCACGCCGCTCGCATCCAGGTCCGGATTGGAGGCCGCCTCGATCCGCCAGTGCACCTGCTCCCCGCCGGCCACCGGGGAGTCCAGCCGCACATAGGAGTTGCGCGGATGCAGGCCCTTCACCGGGGAGCCGTCGGGGCGGTAGACCAGGCCCTCGCACTGGAAGCCCGGGGTGCGCGGGGTGAAGCCGAGGTCGAGCACGGCCTCGACGGTGGAGCCGGCCCACTCGGCGGGCACCGTTCCGGTGACCTTGAACCAGCTGGTCCCCCAGGGGGTGCCCCAGGGAGTCCCCTCGTCGATGGGACGGGTCGCCGCCGCCAGTCCCTCGGCCACCGGCACGGGCTCGCCCGAGGTGGACCAGATCTCGACGTCCAGCGGCGCCGTCAGCGGGTGGACTGCCGGGCGGATGCGCTCCCGCAGGACGCGCTCCAGTCGGGCTTCGACCAGTTCTCGGTCGTCGTGCATGGGATGGGGTCTCCTGTTGCTGCGAGCGGGTACGGACCGGTCGGGGAGAGTCGCCTGCTCGGCGAGCCTACGAATCGGCGTCCTGGTTAGTCAATACGCTGGATGAACTATGGGGCAAGGATCCGGCGGCGCGTGGAACCCAACGGGCAAAAGTCCTTGCTGAACAGCCTGTCTGTCTATCAGTCAGCTGCCGAGCAAGGCCACGGCGGGCTGCCGCCCGTACCGATTAACCCCATTCGATGGAGTAAATCGATAACGGACGGCAGCCCACCTCGCTCCTCAGGGCACTTCGTCAGGACCCGCTGCCGGCGGGCATCAGCTGGGCCATGTCGAACTCGGCCACGTTCTTGTTGTCGCCGATGCCCCCGCCCCACTCCAGGTAGCCGTTGCGCACCCCGGTGTCCACGTTGTTGAACATCGTGGACAGCGAGAAGACGTTGTCCGCCGTGGGCTGCACCGAGGTGAGGTCGCTCCAGGGCAGGGCGACCTGGTAGAGCGTGGTGTGGTTGGCGTCGTCCCTGGTGACGTGGACGGACGCGTCGGTGACCTGGCCGGCGCCCTGGGCGGGGCTGGTCCAGCGGTAGAGCTGGGAGCCGTCCGGGGTGAGCGCGGCGCCGTACTCGTAGTGGCCGTCGGAGGAGGCGGAACTGGTACTGGTCGAGGCGCCGGGCACCCCCGAGGTGGCCGCGAACTGCAGGCTGTCGCCCTGCCAGATGTCGCCCCCGGTGGCGGAGTTGGCGAAGGACTGCTCGGTCATGTCGGCGGTGATGTAGAGGTACTGGGAGTCCCAGTCGAACCACATCTTCCCGGACAGGTAGGACGGGCCGCCGTACGGCAGCGAGCCGTCCAGGGACTGCCAGACTCCGTTCGCCGTGGTGGCCATGTCGATGGACGGGCCGTCCTGGACGTCGGCCAGCGTCCACGAGCTGCCCAGGCTCTTGTTGACCACGGGCAGGAAGGTGGCGTGCCCGGACAGCGCCTCGGAGGACAGTCCGCCGGAGACGGTACTGGTGACCGTCAGCGGGTACTGGGTGGCGAAGGCGATGCCGGGCACCGGCGCGGTCACCGTGGCGGTGGAGCCCGCGGCGATGGTGGCGTCGACCGGCTGGGTGCCGGACAGGCTGCCGAGTTTCCAGTTGATCGCCGTCACCGTGGTCGGGGTGTCCGACGGGTTGTCCAGCAGCACCTTCAGCTCACCGGCCGCCGGGCTGGTCCCGGTGATCACCGGGGTGGCCTGCTCCGGGGTGGCGCCCGAGGTGACCGACAGCGGGTCGACCGCACTCTCGGTGTACGGCCCGGCCGCGCCGGTGAGGGTTGTCGTCGCGTCAAGTTCGGTCTGGGTACCGGGTGTCGTGCTGCTGGGTACGGCCACGTTCCAACTGGCCGTCACCTGCTGCCCGGGGGCGACGCTGCCGATCTCCACCGGCGAGGTCGCGGTCGCGGTCCAGCCGCTGGGGGTGTCCAGGCCGAGGTGCAGGTCGTGGACGGCCTTGTCGCCGCTGTTGGTGAAGGTCTCGGTCGCGGTGACGGTGGTGGCCGGCTTCACCACGGTGGGCGCGTGCAGGGTCAGCGGGTCCCGCACCACGATCGGGGTGCTGCCGGTGACGCCGTTCACGGTCACCCGGATGGTCGCCGCACCGGGTGCGTGCATGGTGACGGTGCCGTCGCCGCTGACCATGGCGACCCGCGGGTCGCTGCTGGCGTAGCCGACGTGTGCGTGCGCGAGGTCGGCGAAGGACTGGTCGTTGTCGACCGCCTCGACGACGTTGGCGGCAGCGGCGTGGTTCTGCTCCAGCGTGGCGTCAGTGTCCGGGGCGATCCACGGGTTGGCGGCGGTCAGGTCCAGGGTCTGGCCGGAGTCGAAGACCACCTGGTCGGGCTGGACGGTGACGGTCTGCACCCGGGGCGTGATCGCGCCGTGCACGCTGACGCTGCCGGAGCCGACAGTGTCGGAGGCGTCGGTGGCGACCCGGAACTGGTAGGCGCCGTCGGCGACGACCTGCTTCAGGCTGCTCTCGTCCCAGGTGCTGAGGCTGGAGACCTTGACCGACAGGGTGATGTGCTGGGTCTGGCCGGGCTGCAGCAGCCGCGTCTTCTGGTATCCGGCGAGCTGCTCGCGGGCGGTGTCGCCGCTGCCGGCTCCCGGGAGTGCGGCGTACAGCTGCGCGACCGTGGTCCCGGCCGCCGAGCCGGTGTTGGTGACGTCGAAGCCGACCCGGACCGTTCCGTCCGCCGAGGTGGACGCCGGGCCGACCTCGATGCCGGAGTACTTGAAGGTGGAGTAGGACAGGCCGTAGCCGAAGGGGTAGGTGGGCTTGCCGGTGAAGTACATGTAGGTGCGGCCGAGTCCGCTGGTCTGCGACGGGGTCAGCCCGTAGTTGGTCATCGCCGGGAGCTGGGAGTCACCGGCGTACCAGGTGAAGTCCAGGTGCCCGGCCGGGTTCTGCTGTCCGAACAGCACCTGCGCCAGCGCGGTGCCCTGGCTCTCGCCGTTGTATCCGCTGAAGACGATCGACGGGAAGTCCTTCTGGGCCTGCTGGATGTCGTAGGGTCCGTCGGCCTGCAGCACCAGTGCGGTGCGCGGGTTGCCCTCGGCGGCGACCTGGTCGATCAGCGACTGGTAGTTGCCCGGCAGGGCCAGGGTGGACCGGTCGTGGCTCTCGTCGGCCACCTGGAGGTCGGACCCGGCGAAGACGACCACCAGCGAGGCGGACTTGATGGCGGCCTGGGTCGCGGCTGAGCAGGAGGCCGCCGCGGTGGCCGTGGTGGAGGTGGAGCAGGCGTCGAAGCTGACGGTCGCCGCCGGGTTGGCCTTCTTCACCGCGGCGGTGATCCCCTGTACCGCGCTGACCTGCAGGCTCGGCTCGCCGGAGTAGCCGCCGAGGGTCACCTTGCCGGCCAGGTCGCCGACCACGACCACGTTCGACAGCTTCGCCGGGTCGGCCGGCAGCAGCGTGGACGAGGTGCCGGTCACGTCGTTGTTCTGCAGCAGGGTGATGTCGTTGGCGGCGACCTGCTCGGCCAGGGCCTGGTGGGCCGGGCTCTCGATCTGCGACTTGGTGATCGAGGTGTAGCCGACCTTGCTGGCCGGGTCGAACTCGCCGGTCTCCATCCGCACGGTGAACAGCCTGGTCAGCGCGGAGTCGACGACGCCGGTCGACAGCAGCCCGAGGTCCAGCGCGGCCTGGACGTTCTGCGTGGTCAGTTCACCGCCGGCGCAGTTGAGTTGGGTGCCGGCGCGGATCGCGTAGGCCTGTCCGCCGGCCGCGGCGGAGATCTGCTTCCCGGTGCTGGTGTTGGTCCACGAGGTGCCGTTGGTGGTCCAGCCGGGCGGGGCCCAGTCGTGCGAGGAGGACTGGTAGACGTCGCCGATCGCCCCGCAGTCCGAGGTGGTGTAGCCGGCGAACCCGTAGGTCGCCTGCAGCAGTTCGTCGACGGTGTAGGTGTCCGCCGGGGACGGCGTCCCGTTGACCGCGTTGTAGGAGGTCATGATGCCGGACACGTGCGCGTTCTGGACCAGGCCGGCGAACTGCTTGGTGTAGTAGTCCCGGAGGTTGGCGTCGGTGGTGTCGGAGCTGCCGGTGTGCCGGGAGTCCTCGACGTTGTTCAGCGCGTAGTGCTTGGCGGTGGCGGCGACCTTGAGGTAGGGGGTCTGCTGCTTGCCGGTGATGGTCTCGCCCTGGTAGCCGTCGACGAAGGCGCCCGCCATCGAGGAGGTCAGGTACGGGTCCTCGCCGAAGGACTCGTTGGTCCGGCCCCAGCGCGGGTCCCGGTCCATGTTGACGTTGGGCGCCCAGAAGGTCAGCGCCCCGTAGTCGGACGCCGACGGGCCCAGGTTGTTCTGTCCGGTCCCCCACAGCGACTTGTCCAGGAAGCCGCGGGCCTCGTCCGAGATCGCGGTGGTCTCCTGGTAGGTGAGCTGCGGGTCCCAGGTCATCGTCGAGGCGAAGTTCACCGGGAAGCTCGTCGCGTGCACCCCGCCGGCCACGCCGCCGCGGTTGCTGTCCGCGCCCAGCGTGTTGATGCCGTGCTGGCCCTCGCTCCAGTACGTGTACTCCTGCACGCCGAGCCGCGGTATCGCCGGGGCGCTGTTGGTCTGCAGCTGGGCGACCTTCTCCGGCAGCGTCATCCGCGACACCAGGTCGGCCGCCCGCTCGGCGAAGGAGTAGCGGGTGTTCAGGTAGACCGGCGCCCCGGCGGCGGACTGCGCCGCCGGGGCGTGGGCCGCAGGGCTGGCCTGCGCGACGGCCGGGAGGACCGCGACCAGGCTCACCGCGCATACGGTGGCCATGAGTCGTGGAAGTGGGCATCCGAGCACCTTCAAGGTTGGCTCCTCCGACGTCGTGTGCGGATCTCTTCCCGGGAGGTGTGTCTACAACCCGCTGTGTTATCGACGCAATACGGCCGGCAGATGTTTCCGGATCTAGTCGCTGACCTGGGGAAACGGCACCACTTTATTGACCGGGAGGGCCCGCGTCGGCTGCCGGTGTAAGTTAATCCGCTTCATCTGTTGGCCCAAGGACGATTGAAGTCGCCGCTGAATTCGGAAAGCGCCGCACGGCGACTCAGGGCGCCTCGAGACCGCCGTCAGGGCGGCGCACCTGGGTGGACCAGCGCTCGTGCAGGAACTTGACCGGCGGGTGGCGCAGCGCCGCCTTCTCGTCCAGGTCGACCCCCCAGCCGGGCTGTTCAGACGGCGTCAGGTAGCCGTCGCGGACCACCGGGGTGCCGGGGAAGACCTCGTGGGTGGCCTCGTTGTAGCTGTGCGACTCCTGGTAGCCGAAGGCCGGGGTGTTGACGTCGACGGCGAGGTTGGCCGCCACGCCCACCGGCGAGATGTCCCCGGGCGAGTGGAACGCCGTGCGCACGCCCAGGAGTTCGGCGAGGGCGACCAGTTTGCGGGTGGGGGTGAGACCGCCCACCGAGGAGGTGTGCAGCCGCAGCAGGTCCACTCCCCCGTCGCGGACCAGCCGCGCCGCGTCGGCCGCCGAGCCGAGCTGCTCGCCGACGGCGATCGGCACCGGGGAGGCCGCGCGCACCTCGGGCAGCCGGTCGTAGTACTCCGGCGGCACCACGTCCTCCAGGAAGGACAGCCGGTACGGCTCCAGCGCCCGGGCCAGTACCACCGCCTGCTTGGGCGTCAGCCGGCTGTGCACGTCGTGCATCAGGCTCACCTCGTCGCCCAGGCGCTCCCGGGCCGCGGCGAACAGCGCGGGGGTGGCGGCCAGGTAGTGGTTCACGTCCCAGCCGTCCGGGTGCGGCGAGCGCGGGTAGCCGTTCGGGGTGCCGGGGGCGCCGTAGGTGCCCAGGCCCGGACCGCCCACCTGGAGCCGGATGTGCCGGTAGCCCTCGGCGAGCAGCGCCTCGGCCTGCGCCAGGGTCTCGGCAACGGTGGCGCCGGCGGCGTGGGAGTAGACCTCCACCGCGGCCCGGCTGCGTCCGCCGAGCAACTCGTGCACCGGCATTCCGGCGCGCTTGCCGGCGATGTCCCACAGCGCCTGGTCGACGCCGGACAGTGCGTTGTTGAGCACCGGTCCGCCGCGCCAGTACGAGGAGTAGTGGATCATCCGGGTGATGTCCTCGATGTCGGCCGGGTGGCGCCCGACGACCAGTGGTCCGACGTGCTCCTCGACCGCGGCCACCACGGCCGCGTAGCGCTGGGTGAAGGTGGCGCAGCCGAGCCCGTACAGGCCGGGGTCGCTGGTGTCGACGCGGACGACCACCAGCGGGGTGCCCTCGGGCGCGGTGACGACGGCGCGTACCGCGGTGACCCGCAGGGCGTCGCGGGACGGCCACGGCGGCTGGGCCTGCGGGAGGCCGCCGGTGGCGTCGAGCAGTTGGTCGGCGTGGGATATGGACATGGTGGTGTCCTCCGGGTGGTGAGGCGGCGTCAGAGGTGGTGGGGCGGGCGCGTTCAGGGCGCCGTCGGCAGGGCGGGAAGGGCGGGCAGGGCGGGGCCGGGGCTGTCGGCGCTGAAGATCCGCAGATGGGCCTGGGCGGCCTGGCGGGTCTGCACGGTGACCGGGACCACCACCAGTTCGGGGCCGGTGGCGGGGGTGTCCGCGCTGATGCGCCGGTGCAGCAGCTCCATGGCCCGCCGGCCCATCTCCCGGGAGGGCAGCGAGACGGCCGCGGCGGTCAGCGGGAGCACGTCGAAGGGGCCGGCGTCGTCCATGCCGGCCAGGTCGACGTCGCCGGGGATCTCGAAGCCCAGCGCCAGCAGGTCCTGGGCGGCGCTGGCCAGCACGTACCCGTTGGCGCAGAGCAGCACGCTCGGCGGTTGGGGTCCGCGCAGCAGATCGGTCAGCAGCGCCTGGCGCTGTTGGGCGGACAGGCTCAGGAAGGGGCGGAGCACCGTCAGGTCGGGCCGCACGGTGATGTCGTGGCGGCGCAGGGCGTCGATGTGCCCGGCCAGGCGGTCCCGGACGCTGGTGACGGTGGTCTCGTCCCACAGCGTGGCCATGGTGCGGTGGCCGGAGCCGATCAGCGCCTCGGTGAGCTGACGACCTGCGCCGACGTTGTCGGCGACGACGGCGTCGGTGGCGAGGTCGGGGCGGTAGCGGTCGAGCAGCACCAGCGGGACGTCGCGGCCGAGGACCTCGGTGTAGGCCGAGTCGGGCGCGCTGTCCTGGGCGGGGTAGACGATGATGCCGTCGGCCCCGTGGTCGAGGGCGTCGAGCAGGGCCCGCTCCTCGCGCCGGGGGTCGCCCTCGCAGTGCGTGAGGTAGAGCCGGTAGCCCAGTTCCGCGCAGGTCGCCTCGATGCCGGCGAGCAGCTGTGAGACGTGCGGGCCCTGGAACTGCAGCACGCAGGAGATCGACCGCCCGCTGTCCTGGGCCCGGCGCACCGGGCGGTCGGCGACGAAGGTGCCGCTGCCGCGCCGGCGCACCACGTAGCCCTCGGTGGCCAGGTCGTTGAGTGCGCGCACGGCGGTGGCATGGCTGACCCCGAAGCGCTCGCAGATCTCCCGTTGGGTCACGAAGGGCACGCCGGGCGAGTACTCGCCGGACGCGATCGCGTCCAGGAGCTTGCGCTTGACCTGCTCGTACAGGGGGACGCGGGAGCTACCGTCTTCCGCTGCCATCCACGATCGACCTCCTCGGTGTCCGGTTCGGCTCGATCGCCCCCGGCTCCAACAGTGCCAAGTTAACCGGTCAAAACCTTAATTGACAGTCACTTGGTAGCACAAGCTCTTCTTGATCAGGCTATTGACATGTTAAATCTGACGCACCTAGGGTCTGGGGCACTCGACCTCGCCGGGAGGCCCGGAGCCCGACCGGCGTCACCGCCGGACCGGTGCATTTGGAGGAGAATATGGCCAACAGCCTTGGCAGAACCCGAATATGGGGTTCCTGCGCGATGGCCGCCGGACTGCTGTTCGGTACCGCGGCCTGTGGCAGCGGCTCGGCCGGCAGCAGCAGCGGTGCCGGCAGCACCATCCAGATGTGGACGTTCAAACAGACCCACGTCAAGGCCCTGGAAGCGGCCGCCGCCGCGTTCAAGCAGCAGACCGGCATCACCGTGCAGATCACCGCCTACACCCCCGACGACACCTACAGCAGCAAGATCCAGAGCGCCGCTGCCACCAGGAGCGTCGCCGACGTACTGGAGGTCCACGCCGGCGGCGAGGACTTCGTCTTCGGCGGCGCGGGCGTCCTGGCCGACCTTGCCCCCAGCGTGGACGCCGGCTGGAAGGACACCTTCCTCAAGGGAACCGCCGACACCGGCCTGGTCACCGACAGCGTGTACGCGTCCTCCCAGCAGCCGAAGTCCACCTGGCAGGGCGTGCAGAAGGGACAGCTGTTCAGCGTCCCCTTCACGGCCGGCACCTTCGGCATCGTCTTCGCCAACAAGAAGATGCTCACCGCCGCCGGACTGAACCCGGCCAAGCCGCCGACCACCTGGCAGCAGCTGATCACCTGGCTCAAGGCCACCAACCACGCCGCCCCGCAGACCGGCGGCATCACCATGGGCCTCAAGGACCCCTCCACCGCCTTCGACTGGCTGCTGCAGCCGATGGCCTACGCCGACCTCGGCAAGGCCAAGTACCAGGCGCTGTTCGGCAAGGACCCGGCGGCGAGCTGGTCCAGCCCGGCCGGCAAGCAGGTGCTCACCCAGTACGACCAGCTCACCCCGTACTGGACCGCCGGCAGCCAGACCCTCGGCATCGACGACGCCGACCGCGCCTTCGCCCAGGGCAAGTCCGCCTTCGACGTCGGCGGCACCTTCACCCTCTCCTCGATCCAGCAGGACGGCATGGACCCCGCCAACGTGGTGGCCTTCGGGCTTCCCCCGGTGCAGGGCGGAGCGGTCAGCGACCTCAAGCTCGCCCCGGTCGCCCTGACCGGCCTGGCGATCTCCGCGCAGAGCAAGCACCAGGACGCCGACCTGAAGTGGCTCCAGTTCCTGACCTCCCGTCAGCAGGCCGGCGACTTCGCCAAGGCCGCACTGGACCTGCCCGGAACCGACCTCGGCGCCGGCGCCGCAGCCGCCGTGGGACCGCACCTGGCCAGCCTGGAGAGCGTCTTCGGAGCAGCGGGACCGGACACCTACAACCCCCTGGACACCACGTTCATGGGCCCCACCTACGACCCCGCGCAGACCGGCAACGTCCTGGTGCAGATGTCACCGCTGAAGGGCCAGACCCCCGCCTCCGCCGCCGCCCGCCTGGGCGTCCTGATCGCCAGCACCTGGAAGTGACGGCGCCTTGGCCACCCCCGAGAACCTCGACACCACCGCCCGACCGCGCCGCCCCGCCACCCTGCGCTCGCAACGCGTCAAGGAAGCCCTGACCGGCTACGGCTTCGTCCTGCCCGCCGTGGCCCTGTTCGCCCTGATGGGCGTCTACACCATCATCTACGGGCTGCTGCTCAGCTTCGCCCGCTGGAACGGCTTCACCCCGCACTGGACCTGGGTCGGCGTCGGCAACTACCTGGACCTGCTCTACCGCGACCCGGTCATCGCACCGGTGGTGCAGAGCGCCGCCCTGCGCACCGTCGTGGTGATGGTCGCCGTACCCGCGCTCGCCGTCGCCATCGGCTTCCCGCTGGCGGTGCTGCTCAACAGCATCACCCGGCTGCGCGGCTTCTTCCGCACCGTCTTCTTCCTGCCCTACGTCACCGCCGGCATCGCCGTCTTCTACGCCTGGACCTACGTCCTGCAGCCCGACGGCTCGCTCAACTACGTACTGCGCCACCTGGGCCTGGGCACCCTGGCCCAACCGCAGGGCTTCCTGGGCAACCCCAGCACCGCACTGCCCACCCTGATCGTGGTGATGGCCTGGTCGGCGATCCCGGTCGCCATGCTGCTCTACCTCACCGGCCTGCAGAGCATCGACTCCTCGGTGCTGGACGCGGCCAGGACCGACGGCGCCGGCACCCTGCGCACCATGACCGCGGTGGTCTGGCCGCTGCTGCGCCCGATCACCGCCGCCGTGGTGATGCTCAACATGCGCGACGCGCTCCAGGGCTTCCAGATCTTCCTGGTGATGACCAACGGCGGCCCCGGCGGCCACACCACCGTCCTCGGCCTGGAGTCCTACAACCTGGCCTTCTTCTCCGGCCTGCGACCCACCCTCGGCCTGGCCAGCGCCCTTGGCTGGCTGCTCTTCGTGGTCGCGCTGATCCTGGCCGCGATCAACGTCCGAGTCCTGCGGAGCCGCACATGACCGCCCCGGCCGCCGTCGCCGCGCCCACCAAGCCCACCCCCGACCCCGACCGTGCCGACCGCCCCTCCCGGGCCCCCGGCAGCCACCCGGTGCAGCGCAACCTGGGCCGCACCGTCGCCTACGTCCTGCTGCTGCTCTACGCCGTGGTCAGCGCCTACCCGTTCGCCTGGATGGTCTCCGGCGCCTTCAAGGACAGCAAGGAGATCCTCTCCGGCGGCCACCTGATCCCGCACCGCCCCACCCTGTCCACCCTCGTCCAGACCTGGAACCAGCTGCACTTCCTGCGCTACTTCGGCAACAGCCTGATCATCACCGTCTGCACCACCGCCGGCGTGCTGCTGTTCTACTCCATGGCCGGATACGCCTTCGCCGTACTGCGCTTCCCCGGCCGCCGACTGCTCTACGGCGCCTTCGTCTCACTGCTGTTCGTCCCCGGCATCACCGTGCTGCTGCCACTGGTCATCCTGCAGAGCGACCTGGGCATCCTGGGCAGCCGGATCGGCCTGATCCTGCCGTTCATCAACGGCACCGCACCACTGTCGATCATGCTGCTCACCAACAGCTTCCGCGCGGTGCCCGGCGAACTGCGGGAGTCCGCACGCTGCGACGGCGCCGGCGAGCTGCGCACCTTCTGGTCGATCCACCTGCCCGCGGTACGACCCGCGCTGGTCACCATCGCCCTGCTCACCGCCATCCCCACCTGGAACGAGTACGTGCTGTCCCGGGTCTCGCTCAACGACCCCTCCAGCTACACCCTGCCGCTGGGCCTGCAGAACCTCAGCTCCTCGGCGTCCCCCCAGCAGAACGTGCTGATGGCCGCCTCACTGATCATCGTGGTGCCGGTGGTCGTCCTCTTCCTGCTGCTGCAGCGCTACTTCGTCAACGGCCTGGCCGGCGCGGTCAAGGGCTGACCCGGCCCCGACACCCGGGCCCCGAAAGGAACGCAGAAACGTGAGAGTCCTGGTCACCGGAGCCCGCGGAACGCTGGGCCGCGAGGTGGTCGCCCACCTGACCGCCCGCGGCTGGAGCGTCCGCGCCCACGACCGAACCCCGCCGCAGGACGCCGGGGCCGACCCGGCCGCCGGGGCCGCCGAGACCGCCTGCGGCGACCTGCTCGACCCCGAGCACGCACGCTCCGTCGTCACCGGTATGGACGCGGTGGTGCACGCCGCCGCGCTGCCCTCACCGACGTCCGGCACCGAGCAGGAGGTGTTCTCCAACAACGTCCTGGCCGCCTACCAGGTGCTCGACGCCGCCGGGCGGGCCGGGGTCCCACGGATCGTCTACGTCTCCAGCCTGTCCGCCCTGGGCATGGCCTGGTCCGCCCGGCACCGCCCGCCCACCGAGATCCCGGTGACGGAGCGTCACCCCTATCTCGCCGAGGACGTCTACGGCCTCTCCAAGCACCTCGGCGAACTGATCGCCGAGACCACCGCCAGGCGCTGGGGCAGCACCGTGGTCAGCCTGCGCTTCCCCTTCCTGGGCAGCGGCGACCGGTTGCGCGACCACCTGCGCTACGTCCAGGCCGACCCCGCCCTGGACCGGGGCGCGCTGTGGTCCTGGCTGGACACCCGCGACGCCGCACGGGGCATCGAGGCGGCGCTGATCCGGCCGCTGACCGGCCACCACCTGATCAACCTGGTGGCCCCGGACACCACCGCGACCCGGCCCACCCGCGAACTGCTCACCCGCTACCACCCGTCGGCCCCGCTGGACCACGCCCCGGACGGGTACGGCACCCCCTACGCCACCCACCTGGCCACGCAGTTGCTCGGATTCACCACCATTCACGGCTGGCGGCAGGACGCCGCCCGCCAGGAGGAGAAGGCATGACGACAACGCCACGGAAACAGGCCCTGGTCGTACGCGGCGGCTGGGAGGGCCATGTGCCCGTCGCCGCCTCCGACCGCTACGCACAGGCACTCAAGGAGGCGGACTACCAGGTCACCGTCTCGGACACGCTCGACTCCTACCTCGACCAGGAACTGCTGGCCGGCACCGACCTGGTGGTGCAGTGCTGGACCATGGGCGAGATCACCGGCCCGCAGGCGGCCGGCCTGTCCCGCGCGGTGCGGGCCGGCACCGGCTTCGCCGGCTGGCACGGCGGCATCGTCGACTCCTTCCGCGGCGAGACCGCCTACCAGCTGATGACGGGCGGTCAGTTCGTGCACCACCCCAGCGGGTTCGTCACCTACCGGGTGCGACCGGTCCCCGAGCGGGCGCACCACCCGGCGCTGGGCGGCATCACCGCCTTCACCATCACCACCGAGCAGTACTACCTGCACCTGGACCCCGCCAACGACGTACTGGCCGTCACCGACTTCGAGGACGACCCGGACAACCCCGGACTCGCGGGCACCGTCATGCCCGTCACCTGGACCCGCCGCTGGGGCGCGGGCCGGGTCTTCGTCACCACCCTCGGCCACAACCTGGCCGACCTCGAGACACCCCAGGTCGACACGATGATCAAGGAGGGCATGGCATGGGCGACCCGGTGAACCCGCTGCGCATCGGTCTGGTGGGAGCAGGCCAGATCAGCGGCGCGTACCTGAAGACCTTCCCCCAGCTGGACAACGTCCGGGTGACGGCCGTCGCCGACCTGGACCCCGCCCGGGCCGAGGCGACCGCCGACACCGTCCCCGGCGCCCGCGCGCTGACCCCCGCGGAACTGCTCGCGGCGCCCGACGTGGACCTGGTCCTCAACCTGACCATCCCGGCCGCTCACGCCGAGATCGCCCTGGCCGCCGTCGCCGCCGGCAAGCACGTCTACGGCGAGAAGCCGCTGGCCGCCGACACCACCGAGGCCCGGCAGGTGCTGGACGCCGCGGCCCGGGCCGGCGTCCGCGTCGGCTGCGCCCCGGACACCGTGCTGGGCACCGGGGTGCAGACCGCCCGGGCCCAGCTGGACGCCGGCGCCATCGGCCGGCCGGTCGCCGCCACCGCCTTCATGGTCACCCCCGGCCACGAACGCTGGCACCCGGCACCGGAGTTCTACTACCGGCCCGGCGGCGGCCCGCTGCTGGACATGGGCCCCTACTACCTGACCGCGCTGGTCACCATGCTCGGCCCGGTGCGGCGGGTGGTCGGCATGTCCGCCACCCCGCAGCCGACCCGCACCGTCGGCAGCGGCCCCAACGCCGGGACGAGCTTCCCGGTCCAGGTCGCCACCCATGTCACCGGCGTCCTGGAGCACGCCGACGGCGTGCTGTCCACGCTGATGATGAGCTTCGACATCTGGGCCGGACAGCTGCCCAGGATCGAGGTCTACGGTCTGGAGGGTTCCCTCTCGGTCCCCGACCCCAACGGCTTCGACGGCCAGGTGAGCCGCTTCCACGCGAGCCGGCAGGAGTGGACCCCGGTGCCCGAGTCGGGCGGCTACCGCGGCGCCTCGCGCGGCTACGGCGTCTCCGACCTGGCCCGCGCCCTCGCCACCGGCGGCCCGCACCGGGCCGACGGCGAACTCGCCTACCACGTGCTGGACGTGATGGAGTCGCTGCTCGCGGCGGCCGAGTCGGGACAGGCGGTGGAGGTGGGCAGCAGCTGCGCCCGACCCGCGGCCGTGCCGCTGGACGCCCGGCCGGAGGAGCAGTGAGTCCGACGGACGGTCAGAAAGCCCCCCTGCGCGTCGGCATGGTCGGCTACGCCTTCATGGGCACCGCCCACTCGCAGGCCTGGCGCAACGCGCCCCGCTTCTTCGACCTGCCGCTGCGGCCCGAACTCGCCGTGCTCTGCGGCCGCTCCGAACCGGCGGTACGGGCTGCCGCGCAGACCCAGGGCTGGTCCGACTGGGAGACCGACTGGAAGCGCCTGGTCGCCCGCGACGACATCGACGTCGTGGACATCTGCACCCCGGGCGACAGCCATGCGGAGATCGCCCTCGCGGCGCTGGCGGCCGGCAAGCACGTGCTCTGCGAGAAGCCGCTCGCCAACACCACCGAGCAGGCCCGGACCATGACGGCCGCCGCCACCGAGGCGTCCCGGCGCGGACAGCGCTCCATGGTGGGCTTCAACTACCGGCGCGTCCCCGCCCTGGCCCTGGCCCGGCAGCTGATCGCGGACGGCCGGCTGGGCACCGTGCACCAGGTGCGCGCCCAGTACCTGCAGGACTGGATCGTCGACCCGGACTTCCCGCTGGTCTGGCGGCTGCAGGCGGACCGGGCCGGCTCCGGCGCCCTCGGCGACCTGGGCGCGCACAGCATCGACCTGGCCCAGTACCTGACCGGTCGACAGATCGTGGGCGTCAGCGGGCTGCTGGAGACCATCGTGCCCGAGCGGCCGCTGCCGGAGGCGTCCAGCGGCCTGTCCGCCTCCGGCGGCAGCGGGCGCGGCGCGGTCACCGTGGACGACGCGGCCCTGTTCACCGCGCGCTTCGAGGGCGGCGCGATCGGCGTCTTCGAGGCCACCCGCTTCGCCACCGGGCACAAGAACGCGATGCGGATCGAGGTCAGCGGCTCACTGGGCAGCCTGTCCTTCGACTGCGAGTCCCTGAACGAACTCGCCTTCCACGACCGGGGCGAGGACCCGCGCACGGCCGGCTTCCGCCGGATCCTGGTCACCGAACCGACCCACCCCTACATGGACGCCTGGTGGCCGCCGGGCCACCTGATCGGCTACGAGCACAGCTTCACCCACCAGGTGAAGGACTTCGTCGAGGCCGTCGCCACCGGCACCGACCCCGCGCCGTCGTTCGCCGACGGGCTCCAGGTGCAGCGGGTGCTCGCCGCCGTCACCGACAGCGCCGCCGCCGACAGCGTCTGGACGGCCGTCCAGGACGGCAGTTGAACCGACCGACCCCCACCCGCAACGGAAAGGCATCGCGACCATGCCCCGACCCGTCACCCTCTTCACCGGCCAGTGGGCCGACCTCCCCCTCGAAGAAGTCTGCCGACTGGCCTCCGAGTGGGGCTACGACGGCCTGGAACTCGCCTGCTGGGGCGACCACTTCGACGTCCGCCGGGCACTGACCGACGACGCCTACCTGCCGTCGCTGCGCGCCACCCTGGACCGCTACGGCCTCCAGGTCTGGACCGTCTCCTGCCATCTGACCAGCCAGGCCGTCTGCGACCACCCGATCGACGAGCGCCACCGCGGCATCCTGCCCGACCGCATCTGGGGCGACGGCGAGCCCGAGGGCGTGCGGCAGCGGGCCGCCGAGGAGATCAAGGACACCGCGCGGGCCGCCGCCAGGTTCGGCGTCGACACCGTGGTCGGCTTCACCGGCTCGTCCATCTGGCACACCGTCGCCATGTTCCCCCCGGTGCCGCCGGAGATGATCGAGCGCGGGTTCGCCGACTTCGCCGAGCGCTGGAACCCGATCCTGGACGTCTTCGACGAGGTCGGCGTCCGCTACGCGCACGAGGTGCACCCCAGCGAGATCGCCTACGACTACTGGACCACCCAGCGCGCCCTGGACGCGATCGGCCACCGGCCCGCCTTCGGGCTCAACTTCGACCCGAGCCACTTCGTCTGGCAGGACCTCGACCCGGTCGGTTTCCTCTACGACTTCCGGGACCGCATCTACCACGTCGACTGCAAGGAGTCCGTCAAGCAGTTCAACGGCCGCAACGGCCGCCTGGGCTCGCACCTGCCCTGGGGCGACCCGCGGCGCGGCTGGGACTTCGTCTCCACCGGCCACGGCGACGTGCCGTGGGAGGCCTGCTTCCGGATGCTCAACTCCATCGGCTACGACGGGCCGATCTCGGTCGAGTGGGAGGACGCCGGCATGGACCGCCTGGTCGGCGCCCCCGCCGCACTCGCCCTGGTCCGCGAGCTCAGCAGGATCGAGCCCCCGGCAGCCTCCTTCGACGCCGCCTTCAGTCAGACCTCCTGAACCGGCAGCGGCAGCGGTCCCGAGCCCGGCATCCCCCGGCACGGGACCGCTGCTGCGGTGGTTCGAAGGAGGTCAGCCGCCGACCGCGGCGGCCAGTCCGGACAGATCGTGGCCGCCCAGGCCGAGGTCTCGGGCGCGGACGAACAGCGCCTGCGCCTCGGGGAGCAGCGCCAGCGGCATTCCGGCCTGGGCCGCCAGTTCGGCGGCCAGGCGCTGGGGTTCGAGCAGTCCGGCGAGGGTGGCCCCGGAGGGTTCGTGCGGGGCCCGGGTCAGCCGGGTCAGTGTTCGCTCAAGCATGGTGCTGGCGGCCCAGCCCGAGCCCAGGACCTCGCGGGCGACCTCCAGGTCCACCTCCCTTCGCTGTAGCAGCGCCACCGCCTCGGCGGCGGCCGCCACATGGCAGCTGACCAGCATCTGGTTGACCAGCTTCAGCTCCAAGCCGGCGCCCTGGCCGCCGACATGACGGATCCTCGACGCATACCCCGACAGCACCGCGGCGGCCTCGGCTAGCGCCGCCTCGGCGCCGCCGACCATGGTGGTCAGGGTTCCTGCCGCGGCACCTTCCGGGCCGCCGGTGACCGGTGCGTCCAGGAACCGGGCGCCGCGCGCCTCCAGGAACGCGCCGAGGTCCCGCGCCAGCTTCGGCGCGAAGGTGCCGTGCTCGACGAAGACCTGGCCGGGCCGGGCCGCCTCGGCGGCGCCGTCCGGTCCCAGGTAGGTCTGCTCGACAGCGGCCCCGTCGAGCAGGCAGCCCAGTACCAGGTCCGCGGCACCGGCCGCTTCGGCCGGGGTCGCGGCGACCTGTGCGCCGGCCGCGCGCAGCGCCTGCGCGCGGGCCGGGGTGCGGTTCCAGACCACGACGCGGTGACCTGCCGTCAGCAGCCTGCCGGCCATGGGTGCCCCCATCGCGCCCAGCCCCAGGAAGGCGACGGTGCGCGGTGCGCCGGCCGTCATGGTGCCACGATCGGGTTGTCGGTGCGGCCCAGCCCCTCCACCGACATGCTGATCCGGTCGCCGGGCTGCAGGAAGCGCGGGGGCTCCATCTTCGCGCCCACGCCGGCCGGGGTGCCGGTGATCAGGATGTCGCCGGGGCGCAGCCGGAACACCGCGCTGACGCTCTCGACCAGTCCGGCCACGTCCACGACCATGTCGTCGGTGTTGCCGTCCTGGCGCAGCTCGTCGTTGACCCACATCCGGACCCGCAGGTCCTGCGGGTCGGCGACCTCGTCGGCGGTCAGCAGCCAGGGTCCGCAGGGGCTGGAGCCGTCGAAGCCCTTGGCCCGGCCCATCTGGACGTGCATCCACGGTTCGCCGGGCGGCAGGATCTGGTCACGGGCCGTCATGTCCTGGATGTTCATGTAGCCGGCGACGTGCTCCAGGGCCCGCTCGCGCGGGATGTGCCGTCCGGCGCGGCCGATGACCACGCCCATCTCGGCCTCGTAGTCCAGTTCGGCGGTGACGGCGGGCCTGACGACCGGGTCGTGCGGGCCGATGACGTTGCTGGTGGGCTTGGGCACGATGATCGGCTGCTGCGGCGGCTTGCCGCCGTTCATCCCCGCCATCTCAGCGACGTGGGCGTGGAAGTTGCCGCCGATGACCACCAGGGTGGGCGGTTCGGGCACCGGCGGTCCGAGCCGTACCGCGTCCAGCGCGATCCGGTCGGCGGTCGGGTCGGCGAGCAGCTCGGCGATCAGCGGGCGCAGCTGCGGCAGCAGGCCGAGGACGGCGTTCATGCCGGCGCCGGGGATGCCGAGGTCGGCCAGCAGCGGTGCCAGCGGGACGACGGCGTCGCCGTCCAGGACACCGGGCTGCTCGGCGCGGGCGGGGCCGAAGCTGACGAGTTTCATGGGGTCTCCTCCGGGGTGGCGTGCAGGAAGTCGAAGTCGCAGCCCTCGTCGGCCTGGCCGACGTGGTCGGCGTACAGCCGGCGGTAGCCGCGGGCGGGGCGGGGGGCGGTGGCCGGCGGGGTGTCGCGGGCCCGCCGGTCCAGGGTGTCGGGGTCCACCAGCAGGTCCAGGGTCCCGGCGGGGACGTCCAGGCGGATCGGGTCGCCGTCGCGCACCAGGGCGAGCGGGCCGCCGACCGCGGCCTCCGGGGTGACGTGGAGGACCACGGTGCCGGCGGCGGTTCCGCTCATCCGGGCGTCGGAGACCCGCACCATGTCGCGGACCCCGGCCCGGTAGAGCTTGGCGGGGATGGGCAGTCCGCCGACCTCGGCCATGCCGGGTCCGCCGATCGGGCCGGCCCCGCGCAGCACCAGCACGGTGTCGGCGGTGACCGGGAGGTCGGGGTCGTCGATGCGGGCCCGCAGGTCGGCCAGGCCGTCGAAGACCAGGGCGGGTCCGGTGTGCCGCAGCAGCCGGGGCGAGGCGGCGCTGCGCTTGATGACGGCGCTGCGGGGCGCCAGGCTGCCGTGCAGCACGGCGATCGCCCCGTGCGGGTGCACCGGGTCGGCTGCGGGACGCAGCGCGCGGCCGGGTCCTGGCGCGGTCCCGGCGGCGACCTCGCGCCAGTTGCTGCCGTCGGCGGTGGGGCGGTCCAGGTGCAGCAGGGGGCCCAGTTCGCGGACCACGGCCGGTACTCCGCCCTCGTCGTGCAGATCGGCCAGGGTGTGCGGGCCGTTGGGGCGGACCTGGCCCAGGGTGGGGGTGGTCCGGCTGGCTTCCCGCAGGTGACGGGTGCTCAGCCGCACCCCGGCGCGGCCGGCCAGGGCCTGCAGGTGGATGACGGCGTTGGTGGATCCGCCGGTGGCGCAGACCAGCCGCCAGGCGTCGGTCAGCGCCTCGCGGGTGACCAGCCGGCTGGGCAGGACCGGGTCGCGGGCGAGTTCCACGGCTCGCGCCCCGGCCTGCTCGGCGGAGGCCAGCCGCTGCGGGCTGCCGGCCGGCAGCAGGCTGCTGCCCGGTGGGGCGAAGCCCAGGATCTCCGCGATCATCGCCAGGGTGACCGCGGTGCCCATGACGTTGCAGACGCCCGGGCCGGGGCTGATGCAGCCCTCGACCTCGTGCCAGGCCCGGTCGTCGAGCAGGCCGCTGCGGCGTTCGTCGGCGATCCGCCAGGAGTCGTCGATGGTCAGCTCGCCGCCCCGCCAGCGGCCGGCCGGCCGGGGGCCGGTGGTCAGCGAGAGGGCGGGCTTGTCGGCGCTGAGCGCCCCCATGAGCTGGGCGGCGACGGTCTTGTCGCAGCCGCCGAGCAGGACCACGGCGTCGATCGGGCTGGCGCTGATCATCTCTTCGACGTCCATCGCCATCAGGTTGCGCAGCAGCATCGTGGTGGGGTGGATCAGCGACTCGGCCAGCGAGATGGTGGGGAACTCCAGCGCGATGCCGCCGGCCGCCGCGACGCCGCGCTTGACCGCCTCGGCCATCGGCCGGGTGGGCAGGTTGCAGGGGTTGAGCTCGCTCCAGCTGGTCGCGATGCCGATCACCGGGCGCCTGCGGACCTGGTCGCTGGTCAGGCCGCCGGAGCGGAGGAAGGACCGGGCGGCGAACCCCGCGTCGCCGTCCAGGCGGGAGCTGTCGGTCTGATCCTGGATCACCTGGTCCTGGGTCATGCCGGGCCCCCGGTGGCGGCGGTGCGGCGGTGCGGTGCGGGTGGCACGGTCGGCTCCTCGGCGGGGTGGGGGAAGTGCTCCAGGCCGATCCAGCCGTCGTAGCCGAGGCGTTCGATCGCGTCGAGGAGTTCGGGGAAGGGGATGCGGCCGGTGCCGGGGCGGCCGCGGCCGGGCCAGTCGGCGATCTGGATGTGCCCGATGCAGTCCTCGGCGTCGCGCAGCACGGCGAGCAGGTCGCTCTCCTCCTGGAACAGGTGGTACGCGTCGAACAGCAGCCGCAGCGACCCGGGCCGGTCCAGGCGGTCGATCAGCGCGCGGGCGTCGTCCACCCCGCGCAGCAGCGGCGAGCGGCGGTCGGCCGCGTTGAGCGGTTCCAGCAGCAGCAGCGGGTCGCCCTCGCGCAGGGTGGTCAGCGCCCAGGCCAGGTTGGCGTGGGCGGTGGCCAGCTGGTGCTCGCGGGAGGAGCCGGCCAGGCGGCCCCCGGCCAGGACGTTGATCGCCCCGGCGCGGATGCGGCGGGCGAAGGCCAGCGTCTGCCGGAAGTCCTCGCGCCACCAGGCCGCGGCGGCGGGGTTGCCCAGCTGTCCGAAGTCGTCCGCGTAGGGGCCCTCGGCGGTGTTGACGCAGGCGACCTCCAGGGCCAGCCGGTCCAACTCCAGGGCCAGGACCTCGCGCTGGTCGGCCGGCGGGGCCCAGAGCTCCACGCAGCCGAATCCGTCCCCGGCGGCCCGGGCCGGACGGCTCGGCCAGGGCACCGCCCCGTACAGGGTGTTCAGGTGGGCGCTGTAGCGCAGGGTCATCGCCGCCCGCCGGCGGCTGCGGGGCGGGCGGCGTTCAGGTGGAGCGCGCTGAGGGCGGAGTGCAGGGTGCCGACGGTGTCCTCGGGCAGCGTGGTCGCGCGCCAGGCGACATGGCCGTCCGGGCGGACCAGCACGGCGCCGGTGGCGCTGATCCCGTAGGCGGCGTGCAGGTCGGCCGCGGCATCGCGGAGCCGGCCGTGGCCGACGGCCAGGGTCCGCAGCCAGGCCCCGGCGGCGGCCTGTTGCTCCGCAGCGTCCTGCCAGGCTCCGCCGTGACCCCCCGTCAGCAGGGTGAAGGCGTCGTCGAACAGGTCCAGCGTGGAGCCTCCGTCCCGCAGCGGCACGGCCGGGGCGCGGTGCCCGGGCCGGGCGGTGGGGGTGTAGTGCTCGGGGACGAACGCCGGGGCCGGGTCGGGTTCGGGGACCAGGGCGCCGTGCCGGTAGCCGAAGCCGAGGTCCTGGCCCAGCGCGCTGACGTGGCCGCCCTGGGCGTCCAGGAGTTCGCGGCTGCGGACGGTGTCCCCCTCGGCCAGGGCCCGGCGGATCGCCGGGAACCGCTTGCCGTTGTCCAGGCTCCAGGCGAGGTTCGCCTCGGCGACGGGTCGGCGCTCGGCGTCGTAGCTGTCCAGCAGTGCGGCGTCGGCGTGTCCGGCCAGCACGAAGGCGAGTTTCCAGGCCAGGTTGTGGACGTCCTGGATGCCGCTGTTCATACCCATGCCGCCGGTGGGCGGCAGGACGTGGGCGGCGTCCCCGGCGAGGAAGACCCGTCCCTCGCGGTAGCGGTCGGCGTTCATGGCGCTGACCCGGAAGGTCGCGATGTCGCGGATCTCCACGGCCAGGTCGGGGTCCCCGACCGCGCCGCGGATGGCGGCCAGGGCCTGTTCGGGCGTCTGGTCGGCGGGCCGGTCCTGGCCGGGGGGCAGGGCGATCAGGGTGATCCAGCGGCGGTGGCCGTCGACGGAGGCGATCTGGACGTGCTGCCCGGTGTCGGCGCCGGTGACGAACTGGATGCAGGGCCGGTGCGCGGCGTAGCGGTCCAGGTCGCCGTGCCAGTAGACGCTCTGCCACCAGGACACGACCGGCTCCCCGGTCATCGGGATGCCCAGGTCGGCGCGGATCCGGGAGCCGACGCCGTCGGCGGCGACCAGGTACCGGGCGGTCAGCGTGGTCCCGTCGTCCAGGGCGACCCGGACCTGCTGCGCGGTCTGGGTGACCGGTCCGGCGGTGACTCCGGTGCGCAGCTCGATCAGGGGTTCGGCGCGGGCGCGGCGCAGCAGGGCGTCGTGGACCGCGTCCTGGGCCACCCGGCAGCTGGTGGTGGGGCTGCCGTCGAACGTGCGGGGTTCCAGTTCGGGGGTGCGGGCGAGCTCGTGTCCGGCCAGGGTGTCGCAGTAGATGAAGCGCAGCGCCTCGGGTGGCAGGGCGTGGGCGCGCAGTTCGTCCTCCAGGCCCCACTGGCGGAACAGTTCCATGGTGCGGACCCGTACGCCGCGGGCCTTGGGGTGCTCGAAGGTGCCGGTGGAGCGCTCGACGACGGTGGTGCGCACCCCGAACCGGGCCAGGGCGACGGCCGCGCTGAGGCCGACCGGTCCGGCGCCGACGATGGCGACTGGGGGGTGGGTCGCGGTCACAGGTGGGCGTCCTCTCGCTGCGGGTCGGTGCCGGGTCCGGTACCGGTCCCGGGTTCGGGTTCGGCCGGGTCCGCCGGGGGTGCGGAGGATCCGAAGAACATGGCGGCCATGTCCGGGCGGGCCAGCAGCGCCTCGGAGCTGTCGGCGAGCAGCACCCGGCCGCGCTCCATGACCACGCCGTGCGAGGCGAGCCTGAGTCCGAACCGCACGTTCTGTTCCACCATCAGCACGGTGGTGCCCAGGTCGCGCATCATCCGGGTGCTGTCGAAGACCAGCGCGCTGGCCTTGGGGTCCAGGCCCAGGGTGGGTTCGTCCAGCAGCACCATCCGCGGTTCCAGCACCAGCGCCCTGGCGAACTCGACGATGCGGCGCTGGCCGCCGGAGAGGTTGGCGGCCTTCTCGTCCGCGCGCTCGCGCACGATCGGGAAGACCTCTTCGAGTTCGGCGATGCGGCGGCGCAGCCGGGCCTTGTCGCGGCGGATCAGGTAGCCGCCCAGCAGCATGTTGTCACGCACCGTCAGGTCGGCGAAGAGGCCGTTGTGCTGGGGCACCTGGACGATGCCGGCGCTGATGACGGCGGCCGGGCTGTGCCCGTGGATGGCGGACCCGGCCAGCCTGATCTCGCCCTCGCGGGGGTGGATCTGGCCGCTGATGGCGCGCAGCACGGTGGATTTGCCGGCTCCGTTGGGGCCCACGATGCAGGTGATGGTGCCGGGTCGGACCGAGAGGTCCAGCCCCTGCAGGACGTCCCCGCCGCCGTATCCGGCGACGACGGAATGCATCTCGATCATGCTGTGCCTCCGGCGGTGGCGGCGTCCAGGGCGAAGTCCGCGCCGAGGTAGGCCTCGCGGACCTGCTCATCGGCGCTGATGTCGTCGGGGGCGCCGTGGGCGATGACGGTGCCGCGGGACAGCACGACGACCGGGTCGGACAGGGAGAGCACGAAGTTCATGTCGTGCTCGACGATGAGGAAGGTCTGCCCGGCCCGGTTGAGCGCCTGGATCAGCGCGGCCATGCGCCGGATCAGGGTGGGGTTGATGCCGGCGCAGGGTTCGTCCAGCAGGATCAGCTGCGGTTCCAGCATCAGGACCTGGGCCAGTTCGACGAGTTTGCGCTGCCCGTAGGACAGGTCGGTGGCGCGGGCGGTGAGGTAGTCGCCCAGGCCGACGAACTCCAGCAGTTCGGTGGCGCGGGCGGCCTCGGCGCCGGAGACGGCGCTGCGCAGCAGGTTGCCGGGGCGGAACTCGCCGCAGGCCGCGGCGACGTTCTGCAGCACCGTCAGGCTGGGGAACAGCCGCGGCAGTTGGTAGGTGCGGCCGATGCCGGCGAAGGTCCGCCGGGTGGGCCCGAGCTGGTCGATGCGCCGTCCGTCGAAGTCGATCCGGCCCGCGGTGACCGGGTAGGTGCCGTCGACCAGGTTGAACACGGTGGTCTTGCCGGAGCCGTTGGGGCCGATCAGCGCGGTGATCGAGCCGCGGGTGACCTCGAAGCCGCAGTCGTCCACGGCGACCAGTCCGCCGAAGCGCCGGCTCACCCCGGTCAGCCGCAGCAGGGCGGTGTCCTCCGTCTGCGCCCGGGGTCGCATCACCGGGGTGGCCGGCAGTTCGGCGTCGGCCAGCCGTCGCCCGACCGGGCTGGTGGCGCCGCGGGTGCGGCGTCGGCGCAGCCATTCGGCGGCCTGCGGCAGGATGCCGCGCGGCAGCAGCAGGGTGACGGCCAGCAGCAGGCCGCCGAAGAAGACCAGCCGCAGCGCGCCCGCGTCCGAGCCGCCCAGGTGCGAGTTGGTGACCTCGGAGAGCGGTTCCAGGATGAACGCCCCCAGGACCGGTCCCCACACCGTGCCGCGGCCGCCCATCAGCGCGGCCAGCACCGCCTCGACGCTGAGCACGATGTCGAACATCGCGCCGGGGTCCAGGAAGGAGACGTAGTAGCCGTAGACCGCACCGGCCACGCCGACCAGCACCGCGCTGGCCATGAACGCCAGGGACTTGTAGGCGGGGGTGCTGATGCCGATGCCGGCGGCCTTGTCCTCGTCGTCGCGGATGGCCACCAGGCCGATGCCGAGCTTGGTGCGGGCGATGCCGGCGGCCAGGGCGACGGCCAGCACCAGCAGTCCGAGCAGGGTGTAGTAGAAGGGCCAGTCCTGGATGTCCACGCCCCAGGTGGGCAGCGGCATCAGCAGCCCCTTGCTGCCGCCGGTGACCGAGGTCCAGTTGCGGACGGTCAGGCCGAGCAGTTCCAGCAGGGCGAAGGTGACGATCACGAAGGCCGGGCCGCGGGTGCGCCGGGTCACCACCGACAGCAGCAGGGCGACCAGGGCCGCTGCCACGCCGCCGAGCGGGGCGACCAGGAACGGGGAGACGCCCCAGTGCGCCGAGGCGACCCCGGCGGTGTAGGCGCCGATGCCGATGAAGGCGCTGTGGCCCAGGGAGACGTAGCCGGTGTACCCGGCCATCGTGTTCCAGCCGCTGGCCAGCACCGCCAACACGAACGTCATGATCAGCATGTTCTGGTAGTAGATGTCGCCGGTCAGCGGCACCAGGGCCAGCAGCAGCACGCCCAGGGCGGGTGCGCCCCGGCGCAGCAGGCGGCGGTTGCGCGCGGTCATGCCCGGGCTCCTTCGCGTCGCAGGGTGATGCCGAACAGGCCCTGGGGGCGCAGCAGCAGGATGGCCAGGATGAGCATGTAGGGCACGGCGGTGGTCCAGCGTACGTCCCAGTAGGTGGAGGTCAGAGCCTCGCCGAGGCCCAGGACCACGGCTCCGGCGAGCGCTCCGGGCAGGCTGCCCAGGCCGCCGAGGACGACCACGCACAGCACCCGGCCGATCCAGATGTCCTGCGAGTCGGGCAGGAACTGGTAGAGGACGGACAGGGCCGCGCCGCCGAAGCCGGTGGTGGCCGCGCCCAGCGCGAACATCTGCGCCATGGCCCGCTCCACGTCGATGCCGACCAGTTCCGCGCCGCCGCGGCTGGAGGCGCAGGCCCGGATCGCGCGTCCCAGGAAGGTGCCGCGCAGCAGCGCGTACAGGCCGCCGAGGACGACCAGTGCGCCGATGCACGCGTACAGCTGCGCCTTGGGGACGCTCAGGGAGCCGAGGTGGAAGGAGGTGTTGAAGTAGGAGGGGGTGGCGCTGCGGTCGGAGGTGCCGAAGACCAGCGCGATGACGCCCTCCCCGGCGACCGCGACGGCGAAGGTGGCGACCAGGGTCAGCCCCGGGTCCACCCGCTGCACCCGGGCGACCACGCCCTTGTAGAGCAGCCAGCCGATGCCGTACAGGGCGGCCGAGGACAGGACGCCGAGCAGCAGCGGGTCCAGGCCGGTCCGCTGCCACATCCACCAGGACAGGTAGGCGCCGGTGATCAGCAGGCAGCCCTGGGCCAGGTTGATCACGTCCATCACGCCGAAGATCAGCGTGAAGCCGGAGGACATCAGGGCGTAGACGCCGCCGATCAGGCAGCCGAAGATCAGGGTCTGCAGCAGCAGGGTCACTGGGACCACCCGGGCTTGGCCCATTCGATCTGCTTGCTGGTGGCCTCGGCGGCCGGGGCGACGATCTGCAGCTTGCCGTTCTGCCACTGCGCGAGCAGCAGCGAGCCCTTGGGCTTGCCGGCGGCGTCCCAGGACAGCGGGCCGACGATGGTGGACACGGTGTTCTTGTGCAGCCAGTCGGCGATCGCGCTCTGGTCGAGTCTGCCGACCGCGGTCACCGCGGCGGCCAGGACCTGTCCGGCGGTGTAGGAGTTGGCGGCGTCGTCGGAGGGGACGGTGCTGTACTTCGCCTTGTAGGCGGACACGAAGGCGCCGTTGCCCGGGGTGGGGGCGTCCGGGCTGTAGGCGAGGGCGGTGAGCACGCCCTCGGTGTTCCTGGTCCCCACCGCGTCCGGGTAGCTGGTGTCGGACGGCGAGTTGGTCTGGAACAGGGTCTTGGGGGTGAAGCCCACCTTCTGGAAGGAGCGGATCAGCGAGACCCCGTCCTCGGCCAGCGCGCCCTGGACCACCAGGTCCGGGGCGGCCTGCTTGATGGCGTTGGCGATGGCGTCGAAGTTGGAGGTGTCCGGCGCGTAGGTGGAGTCGTAGACCGACTTCACGCCCAGCTTGGCCAGCTGGTCCTTGAACAGCTTGGTGGCCTCGGAGGTGTTGGGGTCGTCCTGGGTGACGAAGGCGGCGGTGCGGGGGCGCTGGGCCGCGGGCAGGGCGGCGATCTGGGCCACGAACTGGTCCGGCAGGTTCTGGGTGGTGGCCGGCTGGGCGAAGAACAGGTAGTTGAAGTTCCGCGCGAAGATCGAGTCGGCGCCGCCGGAGGGCTCGATGTAGACGTACTTGTTGCGCTCGGCGACCTCGGCCACCGGCAGGTTCAGGAACGAGGAGAAGGTGCCCAGCAGCAGGTCCACGTGCTGCTGGCCGATCAGCTTGTTGTAGTCGGAGATGGCGGTGCTCTGGGTGAAGCCGTCGTCCAGGACCACCAGCTTGACCTTGCGGCCGAGCAGTCCGCCGTGGGCGTTGAGCTGGTCGGCCCAGAGCTGGTAGCCCTGGTAGCCGCTCTTGGAGTTGTCGGCGACGGCGCCGCTGAGCGGCAGGGACATGCCGATGGTGATGGTCCCCGAGCCGGAGCCGGCGTGGCTGGTCGAGCTCGCCCCACAGCCGGCGGCGGCCAGCAGCAGGGGGACTCCCAGGCACAGGGCGAGGCGGGGTCTGCGGCGCAGAGGGGCGTGAGCGGTGGGACGCATGCGCGGCTCTCCTGATCGTCTTCGTTGAGCGATCGTCAGTGGGATCTCAGAGATATATCACTGGTGTTTCAGCGTCAAGAGATTCAGCACAACTGACCGGCACATCGGGCCTCAGATCGGGGGTAGGCTGACGCCAGATATTTCTTGTCCCCGGTGTCCGACGCGGAGGGGTGCAGTGACAACCGTCGCCAGCATGAGCGAGTCCAAGCAGCCGTTGACCGAGCGGGTCTACCTGCTGCTGAAGGACGACATCCTGCACGCTCGTCTGGCCCCCGGAGCGACGGTGCTGGAGGCCGACCTCGCCGCGCGTTTCGGGGTCTCCAAGACCCCCGTGCGCGAGGCACTGCGGCTGCTGGTCCAGGACGGCTGGGTGACCGTGCTGCCCCGCAAGGGCTATGTGGTGCGCTCGCTGGGCCTGGAGGACCTGCGCGACGTCTTCCAGCTGCGCGAGCTGCTGGAACCGGAGTTCGCCGGCCAGGCCGCCGCGCGCTTCGCCCAACTGCGCGGCGGCGCGGCCGGGGTGACCGACGCCCTGAACGCCCACCGCGGCGCCGCGGACGATCTGGAACTGGCGCTGGCCAGCGCGGCCGACTTCCACATCGGCATCGCCGAGGTCGCCGGCAACGCCCGCGCGGCCCGCATGATCGCCTCCCTGGCCGACGAGGTCACCCGGCTGCACCACCTCATCCCCAGCCTGGAACCGCACATCTGGTCACGCGAGGAGCTGGACGCGCACGAGCGCATCGCGGCCGCCATCACCGCCGGCAACCGAAGGGACGCCGCCCGCGCCATGCGCGACCACCTGCGCTCGACCCACCAGGCCCTGGTCCAGGTCTTCGGCGTGCCGCGGCGCGCCTCGCGCGGCTGACCACGCAGGTGGGGCCGACCGTCACGGCGGACGGCCGGCCCCACCTGGGAGTTGACGCAGGGTCGGCTCAGGCCGCCCCGGCCGGCACCCGGACCCGGGTGCCGGTCTGCCCCAGGATCTGCGCCAGCGGCACCCCCGGGGCGGACTCCACCAGCACGACCCCGTCACCGGCCAGGTCGAACACCCCCAGGTCGGTGATGACCCGGTGCACGCATCCACGTCCGGTCAGCGGCAGGGTGCAGCGGTCGACCAGCTTCGGGCTGCCGTCCCTGGCCGTGTGCTCCATCAGGACGACCACCCGGCGCGCCCCGTGGACCAGGTCCATGGCACCACCCATCCCCTTGATCATCTTTCCGGGGACGGTCCAGTTGGCCAGGTCCCCGGAGGCCGACACCTCCAACGCCCCCAGCACGGCCAGGTCGATGTGGCCGCCCCGGATCATGCCGAAGGACAGTGCCGAGTCGAAGTAGGACGCGCCCGGACGGACCGTCACCGTCTCCTTGCCGGCATTGATCAGGTCGGGGTCCACCTGCTCGGGCCGGGGGTACGGTCCGGTGCCGAGCACGCCGTTCTCGGACTGGAGCACCACGTGCACGTCCTCGGGGACGTGGTCGGGCACCTGGGTGGGCAGGCCAATGCCCAGGTTGACGTACATGCCGTCGGCCAGCTCGCGGGCGGCCCGGGCGGCCATCTGGTCACGGGTCCACGCCATCAGGCCTGCACCGTCCTCTTCTCGATCCGGCGGTCCGCCGCCTGCTCCGGGGTCAGTGCCAGCACGCGCTGCACGAAGACGCCCGGCAGGTGGACCTCGTCCGGGTCCAGTTCCCCGGGCTCGACCAGTTCCTCGACCTCGGCGACGGTGAGCCGGCCGGCCATCGCGGCCAGCGGGTTGAAGTTGCGGGCCGAGGCGTGGAAGACCAGGTTGCCGTGCCGGTCCCCGCGGGCCGCCCGGACCAGTGCGAAGTCCGCGGTGATGGCCCGTTCCAGCACGTACTCCGTGCCGTCGAAGCGGCGGGTCTCCTTGGGCGGTGACGCCTCCACGACCTCGCCCCGGCTCCCGTAGCGCCAGGGCAGCCCGCCGTCGGCGACCTGGGTGCCCACCCCGGCGGGGGTGTAGAAGGCGGGGATGCCGCAGCCCCCGGCCCGCAGCCGCTCGGCCAGCGTCCCCTGGGGCACCAGCTCCAGCGCCAGCTCCCCGGAGAGGTACTGCCGTGCGAACTCCTTGTTCTCCCCGACGTAGCTGCCGGTCGCCCGGGCGATCCGGCCGGCCCCCAGCAGCAGCCCGAGACCGGCGTCGTCGACGCCGCAGTTGTTGGACACCACGTGCAGACCCGTGGCCCCCTGCTCCAGCAGCGCCCCGATGAGCACCGCGGGTATCCCGCACAGCCCGAACCCGCCCACGGCCAGGCTGGCGCCGTCCTGGACGTCGGCGACCGCCTCGGCCGCCGAACCAGCGGTCTTGTCCATGGCTCAGCCCTCCCCGGCGGTCGCCGGCAGGATGCGCCCGCGGACCTCGCCGAAGCCGATGCGCGAACCGTCAGCGCCCGGTGCGGTGGCCGTGATCACGACTTCGTCGCCGTCCTCCAGGAAGGTCCGGGTGCTCCCGTCGGGCAGTTCCAGCGGCCGCTCGCCGTTCCAGGCCAGCTCGATCAGCGAACCCCGGGTCTCCGGGTCGGGGCCGCTCACCGTGCCGGAGGCGTAGAAGTCACCGGTCCGCAGCGGGGCGCCGTTGACGGTCATGTGGGCCAGCTGCTGCGCCGCCGTCCAGTACAGGCCGGCGAACGGGGGCCGCGAGACGGTGCTGCCGTTGAGGGCCACCTCCAGCGACAGGTCCAGCCCCCACTGCGGCGCGGCGCCGTCGTCCAGGTACGGAAGCAGCGGCACGTCCCGGACCGGCGGCGCGGTACGGGCCTGTTCCAGGGCCTCCAGCGGCACGATCCACGGAGAGAGGGAGGTGGCGAAGGACTTCCCGAGGAAGGGGCCGAGCGGCACGTACTCCCAGGCCTGCAGGTCGCGCGCGGACCAGTCGTTGACCAGGCACACCCCGAAGACGTGGTCGGCGAAGCCCGTCAGGCCCACCCGGCTGCCCTGCGGCGAGGGGGTGCCGACCAGGAAGCCGACCTCGGCCTCGATGTCCAGGCGCAGCGAGGGCCCGAACCGGGGCGCCGGTTCACCGGGGGCCCGGCGCTGCCCGCAGGGTCGGACCACCGGGGTGCCGGAGACCACCAGGGAGCCCGCCCGGCCGTGGTAGCCGATGGGCAGGTGCTTCCAGTTGGGCGTCAGCGGTTCGGTGCCGGGACGGAACAGGGCGCCGAGGTTGGCCGCGTGGTGCTCGGAGGCGTAGAAGTCGACGTAGTCGCCCGGCTCGAAGGGCAGATGCAGCGTCACCGAGGCCAGCGGGTGCAACTGCGGCTCCACCGCGGCCCGGTGGGCGGCGTCGGTCAGCCATCCGGTGAGCGCGGAGCGCAGCGCCGACCAGTGCGCCCGTCCCGCCGCCAGCAGCGGGTTGAGCGTGGGCCCCTCCAGCAGCGCCGCGTCGGCGCCGGTGGCCCGGGCCGCGGCGGCCAGGTCCAGCACCAGGTCGCCGACGCGCACGCCCACTCGGCGCCGCCCGTCCTCGCGGCTGAAGACCCCGTAGGGCAGGTTGGCCAGGCCGAACAGGGTGCCTTCGGGCAGGTCCACCCAGGTGCTCGAGGTCATGCGTGCTCCGGGATCTGCGGGTGCGGTACGGGGAGGAGGTCGAGCGCGGCCAGCTCGGCCAGCGGCTCGGTGATGCTGCAGGTGCCGTAGCCGGTGAAGGCGGCGCGTACGGCGGAGACCTGTGGGAGCGTCAGATCGCCCAGCCGGGAGGCGATCCGGCGGCCGTCGCGCTGCTCCAGCACCGCCGCCACCTCGTCCGCCCCGGCCCCGGTCAGGGCCGTGTCGGTGGCGGCCAGGATGTTCAGGAAGCCGTGGTGCTCGAACCGGGTGACCGGATCGGTGTGGCGCACCGCCCGGTGCAGGCCGGCGGTGCACTTGAACGGCAGCCCGCGGGCCACGCAGCCGAGGATGAACGCCGCCACCTGCGCCGCGTCGGGGAAGGCCTGCGCCACGGTGCCGCCGGTACGCAGCTTGGCCCGGTGGCCGGAGCCGGCGACGGTGTCCAGGGCCTCGTCCAGGCCCTGGCCGGGCGGGATCTCCACCACTCCGCCGGCGGGCAGCACGGAGTCCAGGGCCCGCACCGCGTCGGCCGCCGTACCGCCGGGCCGGTAGGGCAGTTCGGCCCCGGCGACCCGTAGTCCGGCGTCCCGCGCCGCGGCCAGAACCGCCGCCAGCCCGTCCGGGCCCGCGGGGACGACCAGCACCGCAGGGCCGGGGTCGCCGGCCCGGACCACGTCCTCCAGGTGGGCGGCCCCGACCAGGAACGGGCCGACCAGCGGCGCGTACCAGGCGGCGCGGTGCTCGCGGTGGGCGGTGACGGCCCGAGCCGCCGGGGCGTTGCCGGGCGGGAACATGGCCGCGTCGTCGCACAGGCCGACGAAGAGATCGGGGATGGCGTTCACCGGCTCGGCCCCCGTCCGGACCAGGTCCAGGCGTAGCCCGGATCGGCGCAGTCCAGGCCGGCCTCGCCGAGCTGCAGCGGGCGGAAGGTGTCCACCATCACCGCGAGTTCGTCGAAGAACTCGGCGCCGATGGAGCGCTCGTAGGCTCCCGGCTGCGGTCCGTGCGCGTGCCCGCCGGGGTGCAGTGAGACCGAGCCCTGGCCGATGCCGGAGCCCCTGCGGGCCTCGTAGTCGCCGCCGCAGTAGAACATCACCTCGTCGCTGTCGACGTTGGAGTGGTAGTAGGGCACCGGGATGGACAGCGGGTGGTAGTCCACCTTGCGCGGGACGAAGTTGCAGATCACGAAGCCGTCGCCCTCGAAGACCTGGTGCGCCGGCGGCGGCTGGTGGACCCGGCCGGTGATCGGCTCGTAGTCGGCGATGTTGAAGGTGTAGGGGTACAGGCAGCCGTCCCAGCCGACCACGTCGAAGGGGTGCTGCGGGTAGACGTAGCGCGTGCCGCCGATACCGCCGGCCGTGCGGTGCTTGACCAGCACCTCCACGTCCGTGCCCTGGACCGACAGCGGTTCGTCGGGGCCGTGCAGGTCCCGCTCGCAGAAGGGCGCGTGCTCCAGCAGTTGCCCGTACTTGGACAGGTACCGCTTGGCGGGCGCGATGTGGGAGTTGGCCTCGACGGTGTAGAGCCGCAGCGGGCCGTCGCCGCCGGGCACCCAGCGGTGGGTGGTCGCGCGCGGCAGCAGGACGTAGTCGCCCTGGCGCACCGTCAGCTCCCCGAAGACCGTCTCGACGCGGCCCTCGCCGGCTTCGACGTAGACGCACTCGTCGCCGACGGCGTTGCGGTACAGCGGCGAGGGCGCGCCCGCGGCCACGTAGCCGATGCGCACGTCGCCGTTGCCGAGCACCAGGCGCCGTCCGGTGACGGCGTCGGTGTTCTTCCACTCCTCCCCCGCGGTCAGCTGGTGCAGCCTCAGGTGGCGTGGCGTCAGTGGGTGGTTGGCGGTCAGGGACTGGTCCGGGAGCTCCCAGACCGCGGCGTCGACGATGGCCGACGGGATGTTCCGGTGGTAGAGCAGCGAGGAGTCGGAGGAGAAGCCCTCCTCCCCCATCAGCTCCTCGTAGTACAGGCCGCCTTCGGGGTTCCGGTGCTGGGTGTGCCGCTTGGGCGGGACGGCGCCCAGCCGACGGTAGTGGGCCATGGACGTCTCCTCTACAGGTTGCCGCGGCGGGCCTGCTCGCGCTCGATGGCCTCGAACAGGGCCTTGAAGTTGCCCTTGCCGAAGCCCAGCGAGCCGTGACGCTCGATCAGTTCGAAGAACACGGTCGGACGGTCCTGCAGCGGCTTGGTGAAGATCTGCAGCAGGTAGCCGTCCTCGTCCCGGTCCGCCAGGATCTTCAGCTCGCGCAGTGTCTCGACCGGGACGCGGGTGTCACCGACCCATTCGCCCAGGGTGTCGTAGTAGCTGTCCGGGGTGTCCAGGAACTCCACGCCCATCTCCCGCATGGCCCGGACGCTGCCGACGATGTCGCCGGTGGCGAGGGCCAGGTGCTGGACTCCGGGGCCGCCGTAGAACTCCAGGTACTCGTCGATCTGGGACTTGCGCTTGCCCGCGGCCGGCTCGTTGATGGGGAACTTCACCCGGTGGTTGCCGCTGGCCACGACCTTGGACATCAGCGCCGAGTACTCGGTGGCGATGTCGTCGCCGATGAACTCCTTCATGTTGGTGAAGCCCATGACGCGGTTGTAGAAGCCGACCCACTCGTCCATCCGCTCGACGTTGCCCACGCAGTGGTCCACGGCCTGGAAGTAGCGCTTGGGGTGCGCGGGCGGCTTGGCGTGGAAGAGCGGGGCGTGGGCGGCGAAGCCGGGCAGGAAGGGGCCGTTGTAGCCGGAGCGGTCCACCAGGGTGTGCCGGGTCTGTCCGTAGGTCGCCAGTGCGGCCAGCCGGACCGTGCCGTGCTCGTCCGCCAGGTCGTGCGGCTCCTCCAGCACGGTCGCGCCCTGGGAGCGGGCGAACGCGACGGCCCGGTCGACGTCGGGGACCTCGATCGCCAGGTCCACCACGCCGTCGCCGTGGGCGGCCACCGACTCGCCCACCGCGGTCCCGGCGTGGACCTCGCCGGTGAACACGAAGCGGGCCTTGCCGGAGGTGAGCACGTACTCGGCGACGTCACGGCTGCCGGTCTCCGGGCCGCGGTAGGCCACGCAGGTCATTCCGAACGCGGTCGAGTAGTAGTGCGCGGCCTGCTTGGCGTTGCCCACCGCGAAGCGGATGTGGTCCATACCGAGCACCGGGAACGGGTCGGCGGTGTCGTCGTGCGCAACGGCGCCGATCAGGGTGGTCAGGTCGACGTCGGTCAGGGGCTGGGTCATGGCGGACTCCCTGAGGGAGAGGCGGAGGGGTCGCCAGGCAGTAGACGCCCATCTGCGCGCTGTGACAACATCCTGCTCACCAGCTAGGCAGATTGCCAAGATGAGTCCGGCCGAACGGGATCCAGATGGAAGAAGTGCGCAGCAGGCTCGACCAGCTCGACATCCTGCTCATCCGGGCCCTGACCGAGCACCCGCGCATCGGCTTCCTGGAGCTCTCCCGGCTGGCCGGGGTGTCCCGGGCCACGGCCCAGGCCCGGATCCAGCGGCTGGAGGACCGCGGTGTGATCACCGGCTACGGGCCGGACCTCGACCTCCCCGCGGCCGGCTACCCGGTGCTGGCGTTCGTCAGCCTGGAGATCGCCCAGGGCGGCCTGGACCAGATCGCCGAGGAGCTCTCCCGGGTGCCGGAGATCCTGGAGGCCTACGGGGCCACCGGACCCGCCGACATCCACTGCCGCGTCGCCGCCGGATCGCACCAGCATCTGCAGCAGATCCTGATCCGGATCAACCGCATTCCCGCCGTGGTGCGGTCCACCAGCGTCATCGCCCTGTCCGAGGTCGTCGCCCCACGCCGGCTCCCGCTGCTCGACTCCGAACAGCGCCCGAGCCCCAGCCGGGTCCCGTCCTACCGCGACGGCCGGAAGTGACCGACTGTCAGCCCGGCGCGCCCGGGCGGCAGGCACGGCGTTCAGGGGTCCACAGGTGCGATGGTGAGGGGAGTCCGGCTCCCACGGAAGGAACGCCATGCACCGACGCGTCTTCGTCACGGGGACGGCCGCCCTGCTGCTGTCCGCCTGCTCCTCCAACGGCGGGGGCGGCTCACCGTCGCCCGCCCCGTCGTCCGCCGCCCCCACCTCTCCGGCACTGACCACGGCACCGTCCTCCTCCGCAGCATCGGCATCGGCCGCCGGCACGGCGTCCGCGAGCGCCGGCGCCCCGAAGGGCGGGGTGACCGTCACGGCCACCGTCGCCACCGGCATCAACGTGCCCTGGGGGCTGGTGCTGCTGCCGGACCGCAGCCTGCTGGTGGCCTCCCGGGACACCTACGAGATCCACCGCGTCGACCCGGCGACCGGTGCCAAGACGCTGGCCGGCACCGTGCCCGACGTCGTCTCCAACAAGGCCGCGGGCGGCGAGGCGGGCCTGCTCGGCCTCGCGCTGTCCCCGCGCTACGCGACCGACCACCTGGTCTACGCGTACTACTCCACCGCCCACGACAACCGCATCGCCCACCTGAGCTACGACCCGACCCAGCCCGCCGGGAAGCAGCTGGGCACACCGCAGCCGGTCCTCACGGCGATCCCGTTGGGCGTCCACCACAACGGCGGCCGGATCGGCTTCGGACCGGACGGCCTGCTCTACGCGGGCACCGGCGAGACCGGGAACACCGCACTGGCCCAGGACCGGAGTTCGCTCGGCGGCAAGATCCTGCGGATGACCCCGGCCGGGGAGGTGCCGTCCGGCAACCCCTTCCCCGGCTCGGTCGTCTACACCTACGGCCACCGCAACGTCCAGGGCCTGGCCTGGGACCCGCAGGGACGGCTCTGGGCCTCGGAGTTCGGCGACCGGGAGGCGGACGAGCTCAACCTGATCCTGCCCGGCCACAACTACGGCTGGCCGGCCACCCAGGGGAAGACCAGCAACTCCGAGTACACCAGCCCGGTCGCCCAGTTCGGCACCGAGGTGGACTCACCCAGCGGCATCGCCTACGCGGCGGGCTGCATCTGGATGGCCGGGCTCAAGGGCGAGCGCCTGTGGCGGATCCCGCTGGACGGCACCACGACCGCCGCCACCCCGCAGAGCTTCCTCGACGGCAGTTACGGCCGGCTCCGCAGCGTGATCGCGGACACCGACGGCACCCTGCTGCTCACCACCAGCAACACCGACGGCCGCGGCACCGCCCGCAGCGGCGACGACCGGATCCTGCGGCTGACCGTCCACTGAGCACGCCGTCAACGGCCCGTTGTCAACAGCCCGATGTCCAACGGCCAGATGTCAACGGCCCGCCCCGCCCTGGCCCCGGCGGGTCCAGACCGGCTCGACGTCCTCCCACTCCCGGGTCCAGCGCTCCAGGTCCACCTGGCCGAGGCGGCGGCGCCGCAGCGTGGCCACGGCCAGCGCCCCGGAGGTCACGCTGATCCAGACCAGCGAGCCGACCATCGCGGCCTTCCCGGTGGAGTAAGCCTCGGACCGCGGCGCGGAACTGGGGCTGCCGGCAGCGTCGACCCACACCGTGACCGGGTCGCCCCGGAGCGTGGTCGCGCCCGCTGCGGCACGCGCCTGGTGCGCCCCCGAGGCGTCGGTCCAGCGGACCTCCGCGGTGAACCGCGCGCCGTCGACGGGGTGCTGCTGGTCGGCGTCGGCCAGCGCCACGGCCTGCACCCGGTGCAGCGTCGCGGCGTAGCGCCCGGCGGCGGCGCGGTCGCTGCGGTACAGCCCCAGCGCCAGCAGCGCGGCCAGCGCGGTGATCACGATCAGGGCCGCGATCAGCAGCATCCGCAGCCTGGCGCGCAGTGCGTCGGTGCGCCGCCACAGCGGGTTGTGGCGCCGCGCCAGGGCGATCCCCAGGCGCGAGCGGCGTGGCGCAGGCTGGGCGGGAGTGGGGGCGGCTGCGGGCGTTGCCATGGATCTCGCCTCCTCGGGCACGGCCAGAGCCGGCGTGGACGGTGGAGCGGTCTCCCTCCATTCTGCGCCCGTGATGCGTTGTCAGGCAGGGCTGTACGAGACGATCTCGCCGACCGGCGTCACAGATCCGGGTGCGGTCCGTCGCTCAGCCGGCTTTCGGGCCGGTCGTCGCGGTGTCGGCGGGCGAACCGGTCCCGGCCGAGTGCGGTTCCGGGGTCCCGACCTGGGTGCCGGTGCCGCGCAGCATCGAGGCGATGGCCGCGAGCAGGGCGAGGGCCGCGCCGAAGGCGAACACCACCACCAGCCCGGAGTGGAACGGGGCGGCGATCAGGTGCGGGAAGAACTCGCGTCCGGTCAGGGTCTGTTGCTGGGCGGCGGTCAGCCCGGACAGCGCGCCGGTGGGTTGCAGCAGGTGCTGGATCGGGTTGACGCCCAGTTGTGCGGCGAACAGCGACGCCACCGGGGGCAGGTCGCCGACCTGGGCGGCGACGTGGGCCGGGACGCCCTGCTGGGTCAGGCCGCTGGTGAGGGCGTGCGGCAGGCTGCTCGCCAGTCCGGCGATCATGAGCGAGAAGAAGACACCGATGGAGACGGCGGTGCCCGAGTTCTGGAAGGTGGAGCGCATCCCGGAGGCGACGCCGCGCAGCCGGTCCGGCACGCTGCCCATGATCGACGAGGAGTTGGGGGAGGCGAACATGCCGCTGGCTATCCCGTTGAGGGCGATCAGCACCGCGAAGGTCCAGTAGCTGAAGTCGATCGGCAGCAGCATCAGCCCCAGGAAGCTGGCGCCGAACAGCAGTGCGCCGCCGGTGGCCAGGCCGCGTGAGCCGATCCGGTCGGACAGGTAGCCCGACACCGGGCCTGCGGCCAGGAACCCGGCGGTCAGCGGCAGCATGAAGATCCCGGCCCACAGCGGTGTGGCGGCGTAGTCGTAGCCGTGCAGCGGGAGCCAGATGCCCTGGAGCCAGATGATCAGTACGAACTGCATCCCGCCGCGGCCGATCGAGACGGCCAGGCCGGCCAGGTTGCCGAAGGTGAAGGCGCGCAGCCGGAACAGGCTCAGCTGGACCATCGGCGCGGAGACCCGGTTCTCGATGGCCACGAACGCCGCCAGCAGCACCAGGCCGCCCACGATCAGCACCTGGACCAGCGGGTTGGTCCAGCCCATGGTGTGGCCGCCGTAGGGCTGCAGGCCGAAGGTCACCGCGATCAGGACCGCGCTGAGCCCCACCGCGAAGGTGATGTTGCCCCACCAGTCGATCCGGCCGCCGTCGCGCCTGCCGGTCTCACGCAGGGTGCGGTACGCCCACACCGTGAAGAAGACACCGACCGGCACGTTCACCCAGAACACCGCGCGCCAGTCCCAGGCCGCGAGCAGTCCCCCGGCGACCAGGCCGATGAACATCCCGCCCAGCCCGGCGACCTGGTTGATGCCCAGGGCGAAGCCGCGCTGCTCCTTGGGGAAGGCGTCGGTCAGGATCGCGGCCGAGTTGGCGGTCAGCATCGAGCCGCCGACGGCCTGCAGCAATCGCCAGCCGATCAGCCACATGGCGCCGTGGCCGCCGTCGAAGGGGTCGAAGGAGAGCAGGACCGAGGCGAAGGTGAAGACCGCGAAGCCGGAGTTGTAGATCCGCACCCGGCCGTACATGTCGCCCAGCCGGCCCACGGTGACCACCAGGACGGCCTGAACCAGCCGGTACCCCATGATCATCCACAGCAGGTAGGCGATGTTGCCCGGCGACAGCGGGTCCAGGTGCACCCCCCGGAAGATCGCCGGCAGCGCGATCAGCACGATCGAGCCGTCCAGGGCGGACATGAACACTGCGGCGGTGGTGTTGGTCAGCGCCGTCCACTTGTACTCCATATGCTAAAGCTACTTTATCAACCCACCTTAGTAAACCGCCCCTGCTCCGACCCGGCACCACGGATCGGACACAACGCGAACGGCTCCGCCGGGCGATCGCCGCCGACGGAGCCGAACCGGGAACAACGTGCGTGTCAGCGCACCGGCAGGACCTTGGTGCCCTCCTCGCGGACGGCCTTCAGCTGCTGCGGGTCCAGGCCGAGCAGGGCCAGGATGGTCGGCGCGATCTGGGTGGTGTGGACCGTGGCCGCGTCGGTGACCCGGTCCGGGGTGCCGGCCCCGGAGACGACCAGCGGCACGTCCAGGTCGTCGGCGTGGCCGCCGCCGTGCTCGGCGACCTTGCCGGTGCCGCCGGTGTAGACGACCCCGTACTGGGCGACGCCGAAGATGTCCGGGACCCGGGCGTCACCGGGCTTGACCCCGAAGAAGTGCGCGGCGTCGGCACCGGCGTAGACCTTGGTCAGGCCGCCGTGGGTGTAGGCCTTCGCCTTCTTGTTGATGTCGGTGCCGGTGCCGCTCTGCGCCAGCAGGTACGCCTTGGCGAAGTCGGTCGCGGCCTTGGAGCGGTCCGAGAGCCAGATCAGCATGGCGTCGTCGTCCACCGCGTGCGCCACCAGGTCGGCTGCGGCCGGGTGGAGCTTCTTCCAGGCGGCGTTCAGGCCGTCCAGCAGCGGGCCGTCGTCGATCCGGGTGAGCGCGGTCGGGTCGGTGGGCGACTGGCCGTGCTTGGCCGAGAGGATGACCGTGGTGCTGCCGTCCAGGTGCTGCTTGTGGATCTCCGCGGTGAGCGCGCCGATCTGGGCGTTGATGTAGTCCAGGTTGTTCTGCAGCAGCGGTCCCGGCACGTTCTTGGCGGTGTAGCCGCCGGCCAGCCCGTCCGAGCTGGGCAGCTTCTCGGCGGTGGAGACGGACTGGAAGTTCAGGCCGAAGATGGCCGGGGTGCCGACCTTCTGCGAGCGCGAGTGGTCGTAGCCGTCGATCTCGTTGAGGACGGCCTTGACCTTGTAGCTGTCGTACTGCTGGGTGGCCTTGTTGTCGGTGGTCCAGTCGTTGCCCGAGGCGTAGCCGAGCGCGTCCGAGTTGATCTCGGGGGTGAACAGGTCCTGGATCCCGGTTCCTGACGGTCCGTCGAGGATGTCGTAGGCGGCGTGCTTGTCCGACCACGCGGTGCGCAGCCCGGCCTGGCGGGCCACCTCGAAGATGGTGTTCACCTGGAGGTACTGGTACGGGTAGACCGGCTTGCAGGTCTTGGGGTCGACCGGGAGCTTGCTCGGGTCGATGAGCTTGGTCGGGTTGCCGGTCATCGACAGGATGCTGCCCGGGAGGTTCTTCAGGCCCTGGCCGGCGTCGATGGAGGCCTTGTTGATGTCCAGGTCCTCGGTGAAGTCCACCTCCACCCCGGGCTTGACGCCCTTGCAGCTGGTGGTCCCGGCCGGCAGCAGCGCCGCGTTGTAGGTGTCGTCGTAGTAGACACCGGTGGTCCCCGGGCCGCCGCCGGTAGCCTGGGCGACCATGCCGGGGAAGCTGTCCGAGGGGTTGGTGGTCTTGGCGTCGGTGTACTGCACACCGCCGCGGACCAGCTTGGCCAGCGCCGACTGCGGGTGCCTGGCGATGTACCAGGCCAGGTCGGACTGGTGCAGGCCGTCCACCGAGATCAGCAGCACATGCTTGGCCGCGGCGCGGTGCGCCGCAGAGGCGGCCGGTACCGCGCCTGCGGGGGTGGCGAGGAAGGCTCCGCCGATCAGGCCGGTGGCGCCGAGGACGGCGGCAAGGCGGAGGTGACGACGATTCACGGGTACTCCTCGGGGTGTTTCGGGCTGCGCGTCGGCGCGATCCTGACTCACAGCCGCCGCCAAGGACACCCGTGCGCAGCACAGTTCACCCATAGTTCCGACCCTGGACGGGCCCTGGGCACGGGGGCGCCACCAAAGTCGGCGTGTTATCCGGGTGTTAGGTCGTCTGCGCCATGCTGGAGTGGTCTATACCCTGGGAACGGGTGATATCTCATTCCGGGACGACGCCCCCTAAACGCGGTAATTCCCTGACGCGGAAGGGGCTCCATTACCGCTGTCTTACACAAAGGCTCCGAGCCGTACTCCCGGGCTTCGGGCGGGCCAGTCTGTATCTCGCCCAAGCGAAAGGGAGCAGAAATGCCCGGCATGCGAATCAAAGTCAGGGAACGTACGGCGCGGCGCAAGCGCCGGCTCATGATCGGCATCCCGGCGGCGCTGGCTGTCGCCGCGGCCGGCGGGCTGGCCTTCGCGGATGTCACGCCGCCGTCGACTCCGGTCAACGGAGCCGGTTCCAACCCGTCGGCCATGGTCAACGGGGCCGCGGCCCCCTTCTCCATGGCCAACACCGCGCCCACCATGATGAGCAACGGCACCCTCACCGCGAACCTCTCGGTCACCACGGTCAGGCTCGCCTCCGCCTTCAGCTTCCTGTCCCCGTCCACCAACGGCATACCGACCTGGACGCGCACCGTCACCGCGGTCGCGCCCAACGGCACGCTGGAGGTGGCCTGGCAGGCGTCCAACTCGATCCACGTCACCCCGGTCAACCGGTTCCTGCAGCGGAGCGGACCGGACGTGGTGATCAACGGGGCCCAGGAGGTCGGCGGCCTGGTCGCCTTCAACAACGGCTTCACCCTGCTCACCCGGATCGCCGACCACAACAGGAACGGGGAGACCGCCGCGGCACTGATCCACGTCGCCAACAACCACGTGGTCTTCGTCGTCAAGCTGACCGGCACAGCCAGCCGTGACACCTCGCCGGTGCTCAACGGCCAACTGGCCTGGAACGGCAGCAAGTACACCACGTACTTCACCGTGCACGGCACCAGCGGCTCCAGGTCCGGGCAGTGGGGCGACAAGATGGTCCCCGTCAGCAGCTCCGGGCGCGTCCTCTCCGGCGGCTGGGAGTGGGGCTGCCGCGGCGACGTCGGCCGCTCCCTCTCCACCGGCTCCGCGAACTACGCGATCTGCTACGACGACGGCGGCTCCGGCGCCTCCAAGAGCAGCAGCGCCGACCAGATCACGGCCGGCAACGGCAGCCAGGTGGTCGCCCTCTCCGCGCCCGGTCCGGTCACCTACAAGAAGAACAGCCTCACCTGGAGCGTCAACCCGCGCTGGAAGACCGACCAGGTGGTGCTCGTCTTCCTCAGCGGCAGCCACTGGAAGACCGCCAAGTCGGTCGCCCTGACCGGCGACCAGTCCGTCCAGAACATCAATGTGCACATCGCGCCGTACGGCCGGAACGCGATGCTGGCCAGCTGGGACTCGTACCGCAACGGCCAGTACACCGGCACCCACCTCCGGCTGATCGACCTGCAGGGACGGTTCCTGACGGCGGACCTGGTCCTGACGATCCATGTCTCCGGCAACATCGTGGTGCTCCGCAACGGGGATCTGGCCTGGGCCTTCGTCCAGCAGACCCCGGCGTCCTACCACCGCGGCGGCAGCTGGCCGACCACCACGCACCTCTTCCTGGCCCGCCTCCGGGTCAGCTTCTCGGGTTCGGGCTCGGGCTCGACCTCCAGCCCGACCTCCGGCCCGACCTCGGCACCGATGCCGTCGCCGAGCATGTCCCCCTCCCCCACCCCCTCGATGACGATGGGAATGAGCGCAGCGCCGACCGCGACGTCCTCCGCCACGGTGAACGCCGGCTCCCACTGGTGAGCCTCCAGCGGTACCGGCACCGGGCCCCTCGAGCGAATCGCTCGAGGGGCCCGGTGCTTTCCCGTAGCGGCAGCCGCTGGAGACCACCGAGTCGGTCGCCCTGACCGGTGCCAGGACCCCTACCGCAACGGCCAGTAAGTACACCGGCACCCACGTCCGGCTGATCGAGCGGTACCGGTAGCGGGTCCCTCGAGCGAATCGCTCGGGGGACCCGGTGCTTTCCCCCAGCTTCAATAGTTCGTCAGCACATGAGTACGTGAAACGGTGCTGTCGCACCGCCGAAGAGACGCGTACGGAGCTGAACTCACAGCGGGCGCACAAAAGGGTGCCGCAGGCTCCGTGAGCCTGCGGCACCCTTTTGTGCACGGGTGGAATCACATGTGGTGGTGATGGTGCTTCATCCCGCGACCGCCGCCCCAGGTGGCGGTCGGCATGGCGGATGCCGGGGTGGTGGCACCGGTGCTGTTACCGGCCGCCGGGGCCGAGGCGGCCGCGGTGCAGGTGCTGGACGCCGACGGAGGCGCGGCTGCGGCTGCCGACGTGGGTGCCGTACCCGCTGCTGCCGTACTCGGCGCTGCTGCCGACGCACTGGTGGAGCCGGCTCCCGCTGCCATGGAGGCCGGGCCCGTCGCCGACCAGGCGTTGCCCACGGCCGACGACGCGGTCGCGGAACCTGCTGCCGACGCGGAGGCCGAGCCCGCCGCCGACGGCGCCACCGAAGCCGACGCCGACGCCGACATGCCGGCTGCCGCAGGCGTGCTCGCGGCGCCCGCCGTCGGGGTCGCCGTGCAGTTGGCGGCGGCGACCGGGGTCTGGCCGAGCGGGGTGTAGGTGGCCGCGGTCACCACGCCGTTGCCGTCCATGGTCAGCGTGATCGGGTTGGCCACGTTGAGCAGCCCACCGCAGTTCAGGTTGGTGAAGCTCTGGTTGGCCCGCATCGCCAGGAAGGTGAAGAGGTTGGTGGCCATCGCCGCGTCCACCGAGGGGGCGTTCTGGAAGGTCGCCATGTCCTTGAAGACCCGCTGGATGCCGTTGGCCGAGCCGAAGAAGTTCTGGCAGTACGTGGCGCCACTGCCGCTGTCGGCGCCGCCGATCGCGGCCTGGTCCACGCCCTGGCGGTAGAGGTTGGTCTTGTTGGCGTCCTGGTTGTTGTTGTTCAGCACCATCGGGTCGTTCTGCGGCACGAGGGCGATCGGCGCCTGCTGGTTGGCGGCGGCCGAGAGTTCGTCCAGCGGAAGTGCCGCGGAGGGCGCGCCGTCGCTGGACTGGTCGGGGCGGGTCCACGGAGTGCAGCCCAGGGCCGGGTCGATGAACTGGGTGAGCAGCAGGTTGTCGCTGCCGTTCGCCAGGTCGACGGGGTTCTGGTTCTGCAGGGCGGCCTTGCTCGCCGCGTTGTTCTGCGCGATGGTGCCGTTGCCGGTGGCGATGTAGTGGGTCACCACGTTGTCGCTCTGGTCCTGGTCGACCACGGAGAAGTCACGCACGGTGGGGCAGGGTTGGCCGTCGTTGGCCGTCCCGGCGGCCGGCACCTGCAGCATGTTCGCCTGTATCTCCTGGTTGGCGCTCTGGAAGAACGCCGGCGCGTTGCAGTAGGAGAACTGGCCGAAGATGGAGCCCTGGGTTCCGTTGACGCAGTTGCCCTGCTGCAGCGCGGTCGTGCCGTTGGCCGACTGCAGGGTGAGGTTGGTGCCGTTGAAGCCGAACCAGAGGCCCACGGTGGATCCCGCCGGCACCTGGGGGGTGACCGGGGCGGCCGCGGGCTGGGTGCCCTGGTCGACCACCAGCGGGTCGTAGAGCGTCAACTGGCCGTTGTTGGTGAGGATCGCCGCCTCGACGAAGGCCGACTGGTTGGCGTTGGCCTCGTTGCAGGGCCCGCCGCCCGCGTCCGTCGCGGCCAACTGGTAGGGCGTGGCCAGGCCCTGCGCCGTCAGCGGGTCGGCCGGGACGATCAGCGAGCAGTTGGGGTTGGGCGCGGCCGGCGCGGCGTTGTTCGCCGCGAGGGCGGTGGCCAGTCCACCGGCGACCACGGTGAGCACCACCGTCAGGACGGCCCACAGCGACCGCCTCTTGCGTTGCTTGCTTCGCTGGTCCAACGACCGGCGCGTGGGCAGGGGCTCCATCGGCAGGGGCCGCGAGCGCCTGGGTGGTGATGATCGGTGGCCTGACATCGAACCAACTCCTATCCGACTGCCGCCCCCCTGCTGCATGCGGGGTCCGCACTCGGGGACGGCGGCTCCCTTCGGAGGGTGCTTGCCTTGGTGGCCGATAGTTGCAGAACCGGAGTCCGCCGTTCTAGCGCCGGAGATATCGGGGCATAGTCGGACCAATTCCCGCCTCCTCCCCACCGGCCGCTACCGCCCCGACCGACCCGGCAGCCCTCCCCGCAACACCGAAACCCCTGATCGGACCGGTGGCCGAGGTCTCCGCCAACACCCTTGCGGCGCACCACCGTTCCCTGCTGACGCAGAGGTTCGGGGACTCCTTACGAGGCCGTTACGGGTCCGTTCGTCCGGATCCGCCGACCTCCGCCCAGGGGCGCGATGATCGCCTCGACCAGCCACTGCGCGACCTGCGGCGGGTAGGGGCTGCGCAGGCTCAGCACGATGTGGGTCAGGCCGGCGTCGATCAGGCCCCGGACGGCCGCGCGGTCACCGGCGGGGTCGTCGTAGTTGACGATGTACTGCACCGAGCGGGTGATCGTCCGCGGATCCCGCCCGATCGCGGCACAGTGCGCGTCCAGGACGCCGCTGCGTTCGCGGATGTAGTCGAGGGTGTTGTGCGGCGGGCCGGGGATGTTCCAGATGTCCGCGTGTTCGGCGACCAGGCGCAGGGTCCGGGTCCCCCACCCGCCGATCAGCAGTGGCGGGCCCGGGCGCTGGACCGGCTTGGGCTCGTTGCGGTTGCCCTTGAGGGTGTAGTACCGCCCGTGGAAGTCGAAGACCTCCTGGGTCCACATCCGCTTGAGGATGGCGACGGTCTCGGCCAGGCGGGCGATGCCCTCGGCCGGCGGCACCAGGGTCAGCCCGTAGGCGTCGTACTCAGCGGCGGCCGGGTTCTCCCCCGCGATGCCTCCGGCGTCGGGCGGCTGGTGGGTCCCGCCGACGCCGAGGCCCATCACCAGGCGACCCCCGGAGATCACGTCCACGGTCGTGGCGATCTTGCCGAGGACGGCGGGCTCGCGGATCCGGTTGCTCGTCACCAGCAGCCCCAGCCGCAGCCGTCGGGTCTGCGCCGCCAGCGCACTGAGCAGTGTCCACCCCTCCAGGACCTGCCCATCCCTGGGACCGGCGATCGGCAGCAGGTGGTCCCACAGCCAGGCGTCCGCGATCTCCGGCAGGCCGTCGGCCTCCTGCCACACCCGCAGGATGTCCGCGTACTCCACCCGCATCGGGGTGGTCTTGATTCCGAATGTCACGGTCATGGGTGGTCACGCGCCCTTCAGCTCGAAGACTACCGTCACCATAGCTGATCGTCAGCACTGCTGACCATCAGGTCTCGGATACGCTGCAGCCATGACGGGCGACGCAACCTCCGAGGCCCTCGCCTCCCGACTCGGCTATCTGCTCAAGCACGTGCAACTGCGGCTGGCGGAGCAGTCCGCACGGGCACTGGCGCCGTTCGGCATCGACGGCCGCGAACTGGCGGTCCTGGTGGTGCTCACGGCGCAGAACCCGCTGTCCCAGCTGGAGGCGGCGGGCCGACTCGGCGTCGACCGCACCACGATGGTGGCGCTGGTCGACGCCCTGGAGCACAAGGGGCTCGTCGAGCGCCGCCGCAGCGAGCAGGACCGCCGGAAGAACACCGTCCAGCTGACCCCGGCCGGCCAGGACTGCCTGCGCGGAGCCGAGCGCGCACGCGAGGAGATGGAACGTCAGTTCCTCGCTCCACTCGCCGCCCGGGACGCGGACCGACTGGTCCTCACCCTGCAGACGCTCCTGTCCGCCCCCGACCGACCCGCCCCCTCGAACGCCGGGTGACCCTCCGACCTCACCGCGTCGCCGGACAAGGGCGAGGAATTCTGCGGGTTGCACCACGTATGGGCTAGTAGGAGGCTTTTACTGTCCACGTCCACCCGCCCAGGCCGGAGAGGTCCAGCACATGTCGCGACCGAAGTGGGTCCCCGCAGGCACGGACCTGGACAAGCCGAACGCTGCCCGGGTGTACGACTACTACCTCGGCGGCTCGCACAACTTCGCCGTCGACCGGGCGATGGCCCGCAAGGCGATCGAGCTGTGGCCGGAACTGCCCGACATCATGAGGGCCAACCGCGCCTTCCTGCGCCGCGCGGTGCAGTACATGGCCGAGCAGGGCGTCTCCCGCTTCCTGGACATCGGCTCCGGGATCCCGACCTTCGGCGCGGTGCACGAGATCGCCCGCGAGGTGACCCCCGACGCCCGGGTGGTGTACGTGGACCGCGACCCGGTCGCGGTGGCGCACAGCCGCCTGCTGCTCAAGGACGACCCGCTCAGCGAGGTCGTCGAGGCCGACATGCGCGACGTCGAGGGCCTACTCGCCGAACCCGCCGTCGCCGACCTGCTGGCGCCCGGCGAGCCGATCGCGGTGCTGCTGGTCGCGGTGCTGCACTTCATCACCGACGAGGAGGACCCGGAAGGGATCGTCCGCAGACTGCACAGTGCGGTGCCGCCCGGCAGCATGCTGGCGCTCTCGCACGCCGGCCTGGAGGGCCGCCCCGACCAGGCCGGCCCGCACCAGGACCTCTACGCCCGCACACCGACCCCGCTGACCATGCGCAACCGCGAGCGGATCACCGCCCTGTTCAACGGCTTCGAGCTGGTCGAGCCGGGCGTCGTCTACTTCTCCGAGTGGCACCCGGAGAACCCGGCAGCGGTGGAGGCCCATCCGGAGCGGATGGTCGGCATGGTGGGCGTGGGACGCCGATCGTGAACGCCGCACCGCAGCAGGCCCCCAGCGCCACCGACCGATTCGCGGAGGCGTGGGCCGCGCTGCTGCACGGCCGCGTCGGCGACCACGGCGGCACGCTCACCCCGGGCACCAAGCGCCGGCTGGTGGCCAGGACCACCGCACTGCTGCACCGGGCCAGGAACGAGGACCCGTTCGACCCGGCGCTGGCCGAGGAGGTCGGCGCGCTGCTGGTGCACGCCCACTACACCGACCCGGGGATGCTGGCCCGCGTCGTGGAGCTGGTGCAGGAGCCGCCGCTGGCCGAGGGCCGCGGTCCCGAGCTGGCCGGGGCGTTCGCGGTCGGCTGGGCGGTGACGCTGCGCGAGCAGACCCTGCACGAGCAGGAGAGCATCCGGCTGGCCGCCGACACCGCCCGGCAGGGCGCGGAGCGGGCGCTGAACGCCTCGGAGGCGCGGTTCCGGGCGCTGTTCGAGAGCGCCGCCATCGGCATCGGGATCGGTGACCTGGAGGGCCGGATCCTGGAGGTCAACCCGTCCCTGGTGGAGCTGTTCGGCGCGCGCACCGAGGACCTGGAGGGGCGCCGGGTCGACGACCTGGTGCACCCGGAGGACACCCCGGGCGTGTGGGAGGCCTACGCGGAGCTGATCAGCGGCGAACGCAACCGGTTCCAGGTCGACAAGCCCTACTACCGGGCGGACGGCGAGGTCGTCTGGACCAACCTGACGGTCTCGCTGATCCGCGACGAGGACGGCAAGCCGCAGTACCAGGTGGCGATGCTGGAGGACATCACCGACCGCTACCGGCTGCAGGAGCGGCTGCGCTACCAGGCCACCCACGACGCGCTGACCGGGCTGCCCAACCGCGCGGCGTTCTTCGAGCGGCTGGAGGCGCTGTTCGAGGATCCGGCCCCGGGCGCCAGGCTCGGCCTGTGCTACATCGACCTAGACGGCTTCAAGGTGATCAACGACAGCCTCGGCCACGAGGCCGGGGACCAGCTGCTGACCGCGGTGGCCGGACGGCTGGCCGGGGCGCTCGCCCCCACCGGCCACCTGCTGGCCCGGCTGGGCGGCGACGAGTTCGTGGTGCTGCTGGAGCACTGCCGCGGCGAGCAGCAGGCGGTTTCGGTGGCCAAGACGGTGCTGGACGCGCTCAGCCGGCCGATGGCGGTCGGCGACAACCAGCTGTCGGTGGGGGCCAGCGTCGGGGTGCTGGAGCGCACCGTCGCCACCACCACCCCGATGGCGGCCGTGCGGGCGGCAGATCTGACGCTGTACCGGGCCAAGGAGGAGGGCCGCGGCCGCTGGACCGTGTTCGACCCGGGCCGCAACGCCCTCTCGGTCAGCCGCTACGCCGTCTCGGTCCGGATGCCGACCGCCATGGACCGGGGCGAGTTCTTCGTCGACTACCAGCCGCTGTGCGCGCTGTCGGACGGCTCGCTGGTCGCGGTCGAGGCCCTGCTGCGCTGGCGGCACCCGCAGTTCGGGGTGCTGGGCCCGGACGAGTTCGTGGCCACGGCGGAGGAGACCGGCGTGATCATGCCGCTGGGCCGCTGGGTGCTGGAGCAGGCCTGCGGCCAGGCCGCCTCCTGGGTGCGCCGGTTCGGCGCCGCCGCGCCGCAGGTCAACGTCAACGTGGCCGGACGGCAGACGCGCGCCCCGGGCCTGGTGACCGATGTCGCCCGGATCCTGAGCGGCACCGGTCTGGACCCGCACCGGCTGCAGCTGGAGATCACCGAGAGCGCCGTGGTCGGGCGCGACGACGAGTCACTGAAGACGCTGCACGACCTGGTGGGCATGGGCGTCTCGCTGGCCATCGACGACTTCGGCACCGGCTGGTCCAACCTGTCCTACCTGCGGGACCTGCCGGTCTCCGGACTGAAGATCGCCGGCTCCTTCATCGGCGACCTGAACGACCCGGACCGGGACGAGGCGCTGGGCTGGCGGATCGTCGGCGGCGTGGTCTCGCTGGCGCACACGCTGGGGCTGACCGTCACCGCCGAGGAGGTCGAGACCGAGGCCCATGCCCAGCGGCTGCGGGCGATGGGCTGCGACTGGGCGCAGGGGTGGCACTACGGCAGGCCGGTCCGGCCGGGCGAGATCTCCCGCCGCATCGCCGAAAGCGGACTGACCCGGTAGCGGAAACGCCCAAATCAGCATGTACCAGAAGATTTTGGCCGATATCACTTGACTCCGACGGGGTTCCGCGTCGATGATGAACCCCTGGCACCGCGATCGACCTGCCGCCACACCGGCACCGCCGTTCGTGGACAGTACATTTGCCAGTCTCAGTTGGCGCTTCGGCGTCCGAGGCCGAGCGGCGTCCCCGTGACGTCCGTGGCAGACCGCCCGTTCCGGGCCCGCTGCCCCAGTCGACCGCTTCAGTCGAGAGCTGGAGCACCTTCCTCGCGAGGAAGCGGTCAACGCCGACACGGTCCCCGATTCCCGTCACCGGCGCAACGGCCGCCGAGTCCGCTCCTGCGGCCGCACCCGGCCGCCCGTCCGAACTCTCCTCGCGCCCTGCGTACGGAGAGGTCGTCCGCCATGAGTACCACCCTGCCCAGAATCGAACGCCGGGTCGGCGTCCACAGCGACCGGCGCGCCGGTGACCGCGGGGCGGGGCGCCGCAGCACCGACCGCGTCGCCGACCGCCCACCCGCACCGCACCCGCTGAGGCGCCAGGACGACCCGCCCGCGCCCCGACACACCGTCAGTCTGGTGGTGCCGGCCCGCAACGAGGCCCGCAACATCCCCTGGGTCTTCGAACAGATCCCGTCCTGCGTGGACGAGGTCATCCTGGTCGACGGGGACTCCCGCGACGCGACCCTGCGGATGGCGGCGCACTGCCTGCCGAACGTGCGCAGCGTCCCGCAGCGCGGCGCCGGCAAGGGCAACGCGCTGCGCACCGGCTTCGCGGCCGCGACCGGCGAGTACGTGGTGATGCTGGACGCCGACGGCAGCATGTCGCCCGGCGAGATCCCGCACTACCTGCACTTCCTGGACAACGGCTACGACTTCGTCAAGGGCTCCCGGTACGTCGCCGGCGGCGGCTCGCTGGACCTCACCGCCATCCGCTCGCTCGGCAACCGGGCCCTGCTGGCGGTCGTCAACCGGCTCTACGACACCGTGCTGACCGACCTCTGCTACGGCTACTGCGCCTTCCGGCGCAGCTTCCTGGACGAGCTGGACCTGCGGTCCACCGGCTTCGAGATCGAGGCCGAGATGATCGCCCACGCACTGCGCTCGGGCCTGCGCATCGCCGAGGTCCCCAGCCTCGAACTCCCGCGCCGCAACGGCCGTTCGCACCTGCACGCGGTCTCGGACGGCCGCCGGGTGCTGCGCACCCTGATCGCCGAGCGCCCCGGCGCCCGGCCGGCGGCCCCGCTCACGGCGGCGCAGCGATGAACGGCCGGCAGGGCGGCGGCCGGCAGCGCAGCACCGTCGCGATCCCGCCCGGACCGGACACCCAGGACTGCCCCTACACCCCGGTCCGCGTGCTCGACCTCGACCTGGACGACCCGGACCGGCTGCACTCCCCCGCGAGCGCCGGGCCGGTCGATCCGCGCGGACGGGTGCTGGTGCTGGCCCGGCTGCACGGCCACCCGCTGGGCGTGCTCACCGTCACCAGCCCGCCCGGCGACCCCGGCTACGCCCGCCGGGCGCTGGCCCGCGCCGTCTGCCGGGAACTGTCCGGCGCCGTCGCCGCGCACCGCGCGGCCGACGCCCGGGCGCTGGCCGCCCGGGAACCCGCCGTCGGCCGACCGGTCCTCGGCCGGCTGCCCGGCGGGGACGCGGCCGCGGCGCACCCGTGCCGACTGGCCCGCAGCCTGGTGCTGCGGGACCCGCCCGCGATCAGCGTGGTGGTCGCCACCCACAACCGGGTCCGCGCGCTGCGGCAGTGCCTGGACTCGCTGCTGCGCACCGGCTACCCGCGGCTGGAGGTCCTGGTGGTGGACAACGCGCCGCAGGACGACGAGGCCCGGGCCATGGTCCAGGGACGCTACCGCGGACGGATCCGCTACCTGCGCGAGCCGGTCGCCGGGCTGGCCCGGGCGCACAACCGGGCGCTGGCCGAGGTCACCGGCGCCATCACCGCCTTCACCGACGACGACACCCTGGTCGACCCGGACTGGCCCGCCGCGATCGCCGAGACCTTCGCCGCCTCGGACCGGATCGGCTGCGTCACCGGGCTGATCCTGCCCGCCGAGCTGGAGACCAGGGCGCAGGCCGACCTGCAGCGGCACGGCGGCTACGACAAGGGCTTCACCATGCGCACCTGGTCGCTGGCCGACCCGCCCGGAGACCCGCTGTTCCCGTTCACCGCGGGCCGGTTCGGCTCCGGGGCCAACATGGCCTTCAGGACCGGGCTGCTGCACACCATGGGCGGCTTCGACCCGGCCACCGGCACCGGCACCGCCGCCCGCGGCGGCGACGACCTGCTCGGCTTCTTCCGCGCCCTGGTCGCCGGGGCCACCCTCGCCTACCAGCCCGACGCCGTGGTCTGGCACCGCCCGAGCCAGGATCCGGACGCGCTGCCCGCGCAGGCGTTCGGCTACGGCGCCGGCTTCGGGGCCTTCCTGGCCGCCGCGGTCGCCCACGAGCCGGCCATGCTGCCGGCGCTGGCCCGCCGGCTGCCCCGCGGCGTGCACTACGCCGCCACCCGCCGCCGGGACGCCACCGCGCAGCACGACGGCTGGTCCCGCCGGCTCTCGCTGCTGGAGGTGCAGGGCCTGCTGTACGGGCCGCTGGGCTACCTGCGCGCCTCGCGCAGCGCCCGGCGGCTCGGGGCCGGAGGCTGACCTGCCATGACCACCCGCGTGGAGACCCCCGGCACGCCGGTCCCGGCCGCGCTGCCCCGGCCGGCCCGGCGCCCGGCACTGCTGCCGGCCCGGCTGCGGACGGCTCTGGACGGCGAGCCGCTGCTGCGCAACGGCCATGTGCTGACCCTGAGTTCGCTGCTGGCCGCAGCCCTCGGCGCCGGTTTCTGGGTGCTCGCCACCACCTGGTACGACACCGCGACCGTGGGCCGCAGCTACGCCGCGCTGTCGGCGGTGATGCTGCTGTCCGGGATCGGCCAGCTCAACCTGGCCGACGTGCTGGTGCGCTTCGTCCCGGCCGCCGGGGCGCACGCCGGACGGCTGGCGCTGCGCTGCTACCTGGCCGCCGCACTGTTCAGCACGGTGGTCGCGGTGGCCTTCCTGCTGCTGGTGCCCCAACTCGCGCCGGGCCTGGACTACCTGCGCCGACCGCTGGTCGCGGTCTGCTTCACGCTGGGGGCCGCCGGCTACTCGATCTTCGTGCTCCAGGACGGCGCCCTCACCGGACTGCGCAGGCCCGGATGGGTGCTCGGCGAGAACGCGCTGTTCGCCGCGGTGAAGGCGGCGCTGCTGGCGCTCTGCGGCACGCTGGCGCTGGACGCCGGGATCCTCGCCTCCTGGGTCGCGGCGCTGCTCACCGCGCTGGTGGTGACCAATGTCTTCCTGTTCCGCAGCGCCGTCCCGGCCCACCGGCGGGCCCAGTTGGACGCCCCCGCGCCGCAGCGGCTGGTCGGCTACGCGGCCGCCGACTACGTCGGCGCGCAGTTCCGGCTGGCCGCCTACAACGTGGTGCCGCTGCTGGTGCTGAACCGGCTCGGTCCGGAGGGCAGCGCCTACCTCTCGCTGGCCTGGGTGATCGCCTACACGCTCTTCCTGGTGGCCTACAACATGGGCAGCTCGCTGCTGGTGGAGGCGGCGCGGGCCCCGGAGCGGCTGGTCGAGCACGCCCGACGGGTGCTGCGCCACAACGCGGTGCTGATCGCCGCCGCCGCGACGGTGATGGTGCTGGCCGCGCCCTGGCTGCTGGGCCTGTTCGGCCCCCAGTACGCCCGGCACGGGACCGCCCTGCTTCGGCTGCTGGCCCTGTCCGCGCTGCCCAACCTGGTGCTGAGCGTGGCGATCGACGTGGCCAGGGCGCGCCGCCGGCTCGGCTGGGTGGTGCTGCTGCAGGCGCTGCTGTGCGTGCTGGTCCTGGGCCTCAGCGTGCTGCTGATCCCCCGCTTCGGCGTCACCGGCGTAGGCGTCGCCTGGCTGGCGGCCGAATGCGCGCTGGGCCTGCCGCTGCTGGCCGCGCTGCCGCGCTGGCTGCCCCGGGAGCAGGCGCCGCGGGAGCAGGAGCCGCGGCAACAGGAAAGGAGGCCGTGATGGATCCCACCGGAACGCCCGCGGGACCCTCGGTCACGGTGCTGGTCTGCGCCTACACCCTGGAGCGCTGGGACGACCTGTCCGCCTCGGTCCGCTCGGTACGGGCCCAGCGCACCCCGGTCGACGAACTGCTGCTGGTGGTGGACCACTGCCCGGAGCTGGCCGACCGCGCCCGGGGCGCCCTGGACGGCGTACGGATCGTCAGCAACCAGGAGCAGCAGGGGCTCTCCGGCGCCCGCAACACCGGGGTGGCCGCCGCCCGCGGCGAGGTGGTCGCCTTCCTGGACGACGACGCCGTCGCCGAACCCGAGTGGAGCGGGCGCCTGCTGGACGGCTACCGCGACCCGCGGGTGCTCGGCGTCGGCGGCCTGGTGCTGCCCTGGTGGGAGACCGGCCGCCCGGCCTGGTTCCCGCCGGAGTTCGACTGGGTGGTCGGCTGCAGCTACCGCGGCATGACCGAACGGCGGGCGCCGGTACGCAACTTCATCGGCGCCAACATGTCCTTCCGGCGCGCGGCGGTGCTCGCCGCCGGCGGCTTCCGAACCGACCTCGGCCGGGTCGGCACCCGCCCGCTCGGCTGCGAGGAGACCGAGCTGTGCCTGCGGATGGCGGCCCGCGACCCGCAGGGCGTGCTGCTGTACGAACCTGCCGCGGTGGTACGCCACCACGTCCCGCCGGCCCGCACCGATTGGGCCTACTTCCGCTCGCGCTGCTACGCCGAGGGGCTGTCCAAGGCCGCGGTGGCCCGGCACGCCGGCTCCGGGCCCGGGCTGGCCAGCGAGCGGGCCTACCTGCGCTCGACGCTCCCCCGGGCGCTGGCCCGCGGGCTGCGGCCCGGCTCGGGCACCCCGGCGACCGCCGCAGCGGCCGTGGTCACCGGGGCCGGTGCCACCCTGCTCGGCTACGCCGCGGGACGGATCGGCGGAGGTGCGACATGACCGGACCCGGGTACGCCGTCCCGGTCTTCCTCTACCACTCGGTGTCGGAGGACCCGCCGTCGTGGATCGCGCCGTTCACGGTCAGCCCGCGCACCTTCGCCGAGCAGCTGGACCGCATCGCCGAGGCCGGGCTCACCGTGGTGCCGCTGCGCCGCCTGGTGGCCGCGATCCGCGGCGGGCCGACCCTGCCACCGCGCTCGGCGGTGCTCACCTTCGACGACGGCTTCGCCGACTTCTACTGGACCGTCACCCCGCTGCTGACCGACCGTGAGCTGCCGGCCACGCTCTACGTCACCACCGGCGCGGTGCACGCGCCGGGCGGCGCGGCCCGCGGCAGCCTGCTGCCGCCGGCACCGATGCTGAACTGGCGTCAGATCACCACCCTGGACGCCTGCGGCATCGAGATCGGCGGCCACACCCGCACCCATCCGCAGCTGGACACGCTGCCGGGTCGGCAGCTCTGCGACGAGGTGGGGGGCTGCAAGCAGGAGCTGGAGGAACTGCTGTCGCACCCGGTGGAGGCCTTCGCCTACCCGCACGGCTACTCCAGCCCGTCGGTGCGCCGCAAGGTGCAGCGGGCCGGGTGGTCCTCGGCCGCCTCGGTCGGCTACGCCTTCAGCTCACCGGCCGACCAGGCGCTGCGGATCTCCCGGCTGATGGTCCGCGCCGACACCCCGGCGGAGCAGTTCCGGGCCTGGACCGAGGGCAGCGGCGCCCCGGTGGCGCCGTACCCGGAGCGGCTGCGGACCAGGGGCTGGCGGGCCTACCGCCGGGTCCGGGCCGGGATCGGCCGCCCGGTCGGCGGCCCGCCGACCGACTGACCCGGACGCCGGCGGCTGCGGTCGGGGTCGCGGCTCAGTGCTGCCAGACCCGGATCCAGTCGGCCTGCAGCACCGCCGAGTCCTGCCCGGCGGCGGGCGGGTGCGGGTAGCCCACGGCGAGGGTGAGCAGCACCTCCATCGGCACGTCCGGGACGTGCTCCTTCAGCGAGAACCTGGCGACGCCGTCGATGTACCAGGTCAGCGAGGTCTTCTCCCAGTCCAGCGCGAAGACGTGGTAGCCGGCGGAGAAGTCGGACGGACCGGTGAAGCGCCTGCCCTCGTGCAGGTCGTCGCCGCCGGGGCCGGTCCAGTGCACGGTCATGGTGGCGCTGCGGGTGGTGCCGATGAACTCGACCACGTCGAGCTCGGGCGGGGTGGTGCGGGAGGCCGGCATCAGCCAGAACGCCGGAAAGAACCCGGCGCCGGCGGGGATCCGGAGCCTGGCGGCGAAGTAGCCGTAGGTGAAGGTGTGCCGGGGGGTCGCGTCCCAGGAGTCGCGTCCGGTGGAGACCATCCCCGAGCGCCACGGGTAGTGCAGGCCGTCCGAGCCGGTGGTGGCCTGGCGCTGGGCGGTGAGGCTCAGCACGCCCTGGTCCACGGTGACCTGGCTGGGCAGGTACCACTCGCTCTCGTGGTTCCCGGCGTTGGTGCAGCCGGCCACGTTCCAGTCGTAGCACGTGGTCCAGCGGGACGTGTCCAGGGCCGAGCCGGTGAAGTCGTCCTGGAAGACCGCGTGCCACGGGCCAGGAGCCGCCGGGCTCGGCCCGGGGACGCTGCCTGCGGTCGAGGTGCCGGGCGAGGGCACGGCACTGGACGTGGCGCCGGTCGGGGGCAGCGGCGAGAGCGAGGGGGCGGACTGGCGGTCGGCGCAGCCGGCGCCGGTCGCCGCCAGCACGGCTGCCGCCAGCAGCCCACGGGCGACCCGCAGCGCGGGCCCGGCGTCCGCCGGGCGTCCGGAGCCGGACGGATCCGGATCGGCCCGGGCCCGGCGGCGCAGTCGCGGGCCCGGGTACCGGGCCAGCACCAGCAGCGTGGTGAGCCCCGCCAGCGTCGCCACCACCCGCGTCGCGGTGAAGGCATGCCCGAGGAAGAACGCCTCGGCGACCAGCGCCGCGATCGCCAGGCTGACCGCCACGGCCAGGCAGCCGGTCTCCAGCACGGTGGAGGCACGGCGCCGGGAGTCGGGGGCAGGCGCCGCCCACCGCACCGCCGCCGCACCGGGACAGGCCACCAGGAACGCCGTGACCAGCAGCACCCGCAGCGGATTCGCCGCCGGCAGCAGCGTCGAGGCCAGCGCGATCCACCCGGAGCCGGCCAGCAGCACCTCGACGGCCACAGGTCCGCCGGGAATCCGCCGCATCGGCCGCCCGTTCATCGCTCGGCCCCCACCGGTACGAAGCGGTAGACCACCGCGTCCGCGTTGCGGTAGACCACGCTGAAGCCCGGGGCCCGGTCGACGGCGGTCTGCAGCCGGTTCATGGTGTCCGCGGGCAGCACCCCGGTGAGGTAGCACTCGGCCGCCTGACCGCGGGTCAGCACCAGGTAGCCGGGCTCCACCCGGTCCGCGCCGCCCACCGCCAGCCGCAGGCCGGCCAGCGGGTCGCGCAGCAGCAGCGAGGTGACCTCGGTGTCCTCCTGGCTCAGCTGGATCAGCACATGCTGGTCGTAGTGGTCGTAGAAGCCGGGAACGTTGCCGGTCAGCGCCACCACCGCGGAGCCCGGCGGCGCCGTGGCGGTGACGTACCGGGAGGCGGCGACCTCGGCGGGGGTGAAGTGGTTCATCAGCTCCTTGCCGTAGTAGCCGAAGAACAGGCCGGCCAGCAGTGCCAGTGCGACCAGGAACGCGCCGGCCTCGCGCAGCCGGGCCCGCGGTCCGGGCTGCAGCACCAGGGCGCCGATCAGGAACGCGGTGCCCGGCAGCGCGAACAGGTAGACCCGGAAGATCATCTCCCCGCCGTAGCTGTTCGCGGCGAGCAGCGGCAGCGGCGACAGCGCGATCAGCGGGATGCCGGTACGGCGCACCCAGGGGCGCCGTACGAAGCAGAGCAGGGCGAGCAGCACCACGGTCGCGGACAGCCCGCGGTCCACCCAGTCCACCAGCACCTGGCCAGGTGCGGCGGCGCCGAGTCCGGCGATGCCGGCGACCGCGTTGCCGTCCGGGGTGAGCAGCGCCCTGCCGAAGCTGTGCAGGTTGGCGGAGATGTAGGGGCGGGCCACCGTCAGGTCCCAGAGCAGCATCAGGCCGAGCGCGCCGAGCAGCGGCGGCACGGTGATCCGCCGGTTGGCGCGCGGCAGCGAGAGCGCGGCCAGCGCGGTGACCAGCATCAGCGGGGTCAGCTGGTGCGAGGAGACGATCGCCGCCTGCAGCACGAGGACCAGGATCAGCCGCGACGGTGCCCAGCCCCGCCGCGGGACCGCTGACAGCTGCCGGAACACCGTGGCCAGCACCACGACGTAGAGCAGGAATCCGAACGCCTGCGGCGAGAAGTAGTCCTGCCCCACCCAGGAGCAGGCGTAGAAGATCCAGGCGCCGCCCCAGACCAGCCTGCGGTCCCGGCTGACCGACCGGTAGAGCAGCAGTAGCGGGGCCAGCACCAGGGCGTTGACCACCGGCGGGGTCCAGGCCGCGTAGCCGAGCGCCGAGTGCAGCCCGGTGGCCCGCAGCACCAGGGCGTTCAGCTGGAAGAAGCCCGGCCACTGGTTGTAGATGTCCAGCGCGGCCGCGTGCGGCACCGAACCGCCGTTGCGCAGCATGGCGTCGATCACCGACAGGTGCTTCCAGGCCCAGGCGTAGCGCAGTTCGGGGTAGAGCAGGGCCGGGGTGGCGTGGATGACCGCGATCAGTCCGAGCAGATAGCCGACCAGCCAGCCGTTGCCGACCCTCCGGTCGCGCACGGCGAGCGCGAAGCCCAGGGTGAGCAGCGCGACGGCCACCCAGAACAGCACCGGCAGCACCTGGATCAGCCCCAGGTCCCCCATCGCGCCGAGGTCCACCCCGCGCAGCGACAGCAGCCAGAGCAGCAGTGCCAGCGGCAGTGCGGCCCGCGCGGCCAGAGCAGGCACGGTGCCCGCCGGGGAGTCCGGATCCGCCCGGGCCGTCCGGGCGGCCCAGACGGTGCTGCCGGTCACCGGACCCCCCTCGGTGTCATCCGCGGGCCACCACAGCGGCGCTGATCCGGTGGCCGGCGAAGCCGGTGCCGCAGACGAAGCGCAGCAGCGGACCGAAGGTCGCGGCGGCGGCCAGGCCGGTGAAGTACAGGCCGGGTACCGAGGATTCGAACCCGGCGGAGAGCTTCGGCGCCCCGCCGTCCCTGCGTACCCGCGCACGCAGGCCCGGGGCCAGCAGGTCGATCTGGTCCACGTCGACCCGGTAGCCGGTGGCGGCCAGGACGTGGTCGGCTTCGAGCACCCTGCTGCCGCCCTGCCGGTCCGCCAGGGTGAGCCGGGCACCGCCGTCGGCGGCCTGGGCCGATCGCACGCCGTGGCCGGTGAGCACCTCCACCCGGCCCTCCACCCGCTCCCGCAGCCACCAGGCCCCGGACGGGCCGAGCACGGTGCGCAGGAAGTGCTCGCGCACCCCCGACGGCAGGTACCGATAGGCGCCGGGGGCGCCGCTGAAGGCCCGGTGCGACCAGCCGGGGCCCAGCGGGGTGGCCGGTTTGACCAGGCGCAGCGAGAGCGGGCGCTGCTCCGGACGGTCCTCGGCCGGGGGTTCGCCGAACAGCAGCCGGTCGGTCCTGGCCACCACGATGGGCTCGGCGCCCGCCTCGCGCAGCAGCGCCGCGCTCTCCAACGCCGACTGGCCCGCCCCGATCACCGCCACCCGCCTGCCGGCGAAGCCGGACAGGTCGGCGTGCTCGGCCGGGTGCGAGGCCAGGCCCGCCCGGGCCAGCTCCACCAACTGGCCGGGGATCCGGGGAAACGGGCCGAGTCCGGTGGCCAGCACCACCGAGCGGCTGGCGAAGGTCTCCCCCGACGCCAGCTCGATCCGGAAGCCGCCGTCCACCGCGTCGACCTCGCGCACCGCCGTGGTGTCCAGGTCGGGCAGGATCTGCCGCTGGAACCACAGGCCGTAGCGGACGAACTCGTCCAGCGGCACCGGGTGCAGGTCGCCCTCGGAGCGGCGGCCCTCGGCGGCCCGGAACCGGTCCAGGTTCCAGGCTCCGGCCGCGTCGGCGATGCTCGACGCGGAGGGCGTGGACTTGAGGAACATCCCGGCCGGCATCCGCGTCCGCCAGCTGTCCATCGGTTCGCCGAAGGCGCGCAACCGCAGCCCGCGAGCGCGCAGATGCGCGGCGGCGGCCAGGCCGTAGGGTCCGGCGCCGATCACCGTGACCGGCACTGCGTCGGCGGCGGTGGAGCGGGGCACAGCCATCGTCGGACCTCCTCGGCGCGGATCATCTTCCAGTGGACAACAGGTGCGGCCACGGCGCGCGGCGGGCGGCCCGCCGCAGGGCGTCCCCGCTCGCGGCGGCCGGTACCGGCTCGGACAATGGGCTGCACCTGGCCGGACGCCGCCGCCCGGCCGCTTCGAGGTCGCCATGGTCGCCCTGCAAGGTCCCGAGCCGGACCGTACGGTCCCTGCGCTGCTGGTCAAGATCGGCCGCTATCCGCAGCACGCCGGTGGCGTCGGCGTGCTGCGGACGCTGGGCCGGACCGGGGTGCCGGTGCACGCGATGGTCGAGGACCGGTTCACCCCGGCGGCGGTGTCCCGCTACGCGGCCGGACGGTTCGTCACCCCCACCACCGGCCTGGAGCAGCCGGCCGCGCTGGTGGACCTGCTGCTGGCGGTTGGCCGGGCGATCGGCCGCCGCAGCGTCCCGGTGGCCACCGACGACGAGGCCGCGCTGCTGCTGGCGGAGCACGCCGACCGGCTGTCCGAGTGGTTCCTGCTGCCGCCGGTCCCGGGCAGCCTGCCGCGGCGGCTGGCCGACAAGGGCGGGCTGCACCGGCTCTGCCTGGAGCACGGCACGCCGACCCCGCGCTCGCGGGCCCCGGCCGACCACGACGGGCTGGTGGCGGCGGGCCGCGACTGGGGCTACCCGCTGGTGCTGAAGAACCTGGAGGCGTGGACCCGGCTGCGGACCCCGGCGGTCGGGCACACCACGGTGGTGCGCGACGAGCGCGAGCTGCTGGCCGCCTGCCCGCCGGGCCGCATGCCGTCCGTCCTGGTCCAGGAGTGCATCCCCAAGGAGCAGGCCGAGGACTGGTTCACCCATCTCTACTGCCCGGCCGACGGCGGCCGTCCGCTGGTCCTCACCGGGTTCAAGATCCGCTCCTGGCCGCCGGACGCCGGGGTGACCACCCGGGCCCGCGCGCTGGACAACCCGTTCCTGGCCGAGCTGGCCACCGAGTTCTGCCGCCGCATCGGCTACCGCGGTGTGGCCGACCTGGACTGGCGGCTGGACCGCAGGGACGGGCAGTACAAGCTGGTCGACTTCAACCCGCGCACCGGCGCCCAGTTCCGGCTGCTGGAGACGGTGGACGGTCTGGACGTGGTGCGCGCCCTGCACCTGGACCTGACCGGCCGGCCGCTGCCGCGCGGTGCGCAGGCACCGCCCCGCAGTTTCGGTCTCGGGCAGCTCGACCTGCTGTCCGCGGCGGTCCGCGGCTGGCAGCTGCGCAATCTCCCGGGGGACCTGCTGCCGCGCCGGGGCACCGAGCGCGCCTGGCTGTGCCGGGACGACCCGGCCCCGGCGGCGGCCGAGGCGGTCCGCTTCGCCGGCACCGTGGCCCGCCGGGCCGGCCCGCTCACCGGCCGCGCCTGGCGCCGGGTGCGCTCCCGGTAGACCCGGCGCTGCCTGCTGGACGACGACCCCTCGGGGCAGGCACGATGTCCCTGTCCGGAAGTCCGAGCTCAGCCGCTTGCGCAAATAGTCGACATCGCAGCGCATGGACTGGATATCTTCTTGCAATGCACCAATGGGCCTATGCAAATAGGTGGGAGTGCATGCCATAGTCGTTGCATGACTCGTAGACTCGCGGAAGTCGCCAAGAGGGTCGGCGTCAGCGAAGCGACCGTGAGCCGTGTCCTGAACGGCAAGCCCGGCGTTTCCGACACCACCCGCCAGTCCGTGCTGACCGCCCTGGACGTGCTCGGCTACGAACGCCCCACCCAACTGCGCGGCGTGCGCGCCCGGTTGGTCGGCCTGGTGCTGACCGAGGCCGAGTACGTGACCATGCTGCTGGACCAGCAGGTCTCCGGCGTGGTCTTCTGCGGCGGCCTCAGCGCCGACGAGTACCGGCAACTGCTGGGCCGCGGCGTCCCGGTGGTGCTCCTCAACGCCGCCGTCGACTACTCCGGGGTGCAGCAGCGCGAGCCCGCGTACGGTCCGGCCCCCGCCCGGCTGGGCTTCCCCCAGGTGTCCACCGACGACACCTCCGCCGTGGAACAGGCCTTCGCCCATCTGACCTCGCTCGGCCACCGCCGGATCGGACTGCTGGTCGGCCCCGAGGACCACACCCCCTCGTTGCGCAAGATCGCCGCCTTCCGCTCGCTGACCGCCCGTGCCGGCGGCCGCGAGGACCACCGCATCGGCTCGGCCTTCATGAACTACACCGACCCGCCGCTGACCACCCTGCGCCAACCCATCGAAGCCATGGCCAAGGCCGCCGTCACCCTGCTGGTCAACCAGATCCAGGGCGGCGCACCCACCCCCAAGGAACTGCTGCACGAACCCGAACTGGTGGTGCGCGGCTCGACCGGCCCGCGCACCGACCCGGTGCGCGAGGCCGAGGAGTTGACCCGCCAGGTGGGGGTGTGACGACGGGCGCGGGGTGCGGGGACCTTCCGGTCCCCGCGCCCCGCGCCCGTTCGGTCAGCCCGGTTCGGCGCAGCTCAGCCACACCGTGGTGTTGGCCGGCACCACGGCAGTCGCCGCCATGGGCACGCTGGCCAGCAGCGGTTCCGCTCCCTCGGGCAGCGGCACCGGGGTGTCGGAGAGGTTGACCAGGCAGCGGAAGGACCCGCCGCGGGCGAAGTACAGGGTCCGCCGGTCCGGTTCGGCCAGCCAGCGGAACCGGTCGCCGTGCAGTTCCGGGCGGTGCCGGCGCAGGCGCAGCGCCTCGCGGTAGAGCTCCAGCGTGGAGCCGGCCGTGCCGCTCTGGGCTGACACGGTGCGCCCGGCCCAGTCGGCCGGCTGCGGAAGCCAGGGCGGCGCCGGGGCGCCCTGCGGGCTGAAGCCGAACGGGGGCGCCTGCCCGCTCCAGGGGAGCGGCACCCGGCAGCCGTCGCGGCCGATGTCCGCGCCCTGGGTGCGGAAGAAGTAGGGGTCCTGCCGGGACTCGTCGGGCAGGTCCTGGACCTCCGGCAGTCCGAGCTCCTCGCCCTGGTAGATGTAGGTGGAGCCGGGAAGGGCCAGGCTGAGCAGGAACGCCGCCCGGGCGCGGCGGGTGCCCAGGGCCAGGTCGACCGGCGCGCCGTGCTGGGCCGGGCTGCGACCCATCGAGGTGTCCGCGCGCCCGTAGCGGGTGACGTGCCGGGTCACGTCGTGGTTGGACAGCACCCAGGTGGCCGCCGCGCCGACCGGGGCGTGGCCCTGCAGGGTGGAGTCGATGACCTCCCGCAGCCGCTCCGCGTCCCACGGGCAGTTCAGGTAGTCGAAGTTGAAGGCGGTGTGCATCTCGTCGGGGCGCAGGTAGGCGGCCAGCCGGTCGGGCCGGTCCAGCCAGACCTCGCCGATCAGCGCCCGCGGTTCGGCGTAGCTGTCGGCGACGGCGCGCCAGCCACGGTAGATGCCGTGCACCTCGTCGCGGTCCACGTACGGATGCGGCACCGGCGGGTGCTCCGGGTCGAAGTCGGCCAGGTCCGGGTCCTTGGCCGGCATGGTGGCCGAGTCGATCCTGACCCCGTCCACGCCGCGGTCGAACCAGAACCGCAGGATGGACTCGTGCTCCTCGGCGACCTTGGGGTTGTTCCAGTTCAGGTCGGGCTGCTCGGAGGCGAACAGGTGCAGGTACCACTCCCCCGGGCTGCCGTCCGGGTCCGGCACCCGGGTCCAGGCCCGGCCGCCGAAGACCGAGTCCCAGTTGTTGGGCGGCAGTTCGCCGTTCTCGCCGCGTCCGGGGCGGAACCAGAACAGATCGCGCACCTCGGAGCCCGGCTCGGCGGCCAGTGCCTCCTGGAACCAGGCGTGCTGGTCGGAGAGGTGGTTGGGGACCACGTCCACGACCACCCGCAGGCCGAGCCGGTGTGCCTCGGCGATCAGCGCCTCGGCCTGTTCCAGGTCCCCGAAGACCGGGTCGATGCGCCGGTAGTCGGCCACGTCGTAGCCGGCGTCGGCCATCGGCGACAGGTACCAGGGATTGAACCAGAGCGCGTCGACGCCCAGTTCGGCGAGGTAGGGCAGCTTCGCACGGACCCCGGCCAGGTCGCCGATCCCGTCTCCGTCGGCGTCGGCGAAGGAGCGTACATAGACCTGGTAGATGACGGCGTCACGCCACCACTCGGCGGTCTGTACACGAATAGCCATGGCGGGGAATCTCCTTGCCCGTTGAGTGAAGAAGAGGCGTCCGGGGTGCGTGAGGTCAGGGATCGCGCATCCCGGACGCCGGTCCTGCGGCCTGCGCGGCTATCCGAAGATCTCGAACTCGGACAGCTGCGCCGCCGTCCAGCCGGTGTTGCCGGTGACCGAGAGCTGCAGGTACCGGTCGTTGGTGCCCGGCGGCAGGGTGATGGTCACCTTGTTCTGGGTGGCCGGGTCGAAGGTGTAGTCAGCGGAGGGGACCAAGGTGGTGAAGTCCGTCCCGTCAGTGGAGCCGAGGACGGACAGTGTCTGCACCCGGCTGCCCCAGTTGGAGGGCAGCGTGAGCACCACACTGCTCTCCGGCTGCACCGAGCCGAGGTCCGCGGTGAGGGTCTGCGGGAAGGGCTGACCGTCCTCGCTCTCCCAGTAGGAGCCGTCGTTGTCGTCGTTGGCGTTGGTCGCCGGGAAGTACTCCAGCGAGCTGCTCGCCGTCATGGTGGCGTCCAACGCCAGATTGCTGGGCGGTGCCACGCCGCCGGTGCCGCCGATCGGGTCGGTGTCGCCGACGAGCTGCACCGTGGCGGGGCGTCCCTCGCTGCTGGGGACAGTCAGCGTGCCCTGGGTGATGCCGGCCGCGCCCGCGGTGTAGGAGACGTCCACCATGCACCAGTTGGCGCTGTCGGTGGGCGAGGTCGGGTGCAGCGAGGTGGCGCAGGGGTAGGTCGGGTCGGGGGTGACCGTGAAGCCGGCGCTGGCCGTGATCGTGCCCAGGGTGGCGGAGGCGGTGCCGGTGTTCATGACGGCGATCCGCTGCACCGGGGTCGCGGTGCCGACGGTCGCGTTCTCGAAGGTGGTGGTGGAGGGGTAGGTCCACAGCGGGCTGGTCCCCGGCATGCCGCAGGTGGAGCTGGACCAGCCGAAGTCGCCGGGGCCGCGATTGATGGCGAAGCCCGCGCCGCAGCTGAAGATCCCGGACTTGCCGACACCGGTGGCCACCGTCCCGGACACCGAGACGGAGCCGGGGGCCTGGTCCTGGAACACGTAGCTGCCGACGCCGGCGACCAGGTTGTCGTTGATGCTGACGTTCCTGACGCTGTGTCCGGCGGTCGGCGGGGTGGTGACCGCCGAACCCGTGTAGGCGTTCGAGTTCTGGAACATGAACGCCGAGTAGGGGCTGTCCAGGAGGGCGTTGCCGGTGATGTTCACCGCCGAGTCCATGTCGCCCTGCTGCGGGTCGAACCAGATGGCCCCGACGCCGTAGTCCCATCCGGGGTCCCACTGGCCGGTGCGCGCCAGGACGTTGCCGGTGATGTCCAGCGGGCCCGACATGCGCACCGAGTCGAAGCGCTGGCCGATACCGATGCCGCCGCCGCGGGTGACGGTGTCCTGCAGCAGGTTGTCGCTGATGACGTCACCGGCCCCGGAGCCGTAGACGCCGATGTTGTTGGCCAGTCCGGGCGAGTCCACGGTGTTGTGGGTGAGGGTGTCGTCGGTGTCGCCGTAGTTCTCGGACCACAGTGCCAGGCCGTCGTCCTGGGTGTTGCGCAGGAAGTTGTCGCGCAGCAGTGCTCCGGTGACCGGGCCGTCGGCGGCGTTGAGGTTGATGCCGTCGGCGGTGGTGTCCTGGATCCGCAGGTTGCGCATCGTCAGCTTGCTGCTGGGGCCGACGATCCAGGCTCCCACCTTCTCGTTCTGGATCCACACGTCGGAGATGGTGGAGTCGCTGAACCCGCCGTTGAAGCCGGTGTCCTCGCTGTTGCTGTCGTCCCGCACGTCGACGTTGCCGAACATCGCCAGCCCGGAGATGTCCACATGGCTGCTGGGCGGGTTCTGCTGCCCGTTGAACTCGACGTTCCTGCCGGTGAGCAGGGTGTACCACTCGCCTGCGCCGGCGATGGCGATGGCGTTTACGTTCAGCGGGCTGCTGACGGTGTAGGTGCCAGGGGGCAGGTAGAGGCCCTGTCCGGCGGCCGAGGCGGTGTCGATGGCATGCTGCAGGGCCCCGGTCACGTCGGTGGCGCCGGTGTTGTCCACGTTGTACGGGGCCTGGGTGACGTCCGCGTACCCGTCCGGCTTGGCCGTCGGGGCGGCGACCTGCTCGAAGTCGGCGGTGTTGATGGCGTACCAGGGCGCGTTGTCGCCGGGGTCCACCTGCAGTCTGACCACGGTGCCGGCTGGCAGGGTGGTGGCGAACCGGTATCTGACGTCGTTGTAGAAGTCGTGCGGCACCTGGCCGTCCGGCACTCCGGTGCCCGGGGTGTTGCGGAACGGATAGGTGCCGTAGAGCCAGCTGAACTGTGAGGTCAGCGACAGCGCGGTGGTGGCCCTGCCGTCGACGTAGAGGCTCAGCGGGGCAGTGATGCCGCCGCCGTGCAGCGAGTCCGGGATCGCGTAGTGGAAGTCCACCGCGTTCGCGGCCCTGGTCAGACGGAAGCTCACATACTGTCCCTGACCCACGAGTTGGACGGCCTGGCGACCGGTCGCCTCGGCGGCGAGGCTGCCGTACCGGTAGTCGGGGCCGAGCACGGTCCCGTTGGTGTGCGCGAACGGGCTGGTGGCCGCGTTGTACTCGGTGAACGGCACAGCCGCGCCCGGCGCGGCGGGCACCCCGGTCGCGGCGGCGGCGCCGGTCGACGGAAGGGTCAGGGCGAGGGCAGGGCCCGCGAGCAGCGCGGCCGTGATGGCGGCGCGCAGGCGGCGGCTGCTCCGGGGGGTGCCGCGCAGCGGTCTGCGGCTCGGGGCTACGGGGATGGACACGGGACGACTCCTTGGGAATCGGGTGGTACCCGGGCAGGGGAGGTGGAGCCTCCGGCGACGGTGGGGAGTGGACCGGCGACAGGCACGTCGGCCGGGACGCTTCGGCCGGAGGCTCCGGGCCGCGCCACCACCCCTCGAGGCGGCGCGACCGGTTGTACGGCTGCGGTACGGCGCAGGGATCCGCGGTGGGCAGGCCGCCGGGACCGCGGGTCAGGCCGTCCGCAGCCAGACCGTGGTGTCGGGCGGCAGCAGGCCGCCGTCGAGGGGGGCGCTGCTGAGCAGCACCGAGGTGTGGTCGGGCAGGAGTTGCGGGGTGGGGGCGAGGTTGACGGCGCAGGTGAAGTCCGGGCCCCGGCGGAAGGCCAGCACCTGCGGGTGCGAGCCGGTCCAGTCCATCGGTCCGTCGCCGAGGCCGGGCTCGGCCCGGCGCAGCCGCAACGCGGTGCGGTACAGCGTCAGCATCGAGTCGGGGTCCTGGTTCTGCGCGGCCACCGAGAAGTCGCTCCAGCCGGCGGGTTGCGGCAGCCAGGGCTCGGCTCCGCCGTCCGGGCCGAATCCGGCCGAGGGAGCGCTCCCGTCCCAGGGCAGCGGGACCCGGCAGCCGTCGCGGCCGGGGTCGGCGCCCGCGGTGCGGTGGTGCATCGGGTCCTCGATGCGGTCCGCCGGGATGTCCTCCACCTCCGGCAGACCCAGCTCCTCGCCCTGGTACAGGTACACGGACCCCGGCAGCGCCAGCGTCAGCATCGCCGCCGCCCGGGCCCGCCGGGTGCCTGTGGCCAGGTCCGTCGCGATCCCGTACCCCTTGGTCGCGAAGTCGAAGCCGGTGTCCGCCCGGCCGTAGCGCGTCACCGTCCGGGTGATGTCGTGGTTGGCCAGCACCCAGGTGGCCGGCGCCCCCACCGGCGCGTGCACCGCCAGTGTCGTGGTGATCTGCTCCCGCAACTGCTGTGCATCCCACGGACAGGCCAGGAAGCCGAAGTTGAAGGCGGTGTGCAGCTCGTCGGGGCGCAGGTAGCGCGCGAACCGCTCGGGATCCGGCAGCCACACCTCCCCGATCAGCGCCCGCGGCTGGGCGTACGAGTCGGCCACCCTGCGCCAGGACCGGTAGATGTCGTGCAGTTCGTCCCGGTCCACATAGGGATGCGGCACCGGCGACGCGGCCAGGTCCGGCAGCGACGGGTCCTTGGCCACCTCCGCCGCGGAGTCGATGCGCACTCCCGCCGCACCTCGGTCGAACCAGAACCGCAGTACGTCCTCGTGCTCCGCACGCACCTGCGGATGGCCCCAGTTCAGATCCGGCTGCTGCGAGGCGAAACGGTGCAGGTACCACTGCCCGTCGGCGACCCGCGTCCAGGCCGATCCGCCGAACTGCGAGGGCCAGTCGTTCGGCGGCAGTTCCCCGTCCGCGCCACGCCCCTCACGGAACCAGAACCTTGCCCGCTCGGGCGACCCCGGGTCCGCCGCCAGCGCCTGTGCGAACCACCGGTGGGTGTCCGAGACGTGGTTCGGCACGATGTCGACGATCGTCCTGATCCCCAGGTCGGACGCCTCGGCGATCAGCTTCTCGGCCTCGGCCAGCGTCCCGAACACCGGATCGATGTCCCGGTAGTCCGTCACGTCGTAGCCGCCGTCCGCCATCGGCGAGGGGTACCAGGGGTTGAACCACAGGGCGTCGACCCCGAGTTCCGCCAGATAGGGCAGCCGGGAGCGCACTCCGGCCAGATCGCCGACGCCGTCACCGTTGTCGTCCGCGAAGCTGCGGACGTAGACCTGGTAGATCGCGGCGCCGCGCCACCAGTCGGCGGGCACGTGTGCCTGGTCCGGGTTGTGGTCGATGTGTTGCACGGCGGTGTCTCCTCAAGGCAGGGGGTGCCGGTCGGGGCAGGGTCGGGGAGACGCTCAGCCCTTCATGCTGCCGGCGGTGAGGCCGGCCATGATGTTCCGCTGGAAGATCAGGAAGAACACGATCGTCGGCACGCAGGCGATGGCCAGCGCGGCGATGAGCACGTTCTGCGGGATGCCCACGCTCAGCTGGTTGAGGCCGACGTTGACGCTCTGCACCGAGGTGTCGGTGAGCACCAGCAGCGGCCACAGGAAGTCCTTCCAGACACCCACCACCGCGAAGATGGACACCACGCCCAGGATCGGACGTGAGATCGGCAGCACGATGGACCACAGCGTGCGCAGCGGTCCGGCGCCGTCGACGGCAGCGGCGGCCAGCAGTTCGGTGGGGATGGAGTCGAAGAACCGCTTCAGCAGGAAGATGTTGAACGCACTGGCCACCGAGGGCAGCCAGATCGCCCACGGCGTGTTGAGCAGGCTCCAGTGCACGAACGGCAGGCTGTTGGCGGTCAGATAGGTCGGCAGGGCGATGACCGTGGTGGGGATCATCAGGCTGGCCAGCATCGCGAACAGCACGGCGTTGCCGAACACCGGGCGCAGCTTGGAGAAGGCGTAGGCCGCGGCCACGTCGAACACCAGCTGGAAGGCGAGCGCGCCCAGTGCGTACATCACGGTGTTCAGGATGAGCCGGCCGAGGTCGGCGTCGTTCCAGGCGGCGACGTAGTTCGACAGGTGTACCTGGTGCGGGACCACGGTCGGCGGGGTCCGGATGATCTCCTGGGAGGACTTCAGGCCGCCGCTGGCCATCCAGTAGAGCGGGAACAGGAAGACCGCCGCGAACAGCACCATCAGCGTCCAGAAGACGGTCCAGTACACGGTGCGGCCGACCGGGCGGTCCAGCTGGACCTGCGAGACCAGGGTCCGGGTCCGGGGTTCGTGCGCTGCTGCCATGGCGGTCACTCCTCGCCCGCACGGCTGCTGAGCCACAGGTAGCCGCCCGCGAATCCGACCAGGACCAGCAGGAGCATGCAGCCGAGCGCCGAGGCGCTGCCGTAGTTGTTGAAGTTGAAGGCGTACTGGTAGATCAGGTAGACCACGCTGGTGGTGTCGTTGGAGGCGCCGGTGATCACATAGGGCTCGGTGAAGACCTGCATGGTGCCCACGATCTGCAGCATCAGCATCAGCGAGAGGATCAGCCGGGTCTGCGGGACCGTCACGTGCCAGATCCGGCGCCACAGCCCGGCCCCGTCGATCTCGGCGGCCTCGTAGATCTCGCCGGGGATGCCCTGGAGCGCGGCGAGGTAGACCAGCACCGTGCCGCCCATGTTGATCCAGGTGGAGAAGAGCACCAGGCAGAGCACCGCGAGGGTGTGCGAGGACTGCAACCACTGCACCGTCGGCAGGTGCAGGAGGTGCAGCACCCCGTTGAACAGCCCGGAGTCGTCCGGGCTGTAGAACCAGCGCCAGAGGAAGGCCGCGGCCACCGGGGGCATCATCACCGGCAGGTACACCAGCAGCCGGAAGTAGGACCGGGCGTGCCGCAGCTCGTTCAGGACGATCGCGGTGAAGAACGGGACCGCGTAGCCGAAGACCAGCGCGAAGAGGGTGAACAGCCCGGTGGTGCGCCAGGCGCTCCAGAAGTCCGGGTCGGACATGATGTGCTGGTAGTTGCGCAGTCCGACCCACCTGGTGGCGCCGGCGAAGTTGGTGACCTGGAAGCTCATGATCACTTCACGGATCATCGGGTACCAGGAGAACAGTGCGAAGCAGATCACCGCTCCGAGCAGGAACAGGTAGCCGGTGGCGTTGCGCCGCAGCCTGCGGCCGAACGAGGCCCGCCGTGCGGGCCTGGCCGCCGCCTTCAGGTCGCGGGCCACGGCGTGGGTCACGTTGATCGTCGCCATCTGGGTGGGTCTCTCGTCCGAGGGGTTGCGAGGGGATCGGGGGACCGCCGGCCGGCCCCCGGAGGCGGATCGTGCTGCTCCGGGGGCCGGGGCGGTCCGGCTGCTACGGGGTGTTGGCCAGGATGCTGTTGGTCGCGGCCTTGAAGGTGTCCAGCAGCTGCTGGAGGTTGGCGTTGGGGTTGGTCAGCGCGCCGTAGACCGCCTTGTCGCCCTGGGCGTAGATCGCCTGTGCCTGCGGCGGCTCGACCAGCAGCTTCATCGTGGGCAGCGCGGCCACGTAGGAGGCGAAGTTCTGGACCGGGAGGTTGGCGTACTTGGCCATGGCGGTGGCGTCGCTGGAAGCGGTGGCCCCGGTCCACAGGTCCGGCTCGGGCAGGCCGACCGGCTCCTTCTGGGCGGCCCGGCGGGGGTAGTTGAAGTTCATGCCCTGGCCGGAGGTGAGGAACTCGTAGTTGACGAACTTGATGCCCGCCTCGATCTGGGCCGGGGTGTCCTTCTTGTTGAACATGTAGCCGTCGCCGCCGACCAGGGTGGCCTGCTCCCCGGGCATCGGCCCGACGGCCATGTCGTCGTAGGAGACGTGGTACTGGTCGTGGATGGTGGTGAGGGTGACCGGGTCGCCGACGTACATGCCGAGCTTGCCGGAGGCCATCATCTGCAGCAGGTCGTTGTACTGCAGGCCCTGCTTGGTGCCCATCACGTTGTCGGTGAAGCGCATCTTGTGCAGGAACTGCAGCACGGCCAGTCCGTTGGCGTCGTCGAAGTTCGCCGACTTGCCGTCCGGGGTGACCATGGTGCCGCCGCGCGAGTAGAGCTCGGCGGTGAAGTGCCAGCCGCCGGTGTTGGCCGCGCTGTAGTCGGCGTAGCCGACGTCGCCGCCGCCCAGCTTGCTGATGGCGATCGCGTCGGCCTCGACCTGGTCCCAGGTGGTCGGCGGCTTGTTGGGGTCCAGACCGGCCTTCTGGAAGAGGGTCTTGCTGTAGACCAGGCCGAGGCTGTAGTTGCCCTTGGGGATGCCGTAGAGGTGCCCGGAGTCGGTGCCGCCCTGCCGGTAGATGTTCAGCAGGGCCGGCTGGATGTCGGACAGCCCGTGGATCTGGCTCGCGTAGGACTGGATGTCGGCGGCCTGGCCGGATGCGACGACGTTGGCGCCGTCGGTGAAGTAGGTGTAGAAGACGTCGTCCATCTTGCCGCCGGCGAGCTTGGCGTTGAAGGTGGCCGGGTCGTCGCAGGGGTTGGCGTCGTCGCCCTTGACGGTGATGTTCGGGTTGAGCTTCTCGAAGGCGGCGACGTCGGCGAGCCAGTCGGCGCGCGGCTGCGCCTGGGTGGTGGGGGGCTCGCAGCCCACAGTGATCGTGACCGGCCCGTTGGCGGCGGGCGAGGCGGAGCCCGCTCCGGAGCTGGAGCTGCCACAGGCGCTGACGGTGAGTGCGAAACCTGCCGCAAGCGCGACGGTGACGGCCGTGCGGGCTCTTGAGCCCATGCTGCTACCAGTCATCTGAAGATCCCTGAGGGTGAGTAAGATGCGACGGCCGCCATGACAGCGCAGGCCGGACGGGTGGGTCGCGGGTCCGGGGCTGCACTTCAGACGCCACGGGGCCGGCGGCTTCGGCCCCCGGATCCGCAACCCCCCAGGTGAGGGGCTGATCGCTCCGGCGTGCTGCACAAGCTACGACGCCACCAACAGCCACGCAATAGCCAAACTTATTTACGCAAGAAGTCGACACCTCAGGGACTTTCCGACTTTTGCTTGCGCAAGCCAACGCAGATTCATGACATAGTTCTGTCCTATGACTCGTAGACTCGCGGAAGTCGCCAAGAGGGTCGGTGTCAGCGAAGCGACCGTGAGCCGTGTCCTGAACGGCAAGCCCGGCGTATCCGACACCACCCGCCAGTCCGTGCTGACCGCCCTGGACGTGCTGGGCTACGAACGCCCCACCCAACTGCGCGGCGTCCGCGCCCGGTTGGTCGGACTGGTGCTGCCGGAACTGCAGAACCCGATCTTCCCCGACCGAGGCCGAGTACGTGACCATGCTGCTGGACCAGCAGGTCTCCGGCGTGGTCTTCTGCGGCGGCCTCAGCGCCGACGAGTACCGGCAACTGCTGGGTCGCGGCGTCCCGGTGGTCCTCCTCAACGCCGCCGTGGACTACCTGGGGTTCCCGCAGGTCTCCACCGACGACACCGCCGCCGTCCAGCAGGCCCACGCCCACCTGACCTCGCTCGGCCACCGCCGGATCGGACTGCTGGTCGGCCCCGAGGACCACACCCCCTCCGAGCGCAAGGTCGCCGCCTTCCGGGCGCTGGCGCCGGCCGGCTCGCGGCAGCCGGTGGCGCACGCGCTCTTCTCCTTCGAGGGCGGCCAGGCCGCGGCCGCGGAGCTGCTCTCGGCCTTCATGAACTACACCGACCCGCCGCTGACCACCCTGCGCCAACCCATCGAAGCCATGGCCAAGGCCGCCGTCACCCTGCTGGTCAACCAGATGGGCGGCAATGCGCCGACCCCCAAGGAACTGCTGCACGAACCCGAACTGGTGGTCCGGAGTTCCACCGGCCCGGCACCGGTCAACCACGGGCAAGAACTCGACAGCTGACAGCAGTTAATTTCATGTCGGGTATCGAGGGGCGACCCTTCCTGGGGATTATTTCCCCAGGCCAGGCGGGTGCGAAAGTCGCGAAAGCGATCCCGCTGCTGTGACATCGAGAAATTTCTTATTTCTCGCCGGATATTGCCTGGAATTATCCGTAGCACTACCGTGCCGGTCAATTCGTTACGCCTCCTCCCACCCCCAGGAGCGTCATGCCCACCCCACGTGACGGCAGACCGCACACCACCGCACTGCTCACCGCGGTGTCCACCCTCATCGCCCTGCTGATGGCCCTGGTCGCCTGGTCCGCGCCGACGGCCTCGGCCGCGACCACCACCTACGAGGCCGAGTCGGCGGCGCTGTCCGGCGGCGCCGTGGTCGGCACCGACCACACCGGCTACACCGGCACCGGCTTCGTCGAGGGCTACACCGACACCGACAAGGGCAGTGCCGACACCGTCTTCACCGTCAACGCCGCATCGGCCGGGACGGCGAGCGTGGCACTGCGCTACGCCAACGGCACCAGCGCCACCATGACCCTGTCGGTGTACCTCAACGGCACCAAGGTCCAGCAGGACCAACTGACCGCCACCGCCGACTGGAACGCCTGGGCCACCCACACCGACAGCCTCAGCCTGGCGGCGGGCAGCAACACCGTCGCCTACAAGTTCGACAGCACCGACTCCGGCAATGTGAACCTGGACGACATCGCGGTGACCCCGGCCGGCGCACCGCCCGCGGGCCAGTACGAGGCCGAGTCGGCCGCACTGTCCGGCGGCGCCGTGGTCGGCACCGACCACACCGGCTACACCGGCACCGGCTTCGTCGAGGGCTACACCGACACCGACAAGGGCACCGCCGACACCGTCTTCACCGTCAACGCCTCCGGCGCCGGCAGCACACCGGTCACCCTGCGCTACGCCAACGGCACCGGCTCGGTGATGACCCTGTCGGTGTACGTCAACGGCACCAAGGTCCAGCAGGACCAACTGGCCGCCACCGCCGACTGGAACACCTGGGGCACCCATGCGGACAGCCTGACCCTCAAGGCCGGAAGCAACACCGTCGGCTACAAGTTCGACAGCACCGACAGCGGCAATGTGAACCTGGACAACATCACCGTCGGGTCCGCCACCTCCACGCCCACACCCACCCCGACGCCCACGCCGACCTCCACCTCCAGCACGCCGCCGTCCGGCCAGGCCTACGAGGCCGAGACCGCCTTCTTCACCGGCGGCCCCGCCGTCGCCACCGCCACCGCCGGCTACAGCGGCAGCGGATACCTCACCGGCTTCACCGCCCAGGGCTCCCAGGCCGTCGTCGACGTGGACACCCCGTCCGCCGGCACCTACCCGGTGGTCCTGCGCTACGCCAACTCCAGCGGCTCGGCGCAGACCATCTCGCTCTACCTGAACGGCGTCCGCAGCGGCCAGTTGAGCCTGCCCGCCGGCAGCGGCTGGCTGACGTCCACTCAGAACGTGGCGCTGCGCACCGGCCTGAACCTGGTCGGCCTGCAGACCGGCAGCGGCGACAGCGGCAACATCGCGCTGGACGACGTCACGGTGACCGGCGGCCTGCCGCTGGCCGCCACCGGCGCCACCGTGCCCTACACCGAGTACACCGCGACCTCCTCCGGGGTGAGCACCAACGGCACCGTGCTGCCGTACAGCACCACCTACCCGAGCCTGCAGGCCGAGGCCACCGGCCGCCAGGCCGTGCAGCTCACCTCCACCGGCCAGTACGAGCAGATCACCCTCAGCAAGCCGGCCGACTCGATCGTGCTGCGCTACTCGATCCCGGCCAACAGCGACGGCTCCACCGCCACCGCCCCGATCGCGCTGTACGCCAACGGCAGCAAGGTCCAGGACCTCACCCTGACCACCCAGTACTCCTGGCTGTACGGCGGCGGCTACTACGACACCCGCTCGCCCAGCAGCGGCGCGGCGCACCACTTCTACGACGAGACCCGCGCGCTGATCGGCAACTGGCCGGCCGGCACCGTGCTGAAGCTGCAGAAGGACGCGGCCGACACCGCCTCCTCCTACACCATCGACGCGGTGGACACCGAGCAGGTCGACCCGGCCCTCACCATGCCGGCCGGCTACGTCTCGGTCACCGGCTACGGGGTCACCCCCAACAGCGGCGCCGACGACACCTCCGCCGTCAACAGCGCGCTGGCCGCCCTGTCCGGTACCGGCAAGGGCCTGTGGTTCCCCAGCGGGACCTACGACATCTCCGGCCAGGTCAGCCTGGACAACGTGTCGGTGCGCGGCGCCGGCGAGTGGTACACCGTCATCCGTTCCACCGCGGTCAACGGCTCCGGCGGCCTGTTCGCCACCGGCGGCACCGACCAGATCGCCGACCTGACCATGGACGGCGACCAGACCAGCCGCAACAACGACTCGGGCGCGGCCGGGATCGAGGGCAACTTCGGCCCCGGGTCGCTGATCTTCGACGTCTGGGTCGAGCACGCCAAGGTCGGCATCTGGACCGACTCGGCCAACGGCCTGTACGTCTCGGGGGCACGCGTCCGCGACGTCTTCGCCGACGGCGTCCACTTCAACGGCGGCTCCGACAACTCCCGGGTGGACCAGAGCGTGGTCCGCAACACCGGCGACGACGAACTGGCGCTGGACACCGAGGGCGGCAACGTCACCGGCGACGTGCTGGCCTACAACACGGTCCAGAGCCCGATCCAGGCCAACGGCATCGGCGTCTACGGCGGCGGCGACAACACCGTGGAGGACAACACCGTCGCGGACACCGTGGCCTTCGGCTCCGGCGTCACCATCAGCACGGCCTTCGGCTCGGGCTTCACCGGCCCGACCTACGTGCTGGACAACACCCTGACCCGGACCGGCTCCTACAACTCCAACTGGTCCTCCTCGCTGGGCGGTCTGTGGATCTACGCCAACCAGTCCGACATCACCCAGCCGGTGACGGTCAGCGGGAACACCATCAGCAGGAGCACCTACGAGGGCGTACTGCTCAGCTACGCGCACCAGATCAGCAACCTGGCGCTGACCAATGACGTGATCAACGGCGCCGGCACCTACGGCATCAACATCAACGACGTCACCGGCAGCATGACCGCCACCGGCGTCACCGTCAGCAACACCGCCTCCGGCGGCCTCAACAACCCCGGCGGCTACACCATCACCCGCGGCAGCGGCGACTCGGGCTTCTAGACGCCCCGTCAGCAGCCTGGGCTCGCGGGCCGGTCAGTGCCGCGAGCCCAGGTCCCGCAGTCCGTTCTCCAGCAGTGCGAACCCCTGTTCCGCGTCGGCCACCGCGCCCGCCGAGCGGGAGTCGGCCGACTCCCCGCGGGCCAGGTGGTCGGCGTTGTCCTGCGCCAGCGTCCAGCGGACTCCGACGATCTGGACGGCGGCCAGGCGGGCGGTGAGCTCCGGGGTGTCAGCGGTCTCCTGGAGGGCCTGGGCCAGGGCGCGTTCGGCGGCGGCCTTGAAGCGGTCCATCCGGGCCACCAGTGTGGGCGCGTCCAGGATCATCCGGGTGAGCCTGAGCACCTGGGGATGGTCGTTGAGCCCGGTGATCGGGTCCCGCTCGCGCAGTCCCGCGAGGAAGTGCTCGCGCACCGCGGTCAGCGGCGTGGTCCCCGGCCGGCGGGCCCTGACGACGCGGGCGAGTTCGGTCTCGTGGTCGGCGAGCCGGTGCACCACCAGGTCTTCCTTGGTGGGGAAGTAGGCGAAGAGGGTGCGTTTGGACACCTCGGCGGCCTCCGCCACCTCGGCCACCGAGACCTGGTTGAAGCCGCGTTCGAGGAACAGCGCGATCGCCGCGTCGGAGATCGCCGCGTGGGTGCGCTGCTTCTTCCGCTCCCGCAGTCCTGGCTTGCCGTCCACGGCGTCCACCGTAGCAGAGAGCTGCCCCGGGACGATTTCTGCACCTGGTGTACATTTGCTTCGAGTGCGAGAGATGAGGCGGAGCGAGGATGCTGACCGAAATCGAGACCGAGGTCGTGGTCGCGGGCGCCGGCCCGACCGGACTGATGCTGGCCTACGAACTGGCCCTGGCCGGGGTGGGCACCCTGGTGCTGGAGCAGCTGCCGCAGCGCATCGAGCAGGTGAAGGGCGGCGGGATCCAGCCCCGCACCGCCGAGCTGCTGGAGTCGCGCGGACTGCTGGAACCGCTGCTGGAGCGGGCGGCACCGCGCGACGGGGTCGGCGGCCACTTCGCGGCCCTGCCGGTACCGCTGGACTGCACCCCCTGGCGGACCAGGCACCCCACCCCGATCGCGATCGGGCAGTGGGAGATCGAGGAGGTGCTGGAGGAGCGGGCGACCGCCGTCGGCGCCCGGGTGCTGCGCGGCGCCGCCGTCTCCGGGGTCAGCGCGGACGACGAGGGTGTCGTCGTGACGGCGGACGGGACCCGGGTGCGGGCCCAGTACCTGGTCGCGTGCGACGGCGGGCACAGCACGGTGCGGGCCCTGCTCGGCCTGCCGTTCCCCGGCAGGCCCGGGACCCATCAGGCGGTGCTGGCCGACCTCCGCCTGTCCGCCGTCTCGTCGCTGGTCCCGCAGCAGCTGGGGCACATGAGCACGTTGATGCGCCAGGCGGGCGGCTACTGGGCGATGACGGTCCCGCTCGGCGGCGACCGCTACCGGGTCACCTTCGGCCGCGTGGACGACCAGGTCGAGATCGACCGCGGCAGCCCGGTCACCCCCGAGGAGATCACCGCCGCCCTGCAGACCCTGTACGGCCCGGAGACCGTCCTGGGCTCGGTCGACAACGCCTCGCGGTTCAGCGACGCCACCCGGCAGTTGGAGCAGTACCGCGCGGGCCGGGTGCTGTTCGCCGGCGACGCCGCGCACATCCACCCGCCGCTGGGCGGCCAGGGTCTCAACCTCGGCATCCAGGACGCGTTCAACCTGGGCTGGAAGCTGGCGGCAACCGTCCAGGAACGGGCGCCGGACGGCCTCCTGGACAGCTACCACCTCGAACGGCACCCGGTCGGCGCCCAGGTCCTGCACCACACCTCGGCGCAGCGCGTCCTGGCGGACCCCAGGCCGAGCGAGGACGTGGTCGCGCTGCGGGACATCTTCGTCGACCTGCTGCGCCTGCCCGACGCCAACCGCCACATCGCCGGGCTGATGTCCGGCCTGTCGCTGGGCTACCCGCTGCCGGGCGCCCATCCGCTCACCGGGCAGCGCATACCGGACGCCGACCTGGTCACCGAGAACGGCCCGGTCCGGCTGTCGGCGCTGTTCGGCTCGGGCCACGCCGTGCTGCTGGACCTGGCCGGCGCCGTCCCGGCCGGGCTCGGGCTCCCGCCCCGGGTCGACCTGGTCCGTGCCGTGACCGACGACGACCTGGGCGCCGCCGCGCTGCTCATCCGTCCCGACGGCTACGTCTGCTGGGCCTCCGACAGCTCCGACGTCCTCGCCGGTGACCTGCTGGCGGCCGTCGGCGACCACCTCCAGAGGTCTGCGCCGGGCGCCTGAGCGGCGGTCATCCGGCCGGCAGTTCCGCTCCGCTCACCAGCGCCTGGCGCAGCCGGGCCAGGCCGTAGGCGAAGGCGCGGTCGACGTCCCCGCCGAGCCGGAAGGAGCCGCCCAGTTCCATCCCGATGAAGCCGGTGGCCCATGCGGTGACCAGGCGTGCGGCCTCCAGTGCGTCCTCCTCGCCGGCGAGTTCGGCGGAGGCGTGCAGGATCGGGACGGCGGCGCGGGCCAGCGTCTCGGGCGGGGTGACCACCGAGAGCATCAGCCGGAAGCCCTCGGGCCGCTCCCGGGCGAACCCGCGGTATCCGTGCGCCAGCCCTTCGAGCGAGCCGTCGGTGGTCTCCAACCGGACGATCAGGTCGTCGACGGTGGCCTCGGCCACCGCGGCCTGCAGCGCCGCGCGATCGCGGACATGCTTGTAGAGGGAGGGAGCGCGCACCCCGACGCGTTCGGCGACGCCCTGCATCGTCAGTCCCTGCTGGCCGCCCGACTCCAGGAGGTCCTGGCCCGCCGCGACGATGGCGCTCAGCGAAGTCTTCTCAGGAGTCGGCACCGTCCGCCCTTTCCGTTCCGCACCCAAAAGCTATTGACCGTAGCCATCAAGGCTACATATCGTAGCCATCGTATCGTCCGGACCCGCGAAGGGGGAACCATGAAGCTCGCTCCGCACCTGCACCGCCTCGGCAACGACGTGGTCGCGTGCTATCTGATCGACACCGACGAGGGCATCACCCTGGTCGACGCGGGTCTGCCAGGGCACTGGAACGACCTGCAGCGCGAGTTGCGCACTCTGGGCAAGACCGCCGACGACATCCGCGGGCTGGTGCTGACCCACGGGGACTCCGACCACATCGGCTTCGCCGAACGGCTGCGGCACGACCACGGGGTGCCGGTCTTCGTCCACGCCGCCGACGCGGTGCGCACCCGCACCGGCGAGAAGCCCAAGACGGCGATGGGCCCGATGCGGGTCGGCCCCACCGTCGGCTTCTTCAGCTACTCCATCCGCAAGAACGGCATGCGCACCAAGTACGTCAGCGAGGTGGTCGAGGTCGCCGACGGCGACACCCTGGACCTGCCCGGCAGCCCGGTGATCGTGCAGATGCCGGGGCACTCGCCCGGCAGCGTCGCCGTGCACGTGCCGCTCGCCGACGCGGTCTTCGTCGGGGACGCCCTGACGACCCGGCACGTCCTCACCGGACGCACCGGGCCGCAGCCCGCACCGTTCACCGACGACCCGGCCGAGGCGATCGCCTCGCTGGAGCGGCTCGCCCAGCTCAAGGCCTCCTGGGTCCTCCCGGGCCACGGCGCCCCCTGGAACGCCTCGCCGGCCGAGGTGGCCGAGGCAGTCAGGCAGGCCCGCTGACGCCGGCCCCGACCGGAGCGTGCCGCACCCGTCAGGCGGAGCCGGGCAGGGTGCGCGAGCGCTGCTGGACGCCGGGGACGCCGTAGGGGTAAACCGAGACGACCGGCGCGCTCGCTTCGTCGAGCCGCTCCGTCTCCTTCTCGGACAGGTGCAGCTCGGCGGCGGCGAGGTTGTCGTCGAGCTGTTCCAGGGTGCGGGCACCGAGGATCACCGAGGTGACGGCGGGCCGGTCCGCGACCCAGGCCAGTGCCACCTGCGACAGCGGCACCCCGCGGCCCTCGGCGACCTCCCGCAGCGCGTCGATGACCTGCCAGGTGCGCTCCTGCGCGTTGCGTGCGGCGTAGGCCTCCATGCCGCGCCCCGGGTCCTCGCCCAGCCGGGTCGCACCGGTCGGGTCCTGGTCGCGCCGGTACTTGCCGGTCAGCCAGCCGCCGGCCAGCGGCGACCACGGCAGGATCCCGATGCCCTCGTTGCGGCAGACGTCCACGAGTTCGAACTCGATGTCGCGAACCAGCAGGTTGTACTGCGGCTGCAGCGTCACGACCGGCGCCAGACCGCGGAACCGGGCCAGCAGCGAGGCCTTCTGCAGCTGCCAGCCGAGGAAGTTGCTGACGCCCGGGTAGCGGATCTTGCCGGCGCGCACCGCGTCGTCGAAGAAGCCGAGCGTCTCCTCGATCGGGGTCAGCGGGTCCCAGGCGTGGGCCTGGTAGAGGTCGACGCTCTCGACCCCGAGCCGGCGCAGGCTGGCGTCCAGCGCCCGGGTCAGGTGAGTGCGCGTCAGACCGGCGTCATTGGGCCCCTCCCCCATCGGGAAGCGCCCCTTGGTCGCGATGACCAGGCGGTCCCGCATCCCGGGCCGGGCCGCCAGCCAGCGGCCGATGATCTCCTCGGACACCCCGCGCGAGTAGACGTCGGCGGTGTCGACGAAGTTGCCGCCCAGCTCGACGAACCGGTCCAGCTGGGCCCAGGACACCTCCTCGCTGCTCTCGTTGCCGAACGTCATCGTGCCCAGGCACTGGGTCGAGACCACCGTGCCGGTGCTGCCCAAAGTGCGGTACTCCATCGGTCTTCCTCCAGGGTCGGCATGCGGTTCCGAGTCTGCCCACCCGGAATTGAGCTGTCCAACAGCAAAATCTGATGCCTTTGAGCACCAGCCTTGCTGAATCGGAGGCCGCCCCGGCGCCTACCGGCCGCCGACCTCGTCGCGCCAGCTGTGGACCGGGTGGTAGCCCAGCACCCGCCGGGCCTTGTCGATGGAGAGCAGCGTCTCGTTGGGGCCGAAGGCGCGCCGCCGCGGCACGTCCGGGTAGACCGCGTCGAGCAGTTCGTCGTTGCTCCGCGACATCACCGTGTCCGGGCTGGCGATGATGAAGACGTCGGCCCCGGTGGCCTGGTGGTCCAGCGCCAGCCGCACGGCCCGGGCCCCGTCACGGGCGTCGATGTAGCCCCAGAGGTTCCAGCTGCGCAGCGTCGGATCGGCGTCGTAGGAGGGGAAGGCGGCGTAGTCGGCGACGTCCATCACATTGGAGAAGCGCAGTCCGATCATCTTCAGTTCCGGGTCCCAGCGGCAGAACTGGGCGGCCATCTGCTCCTCCAGGTGCTTGCCGAGGGAGTAGGTGCTCTCCGGGCTCGGCGGGTACTCCTCGTCCGCCGGAACGTACGGCGGCGGGGTGTCGAAGGGCAGCCCGAGGACGGTCTCGCTGGACGCCCATACGACGTTGCGGATCCCGGCGACCCGGGCGGCGGCGAACACGTTGTAGCTGGCCGGCACGTTGTTGGCGAAGGTCGCCGCGTCGGGGCGCAGCCCGGGGGCGGGGACGGCGGCGAGGTGCACCACCGCGTCCACCCGCCGGTAGCGGTCGTCGACCCCGGTCAGCGCTCCGACGACCTGTCCGAAGTCGGTCAGGTCGACCTTGACGAAGGGGCAGATCTGCTCGGCCGGCGCGGTGGTGTCGACATTGACGACCTGCCAGCCGTTGGCCGCCAGCTCCCCGATCACGGCTCGGCCGAGTTTCCCGCTGCCCCCGGTGACGACGACCCGTCCACTCATCTGTGCTGCTCCCCTTGCTCCGTGCGGGACCCGGCGCGAGTGCCGTCCCGCGACTGTTCTACACCAGCGCGGGACGGCACTCACGGGACGGTCAGGGCCGGTCCGGGCCTGCGGTGTGCAGGGCGAATCCGCTGCTGTCGGGGGTTTCCGTGCCCGGGGCCAGTTCCGAACCGTCCGGGTGGGTCAGGCCGGTGTAGTCGCCGCCGGACTCGGGGCGGTAGCGGATCGGCTCGGCGGTGAAGGCGGTCGCCAGCCGTCGCCGGTAGCGGTCGGCGATCCCGGAGTACTGCCGGTCGTCCAGGTGGACGGCGCTGGGCTCGACGAACGGCGGCAGTACGTCGAAGCCGGTGAAGAACAGCACGCCGTGGTTGATCGGGAACAGCAGGTCGGCGATGGGGCCGTTGACGCCGCGGTCGGTGTAGTGGCCGGCCCTGCCGCCCACGGTGGTGGCGACCATGGCCCGCTTCCCGGCGAACGGGCCGGCACCGTAGCGCGGTATCCCGGCGCCGTAGGCGAAGTCGTAGCAGAACACCCGGTCGATCCAGCCCTTGAGGATCGCGGGCACGGTGAACCACCACAGCGGGAAGTGCAGCACGACCAGGTCGGCGTCGAGCAGCTTCTGCTGTTCGACGCGGATGTCCTGGGCGAGCCGACCGGATCCGTAGGCCGTACCGGAGGCGTGCATGAAGTCCGGGCCGGTGATGCCGTCGAAGTCGTCGAAGCCGGCCGCCGCCTGCCACTTCATCGCGTAGAGGTCGGAGACCACGACCTCGTGGCCGTCCGCGCGCAGGGCCTCGACGGCGAGGTCCTTCAGCGAGGCGGTCAGCGAGTGCGGGTCGGGGTGGGCGTGGACGATGAGTACGTTCATGCCGAGGATCCTGCGCCCGGTACCGGGCACCGTTCCAGAGTCTGCCGGACGGTCGGACACCGGTTCCTGGGTCTGGCAGGACCACCCTTGTCGCGGCCGCTGCCAGCGGCCCGCACGCATACTGGGGCGCATGGATGATCTCGGGGACCTGGGCACGTTCCTGCAGTCGCGGCGGGCGCACGTGCCGCCGGAATCGGTGGGCGTGGTGGTCCTGACCGCCCGTCGCCGGGTGGCCGGTCTGCGCCGCGAGGAGCTGGCGCAGTTGGCGGGCGTGAGCGTCGACTACTACACCCGGCTGGAACAGGGCCGGGCGACGCAACCGTCGGAGCAGGTGCTGGACGCGCTGGCGCGGGCGCTGCGACTCGACGACGCGGCCCGCGACCACCTGCACCGGCTGGCCGGGCAGCGCAGCAGCCGGCCCCGGCCGGCCGGCACCACCGACACGGTCCGGCCGCAGCTGCGGCAGATCCTGGACACGGTGGCGGACTACCCGGCGATGATCCTCAACCACCGCATCGACGTGCTGGCGTACAACCGGATGGCCGGTCTGCTCTACTGCGGCCTGGACCAGGTACCGGTCGAGGACCGCAATCTGGCCAGGATGGTCTTCCTCGACGCCGACCGCTTCCACCTGTACGCCGACCGGTCGTCGTGCACCGCCGACACCGTGGCCCAGCTGCGCCACGCCGCCGGCGAGTTCCCCGCCGATCCGCGGCTGGCCGCGCTGATCGGCGAACTGTCCATCGGCAGCCGCCGGTTCAGCGAGCTGTGGGCCGCCGCCGAGGTCAGCGTGCGCGGTCACGGGCCGCTGCGCTTCCACCATCCGGCAGTCGGCCCGATCACCCTGCACCAGGAGCGCTTCACCCTGCCGGACGGCTCCGGCCAGGAGCTGATCACCCTGGCTCCGGAACCGGACAGCAGTGACCAGGACGCTCTTCGGCTGCTCGCCGGCCTCGGCGTCGGGGACGGTGATCAGCCAGGACCGTCGACGAACGCCAGGACCTCCTCCAGCGCCGGGGTGTAGCCGTCGGAGGTGTCGACCTCGATCCAGGGTGCGTCCAGCGCGACCCGGACGAAGGCGTCGTGGACTGCGGCGTTCGCCGCCGGGTCGTCCGGGCGGGGATCCGCGTGCGCGCGGCGCACCGGGTTGTCGGCGCCGCGGCGCAGTTGACGCTGCCGGGCCAGTTCCGCGGGGACGGTGCAGTGCACGATGCGGATCCGCGCCAGGTCGCGCAGCGGTTCCAGGCCGGGGCGCCACAGCCGGTCCTGGAACGCCGCCTCGGCCACCACGGTCACCCCGGCCCGCAGCAGCAGTTCCAGGACGCCGAAGAAGGTCGGCAGGGTGCGCAGGCTCAGGGCGTCGGCCGGCCCCGGCACGAATCCCTCGGCGGCGTGCACCATGCCCTCCTTGATCTCGTCACGGCAGATCGCCGGGCAGCCGACCCGTCGGGCCAACGCGTGGGCGAAGGTGGTCTTGCCCGATCCGGGCGGACCGCTGACGACGACCAGCGTGGGACGTGAGGTCATCGGCCCGCCCCTACCCGACCCGGGCGGCGACGGCCCGGGCGCAGTCCAGGGACTCCGTGCGGGTGGTGTCCAGCTCCAGGTCGTAGACCACGCCCCGGTGCACCGCCTCCGCCTGCGCCGCGGCCATCCCCCGGGCCCGGTCCCCGCGGGCGACCTCGCGACCCGCGGCGACGGCACTCTCGCAGCGGACGCCGACCCAGAGCACCTCCAGTCCGGCCAGGGCCCTGCGCCAGCGCTGCTGGGACGCCGCGCCGCCGAGGAAGACGTCGTCGACGATCACCCGGGCGCCGGCCCGGGCCGTCGCCGCGACCCCCGCCATCCAGGCCGCCTCCAGCTCCCGGAACTGCGCGCCGACCGTCACCCCGCCGTCCTCGCCGAAGGCGATGCCGCCCTCCGTGGTCCGCATGGACGGAGGCAGCGCCTCCACCAGCGAGTCGATCGCGGCGGCCAGCCACGGATCCGGCAGCACCACCTGCAGGCACCGGAGGATCCCGGACTTGCCCGAACTGGACCCGCCGTTCAGAACGATCACCTGAGTTGTCACCGGATCACGGTACGGGCTGCCCGCCACGGTTCGCTGCCCGCCACGGCCTCAGCGGGGGTCCAGGCCCTGCAGCATGGCCGGCAGGTCCCCGCTGTGCAGCACTCCCAGGCTCCTGGTGGCGCGGGTGAGGGCGACGTAGAGGTCGTTCACGCCGCGGCTGTGCGCCGCGAGGATCTCGGCCGGCTCCACCACCAGGACCGCGTCGAACTCCAGTCCCTTGGACTGCGCCGCCGTCATCAGGACCACCGGCGAGTCCAGGGCCGACGGGCCGTCATGGACGGTGACGCCGTCCAACCCGGCCAGCGCGTCGACCAGTTCGGCCGGCCAGGACGGGGCGTGGATGACCGCCATCCGGCCGCCGTCCAGCGCCGTGACCTCCGCCTCGACGGCCGCACGCAGCGCCGCCGCCCGGTCGTCCGCCGGGATCCGCAGGCTCCAGGGACGGGTCCCGCCGCTGCGCACCGCGCTGGGGGCCGGCAGCGCCGGGTCGACCGCTCGCAGCACGCCCTCGGTGACCCGCATGATCTCGGCCGGGGTCCGGTAGTTGACGGTCAGTTCGACCGTGCGCCAGCGCCCGGCCGTGTACTCGTCCAGCGCCTCCCCCCAGGAGCTCAGCCCGGCCGGTGCGCCGGTCTGCGCCAGGTCGCCGACGATCGTCATGGAGCGCCCGGGGCAGCGCCGGGCCAGCAGCCGCCAGTCCATCGCGGACAGCTCCTGCGCCTCGTCCACGATCACATGCCCGAAGGCCCAGGTCCGGTCCTCGGCGGCGCGCTCGGCCAGCGGCCGCAGCGACTCCTCGCCCCGGTACTGACGGGCCAGCATCTCCGCGTCCATCTCGACCAGCCCCACCCCGAAGTCGTCCAGGACCAGCTTGGCGAACTCCAGCTCCCGGGCGTCGAGGGCGGCTTCGGTCCGGTGCGAGGCACTGCTGCCGGGCAGCGGGCCGAGCAGTTCGGCCGCCTCGTCGAGCAGCGGCACGTCGGCGGTGGTCCAGGGCCCCTGCTCGCGCAGCAGCGCGGCGCGTTCGGCCGCGGAGAAGTCCGGCATGGCCCGCGCCAGCAGCTCCGCGGAGCCGAACAGGGCGGTGAGCAGTTGCTCCGGGCTGAGCAGCGGCCACAGCCGGTCGGCCAGGGCCTGCAGGTCCGGCTCCTCGACCAGCGCGTCGGCCAGGTCCGCCACCTCGCCCAGGTCCATCTTGCTGCCCTGGTCCCTGGCGGCCCGGTCCCTGGCGATGCGCAGGGCCAGCTCCGAGGTGATCCGCTCGACCAGGGCGGCCCTGGCCGCGTTGTGGGGTTCGCCGGTCCGCTGCGCGGCGGCCTGCGCCCGCTCGCAGAGCGCCCGGCTGACCTCCAGCTCCTCCCGGTAGGGCGACCTGCGGCCCACGGTGACGGTCCAGGACTCCTCCGGCAGCTGCCGCAGGCCGTCCAGCGCGGCGGCGACCACCCGCACCATCCGCAGGTCGCCCTTGACCGCGGCCGCCTCCGGCGTCTCGGTATCGGTCCCGGTCACGCCCGGGTAGAGCGTGCCGATGCTGGAGAGCACGACCTCGCTCTCGCCCAGCGCCGGCAGGACCGCGTCGATGTAGCGCAGGAAGGTCGTGTTCGGCCCGATGACCAGCACACCGCTCTTGGCCAACCTGTTGCGGTGGGTGTAGAGCAGATAGGCGGCGCGGTGCAGCGCGACCACGGTCTTGCCGGTGCCCGGACCGCCCTGGACCACCAGCACGCCGCCGAGCTCGGAGCGGATCACCCGGTCCTGCTCGGCCTGGATGGTGGCGACGATGTCGCCCATCCGCCCGGTCCTGGCCGCCGTCAGCGAGGCGAGCAGCGCGGTCTCACCGCTGAGTTCGGAGCTGTCCCGGCCCTCCAGGGCGTCCACGCCGAAGGCGTCGTCGTCGAAGTCGACGACGCTCCGGCCCTTGCTCCGCAGGTGCCGTCGGCCCACGACACCGCCGGGCGCGGCGGGCGTCGCCCGGTAGAAAGGCTCCGCCGCCGAGGCCCGCCAGTCGGTCAGCAACGGCTCGTGGTCCTCGTCCGCCAGGGCGATCCGGCCGATGTACTGCCGCTCGCCGTCGGCGCCCTCGATCCGGCCGAAGCACAGCCCGTACTCGGCGGCGTGCAGTTCGGCCAGCCGGCGGGTGTGATGCACCTCCAGCGCGTCGCGCTCCAGCCGGGACTGGTAGGTTCCGCCGCTCTCCAGCAGATGGACCTCGCGCAGCCTGGTCGCCGCCAGTTCGCGCTGGGCGTCGAGGCGCCGGTAGAGCCCGGTGACGTACGCGTTCTCCACCCGCAGCTCTCCGAGGCGCCAGCCCGCCCCGGCACCGCCAACCGCATCGAGATCGGACGAGGACGATGACATGGGGACCAAGACAAGCTCCATTGACTAACCCGAGGACCTGCCGTTTCCGCAGGTTACGGCCTCGACCGTCGATTGTGCGGCAGTACCGGGGCCTTGCCGCAAGGCCCCCTCTGCGGTATAGGTTATTAGTGGCGGGGAGTGTGTTCTCCCTCCTCCGCCCCTCCTCCCTCCCGACTGCGGCAGCTCACCTGTGGCTGCGGTGCGCCGTCGCCGGGCCCAGCAGGGCGAGCAGGTCCAGCGCGTCCACGCCCGGGGAGCCCGGCGGCGGGGTGAAGACCACCAGGCGCTGGTCCTCGGCAGGCGTCAGCAGGACCTCGCAGTCGAAGACGATGGCCCCGACCTCCGGGTGCAGCACCCGCAGCCGGCTGCGCCGGCGGACGCCGACCTCGTGCTCGTCCCAGAGCCGGCTGAACTCGTCGCTGGCCGCGCGCAGCCGCTTCAGCAGGGCGGCCGACGCCTCGTCGGTGCCCCGGCGGGCCACGGCCGCGCGCAGATCGGCCACGGCCTGACGGCCGTGCTCGTCGTGCTCCTCCGGCGGGTACGCCGCGCGCACGGCAGGGTCGGTGAACCAGCGCCAGATGATGTTGCGGTCCGGCCCCTTGACCGTGCAGACGCATCCGAACAGCGCCTCCGCCAGCGCGTTCATCGCCAGCAGGTCGCCGAGGTCGCCCAGCAGCTGGGCCGGGGTCTCCCGCAGGTGGTCGAGCAGGTACTGCAGGCTGGGGCGCACATGCGCACCGGCCAGCCGCCCCACCGGTGGCGGATGGCCCGCCAGCAGGTAGAGGTGGTCCCGCTCGTCCTCGGTCAGCCGCAGCGCCCGGGCCATCGCGGCCAGGATCTGCGTCGACGGCTGCGGGCTGCGGGCCTGTTCGAGCCGCATCACGTAGTCCGCCGACATCCCGGCGAGCTGCGCGACCTCCTCGCGCCGCAGCCCGGGCGTACGCCGGTGCCGCCCCTCAGGCAGGTCGGCCTCGCGGGGCCGCAGTCGGTGCCGCGACCGGCGCAGGAAGTCGGCGAGCTGACGTCGGTCCATCTCCATGCCCCCATCATGCGACGTCAGGCGGGCCGCCGGGGGCCCGGCGGCGGTATCGGCCTAGGACGGCTGGTCCTAGGGAATCGGGTCCGATTCACAGGTCGGCGGCCCGGCGGCACGGTAGCGGCATGACTCGGACTCAGCTGGAAACCCTTCAGCACACCCTGCGCAACCGCCCCGTCGCCGACCCCGCGCCCGGCCTCGACCAGCAGCGGCAGTTCTTCGACGCCATGCGGGCGGCCACCCCGCTGCCGCCGGGCATCACCACCCGGCCCGGCCAACTCGGCGACGTGCCGGTGGTCTTCGCCGAGCCACCGGGCACCGACCGGTCCACGCCGGTGGTCCTGTACTTCCACGGCGGTGCCTACGTCCTGGGCTCGGCGGCAGCCGGGGTACCGCTGGCGGCTGGACTGGCGGCCCGCGCGGGCGGACGCGGCATCTCGGTCGGGTACCGGCTGGCGCCCGAGCACCCGTTCCCGGCGGCGGTGGACGACGCACTGGCCGCCTACCGCGGGCTGCTGGACCTCGGCGTCGAGCCCGCGCGGATCGCCGTCGCGGGCGACTCGGCCGGTGGCGGGCTGGCGGTGGCGGCCCTGGTCGCCGCGCGCGACGCGGGGCTGCCGCTCCCGTCGGCCGCCGTCGTCCTCTCCCCCTGGTCCGACCTCACCCTCTCCGGCGCCTCCGTCACCACCCGGGCCGGTGACGACCTGGTCCTCACCGCGGACACCCTGGGCCAGGGCGCCGCGGACTACCTCGGCCCGGCCGACCCCCGGTCCGCGCTGGCCAGCCCCGGCCTGACCGCGGACCTCAGCGGCCTGCCGCCGCTCCTGGTCCAGGTCGGCTCGCACGAGATCCTGCTCGACGACGCGGTCACGCTGGCCGCCCGCGCCGCCGCCTTCGACGTCCCGGTGGACCTGCAGATCCGCCCCGGACTGCCGCACGTCTACCAGCGCTTCGCCGGTACCGGCCAACTGGACCAGGCCGACGCCGCGCTGGACGCCGCGGGTGACTTCCTCCGCGGCGCGCTCGCCCCGGCGCTCGCCGCGACGGTCCGATCCGCCTGAGGCACAGGTCATCTGACGAGTCGTCACCGGGGCCGAACCGCCGGCCCCGGTCGCTTGTTGGCATCCTGCCGACAGGTCTACGGTGCGATGGCACACCCCCGCACGCCGCCGACCCGAGCCAGCAAGGGGACTGCCACGTGGATGCTGATGTCGTCATCGTCGGAGCCGGGCCGACCGGCCTGGTGCTCGCCTGCGAACTGCACCTGGCCGGGGCGCGCCCGATCGTGCTGGAACGGCTCGACCGGCCCACCGGCCTGTCCAAGGCGCTCGGGCTGCTCGGCCGCTCGGTGGACTCGCTGGAACGCCGGGGGCGGCTGGGGCACTTCCAGGAGCGTGCCGCCGTCGCGTTCCCGACCTCCGCGCACTTCGCCCTGATCCCGCTGGACGCGGGGAAGCTGGACGGCCTCGGCCTGCGCGGACTGTTCATCCAGCAGGCCGCCACCGAGGAGCTGCTGAACGAGTGGGCCCGCGAGCTCGGCGTGGAGATCAGGCGCGGCCACGAGGTCACCGCCCTGCACCAGGACGACGACGGCGTCAGCGTCGAGGTGCATGGCCCGCAGGGCCCCGGACAGCTGCGGGCCCGCTACGCGGTCGGCTGCGACGGCGGCACCAGCGTCGTCCGCAAGGCGGCCGGGATCGAGTTCCCGGGCATCCCGCCCACCTTCCTACTGCGCCTGGGCGACGTCACCCTGGAAGGCGATCTGACGCCCCAGGACATCCCAGACGTGCGGGTCCCGCTCATCCCGCTCGGGGCCGGCTACTACCGCGTGATCATCACCGAGCCCTACCCCGCCGACCTGGACCGCGACGCCCCGATGACGCTGGACGAGCTCCGGGCCGCGATCCGCAGGGCGAACGCCGGCAGGGACCTGCCGATCAGCGGCGCCCGGTGGCTCTCCCGGTTCACCGACTCCAGCCGCCAGGCGGCGCGATACCGCAGCGGCCGGGTCCTGATCGCCGGCGACGCGGCCCACATCCACCTCCCGGCCGGCGGACCGGGGCTGAACACCGGTCTGCTGGACGCCTTCAACCTGGGCTGGAAGCTCGGCGCCACGGTCGCCGGCTGGGCACCGCCGGCCCTGCTGGACAGCTACCACAGCGAGCGGCACCCTGAGGGCGAGCGCGTCCTGCTGCACACCCGCGCCCAGGGCACGCTGATGGGCGCGGGCGCGGACGCCAGGGTCGCGGCCCTGCGTGAGGTCCTCGGGCCGCTGCTGCAGTACCGCGAACCGCTGCGCCACCTGCTCAACCTGATGTACGCGCTGGACACCCGCTACGACACGGGCCCGGCCGACCGGCACCCGCTGGCCGGCCGGTGGGCCCCCGACCTCGCCCTCACCACGCCCTCGGGGATCACCAGCACGGCTGAGCTGCTGCACCCCGCCCGCGGTGTCCTGCTCGACCTCACCGGCACGGGCGCCCTGGCCGGCGCGGCGGCGGGCTGGAAGGACCGGGTCAACGTCGTCGCCGCCGACTGCCCGGAGCCGCCGGCCGCCGCCCTGCTGATCCGGCCCGACGGCCATGTCGCCTGGGCCACCGACGCCGACACCCACCCCGCCGAAGGGCTGGACCAGGCCCTGGCCGTCTGGTTCGGGGCGCCGAACTGACACCGCCCCGCTCTCCCCGGAGCCGTCCGGACCCGGACTGTATGATCACCGAATGCGCCTGACCATCGTGGATGCACCGTCCGAGTGGGGCCGTTTCGCCGACGGCTCCCTCGAGCAGCGCATGCTGCTCGCGATCAGCGCGGAGCTGGGCACCGCGCTGCGGCCGCGGCCGCTGGTGCTGGAGAACCGCAACCGGGTCGAGGTCGAGGGCATCGACGCGGACGGCCGGATCGTGGTGCAGCTGGTGGCCAATCAGGGCGCCTACAAGCCGGCCTACCGCAACAAGGTGATGGCCGACCTGTTCAAGCTGCTGTGGCTGCGCGCCGGCGTGCCCAGCGCGGAGCGCGCCGTCCTGGTGGTCACCGAGCTGCTGGTGCAGGCCCTGGGCGGCTGGGTGGCCATCGCCGCTGCCGACATGGGCGTCGAGGTGTACGTCTTCGACGGCGAGCGGGTCGCCCCGCTGCCCCGCCGGACTTAACGTTCGCGTAATCCCCGGGCCGCCTTCCGCGCAACACGGCCTGACTAGGTTCCTGCCCAAGACAACGGATTTCCGCGTGGCAGATACCGAGCTCTCGCTACGCACGCTCTCCGTCATACGAGATCGAGTACGTGCGATCGCCAATGGCGTGGAGGGTGGGCATGAAGGTGTCAGCGATCGAGTTGGACTCCGCCCGTAAGGTGTACGGCCATGGGGCGTCGGCGATGGTGGCGCTCAGCGATGTGGACCTGTCGATCGGGCCGGGCCGCTTCGTGAGCCTGATCGGACCGAGCGGCTGCGGCAAGTCGACGCTGCTGCGGCTGGTGGCGGGCCTGGAGACGGCGGACGGCGGCAGCGTCCGGGTGCACGGGGTCACCCCCGACCAGGCCTGCGCGGCCAAGCTCATCGGGTTCGTCCCGCAGACCCCGGCGCTGCTGCCGTGGCGGTCGGTGCTGGGCAACGTCACGCTCCCGCAGCGGATCAACACCGCCGCGGCCAGGCGCCGCGAGCGCATCGGCGACCTCGGCGAGCGCGGCGCCGGCAAGGCCCCGCCGGACATGCTGGAGCTGCTGCGCCGGGCCGGCCTCGGCGAGGTGGTGCACCGGCTCCCCGCGCAGCTGTCCGGCGGCATGCAGCAGCGCACCGCCATCGTCCGGGCGTTCGGCCTGCAGCCGGACGTGATGCTGATGGACGAGCCCTTCTCGGCCCTCGACGAGTTCACCCGGGAGACCCTGCAGGACCAACTGCTGGACCTGTGGGACGAGTTGAAGACCACCGTGCTGTTCATCACGCACTCGGTGCAGGAGGCGGTGCGCCTCTCGGACACCGTCGTGGTGATGGCTCCCCGTCCGGGCCGCATCGTCGACGTCATCGACATCGACCTGCCCCGCCCGCGCAACCAGCGGCTGTTCGAGCAGAGCAGCTTCCACGAGTACGAGGACCTGATCAGGGACAGACTGCACCGCGCCTGGCGGTCGGCGGATGCGGCGTGAGGGGGAGCGGAAAATGAGCATCGTCCCCGAACAGGTGGCCCCCGAACAGGCGGCCCCCGCGCAGCCGGCCGTGGCCGGCCCGCCCGCCGAGCCGTCGCGCTACAGCCTGAAGCACCCCCGCTCCCGGATCGGTTGGATCCGCCCCGCGGTCTGGCTGCCGCTGGTGGCCATGCTGGCGATCCTCGGCGCACTGTGGCAGTGGGGAGCCGCCAAGCTGCCCTACCTGCTGCCGCCGCTGCCGTCGATCGGCCGCTCCCTCTCGGACGACTTCGGCTACTACCTCAAGAACGCGGGCATCACCCTGGGCGAGGCGGCGGCGGGTCTGGCGATCAGCTTCGTCGCGGCGTTCGTGCTGGCGGTGCTGGTCAGCGAGGTACCGGTGGTGCGCAGGGCGGTCATGCCGATCGCCGTGGTGCTGAACGTGACCCCGGTGGTGGCGATCGCCCCGGCCCTGGTCGTCGCCTTCGGATTCGGGGCGACACCCAAGCTCGTCATCACCGCGCTGATCTGCTTCTTCCCGATCCTGATCAACACCACCACCGGGCTGCGCTCGGTGCCGCAGCAGGTGCTGCAGGTCTACCGGACCATGGACGCCTCCCGCCTGGAGATGCTGGCGTACGTGCGGGTGCCCAACGCGCTCCCGTACCTTTTCGCGGCGCTGCGGATCGTCAGCCCGCTGTCGGTGATCGGCGCCGTGGTGGCCGAGCTGTCCGCCTCCGGTTCCACCGGTGGCCTGGGCACGGTGATCAGCACCGCCTCGTCGATGAACAACCTGGCCGTGGTCTATGCCTCGATCTTCGTGCTCGCGCTGATGGGCGTGCTGGTGATGCTGGTCATCACCCTCGCCGAGCGCCGGGCCCTGCACTGGCACGAGAGCTCCTCGTCCGACCGGACCAAGTGACCTCCGACTGACGTCCGCTCAGGAGCCCTGCGGCGCCGGGCCGTCCACCCCACAGCGCGCCGCCCTTCCCGAACCGCCCGCGAGCCGGTGCGGCGTCCCCTCCTGCCCGCTTCCCCTTCACCCGATCACCCCTCAGGGAGTTCCGCATGCGCACGCACCTCGTCAGATCCGGCCTCGCCGCCCTCAGCACCGTCGCCATCACCTTCGCCGCCGCGGCCTGCGGCTCCTCCTCCGGCAGCACCACCACGGCCTCCACCGGGTCGGCGATCTCGGCGGCTCGCTGCGCGCAGAACAAGGCGGCCGGCACGGTCACCTACCTGTCCGGCTACCAGTTCCAGTCCTCCGCCTCCATCCTCGAGTACGTCGCCGCCAGCAAGCTCGGCTACTTCGACGACCTCTGTCTGAAGGTGAAGCTGGTGCCCGGTAGCGGTGACACCGCCCAGAACACCAAGCTGCTGGCCGGCGGCCAGGCCAGTGTCGCCGCCGTCTCCGAGCAGGACGTCATCCAGGCCCGCGCCAACGGCATCGACATCGAGGGCATCTCCTCCTACTCCGACGCCGGCCTGGACATCCTGATGACCAACCCCGGCACCACCGCGCTCACCCAGCTCAACGGCGCGGTGGTCGGCGACAAGGGCGCCATGCCGGTCAGCGTCAGGGCGATGCTGGTCAAGGCGGGGGTGAGCTGGAACAGCCTGAAGGTGGTCAAGGAGGGCTACGACCCCACCGTGCTGACCCGCGGCCAGGGCGGCCTCAAGGCGCTCACCGGCTTCATCTCCAACGAGCCGAACCAACTCGCCGCCGCCGGGCACAAGGTGACGGTCTGGCAGCCGGTGACCTACGGGATCCCCAGTTCGCTGGGCGCGATGGCGGTCAACCCGGCCTTCGCCAAGGCCCACCCGACCGCGGTCCAGGACGTCCTGCGCGCCGCCCTGCACGCCTACGACTACTGCACCACGCATGTCGCGCAGTGCGTCGGCTACGCGGCCGACCTGTCCGGGGTGACCTACGACAAGAAGCTCAACGCGGCCATCTGGACCACCGAGACCAAGGTGGTCAGCGACAACCCGACCCCCGGCCGGCCGCTGGGCGGCATCGACCCCGCGAACATCACCAAGCTCACGGACATGCTGCACACCTACTCCGTCATCCCGGCCTCGGTCACGGACCAGGACACCGCCGGATGGTTCGACGACTCCGCCGTCGAGGCCGTCTACAACGGGACCGAGCTGATCTGGCCCGCACCCTGACCCACCCCAGCACCCTCCCCACCCCACCCGCAGCACTCCACCGGAAAGGCCAGCTACCGTGCCAGCGAAGGAATACGGCATCTTCCTCCCCATCGGGAACGGAGGGTGGATGCTCTCCACCACCGCCCCGCACCCGGAGGCCGACTACGCCTGGAACCGGCGTGCGGCCGTGCACGCCGAGAACATCGGCCTGGACTTCGTCATGTCGATGGCGAAGTGGCGCGGCTTCGGCGGCTCCACCGACCACTGGGGCCGCTCCCTGGAGTCCATCACGCTGATGTCGGCCCTGGCCGAGGCGACCAGCCGGGTCAAGATCTGGGCGACCCTGCACGCCAACCTGCACAACCCCGCCGTCGCGGCGAAGATGTACACCACCCTGCAGGACATCTCCGGCGGCCGCGCCGGGGCCAACATCGTCAACGGGTCCTACGCGGCCGAGTTCGAGCAGTTCGGCGTCTGGGACCCGGAACTGACGCACGCCGACCGCTACCGGATGACCGAGCAGTGGACCGAGGCCGTGCTGCGGCTGTGGACCGAGGACTCGGTGACCATGCACACGCCCTGGTTCGACCTGACGGACTGCCAGTCCCGCCCGCACCCGGCCACCCGGCCCACCCTGATCAGCGCCGGCAAGTCGGAGGACGCCCGCGCCTTCCAGGCCAAGTACGCCGACGGCGCCTTCCTGGCCGGCGAGACCCTGGAGGAGATGAAGGAGCTCTCCCGCGACGTGCACCGGCGCGCCGCGGCCAACGGCCGGGTCTGCCGGACCTACTCGATGCTGACCGTCGTCCAGGACGAGACCGACGAGCTGGCCGCCAAGAAGGTCCAGCAGTGGAGCGAGGGCCTGGACCGCGAGGCGCTGGCGCTGATGCACACCTCCTGGGGCATCTCCGAGGACCAGGCGCGGGCCTGGGCGGCGGGCGCCGTGGGCGAGGCCGCCTTCCAGACCCCCTATGTCGCCGGCTCCGCCGACACGGTCACCGAGCACATCAAGTACATCGTCGACGAGGCCGAACTCGACGGCCTGATGCTGATCTTCCCCGAGTACGACCAGGACATGGTGCTGTTCGGCGAGACCGTGCTGCCCGTGCTGCGCGCCCACGACCAGGCGGGGGACGCCCGATGACGGATCCACGGCAGGCACAGCTGGCCCAGCTCTCGGGCCCGGGCCGCACCCCGGCGCTGGTGGTCGTCGACGTCCAGCGCGACTTCGCCGACCCGCTGCTGCTGGGCGGCTACGGCCTCACCGACCAGGCGCTGACCGCCCTGGGCGCGGCCGTCACCCGCATCGGCGACCTGGTCGGGGCCGCCCGCGAACTCGGCGTGCCGGTGGTGTGGGTCGAGCTCGGCAGCGACCCGGCCAGACCGTGGCGGGCAAGCAACTGGCTGCGCCAGGGCGACTACGACGCCCCCATGGGCCCGGACGAACCCTGCGTCCTGGGCACCCCGGGGGCCGAGTGGTACCGGGTGCGACCCGCCGACTGTGAACCCCGCGTGGTCAAGCGCGGCTACAGCGGCTTCTTCGGCACCGACCTGGACGCGCGGCTGCGCGCCACCGGCGCGAACTGGCTCACCGTCACCGGGCTCACCAGCGAGTGCTGCGTGCAGGCCACCGCCGTCGACGCGCTGCAGCACGACTGGCCGGTGCTGCTCCCCCAGGACGCCACCGCCGCCTACGACCTCGCCGTGCACCGGGCGGCCCTGGTGCAGCTGCGGCTGAACACCGCCGTGCTCTGCGACGCCGACGAGGTCGTCGCGCTGTGGAAGGAGGCGACCCGATGAGCGGCATGCACCTGGCCTACGACCTGTCCTTCACCCACACCGAGGGACGCTGGGCCCGCGCGGGCAGCTGGATCGGCCGCGACTTCCCCGACGTGCGGATGTACATGGAGCTGGCGCAGACCGCCGAGCGGGCCGGCGTCGACATGCTCTTCTTCGGCGACGGCTCCGGCGTGCCCAGTACCTGGCGCGGCAGCATCGCCCCGGCCGTCGAGTGGGGCATCCAGTGGCCCCGGCACGACATGTCGCCGGTGATCGCGGCGATGTCCACGGTCACCTCGGACATCGGCTTCGGCCTGACCTACTCCTCCACCTACATGCACCCTTTCTACGTGGCGCGCCTGCTCAACTCCCTGGACCACGTCACCGGCGGGCGGATCGCCTTCAACGTGGTCGCCTCCACCCGGGGGGCGGACGCCGCCAACTACGGCTACCAGCAGCTGCCCGACCACGATCTGCGCTACGAGCGGATGGAGGAGTTCATCGGCGTCTGCCGGGCGCTGTGGGACTCGGTCGCCCCCGACGCGATCGTCCGCGACCGCGAGTCCGGGCGTTTCGCCGATCCGGCGAAGGTGCACCCGATCGACCACGCCGGGAAGTTCTTCACCGTCAAGGGCCCGCTGGCCAGCGTGCCCAGCCCGCAGGCGCACCCGGTCATCGTGCAGGCGGGCAACTCCCCGCGCGGGATCGCCGCCTCGGCGTCCTTCGCCGACCTGATCTTCGGCTTCGGCGCCGACCTGGCCGGCCAGCAGCGCCACCGCACCCTGCTGGACGAGGCGCTGGTCCAGGAGGGACGCGACCCCGCCCGGGTCGGCATCCTCTGGGCCACCCAGGTGATCGTCGGCCGCACCGCCGCGGAGGCCCGGGCCCGGCGCGAGGCGGTGCTGGAGTTCTGGAGCGAGGAGGCGGTCGGCACCTATCTGTCGCACAACGCCGGCTACGACTTCTCCACGCTGCCGGCCTCGTTCCGGCTCGGCGAGCTCCGCGACGAGATCGTCGCCGCGCAGGCCAGCCCGGCCGGACTGGTCGGCGCACTGGTCGCCGCCTCCGGTCCGCAGACCACCATGACCAGGGCCGAGTTCTTCGAGCACGGCTGGGCCGCGGCCACCGGCCTGGACCACACCCTGGTCGGCGACGCCGCCTCGGTCGCCGACGCCCTGGAGCAGAACTTCGCCGCGACCGGCTCGCGCGGCGGCTACATGTTCGCCACCCCGCTGGCCATGCCGTCCGGGTTCGCCGAGATCAGCGAACTGCTGGTGCCCGAGCTGCGCCGGCGCGGCGCGCTCGCCCCGCGCTACCCCGGGCGCACCCTGCGCGAGAACCTGGCGGTTTGAGGTGGGCAGCACATCGGTGGGCAGCGCATCCGGCGAGCGAGTCGTCGGGGAGCGGCTGCGCAGCCGGCTGGCGCTGGGCACCCTGTGCCTGGGGTTCTTCATGCTGCTGCTCGACAGCACCATCACCTCGGTGGCCCTGCCCGCGCTGACCTCCGGACTGCACACCACCGTCCCGACGGCGCTGTGGGTCAACAGCGGCTACCTGTTCGCCTACGCGGTCCCGCTGCTGGTCGCGGGCCGGCTCGGGGACCGCTTCGGCCACCGGCGGGTCTACGTCCTCGGCCTGGCCGGGTTCACCGTCGCGTCGCTGCTGTGCGCACTGGCGCAGACCGTCGGCGCACTGATCGCCTGGCGGATGCTGCAGGGGCTGGGCGCGGCCCTGATGACCCCTCAGTGCCTGACCATCATCCGCACCCTGTTCCGGCCGCCGCGGCTGGCGGTCGCCCTGGGGATCTGGAGCGCCGTCGGCGGCGCGGCCACCGTCGCCGGTCCGCTGCTCGGCGGGCTCCTGGTCGGCGGCTGGGGCTGGCCGTCGATCTTCGCGGTCAACCTGCCGCTCGGCGTGGTCGGCGTGGTGGCGGCGCTCGTCTGGCTCCCGGCCTCCGAACGGCGCGCCGGCCGCACCCCGCTGTGGGCGATGGCCGGCAACGCCCTCGGTGTGCTGGCCCTGGTGCTGGGCATCCAGGGCACCGGCGCCTCCGGCACGGCCGTGGCCGGTGTGCCGAGGTGGCTCTGCGCGGTGCTGGGGGTGCTGCTGGTCGTCGCGGTCACCTGGCTGCAGCGCCGCTCGGGCGAGGCCGCCCTGCTGCCGGTCGCGCTGCTGCGCAGCCGGGGCTTCGTCACCGCCTCCTGGGGAGCGGCCGCCGCCGCGTTCTGCGTCGGCTCGGCCCCCGTCCCGCTGATGCTCTACCTCCAGGACGACCGGGGCCTGGGTGCCTTCGCCGCGTCCCTGACGCTGGTGCCGATGGGGTTGGGCGCGCTGGCCGGCGCGCCGCTGTCGGCCAGGCTGAACAACACGGCGGGCCTGCGCACGGTGGGGCTGGTCGGCTCGGCCGCGCTGGTGGCCTCCACCGGCGCCACCGCGGTGCTGATCGCCCTGCACGCCCCGCCCTGGTCGCTGTCGGCCGCCTTCGCGGTCTACGGGGTCGCCAACTCCGCGGTCTGGTCGCCGTTCTCGATCGCGGCGGTGACCGCGGCGCCCGCCGGGTCCGTGGGCGCCGCCTCCGGCGCCTTCAACGCCGTCAAGCAGCTGGGCGCGGTGCTGGGCAGTGCGGTCACCGCCGTGGTGGTGGCGGCGACCGGTGACGCCGCGGCGCTGGCCGTGCTGGCCGCCGCGGCACTGGTCGGCGCCGCCGCCTCGGCGCGGCTGCCGGCCGGTCGGAGCGACGCCGTCGAGGCCCTGGACGGCACGGTCGTACCCGGCTCCCGCGTCGGGCGCCGCCTCGGCTACCCGACCGCCAACATCGCCCTCGACCTCCCGGCCCGCTCCCCCGCCGACGGCGTCTACCTCGGATCCCTGCGCACCCCGTCCTGGCCGGTGCCGCGCCCGGCGCTGATCTCGATCGGCTCCAACCAGACCTTCGCCGGCCGGGCCCACACCGTCGAGGCGCATGTGCTCGACTTCGACGGCGACCTCTACGGACTGCGGGTGGAGATGACGATCCATCAGTTGATCCGCACGCAGCGGGCGTTCGCGGACGCGGACGAACTGGTCGACGCGATGCGGAACGACGAGCGCGACGCCCGGACACAGCTCGCACACCAACGTCAAGCACACCGACGGCTACGACAGGTCGCCGACCTCGGCGTCCGGACGGACTGATCGCCATGGCCTCCGCACACGAATTCACCACGGACCCGGAACACATGCGGGCCGCGTTCTCCGGCTTCCCGTCCGGCGTCGTGGCCATCGCCACCCTGGTCGGGGCCGAGCCGGTGATCATGATCGCCTCCTCCTTCACCGTCGGGGTCTCCTACCGGCCGCCGATGGTCTCCTTCGCGGTCCAGCGCGGCTCCACCACCTGGCCGCTGCTGTCCGGCGCACCGGTCCTCGGTATCTCGCTGCTCAGCGAGGTCCACGCCGGCAAGACCCGCCAGCTCGCCTCCCGCAACAAGCAGGACCGGCTCCGCGGCATCGGCACGACCGGGACCGCCTCCGGCGCCGTCTTCCTGGACGACGCCCCCTCCTGGCTGGAGTGCGCGGTCGAGCACCGCTACCCGGCCGGCGACCACGAGATCGTCGTGCTGCGGGTGCTCGCGATGAGCAACGACCACAGCAGCCACCCGCTGGTGTGGCACCGGAAGCAGCCCAAGGTCCTCCAGCCGATTCCCGGATCTGCACCCAACGGCACGGTGGCACAGGGCTGTTGAAGCCGATCCACGAGCCGAAATCCGGGCGGACTCATGCACGACACCTGAAAGTGTCACAATACCGCCCGGTAGCAGCATTCCGGCCGTGCGGAGGGACGTGGTGTGAGCGATAACAACCTGGGGTCCGCGAACCGGGACGAGCTCCGCCGCACCGCCCGGGACGGCCTGCGGCAGGCTCCCGGCCTGCTGCTGACCGGCCCGGCCGGGATCGGGAAGTCCCACCTGCTGGACCAGTTGGCGCAGCAGGCGCTCGCCCGGGGCGTGCGGGTGCTGCGCTGTTCCCCGGCGGCCGCGGAGGTCCCGCTGCCGTTCATGTGCCTGATCGACCTGCTCGAACCGGTGTCCGACGAGACCGTCGGCGGCCTGCCTGCCGGGCAGCGGGAGGCGCTGCGTGCGGTCCTGCTGCGCGGTGACGACCCCCGGGCGGCGGTCGACGGCGCCGGGGTGCACCTGGCGGTGCTCACCCTGCTGCGCCGGCTCTGCGCCGAGGGGCCGGTGTGGCTCGTGGTCGACGACATCCAGTGGATGGACGGCCCGACGGCGCAGATCCTGGGGTTCGTCTCGCGCCGGACCGCCGGTCTCAACCTGCGGGTACTGGCGAGCGAGCGGGTCCCGCACGGACAGCCGCCCGCACACGCGGGTCTGTGCCCGGCCGGGAGCCTGCAGCTGACGGTCCCGCCACTGGACTCCACCGACCTCACCCGGCTGCTCGAACAGAGCGCGGGGGCCCCGCTCCCGGCCGCGACGGTACGGGAGATCGCCCGGCTCTCCCGGGGGAACCCGCTCTACGCGCTGGAGCTGCTGCGCTCGCTGCCGGCCGCCGCCGACCGGACCGGGACCCCGACCGACATCCCGGGCCCGTTGCGCGCACTGCTGCTCGACCGGCTGCGCACCGTGCCCGAGGAGGTGGTCCAGGCCCTGGTCCTGGCCAGTGCGGCGGCCCGCCCCGACCTCACCCTGCTGGCGACCGCCGGGGACGAATCGGTCGCCGTGCACCTGGAGACCGCCGAACGGCTGGGGCTGCTGCGGATCGACCTGAACGGCCAGATCCGCTTCGACGACCCGCTGATCGGATCCGCCCTGTACGCCGAGGCATCCGGGCAGGCCCGCCGGGCCGCACACGCCCGGCTCGCCACCGCCGTGACCGAACCGGTGGAGCGGGCCAGGCACCTGGCGCTGGCCAACCCGGCCAGGGACGAGGGCGTGGCGACGACCCTGGCCGTCGCCGCCGACGCGGCCAGGCGCCGCGGGGCCCCGGCCACCGCGGCGGAACTGTCGGCCCTGGCGCTGGCCCGCACCCCCGCCGACGCCGGCCCGGTGCGCGCGCAGCGCCGCATCGCCAGCGCCCAGTACGCCTGCGACGCCGGGCTGTGGGACGACGCCCGGCGCGAGGCCCAGGGCGTGCTGAACGAGGAGGAGGACCCGACGACCAGGATCCGGGCCCGGATCGTCCTGCTCATGTGCGCGGGACAGGCCCTGGAGGGCGAGGGACGGCTGATCGCCGACGGGCTGGTCGAGGCCGCCGGATCCCCCGCCCTGGAGGCGCAGCTGCGCTGCTGGGCCTCGGACCGGGACCTGCTGGCCGGACGGGTCGGGCAGGCCGCGGTCGAGGCGCGTCGGGCCGCCGCGCTGGCCGAGGCCGCGGGCGGGGCCGCGGTGATGACCCGGGTCGAGGCGCTGACCTCGCTCGCCTACCTGCAGCGGCTGGGCGGGGACCAGGACGCGGAGACCACGCTGGCGCAGGCACTGGCCGTCGCCCGGGCGCACCGGGTGGACCACCTGCGGCTGTGGGAGACCCTCTCCACCGAGGCGATCTTCCATCTGCACGCGGACCGCCTCGCCGAGGCCGAGGCCTCGATCACGGCGACCCTGGACCGCTTCGGGGACCAGGTGGGCGTCGAGGACGCGCTGCGGGCGCAGATCCTGCTCACCGACATCCGCAACCGTGCCGGTGACTGCGCCGGAGCCCTGGCCGCGGCCCGGCGCGCCGCCGCCCTGAGCCAGGACATCGACGGCCTGGACGGGCCGGTGGCGTACGCGGCCGCCGCGGCCGAGGCGACCAACGGCTCGCTGGACCGGGCCCGGTTGCTGGCCGAGGAGGGCGCGCGGAGCGCTCAGCAGGACGGCGACCGCTTCTGGTACCTGTGGAACACCACCGTGCTGGGACGGGTGCACCTGCTCGCGGACGAGCCGGGCCCGGCCGCCGCGGTGCTGCGCGAGGTGCGGTCCATCGAGCAGTCCATGGGCATCGTGGACCCCGGCATCGGGCGCTGGCACCCCGACCTCGCCGAGGCCCTGGTCGGCGAGGGATCGCTGGCGGAGGCCGGGGAGTTCATCGACGAGGTCTCGGCCACCGCCCGGCGGCTCGGCCGCCTGGGCGTGCTCGCCGGGCTTCAGCGCGCCGCCGCGCTGCGCTGCCTGGCCCTGGGCGAACTCACCGAGGCCGAGGAGCTGTTGGCGGCGTCCGTCGACCGGTTGCGGCAGCAGGCGATCCCGCTCGAACTGGCCCGGTCCCTGGTCGCCCTGGCCGACCTGGAGCGCCGACGACGACGGCACGCCGCGGCGCGGCGGGCCACCGACGAGGCGTGGGAACTGTGCCGGACCGCCGGGGCCCTTCCCTGGCTGCGCCGGATCGAGCAGGGCCGGGTGCCGCGTTCGGGCAGCGGTGCCGCGGAGCCGGCCGCGCTCACCGTTCCCGAGCAGCGGATCGCGGCGCTCGCCGCAGCGGGCTCCACCAACCGCGAGATAGCCGCGGCCTGCTTCGTCAGCGTGAAGACCGTCGAGGCCTCGCTGTCACGGGTCTACCGGAAACTCGGGGTGCGGTCGCGCACCGAACTGGTCAAGACGCTGACCGGCTGAACAGCGGAACAAGGGTGCGGGCGCGGGGAGCAAGGGAGGGGGCATCGGGTGCAAGGGTTTCCTCCGCTTATGTGACATGACCATGCCTTCCTAGGTTGGGGGTCGCATCCCTGCTCGGCAGGACCCTCTCCGCTGGAGGACACCCCCCATGAACGCTCGTCGTCTGAAGATCCTCGGCGCCCTCGTGGCGCCGCTGCCCGTCCTCGCCGTTCTCGGCTCCCCCGCGGCCCAGGCCGCCCCGGCTCCGAACGTGGCGGTGCACGGCGACGTGATCCCGGCCGTGCAGCAGGCGGTTCGCCACGGCGCGGTGGCCCCGTCCCAGCGGATATCGGTGACCGTGAGCCTGGCCGCGCGCGACGAGGCGGGCCTGGACGCCTTCCTCAAGCAGGTGGCGGACCCCACCTCCAAGCTCTACAAGCACTACCTGACGGTCGCCCAGTTCGCGGCCCGCTACGGCGCCTCCGACGCCACCGTCGCCCAGGTGACCGGCTACCTCAAGGCACAGGGCCTCACCGTCGCCCCGGTGTCCGGCGGGCACCTGTCGGTGACCGCCTCCGGCACCGCCCGGCAGGTCGGCAAGGCCTTCGGCGTCAGCCTGGTCAACTACACCGACAAGACCACCAAGCAGGGCTTCTACGCGAACGACAGCGACCCCAAGCTGCCCGCCGCCCTCGCGGCGGACGTCGTGGACGTGGCCGGCCTGAACAACCACGCGCAGCACGCGCACTTCGCCCAGCGCAAGGTCACCCCGAACGCCACCTCGCACGCCATCTCCGGCCTGACGCCCACTCAGGCGCGCAAGGCCTATGACCTCACCTCCCTGGTCAGCGGCGGCTACGACGGCACCGGCCAGACCATCTCGCTGGTCGAGTTCTCCACCTTCACCCAGTCGGACGTCACCGCCTACGACACCCAGTTCGGGCTCAGCCCCTCGACCCCGACCGTCGTGAAGGTCAGCGGCGGAACCACGGACAGCTCCGGCAAGGACGAGGTCGAGCTCGACATCGAGGTCATCCAGGCCCTCGCCCCCGGCGCCAAGATCAAGGTCTACGAGGCCCCCAACACCGTGGCCGGCGACGAGGCCATGTACTCCGCGCTGGCCTCCTCCGCCGCGCCGATCGTCTCCATCAGCTGGGGCGAGAACGAGGCGGCCATGACCTCCGCCAACCGCAGCGCCGACAACACCACCTACAAGGAGGACGCCGCCCAGGGCCAGTCCGTCTACGCCGCCTCGGGCGACAGCGGCTCGGACGACGCCGGCAACGGCGGCACCTCGGTGGACTTCCCGGCGGCCGACCCCTACGTCACCGGTGTCGGCGGCACCTCGCTCACGCTGACCTCGGCCAACGCCTGGAGCAGCGAGACCGCCTGGGACGGCAGCGGCGGCGGCGTCTCCTCGTACTACGCCACGCCGTCCTTCCAGTCCTCGGTGAACAGCGGCTCCAAGCGCACGGTGCCGGACGTGGCCGCGGTGGCCGACCCGAACACCGGCTGGGCCATCTACGAGGCGGGCTCCTGGCAGGAGTTCGGCGGCACCAGCGCCGCCGCGCCGAACTGGGCGGCCTTCACCGCCATCTACGACGACTACGCGGCGGCGTCGAGCGGGTCCGCCCTCGGCTACGCCAACTCGGCCATCTACACCGACGCCACCGGCTCCAACTACAGCAACGACTTCCACGACGTCACCAGCGGCAGCAACGGCGCCTACAGCGCCGGCACCGGCTACGACGAGGTGACCGGTTGGGGCTCGTACGACGGTGCCAACTTCATCACCGACAACCTCGGCTGACCCACACCGGGCCGCACCAGGCCCGCCACCTGACGCCCGCCGACCCCGTCGGCGGGCGGTCAGTGCGTCGGGGTCTCCCCGACCTTCGTCATCGCGGCGAGCCAGCCCCGGATGTCCTCCCGGTCCAGGACGATCTCGATCGTGGCCGGCTCGATGGAGTCGATCCGCAGCCGGTCGGCGAACGCGGCCGTGATCTCCTCCCGCGTCAGCCGGTGCGGTCCACGCTCGCCTGCCTCGCCGGGTTCCCGGTCGCTGAAGCACAGCAGGAAGTAGCGCCCGCCCGGGCGCAGCACCGTCTGCAGCCCCGCCGCGAAGGCACCGCGGTCGCCTGGATCGAGCAGATGGAACAGCCCGCAGTCGAGCACGGTGTCGAACTGCTCCTCCCCCAACTCCGCGAGCCTGCGCGCGTCGTGATGCAGGAACCGCGCGCTGGAGCCGCGCCGGCGCGCCTTGTCCTCCGCAGCCCGCAGGGCGGTGGCGGCCAGGTCCAGGCCGCAGGCGTCCAGGCCCATCTCGGTGCACATCAGCACGTGCTCACCGGTGCCGCAGCCGACGTCCAGCACCCGCCCGGCCATGGATCCGGACCGGGCAAGGCCGAGGAACGCCTGCTGCGGGCGCCCGATCTCCCACGGCGGCCGGACCGTGTAGAGGTCGTCCAACCGCCGCAACAGGTCGGCGTCGGCGGTGTGGTCAGCGTCGTCGTTCGTCGGCACGTCTCCCATGCAATCACCTCCCGGCACCACCGCGCCCCCGGCACGACCGGAACCGGGGCCACTACTTCACGGTCCCCCTCGCATCCGGTAGTGACCGGTGCCCGTGGGGCGGGGCTGCAACTGACCTTCGTGGGCGAGCAGGACTGCTCCCGCGCACTGGCCATGACCGTGCACGCGGTCAACATCGGCTCGAACTCCGACGTCGGCACCACGGTGGACCTCCTGGACAGCTCCGCCAACCCACCTCGGTCAGCGGACCACGTCGAGGACGTTCAGCTGCAGGCCGTTGGGGTACACGGCGTGCTCGACCAGCTGGAGCTTCTGGGTGTCCTTGTCGGTGTCGGGGAAGAGTCGCTTGCCCGCGCCGAGCAGCAGCGGGAAGACCAGCAGGTGGTAACGGTCGATCAGGCCGGCGTCGGCGAGGCTGTGGTTGAGGGCGACGCTGCCGTGGACGATGATCGGGCCTCCGTCGGTCTCCTTGAGGGCGGCGACCTCGTCGAGCGAGCGCAGGATGGTGGTCTCGCCCCAGTTCGAGACGAGCCCGTCCTCGGTCAGGGTGGTGGAGACGACGTACTTCGGCATGGTCCGGTAGTGGCCGAACTCGGCCATCTCCGGCCACACCGGGCTGAACGCCTGGTAGCTGGCCCGGCCCAGCAGGATCGCGGTGGACTCCTCCTGCTCCCGACCCTTGATGGCGAACGCCTCGGGGACGAACTCGACCTCCTTGAAGGTCCATCCGGCGTTGCGGTAGCCGTCCTCGCCGCCCGGGGCCTCCATGACACCGTCGAGCGAGACGAAGGCGGAGCTGATCAGGGTACGCATGGTGATCTCCTTGGGTGTGTGGTGCTGGTCGGTGGTTCCTGGGTTGGTGGTGCCTGGTCGGTGGTTCGCGGTGTGCGGGGTCAGCCGAGGAGGCCGGTCAGCCAGTGCTGCCAGGCGGCCTCGGCCCCGTCGGTGTCCGGTCCGAACAGGTGATGGAACATCAGCACCATGCCGGAGCCGTGGTGGAAGGTGAGGATCGCGTCGCTGCCGCGGACCTCGAAGCGCTCGTCGTCGGCCCAGACCACCTCGCCGTCCAGCGGCGGCAGGTCCGCGATCTCGGCGTGCGCCCGGGCTCCCACGACGACCGGCTCCGGCAGCGACAGCGCGCGGGCCAGGGCCGACCGGGTCTGCTGCGCCGACCGCTCGCCCGACGGTGCGACGGCGAACACCGGCACGGCCGTGCGCCCGGGGAAGTGCGCCAGGTACTCGCGCAGGCTGTGCAGGTGGAAGGGCCAGCCGCGGCGCAGCGCGTCGTACTCGTCCTGCCAGTCGTCGCCGAGCATGCCGCTGTGGACGACGCGGAGCACGGTGCTGCCGCCGTCCCGTCCTTCGATCAGGTACTCGAAGGCCATGAAGCGGCCGTCGCCGGAGGTGGGGGTGCGGGTGGCGAGGCGCTTGCCGGGATCGTAGGCGGTGATCACCGCCTCCTCCCGCTGCCCGCCGACGTCCATGGCGGCGGTGCCCCCCTCGCGCGGCTCGACCTCGTTGCGGCCCATGAACCAGGAGTCGATCCCCGGTCCGGTCGCGATCGCCTCCCAGACCTGTTCCGGGGTCGCCGGAAGGGTCGTCTCCTGTTCGATCTCGAAGGGGTGCGTCATCGCGGGTCCTCCTGCACGGTTCGGTTCTCCTGCACGATCTGGTTCTCCTGGGCGGTGGGGATCTGGTGGAGGCCGACGACCAGGCGGTGGCTCCGGCCTCCCGGGGCGTTCTCATCGTGGTGGCGGGCGACCAGGGCTGCCACGGCCCGGGCCAGTTCGTCGGTGAAGGCGGCCCGGTCGGCCGCAGTGGCGAAGCGGACCTCGGCGTCGATGCCGAAGGTGGAGACCCGCCGCCGGGCCCGGGCGGCGCCGGTCAGCAGCATCCCGACCTCCTGCACCAGCCTGGCTCCGACCGCCAGCAGCCAGCGCGCGGAGAGCTGGTCCGGGGCGCGGGATGGGTCCGGACTGACGGCGGCCAGGGCGCTGGGCGAGATCACGTAGGAGGCCGCGGTGGCCCGGTAGACCCGCTCGGTGACATTGCCCTTGCGGCGTTCCTCGGCGAGCTCGACCAGTCCGTGCCGTTCCAGCTCCTTCAGGTGGTAGTTGACCTTCTGCCGGGGCAGCGCCAGCCGGACGGCCAGCATGGCGGCCGAGCCGGGCTCGGCCAGGGCGGCCAGGATCCGCGACCGTATCGGGTCCAGGGACGCCTCGGCCGCAGCGGGTTCTTCAATCACAGCGATGTCCAGCACCACTCCAGGATCGACCCGAAGATAAAATTTGTCAAGACAAGAAAACTTGTCGGTGTGTCGCCGTCAGGATGCGGATGTCGTGAACTGCCCGGCCGGCGGAGGTGTCGGCGGCGGAGGTGTCGGAGCCCCCGGCAGCCGGACGGTGCACAGGGCGCCGCCTGTCGTTCCGTCAGCGGACGGTGCCGCACCCGCCAGGGACACCTCCCCGCCGGCGTCGCGGACGGTCTGCGCGACGATCGCCAGGCCCAGCCCCGAACCCGGCATCTGCCGGGCCGAGGGCGAGCGCCAGAACCGCTCGAAGACGTGCGGCAGGTCCTCGGCCGGGATGCCCGGGCCGTGGTCGCGCACCGTCAGGGTCCCGGCACCCAGCCGCACCTCCACGGCACCGCCGGGCGGGCTGAACTTCACCGCGTTGTCCAGCAGGTTGACCACCGCGCGCTCCATCGCGTGCGCGTCCGCGCGGACGAACCAGGGATGCAGTTCGACGCTGAAGACCAGCCCGGGGCCGCGCAGCCGGGCCCGGTCCAGGGCACGGGCCACGATGTCGTGCAGCGGCTGCACCCCCAACGGCTTCGAACCCGCGGGGCGGCTCGGCCGGGACAGCTCCAGCAGGTCCCCGATCAGCGTGGACAGCTCGACCGTCTGCGCCTTCATGTTGCGCAGCATCCGCAACCGGGTCTGCTCGGGCAGCGCCCGTTGCGACTCCTCGCTGCGCACCAGCAGATCCACATTGGTGCGCAGCGAGGTCAGCGGCGTGCGCAGTTCATGTCCGGCGTCGGCGATCAGCTGCGACTGCCGGTCCCGGGAGCTGGCGAGCGCGCTGCTCATGGAGTTGAACGACTCCCCCAGCCGGGCGATCTCGTCCCGGCCGGACACCGCGATCGTGGTGCCGGGCTCCTGGGTGCGGGCGATCTGCTCGACCGCCTCGGTGAGACGGCCCACCGGACGCAGTGCCGTCCTGGCGGCCCAACGTGCCGCCCAGACCGTGCCGCCGATCACCACCACGGCCAGCGCGATCAGGAACAGCATCAGCTGGTCCAGGGCGCTGCGCACGGGTTCGAGGGGCTGCGAGACCAGCACGGCCATCCGCAGCTGCCCCACCGGCACGCTGACCACGTAGACCTCGACCGGGCTGCCGAGCTCGGTCCTGCCCTCGCGGAAGTGGCTGGAGGCGCCGGGCCCCCACGTCCCGCCGGCGGCTATCGCCACATCGGCCGGGGTGACCACCACCCCGGTGCCGTCGGCCGGCGCGCAGGCCTTCCCGTCGGCGAAGAGCACGGTGGGCCGGTCCAGTCCGCCTTCGGTCGACTCCCGGCACAGGGCCGGGAGATTGCCCATCGCGTCGTTGCCGGCGCGCTCGACGGACTGCCTCAGGGTCTGGTCGACCTGCTGCATCATCTGCTGCTGGGCCAGGAACCAGCTCACCGTCGCACACAGCACCACGGCCACCGAGACGGCCAGCGCCGTCAGCAGCACCAGGCGCCCGCGCAGCGACACCCGGTTGAACCAGTCCCCGATCGCGCCGGATCCCCGGCCTGCTGACGGTGTGTCGGACAACTGCTGATGCGGCATGGCCGTCCCCCATGATCGTGCAGACCCCCGAACGGCGCTCTCGACCGAGGCCGTCCGCGCCTGCTGCCAGCCAAGATCCATTCGATGTCTGAGATCCGGCTGAGAGCAGGCTCAAAGCTGGGACATATTTCGTCGAGGACAATGCACCCCTGCCGCCGCAGCAACGGCAGCCCTACCCGGCCAGCCCTACCTGGCCAGTTCGGCCGGCTCGTCCAGCCGGGTCAGTTTCCGCGGATTGCGCATCAGGTAGACCCGGGTGACCCGCCCCTCCTCCACCACCAGGCTCACCGCGGTCGGCTCCCCGTCGATCTCGAACCGGCCCGCCGGTGCGCCGTTGAGCCACACGGTCGTGGTCTCGAGCACGTCCACCGTCTCCCGGTCCGCCCGCGCGAGCACCCTCGCCACCAGCTCGGCCCCGTGCAGCGGAGCCAGAGCGGCGGCCGCGACCCCGCCGCCGTCGGCGATCAGGACCACGTCCGGCGCCATCACCTCCATCAGCTCCTGCAACTGCCCGGTGCGCAACGACGCCAGGAACCGCTCCACCACGGCCTGCTGCTCCGACCGGCTCACCTGCACCCGGGGCCGGCGGGCGGCCACGTGCTCCCGTGCCCGCCGGCCGATCTGCCGCACCGCGGCCGCGGACTTCCCGACGGCCTCGGAGATCTCGCCGTAGGGAAGGTCGAAGACCTCGCGGAGCACGAAGACCGCCCGCTCGGTCGGCCCGAGCGTCTCCAGCACGGTCAGCATCGCGATCGAGACGCTCTCCGCGAGTTCGACGTCCTCGGCGACATCGGGGCTGGTCAGCAGGGGTTCCGGCAGCCATTCCCCGACGTACTCCTCACGGCTGCGGGACAGCGTCCGCAGCCGGTTGAGCGCCTGCCGGGTGACGATCCGGACCAGGTACGCCCGCGGATCGCGCACCTGCGAGCGCTCCACGCCGTCCCACCGCAGCCAGGACTCCTGCAGCACGTCCTCGGCATCGGCCGCCGACCCGAGCATCTCGTAGGCGACCGTGAACAGCAGGCTGCGATGGGTGACGAAAGGATCATCGCTCATGCCGTCGACGCTACCCGGGAGCCGCCGGCCGGACGCGCGGTCAGCGGGATCTCGCAGGCGTCGGAGTAGCCCTGTGAGGTGATCCCGTGCGCCGTGTTGGTCCTGGTCGACAGGTTGGCGAAGCCGATGAAGACGGTGAGCTCGACCAGCGCCGCCGGGCCGAGCCGGTCCAGCAGGCTCGCCGACAGCTCGTCGGTGACGGTCGTCGGGGTGTTCGTCATGGCCTCGGCGTACTCCAGCACGTCGCGCTCCAGCGGGGTGAACACCTCCGACTCCCGCCAGCGCGGCACCTGGCTCGCCTTGGCCAGGTCCAGGTTCTGGTTCAGAGCGGCGAAGTAGTTGATGTCCAGGCACCAGCTGCAGCCGACCTGCGCCGCGACCGCCATGTGCGCGAACGTCTTGAGGCTCGCGTCGGCCACGTCCCAGGCGCCCACCCTGGCCGAGAACGCCAGGTTGTCGGTGGCCAGTGCGGGGTGGTTGAACATCACCTCGACGGGCTCGGGCACGGCGCCGAGCTGCTCGATCAGGTTCTCCCGCAACTCGGTGGGGAGCTCCGCCTTCGGAATGCGCGGTGTCATGGTGTTCTCCTCGGTGCTGTGTCTGTGTGCGTGTCTGCATGAAGACACCGCCGCAGCCGCCGGTGTGACACCCGGGCGGACCGGTCAGGAATCAAGAAGCACCGGCCACCTCACCTCTCCTAGCGTTATCAGCATGACTTCCATCGAATTCGTCACCATCGACGTCACCGACCCCGCCGCCGCCGAGAAGTTCTACGCGGCCGCCTTCGAACTGGACCCCCAGGTGCTCCGCCTGCGCGCCTCGGAGGCGCCGAGCACCGGCTTCCGCGGGTTCACGCTGTCACTGATCGTGTCCCAGCCCGGCAACGTCAACGCCCTCGTCGACGCCGCCCTCGACGCCGGCGCCACCAGCATCAAGCCTGTCACCAAGTCCCTCTGGGGCTACGGCGGCAGCGTCCAGGCCCCGGACGGCACCATCTGGAAGGTCGCCACCTCGAACAAGAAGGACCAGGGCCCGGTCACCAAGGAGTTCGACGAGATCGCGCTGCTGCTGGGGGTCGAGTCCATGTCCGACAGCAAGCGCTTCTACGTGGAGCACGGGCTGACCGTGGGCAAGAGCTTCGGCAGCAAGTACGTCGAGTTCGCCGCCGACCCGTCGAGCCCGGTCAAGCTGGCCCTGTACGGCCGCCGCGCCCTGGCCAAGGACGCCGGCGTCGCCCCCGACGGCACCGGATCCCACCGCCTCGCCATCACCGCTGACTCCCCCGAGCCCTTCACCGACCCGGACGGCTTCATCTGGGAAGCCGCTGCGCGCTGAACCGGGCGGCAGCACCCTAGCGGTCGAAGAGCTTCCAGTGCCCTTCGGAGACGACCTCGACGGCACCGTCCACCACGGTGATGGCCGTGTCGTCGTCGACCGCGTACCCCGGCACCGGTATCCGCTCGGCCCATCTCTCGGCGTCGGCCATGGTGTTGTCCGGGCACTCCGCATTGTCCAGGTGCGGGAAGATCGAGAAGTCGACCAGGCCCAGCCCGCTGTCGCCGCCCGCGGCGGGCTTCCAGCCGACGAACTCCTGCCCGACGTGCGGGGCCATCACCATGCTGCCGGCGCTCAGCCCCACGTAGACCGTCTCGCTCAGCGACGGGAAGAGATCCGCCAGGCCGGACTCGCGCATCCAGTGGTGCAGATACAGCACGTCGCCGCCGCACACCAGCAGGGCGTCGGTCTCCTGAACCAAGGGGATCCAGTTCTCCCGGTCGATGCTGGGCAGCGCGGTCAGCTCCAGCATTCCCACGGACTTCCACCCGAGTTCGACCAAGGGGGTGGGGGTCTGCCCGGCGATCTGTCGCCACGTCATGACGGCAGTCCCGGGCAGCACGCCGTACATCGCGGTCGGGATGCACAGGGCGGTCGACTCGGCGATGGGTCTGCCCAGCATGTCGACCAGTGCGTCACGGATGGTCCGGTTGCTGACGCCGCCGGAGGTGAGCAGAAGCTTCATGGGGCCTTCCTTCCTGTCCGTGGAGAGCCGCGCCTGAGGAGTCAATCACGAGGCACTGACAGGTGACTGCGGGCGTGGGCGGGATGTCACAGACGGCCGGGCTGTCTCGTCTGCTGTCACGGAGACGGTCTCCGGGATCGGAAGGTGATGTCATGCGGGTGGTCGCGGCAGGAGGGGCGGGTCCGGGTCCGGCCCCGATGTCCGCCCGGGCCGAGGAGTTCGAGGAGCTGCGACCGCTGCTGTTCGCGATCGCCTACCGGATCCTCGGCAGTGTGAGCGAGGCTGAGGACGCGGTCCAGGAGGCCTGGCTGCGCGTCGAGGGCTCCTCGGCGCAGCCGGTTTCGGTCCGGGCCTTCCTGTCCACCGTGGTCACCCGGATCTCGATCGACGTGCTGCGTTCGGCCCGGGTCCGCCGGGAGGAGTACGTCGGGCCGTGGTTCCCCGAGCCGCTGCTCACCGATCCCTACCAGGACCCGGAGCGCTCGGCGGAACTGGCCGAATCGGTCTCCGTCGCGGCCCTGCTCCTGCTGGAGCGGCTCAGTCCGTTGGAGCGTGCGGTGTTCGTGCTGCGGGAGGTGTTCGCCTTCGGCTTCCCCGAGGTCGCTGCGGCGGTGGGGCGCTCGGAGGCGGCATGCCGCCAGCTCGCGCTACGGGCGCGTCGGCACATGGACGCGGGCCGTCCCCGGTTCGAGGCCGACCGCAGGGAGCGCGAGGAACTCGCCGACCGGTTCTTCGACGCCCTCCGGGAGGGCGATGTCGACGGGCTGCGCGAACTGCTGGCTGCCGACGTGCAGATGGTGGGCGACGGCGGCGGCAAGTCGCCGCAGCTGGCCGAACGCATCCTCGGTGCCGAGAGCGTGGCGCGGGTGCTGGTCGCACTGGTGCCGTCCTTCGTCCGGATCGGCGGGGTCGTACAGCCACACCGGGTGAACGGCCAGCCGGGAGCGGTCGTCCGGGACCGGGAGGGCAGGGTCGTCAACACCTTGGCCCTGGACATCCTGGACGGGCGGATCCGCACGATCCGTACGGTGATCAACCCCGACAAGCTCAGGCACCTGGGTCCGCCGGCCGACGCCTGGTCGGTCCTGCGCGAGGCGTCGGTGCGCTGACGCAGTGGGAGCCGGGACTGCGGCCCCGCTACTTCTGGTCTTCTTCCTCCTGGGCCGGGTCCCGCTCCGCCTGGTCCTGCTTGGCCTTGGTGCGGGCGGCGACCTGGTCGGCGGCCCAGGCCGACCATTCCTCCGTCATCAGCCAGAGCCGCTTGCCGTACTCCAGTGCCAGGCCGCTGTACTCCGCCAGGTCGGTGTCGGGCCAGTCGGCGGAGGTCGCCTCGATGGCCTCCAGCGTGGCGACCTCCTTGCCGGAGGCCTCGGTGAGCCAGCGGAGGTAGTTCTCCGACTCCTCGCGGCTGAGCGCGCCGAGCAGGAAGATGCGCAGCAGCGACTCGCTGCGCGGGTGCAGCTCCGGCTCCGTCTCCAGCAGCCAGTGGCGGATTTCGGCCAGTCCGGCCTCGGTCAGCGCGTACTCCTTGCGGCCGCGCGCACCCTGCTCGGAGACCGACAGCAGACCGGCGTCGGCCAACTTGCCGAGCTCCGGGTAGATCTGGCCCTGCGTGGCCGGCCAGGTGTTGCCCAGCGACAGCTTGAAGATCTGCATCAGGTCGTATCCGCTGGCGGGTTGCTCGCGCAGCAGCCCCAGCAGTGCATGTCGCAGGCTCATGACCGTTGACATTAGCTTCCGGTTCGGACGGGTGGCCAGTCGACATCTCGGGGAACACCTGTCGCTGTCGATATTTCTGGATTGACATGTTGGTGACGAGATTTTAGCTTCGACCTGTCAGTCCAGACATGTCAGTCGTATCGAGGGAGCCCTCCCGTGTCCTACCTGCGCGCTTTTGCGCCATGGATCGCCTTCGCGGTCATCCCCTCTGCACAGTGGAAGTGGGCCGCGCTGTTCGCGCTCGTCGTCTCGGTCGTCGAGATCGTGCGCAAGACCCGCGGCGGACTGCCGCTGGACGCGCAGATCATGGAACTCGGAACCAGCGCCTACTTCACCGGACTCACCGCGCTCGCGTTCACGGATCCGCATACCGCGCTGCATGCGTACATCCCGGCGATGGCGTCGGGTGCGCTCGGGGTGATCGCGGTGGGGTCGCTGCTGGTGTGCAAGCCCTTCACCCTCGGCGTTGCCCGGCAGAGCATGCCGCGCGCGGTCTGGGACAACCCGCTGTTCCTGCGCGTCAATATGATCATCTCGGCGGTATGGGCCGCCTCGTTCGCGGCCGGATGCATCGGGCTCGCCGCCCTGGCGCACTCCTCCGCCGTCGGCCGCATCATCGTGCAGACGGCGGCGTTCGCCCTGCCGCTCGTCTTCACCATGCGCTACGTCGACCATGTCCGCTCCCGGGCCCGCGCGTAGGAGGGCACGGAGACCGACGCCACTCGGGCCCAGGCCACGGCCTAGCCGGTGCCCTGACGGCGTCGGTGCGGGGTGGGCCGGGAATCGGATTCCCGGTCCACCCCGCACCTGAGTGCTTAGCAACGAGCGCTGAGCGGTACTCAGCTACAGCACCACCTTGCAGATGCTCTGCACCGAACCCAGATCCACCTGCAACCACTGCGGATCCGAGAACGCACTGGACCAACGCGTCCCCGTATCACCATCAACCGCATCCTGCGCCGGCGTACCCACGTTCTCCGCCGACGAAGCCGTAGCCGTCTTGTTCAGCCAGCACCACCTTGCAGATGCTCTGCACCGAACCCAGATCCACCTGCAACCACTGCGGATCCGAGAACGCACTGGACCAACGCGTCCCCGTATCACCATCGACCGCATCCTGCGCCGGCGTACCCACGTTCTCCGCCGACGAAGCCGTGGCCGTCTTGTTCAGCGCGACATTGGTCGTACCGCACCCGCTGCCGCCGGCCGCGTTCACCACCCAGCTGAAGGAGGTGGATCCGACCGCCCCGGTGGTGTCGCTGGCAGTCACCGTGACGTTGGAGGTCCCTGCGGCCGTCGGGGTGCCCGAGATCAGGCCCGACGAGGCGTTGATCGACAGCCCGGCGGGCAGCCCGCTGGCGCCGTAGGTGAGGGTCTGGCCTGACGCCGAGTCACTCGCCTGTACCTGCAGGCTGGTTGCCGTTCCGACGGTCGAGGTCTGGCTGCCGGGATTGGTCACCGTCACCGTGTTCCCGGTGCCTCCGCTGCCGGTGGGCATCGTCCACTGCTGCTGGGCGGAGTCGGTGCAGGTCTCGATGTCGAGCCGGGAGGCGGTGTTGCCGCCCGGATCGGTCAGGCACAGCCCTGAACTCGGGTTCAGTAGTTCGCCGTTGGCCTGGTGGGTCCAACCCTGGGCGGCGGTGCCGTTGCAGGGGTACCAGTCGACGTTGGTGCCGCTGGTGGTCCCTGCGCTCACCACGTCCAGGCAACCGCCCTGCACCCGTACGGTGTTGTCGCTGTAGGGCGACCACTGCTGGCCGGCGCTGCCGTTGCAGGCGCTCACCCCGATCGGGTTGCCCTCGGTGTTCAGCGAGTTCTGGTTGGTCGCGCAGAGGCTGTTGATCCCCTTGAGCGCACCGGTGGCGGTGGCGGTGCCGGTCGGGGTGGAGTTGCCGCCCTGCTCGTACACGGCCACGTAGCCGACGCTCATCGAGGCGCCCGAGGTCGTCGCCGCCGTGGGGGTCGCCGAACCGTAGACGCCGTCCGGGTAGTTGCCGCCCATCGCCAGGTCCCAGATGATGAAGAACCCGTGGTCGATGGCGGCCTGCCAGGCGGCGGTGCCGACCGAGGCCTCGGTGATGGTGCTCTCGACCGTGCCGTCCATCAGGAACTGCAGGGTCTCGGCGCTGGTGTCGGTACGGTCGATGATGACCGAGTAGGTGTGGTAGCCGGTCTGGCAGGTGGATCCCGCGCCGGGACAGGCGATCAGGCCGTGCCCGGGGCTGTTCGCCGAGTCGTGCAGGGTCTGCGAGGCCTCGTTCAGGCCGTTGACGTCCTCCATCATGTCGATCTCGCCGGACTGCGGCCATCCGCCGCCCGCGCGCATCGGGGAGCCCAGGGCCCAGAACGCGGGCCAGTAGCCGAGGCCGTTGGCGGGGTTGGGCTGCTCGATCGAGGCGGTCATCTCCAGCTTGCCGCCGGCCGGTGCCTGGAAGTCCTCGCGGGTGCTCTCCAGCCGTGCCGAGGTCCAGGTCCCGCCGTTGTTGATGGCCTTCAGGACGAGGTGGCCGTTGCCGTCCAGGTAGGAGTTGGCGGTCGAGTTGGTGGTCTGCTCGCTCTCCCCCGTCCCGTAGCCGGTGCCGATGTCGTAGAACCAGTTGGCCGACGACGGTGCCGAGCCGGCTGCCCCGGCGAAGTTGTCGCCGAACACGGTGGTCCAACCCGACGGCGCCGGCGGCACGGTGTCCGCCTGCGCGGCGGGGGCGGCGACCATCGTGGTGGCGACGGCGCCGGACAGGCATCCGGCCAGCAGTGCCACGGTGGCCAGGAGCGAGCGCCCCCTCGCCGATGTCCGGGGCACCTGCCTTCGAGGTTCGCTTCGTCGGCCGGGCCCCCGGCCGATACGCGGTATGACGAACACGTTGCCTTCCCTTCAGCGCGGCTCGCGCCTTCTCGGTTCCAGCAGCGGGCATGGCGGAGCTGCGGCGGAGTGACGGCGCAGCACGCCTGCCCGTAGGGCCGGTTGGCGTTGATTCGTGCGGAAGAGAGCGCTCTCTAGCCAGCTGATTTCTACGGGGCATGCACATGGCTGTCAAGCGTTCGCGCGTACAGACTCACCAAATCCGACCCGTCGTCAGCCGGCCCGGTACGGCCCGGATCCCGCGAGTCCGCGCCAGGTACCAGCCACGATGGCGAGCAGCAGCAGCCCGGCGCAGCCGAATGCGGTGCGGGCGCCGGCGAGGTCCGCGAGGGTGCCCATCGCCAGACCGGTGACCGGGCTCGCGCCGGGCAGCGCCATGGTCCACGCGCCCATGACCCGGCCGCGCAGTTCGGGCGCCGCGCGCAGCTGTACCAGGGTGTTGGCCCGGGCGACCATCCAGATCGAGGTGAACCCGACCGCGGCCATGCCGACGTAGAGCAGGACCGGGTCCGGCGCACACGCCGTCGCGGCCGTGCTCAGGCCGGTCGCCGCTGCCAGCAGGGCGACCTGACGGCCCGTCGGCTCGTCGCCGCGCGCGGCGAACAGGGCGCCGGGCAGCGCGCCGAGACCGAAGACGGACAGCAGTGCGCCGTAGCCGCCGCCACCCAGGTGGAAGACCCGGTCGGCCAGCAGCGGCATCAGCACACCGGGGTTGAACAGGATCCCGCAGGCCGCTGCGATCAGCAGGCAGGAGCGGATCGCCGGGACGGACCATGCGTAGCGCAGACCGGCGCGGGCGGCGCCCCGGCGTGCCGTCGGCGCGGCGGGCGGTTCGGGCGTTTCGTGCGCGGGCGTGGCTGCAGGCGTCGGCGGTTGCAGGGCCGGTGGTTGCAGCAGCAGGACCGCGAGCGGGGCGAGGAAGGACGCGGCATTGACCAGGACGCAGGCGCCCGCGCCCCACAGCACCAGCACCACGCCGCCGAGTGCCGGGCCGAACACCCGCGAGGTGTTGAGGATGACCTCGTACAGGCTGACGGCGCTGCTCAACCGCGCCCTCCCGACCAGGTCCAGGACGTAGACCTGACGGGCCGGTCCGTCCAGGGCGTTGACCAGCCCGCTGCCGCCGGAGAGCAGCAGGATCGACCAGTAGGCCACGGCATGCGTCGCGATCAGCAGGTACAGGGCGAGGCTGAGGACGGCGAGCGCGCCCTGGGTCCCGATCAGCACCCGGCGCCGGTCCAGCCGGTCCACCGCGGCGCCGCACCACGCCCCGGCGATCAGGCTCGGCAGCATGGTCACCGCCGAGAGCACGCCGAGCCCGACGGCGCTGCCCGTCATCGTGAGCACCAGCCAGGAGGTCGCCACGGCCTGCGTCATGCCGCCGGAGGCCGAGGTGATCTGGCTCAGGAACCACCAGCGGAACGGCCGGAAGGCCAGCGCGGCGAACGGCGGTTCCTTTCGCGGCGGAGCAGGCGGGCGGGCGTCTGTTGCGGTCCTCCGGCCGGGCATCTATTCTCCTCAAATAAGGGAAATACCAGTCATGGTGAGCAGGCGTCAGACGGACGATACCGACGGCTGGGCGGTTGCGCAGCAGGTATGCGCCCACCTCTCTTTATCGCGGTGTCAGGGGAATTGGAGGCCAGCCATGGACGCCAGGCAGCGGGTGCTGGGCGCCGTCCGGACCTGCGACGGGACCACCCGAGCCGAGCTCGCCGAGGAACTGGGCCTGCCGCTGGGCACGGTGACCACGGCCGTCACCGGACTGCTGCGGGCCGGCGCGCTGGCCGAGCGGCCCGCCGCTAGCGCCGCAGGCGCCCGGGCCGGTCGGCCCGCGATGCTGCTGGTCCCCACCGCGCCGCCGCGCACCGTCGGTGCGGTCATCTGGGCGCACGGCCGGCTGCAGATCGCCGTCGCGACCTACGGCGGCACGGTCCTGGCCCGCAGCGACCTCTCGGTCCCCGACGACCCGTCGGACCCGCAGGTCCTCGATCCGGCCTGGATGTTCCTGAGCGAGGCGGGCGGAGGGGCGCTCGACCGGATCATGCTGGGGGTGCCCGCCCCGTTCCAGCGCGGCGTGGGCCTGCCGCCCGCTCGGCTGCCGGTCCCCGACCCTGTCGACGGCGGCACCGGCGCGCCGCGTTCCGGGTTCGCGCCCTGGCTGCGTCCCGACCCGGCCAGTGCCCTGGCCGAACGGCTCGGCGTGCCCGTCGTCATCGAGAACGACGCCAACCTCGGCGCTCTCGGCGAGGCGCACGCGGGTGCCGGGCGCGGGCACCGCTGCCAGGTCTACCTCAAGCTCGGCGAGCGCAGCGTCGGCGCCGGGCTGGTGCTCGACGGCGCCCTGTACCGGGGGACCTCCGGCTTCGCCGGGGAGATCGCGCACATCCACGCGGACGACGAGGGGCCGCTGTGCATCTGCGGAGCCCGCGGCTGCCTGTCGGCCCGGGCGCGCCGCCCGCTGGTGGAGCTGATGGAGACGGCCTACGACCGGCCGCTGGACTTCGCCGAGGTGCTCCGCCTCGCGGACGCCGACGAGCCGGCCCCGGCCCGGGTACTCCGCGAGGTCGGTCGGGCCCTCGGCCGTCCGCTGGCCGACCTGTGCACATTCCTCGACCCGGGCCTGCTGGTCCTCGACGGCGCGTTGGGGGGCGCGGGCCGCCATGTGCTGCGCGGTCTGTCGGAACAGATCGAGCGCTACTGCGCCCCGGCGGTCGCCTCCTCCCTGACGCTGGTCGTCGGCGCGCTGGGCACCGACGCGGACCTCTCCGGCGCCATCCGTCTCGCCCGCGCCGAGGCCCTGGCCCCGGCCGGGCGTTGACTGCCCGCCGGATCCCGCACCGCACGATGTCGTCCCTGGTCAGGGCGGTGTCGCCGAGTAGCACTCGGCGGCCTTGCCCGGCCCGAGGGTCACGCAGGCCTTCAACGGAGCACTCCCACCGGCGAGGGCCACCAGGCGCGTGTAGACGAACGGGTCGACGTTGCTCGGGTGCGAGACCGTGGCGCTCTGGGTCGGCCGGCCCTGGGTGGAGAGGCTGAGCCGGTCGCCGGACCTGGCGTTCCAGACCCTGGCCCAGGCGGCCCGACAGAGCGGGTTGTACCGGATCTCGAGCCCGACTCCGGCCGGGGTCTGCACATGGAGCAGGGTCTGCGGTTCGACTCCGCACAGCTCCGTGCCCGGGTCCAGCCCGTCGCAGGCGGCTCCGGTGCAGCCGACGTGGAAAGCCGAGGACGACGGGTGTGCGGAGCCGGCGCCGGGCGAGGCGCCGCCGTCCGCGGCCGAGACGGTGAAGGCCGCGCAGGCGAGTAACGCGACGGCGCCGGTGGCGAGGCCGATCGTCCACCGCCTCCGGGCCCGTCCGGCCGCTCCCCCGGCGGGAGCGGCAGCGGGCACGACAGGACCGGGCTCGCCGGGTTCGCCGGGTTCGCCGGGTTCGCCGGGTTCGCCGGGTTCGGCCGTAGGCGGTTCCTCGGTCCGGACGTCGGCGTCCTGCGAGCTCCCGACCGGGCCGACCGGCTGGGCCGAAGAGACCGACGGAACCGACGGCGTCGCCAGTGTCGCCGTCCGCCGGCTCCACGCGGACTCGGCCAGTTCCCACATCGCCTCCAACCGCGGCTCCGGCTCCTGCGCCAGCTCGCACAGGGTGCGCACGGCGGGCCAGGGCGGCAGTGTCCGCCCGGCCAGATAGCGCTGCCAGGACGACCTGCTGTAGGGCGACGCGGCGGACAGCGCGGACAGCGTCAGCCCGCAGCGCTCGCGCAGCAGGCGCAACTCGGCGGCCAGGCGCACGCATTCGGGTGGGATGTGGCTCATCCGCGCAACGCCGCCCAGGTCCGCGGCCCCACCTGTCCGTCGACGTCCAGCCGGTAGGTCTTCTGCGCCTGGATGACCGCGGCCTCGGTCAGCGGGCCGAAGTTGCCGTCGATGCCGCCGGGGGAGATCCCCGCACGCTGCAGCAGGCACTGCAGCTCGGCCACCTCCGGACCGGACATGTCGACCTCGAGCGGGTCGGTCAGGGTGGTGCTGTTCCCTGCGTACCAGCGGCCCGCTCTGCGGACGTAGTCGCAGGCGTAGTCGACCGGCCGCGCCACCGCACCCACCCGGGCGGGGGCGGCCACCGACCGGCCCTGGCCCGCGAGCACCACCAGCGTCGCCACCGTCGCGCCCAGCGCGGCCGAGACGACGGCGGTGACCAGCAGTTGCAGGCGCGCCCGGCTGCGCTGGCCGGCGGGCGCCGTGACGGCAGGCACGGCGTGCACGACAGGCTCGGCAGGTGGGGCAGGCTCGGCCTCGTCGGCCGTGGACGCGGCCTGCACCGGTACGGCTGAGGGGTCGTCCGGTCCGACGTCCGGTCCGACGTCCTGTCCGACCGGGGCGACGCCGTCGTCCCCTGGCTGCCCGGAGTCCTCGGGCTGTTCCCGGCGCCAGGCGTCCGCCGCCATCTCGTACCGGGCCAGCAGCCGGGCCGAGTCCGTCCCGGCCAGCTCGGCCAGTGCCTCGACCGCCTCGGGCGGGGGCAGCAGCCGCCCGCCGAGATAGCGCTCCCAGGACGAGGCGCTGTAGCCGGTTCTGACGGCGAGCCGTCTCAGCGTCAGTCCGCTGTCGTCCTTCGCAGAACGCAACCCGCCCACGAACTCCACCACCGCCGGGTCGAGCCCGCCGGGCAACGCCTTCCAACGCGCCACTGTCCCACCCCTCCGATCCACCCCGGGCCCGTTCCGACCCCTGGGCCCCGGCGGGATCGTAGCGAGCTTTGGTATGAACCAGTCAGCCGGGCCACACCCTCACAAACAGCACCAACCGCCGACCGCAGCCGACACCCCGTCACCCTTTTGGGGCGTCAGCTGACACTTCGTCCCCTGACGGACCGTTACCACGCTGAGCAGTAGGTATGCGGCATTGACCGGCGCGACACACCGCGACCGCGACCCGTTCGGACCGGACGCCGACATGCGGTGGGTGGGGAGTCCGACTTGTGTGATTCCTGTGAGCCAGGGTTGGAAGCGGTACACCGTGCCGCGCCCGGGGCTTGCTGGAGGTAGCACAAGCATGCGTTCCATTCACGCCGTTGTCGGTACTGCTGTTCTGGGCGCGAGCCTGGCCCTCGTCGCCCCCGCAGCCCAGGCGGCGACGCCGCAGGCCTCCCGGGCCTGCGCCAAGGCCGTGACGGCCGCCGAGAAGGCGGAGGCCGCCTACAACGCCGCCGTGTCGGACTACAAGAAGCAGGTCGCCGGCGGCGGCCACCCCGGCACCGCCGAGCGGGACAACCTGACCGCGCTGCAGAGCGCCGCCAACGGTGCCGCCTCCTTCGCGGCCCGGGTCTGCCCGGACGCCAAGGTTCCCTCCGGCACCGTGCACACCGGCATCGGCTCCACCAGCCAGGGCGCCAACACCGCCGACCTGGCGGCCGGCGCGGCCCTGATCGGTGCCGTGGGCATCGGCGCCGTCGTGCTGCGCCGCCGCCACAGCGGCAGCCAGGCCTGACCGGAAACCTCCCCGGCAGCCCGGCTGCACCCGTGGGTCCCCGCCTGCAAGGGCGGGGACCCACGTCGTCGTTCCCGCCCCGGCGGGCCGGCCCTCCCCCGATGGCCCGTCAGCGCGGTTGGCGCAGCAGCCCCGCGACGAGGACCTCCACCAGTCGGCGCGCGTCGTAGCGGGGGTCGCTGTCCGCGCCGATGCAGAGGTTGCCCACCCCGTGCATCAGTTCCAGGGCGGTGAGGTCGGACCGGATCTCGCCGGAGGCGACCGCGGCGTCCAGCAGTCGGCTGCACACCGGCACGAGGCGGTCCAGGAAGTAGGTGTGCAGCGTCTCGAAGCCGGCCTGGTCGGACCGCAGCGCGGCGGCGAGTCCGTGCTTGGTGACCAGGAAGTCCACGAAGAGGTCGATCCACTGCCCCAGCGCGGCGTGCGGGCTGCCGCCGGCGGCCAGCAGGGCCGGGCCGGCCTCGGCGCAGGCTTCGACCTGGTGCCGGTAGACCGCGATGATCAGGTCCGCCCGGGTCGGGAAGTGGCGGTAGATGGTGCCGGTCCCGACGCCGGCCTCGGCGGCGATGTCGCGCACCGGCGCCTCCACGCCCGACGCGACGAAGACCGCGGCGGCCGCGTCCAGCAGTGCCTCCTGGTTGCGCCGGGCGTCCGCCCGCCTGGGCCGGACCGCGGCCCCCGCGCCCGCGCCCGCCTCTGCCGCCTCGCCGTTGTCGGTCACTGCGCCCTTTCCTCCACTGTCCACATGCGCCGCTTGCCAAAGCGGAACATAGTTCCGTATCGTTAGCGGAGCAACGTTCCGCTTATTCGAATGATGCCAGAGCAGGAGCCCGGCGACCAAGCCGGGCAGTGCCACCATGCTTCACCCGCGACGGAGGAACACAGTCATGCAGTACCGCACCTTGGGCCGCACCGGTGTGCAGGTCAGCTCGCTCGCGCTGGGCGCGATGAACTTCGGCAGCATCGGAAGCACCACCCAGGACCAGGCCACCGCCATCGTCGACGCCGCCCTGGAGGGCGGGGTCAACCTCATCGACACCGCCGACATGTACGGCGCCGGCGAGTCGGAGGAGATGGTCGGCAAGGCCATCGCCGGCCGCCGCGACGACATCGTGCTGGCCACCAAGGCGACCCTGCCGATGGGCGAGGAGCGCAACCACCGCGGCAGTTCCCGCCGCTGGCTGGTCACCGAGCTGGAGAACAGCCTGCGCCGGCTCGGCGTCGACCACGTCGACCTCTACCAGATCCACCGGTGGGACCCGGACACCAGCGACGAGGAGACGCTCTCGGCGCTGACGGACCTGCAGCGCGCGGGCAAGATCCGCTACTTCGGCTCCTCCACCTTCCCCGCCTACCGCATCGTGCAGGCCCAGTGGGCCGCCCGCGAACACCACCTGGCCCGCTACGTCACCGAGCAGCCCAGCTACTCGATCCTGCAGCGCGGGATCGAGACCCACGTCCTGCCGGTGACCGAGCAGTACGGGCTCGGCGTGCTGGCGTGGAGCCCGCTGGCCTCCGGCTGGCTGTCGGGCGCGGTCCGCGCGGGCCGGACGGTCAGCACCAACCGCTCCAGGCTGATGCCGCAGCGCTTCGACACCGCCCTGCCCGCCAACCGGGCCAGGCTCGACGCCGTCGAGCAGCTGGCCAAGGTCGCCGAGGAGGCCGGACTGACGCTGATTCAGCTCGCGCTCGGCTTCGTGACCGCGCATCCCGGGGTGACCAGCGCGATCATCGGCCCGCGCACCCTGGACCACCTGCGGGCCCAGCTGGCCGCCGCGGACACGGTGCTCCCCGGCGACGTGCTGGACGCGATCGACACCGTGGTCGCCCCCGGCGTCGACCTGGCCGCGCACGAGAAGCTGGACACCCCGCCGGCGCTGCTCGACCCCGCGCTGCGGCGCCGGGCCCCGGCCTACCGGTAGACCCGGATCCGGTCGATCAGCAGGGTGATCGGACGGGTCGAGACCGGGAACCGGCCGGGCTGGGCCGAGACGCTGAGATTGGCGATCAGGTAGGCGTGCCAGTCCGGGCCGACACCGGTGCGGTCGCTCTGCGCCAACCGCAGGCTGTGGGTGTCGTCCCCGACGTACCAGCTCACGTCATCCGCGTTGAAGCGCACCGCCACGTTGATCCACTTGCCGAAGCCCACCAGCGGCGAGTGGACGAAGGCGAAGGTGTCGGCGCCCTCGGAGTGGTTGGCGAACTCGATGATGTCGGGGGTCTCGCTGTGCCATTCCATGAGGTCGACCTCGTTGCCGTCGCGCCAGGTCCACAGGCCCGGCCAGGCGCCGTGGCCGCCGCCGTCCTGACGGCCGGGGAGCTTCAGCCGGACCTGCGCGTAGTCGCCGGTCCTGAGCTGGAAGCCGTTGCCGCCCGCGGCACCCGAGCCGTACGGCTCGGTGCTCAGCAGGCCGGTCCGCCAGGGGCCGTGGGCCGTCCTGGCCGTGGCGGTGACCTGCAGCGCGCCGTGGCTGATCCGCATCGCCGCCGGTTCCAGCTGGTCGAGCTTGGCGTCGTTGCGGTCGGCCCTCCCGCCGTCGGGGTAGGCGACCGTGGACTCGGCCCACACCGCGCCCCGGCGCCCCCAGCTCGGCGAGTTGAACTCCTCGTCGAAGACCAGGGCCTGGGGCGCGGCCGGGCGCCGGGCCACGGCGGCCCGGGCCCCGGGGGTGGCGGGCAGCAGCAGCGCCACCATCACGGCTGCGGTCAGGGCGCACAGGACGGCTGTACGCGGCACGGCGCGCATATCGCTCCGGAGTGGGTGAGGAGGATCGGGCAGAGCGCAGCGATCCATTCCCTGCGGAGGGGCGGGGCAAGTCCGCACTCCCCTGTTCGGCCCAGCCGGACCGCCCGTCCGCCGTCCGGCCCGGGCGTCGCCGTGGTGTCTCCGTCGCGCTTGCCGAGGCCGATGGCCTCGATCATCCTCTGACTCCCTGCCGATGCGTCGGATTCTGACGGTTTCGCGGAAACCGGCGCCTCCGTCGGGACGGCCCTCGGTTTTACGAGACATTGAGTCGCTGCCAAGACGCTCTGTCTCGGTAGCGTCAATGTGTAGCATGCAGGTGTGCCGAAACTGTGGAACGAGACGATCGAGGCGCACCGCCATGCCGTGCGCGACGCGATCATGGAGACCACCGCGGCCCTGGTCGGCGAGCACGGCCTGGCGTCGGTGAAGATGACGCAGATCGCCGAGCAGGCCGGGATCGGGCGGGCGACGCTGTACAAGTACTTCCCCGACGTCGACTCGATCCTGATCGCCCGCCACGAGGAGCACGTCGCGGCGCACCTCGCCCAGCTCGCCGAACTCCGCGACCGGGCCGGCACGCCCGAGGAGCGGCTGCACGCGGTCCTGGGGACCTACGCCCTCATCTGCCACCACCGCGCCCGCCACGCCGGCATCGACGTCGCCGCACTCGTCCACCGCGGCGAGCCCTTCGCCCGCGCCGAGCAGCGGCTGGTCGACCTGTTCCAGGAGGTGCTCGGCGAGGCCGCGGCGGTCGGCGCGCTGCGGGCGGACGTCTCCCCCGACGAACTCGCGCTCTACTGCCTGCACGCACTCTCGGCGGCGGGGAGCCTGCCGGACGAGAGCGCGGTGCACCGCCTGGTGACAGTCACCCTGGCCGGCCTGCGCCCGGCCGCCGCCCCCGGCGAGCCGAACCCCGCCGGGCCGGCGGACCGGCACCGGGCCGCGCACGAGCACCAGCGCCACGCCCGGCACTGACCAGTACCGACCGGCAGGGTCGGCCGACGCAGTCGAACGACGCGGTCCGCGGCTCCCCCGGTTCGGCACCGCGACGCGCCCTTCCGACGGAGACTGTGCACAGGCGGACCTGGCACACACCACGGGAGGACCAGCATGACCGAGCGTTCCGAGACCCTGTTCGAGGCCGTCGGCGGGATCGACGCACTGCGCCGGCTGAGCAACACCTTCTACGACGCCGTGCTGGCCGACCCCCTGCTGGCGCCGGTCTTCGCCGACTTCAGCCGCACCCACGTCGAGCATGTGGCGGTCTGGCTCGCCGAGGTCTTCGGCGGCCCCACCGGCTTCACCGACGGGCTCGGCGGCCACCAGTCGCTGCTGCGCTCGCACCTCGGCCTGTCGATCACCGAGGAGCAGCGGCTGCGCTGGATGGAGCTGATGACGACCGCCGTCGAGAAGGAGCTGCCGGACGACGAGCTGCTGCGCCGGCGGGTCCTGGAGTACTTCGACTGGGGAACCGCGATCGCCCGCGACGTCTCCGCCGACCCGGTGGGCCAGGACCTCGGCGACCCGGGGCCCACCCCGCGCTGGGGCTGGGACGGCCTGGCCTGACGGCTCCTCAGCGGCCGGCCGGGGCGGGGTGACGTGTGGGCGGCCCGCTCGGCGGCGGGTCCAGGACGGTGAAGCGCAGTCCCGCGGCGGTGAGGCGGTCGATCAGGGCGGTGCCCAGGGCCGCGGCGGTGGTGACCTGTCCGGCGGTGGGCGGCAGCGGGTCGAAGGCCAGCGAGAGGGCGGCCTCGGCGAGCATCTTGGCGGTCTCGGTGTAGCCGGGATCGCCGCCGGAGACCTCGGTGACCACCCGGCGGCCCCCGCTCTCGCCGACGAACCTGACGGTGAACCAGCTGTCGGCCCGCTGCCGGTCGCTGGGTCCCTGGCCCGGCCGGCGCAGCGAGGAGACGGCGCGCCGCAGCGGCGGCACCTGGGCGACACCGACCAGGGCCGCCGCGCCGAGGGCCGCGGCCAGGGCCACCGGCAGCAGTCTGACCGCGGCGTGGTGCGCATAGCGGAAGTCCGGCCCGTAGCCGGGCAGCGCGGCGGCCGAGCGCGCCACGATCTGCGGGTCGATGGTGGGCAGCGGCAGCACCCAGGCCGCTGCCGCGCGGGACCGGCGCGGCAGGCCGGTGACCGCGCGGACCCGGCGTCCGGCCGGCCGCGGCTCGGCCGCCCGGCGCGCGCGGGCGGCCCGGGCCATCGGCAGCAGCCGGGAGAAGGCGGTCAGTGCGGAGTCCAGCGTCCCGCCGGAGACCGTGCCGCCGGCCCGCACGAAGCCCTGCACCCTGATCGGCCGCTCGGCGCTGCCCTGCGGCAGCGCGTTGACGGTGAACAGGACGCCGAGGTCGTGCGGCACCGAGTCGAACCCGCAGGCGTGCACGATACGGGCACCACTGGCCACCGCGCGTTCGTGGTGGCGCAGGTACATCCGGTCCACGAACTCCGGCTCACCGGTCAGGTCGACGTAGTCGGTCCCCTCCTCGGCGCAGGCGGCCACCAGCGGTTCCCCGTGCCGCGCGTAGGGGCCGACCGTGGAGATCACCACCCGGCTAGCGGCAGCCACCTCGCGCAGCGCGGCGGGGTCGGCCGAATCGGCCACCAGCAGCGGCAGTTCGGCCAGCGCGGGGCGGTCGGCGGCCAGCCGCGACCGGAGCGCCTCCAGCTTGCCCCGGTCGCGGCCGGCCAGGGCCCACCGGCAGCCGTCCGGCGCCGCCGAGGCCAGGTAGTCGGCGGTCAGCGCCCCGGTGAAGCCGGTGGCGCCGAACAGGACGAGGTCGTACGCGCGCTCACGGGCCATGCTGTTCCCTACCGCCGAGTAAGTTCACCGGGGGGCCACGCTAGGGACGGACCTGAGCGCTTGTCAACGAAGGCGCGGGCTGGACCGCGCCGTGCTGCAGCAGTCCACATCGGACCTCCTACAGCTGCCCGGCCAGTGCTGCGGTCGGGTCCTCGTCCAGGACGACGCGGGCGCCGTGCTCGGCGGAGCGGTAGGCGGCGGTGAGGGCGGCGACCACGCGCAGGCCGTGCTCCGCGCTGACGGCGGGCGCCTCCTCACCGCGGACGGCTGCCGCGAAAGCGGCCAGCTGGTGCTGGAACGCCGTCGGCACGTCCTCCGGGGTCTCGGCGGCGAGCAGGACCGGGGTGCCGGCGTCGGGTCCGCTGTACGGGTGCAGGGTGGCCCCGGCGCCTCGGGCGACCTTGACGGCGCCGTGCTCGCCGATCAGCACCACCTCGTTGTGGTTGGGCAGCCCCGCGCTGGTCACCGCGATGTGTCCGACCACGCCGTCGTCCAGTTCCAGCCTGGCCAGCACGTCGGTCTCCACCGGATAGGCCTCGCGGTGGGCCGCGGTGGCGCTCACCGCGTGGACGCGGCGGCCGGTGAGCCAGAGCAGCCGGTCCACGCAGTGCGCGCCGATGTTCACGAAGACGCCGCCGCCGGCCACCGCCGGGTCGAAGAACCAGGAGGGGCGGGTGCCGGGGCGGTAGTCGGTGCTGCGCCGGTCGTCGACCATCAGCAGCGGGCCGATGGCCCCGGCGTCGACCGCCGCCTTGGCCGCCGCCATCGGCGGCAGGAAGTGCTGGATGTGGCCGACGAAGAGGACCGCGCCCGCCGCCCGGCAGGCCAGGTCCATGGCCGCGCAGTCGGCGACGGTGGTCGCCATCGGCTTCTCGACCAGCACGTGCAGGCCGGCCGCGGCGCAGTCCAGCACGATGGCGGTGTGCAGCGCGTGCGGGGTGTTCACCACGACGGCGTCCACCAGTCCCGAGGCGATCAGCTCCCGGTGGTCGGTGAACACCGCGGCCCCCCAGGGGGCGGCTACGGCACCGGCGGTGGTGGCCACCAGGTCGCAGACGGCGGTCACCCGGACGCCGGCGACATGCTGGGCGGCGTCGGCGTGCAGTACGCCGACGGCGCCCGCGCCGACCAGTCCGAGCCGGATGTCAGTCACCAGGGTTCCTCTTTCTCTGTGGGTTCGGGGTGGTTCAGGTGGTTCGGGTGGATCGGGGCGATCGGGGGCGGCTCCCCGGACGGCTCAGCCTGCCGGGGCGGCCCGTACCGCTCCGCACGAGGCCCGCACGGTGATGCCCGGCCGCAGCAGGATCTGATGGGACGGCAGGTCCGGCCGCTCCAGCCGGCCCAGCAGCAGTTCCGCCGCGGTGCGGCCGAGTTGGTGCTTGGGCGGGGCGACCGCGGTCAGCGGGACCTCGGCCAGGTCGGCGATCTCGTCGTCGTAGGCCACCAGGGCCAGGTCGGCGGGGACGGTCAGGCCGGCCCTGCGGGCGGCGGCCAGCAGCAGGATCGCCTGCCGGTCGCCGAAGCAGACCGCCGCCGTGGCGCCGGCGTCCCGCAGCGCGGCGACGCAGCGGTCCGCGGTGGACGGGCTCCACTCCTCCCTCCTGGCGCTGAACTCCTCGGAGGTGCAGCCGAGTTCGGCGATCGCCTGGTGGAACCCGTGCCGGACCGGACCGGTGGTGGGGCTGCCCTCGCGCAGGGTCAGGCCGATGGTGCGGTGGCCCAGCGCCGCCAGATGGCGCACCGCGTCGTAGGCGCCGGCCTCGTGGTTGCTGCAGACGTACTCGTTGGTGGCGCCAAGCGAGGTGGCCCGCCGTTCCACCAGGACGTTGGGCACCTCCAGCGAGGCCAGCCGGCGCAGGTAACGCTCGTACGGCTCCTCGCGGTTGAGGGTGGGCACCAGCAGCAGCCCCTGCACCCCGGCGTCCAGCAGGTCCTTCAGCTCCTTCTCCTCGCGGGCGGCCTCGTAGCCGGAGCAGGCCAGCAGCAGCCGGGCCCCGGCCGCGGACAGTCCCTCCTCGATCCCCTGGAGCACCCGCGGGAAGTAGAAGGTGGTGTCCGGCACCAGCACGCCCACCAGCGGGCGGCTCGCGGCGCGGGCCGCCGCCTCGTCGGGGGCCGCGCGGATGAAGGTGCCCGCGCCCTGCCGGCGCGACACCAGTCCCTCGGAGACCAGGTCGTCCACGGCCCGCCGGACCGTGCTCACCGACGTCCCGCTGCTGCGGGCCAGTTCGAGCTCGGTGGGCATCCTGCTGCCCGGCGGCCAGGAGCCGTCCCGGATCTGCTCCCGCAGCTGCGCCGCCAGCTCACGGAACTTCAGATCCCGTGCCTGGTGCGGTAGGGAGCCGCCCGGCTGCTCCGCGTGCGGTGTCATCGATCCCTCTTCCCCCGTGCCGCGTGTACGGCTGCTCACTTGACCGATCCGACGGTCATGCCCTCGATGATGCGGCGGCCCAGCCAGACGTAGCACGCCAGCACCGGCAGGACCACCAGGGCCACGCCCGCGAACAGGCCGCCCCAGTCGGCTCCGTTGTACTGCATCTGCTGCAGGAATCCGAGCAGCGCCAGTGACAGCGTCTGGTGGCCGGTGCTCTGGATGAAGATCAGCGCGAACACCGTCTCGCCCCAGTGCTGGATCACGTTCAGGATCAGCGCGGTGACCAGGCCGCCGCGGGCCAGCGGCAGCATCACCTGCCAGAAGGTTCGGAAGGGGGAGGCGCCGTCCAGGGCCGCCGCCTCCTCCAGTTCCACCGGCAGGGTGCCGAAGAACCCGGTGAGGAAGAAGGTGGTGAAGGGCAGCGAGGTGGCGATGTAGACCACGATCAGGCCGAACAGCGAGTCCACCAGGTGCAGGTCGTTCATGACCACGTACAGCGGGAGCATCACCACCTGGGCCGGCACGCCGAGGCCCAGCGCGAAGAACATGGTGAAGCCGCTGTTCCAGCGGGTGGTGATGCGGCTGAGCGCGTAGGCCGCCGGGGCGCCCAGGGCCAGCGTGCCCAGCGCGGTGCCGGCCACCACCACCAGGGTGTTGCCGGCGGCCTGGCCGAACTGGCCCTGGGTCCAGGCGCGTTGGTAGTTGTCCCAGTGCAGCTCGTGCGGCAGCCGCCAGGGGCTGGTGAAGATCTCGCTCGCCGACTTCACCGAGGACAGCAGCATCCACAGCCCGACTAGCACGTTGAAGGCGACGAAGAGCCAGACGATCGGGACGCCGAGGATCCTGGTGGGGGTGAGTCGGCCGCGCAGCCGCGTGAAGGGCCCGGGAAGGGTGTCCGCCATCGGGACCGGCCTCCTGTCTTTCTCGTGATGGGACTATCTGGGGTCAGAACTGCGCAGTGTCGTCAGAACTGCACGGCGTCGCGGCGCATCACCCGGCGGATGAGCGCCACCAGGAGCCCGACCAGCGCGACCATCACCACCGCGCTGGCGGCGGCGGAGCCGTAGCGGGGCACGCCGCCGGAGGCGAAGGCCTCTCCGTAGGTGTAGAGGGCGGTGTTCCACACCCCGGTGTCGGGCATCTGCCCGGCCGCTCCGGCGAAGGCGTAGATGAACTCGAAGACCTTCACCGCGCTGATGGTCCACAGCACCGCGCAGACCCCGACCACGTCCCACATCAGCGGCAGCGTCACATAGCGGAACTTCTGGAAGGCGTTGGCGCCCGCCAGTTCGCAGTCCTCGTACAGGTCCGGGGGGATCTGGTCGACGGCGGCCATCAGGATGGTGGTGTAGAAGCCGGTGGAGGTCCACACCAGGCCGATCATGATGACCCGGAACAGGTCGCCCTGGCCCAGCCAGTTCGGCGGGTGGTGCCAGCCGGTCGCCCCGAGGATGGAGTCGACCAGGCCGCCCTGCTGGAACAGGAAGCCCCACAGGATGGCCAGCACCACGCTGGAGATGATGTTGGGGAAGAACAGGATCGCCCGGGCCGCCTTGCGTCCGGCCATGTCGCGCAGCACCATCGTCAGCCCGAAGGAGACCAGGAAGGTCAGCCCGCCGACGCCGAAGATGATCCACAGGGTGTTCCCGAAGGCCGAGTGGAACGTCGGGTCGGACCAGAGCCGCTGGTAGTTGCGCAGGCCCACGAAGCTCATCGGCCCGGCGCCGGCCCACTTGTTGAGGCTCAGCCAGACGGTGAAGAGCGAGGGGCCGGCGAAGAACACCCCGTACACCAGCAGCGCGGGCACCAGCAGCGGCCAGAACAGCCGGCGCCTGCGGGCGGCCAGCGGGCTGGCCTGCCGGGCCGGGGCCGGGCGGGCGGCCCGCCGGGTGCGGGACCGCCCGTCGAGCACCGCGGTCACTGGGCCATCTTCCAGTAGTCGACCGAGCCGGACTTCAGTTTGGCGGCGAAGTCCGCGACGCTCAGCTTGCCGTCGACGAAGGAGGTGTTCAGCCGCAGGAACACCTTGGTGTACCACTCGGCGGCGGTCTCCTTGACCCCGTCCAGGGTCTCCACGACCTTTCCGGAGTCCAGCGCCTTCTTGGCGTCGGCCAGTTCGGCCGGCGCGGCGATGTCGGTGCGGGGGGTGAGGTTCTTGGCGGTGGTGGCGATGCCAGAGAGGTGGTCCTTGGCCAGGAAGTAGGCGATGAACTTCTCGGCCGCCGCGGCGTGCTTGGCCTTCTTGGGTATCGAGAAGCCGATCAGCGAGACGTCCTCGGTGGTGTCCCCGCCGGCGCTGAACGCCGGGAAGGCGAAGGAGCGGTAGCTGAACCCGGACTGGGCGAAGGGGCCGGTCTCGCTGGGGGCGAAGGTGCCCAGCAGCAGGAAGTCGGACTTGCCGGCCGCCCACTTCTGCTGCACGGCGGGCCACTTGGAGCCGTTGTAGCCGGCCGTGAAGTCGCCGGCCTTGATCAGCGCCTCGACCTTGTCCAGGGCGGCCAGGAACCCGGGGGCCTCGAACTTCTCCCCGGTCTTGTCGGTGGCGGCGGCGCCGAAGGCGCCCGGGCCCAGCTCGCGCAGGACCGCGTAGTAGGTCCAGTACGCGCTGTAGTCGGCGATGTCCCCGTCCAGCGCCAGCGGGCCCGCCCCGCCGCGGGCGGTCTTCCGCTGCGCCAGCAGCTTGGTGAACTCGTCCCAGGTGGCCGGGGGGTTGGCGGCGACCTGGGGAAGCGTCGTGCCGTTGTACCAGATCTGGTCGGTGAGCACCTCGTAGGGGATCTGCCACAGCGCGCCGTCGGTGGTGGCCAGGTTGAGATAGCTCTTGGGGATGACGCTGCCGACGGTGCTGCCGCTCTCGCCGGGAACGGACTGCTGCAGCACCGGGGTGAGGTCCAGGGCCTGTCCCGTCGCCTGGAGCTGGGCGTAGGCGAAGCGGTCCGCCGAGTCGATCAGGTCGGCGGGAACGTTGTTGGTGTTCAGGGTCGGCGCCAGCTGCGTGGCGACCTGACGGCCCTTCCACTGCACGGTGACCTTGACCCCGGTGTCCTTGGTGAACTGCGCGAGGGCTGCCTGGAGCACCTTGGCCTGCGGCTCGTCCTTGGTCCACATCGACCAGTAGGTGAAGGAGTCCGCGGCGGCCGATCCCGAACCGCTGCTCCCGGTCGAGGAGGCGCAGGCGGAGGCGGAGAGCGCCAGGGCCGTGCCGATGGCGGTGGCCACAACCGCGCGGCGCAGCGGCGAAGAGGCGTGGGGGCGGGAGGCGGATCTGGACGGGGCGGCAGCGGACACGGTCACTCCTCGGGAGTCTGGACCTGCGGGGTGGGCCCATGATTTCCCCGAATTCATCCGCCGGTCAACGGCCGTCAAGGCAATGAATCACGCATGAATATCCGTTCGCAGGCCAACTCCGGGGAGTATTGGGATACATGCCTGAATTGCCCTGGATCGGGAGCTGACGATTCATAGCGGAAAGAGTCTTGACTCATGCCCTGGCCGATTCCTACGGTGCGCCAACCCCCCGATTCCGGTCCGCCGGACCCGTCCGCCTGGAGCAACGATGGACGCACTCCCCCGCCGCCGCTTCCTCCAACTCGCCGCCACGGCGGCGACCGCAGCCGCCGTCGCGTTCGCCGCGCCCCCACTGCGCGCCTACGCCACCGACGCCTACGACGCCCTGCGCGCCACCTGGACCGCCATCCTGACCGGCGGTTCCATCGACCCCACCGACCCGGCCTACGCCCCCGCCCTGACCACGCTCAGCACCGAGGCCACCGGCTACTGGACCACCCTCGCCGCCGACTCCGGCGCGGACTCGCTCTGGCCGGGCCTCACCCTGACCGACTCCGCCAATCTGACCACCAGTTACAAGCAGCTTGCGGCCATGGCCACCGCCTACGCCACCCCCGGCACCACCGCCACCGACGGCAGCGGGCAGGACCTGTACGGCAACGCCGCGCTGGGCGCCGACGTGGTCGCCGGCCTGGACTTCCTGGCCGCGCAGGCCTACAACTCCGGCGCCAGTGAGAGCGGCAACTGGTGGGACTGGGAGGTCGGCTCCCCCAAGGCCCTGCTGAACGCGGCCCTGCTGGTCCAACCGCTCCTGACGGATACGCAGATCGCGACCTACACGGCCGCCGTGGACACCTTCGTGGCCGACCCCACGATGAACAAGCAGGGCACCGCGCGGACCACCTCCACCGGGGCCAACCGGGTGGACCTGTGCCAGGTCGTCGCCCTGCGCGGGATCCTGGGCCGCGACAGCGAGCGGCTGACCACCGCGGTCTCCGCGCTGTCCGCGGTCTTCCCCTACGTGACCAGCAGCGACGGGCTGTACGCCGACGGCTCCTTCGTCCAGCACAGCTACATCCCCTACACCGGCACCTACGGCATGGTGCTGCTGCTCGACCTGGCCGCGCTGTTCCAGCTGGTCGACGGCACCGACTGGGCGGTCACCGACCCGGCCGCGGCCCACATCTACGGCTCGGTCGACTCCGCCTTCGCGCCCTGGGTGTGGAACGGCCTGTGCCTGGACGCCGTGCGCGGGCGGGCGGTCTCCCGGATCGGCGAGAGCGACCTGGACGACGGCGTCCTGATCACCCAGGCCGTGCTGCAGCTGGCCCTGTCCGCCTCCGCGGTCCAGGCCGCGGACTACCGCAGCCGGGCCAAGGGCTGGATCGCCGCCGACAACGGCTACGCCTCCTTCGACGCCGTGGCCGCCATCCCGGCCATCGCCAACGCCGCACCGGTACTGGCCGACACCGGCACCGGCGCCGGCACCGAGCCGGACGGCCTGGTGCTCTTCCCGGGGATGGACCGCGCCGTGCACCGCCGCCCCGGCTGGGCCTACGCCATCGCCATGTCCTCGGCCAGGATCGCCCGCTTCGAGTCCTTGAACGGGGAGAACCTGCACGGCTGGCACACCGGCGACGGCATGGGCTACCTCTACCTGGCCGACGACCTGGCCCAGTTCACCGACGGCTTCTGGCCCACCGTCGACCCCTACCGGATGCCCGGCACCACCACCGACACCTTCGCCCTGGCCGACGGCGTCGGTACCGGCTACCGCCCCACCCCCACCTGGGCCGGCGGGGCCGCCGTGCCCGGCGGCTTCGGATCCGCGAGCATGAGCTTCCGCAGCTACGGCTCCACCCTGGTGGCCAAGAAGTCCTGGTTCCTGCTGGACGACTGCGTGTTCGCGCTGGGCGCCGGGATCACCGGCGGCAGCGGAGCGGACGTCACCACCACCGTCGAGAACCGCAACCTGCACACCGACGGCGCCTACACGCTCACCGTCGACGGCACCGCGCAGAGCGTCTCGGCCGGCTGGTCCGCCTCGCTGCCGGTGGCCGGCTGGGCCCACTCGGACCGGACCGGCGGGTACCTCTTCCCCGGCGGCGCCACCGTGCAGGCGGCACTGACCGACCGCACCGGGGCCTGGAGCGACATCAACACCGGCGGTCCCACCGACCCGGTCACCCGGCCCTACCTCACCCTGGGCCTGGACCACGGCACCGCTCCCTCGGGCGCCGCCTACGCCTACGCGCTGCTGCCCGGCTTCACCGCCGCGCAGACCGCCGCCCGGGCCGGCCAGCCCACGGTCACCGTGCTCGCCAACACCGGCAGCGTGCAGGCCGTCCGCTGCGACCGCCTCGGGCTGACCGCCGCCAACTTCTTCGCGGCCGGCACCGCCGGCGTGATCACCGCGAGCGCGCCCTGCGCGGTGGTGGTGCAGCAGAACGGCGACCGGGTCGACATCGGCGTCTCGGACCCGACCCAGCTCGCGACCACCGTCACGGTGACCGTGGCCCGCGGCGGAACCGTCCTCATCGCCGACTCCACGGTCACCGCCACGGCCGGTTCGTCGGCGCTCAGCGTGACCGTGAACCTGACCGGCACCGCCGGGACCACCCAGCACGCCTCCTTCACCGTCACCGGAACCCAGCTCGCCGCGGTCGCCGACGCCTTCGTCCGCGACGGCTCCTACGCCTCCACCAACTACGGCACCGCGACCACGCTGGTGGCCAAGAACACCGGCACCACCGGCGGCGGCTACAGCCGGGCCGCCTACCTGGCGTTCGACACCAGCGCCCTGGCCGGTGCCACGGTCACCTCGGCGGTACTGCAGGTGTACGGCTTCGTCTCGGACTCCGGGGGCACCCAGACCACCCTGGACGCCTACGCCGTCGGCGACACCGGCTGGACCGAGACCGGGCTCACCTGGAACAACCGGCCCGCGCTCGGCGACCTGCTGGCGAGCGCGGCCGTGACCGGCACCAAGGCCTGGCTGTCCTTCGACGTGACCTCCCAGCTGGCCGCCCCGGGCCGGATCGGGCTGGCCCTGTGGCAGTCCGGTGCGGGCCTCGCGGTGGTACTCAACTCCCGGGAGAGCAGCGCCTACCAGCCCCAACTGGTGGTCACCACCGGCTGAGCGGACCGGTCCCGGACCGGTCCTGACGCCGGCTCAGGCCTTGGCTTCGGGACCGGGCTCGAAGGCCGTGGGCAGCGCGCCCGGGGTGACCGGGGTGCGCTGCCCGGAGCCGGTGACCGGCAGCCGCGAGCCGTCCAGGGCCGGGTCCACGTACCGCGCGAACCAGGCGTCCAGTCGGGCGGCGAGGTCGATCCGGGTGGCGGCGTGGGCCGGGTCCGCCGCCAGGTTGTGCTCCTCACCGGGGTCCGCGGCCAGGTGGTAGAGCTCGTGCGGACCGTGCGGGTAGCGGTGCACGTACTTCCAGTCCCGGGTGCGGATCATCCGCACCGGCCCGTACTCGTCGTAGACGACCACCCGTTCGCGGTCCGCTCCGACAGTCGCGTCGGTGCCCGCGAGGATGTCGGCGAAGGAGCGGCCGGGCAGGGCCGGGTCGTGGGTGTGGTCCAGCCCCAGGTGCTCGACCAGGGTCGGCAGCACGTCGTACTGCGACAGCAGCGCGTCGCAGTGGCGGCCGCCGGGGATGCGGCCGGGCTGGGAGATCAGGCAGGGCACGATCACCGAGCTGTCGTACATGTTCTGCGGAAAGGTGCCGTTGCCCTTGCCCCAGATCCCGTGGTGGCCGGCGTTGAAGCCGTTGTCGCTGGTGAACACCACCAGCGTGGACTCGGTGAGCCCAAGCTCGTCGAGCCGCTCCAGCACCCGGCCGATGGCCGCGTCCATCGCGGTGGTCGCGGCGAAGTAGCCGACCAGCGCCTCCCGGGTGTCGCTCTCGCCGCCCACCGGGGAACCGTCCTCGGTGACCGGCTGCCAGGGGTGCGCGGGCCCCTGCGGGCAGCTGGTGAAGGCGCAGTCGGCGTAGAGGTCGGTGTACTCCTCCGGGTGCTGGCCGCGCCAGGGCTTGTGCGGGGCGGTGAAGTGCAGCGAGAGGTGGAACGGCTCGGGGCGGTCCGCCTCGGCGCTCAGGAACTGCGCCGCGTCCTCGCCCAGCGCGTCGGTCAGGTAGCGGGGCTCCTCGGTGCGCACGGCGTCCCGGTACATCGGGGCCCCGTAGTACGGACTACCGCCGCTCTCGTGCGCGTACCAGTGCACAAAGCCCTTCCGGGGACGGTCGTTGGCCCCCAGGTGCCACTTCCCGGACAGGCCGAGCCGGTACCCCGCGTCGGCCAGCAGATCGGTGAACAGCGTCCGCTCGGCCAGGAAGTCGATCCCGGTGCGACCGGCGTGGTGGTACGACAGCCAGTCGTGCACGCCGTGCTGCGAGGGCAGCTCACCGGTGAACAGCGACGCCCGGGCCGGCGAGCACACCGGTGAGGTGCAGAAGAAGCGGCTGAAGCGGACGCCCCGCTCGGCCAGGGCGTCCAGGTGCGGGGTGCGGATCTCGGGGTTGCCCGCGCAGCCCATGGCCCAGTGCCCCTGGTCGTCGGACAGGATCAGCAGGACGTTGGGACGGGCGGGATCACGGCTGGCCATGAGTCGGCCTCCTGGTGCAGGGGGTGGCTGGGCGGGTTGCATCGACGCGGCGGTGAGCAGGCCCGAAACCGGCAGTACACGGCGGCCGTTGGCTGCACCTGTCGCTGCCCACGATCATCTGCGGCGGCTGCGCAGCAGGTCAACCGCTGCAAGCGGATGAATCGACCATGAATCTCCCCCGGACACGTCGCCGCACCGCCCACCGCACCGCTCAAGAACCGCTCAAGGACCGCTCACCGGACCACCGACGAGATCACCGGCCACGAGATCACCGGCCATCAACCCGGCCCCCAGACAGCCCGCCCGGGAGCCCAGCTCCGCCGCCACGATCGAGGGCGACGGCTGGAACGGCTTCAACCGCTCCGACAGCGCCTCCCGCAGCGGGGCCAGCAGCAGTTCCCCGGCCTGGGCCAACCCGCCGCCGACGGCGACGGCCTGCGGCGCCAGCACCGTCACGCAGGTGGCCAACGCGTCCGCCAGCGCGATGACGGCCTGCGCCCACACCTTCCCGGCCACCGGGTCGCCGGCCCGCACCGCCGCCGCGACCTGCGCCGCGGTACTGCCCGGGGCCCCGCCCGCGCGCACATAGCCGGCAGCCACGCCCGACGCGGACGCCACCGTCTCCAGGCACCCCAGACCGCCGCAGCCACAGAGCTCACCGTCCGGACGCACCGTCAGATGGCCGATCTCCCCCGCACCGCCGGCCCACCCCGGGACCAGCCGTCCGCCCAGCACGACGCCGGCGGCGATACCGGTCCCCAGCGGAACGAAGAGGAAGGGGTCCTGCCCGCGCCCCGCCCCGAGCCGCTGCTCGGCCAGCGCACCGGCCCGCACATCGTGCCCGAAGGCGACCGGCAGCCCGAGCCGCTCCTCCAGACGCGCCCGCAGCGGCAGCTCCCGCCAGCCGAGATTGGCCGCGTGCACCGCCACCCCGGCACCCTCGTCCACCACACCCGGCACCACGACACCGGCCGCCAGCGGCCGACGACCGGTCAGTTCGACCGCCCGGGACACGAGCTCCACCCCCAGCCCGAGCACCCGCTCCGCCGTGGCGATCGCCCCGTCCTCACGACGGGTGGGCCACGAACCGGCCTCCAGCACGCTCCCGTCCAGCGCGAGGACCGCCGTCTTCACCTCCGTCCCCCCGACGTCCATCGCCACGACCGACTCGACCCCGACCGCACCTGACCTGCTGGGTGGCACCTGGTTCCTCCTGACTGCAGCTGTGGGAAAGCTTGGGAAAGCGCTTTCCAGCTCAATCCTGGGCCGCGCCGGACGAGCAGTCAACCAGTGGTCGCCCTGATCCGTCGACCCGGCCCCCGGACGGGCTGCGTCCGGGGGCCGGGTCGACGTCAGTCCGCGTCCCGGCGGGTGGTCGCCGTTGCCAGGAAACGGTTCAGTTCGGGGCGGTCGGGGGCGGTGGCCGGGCCGCGGCGGGTGACTGCGTAGGCTGCGGCGGCGTTGGCCTTGCGTGCGGCTTCGAGGGGGTCCGCGCCCTGGGTGAGGAAGGCCAGGAAGGCTCCTACGTGGGCGTCGCCGGCGCCGTTGGCGTCCACCGCGGTGACCTCGAAGCCCGGCAGGTGCACCGGCGCCTGGACATCGGCCCGGTCGCCGGCGGCGGGCGGTGCCACCCAGCAGCCGTCCGAGTCCGCCCGCACCACGACTCCGGCCCCGGGGCGCAGCCTGGCGCGCAGCGCCTGGGCCGCCTCGCGGCCCGATGCGCCTGCGGTCAGCAGCCCGGCCTCGCGGGCGTTGCAGCTCAACCAGTCGCACCGGGCCAGGATCCGGTCCAGCCGGGCGGGCGGGATGTCGGCCACCAGCGGTCCGGGGTCGAAGCTCAGCAGCACCCCGTCCGGGAGCCGTCCGACCAGCGCGGCCAGCGTCTCCCCGGTGGCCGGGCGCACCAGGCCGTATCCGGAGACCTGGACGACGTCGCCCGGGCGGAGCTGGGCGGCGAGGGCTTCGGTGTCCGCGTCGGTGAAGTCCGCCTCCGCGCCCGAGCTGGTCACGAAGGTCCGCTCGCCGCTGTCGACCAGGGCGATGCTGAAGCCGGTGTCCTGGCCGGTGCGTGCGGGCAGCAGCAGGTCGATGCCCTCGGCGGCCAACGAGGCCCGGGTCCGGTCGCCGAAGGTGCCGGTGCCGTGCGGACCGGCGTAGGTGCCGGGCAGTCCCAGCCTGCCGGCGGCGGACAGCAGGTTGAAGCCGCCGCCGGTGGTGAACTCGGCGGACTCGGCGAGCATGTCGCCGCCGCGTTCGGGGAGGGTCGGGATCCGGACCACCAGGTCGACCAGGACGCTGCCGGCCAGGAAGAGTCGGGGGCCGCCGGTGTTGGGCTCGGCGTCGGCCCGGGTGCGGTCGTCGGTGCTCATCGGGATCCCGTCGTGGTGGTGCTGGAGTGGTGGTCGACGGCCTGGATACGGGGGTCGAGCGGGTGTATGCCGTCCTGGCCGCCGTCGCTCCCGGCATCGCCGGTGCCGGCGGCTGCCGGGTTCCGCAGTGCGGCCTGGTCCTGGTGCTCCCGCACCACGGTGCGGTCCAGCGGACGCAGCAGCACGTAGAGCGCTGCGGTGACGACGAAGGTGACCACCCAGCCGAGCCCGCTGGCGCCGAGCCAACTGCCGGACCAGGGGCCTGAGAACCAGATGTCGGTGTCGCTGGTCTTGACCTCGGTCAGCAGCAGTCCGACGACGATCCCGACCGCCCAGGCCGCCACGGCGGCGGGGTTGACGCCCGCGCGGTACCAGTAGCGGCTGCCGCGGCCGGTGTCCATCAGGGCCTTGGCGTCGTAGCTGCGGCCCAGCAGCAGGTCGGTGCCGAAGACCGCGACCCAGGCGGTGATCGGGACCGCCAGGATGGTCAGGAACGTGGTGAAGGGGCCGTAGAAGTTCTTGGCGATCAGCATGAAGTAGACGCCGCCGACCAGGGTGACGATGACGTCCAGGCCCACCGCCACGGTGCGCTTGGCGCGGATGCCCAGGGTGACCAGGGTCAGCCCGGCGGAGTAGACCGACAGGTGGTTCGACAGCAGCAGCCCACCGACGGCGGCGATCAGGTAGGGGATCGCCATCCAGCTGGGCAGCATGGCGTTGATGGCGGCGACCGGGTCGGAGGCGGTGGCCAGCGAGGTGTCGCCGGCGGTGAGCAGCGCGCCCAGGGAGATCAGCAGGACCAGCGGGATCCCCGCCCCGAACGCGGAGGCGGCGACCAGGCGGGCGGCGGGCGTCCTGCGGGGCAGGTAGCGGGCGTAGTCCGCGCCGGCGTTGGCCCAGCCGATGCCGGTCCCGGCCGCGATCACGCCGGCGCCGGCGATCACCGCGCTCAGCGGTGCGGGGTGGGCGTGCAGTACGGCGTGCCAGTCCACCGTGGCCACCAGGAAGCCCATCACGACCAGGTTGAGCAGGCCGAACACATAGGTCGCCCAGCGGTTGATCCACATGATGGTGGCGTGGCCCAGCCCGCTGATCACCAGGGTCAGGCCGATGAATAGCAGCAGGCAGAGGATGGTGAGCGCGTCGTTCTGGTGCCAGCCGAAGGCGATGGAGACCAGCGCCAGCATGGCGTAGGCCGCGGTGGTGGTGTTGATGGTCTCCCAGCCCGCCCGGCTGATCCAGGTGATCAGCGTGGGTGCCAGGTTGCCGCGCACGCCGAAGACGGCACGGGACAGTGTCATCGCCGGGGCTCCGCCGCGTTTTCCCGCGATGCTGAGCGCGCCGACCATGGCGAACGACCCGAACGAGCCGATGACCGCAACCAGTACGGCCTGCCAGATGTTCAGCGCGTGGAACGCGACCAGACTGGCGCCCAGCGGCAGTCCCAGGATGCTGATGTTGGCCGCGAACCAGGTCCAGAACATCTGGCGCGACTGCCCGTGCCGTTCGGCGTCGGGGACAGGTTCAATGCCTCGGGTCTCTACCGTTCCCACCCGTTCGCTCGCCGTTGAGTCGCTCACGGTGGTACCTCCTTGCTCAGTGTGATGGGGTGCCCCGCAGTTGACGCGGGGTCAGGTGGCGCGGGACGGCGCGTGGCCGGCCTGTGGGGGCCGGTCATCGGGGCCCGCTGCGGGTGACGGAGGGTCAGCCGTGCGTGGCGGACCGGAGGGTGAGCAGATCGGCCGAGAGGCCGCGCAGGTCGATGCCGTTCACGGCGTCGAGGGCGGTGACGGCTTCGGCGGGCAGTGCCGCGTGGCCCGAGACGGAGCCGGCGATGGCGCAGGCGATGGCGCCGATGGTGTCGCAGTCGCCGCCGAGGTTGGCGGCGATCAGTCCGCACTGCCAGGGGTCGGCGCCGGCCAGGGTCAGGACGGCGAAGGCGGCCGGGATGGATTCCTGGCTGGCGACGCTGGTGCCGACGAGGTTGACGATCAGCTCGATCGCCTGGTCCCGGGGCACACCGGTCACCAGCCGCCGGGCCCAGCCGATGCGGGTGGCGATGTCGGCGCCGGCGACCCAGGCGCCGCGCAGCGAACCTGCGGCGGCCGCCTGTTCGGCGGCGTCCATGCACCGGTCCAGGCCGGCGCCGGACACGCCGGCGCTGACGGCGGCTGCGACGGCCGCGGCGGCGGCGATCCCGATGCCGGTGGCATGGGTGACCTGGCAGGACTCCACCACCCGGTCCAGGAACCCGTCGAGGTCGAGATCACCGTCGAGGTCGCCGTCGCGGCCTTCGGACCCGAACGGGAAGGCGATGCCGACCGGGGCGACCCGCATGGCCGCGCCGTTGGTGGTGCCGGTCCGTCCTGCCTCTTCGACCGAGGCTCCGCGGGCCACCGCGTCCAGGGCGGCCTTGGTCGAGGGACCGAGCAGGTCCAGGGAGCCGCGCGCCTTCATGGTGGCTTCCCAGTCGAGCAGTTCCCGGGCCAGGGTGTGCGGGTCGATGTGCCCGTCACCGCGGACCAGCAGCCGGCCGACCAGCACGGCCTGTTCGGTGTCGTCGGTCACGCTCGCGGCGGGCAGTCCGGCGGCGACCGGGTTGTCCGGCGGGCCCGGCTCGAACCCGGTGACCTGGCCGAAGCGGGAGGTGATGGCGGCCCGGGACATCACCTGCGTCGGCATCCCCAGCGCGTCGCCCAGGGCGAGCCCGTAGAGGGCTCCCAGAGCGCGGTCCCCCACTGCGGTGTCGGTGATGGTGGCCGTCGGGTGGAGAGCGTTCTGGTTGTGCATGCGCCTGTCCTTGACTCTGGTCATGTCGGTCGGTACTGCGGGGTGGGGTCCGTGCTGCGGGTTCAGCCTGCGGGCCCGCCGAAGGTCAGCTCCAGCCGGAAGTGTTCGGGCGACAGCCAGCTGGTGACGTGTTCGACGAAGCCGTCGTCCTGGTCCCAACTGGTCCGCTCGACCTTGAGGAAGGCCTCACCGGCAGGTCGGGCGAGCGCCGTGGCCTCGCTCGGCGGCAGCGGGGCCACCGAGGCGACCTGCCGTCCCCGACGCTGGATCAGACCGGCCGCGGCCAGGGTCCGGGTCAGCGAACCGTCCAGCAGTCCGGTGCGGGGAATCTCGGCCAGCTCCGGGACCAGGAGCGAGCGGCTGAGCTCCAGCGAGACCGGGACGTCCCCGTTTCCGTCGGAGTCCGCCAGGGACCGCACCCGGTCCAGTGCCAGGAACCCGGTCTCCTCGGCCAGCCCCAGCCGCTGCGCCAGCTCGGCGTCCAGGAGGCCCTCCAGGCGTAGCACCGTGGCCGCCAGCGGTGTTCCCGCGTAGGCGAATGCCGCGGTCCAGCCCTCGCGGTCGTCCAGCGGTGTGCCGTCGAAGGTGACCACCGAGCCGATCCCAGCCCGGGTGGCGATCAGCCCCTCGTCGCTCAGTTTCCGCAGGGCCTGCCGCACGGTGGTGCGGCTGACGGCGAAACGCTTGGTCAGCGCGTGCTCGCCGGGCAGCTGGCTGCCCTGTCGCAGCCGACCGGCGCGGATCTCCTGGGTCAGGAGATCCGCGATCCGCTGGTGCTTGCTGAGTACCTCGCTCATGCCCTCACGATAGGCATACCTATCTAGACATGTCTATAGCTGTCTAGTCCTGTTCTTTCCGCTCCTCAGCCGCCGAAGGCAGCGGGGCCGAAACGGCCCCACACGACGAAGCCGGCCAGGACGAGATAGGTCAGGTCCACCAGCACCAGGGCGGCCTCGTGCCGCCTGATCCGGGTGGCCGTGGCACCGGCCATGATCAGCACCAGGCCGAGCGCCGCCAGCGGCACCAGTACCGGCGCGATGTCGAGCACGGCGGGCAGGATCAGGCCCAGCGCGGCCAGTACTTCGAGGGTCCCGATGGCCTTCACGCCACCGCTGCTGAAGTCCTCGACCCACTGCGCGCTGTGCCCGGCCGCCGCGATCTTCTCCTTCGGCGTGACGACCTTGTAGCCGCCGCCGAGGAAGTAGGCGGCGGCGAGCACTCCGGCGACGATCCACAGAGCGATGTTCACGACGTGTCTCCTTGCGGGGTCCGTGGTCCGATGTCCGTTGTCTGCTGTCGTCCCTCTGAGACAGGGCACCCCGTCGAGCTGTGACAGCAGCGGATGTGACCTGCGTCTCCCGCCGGCGCGGCCGGGCCCGCGCCTCGGATAACCTGCTGCGCAGACAGAGCGAGGAGATCCCGTGCCAGGCACAGCAGTTGCGACGGACATGGCCGACTACCGGCCGCTGCTGTTCTCCATCGCCTACGGGATGACCGGTTCCGTGGGCGACGCCGAGGACATCGTCCAGGACGCCTTCCTCAGCGTGACCCGGGCGCAGCAGGCGGGCACCGAGATCCTCGAACTGAAGGCGTATCTCACCACCTCGGTGACCCGCCTGGGGATCAACTACCTGGGCTCGGCCCGGGTTCGCCGGGAGTCCTACGTCGGCGAGTGGCTGCCCGAGCCGGTCGTCGTATCCGCCGACCGGCCGGGGCCGGCCGAGTACGCCGAGCTGGCCGACTCGCTGTCGATGGCGTTCCTGGTGCTGTTGGAGGCCCTCTCCCCGGTGGAGCGGGCGGTGTTCCTGCTGCGCGAGGCCTTCGGGTACGGCTATCCGGACCTGGCGGCCGCCGTCGGCAAGTCCGAGACCAACTGTCGGCAGATCTTCGCCCGGGCCAGGAAGCACCTGGCCGCCGAAGGGCATGAGGTCGACAGCCCGCCGCCACCGGCCCGGCGCGCGGAGGGCGAGGAACTCGCCCGCAGGTTCTTCGCGGCCACCGCGGGCGGCGACTTGGACGCGCTGCTCGCCATGCTCGCGCCCGAGGTCGTCTTCCACGGCGACGGCGGCGGCAAGGCCCGGGCCATCGGCACGTCGCTGACCGGACTGCGGCGCGTCGCCCAACTGCTCATCGGCGGGTTCCGCCGTACCGGGAGGGTCGGCGTCTCGCTGCAGCCGGCCTTGGTCAACGGCCGTCCCGGCGCGGTGCTGTCCGACTCCCAGGGGCGGGTGGCCAGCGTGCTGGAACTCGAGATCGTCGACGGTGCGATCCGGGCGGTCCACTCGGTGTCCAACCCCGACAAGCTCAGCCACCTCGGACCGGTGTCCGATGTCGCGCTGCTGCCGGGGAACTGATCCACCCTCAGCTCACCGCAGGACGGCGCATCCGCGCTGCTCCAGCCCCTGCAACCAGTCCGGCCAGGGGTCGATGAGGTTCCAGCGCAGGTCCAGCTTCTCCAGGGCCGGCAGGTGGGCCAGCCCGGCGGGCAGGTCATCGAGCCGGTTGTTGCGCAGATCCAGATGGGTCAGCGCGGTCAGCTCGGCGACCGACTCCGGAAGTGCGCTCAAGCTGTTGTTCCGCAGGTCCAACCGGGTCAGCCGGTGCAGCTTCCCGAGGGACGTCGGGAGCGCGCTCAACCGGTTGTCCATCAGCCGGAGTTCACGCAGGTCGGCGAGGTCGCCGATGGAGTCGGGCAGGGTGGTGAGCTCATTGTCCATCAGATGGGCCTCGCGCAGGTCGGACAGGGCCCCGATCGACTCGGGGAGCGAGGCCAGCCGGTTGCGGTAGAGCCGCAGCTCCTGCAGGGCGGCGAGGTCGCCGAAGCGGGCCGGGAGGCCGGTCAGCCGGTTGTCGGTGACGTTGAGGTAGCGCAGCCGGGTCAGTCCGCACAATGTTGCTGGTACTGAGGTGAGTTGATTGTTGCTCAGGTAGAGGTAGCGGCTCAGTCCGGTGAGCCGGCCGATGGAGTCGGGCAGCGAATCGATGCGGTTGTGCCCCAGATCGAGCGTGTGCAGCTCGCTGAGACCTCCGATCGTCTCGGGGATCTCCTGGAGCTCATTGTCCGCCAGGTTCAGGGTGCGCAGCGTGTGCAGTCCCCCGATGGCCGCCGGCACGGAGGTCAGCCGGTTCCGGTAGAGGCTGAGCAGTTCGAGCTGCGGGAGCTGGAGCACTACCTCCGGGACCGCCGCCAACCCGTTGCCGTCCAGGCGCAGTTCGGTGAGCGAGGGCAGCGACTTCAGCTCGCCGGGGAGGTCGGCGATCGTGGTGAACGACAGGTCGATAGTGCGCAGCAGGCCGAGTCCCTCCGGCCCCAGGGCCGGGACCTCCGCAAGGCCCTGCCCCCGGGCTGACAACCGGGTGACGACCCCCTGTTCGTCCCGGCCGATTCCGGTCCAGCCCGTTGCCGTCATGGGCACCAGCCTAGGGGGTGGTTCCGGCGGAGGTAGGTGTAGGCCTACCTGGTGAGTGGGTTCCGGTCCATGGCGTCCGCCCGGTCCGGGCAGCAGCATGATCCCAGGTCGCAGCGTGCGGCCCGGGAGAAGCCGGACGAGACAGGACGGGGGCCGACTATGTGGCCGTTTCCGATGCCCACAGGGGCCTGGCCGCAGGGCGTGATCATGGCGTTGACCGCGCTCTGCGCGCTGGCGGCCTTCAGGGTGGAGCGGGCGCCGGAGCGCCCGGTGCGAGCGGCGGGTCCGGTCACGCGGATCGGCTGGCCGGTCCTCGCCGCGCTGGTGGGCATGGCCGCCTACGGCAGCGTGTCCGTGCTGGTGGTGGACCTGCACAACCCCGGAGCGCACGGCAACTCGGTCTTCGTGAACGTACCGGACCTGGCCTCGGTCGGGGTGCTCCCGGTGGCGCTGCTGCTGGCGGGCCTGCTGGCGACCATGCTGCTCCGGCAGGGGCCGGCGCCCAGGCCGGGTCTGCTGCCGGTGGTCGCGGTCGCGAGCGGTGAACTGCTGGTGGGGGTGAACGCGGTCGCGCACGGGCACACCCTGCGGCTGGATCTGCTGCCGGCGGTCCTCGGCGTCCTGGTGCTGGCCGCAGTCGCCGGAATCGGGCTGGTCCGACCGGCGGCGGGCAGGGCGGGGCGCCCGGCCGGGAACGAGGCGGCACGATCCGCGCGCTGGGCGCTGCTGCTGCCCGCCGTCGTGGTGATGCTCGGTGGCCTGTCCAGCCTCGATCCCTGGTCGGCCGCACCGCCGGACGCCGGGATCGGTGGCGCGGTGACCGCCTACTTCGTCGGGCTGGCGCTCCTGGCGGCCACCGTGGTCCTGCTGGTGCGCAGGCCGCGGGCAGCGGCGGACCTGGCGGTCCTGGGTCTGCTCGGGATCGGCGTGAACGGCATCGTCCAGGGCATCTTCGGTCGTTCCCTGGTGGTGCGGACCTTCGGCGCCGGCAGTTGGCCGGTGTCGGGCTTCTCCGCCGACGCGGCCAACCATCTGGTGGTGCTCGGCGGGATCCAGGGGACGCTGCTGCTGGCCCTGGGACTGCGGCTGCTGCCGCTGACCGTGCTGCCGGACGCCAGGCGGCTGCTCGGGCGCGAGCCCGATCCGGCGCTCGCCCGGCGGGTGCGGGTGCTGACCGAGACCCGGGCCGAGGCGGTCAGCTCCGCGGCCGCGGAGCTGCGCCGGATCGAGCGCGACCTGCACGACGGCGCCCAGGGGCGGCTGGTGGCCATCGGGATGAACCTGCTGACCGCCGAGGAGATCCTCCTCAGCAGCCCGCAGGAGGCCGTCGCACTGGTCGCGGAGGCCCGGGTCTCGTCGGCGGCGGCGCTGGAGGAACTGCGCAGCCTGGTCCGCGGGATCTACCCGCCGGTGCTGGCCGACCGGGGCCTGGGCGAGGCGGTCCGGGCGCTGGCGCTGGACCTGCCACTGCCCTGCGTGACCGAGATCGAGCCGCTCGGAGAGCTCGGCGCCCCGATCGAGTCGGCCTGCTACTTCGCCGTCGCCGAGGTGGTCACCAATGCCGTCCGGCACGCCTCGGCGAGCAGCCTGCGGATCTCGATGGCCCGGACCGGCGGGCAGTTGCGGATCGAGGTGGTCGACGACGGCGTGGGCGGCGCCGATCCAGCCGCGGGCAGCGGACTGGCCGGGGTGGAGCGACGGCTGGCGGCCTTCGATGGCATCCTGGCGATCAGCAGCCCGCCCGGGGGCCCGACGATCGTGGTCATGGAGGTGCCGTGCGGATAGTCGTCGCGGAGGACCTCTTCCTGCTCCGCGAAGGGCTGGTCAGGCTCCTCAAGGCCCGTGGGTTCGAGATCGCGGCGGCCACCGACAGCGCGCCGGGCCTGCTGGCCGCACTCCTGGAGTTCCGGCCGGACCTGGCGATCGTGGACATCCGGCTGCCGCCCACCCACACCGACGACGGGCTCCGCGCGGCACTGTCCGCGCGGCAGCAGATCCCCGGTCTGCCGATCCTGCTGCTGTCGCAGTACGTCGAGCAGATCTACGCCCGGGAACTGCTCGCCGACCAGGCCGGAGGGGTCGGCTACCTGCTCAAGGACCGGGTGTTCAGCGACGGCCAGTTCGTCGACGTGATCCGTACGGTCGCCGGCGGCGGCACCGTCATGGATCCCGAGGTGGTCACCAAGCTGTTCGGCCGCAGCGGGCGCAGCGAACCGCTGTCCCGGCTCACCGACCGGGAGCGCCAGGTCCTGGAGCTGATGGCCGAAGGGCGCTCCAACAGCGCGGTCGCGCACCGGCTCTTCATCAGCGAGAAGGCCGTGTCCAAGCACAGCACCAGCATCTTCACCAAGCTGGACCTGGCCCCCTCCGACGACGACAACCGCCGCGTACTCGCCGTCCTCGCCTACCTCATGGCCGTCCCGCGCGACGGAGGGACTCCGCCCGGGACCCGTTGAGGCGGATCCCGGGGCGCGGCGGGGGGCGTCACGGGCGCAGCCCGACCTGCTTCAGGCCGATGCGGCTGAGGTCGTCGATCACGGACGCGTCGCCCCGGCGCCAGGCGTCGGCCAGGCCGCCGGGCGGGATCTCGACCGTGGCCAGGTTGCGCAGCGGGCCGGTGAGCGCCCGGAGCGCGAAGAGGTCGGCGCCGCCGGGGGCGTCCAGCAGTCGGCGAGCGTTGACCGTTCCGCGGATCCAGTGGATCCGGGGCGGCAGCCAGACCAGCAGTACCAGCAGTACCGGCACCGCGATCAGCACGAACGCCACCAGGAACGCCAGGTGACTGACCGTGTGCTGCACCGACTCGCCCGCCGAGGCCAGGCCGTTGCCGGCCCCGGCCGCCGACAGCAGCGGCCGCTTCAGGGTGTCCCCCACCAGCGGCACCCTGGCCGCGGCGTTGCCCGCGTCGTTCAGTCCGCCGGCGAGCTGGTCACCGGCGCTCTGCGCCGCCCGCCCCGGAGCGGCCAGCCGCATGATCACGTCATGGATCAGCAGGGCGAACCACACCGACACCGCGATCACGGCCAGGGCCAGCAGGTCGGCCACGACCTGACGGGTCCTGCGTGCAGGGATCTGCGAATAGATTCTCAAGGTCTCGTCCCGCTCCGCACTGGGTTGTCACCGGTCATTGAGAGAGAGGGTGCTGCGCACTGCGTCTGCCCAGGCTAGGGCGTTCCGTGCGCAATTCCGGCTCAATACCGGCCAGGGGTGGCGGCGTCGCCCCGATCCGCTCAGTGCCCCTGCGCTCAGCGCGCCGCCCAGAAGACCGAGCCGGCGACCAGGGACCCGAGCACGGCTCCGGCCAGGCACTGGGCGCGGGTGTGGTCCCGCAGCACCACCCGCGACCACCCCACTGCGGCCACGACGGCGTAGCCGAGCAGGGCCCACGCGCCGAAGGCCACCGCCAGCATGGCGACCGCGCCGCCTCCTGCGCTGGTGTGGATCGAGATCTTCCACCGGGTGGTGATGGCAGTGACCGGGACCATCGTCGCGAACTGACCCAGGATCATCGCGGTCAGCGGGCGCGGTGCACCGCCGAAGTACATCAGGGCGAGCCCAACACCCACCGACACCATGATCAACGGCAGGATCACCACCCGCCTGGCCCGGTCGCCGACGTACCGGTCACCCACCCGGCCGCGTCGTACCCCGGCCGTGATGCCCAGTTGCGGAAGGACCGCGGAGAACAACGCACCGACCAGCCCCCACACGGCACCTGACAGCCCGTAGCGGACCGCGCCGAAGCCCAGCATCACCCCGAGCACGATGTTCGTCGGGTCCACGGCTCGGGTCAGGAAGCGGGCCCACCTGAGGGCGGTGTCCGTCTCCGGGCCGTCCTGCTCGGGAGCGCTCACGGTGCTGGCGAGCGGGGTCTGCGTCATCGGCTCGGCGTTCCTTGGGGTCGAGGTTGCGTACAGCGCCCCTGAACAGCCGCAGCCAGGGCCCGGAGCCGAACACTAGCGCGGCTCCGGCCCACTGCTCGACGAAGGGACCGGCTCTCGGGCCGCCCAGTCGGACGATATGCTTCCGCATCTAAAGAACCACTGGTCACAGGTGTAGAGGTAGGGGACGTGCAGGGTTTCGCGCGCGGGGTGGCAATTCGTTCGGTGGCGGCGGCGGTGGCGGCAATGGTGCTGCTCTGCGGCTGCGACGCCACCGGCGGCGCCAGTGCTGACGGCGCGTCCGCGGAAGTCGCGCCCAGCCCTACTACGGTCACCGGTCGCCTGGTGGCCACCCGCCACGTCACACTGCTGGCCCGCACCGCCACCCGGCCGCACATGGTCCGCCGCTGCCGCACCGAGACCGAACGGGTGCGGCACACCACCGGCTCCGGGAGCAAGAAGCGCACCACGTACACCAACGAGGAGCACACCGTCTGCACCCAGGTGCAGCAGGGCACCGAGACCTACCGCAAGGTCGTCCGGCCGGAGAACTGGTGCACGGAGCTGGACGATGTCGGCGGTGCGAGCGGCCCGGACAACGTCTGGTACCGGGTGAACCAGGGGGACTACCTGCAGGCGCTGGGCCTCAAGACCGGGTCCTCCGTAACGGTGGAGCCGCTCAGCGGCAACTGTTGACGCTCAGTGGCGGGTTGGCGGGTGAGTACTGCGGTTCGCTCCAGCGCAGGGGCATGGCACCGGGCAGGTCGACCACCGCCGTCAGGTGGAAGGTGACCGACCGCTGTTGCCAGTCGGTCCGGGCCGTACCGGTGAGCAGCAGCAGGTCGCCCGTCTCCCAGTCGGGGAAGGCCAGCCCGGCGCGCGGGTTCAGTTCGAGGTTGCCCAGCGTCATGTAGGCGCCGTTGCCCGGGTACTCGTGCCAGCGCAGCGTGGTCGGGGAGAGGGACTCGACGAAGCCCGGGTTGCCGCCCCGGTGCGAGGCGTCTGCCTGCCCCTCGCGGTCCGCGGTGGCGAGGAAGAAGGTGTCCGCGGTGCCGATGACGAGCCGTTGAGCCGTTGTCAGCTCCCGTCCCCGCCGCCCCGGCCCTGGCGCGGCGGTCGGGGTTGCCGGAACCGGGACGCGCTTCTGGATGTACTTGGGGCAGTTGGAGAAGACCTGCTCGGCGTGCAGCAGGAAGCCGCCATCCCGTGCCTGCGCGGTTCCGTTGACGCGCATCCGCCGTCGGGTGGCCGATTCGAGTGCGATCGTGCCCACCTGGGTGGCCGGGCCGCGCAGGGCATCGCGCAGCGGGTCGTCCGGATGTGGCAGGGCTGCGACGCTCAGCGTCCGCTCGTCGGGGACGGAGACGAAGCCCGGCTCGCCGGCGAGCACCGTCGCCCACATCCGGCCGTCCGCGTCCGCGGCGCCGACGACCAGTAGTTGACGCTGCGCCAGGAAGCTTGCGGCGACCGCCGGCACGGTGTCGCGGATGCTGCGGCCGAGGTGCTCGGCCCGCTCGGTCTCCCCGGTGCGCGCCTGCGCTGCGCGCTCGCCGGCGTGGTAGCCCGCCGTGGGCACGGTGACCATGGCCTAGAAGAAGCCGCAGGTGGGGGCGTCGGCGAACGGGGCCTTGCCCTCCCCCGCGACGCCGCTGACGGTGAAGACCTCCAGGCGCGTCCCGTCCGGGTCGCTGAAGAAGACCCCGCCGGAGTCGCGGCCCTCGCCGTGCGGGACGACGCCGTCGTACTGGAAGGTCGCGCCGCGCTCCTTCAGCGCCCACTCAGCCTCGCGCACCTCCTCCACGGTGTCGACCTCGAAGGCGAGGTGGTGCAGCCCGGCCTGGTCGCGCTGGTGGGCTCCGGCGGCCTGCTGCCAGATGGTGAGCACCAGCGACCCGTCCTTCCCCAGCTGGGCGACGCGGCGTTCGGGCGCGGTGCCGGGGGCCGAGCCGCCGAGTACGTGCAGGCCGAGGACGTCGCGGTAGAAGGCGACCGAGCGGTCCAGGTCGGTGACGTTGATGCCGACGTGTCCGGTGCGCAGGGAGGCGGGCATGGCGGGGCTCCTATTCGAAAGGAACTGCTCTAACCGTTCACCATGACCATAAGGGTTAGACGTCAGGGCATGCAACCGTTCCAAGGCTGCTGAACAGTTAGAGTGGTCGTATGGACGTCCTCGTCGATCCCCGACCGCTGCGCGGCGAACCGCTGTCGCTGGACCTGCTGAACACCCGCTGGCACGACGGCCGGCTCTTCCAGCAGCCCGACGGCCTCGCCGTCTGGCTGGCGTCCAACGGCCTCACCGGCCGCGCACCCGACGAGCCGGCGACGCTGACCGCGCTGCTGGAGGCCCGCGACGCCCTGCTCGCGCTGCGCGCTGACCCGCACGACGTCACCACGCTGAACGCCGTCCTGGCCCACGGCCGGGTGCTGCGCACCCTGGACGCCGACGGCCTGCCGCACCAGGAACCCGAAGTCACCGACCCGACCTGGCTACCCGCCTGGCTGGCCGCCGACGACTACCTGCAGCTGCTCGCGCGCGGGCCGCAGCGGATCCGCGAATGCACGCACGAGCGCTGCATCCTCACCTTCTTCGACACCTCGCAGAACGGCCGCCGCCGCTGGTGCGACATGTCCCGCTGCGGCAACCGCGCCAAGGCAGCCCGCCACTACGCGCAACAGAGCCGTCAGCCGACGTAGAGGTGCATGCCGACGAAGTCGAAGGTGACGGCGAACGGCTTGAAGAACTCGTGGGTGAAATTGCCGAGGATGTCGAACCCGGTCATGGCCTCCCACGGTGTCGGTCCGACCGAGCCGGGAACGTGCCGGCCCACCGCGTCCCCGATGCTGATCCGGTCCGGGGTGATCGGATAGACCGTGGCCGTACCGCCGTTGACCGGGATCGGGTCGGACCAGTCGATGGTGATGCCTGCCCGTTCGGCATTGGCCACACTCGTGTTGAGGCCAATGGCGACAGTGCCGGTGTCCATGACGGCCACCCGCGGACCGTAGTCGTTGAGCTTCCCCAGTGTGCAGGGGAGGTGGTCGCCGGCCAGCCACAGCGGCTGCGGACGAAGCGCGGCGCGAGCCGCGCCGGCCTGGAACGCCCGTTGCTGCGCGGTCGTCCTGCGCCGCAGGACAAGTGCCCGGCCCCGGTAGTCGATCGTGGTCAGGAAGTGGTAGAAGAGCGCGGTTCCGATCGTCCCGGCCGGCACCACACCGTTCGGAAAGGTCAGAATCGCCCCGTCCGTCCAAGTAGCCGGCACGTTGCGCAGTTCGATCGCCCCGATCCGCAGCGTCGGCGCGATGCCGAGGAAGGTCGTGACGGTCCTGCCGTTGATGGTGGCCGTCGTTGTGGAGACGGCGCGAAGCCCTGCCTGCTCCGCCGCATCCGTGGTCAGGGTCAGGCCCATGGCGCCGGTGTCGAGGACGAATCTCCCCGGTGCCGCCCCGTTCACGGCTGCCGCCACCTGCGGCAGCGGGTCGATGTCGAGGAAGGGCACCCGGGTGGCCTGCGCCCCGTGCACCTGGTACGGCGCACCGGTCACGCTGGCGAGCTGCGCTGCCTGGGCGGCCGGCAGCAGCGGCACGGCCCGGGCGAACGCGTCCTGGCGCACGAAGCAGTCCGCGAGCCGCCGCTGGACATTCGCGTCCTCGGGGGCCAGCCGGTGCGCCGCGCCCAGGTAGTGCTCGGCGCGGTCGAAGCGGTTGGACAGCAGGGCGATGTACCCCAACTGCCCTGCGGCGTGCGCATTGTCGGGATCGTCGCGCAGCAGCCGGGCGTAGCCCCGCTCGGCGGCGGCGAACTGCCCCGACTGGAACAGCTGGTCGGGGTCACCGGTCGGGGCCGCCGGGTATCCCGCAGCGCCCAGCAGCGGCAGGACCGCGCTCGCACCCGCGGCCAGGCCGGCCCGCCGCAGAAAGGCCCGCCGGCCGAGGCCGTCGCGGACGTGATCGTTCTCCATCGTTCGGTTCATGGCACGACCCTGCCGCGCACCGACCGGCCCGCGCGTCTGGCTGACGTCCAACAGCCGTGTCTGTCCAGGGATGTACGGCAGCGCGTGGGCCTCCTCCGTACGGCAGATACCGCGCACAGCAGCCGTCCGTAGACTCCCCCACCATGATGGCTCCGGTGGTTGTCGCCCTTCGCGCCGGGATTCGTCGGCCGATGGTCCAGGACGCGGCGCTGGCCTGCGGGTTGTTGGTGGCGTGCCTGCTGGTGAACGACGCGTTCGACCTGGTGCGGGTTCAGGCCGACCGTTCCGTCGGCGCCGGGTGGGGCGGGTCGGGTGCGGTGTGGGCCTGGTGGGTCGCCACGGCGTTCACCGTGGTCGCCGTCACCCTGCGCCGGCGTCGGCCGGTGCCGATGCTCATCGTGTGTGCGGTGTCCACCATCGTGCGGGTGGCCGTGGGCGTGCTTCCCACCGTGATGGACCTGGCCGTGCTGGTGCTTCTCTGCACGGTCGCGGCCCGGTGCTCGCGGCTCACCTCGCTGCTGGCCCTGGCCGGGCTGCTGCTGGGCGCGGCCTGGCTGATCGGCGGCTCCCCCGTCGATCAGTCGCTGCGGATACCGACCTTGCGGGTGTGCAGCCGCAGTGACGTCCCGTCAGGGCCGACCCGGGCCGGCAGGGTCGACACGTCCTGCCACGACAGCGGGTCCGATCCATGGCGCGGCCTGCCCGTGCTGGGGTCCGGGCTGATCGCCGCCTGGGCGGTCGGGAACGGCAGCCGCAACCGCCGCGCCTACCTCGAACAGCTCCACGCGCGCGCCCAGGACCTCGAACGGGAACAGGACCACCAGGCCACGCTCGCGGTGGCCGCCGAGCGCGGACGGATCAGCCGCGAGGTCCACGACGTGGTCGCTCACGGCCTGTCGTTGATCGTGGTCCAGGCACAGGGCGCCGAGGCCGCGCTGGACAACCGTCCCGCCGACACCCGCGCCGCCCTGCAGACGATCGTCAGCACAGGACGCGACTCCCTGGCCGACATGCGCCGGGTGCTCGGCGCGCTCGGCGAGGTGGAGGACGCCTGGCATGCGCAGTCCGGGCTGGCCCGCCTGCCGAGCCTGCTCACCCGGGTACGGGACTCCGGCACGCCGGTGAACCTGCGGATCGAGGGATCACCTGCCGCGCTGCCGTCGCCGGTCGACCTGTCGGCGTACCGCATCGTGCAGGAGGCGCTGACCAATGTCATGAAGCACGCGGGCCCCGGCGCGAGCGCCGATGTGGTCGTCTCCTACAGTGACACCGAGATCGCCATCGAGGTCGGCGACGACGGCAAGGGCCCCACCGGCGACGGCGCGGGCACCGTCGGCAGCGGCAATGGGCTGCCGGGTATGCGTCGGCGGGTGACCCTGCTCGGCGGCCACCTCAGCGCCGGACCCGGCGACGCGGGCGGGTTCGTCGTACGGGCCGGGCTCCCCATCCACCGGCAGCGGGGGTGACGCCGAGTGATACGCGTCCTGCTCGCCGACGACCAGGCCCTGGTCCGCACCGGCTTCCGAATGATCGTGGAGAACGCTCCCGACATGGCGGTCGTCGGTGAGGCGGGCGACGGGGCCGAGGCCGCGGCCCTGGCGGCCGAACTCCGCCCGGACGTCGTCCTGATGGACGTCCGCATGCCCGATGTGGACGGAGTCGAGGCGACCCGCCGCATCTGCGCCGACGGCGCGAACAGTGCCCGGATCGTGATCCTGACCACCTTCGACCTCGACGAGTACGTCTACGCCGCCCTGCACGCCGGTGCCAGCGGATTCCTGCTCAAGGACACCCTCGCGGCCGATCTCCTGTCGGCCGTCCGCGTGGTGGTCCGCGGTGACGCGGTGGTGGCCCCGAGCGTCACCCGACGGCTCATCAACCGCCATGTCGGCACCCTGCCCGCGCCCCTCACCCCCACCCCGGCGCCCGGACTGGAGGCGCTGACCGAGCGTGAACGCGAGGTCCTGGCACTCATCGCCCGGGGCCTGTCCAACACGGAGATCGCCGCACGCATCCACGTCACCGAAGGAACCGTCAAAACCCACGTCAGCCGGGTCCTGGCCAAACTCCACCTCAGGGACCGGGTGCAGGCCGTGGTCTACGCCTACGAATCCGGACTCGCGCGGCCCAGCGGCGCTTTCGACCGCTGAGGCCGCACGGGAACGGGACCGGGAACGGGACCGGTGTCCAGGCCAGCGTTCAGCGTTCTGCCAGCAGTTCGCGCAGGCTCGCTTCGATGAACGCGGCTGCCTCCGGGTCGGCGCCGCCGCCCGCCAGGTGTCCCCATAGACCGGGGATGACGCGGAGCCTGGCGTCGGACATCTGCCGGACGGTCCACTCCTCGTCCTGGGGCGGGAAGTAGAGGTCCCGCTCCGAGGGCAGCACCAGCGCCCGCGCCTTGACCGAGGCGAGTGCGGCCACGGTGTCGCCATCGAATCCGGGGGTCAGGCCGACGTCGGCGTGCTGCCAGGTCCAGACCATGGTGAGCAGGTCGTTGGCGTCCCAGTCGCCGAAGTTGGCCTCCCAGAAGCCGACGAGGAAGTCCTCCAGGGTGGCGAATCCCAGCTGCTCGTACAAACGCTCCCAGTAGAACGCCTGGGACAGCCCCCAGCCCGCGTAGACCCGGGAGAAGGCGCGCAGCCCGGTACGTGGCTGGTCCTCGTAGTCGCCGTCGCAGAACGCCGAGTCGGCGGTGAGGGCGGCCCGGATCCCTTCCAGGAACACCTGGTTGTGCGGGCTGGTGCGCGGGGACCCGACGATCGGGGCGATCCGCTCGACCATGTCGGGGTGGCTGACCGCCCACTGGTAGGTCTGCCCCGCGCCCATCGACGCGCCGGCGACCAGCACCAGGCGCTCGATCCCGAACCGCTCCGTCACCAGCCGGTGCTGGGCGGACACGTTGTCGTGGATGGTCACCTTGGGGAAGCGGCCCCGGTCGTAGGGCGCGGCCGTGTTGCTCGGCGAGCTGGACAGCCCGTTGCCGAACAGGCCGGGCACGACGACGAAGTAGCGATCGGTGTCCAGCGCCTTCCCGGGGCCGATGAGCCACTCGTTGGCCGTGTGCGTTCCGGCGAACCAGTGCGGGGAGACGATCGCGTTCGAGCGGTCCGGTGCCAGCTCGCCGTAGGTCCGGTACGCCAGCACCGCTCCGGGAAGCGTTCCTCCGTGCTGGAGCGGGAAGTCACCCAGGTCAAAGGTCTCGTATTCGATCACGTTCGCCAGGATATGCAGACGGCCGGGGTCCGTGCAGGAGTGAGCGGCCCCGGGCGCGGTGGGTGGAACCGCGTCCGGGGCCGCCGACTGCGGTCAGCTGGCGGTGCAGCTGAGGGTGGGTGTGCCGTTGGTTCCGCTCCAGGTGCCCTGGACGCCGAAGGTGGTGTTGCCGCCTGCGGGGATGGCGCCGTTGTAGCTGAGGTTGGTGGCGGTGACGGCGCTGCCGGTCTGGGTCAGGGCGGTGTTCCAGTAGCTGGTCTCCTGCTGGCCGTTGGGCCAGGTCCAGGTGACGGTCCAGCCATGGGTGGCCGCGGTGCCCTTGTTGGTCACGGTGACCGTGTCGGTGAACCCGGGGGTCCATTGGTTGGTGACGGCGAGTGCGGCTGTGCAGCCGCCGGTTCCACCGCCGCCGCCTCCGGACGCGGCCTGGGTGGTCGCGGTGGCACTGCCTGATGCGGGCGAGAGGTTTCCGGCGGCGTCGAATGCCTTGACCGTGTAGGTGTAGACAGTGGAGGCGGTCAGTCCGGTGTCGGTGTAGGAGGTTCCTGCGGTGGTACCGACCAGCGTCCCGCCCCGGTACACGTCGTATCCGGTGACGGCGGTGTTGTCGGTGGCGGCGGTCCAACTGAGCGAGGCGGAGCTGCTGGTGGTGCCGGTGACCGTGAGGCCGGTCGGTGCGCTGGGCGGCGTGGTGTCTCCGCCGCCACCGCCGCTGCCGGTGGTCGTGGCGGCGAAGGAGAAGCTGCTGGTGCCGAGTCCCTGGCCGCCCTGCCAGATCTCGAAGCCGGCCTCGGCGTCGATCAGGTAGTGCGCCGGGTTGACCGAGCCGCGTGAGACCGCGTCGCTGATCAGGGATTTGACGTCGAGTCCGGTGACCGAGGTTCCGCCGCCCTGCAGCACATAGGAGATGATCTTCCATGAGGTCTGCTGGCCGGTCCAGACGTTCCAGTTGTGGCCGGCGGCCGTGGACGTCCCGGTCTGCGACCCGAAGGGCTGGACCCCGCCGCGGCTGTTGAGCCAGATCATGATCTCGGTGCCGTCGGGCTGCCCGGTGGTCGTGGGGGTGGAGTTGATCCACAGGTCGTAGGCCACGTCGTAGGCGCCGGAGGCGGGTTGGACCGTGCTCCAGGACGAGGTGGCGCTGCCGAGTTGGCTGATCTGGATCGGCAGCCCACTGCCGGTGGTGCAGGCACCCCAGTGGCAGCCCTTGTAGAGCGAGGGGTAGGTGGCCGGGGGTCCGCTGGTGGTGAGGTTGAAGTTCGCGGTGGACACCGACCAGGCGGTGCCGCCGGTGGCGGTGACGCACTGGGAGGCGCTGGAGTTCCACTCGTTGGACTGCAGGGTGTACTCGCCGTTGTTGATCGGCAGGGTGCCGGTCGCGGTGCAGATCGACGTACCGTCGGCGGCGTGGGCGGCGGGGCTCGCGGCGAGGGGGGTGACCAGCGCGGCCAGGGCCATGATCAGCAGGGACACCCTGAGGCGTCGGATCGGGTCGAGCCGGAGCAGGAGGAGCCGGGGTCGGAGGTGCACGGGATGGTCCTTCCCGGGTGGGGGATGAGGGCGGTCCGCTGGGGTGGTGCTCCGGGCGCACGCGTGCGCGGTTTTTCCGCGTGCGCCCGGAGGTCGGTGGGGCCGGGTCAGCCGCAGGGGGTGCCGTTGAGGGTGAACCCCGACGGTGCGGCGTCGCTGGCGGCCCAGGTGCCCTGGAAGCCGAAGCTGACATCGGCTGCGGGGGCGATCGTGGAGTTGTAGGCGAGGTTGGCGGCGGTGACCTTGGTGCCGCTCTGGGTGAGGGCGGTGTTGTAGGAGTTGGTGACCTTCTGGTCCCCGCCGAAGGTGAAGCCGAGGCTCCAGCCGTTGACGGCGGCGGTGCCGGTGTTCTTGATGTCGACCACGCCGTTGAAGCCGCCGGCCCACTCGCTCTGCAGCGTGTAGGTCACCTTGCAACTACCCGACGCCGTCGGGCCGGTGGTGGGTGTGGCGGACGCGCTCGCCGAGGCGCTCGGGCTCCCGGCCCCGCTCCCGGCCAGCGGGAACTCGATGCCGTTGAGTGCGGACTGCTTGGCCGCCGAGACCGGCGTGGGGTCGTAGCCGTTGTCCAGCAGTGCGTACGGGTCCTCGCCGTTGAGCGCCCAGTAGGTCCAGCTCAGGCTGTTGGTCTTGATGTAGCCGACCAGACTGCTGAACCACTGGCCCTGGGATCCGGCCGTGCTGTCGGCCGCGTCAGTGGCCGCGTTGGGGGTGCCGAACTCCCCCACCCAGACCGGGGCGATGCCCTGCTCGGCCAGGTAGCCCCAGTGCTTGTCCCACACCGCCGCCAGACTGGCCGGGGTCGTGGTGGAGTTGAACCAGCTCTGCGCGTACTCGTGCGGCCCGTAGTCGTGGGCGGAGTAGACCACGTGGCCGGGCGAGGTCAGCGTGACCGGGTAGGCCGCGGCGCCGTCCAGGTTGCCGCCCCACCAGTCGGTCGAGTAGCCCCCGCTGACCGTGGCGTCGGGGTAGTTGCTGATGCCCTCGACGAAGACCAGGGCGCCGGGGTCGTCGGCGAGGACCCGGTTCCCGGCGGCCTCCGCGGCCAGCCGCCAGTCCGTGGCGGGGTCGCCGCTGCCCCAGGTCGCGCCGGCCGAGTAGGCGGTGTAGGCGGGGGTGTGCGGCTCGTTGCGCAGGTCGAAGCCGATCACGGTGGGGTTGCCCGCGTAGCGCTTGGCCATGGTGTCCCAGTCCGCGAGCCAGGCGGAGTTCGGGTAGGCGCTGGTGTACCAGAGACCGTTCTGCTCCGCGCTGTTGCCGGCCTCGGAGCGGTGGTCGTCGAGGATGATCCGCAGTCCGTCCTGGCCCGCGTAGGCGACGATCTTGTCGAGGATCTGCAGTGAGGTGAGGCCCTTGAGGTCGGTGTTGATGGGGCCGGTGCTGCCGTAGTAGCCGAGGTTGGTGGGCACCGGGTCGGTCTCGACCATCTGGTTGGAGAAGGGGATCCGGATGGTGTTGTAGCCCAGGTTCCTGATGTCGTCGATGACGGCCTTGTAGTCGGCGCTCCAGAGCCCGTGGGCCACCGCGTCCGGGGTCTCGAAGCCGTACCAGTTGATGCCCGCGATGCGCACGGTGTTGCCCCCGGCGTCGAGGATGCGGCTGCCGGAGGTGTGCCAGTAGCCGGCGCCGACCGCACCGGCGGCCCCGGCCGACGGCGAGAGGGCGACGGCCGCCCCCAGCGCGGCCCCGACCGCGGCCAGGGCCAGCCCGATCCGCAGCGAGGTACGGCCCGCCAGATATGGGAGCGCTCCCAGTCTCGTTGACACGTCAGACCCTTCATGGAGTGGGTGAAAGGTGGCGACCGCGCACGAGCAGGGAGTGGGGCAGCCATCGGTTCAAGTCCCGCAGCCTCACCGCACTCGTTGCGCCGTCACATATCAAGACAGGCCCATGAATGACCGTCAAGAGGTCTCACTGCGTTCATTTGTCGAACGCGCGTCAGCCCTCGGCCTGGGAGTGGGCTTCAGAGAGCTTCCGGCCGGAGGCTGTGCGGTCCCGCCGGCCGGTTCCTCAGCGGAGCCTGGAGACCTGGTAGTGGCTGATGTACCAGCCGTCCGCCTGCTGACGGACCACCAGGCTCAGGTACACCGTGAGCGTCGGCCGGTCGGTGAACGAGAAGTCGACGGTCTGGTAGCCCAGCACGAGGCCCTCGCCCAGTTGCCTGGTCTCCAGGATCCGGTACTCGGCGGTCATCCCGAGCGGTTGGGAGGCGTAGTAGTCGGCGACGCCCTGCCTGCCGACGCTGTAGGGGTGGAGCCCCTGGAAGATCGCGTCCTCGGTGAAGCCGGCGGCGACCCGCTCGGGCTGGTGCGCGTCGACGGCGGCCTTCCACGCGTCCAGGACACCGCGCAGGACCTTCTCGTTGCCCGCTGTGCTGTTCATCGGCTCTCCTCCTGGGAGATGATCGGTCGTCAGGGCCCTGCTCGGGGGTCACCGCCCGGCGCTCTGGCCTCCGTCGACGTGCAGGATCTCGCCGGTCACGAATCCGGCGTTCTCCAGGTACAGGATGGCGTCCACCACGTCCTCGATCTCGCCCATCCGGCCGAGCGGATGCAGCGTGGCGAGGTCGGCGTGCGTGTCGGCCGGGTGCATCGAGGTGCGGATGATGCCCAGCGCGACGGTGTTGACCCGGATGCCGCGGGAGGCGTACTCGATCGCCAGCGACCTGGTGACCGCGTTCAGGCCGCCCTTGGTCAGCGAGGCGAGCGCCGAGGGCACGTGCGAATCGGCGTGGTCGACCAGGCTGGTGGAGACGTTCACCAGGTGGCCGCCACCGCCCTGAGCGAGCATCGCCGCGACGGCGCTGCGGGAGATCTCGAAGAAGCCGCGGAGGTTCAGGCCGGCCACCGCCTGGAAGTCCTCGTCGGTGTACTCGGTGAACGGCTTGGCGACGAAGATCCCCGCGTTGTTGACCAGCGTGTCGATCCGCCCGAACCGCGCCAGTGCCTGCTCGACGACGCGGGCTCCCATACCCGGCTCGGCCAGGTCGCCACGCACCGTCAGCAGCCCCGGATCGTCGGACGGCTCGATGGAGCGGGACGTCGCCACGACCGCGTACCCGAGCTTGCGGTAGGCGGTGACCAGGGCGGCGCCGATGCCCTGGGAGGCGCCGGTGACGACGGCGACGTGCTGCGTGGTGTTGCTCATGACCAGGTGCTCGCTTCCACGATCGCCGGGGCGACCTCTTTCGCCCGGCTCTCGCTACGAGTCTGCGCACGGCCCGCCTCCCCCGCCACGACAGAAATACTCCCTGGTGGTAGCCCCAGCCTCGCACTGCACTTCACGCCTTACGGAGAGACCGAGCTACACCGCAGCCAGCAGGTCGAGCGAGGCCCGCCACAGCCGGGCGGCGTTGTCGGCATCCAGGGCGTAGTCGGCGACACCGCGCCGGATCCCGGGCTGGTGCGGTCCGGCTTCGTTGCAGTCCTCGAAGTAGCGCCCTCCGACGCCGTCCAGCAGCGGGGAGGCAGCCAGCAGCACGGAGGTGGCGGCGCCCTGCTCCACGGTCTTGACGGAGACGCCGGTGCTGTTGGCGTTCCCCGGAGCGAGAGCCTGCGGGGAGGGTTCCATATGCCGCATCAGGCGGGTGGAGGGGATGCGGCCGGGGTTCAGTGCATTGGCGGTGATCCCGTCGTCGGCCCAGCGCCGGAACGCCTCCACGGCGAACAGGATGTTGGCGGTCTTGGACTGACCGTAGGCGGCCCATTCGTTGTACGGACGGCGTTCGAAGTTGAGGTCCTCGAAGTCGACGGGTCCGTCGATGTGGCCGACCGAGCTGACCGCCACGATCCGCGCCGAGCCGGCCTCGGCCAGTGCCCGGTGCAGGCCCAGAGCCAGGGCGAAGTGACCCATGTGGTTGGTGGCGAACTGCAGTTCCCAGCCCTCGGCGCTGCGCCGCAGGTCCGGAACGGCCATGACCCCGGCGTTGTTGACCAGAACGTGCAGCGCACCGCTCCACCCGTCGGTGAAGGCCCGTACCGATGCCTGGTCGGCGATGTCCAGGCGGCGGACCAGCGGGTGGGCGCGTCCGGTGGACGCGGCGATGTCCGCCGCGGTCCGGTGGCCGGCATCGGTGTCCCGCACGGCGAGTGTCACCTCGGCGCCCGCCGCCGCCAGGCTGCGGGCCGTCTCCACGCCGATGCCCGAGGACCCGCCGGTGACCACGGCCCGCCTGCCGGTCAGGTCGACTCCCGCGACGACTTCGGCAGCCGTGCTGGTGGCACCGAACGGTGTGGTGATCAGGCTCTCACCCATGGCACTCCTCGTTCCCTGGCAGTGCGGCGGAAGGACCGGCCTCATCACCGGAACCGCGTCCGCTCAGCAAATGGCACCGGAACCCTGTCCGGTTTCGACGGGGGCCCGATTCGCCCCGACCCCCAGGAGACCACGTGCCCGCCCGGGATCCTGGTGTCGCGTACGGTGCGGCGGCAAGGCCGACCGTGAAGATCGCCCACGTCCGCCTCGGGACGACCCGGCCCGGCGTGACGGGGCGTCTGGCGACTCCTTCGGCTACGGCCTGGGCGCTTCCGGTGGCTCGGTCGTGCGTGGTCATATAATCCGCTTCATGATCGAGAGTGCTGCCATCAGCAAGGACCTGGCTCCCAGTGGCGTACTGAGGGTCTCCGTCAACCTGGGAAATCCGGTCCTGGCGCAGGGCATGCCGGAGGCTCCCTCAGGTGTCACGGTCGACATCGCGCGGGAGGTCGGCGCGCGGCTGGGCCTGCCGGTGGAGCTCCTCTGCTTCGACGCGGCGCGGAAGTCCTACGAGGCGATGGCGTCCGGCCTGGCCGACATGTGCTTCCTGGCCGTCGAGCCCGCGCGTGAAGCCGAGGTCGCCTTCACCGCACCGTACGTGGTCATCGAGGGGGTGTTCGCGGTGCCCCAGGACTCGGCCATCACCACGGTGGCCGAGGTCGACCGGGCCGGCGTGCGCATCGGCGTGAAGCGTGGCTCCGCCTACGACCTCTACCTCACCCGGACGCTCCAGCACGCGGGCATCGTGCGCGGTGCGGACGGCGAGGACGGTGTCGACGCGTTCCGCGCCGGGGGGCTGGAGGTCGCGGCCGGGATCAGGCAGCCCATGACCGAGTTCGTCGCGGCGCATCCGGAGTACCGCCTGATCGAGGACCGGTTCATGCAGATCCAGCAGGCCGTCGGCACGACCAGGACCCGGCTGCCCGAGACCGTCGGTTTCCTGCGCCACCTGGTCGAGGAACTGAAGGCGAACGGCTTCGTCGCCGAGGCCCTGCGCCGGGCCGACCAGTCCGACACCCTGGTCGCCCCGCCGGCTTAGGCCCCTCGGCGATCGTCGCCCGGCCCGGGATACTGGTCGCCCATGGATGAGGTCCAAGTCGTCGTCGCCCATTCCGAGCGCGCCACCCTGCGCGTCGGCGACGTGTTCCTGAAGGTGGACGCCGATCAGGCGCGCCTCGACGTCGAGGTCGAGGCGATGTCCCTCGCGCCGGTGCCGACCCCGGAGGTGCTGTGGTGCAGGCCGCCCGTGCTCGCGATCGCCGCGCTCCCGGGGACGACGCTCGGACGCCTCGGCGGGCCGTCGACCGGGTCGCCGGCGGCGTGGGCCGCGGCGGGCGCCGCCATCCGGAAGCTGCACGACGCGCCGCTGCCGCCGTGGCCCGGCCGGGCCGGGCGGAGCACCGCCGCGCTGGCGGCGGAACTCGACGACGAGTGCGGGCTGCTGGTGACGAACGGCCTCCTGCCCGCGGACCTGGTCACCCACAACCGTCGGGTCGCCGAGGCCGCGCTGCGGCCGTGGACTCCGGCGTTCACCCATGGCGACCTGCAGATCGCCCACGTCTTCGTCGACGGCGACGAGGTCACCGGCATCATCGACTGGTCCGAGGCGGGCCGGGGAGACGCCCTGTACGACCTCGCCACCTTCACGCTCGGACACGAGGAGCACCTCGAAGACGTCGTCGCCGGCTACGGCGCCGACATCGACCTCGACGTGATCCACGCCTGGTGGTCGCTGCGAAGCCTGCTGGCGGTTCGCTGGCTGGTCGAGCACGGCTTCGACCCGTTCGCGCCGGGCTGTGAGGTCGACGCGCTGAGGTCCCGGATGTGAGACTGCGCGGGCCCGACTGCTACGACGGCATTCTGACGCATCGACAGGCCATCCCCGCAGTGGCCAAGGGACCTGCCAGGGGCACAACATCGTCGTGCACCCCGGTCCAGTCCAAGGGCCCGTGCCGCCGCATTCGCAGACGGGACGGTGTCCAATCGACGACGACACCCACGACGCGGCTGCGCCGGTCGCGCCCCGACGTGCCGATCTGCGCGCGGACCTCGTCGGGCCGCGCCGGCTGCTCGAACAGCGGCAGCGGCTGGCTAGGACTCACAGCCCGCCCTCGGTGGTGAGTCGGGGGTCTGCGCGAGCAGTCTCACCAGGAGCGCGGCGCTGTCCAGGTCGAGCAGCCCGAGGCGTACCCAGCCCTTGGTCGACTCGGGGAACAGATGGGCACCGTCCTCCACGGGGGTCGTTATGCCCCGGGCGTGCAGGGCCTCGCGCAGCGCTCGCACAACCTGGGCGGTGTCGAGTGCGAGGGGAGGGGCGCTCATCGGCCGCCACTCCCTGTGATCAGCTGCTTGTCGATCAGTTCCTCGCCGGCACTCTCGAGCGCCGTCAGGAGCTGATCCGGGTCGGTGAGGACCCCGGCCTGGTCGGGGTTGACCAGCCAGCCACGGCGGCAGGCCACCTTGCTCGGCTCCGGGCAGAAGAACGACTCGCCCACGCCGTGCGCGACGGTCAAGGGGTGGGTCCAGGTCCCGGCCGTCCCGGCGGGGACCAGGAATGTGGCGTGGGCGGAGCGCTGGTCCACCACCACCGGGCCGACCAGCAGGTCTGAGCTGCGCAGCGCCTCGACGACCGCACGGCCCAGGTGCAGGGTGACCACGATCGCGTCGAAGTTCTCTCCCAACGGGAAGGACAGGACGCCGGGGTCCCGCCAGCGGGCGTAGATGTTCTTGGAGGGGCCGGTGTACTGCTTGACCAACCAGCGGGTTGCCGGATCGGTCGGCCAGTCTCTGGGGGCGTCGGGCATCGTGGGCTCCGGGGATTGCTGGTACGTGTGCTGACGGATCATCACGCTCCTCCCGAGCCGGGGTCCAGGTCGAGGCTTGTTCTGCCGTGTTGCACACCGCGTCGCCCCTCACAGCAGCAGCACATCCAGCGCTCTCTCGATCCTCCGGGTGGCTGCAGGTCCGTACACGGCCATCGACCCGAGCGCACCGAACGCCTTCTCGTACAGGGCGATGTCGGCCGGCACGGTGATGCTGATGATCGCGGTCAGCGTCTCCACCGATACCCGCGCGCGGTCGTAGATGTGGAATGACTCCGGACACCACATCGCCGGGCGTTCGGCGGAGAGCGGCACGATGCCCATGGCCACCCCGGGCAGGCGCTGGAGTTCGGCAAGGTGTTGCAATTGCTCGGCCAGGATCGCGGTGCTGCCGAAGCGATGCAGGAGAAGGTGCTCCTCGATCAGGACGACAAAGCGGTGCTTGCCAGAGCGCAGGAGCCGGGAGCGCTCCTGCCGTTTGGCGGCAGCTGCCTCGATGTCGGGGGCTGCGGCCTGCCCGTCGTGGAACCGGTTGAAGGCGGAGAGCATCGCCATGGTGTAGTTCAGGGTCTGGAACGCCCCGGGGATCGCGACACTGCTGTAGGAGCGCTGCAGCTGGGCTTCGGTGTCGATGCGGAGCTGGCGCTCCTGGGCTGCCAGCAGGCCGGGGCGGTGGCGTCGGTGCCATTCGGTCCACAGCTCGTCGGCCTGGCGGTTCATCGCCTCCAGGTCCGGGGCAAGGGCCGCAACGCCGCAGGCGCGGCACCAGGCCCACAGGTCGGCGTCCGAGGGCGCGGTGATCGCGTTCTCGATCCGGGAGACCTTCGACGCGGCCCAGCCGCACGCCTCGGCCAGCGCCCGCGTGGTCAACCGGGCGTCGCTGCGGAGCTCGTGCAGCCGCGCGGCGACACGCTCGCGCGCCTGCTGGGCGGAAGAACTGGGAGACCGGGACATTGTGCTGTGTTCGACGTTACGGCTACTGAATCTTGTACTCCTCGTGCGGGACGGCCCGCTCCCACACGCGCTGGAATGCCTCGTCGCACAGTTGGGCAAGACCGGGGTCGGTGGACACTTCATGGCCCACCAGAGCGCCGTCACCGGAGAAGAGGCCCAGTCGCACAGTTGTCGAGTCGAACAACCAGAAGTCGTTGCCCGGCAGAAGCAGGTCGCTCGCCTGGGCCCGAGGCAGCCAGCGGACCTCTTCGCCCGCAGCCAGGTTCACTGCCGTACCGGAGTGCTCGTAGCGGATGTAGTCGCTGACCGGCTCCGAGACGACCCGTGCCCGCCGCACCGCCACACCGCGAGCGACCGCCTCACGCACCGTGCGCGTCCACGTTCCCCAGTACGGACCGTCGGGGTCCATCCCCTCTTCACCGCGGTGTCCCTCGCGGCGCCACGCCTTGTAGGCGGCTGACTCGTGGTCCACCGCATACAGGTCGCGCAGTTCCAGGTGTACAGCGGTGTGCTGGGCCTCTTTGAAGAGGTCAGCCAAGGCCGTCGGCGACATCGCACGCCTTCCTAAGCACACCGGCCATTCGCAGCGGAACGCGGATCACGTCCTCGTGGTCAGGGACGCCCGCCTTGTGGTTCGGCGCAGGTGTCGCAGTCACCTGCTCACGCAGACCTTCGCCCGCTCTCCATCCCTGAATGACGAACTCCCTTGCATCCTCGTCGATCCAAACGGTCGGCGAGTCGCCGGTGTCCGTGCTGGGGTCGATCCCGATGAAACGTAGCGCCATGATGCCCTCCCCTACCAAACGTGTTGCAGGGTGTTCTACGACAGTCCCGTGATCTCCGACGGTCCGTCAAGATGGTCACCACCGCGCACTGCTACGTGGCCCCAGCGCACGCTGCGCAGGATGCGCCGCTTGCTTCACACCCTGGAAACGTGGGTCAGTAACGTGCCGCGTTCACGATTGGCCCCGGGGGCGGAGGGTCTCCTCCGGGATTTGATCTGGTTAGGCTGCTGGTCATGAATACGACCGTGACCAGCGGCGGGAGCCGTGAGCCCGTCATCCTCGACGTGAAGGAGTTGGCCTCCGATCCGGACCTCGGGGCCCGGTTTTCGGAGTCGGCCCATCGGATCCTGGCGGACCTGGTCCGTGGAGGTGCGGCACTCGGTTGGGTCGAACCGCCCTCGCCCGAGGAGGTGTCAGAGGGCGTTAAGTCCGTTTTTGGTAGATGCCTCGTCCGGGTTGGGTGAGGACGCCTTGGCGGACGAGTCGGCCTAGGCGGCTTCGGGTGGTGCTCA